>JAWKRP010000008.1:0-313319 GCA_041389565.1 Myxococcota bacterium
GCAAGGCATCGCGCAGATTCTTCCCGTAGCTGCGCGCGGTCTTCATGGATACTTGACGTGCGCGTTTGGTCTTTGAGTGCGGCAGTGTGAATGAACGCCCTTTCCTCTTTGCCTCAACGACCAATCGAGCCAGTCCCCCGCACTCTAGGTGGTAGTCTATCCACTCGGTCTTTTGCCCATCCCTTGCCGGTGACTCCGGGTTGAACGTCTCCTTTGGCCAGCCAAGGACCTTTTCGAGGATTCGGTCGATGATTAGCAACCTTGTTGCTGCCTCGTTGGCATTTGCAAGTTCTGAACCTCCGAATTGCGCTCGCAGCTGGAGGAGGGTTTCCATCCCGTCTTGGAAGGAAGCGCGCTCTGGAATCTTGCCCTGCCGTGATGCCATCGTTTCCCCCGCCGTCGGGCACGTTCGGTCACAGCATTGTACTATAGCACCCAATGTGACTCAAACTCGCACTTCTTGTGACTCGCACGGTGTCGAGTCAGGTGTGCGTGAGCGTGTACGCCAGCGAGTGCCCGATGCGCTCCGAGAACTTCCGGACCGACGCGGCGGCCATCTTCTCGCTCGTCGCCACCGGGATGTGCGACACCAGCCAGCCGCCGACACCCTGGTGCTCGCCCTTGGGCTTGCGCGGCCCGTGCGCCGGCGTGTAACCGACCTTCGCCTCGAGCTTCCCGGCCCGCTGGAGCAGGTCGTACAGGTCGCGGAACAGGATGAACGACGTGTCGTTCTGATGGGTCGGCCAGTTGGCGACCGGCAGGAAGTCGACCAGGTGGATGAGCTGGTAGTTCAGGGCGATCCACAGGTCTTCGCCCGACATCGTCAGCGGCGCGTCGTCGATCACCCGGTGGAAGCGGATCGACTCGAGCGCGTCGGGCCGATGGAGGTTCGCGCGCAGCTCGGCCCGCAGCTCGCCCGCGTACAGCAGGCGGAGGATGCTGGGGAACGCTTCGGTGTGCGTCCACTCGAACGGGGTCATCAGCGGCTTCAGCTGCGGGATCTTGTCGGCCGACATCGCGAACGTGTTCGTGCCGGTGCCGAGGATCGAGTGCAGCAGCAGGACGAGCGGGGACTGCTGCGGGTAGTGCTGCACGCCGTACTCGAAGCAGAAGTACAGGTGGTCGAGGAACGACCCGTCGGCGTGCTCGACGTCGAAGTCGCACTCCTCGAGCAGGAACTTCAGGAGATCGGCGGAGACGGCCGGGAGCTCGGTGTCCTCCCAGACCGCGTCGTACGCCTTCTGCACGGCGGCGGCCGCGCTGTCCTTCCAGAACACGTCTTTTGCGATGCGCTTCTGGATGACGTAGCGGGACGCGCGACCCTCGAGGGTCTGGAAGATGGTGCGGTCGAGGTCGAAGCCAGGGATCGGCGCGACGGTCACGTCGCCGGCATGGTCGAGCGCGGCGCCATGCGCGATGGCGGCCTTGCGCTGGAAGGACGGATCCGGACGTTCGGCGGCGGACTGCTTCATGAGGGCTCCCAGGCACCTGGCTTAGCGTCGCCATCGCGCGTGTGCGAGCCGGTCGCCGGAGGGCTGAAACATCCTGCAACATCCCGCACGTGTCCCGGACGCCGGGTCGGGGTGAAGCTCATGGCGTGACCCCGCTCCCAGGAGACCCCATGTCCACCGCGACCCTCGACGACGCCGCCTTCGACCGCTCCCTCGCCCGCCAGTACGCCAACGCCACGTGGGGTCAGCTCGTGTTCGCCTACATCGGTGGGCCGTTCGTGTGTGTCGTCGCGTCGTTCCTGCCGCTCGGCACGCTCATGGTGTGGGTCACGCTGCTGCTGATCATCGCGGCGGCGCTGGCGTCGGTGACCCGTACGGTCCGGATGCCGAAGGCCCTGCGCGCCCAGGCGAACCCCGCCGAGATGCTGGTGCTGCTCGGGGCCGGCATCCTGCCGGTGCTGACGGTCGGCGTGCCCCTGGCGCTGTACGCGCTGTGGCTCGTGGCGGCCGGAGCGCTCGTGTCCGCTGGGATTTTCTAGCTTCGACGCAGCGTTCGGAGCCTGAGTATATCGCCGGGGCGGTTTCTACCACAGAGGTTGGAGAGGTCCACAGAGACGCTACGCATGGGGCGGATCGCCCTGGACGAGTCGATGGATCCCGCCCTCCTTCAAGCGCTTCACGTTGAAGTTGATCAACAGTCCCAGATGTCGGTTCGAGAGCTTGAGGTAGGTGAGGAGCTGGGCGCGGCGGACTTGACCTCGACGATCACCTCGCCTTCGACGAACAGATCGATTCGGTAGCCCGCATCGACCAGAATCTCCCGGTACCGCACTGGAAGCGCCGTCTGGCGCTCCACAGCGAGTCCCCGGCTCCGTAGCTCGCATTCGAGGCAGGCCTCGTACGCTGACTCCAGGAGTCCGGGCCCGAGACCGGTGTGAACTGCGAACGCCGCACCGAGGATGGCCTCGCACAGTCGGTTGAGCTCGCCGAGTCCCAACCGCTTCGGGTCCGACCTCTGTGGTTCCATCGTGTTCCTCCGTGGTCGACCACTCGGCCTCCGCCCAGGGTGTGCGCCGTCTCCGGCATTCACTCTTGCACAGGGGCTACCGGGTCATTTGCCGCAGCACCGCCATCGGCACAGGCTGCCCCTCTGACTCCGCGTACGCCTGCTTCAACCGGGCGGCCACCTCCGCGCGCTTCGCGGGCTCGAGGTCCGGAGGCACCCGGAAGAACGCGCCCTCCGCGGTCGGGTAGAGCCCCTGCTTCATGCTGACGCGGCTCAGCGCCGCATTGTCGAGCGCGCCCTTCGCGTGCAGCGGGCTCGTCGCCGCCTCGAGCCCGTCGGCCTCCGCGTACGACGACTGCCCGCCGATGTCCTCCAGCCAGAACTTCTGCCCCTCGGTCGTCTGCAGGAACAGGTTCAGCGTGTCCGGGGACAGGTGCGTGTCCTCGCGGTCGAAGATCGCGCCCAGACCGAGCTTGTCGAGCGACAAGCCCGAACCCACGGACTGCTCCTCCACGGTCGCCTTCTGGGTGAGGAGCTGCGCTCGCGCCTCGTCCGACACGTACTCCGACACCTGCGCGCGGCTCTGCGCACCCTGCTGACGGACCTGAGCCCGCGCGTCCGGCAGGCTGTTCTCGAACACCCGGTGCGCGATGCGTCCGCCGAGCCCTCGGCCCGTCGCCGCCTTGTTCAGCCGGGCCGGCTTGCCCTTCGCCTTCTTCAAGGCCTCGGACGTCGCGACCCCCGCCATGAGGTCCTTCGCGTGCGCGCCGCTCATCTGCTCGTTCGCCTCCGCGATGCCCGCATCGAGACCGCTCCCGTCGAACAGGATCGACATCGCCGGCACCACCTCGCGGTCGAACGACAGCCCACCGCTCAACAGCCCCGACACCGCGCGCTTCATCTCGCCCTTCGTGCGCTCGGACCGGAAGCCCGCGAGCTTCTCCTGGAGGGCGTCCTGGCCGTTCTCGCTCGCGTACGCCACGAGCTGGGGACGCGTGGGGTCGGCCGGCGCCCGGAGCACGCGGCTGTCGACCCCACCCACCTCGCCCTGCGGGAAGCCGATGCCGTCCACGATCTCCGACTTCGGCGCGACGCCTGCAGGCAGGGAGCCCGCCAGCTCGCTGCGCAGCACGTGGAAGGCCGGGCTCGGACACTGCAGGTGCGGGGCGGCCTGCCGCTCCATGTCCGCCAGCTTCGCGTCCAGGGCGGCCCGCTTCGCGCTCGCCACCCCTGTGGCGGCCGCGGCTTCCTCTCGCGATCGCGCGATCTGGTCCGCGTCCGACAGGGGACCCGCGACCCGCTCGGGAGCCCCGAGCGGCGTGGCACGCTCGCGGTTGAGCTGCTCCTGGACCGCCGCGTTGCCGACGGCAGGGGATCCGAGGCCTGGACCGGGGGACACCGCGGACGAAGGCGAGCTCACGGATCGAGCCCGCTCCACAGAACGACTGCGCATACAACACCTCACAAAGCCGCGACTCAGCGCGGAACAACGGACATCAAGACAAACAAACGTCCCGGGGGACGATCCGATCGTAGCACGCCGATCCGGGATACTGCGACGGGCATGGCACCGACGATCGACTTCTGGGTGAACCACGGCAAGCGGCATCTCCCGAGCGCCGAAGCGCTGGGGGCGTTCGCAGACCTCGCGCCCGAGGTCACGCACCCCTGGGACCTCCAGGGCGGGCTCGTGATCGAGGACGAAGACCTCACGCTTCGCTGGTCCGACACCCTCGTCCCGCTGATCCGCGCGGTGTGTCTCGACCCGATTCCCGGGCTCGCGCGCACCGGGCACGCCACGGCGACCCCCTCCGACGAGTACGGCTACCTGCGGCTCGACGCGGAGGGCACCTGGATCCGGCTCGGCGGAGACGACCTGCCGAGCGGTCGGGTGGAGCGGGACCCCCTCCTGCACGGGATGCTCGCGTGTGTCGGGCGCTTCGTCGAGCTGCTCCGCGGGCTGGGTCAGGACGGGTTCGACGTGAAGGCGCTCCGCGAAGACCGCACCGACGCCATCCGGGCGCTGTCCGAAGCCACCTGGAGCACCGAGGGGCCCGAGCAGCTCCCGCCCATCGGGTCCGCGGGTCCGAGGCTCGAGGGCGACGGTCCCGTCATGATCCTGCGCGGCGAGACCGCAGGCTGGGTGTGCGACGGGCACCGGCTCACCCTGCCCGGAGCCCCGGAGGCGTGGAACGCCCGCCTACGGGCCGAGGTGGTCCCGTGCCTGGAGCGCAACGAGTCCGTCGTGGTGCGGTTCCCGGAGGGGTACGGCTACGCGCGGTTCGATGTCGAGGGCGACCGCGTGCGGGTGAGCGGGGATGGCCTCGCCGACCTCCGGATGCCGCGGGCGGGGTTGCTCGCGAGCCTCGGAGACGCCGGGTGAGCGACGAGGCGGCCGAGCCTGCGGTTCCCCTGCGGTACGGCCGGTTCGGCCTGCGCACGGAGTGTCCGCGCTGCGGTGCGCACCTCCCCGTGAACGGTCCGGTCGAGGCGGTCGACTGTGCGGACTGCAGCGAGCGCGTCCCGGTGCCGCAGAGCCTGTGGGTCGATCTCGGCAACACCTTCGAAGACCAGTGGCCCGACCCCGGCGAGCAGTCCGGTCAGGTGCTGTCCGGCAGCCTCACATGGCGCTGGACGGTCGAGGTCGTGGACGGCCCGACCTGTGCGGCCTGCAAGGCGAAGGTCGACGGATCCACCGCGTCCGGAACGGGCCAGGTGCCGTGTCCCTCCTGTGCCGCGCTGCTGCCGACGTTCCCCGCGCCCGGCCCGCTCCGGAGCCGGTCCACGGCGGTCCAGGTCATCGGTGGCGAAGCCGAGCTCACCCGGGCGGCCGACCCACCCCGTCCGGTCGCGCTCCAGTGTCCCCAGTGCGGGGGCTCGCTGTCGATCACCACCGAGCACCGACGCGTGCACACCTGCCACTTCTGCAGCTCCAGCGTTCACATCCCGGATGCCGTGTGGCGGGCCCTGCACCCGCCGCGCCTGGTCCACCCGTGGACGGTCCGCTTCGAGGGGGTGTCCCGCGCCGAGAAGCGCGCGGCCATCGCGCGCGAGAAGGAGGAGCGCAAGCGGATCGCGGCCGAGAACAAGCGGAAGAAGCAGGCCGAGAAGGATCGCCTGCGGTCCGACGTGGAGCGGAACCGGTCGAAGCGGGCGCAGCAGGAGCGCGAGCAGAAGGAGGCCGCCGCACGGCGCCAGCGCCTGCTGTCCATGCCGCTCGTGGTGTCCGCGTGGGTCGGTGCGTTCGGAGCCGCTGCGCTCATGGGCCTGTCGAGCGCGGTCTACGTGCTCGGGGTCGCGGACGCGCTCGGTCGCTTCGGTCTCGACGCGACCACCGCACACTGGGCGGGTCCATCGATGGTGGCGGGTACCGCCGTGCTGTCCGGGCTCGCGATGCTCCTGGCCGCCGTGTCGATGGCGGTGCGGGCGCGCCTGCCCATGCTGCGTACGCTGCTGATGGTGACGATGAACGTCGCGATGGTCGCCATCCCGCTGGTCGGCCCGGTGGTGGGCATCGTGCTCGTGGGCGTGGGGATGCTGGGGCGCGGCTTCCCCGTGAACGAGGACCGGCGGGCGCCGCGCATGGCGGCCTTCCCGGTCTACGTGCTGCTCCTGGCGGGCGGATTCTTCATCCACGTGTGCTACGCGGCGGCGGGCGGGATGACCGTTGGCGAGCTCGTCACGTTCATCATCGAGAACGCTCCCGAGGACTGAGCCCACCGATCGGCTTTCGCGGCTCTTTCACGGCGCTCCGAAGCCCCTCCTCGATCCCGGGTCGGCGATACGGGCCCGGCGGAGGTCGAATGCTGAAGCTGGTGCCGGTTCCCCTGGTGGTCCTCACGCTCTTCGGCTGCGGCCTCGACGGGCGCCCGCAGTCCAGGCCCTGGTTCGCCGAGATCGTCGACGCAGGCGACGTGTTCGTGGTGGCGTCCCGCTACGACTCCCGCGATGTGCTGCACCTGCTCGGTGTGCGCTCCAACGGCGAGCTGCTCCACGCCACGCTCGACGACCGCACGCGGGCCATCGACTGGGGCTCCCCCGTGACGTTCGAGGTCGACGGGGTGCCCTACGATCCCTACGCCACCCAGACCGATCTGCTGTTCTCGCGCTTCGACCTCGCGATCCGGCCCGGGTCCGACGAGGTGTGGCTGTGGCTCGACGGGCTCGCGGGTCCGCTGTCGGGAGGCACCGTCGAGGTCGCGCTCCAGCATCCGGCCGATGCGCGGGTGTACCGCGGCGGGCTCGCGTTCGAGAGCGCCGACACGGTCCTGCTGTCGAAACAGGGCGGTGCGGACGAGGTCGTTCGCGTGCCGGTCGGCGGCGGCACCGCCGAGACGCTGTACGACGAGGGCCTGGACTACGCCGTGCCCGCGTTCTGTCAGGCGGACGTCGCGAACGGCCTGCTCTACCACTTCGACTGCGACGGCCAGAACGGGGTCCGGATCTACGACCTCGCGGCGGGCTCGAACGTGGTGCAGGCCGTCGAGGAGGACGACGACATCTCCCGCAATCCGCCCGCGATGACGGGGGTCGCGGACGGATGGGTGCTGGGTCTCGGGCTCACGACGGAGCTCTGCATGGGGTCGCTCGCGGAGGACGGTCGGTCCGAGGTGAGCACGAAGAAGTACCTCTACGAGGGCAACTGCTGGGGGGTGGACGCCAGCATCGGTCCGTTCAGCGGCGGTGACGTGCGCGGCGACGGCGACCAGTTCATGGTGTTCTACGCCAACGGCCTCGTGGTGATGTTCGACCGGAGCGCTCCGAAGACCGCCGACAACGACCTCTCGGGCACGTGGTGCGATGGCGGCGTGAGGCGCCTCCAGCTGCCGAAGGGCGGCGCGCCGGTGTTCCCGGACGGGTCGTCGGACGCGCTGTTGTTCGACGACATCTCGTGGAAGGCCGCACGGGACGTGCTCACGTTCCGGTACGACGGGCTGACGCCAGCGAACTTCGCCTGGGATGGCCCGGTCGACGTGAAGCACTGGGCGGTCCGCGCGGGCGACACGCTCCACATCAAGACGTACACCCACGAGAAGTACGGCGTCGATGGCGCCGGTCTCGCGGTGCTGACGGGGATCTACCTGCCGTGTGATTGAGCTGGGGGAAGCGGCCCATCAGGCTTCGCGGACGACTCGTCACTCGAGCGGCGCGTCCGTCTTTGCGGCGATCTCCGCGTCCGTCACGCCCGGCGCGCGCTCCAGCACCCGGAACCCCGTGCCCGTCGGCTCGAACACGCCGAGGTCGGTGATCACCCGGTGCACGCACGCCGCCGCCGTCAGCGGGTAGTCCACGCGCGCCACCAGCTTCGCCTCCCCGGACTTCGCGGTGTGCGTCGTCAGCACGACCACCCGCTTCGCTCCGGCCGCGAGGTCCATCGCGCCGCCGATGCCCATCACGCGCCCGCCCGGCACGGTCCAGTTCGCGAGATCCCCGTCTGCGCCGACCTGCAGCGCGCCCAGGATGGCCAGATCGACGTGGCCGCCCCGAATCATCGCGAACGACAGCGACGAGTCGAACAGCGACGCGCCCGCGCGCAGCGTCACCGTCTGCTTGCCTGCATTGATGAGCTGCGCATCCTCCTCACCGTCCAGCGGGAACGGGCCCATCCCGAGGATCCCGTTCTCGGACTGCAACCATACCGGGGCGTCCGGAGGGAGCAGGTCGCCCACCAGGGTGGGCAGCCCGATGCCCAGGTTCACCACGGTCCACGGCTGGATCTCGGCCATCGCGCGCCGCGCCATCGCCTCGCGGCCCCAGGTCATGCAGACCTCACGGTGCGGTTCTCGATCCGATCCTCGTGGACCGGCACGTGCACGACCCGCTGCACGAATGCGCCCGGCAGGTGCACGTCGTCGGGCGCGATGCCCCCGAGCGGCACGAGGTGCTCGGCCTCCGCGACGGTCACGCGCGCAGCCATCGCCATGGCGGGGGCGAAGTTGGCGGACGTGCCGCGGAACCGCACGTTCCCGAACGGGTCGGCGCGGAAGGCGCGGATGAACGCGAAGTCGACCGGCAGGGCGTGCTCCAGCAGGTAGGTGCGCCCACCGAAGTCACGCTCCTCCTTGCCTTCCGCGACCACGCTCCGCACGCCTGTGGGCGTGTAGAACGCCGCGATGCCCGCACCGGCGGCCCGCAGGCGCTCTACGAAGGTGCCCTGCGGGATCATCTCGACCTCGACGTCCCCCGCGTCGAGCGCGCACTGCAGGTCGCGGTTCGACCCGACGTACGTGCAGATCACCTTCCGCACGCGGCCCTCCTGGAGCCACTTCGCGAGCCCGAGGCCCATCGCGCCGGCGTTGTTGCTCACGAGCACCAGCCCCTTCACGTCGAGCTCGAGGACCGCGTCGATCAGCGCTTCCGGGTTCGAGGACAGGCCGAACCCGGACACGGCGATGGTCGCGCCGTCGTGGAGGTCGGACAGCGCTTCCAGCACGCTGGCACGGACCTTTCCGGAGGTCACGTGGCGTCCGCGGCCGGCGCGTAGGTGCCGAACGACTTCAGGTAGTCGCGGTCGCGGTCGTCGTGGTCGAACATCCACGGCATCACGGCCATCAGGTAGGTGCTCTCGAACTGGATCCACACCGACTCCTCGGGGAGCCGCACGGGGCGCTCGACCGTCGCATCGGGGGCGGTGACGGTGTGCTCGTAGTTGCCGGTCGAGACGCCGTGGGGCGACAGGTAGGGCGTGTACGTGAACGCGCCCGGCTGCCACGGGCCCTTGCGGGCGTCGCTCTTCACGACCCCGTTGAACTCGACCGCCGAGTTCCGGTGGAAGAACGGCGGACGGAAGGTGTGCTCCGCCACGTCCCACCGGCCGCGGAACACCGCCACGTCGATGGCGTTGCGGCCCCGGGTGTCCATCGGGCTCGTCAGGACCGTGAGGATCGACGGGTCGCCGTGATCGAAGCTCACGCTGCCGAAGCTGTTGAAGCGGTCGAGGTCGTACTTGAACGGCGCGTAGTTGCCGTGCCACGCGACCACGTCGAACGGCGAGTGGGGCGAGTCGATCTCCCACAGCTTCCCGCCCTGGCGAACGACGACGGTCCACGGGCGCACGTCGTCCTCGAAGTCCGCCACCGGGGCCTGGAAGTGCCGCTCGTCGGCCAGCCCGTTCGCACCGACCGGCCCGCGCTCCGGGAGCTGGAAGTGCCCGTCGTACAGCTCCGCCACGAACCCCCGCGCGCGACCGTCCCGCAGCAGCACCTGGAACCGGATGCCGCGCGGCAGGATGACGATCTCGCCGGGCGCCACGTTCAGCCGTCCGAGCTCCGTGCGGATGTGCAGGCGACCGTCCTCCGGCACCAGCAGCAGGTCGCCGTCGATGTTGCAGAACGCGGTGTCCACCATGTCGGCGTTCGCGCTGTACAGGTGCACCGCGGCCCCCTTGCGGAAGGCCGCGTTCCCGGCGCCCGCGAACGTCGTGAGCCCGGCGAGGAAGTCCGTCGGCGCGGTCGGGGCGGTGAGCGGCCGGAACCGCATCACCTCCGGCGACGGCACGCCCTCTTCGAAGGTCCCCACGAACCGACCCGATGGACGCGGACGGAATCCGCGGTCGAGGATCTGGGGCCGCAGGCGGTACATCCACGTGCGGCGGTTCTCCGCGCGGTGCACGGTGAACCCCGTGCCGTTGATCTGCTCCGTGAACAGGCCGTACGGCACCTTCCGCGGGCTGTTCTGGGTGCGCGGCAGAGCCCCGGGACGGGCTTCGGACGACAGCGCGTTTCCGAACCCGGACTGGTACTCGAGATCGTCGTCGATCATGGCGGACTCCACGGCGCGTGCCAGCGCCTGGTGGTCGGGGGGATGGATGCGGTGCGTGCCGCCCGGCACGGTCGGGTGCGACACGTGCGCGCCCGCGGAACGGAGCGTAGCGACGGTCTCTTCGAGCTGCTCGGCCGTGACCCACGGGTCTTCGGCGGCCCGCGACACGTGCACGTCGCAGCCGTGCGCCGCTGCGAAGCCCGCACCGTCGAGCGGGGTGTGGGCCCCGGTGAACGCGAGCACGCGCTTCGGCCGCGCGGACGTCCGCGACAGCCACGTCAGCACGAGGCACGCCCCCTGGGAGAAGCCCACGGGGACGATGCGTTCGGGACCCACGATCGCGGCGAGGTGGTCCCACAGGCCCTGGACGACGGACAGCGCGCTGTCGAGCCCGGGCTGGTTCTCGGACACCGGTGCTCGGAACCCCTTCGGGTACCAGGTGTTCCCGGACGCCTGCGGCGCGACGTACGCCACGCCGGGACGCGGACCGAGGCTGCGCTCGAGGTCGGCGAGGAAGCGGTCGGCGCTGGCGCCCCGGCCATGGACGGCGAGGACCACGGCCCGCGCGAACGCGAGGGGAGCCCCGCGGACCGTGAAGGGCAGGGACGCGTGGGGACCGGACCCGGCGGGCAGGGGCTCGCGGCACGAGAACAGCGAGGGACGCCGGTCGTGCAGGGCATCCTGGAGGAGGGCCTCGAGATCGGCCCGGTCGTACGGGCGCGGATTGGAGTACCGCTTCGCGAGGACGTGGGTCGCGATGTCGGACACCGCTTCGTCCGGCACGCCGACCTTGCGGAGGGACGTGTTCAGGCCGAGAGACCGCTGCAGGTCGTACAGGAAGGCGGGCGGGTCGTCGGTGCGCCAGGCCCGGCGGACCCGGGCGAGGGCGTCCGGTGCGAACGGCGCGTCGAACCCGAAGGTGTAGGACACGAGCGCGCTGTGGGTCGCGGCGTGGGGCGTGTCGAACGAGCCGCCCAGCACGTGCGCGAGCTTGTGGTGGAGCGCCATCTGGGCCGCGCCGAGCGCGGTGGACGCCAGCCAGGCGCCGTACAGGGCCGTCTCGCGGGCGTGCAGGTCGGTGGGGCGCGCGTGGATGCCCTGGATGCCGTCGATGAGCGGCACGAGGCTGTCTTCGGCCGCCTGGCGCGCCCAGTCCGGTGCACTGGCGTCGTAGAGCGCCTCCAGGCTGTGCGCGAGCGCGTTGAACAGGCTCTCGAGCGACAGCTCGACGGGGAGGTCGCGCATCAGCGCGGGGTCGTACACCACGAGGGACGGCCGCACGCGCGGGTCGCGCCCGGTGGTCTTCACGCCGTCGCGCGTCAGCCCCCAGATGTCGGTGCGCTCGGAGCCCGCGTACGTCGTGGGGACCGCTCCGACCTCGACGTCGAGCGCGAGCGCCACCGCCTTGGCGACCCCGATGGGCGTGCCCCCACCGTGGGCGACCACCCAGTCGGCCCCGCTGGCACGGGCCTGTTCGACTGCGGCATCCGCGACGTGCCCGGGCACCTGGGGCACGTCCGTCACGAACCGCCCGACACAGCGGTCTCCGAGCGCGGTCGCGATGCGGTCGGCGCCCCCGGTGTGCCGGGCCTGCGCCACGAGGAGCACGCGCTGCGCTCCGAGCTCGCGGAGGAGGTCGGCCGTGCGCGCTTCGGCGCCGACGCCGAACACGACCCGGTCGGTCGACCCGTTCTCGATGCTGGGCTCGAGGGTTCGCACCCGTACCTCCTGGATGTTCGCACCTTAAGGGGAGCGGGCACGGCAACCATGCGGTAGTTGTGCCAAGATCCTTTGCAGGAATGCACATGCGCTGGGACGACGTGCAGATCTTCCTCCAGGTGGCCGAGCAGGGCAGCCTCTCCGCGGCCGCGCGGTCGCTCGAGCTGAACCACTCCACGGTCTACCGGCGCGTGAAGGCCCTCGAAGACGAGCTCGGCGTGCGCCTGTTCGAGCGGGAGAGCGGTCGGTACACGCTCACCGAGGCGGGAACGGCCGTCCTCCCGTCCGCGAGGCGCGCGTCCGAGGCCCTGCTGGCGTTCCAGACCGGCGTGGAGGGCCACGACGACTCGCTCGTGGGAGGGGTCCGGCTCACGGCGCCGGAGTCGCTGCTCCCGATGCTCACCCCGCATCTCGCCCCGTTCCGCACGGCGTTTCCGGGCATCGAGCTGCAGGTGGCCTTCACCGACCGGTTCCTCGATGTCGCCAAGCGCGAGACCGACGTGGCCCTGCGTCCCATCCCGCGTCCCGAGCCCGGTGCGGTCGGCCGCCGGGTCGCTGGTGTCGCGTGGACCGTGTACGCGCCCGCGGAGGTCCCCGAGGCCGACGTGAGCGGGCTGCCGTGGGCGGTGTACTCCGATGAGCTCGCTCGGCTGCGGGCCGTCGAGTGGCGCCTCGCCCATCACGCCGACGAGCCCGTCATCATGACGGTGAACTCGGTCCCGGCCATGCGCTCCGTCATCTGTGGTGCGCGGTGTCGGGGCCTGCTCCCGTGCTTCGCGGGCGACCCAGCACCCGATCTGCGCCGCGTGCGTCCCCCGATCCCGGAGGCGGCCAGCGCGCTGTGGTTGCTGGTTCATCCCGATCTTCGGCACACCGCTCGCATCCGGGCGACGGTCGACTATCTGTGGACTGCGTTCCGCGCCGAGGTCGCGGTCCTCGAGGGAGGGGTGCCATGAGCGAGCCGACCGAGCTGGAGCTCGAACGGGCTGTAGACATCGCCGAGCACGGGCTCCGCGTCGCGCGCGAGGTGTTCCTGCAGGCGACCCGCGAAGCGGCCGTGCTGGAAGGGGTCGGCGGGCTGTGGGCACGCCTCACGGGCCAGCACGCACACCGGGTGGACGAAGCCACACAGACCGCCGCCACCGCACGCGAGGAGATGAAGAAGCGCAGCAAGCAGCTCGAGGAGGCCCGCGCCGCGCTCGCTGCGCTCCGTCGGCGGAACCACGAGCAGATGGTCGAGGCGCAGGGTGGGGTGGAGGAGTCGCTCGATCCGCGCACGCTCGACGAAGCGCGGTATGCGGGCATGGCCACGGGCGAAGCGGTGGCGTGGCGCCGGCTGCACCTGCGGATCGCCGTGCGTCAGGCGGTCCGCGAGCTCGACCGTGTGCTCGAGGTCGGCGCGACCGGTCCCGGCGACGTCCGCCTGCAGGAGGTCACCGCCCGGATCGACGCGGCCGTCGAGCGGGCCTCCGACTGGGTGTCCATGCGGGATCCCGGCGAGCGCACGGTCCTCGACCTCCTGCTCCACGTGATGCGCAAGGTCGGCGATCTCCCGGCACCTGCGGCGACCGTCGCGCGGAACGACGTCGTCGAGGTGTTCGAGGCGAGGGGAGACCTCGAGCTGCTCGAAGGCCGGCTCACCGAGCTGGTGCAGGCCGCGGAGGGAGCCCTGGGTCCGTCAGGCGGCACGGAGCCTGCATAAGGGAGCCGTCCAGAGGAGGAACGATGGACAGCACGGTGAGACTGCGCGACGGGATGGCGTTCGACTGCGAGGTCGGCGACCACACGATCGTGATCGACGCGAAGGCCGAGCACGGCGGGACGGATCGCGGCCCGTCGCCCAAGAACCTCGTGCTCACGGCCCTGGCCGGGTGTGCGGCGATGGACGTCATCAGCATCCTGCGGAAGATGCGCGCCGAGCCCGCGTCACTCGACGTGTCCGCCACGGCGGAGCTCACCGACGATCACCCGAAGGTCTTCACCGACATGACGGTCCGCGTGGCCGTCACGGGCGACGTGCCCCCGAAGAAGCTGTGGAAGGCCGTGGCCCTGTCGCGCGACCGCTACTGCGGGGTCGCGGCGATGCTCCGTGCGCACGGTCCCATCCGGTACGTCGTCACGCTCGAGGGCGTCGAGATCCCCGAGGAGGGCTGACGCGCGTGTCGCGGCGGTCGCTCGCGCGCTAAGGGCAACGACCGCACGCAGGAGTCGCCGTGAACGCCCAGGCCATCAAGCAGATGCTCTCCACCATCGTGCCCTTCGTGAAGACCGTCGGGCTCACCATCGACGACGTGGGGGAGGGCACGGCCGTCGCGTCCCTCGCGAGCCGCACCGAGGTCCACAACCACCTCGGCACCGTGCACGCCGGCGCGCTCTACACGGTCGGCGAGTCCGCGTCCGGAGCCGTCGTGCTGGGCCTGTTCATGGACCTGCTGCCGGGGAGGGCCTTCATCGCGCTCCAGTCGGCGACCGTGAAGCACACGAAGGCCCGTGCAGGCGACCTCGTCGCGACCGCGACCCTCGTGGGGAACGCCGCCGAGGTGCGTGCGGGCTTCGATGCCGACGGCAAGGCCGACTTCGACGTCGACGTGGTGTTCGCGGTCGACGGCACTGAGGTCGCGAACGTCACGTACCGCTGGTCGGCCCGCACGCCGCGAGCGTGATGGACCTCGTCCAGGGCTACGGCTGGTCCGAAGGTCGGCCCGTGCTGCGGTTCCGCACGCGGGAGGGGCACGGCAGGCTCGTGGAGCGCGTGCTGGGCGGTCCGCTGCGGCTCGGCATCGGTCCCCGGCGCTGCACCGGCTATCGCGAGGGGCGCCAGGCCAAGCCCTGCCCCGACCGTGCCGAAGCGAGCGGGAAGCAGTGTCCGGCGTGCATGGCCCGCGACACCTTCCGTCCCTGCATGATCTGCGACGGGTTCGCGTGTCCGCGCCTCGTGCCGTCCGCCCGTCAGGCCTGCCAGCAGACCCACCACCTGTACCTCGCGAGCTTCGGGGGGCCCGAGGTCAAGGTGGGCACGGCCTCCGACCCCCGCCGGACGGCCCGTCTGGTCGACCAGGGCCCGCTCTACGCGGTGCGTGTGGCTTCCGGGCCGGGTCCGCGCATCAAGCAGCTCGAGCACGTGGCGTCCACGAAGACCCAGGCGGTCGAGGGTGCGCGCCGGTCCCGCAAGCTGGCCCTGCTGCGCGCGGGCACCACGCGGGACGAGGCCGCACAGCGCGTGCTCGACGTGCTCTCCGATGTGCGTGCCGTCGCCGGAGCCGACTACGACGACCTGTTCCACCTGCCGGAGGTGGTGCGGCTACCTCCGTTGGTCGACGAGACGCGGGCGAAGCTGCGCGGAGAGCCCGAGCTGCCGGTGGAGGAGGGGGCCCGGGTCGACGTGCACGTGCTCGGAGCCATCGGGCACGTGGCGCTGGTCGAGGAGCCGGCGGGCCGCTTCCTGCTCGATCTGGGCGAGCTGGTGGGTCGCCTGGTCGACCCGGATCCGCCGCAGTCCCAGCGGCGGTCACAGGTCCAGCTGGGCCTCTTCTGACGAGGCTCGTTCGTCGTCGCCCTTCCCGAGCGACAGGAACACGAACGCCAGAGCGCCGATGAACGCCGCCGCCGACGCGAACGCGACGCCCGCCCACACCCACGGGAACGCGGGCTCCGACTCGTCCTCCGCTTCGGCGTCCGGGTAGTACGCGCCCGCCATCCGCTTCGGGGCGTCCGCCACGCTCCGCGCGTCCATCCCGTCCTCCGGGTCGACCTCGCCGAACCGGTGCTGCGCGACCGTCTCGACCTGCTCGAGCTGACCGAGTCGCCGCGCCTGCGCGATCTCGACCGCCGACACCTCCATCTCCATGCCAGCGGCCGCCGCGCGCTCCTCCAGCTCTTCGGCGTACGCCGCATCCTCGCGGGTGGGTGCGTACTCGGCGACGGTCATGGTCGTCGTGCCGAGCACGAGCATCGTCCCGACCGCCATCGGCAGGAGCATCATCGCGAACACCCCGAAGAACAGGAGTCGGATGCCTCTCTGCATCGCGGGCGGCATCGGTCCTCTCGAGTACATCCGGCTCTCCTGTCATGGACAGTGACAATCGTAGACACGACGAGGCAGACGTCCACGGGATCCGCGGTCCGCGCGGTTCGCCGAAATCCTGGATCTCCGGCCGATTCTCGGCCTCCGCCCTCCCTCGTTCCTCGGTCGGTTGGCGTATCGTCGCGCTACCGCAGTCCGTGAACGCGCCGAGAACCTCCGGTCTCGGCCGTTCCAGGCGGCTACCGCACGCCGAATCGATGGAAAGCGGCCTGGAATCCGGGTACGATCGCCAGGTCTCGACCGCCCCACGGAGGAATCGTGCGACGACTGTCCATCCTGGCCCTCGGACTCCTGTGGTCCACCGTCGCGTCGGCCGCGACCGACGTGTTCGTCGCGATCCCCGGCATCCCCGGGAGCTCCACCGACATGGCGTTCCCCAACACCATCGAGCCGCTCTCCGTCGACGTGTCGCAGTTCCGGGTCGCCGAGATCGGGGCGGTCGATGCCGCAGGCGCCCCGAAGCTGTCCGAGCTGAAGATCACCAAGCTCGTCGACACTGCGTCGCCGCTGCTGTTCGAGGCCTCCCTGGTCGGCGCGCCCCTCACCAGCGACACGGTGATCTCGTTCCGACGCGCCGGTGGGGTGTCCGGCACGTCGGTCCCGTACCTGACCCTCCGCCTCTCCCGGGTTCTCGTCACGGGGTACTCCCTCTCGACGCAGGGAGACGACAACCCCACCGAGACCGTCACGCTCGCCTACGACTCGATCTGCCTCGCGTACCAGCGCTTCAACAGCCAGGGCAATCCCCAGGGCAGCCCCGTCGAGCGGTGCTTCACGGCGGGGAACTGAGCCCGTGTGGCTCTGGCTGATCCCAGCCGAGGCGAACGAGCTCGTGGTCGCGGCCGCCGACCCCCTCGACACCGACCGCGTGGCCATCGCGCTCGGCGTGTCCGACGCCGCGTGGGCCGAGGCCCAGCGCCTGCACCCGGGAGCCATCGGGAACGGTGCCGAGGTCGTGATCTACCCGGAGGCTGGGGAGCCACGGCGGGTCGACCGGATCCCCACCCTCGTGCGCACGACGGGTGCGGAGCGGCGTCCCCTGACCGAGCTCGGCACGCGCGGAGACCTCGCGAGCGTGCTGACCGTCGACGGCCAGGGCAACCCTGTGCTTCGTCGGTTCCGTCGGGGCGGGCTCGTCGACGAGTGGGGCCTCAGTCTGTGCGACCAGATCGTGCTGGGTCTGGCCCCGGCCTGTGGCGGGCCCCTCGTGGCCGAGCCCGGCGGGCCCTTCTCGATCGACGAGGGCAGCACCGTGCTGCTGGACGGGACGGGCACCGGCGACTCCGGTTGCATCGTCGACTGGCTGTGGGACTGTGACGACGACGGCACGGTCGACAGCTCCGGCGCGACGAGCGCGTGCGCGTATGGAGACGACGGGACGTGGTCCCTCAGGCTCCAGGTCACCGGGCGCGAAGGAGGAACGGCCGAGGCCTGGACCACCGTGGAGGTCACCAACGTGGCGCCCACGGTCGATGCCGGGGCAGACCGCAGCGCCACCGCGGGCCAGTCGCTGTCCCTCAGCGGCGCCTTCTCCGATCCGGGGGCCGACACCCACGTGGTGACGTGGGACTTCGGGGATGGAACGATGGGGTCCGGGCTCGACGTGGTCCATACCTTCGACAGCGCGGGGGACTACGTGGTCACCCTGACGGTCGAGGACGACGACGGCGGAGTGGGGGCCGACACGCTGACGATCACGGTCGCTGCAGTCCCGACCGACACGGACACCGATGCGGACGCCGATGCGGACACCGACGCGGATACGGACGCGGACACCGATGCGGACGCGGATACCGATGCAGATGCGGACGCCGATACCGACGCCGATGCGGACACCGACGCGGATACGGACGCGGACGCGGACACGGACGCCGATGCGGATACGGACGCGGACACCGATACGGACGCGGACGCGGACACCGATGCAGACACCGATGCAGATGCGGACGCGGACACCGATGCAGATGCGGACGCGGATACCGACACCGACGCGGATACCGATGCGGACGCCGATACCGACGCGGACACCGCGGACAACACGGGCATGACTGTCGACGAAACCGGAGTCTCTGACACCGGAATCACCGAGACCGGCGACGCGGATGCCGACACGGACGCAGACAGCGACTCCGACACCGATTCAGACACGGACTCCGATGCGGATTCGGACACGGACACGGACACGGACGCCGACTCCGACGCGGACACGGACTCCGACGCGGACACGGACACGGACACGGACTCGGATTCCGACGCGGACACAGACTCCGACTCCGACGCGGACACAGACTCCGACACAGACTCCGACACGGACGCCGACACCGACTCCGACACGGATGCGGACGCCGACACCGACGCCGACACGGACACGCGGAAGTGTGGGTGCACGGCTTCGGCGCCGACGGCGGGCTGGATGGGAGTGCTCTCGGGCCTGGTCCGGCGGCGCTGACGGGCGCTGGCCGGCAGACGGACTGCATCGGGTGAACGCCGTGAGAGCCCGGATCCAGACCCGAGTCCTCCAGCCGCTCGGCATTCGCTGCCATCCCGTGGCAACGAATGCACAGCGTCCGGAGCTCGCACCTCCGGATTTCCCTGGCGTCAACAGGCCGGCACGCCCCGAAGGCATGGAAGCAACCCGAACCTGGGCGTGCCGCATAGTTGACGACAAGGGAAATCCAATGGTGGATCGAGGGACGAACCGAGGGAACCGAGGTCCGTCCGTCGAATCCCGCGACCCACTCCCATCCGCCGTCCCGTACACGGTCGAGGACCCAGCGAAGCGGTTCGTGCCGTTCCGACCCGGCTGATCAGGGGATAAGGTGGCGCCGGAGGTCGGAATGGCGCGCTACGAATACACCCGTGGAACCTCGAACAAGTTCTGGGAGATCGAGGTCTCGGGGAACGCCTACACCGTGCAGTACGGTCGGATCGGAACGGTGGGTCAGACCACGACGAAGTCGTTCGCGAGCGAAGCGGTCGCGCGGAAGCAGGCGGAGTCCGCGATCCGGTCGAAGGAGGCGAAGGGCTACGTGAAGGTCGAAGAGGAAGCCCTCGCGTTCGACCGGGCCGAGGCCGAAGAGCGATTGGTGCTCGCCGATCGGCTCCAGGAGTCCGGCGACCCGCGCGGGCGCCTCATCGCGCTGCAGCACGAGATCGGCCAGAACACCGGGAAGGACCGTGCCGCGCTGAAGAAGACCGAAGCCGCGTTGCTCGTGGAGCATGCGGACGCGCTGCTCGGGCCGTTCCAGACCGACGCCGGCCGCGCGTGCTCGGAGGTCGGGTGGAAGCTCGGATATTGGGAGAAGCTGAAGATCTTCGCCAGCTACCACCATCAGGAGCAGGCGACCGAAGACCTGCTGCGCGAGGCGCTCGGGCACCCCAGCGCCGCGCAGCTCGAGCACCTCCACCTCGGCATCCCGGGCTCGGTGTGGAGCGGCATGTCGAACTGGCAGGGCGGGATCGACGTGCTCGCGGAGATCGGGTCGGAGTCCGTCCGATCGCTCGAGCTGTCGGACCAGGACGACCACGCCGAGATCTCGTGGTGCGAGATCGGCTCGCTGGCGGCGCTCTGGCCGAAGGTCCCCGGGCTCGAGAAGCTCGTGGTGCGGGGCGTGGGCATCGCGCTCGGTGCGATCGAGGCGCCGAAGCTGCGGTACCTCGAGCTGTACTCTGGCGGGCTGCCCGCCGAGCCCGTGCGCCGGATCTCGGAAGCGCGCCTCCCGGCGCTCGAGCACCTCGAGATCCTGTTCGGTGCCGCGGACTACGGTGCGAGCGCCACGATCGACGACTGTGCGGGCATCCTCGAGGGCCGTGGGCTCCCTGCGCTGCGCTGGCTCGGGCTGAAGAACGCGGAGATGCAGGGCGAGATCGCGGCGGCGGTCGCGAATGCGCCCATCCTGGCGCGGCTCTCGGTGCTCGACCTCTCGATGGGCACGCTGGTGGACGACCAGGCAGAGGTCCTCCTCGCCCATGCCGACCGGTTCCGTCACCTCGAGAAGCTCGACCTCTCCGACAACTACCTGTCCGACGCGATGGTGAGGCGGCTGCGGGACGCCCTCCCGTGCTGTACGGCTCACGGTCAGCGCGAGCCCGACGCGTGGAACGACGAGGTCTACCACTACACGAGCGTCGCCGAGTAGGGCCCGGTTACGTGCGGGGTTTCCGTGGAGGACGCATGCGCTGGTGGACCCTGCTCGCCCTGGTGGCCTGCAAAGGCGGCGAAGACGAGCCCGGCATCGAAGACAACTTCGGTGTGGTCGCCACCCAGGGCACCGAGGGCTGCGACAACCTCGTGCCCACGTGCTTCTACCCGTTCCCGTCCAGCGCGTTCCTCGTCGATGGCGTGCTGCGCCTGCCCGAAGCCGCGCTCCCCGAGCCCGCCGCGACGGGCTCGTTCGGGGCCGCGGAGTTCGAGCGCTTCGCCGCGTTCGGAGCCGCGTCTCCCATCCTGTTCCAGCTGCCCGGCGCGGTGCCCGCGAACGACCACATCTTCGACCCCGCTCCGTCGCTGCTGGCCGACAGCCCGGTGGTCGTGCTCGACGCCACCACGGGCGAGCGCATCCCACACTGGGTCGAAGGCGACTTCACGGCATCGAACCTGAATCCACCGCTGTTCACGGTCCGTCCCGCGGTCCCGCTCCCGCGCGACACCGAGATCGTCGTCGGGGTGCGTGGGCTCACCGACGCGTCGGGCACGGTGGTCCCCGCGACGGAGGCCTTCGCCGAGCTCCGCGACCAGCAGGCGTCGCACTGGCTCGGCGTGCACGAGCGCCGGCAGCACTTCGAGGACGTGGTGTTCCCCGCGCTCGAGGCTGCGGGTGTCGCGCGGTCCGAGCTGCAGCTCGCGTGGTCGTTCCCGGTCCGCTCGGACGAGGTGGCGACGAAGCGCATGCTCGACGTGCGAGACGCCATCCTGGGCGCGCTCCCCGCCACCGGTCCGGAGTACCGGATCGATACGGTCACCGAGTGTCCCGGCCTCCCCGACGACCCGTCCGACTGCCACCCCGACATCGCGCTGATCCTCGACGGAGTGGTGTTCGTGCCGTCCGTGATGGGGCCGCCCGACGACCTGGGGGTGCGCCGCATCCGGTTCGACGGCGCGGGGCTCCCGATGGTGGAGGGCACGGAGGAGTGGGTGTTCCGCGTGCAGATCCCGCACGTGGCCTTCGACGGTCCCGATCCCGTGCCGGTCATGCAGTACGGGCACGGGTTCCTCGGGCGGCTGGCGGAGTCGAACAACGGCTGGATCCGCGAGATGGCGGAGCGCAAGGGCATGATGCTCATCGCCACCGACCTCCAGGGCATGAGCGAGAACGATCAGGACACCTGGGCCAACATCATGCTGCAGGCCGCTGGCGATCTGCCCGCGCTGTCCGAGCTCCCGCTGCAGGGGGTGTGCAACCAGCTCGTCCAGCAGCGCCTGGTGATGACCTCCCTCGCGAACGACCCGCTACCGCAGCTCTATCGGGCCGATGGCCGGCTCGCGTGGGACCCCACGACGGTCTGGTACCACGGGAACAGCCAGGGAGGGTCGGTCGGCACGGTCATGATGGGCATCTCGGTGGATGCGCTGCGCGGAGACCTCGGCGTTCCGGGGTCGGGCTACCCGTTCCTGCTCCACCGGAGCTCCGACTTCACGCCGTTCGAAGCACTGATCGGCGCGGCGTACCCCGAGCCCGACTCCGTCGCGCGATTCCTGGCACTGGTCGGCACCGGGTGGGACGACTTCGATCCGCTCACGTTCGCGCCGCACCTCCACGGCGACCCGCTGCCGAACACACCCGACCACGAGGTGCTGTACCACGTGGCCAAGGAAGACCGGCAGGTGCACAACCAGGCGAGCTTCATCTCCGGTCGCGCCGCGGGTGCGGTGCTCATGGTCCCGGCCGTGCGCCCGGTGTGGGGGCTCGAGGAGCAGACCTACCCGGCGTCCCCGGGTGTGGCGCTGGTCGAGGTCGACTTCGGCATCCCGGAAGACGACGACCCCCTCGATCCCCCGCCCGGCGACCCCTCGTTCCCCGACAACGGCGACACGCACGGCTGGCTGCGGAAGTGGGAGCCCGCGCAGGATCAGATGGTGCACTTCTTCCGCACGGGCGAGATGATCGACGTCTGTGGCGGGGAGTCCTGCTACTTCTACGGAGAGCCGTAGACCGGGCGCCGGGGCCGCAGTCACGAAATGTCCCGTCGCGGGATTCTGGTGGAGGTGCATCGATAGGGCGAGCGGCCATGTTCGTTCTCGCACTCATCGCCTGCACGTCCGCTCCTCCTGATGCCGCACCCCCCGCGGGCCCGCGCGCAGCCTCGGTCGAGGTCGCGCCCGCCCGGGAGGGCAGCCTGGCCGACACCTGGTCCGTGCTCGGGGAGCTCCGCGCGCTCGAGCGGGCCGAGCTCGCGGCCGGCGCCAACGGGGCCGTGGAGCGGGTCACAGCGCGCGAGGGCGACTCCGTGTCGCAGGGCACGCTGCTGGTCGAGGTCGACCCGTCGCTCGCGTCCGCGGAGCTGGCCGCAGCCCGTGCCGAGGAGCGCCGGCTCACGGTGGAGCTCGAGCAGGCGAAGTCCACGCTCGGTCGGGTAGGGCGCGTGCAGGATGGTGTGCTCGCCGCGAACGAGGTGGAGCTCGCACGCACGCGGGTGGCCGCGCTCGAGGCTCAGGTCGCCGGAGCGACCGCCAGCGCCGGGCTCGCCGCGGCCCAGCTCGCGCGGCACCGCGTCCGGGCGCCGTTCGACGGGGTGGTGTCGCGCCGTCACGTCGATCCCGGAGACTGGGTGCAGCCGGGCACGCCCGTGCTCGACCTCGTGCGCGCGGATGCCGTGGAGGTGCGCGTCGACGCCCCGCTGGATCTCGCGAAGCGCGTCCACGTCGGCGATGTGGTGCGGCTCGGAACGGCCACGGGGCGCATCGCCGGAGTGGTGCCTGCGCTCGACCCCGTCAGCCGCACGGGCGTGATCCGCATCGAGCCGGAGGGCCCGCTCGACGGGCTGGTGCCCGGGAGCCCCGTGAGCGTCGGGTTCGACGTGCAGATGTCCGGCGGCGTGGTGGTGCCGCGCGACGCGGTCGTCCCCGGTCCCACGGAGAGCCGCGTGTTCAAGGTGGTCGACGGTGCAGCGGTCGCCATCTCGGTGGTCGCGCTCGCGACGACCGCCGACGAGGTGCTCGTCCAGTCCGACCAGATCGCGCCCGGCGACCTCCTGGTCGTGCGCGGGAACGAGCGCCTGCGCCCCGATCAGGCCGTCCAGGTCCTCCAATGATCCAGACCGCCATCCAGCGTCCGATCGGGGTCCTGGTCGGCGTGCTGCTGACCGTGATGTTCGGGCTCCTGTCGCTGCGCGGCGTGCCCATCCAGCTCACGCCCGACATCGAGGTCCCGACCCTCACGGTCCAGACCGACTGGCCCGGGGCTGCGCCGGTCGAGGTGGAGCGCGAGCTGCTCGTGCCGCAGGAGGAGGTCCTCAAGAGCGTGCAGGGCCTGCGCAAGATGACGGCCGAGGCCCGCCAGGACCGCGGCACGCTCACGCTCGAGCTCGAGGTCGGCTCCGATCTCGACGAGGCACTGGTGCGCGTGACGAACCGCCTCGCGCAGGTCCCGCGCTACCCGGAGGCCGCGGATCAGCCCGTGGTGTCGACGGCGGACGCCGCGGGTCCACCGCTCGCGGTCGTGCTCCTGCGCGCGAAAGACCGCCGCGCCGTGAGCCAGTACCGCACCTGGTTCGAGCAGGAGGCCCTCCCGAGGCTCGAGCGCATCCGCGGAGTCGCGAAGATCGACTTCTTCGGAGGGCGCGACACCGAGATCCACGTCGAGTTCGAGCCCGACGAGCTGGCCGCGCGCGGCATCCCGATCGGCGCGCTCGCGGCGGCCGTCCGGGCAGAGCTCACCGACGTGTCGGGCGGCGACGTCACGCTCGGGAAGCGCAGCTTCGTCGTGCGCACCATCGCGGCGCCGGAGGTCCTCACCGATCTCGAGCGCGTCGTCATCGCCACGGGTGCCGACGGAGAGCCCGTGCGGCTCGGCGACGTGGGGCGCGTGCGAGAGGGGCTGCGGAAGCGCAGCGCCTACGTGTTCAACAACGACGTCGAGGCCATCGCGCTCCTGTTCCGCCGCGAGGCCGGCAGCAACGTGCTCGAGGTCACCGAGGAGATCCTCGCCGAGATCGAGGCGGTCCAGGCCGACCTGCTCGACCCGCTCGCCCTCGAGCTCGCCGTCGTGAACGACCAGAGCGGCTACATCTACGACGCGCTGGCGCTCGTGCGGTCGAACCTCCTGATGGGCGGGCTGCTGGCCGTCGTGGTGTTGCTCCTGTTCCTGCGGAGCTTCCGGGCGAGCGCCGTGGTCGCCGTGGCCATCCCGGTCAGCGTCATCGGCACCGCGCTCGGCATGAGCCTGCTCGGCCGCACCGTGAACATCGTGTCGCTGGCCGGCATGGCGTTCGCCGTCGGCATGGTCGTCGACAACGCCATCGTCGTGATGGAGGCCATCGACACCTGGCGCTCCCGCACGGCTTCGATCGCCGAAGCGGCCCTCGAGGGCACCCGCGAGGTGTGGGGCGCGCTCGTGGCCTCCACGCTCACCACCGTGGCCGTGTTCATCCCGATCGCGCTGTGGCAGGACACCGTCGGTGAGCTGCTGCGCGACGTGGCGGTCGCCGTGTCGTGCGCCGTGCTGATCTCGCTCGTCGTGTCGGTGCTCGTGATCCCGAGCTTCGCGGCCCAGTTCGTGAAGGGCGAAGGCGCTTCCGACGACGGGCCCGGGTGGTTCGCGAACGCGGTCGGCGCGGTGGCCGGCTTCTTCTCGCGCTCGCTGGCCCGGGCCGGTTGCCTGTCCATCGGGGTCGTCGTCGTCACGGCCGGGCTCGCCATCGCCCTCACGCCGCCCATGGAGTACCTGCCCACCGGCAACCGGAACCTGCTGTTCGGCATCCTGGTGCCGCCGCCCGGGTACTCGGTCGACGAGATGATCGCCATCGGGCAGGACTTCCAGGACGGCATCACGCGGCACGTGGGGGTCGAGGTCGACGGGGTCCCGTCCATCGAGCGCACCTTCTACGTCGCGCGGTCGGGCCAGGTGTTCATGGGCGCATCCTCCACGGATCCGGCCCGCATCGGCGACCTCGTGAACGTGTACCGTCAGCGCCAGCGCGCGATTCCGGGCGTGTTCGGGGTCGCGTCGCAGGCGAGCCTGTTCGGACGGGGTGTGGGGGCCAGCCGGGCGGTCGACGTGCAGCTCGGCGGTTCCGACCTGCGCGAGCTGGTGGCGGCTGGCGGCAAGCTGATGGGCATGCTGAACGAGGCGCTGCCCGGTGCGCAGATCCGCCCGATCCCGTCGCTCGATCTGGGCGCTCCAGAGCTCCAGATCCGGCCGAGGCGGGTGGACGGTGCCCGGCTCGGGATGTCGGGCGCGAGCCTGGGGCAGGCGGTCGATGCCCTGGTCGACGGCAGCATCATCGGTGAGCTCGGGCGCGAGGGGCAGCCGAACCTCCGGGTCGTGCTCACAGCCACGGATGGGGGCGCGCTCGACCCAGCGTCGCTGATGGGCAGCAGCGTGGCGACCCCGCGTGGCGAGGTCGTACCGGTGTCCTCGCTCGCCGAGGCCGTCGAGACCACCGGTCCCACGACCATCCAGCGCATCGAGCGGCGCCGTGCCATCACCCTCCAGGTGTCGCCCCCCGAAGACCTCGCGCTCGAAGCCGCCATGAACCGCATCCGCGACGAGGTCCTGCCCGCCGCAGGGCTGCCGTCCAGCGTCCGGGTCGTGCTGGCGGGCACCGCAGACGATCTCACCGTCGCGAAGGCCAAGTTCGGTCAGGTCCTCCTGCTCGCGGTCGTCATCAGCTTCCTGCTCATGGCGGCGCTGTTCGAGGACTTCCTCGCCCCCCTCGTCATCCTCGTCACGGTGCCGATGGCCGCGGCTGGCGGGGTCATCGGGCTGCGGCTCGTCGACACGTTCCTCGGCGGTCAGCCGCTCGACATGATGACCGCCGTGGGCTTCGTCCTGCTCATCGGGGTCGTGGTGAACAACGCCATCCTCGTCGTCGACGGCGCGCTCGCGCGTCTACGGGAGGGGATGGGGCTCGAGGACGCCGTGCAGAACGCGGTCGTGCGTCGCGTCCGGCCCATCCTGATGAGCTCGCTCACGTCGCTGGCCGGGCTGTTGCCGCTCGTGCTCGTGCCCGGGTCGGGCTCCGAGCTCTACCGGGGTGTGGGTGCCGTGGTGCTCGGCGGGCTGTCGCTGGCGACGTTCCTCACGATGTTCGTGGTCCCGGCGCTGTTCGTCGTCGTGTGGCGTCTGGCGAGGCGCGCGTGATGCTGCTCGCGTCGGCATGGGCGCTCGACCTCGATGCCGCGAGGTCCCGAGCGACGGAGCACGCGATGGACGTCGCGCGGGCCGAGGCCGATGCCGCGGAGGCCCGCGGGAACACGTGGACGTCGGTGTCCGGAGCGCTGCCGAACGTCCAGCTGTTCGCGAGCGCGAGCACGGGTGCGGGGCTCACCTCGTTCGGCTTCGAGCGCCCCGTGTCCACGCAGCTCGGCGCTGGGGTGACGGGCACCTGGACGCTCCTCGCGCCCGGTCGGTGGGCGGCGGCGGATGCGGCGCGTCACAGCGCGAAGGGCAGCCGGGCCCTGCTCGACTGGGCACGGGTCATGGCCCGGCGCGATGCCACGCTCGCCGTGGCCGACCTGTGGGCTGCCGAGATCGAGCTCGAAGCCTGGGAAGCCGCGGCGACGGACGCCGAGCAGGCCGCGCAGGGCGTCCAGAGCCTCGTGGTCAGTGGGCTCCGCCCGAGCGCCGACGGTGCGCGCACCCGGGCGACGGCCGCAGCCCTCCGTGCGCGCGCGGTCGAAGCGCGTGGGCTCGTGGCCGGGCGGTGCGCGGCGCTCCAGGCGCTGCTGCGCGACCCCGTCAGCGGAACGTGCGAGCTCGAGACGCCGGTGGTCGACGCCCCGCGAGAGGGGGAGGGCGAACACCCCGCGCTGACGGCCGCCCAGGAGGCCCTGCGCGCCGCGAAGGCCGCGCGGACGGGCGCACTGCTCGATCGCACCCCGGTGGTCACCGCCACGGGAACGGCCGCGCAGTACGTCGCGGGGTCGGCATCGGGCATCGGGTGGTCGGCGGGCGTCGATGCCCGTCTCCCGGTCTTCTCGGGCGGCGCGGGCATCGGGAGCACCCAGGTGGCCGCCGCCCGGCGAGACGATGCCGAGCTGGCGCTCGAAGCCCAGCAGCTCGCGCTGGAGGTCGCCGACATCGCGACCGGAGCCCGTTGGGAGGCCGCCACCACGGGGCTGGCAGCGCTCGAGGAGTCCGCGCAGGCCGCCGAGGAGGCCCTCACGCTGGTGGATGCCCGCTATCGCGAGGGGCTCGACGGGCTGGAAGGCTGGCTGGCCGCCCGTCGCGCGCGTGACGAGGCGAGCGTCGCCCTCGCTCAGGGCCGGGCCGAGCAGCTCCGGGCGCTCGCGGAGCGGGAGTCGGTGCGCGGGGTGTGGTGAGCCCCGGGGCTCGCTGCTCCCGGTTCAGGGGAGCGGGTCGCAGGTATAGGTGGTGTCGGAGCTGGTGTCGATGTCGCCGTCTCCGTCGGTGTCCGACTCCGTGTGCAGCGCCCGCCCGAAGGCGTCCCAGGTGGTCGCGGACGCCGTGTCGATGTCGCCATCCCCGTCGTCGTCGACCGTGACCGTCGCCTGGAGGCCGTTCACCCACGTGCTCGTCGTGACCCGGACCGGCGTGCCGTTCTGGATCTCGGTCTCGGTGAGGATGTTGCCGTCGGCGTCGACCGTCCGGATGAACCCGAACATGATGGTGCCGTCGCCGTCGAGGTCGTCTTCCTGGCTGAGCAGGTAGCCCTGCGCGTCGTAGGTGTACGTCTGGCGGTCGACGACCACGTTGTCGGAGAGCCGGGTGGTGGTGTGCGAGAGCAGGTGGTGCTGCGCGTCGTACGCGAAGTCCTCGCGGGTGTCGGCGACCCCGTCGGGCGCGCCCCCGAACCCGTCGTACTCGCACTGGGCGTAGTCGCCCCACCCCGTGAAGGTGTACGTGAACACCTCGTCCTGCGCGCTCGTGTAGGTGCCGTCGCCGTCGTTGTCGCGCTCCCACAGGGCGAAGAGCCCGGCGGCCGTGAACTCGAGGTGCTCGGCACGGACGAGCGTGCCGCCGTCGTACTCCTCGTGGACGTACCCGGTCGCGGTGTACGCGTACGTCTCCCAGGTGTCGGCCGTGCCGTCGTTGTCGGGGTCTTCTTCGATGAGCGTGGCCTGGCCGTCGGTGTCGTACGTGAACCGGCGCGCGGAGTCGACCGTGCCGTCGTCGTCGGAGTCGGTCTCGAACACCTGCGTCGCGAGCGCACCGTTCGGGTGGTAGGTGCGCATCGTCCGCTGCTCCGGATTCCCGTCGGCGTCGTTGTCGACGAGGGTGTCGAGCAGGTGGCCCTGCGCGTCGACGCTCGTGGAGGAGGTCGACAGCACCACATTGTCCGAGAGCCGGGTGATCGTGCGCGACAGCACCACGCCGCCGGGCGCATCGAGCACGAAGTCCATGCGGCGGTCGAAGGTGCCGTCTCCATCGTCGTCGAGCTCGATCGTCCGCATCACTCCGATCTCGGTGGTCACCCGCCTCGAGTTCGGGGACCCGTCGCCGTCGGAGTCGGTGGTCGTCGTCGTGACGCAGGCGATCGGCCCGCCGGTATCGGTGTCGGTGTCGGCATCCGTGTCGGTGTCGGCATCCGTGTCGGTGTCCGCGTCCGTGTCGGTGTCCGCATCGGTATCGGTGTCGGTGTCCGCGTCTGCATCGGTGTCCGCGTCCGCATCGGTGTCGGTGTCCGCATCGGTGTCGGTGTCCGCGTCCGCATCGGTATCCGTGTCGGTGTCGGTGTCCGCGTCGGTGTCGGTATCGGAGTCAGCGTCGGCGTCGGTGTCGGTGTCGGAACCCTCGGGCTCGGACCCCTTGCAGCCGACGAGCCAGGCCAGGGCGATGAAGCAGGGGACGAAGGACTTCATGGCGGACGCTCCTCCGACGCGCTTGCGCGCCGATGGCCGGACCATAGCCGCTGGGACGGACCGTCGCATGGTGCGCGGGGAGCTTCCGCACACGGCACCGGTCGGCTATCGTCCGTGCGATGAGCACCGGAGACCTGGAGAATGCGCCGCCGGCCGTGCGCGAGGCCGCTGCGCACGTCGAGCGGGAGCGCCGACGGTCCATGTGGGCGCAGCTCGGCATCGCCGGCCTGCTGTTCACGTCGGCGCTGGCGACCTCCCTGCTGCACGACGTCGGTGGGGTGTCCGAGCTGATGTCCGCCATCCCGCTCGGGCTCGGGCTCGTGTCGACCATCGGCTCCGTGGCGTGGCTCACGCGGCGTCCCCGCACCGAGCTGGCCGCGAGCACCCGCACGGTCGAGAGGTACCGACAGCTCGACGCGCTCGGGCTCACGTGGGTCGACGGTCCCGAAGGAGAAGCGCCGAGCGGCCTCGATCGCGTGGCGGCTCGCATCCGGGCCCTCGCGACCGACCGTCCCGACGTCCAGGAGGCCGCGCGAGCCGCCCAGGAGCGCTTCGCCGGGCTCCAGTCCGAGATCGTGCACCTCGACGCCGCCATCGCCGCGGACCCGGCCCTCCGCGACGTGCTGTCCGGCGTCCGCGACCGCCTCGACAGCGAGTGCACGCGCATCCGCGCCGACCTCGCGGAGCTGTGGGCGGGCCTGCTCGAGCTGTCGTCCGAGCAGGCCGGGGAGGGCGGGCTCGACGAGGCCATGGCGCGCCTGCGGGCCGACGCCGAGGTCGCTTCGGCAGGGCGTCGCGCACAGCACGCCCGGGCCCGCCAGACCCAGCGGTAGGCTCGCACCTCGGGATTTCGGGTAGTCTGCGGAAGGGGGGAGGAATGGTCGATCCGGTGACCGGTGTGGTCGCGGCGTGCGCCGTGGCGGTGCTGGTGGTGTTCCAGGGTCTGGAGAGCCCCGGCACGGTGGACCGGCTGGGCGGTGGGTTCCGCGGGAAGGCCCGTGCCAAGGCGCTGGGCGGTGCGGTGTTCGCGGCGGCGACCGTCGCCGCCGGGCTGTTGGCGAAGGTGCCGCTGTCCGGGTGGGGCGTCCACCTGACCGACCCCGCGCACGCCGCGCTCTACGCACTCGCCTGCATCGTCGTGTTCGTGCCGGTCGTCGGGTACTCGTCCACGCGCCCGTCCGCGTGGTCGCGCACGCCCGAGCTGCGGGAATCCCGCTACACCACGGGCGATCTGGTCACCCTGGTTGCGGCGTGGGTCACCTACCTGTTCGGCTACGAGCTGTTCTTCCGCGGAATCCTCACGTTCCAGCTCGTCGAGGCCCTGGGTACCGAGCGCGGTCTCGCCGTGATGACCGGCCTGTACGTGCTCGCGCACCTCACCAAGCGGCCCGCCGAAGCGGCGTCCACGCTCGTGGTCGGCCCGCTGTTCGGGTGGATCGCGCTCCAGTCCGGGGGCTTCTGGCCCGTGTTCGCCGTGCACGTCGCCATGGCGCTCACGGCGGAGATCGTAGCGGCCGTGTCGAACCCGGAAATCCAGGTGGGAGGCCGCGACGCGTCGTGAGGGGGGTCAGGCGTCGAGCCGCTCGCGCAGGCGGCCCGAGTCGAGCGCGGCCTGGGTCTCGTCGGCCCCGCCCACGAGCGTGCCCTTCACGAACACCTGCGGAAACGTCGGCCAGCCCGTGAGGATCTTGATGGCGAGCCGCTCGCGCCACAGCCCCGCGTAGTTCCCGATCTCGTGGTAGTGGTACGGGATTCCCGCGTCGTCGAGCGCCTTGCGAGCGCGCTTCACGTGCGGGTTCCACCCCATCCCGACGACCACCACGTCGTGGTCGGCCACGAGCGAGCAGACCTCGTCGACGACGGGAGCCTTGAAGCGCGCCACGACCTCTGCGGCTTCGGGCGCCATGGGGATGGAACGGGGGGTGAGCGACATCGGGCCTCCAGGCGCACGACGTAATCACCTGGAACGCATCATGATCTCCTCGGCGTTCGCCCGGCCATCCCGGGATCCGCGGAAGATTCTTCACCAAGGTCGCTGCGCGGGGTGGAACAATGTGAGTGCGGATCGGTCTCTACGGGTTCGCAGATTTTTCTGTTGGAGTTTGTGATGCCTGCTGCCATCCGCCGCCGTGCCGATACCGCCACTCCCGTCTCCGCTGGCCCACGCACGCAGGGGCCCACCGGCAGCTCCAGCGCATCGGGTCCCGTGGTCGACACCGCGATGAGCTCGGTCGACCTGTCGTCGGTCGAGCGCTCCTCCGACACGCCGATGCTCGACGGAATCTCCGGCGAGGGCCCCAAGGCCGAAGAGAAGCAGGGCGTCGTGCTCACCGACTCCATGAAGGTGGGCAAGCGCGGCGCCGACGTGGAGCGCCTGCAGGAGTTCCTCGGCCTCGAGGTCGACGGGAAGTTCGGCGACGCCACGAAGGAGGCCGTCGCGAAGTGGCAGGCCGACAACGGCCTCGAGCCCGACGGCATCGTCGGTCAGAACACCCTCGATGCGCTCGCCGTGGGCGCGAAGGGCGTCGACATCGGCCGCACCGTGCGCACGGGCTCCGAAGGCAAGGACGTCGAGCGGCTGCAGCGCTTCCTCGGGCTCCCCGTCGACGGCAAGTTCGGCGGCGACACCCGCACTGCGGTTGTCCAGTTCCAGATGGACCATGGGCTCGACCCCGACGGCGTCATCGGTCCGAAGACCCGCGAGGCGCTCGCGGGCGTCGACGAGAGCGAGGCGAGCAAGACCTTCGCGAAGCTCGAGGTGAAGCCGCCGAAGGCCATCCCGGTGCCCGAGAAGCGGCCCGAGATCCCGGAGACCTCCGGCGCCGAAGCTCCCGAGAAGTCCGGCGCGGAGCCCGAGAAGGCCCCCACCGACGCCCCGAAGACGAACACGCCGCGCGGCGAGCTGAAGTCCCGCTGGCACGACGACACCAAGTTCGTCCCGAAGTATGCGTCCACGGCGTACTCGGAGTCCGGCATCTACCGCGGCAAGAGCGACCCCTACGCGGTGGGCGCCATCTCGAAGCCCACGAAGAGCCAGGATCTCGGCGGCAAGACCTACGGCGCCTACCAGTTCGAGTCCTCTGTCTACAAGAACGGCACCAACCGCGGGAAGAAGGCCGTGGCGGGCAGCACCGTGATGCGCTTCGCGCGGTGGGAGGGCAACCCCTACGGCAAGCAGCTGCAGGATGTCGCCAAGAAGCACGGAACGGCGAGCAAGGAGTTCGACGCCCTGTGGACGAAGCTGTCGCACGAGCAGAACAAGTCGTTCGGCGAGGCGCAGGAGAAGTTCATGGAGAAGGAGAACAACGACCGCGTCAACGGCTTCATGGACACCATCGGAGCGAGCGAGGCCGCCCGGAAGGACCCCCGCCTGCAGGACCTCGTGATCGGCACGTACAACCAGTACAGCGGGCTCACCAAGGGCATCGCGAGCCACGTCGCCGCGAACAACAAGAAGGGCTCCATGTCGGCCGACGAGATCGGCAAGCTCATCCAGGACTACAAGCGGGCCCGCGTGAAGAACCACTTCCGCAGCTCGCCCAAGGCCCACAAGGGCATCTACAGCCGCATCGCGCGCGAGAAGGCGATGTTCGACTGAGTGTGGTGGGGTCTGCTGGCCGCGCAGGGCTCGGTCCCTGCTCCAGGGCCCCAGGCGACGGACTGTGCGCCGTGCCATGCCGAGATCACCGCGCAGTGGCGGGCCTCCCGGCATGCCCAGGCCGCGACGAACCCGGTGTTCCGGGCCTCGTGGGAGCACTGGCCCAACGGCTGGTGCCTGGAGTGCCACGCCCCGCGACCCGAGCAGCAGGTCTCCCTGCTCGGTCACGTCGCGCGTGCGGGAGTGCTGCAGCAGCTCGATCCCGCGCCCGCTCCCGGGGTCTGGCAGGACGGTGTGGACTGCGCGACCTGCCACGTGCGGGACGGGCGCATCCGCACCGCGAACGCGCCGTCGGAAGCGGCGTCGGCCATGCACGACCTCGTGCACGACCCGTCCCTCGCGACCGAAGCCGCCTGCGAGGGCTGCCACGAGTTCGCGTTCCAGCGGCACACGCCGCGCCTGCCCTTCGCGTACGGCGACGCGCTGGCCCAGTCCACGGTCACCGAGTGGCGGGCGTCCCGGGCCCACGCCGAGGGGCGCACGTGCCAGGACTGCCACATGGGCGAGCACGGGCACGGCTTCCCCGGGGCCCACGACGAGGATCTCGTCCGCGAGGCCGTCCGCGTCACGGCCGTGAGGCGCGGAGGCGACCTGGTGGTGGGGGTCTCCGCACCGGGCGTCGGTCATGCGGTGCCGTCCGGCGATCCCTTCCGGCGTCTGGAGCTCCACGTGTGCGCAGACGCCGCGTGCTCGGAGACCACCGCGGTCGCGTGGTTCCTCCGCACCCTCGAGCGCACCGCCACGAGCTGGCAGACCGATCGGGATCTGCGCGTGCCCGTCGACGGCACGCGAGAGGTGTCCGTCGCGATCCCCCCGGGGGCGCGCGCCTGGCAGCTGCTCGTGCGCTACGGCGACCGTCGGTTCGAGCCGGATCTCCCCGACGCCGAAGTGGGGTACGTTCTGGCGCAGGGTGACATCCCCCGGGAGTGAACGTGGTCCTGTTCCTGTCTGCAGCCCTCGCGGCGCCGCTCCAGATCGACCTCGACGGCGATGGAAAGCCGGAGACCGTCCGCTACGACGCCGAAGCCCAGCGCGTGCACATCGGGTCGCACGAGGTGGAGTGCGACGGGGACCCCTGTGACGTCGAGGCCCACGACGTGAGCTCGTCCGACAAGGGCCGCGAGGTCGAGGTGTGCGCCCACGGGCCTCGCGACGACACGTCGTGCTGGCTGTACACGATCCGGGCCGGCAAGCTCGTGAAGTACACGTGGTCGCGCGACTACGGCGCGCCGAGCCTCACCACGTCCGGCAACGGCCTCGTGCTCGTGGTCGACGGCTACCACCAGCGCCTGTACGAGCGGATCGAGAAGTACAAGGTCGACGGCACGGCACTCACGCTCGTGCGGCAGCCGATCTACCTCGCAGCCACCCCCGCCACGCTGCCGATCGATCAGTCGTTCGCGCTGCTGTACGCGCCCGACAGCAAGGAGGTCGTCGCGAACGCGAAGCCGAAGACCACCATCGCGATCCTCGGGGAGCACGGCGAGAGAGACGGCTGGATGCTCGTTCGCCTGTCGTCCGGGATCTCGGGGTGGGCGCACGTCGACGCGCTGGCCGCGGCCTCCGTCCAGTACATGCAGGTGCTCGGCGCGGGCTGAGCACATTGCCTGGTTGACGCGCGCGCCTCGCACGGTAGAGGACCGGTCCACTCCAGCGGAGATCCCATCATGCTCGGCACGCCCTCCTTCGGCCTCACCCGCAAGCTCGGCTGCACCTTCGACGAGGCTGTCGAACGCGTCCGGAAGTCCCTTGCAGACAATGGGTTCGGTGTGCTCACCGAGATCGACTTCGCTGCGACGATGAAGAAGAAGCTCGGCCACGAGATGCGTCCGTACGTCATCCTCGGGGCCTGCCACCCGCCCAGCGCCTGGGAAGCCGTTCAGGCCGAGCCCGCCATCGGGCTGCTCCTGCCGTGCAACGTCGTGGTCACCACCGACACCTCGGGTCGCGCGGTGGTCGGTGCCATCGACGCCGACGCGATGTTCTCGATCGTCGAAGCCGACGGGATGGACGAAGTCGTCGACGACGTGCGCCGGCGCCTGAAGGCCGTCATCGAGCAGGCGTGAGCGTCGGGGGCTCGCCGCCGCGCCGCCCCCCGCCGTCTCCGGTCACCCGCTCCACGAAGCCGCGCAGGATCCCCATCTGCCCCTCGCCCCGGCGCCGTCCGAGGAGGTCGAGGGTGCACGCGAGGCCCAGCCCGCAGCCCGCCGACAGCGCGGCGGTCCAGCCCGTCGGAGGCTGGCCGAGGCTCGCCTGGACCGCGCCGTACATGCCGCCCGCCACACAGCCCGCGACGAGCACCGAGTACACGAACACGTAGGCGGTCCACAGGTTCGGCTGCGGCCCCATCGTGCCGGAGACCACGGTCTGCTCGCCGTCGCCGCGCACGCCGAGAAGCAGCCACGGAGACCACAGCCGTCGGTGGGACACCGCGACGTGCAGCGTGACCTCCTGGCGCCCGACCCACCCCGCGCACGGGCACCCGTCCTCCGCGAGGGCTTCGCGGAACCACGCGAACACCTCCTCCGGGCGGGCATCGACCGTGTACGAGACCTGGGGGCGGGCGCGCATCGGACCTCCGCGCGCCACGCTGCAAAGCTCGGACCAGCGCAATCCGGCGATGCGAGCCCGCTCCACGGCGCGTCCGGCAGGCGAGGGGGGCGTGCTGCGTGCCAGAACACCCACCAGGGTGTGTGAACGGGCCCGCTCCGACGGGCCGATCCGGCGGTCCGGTCGCGAGAGACCCTGGCATGCTGCGTGCAAGATCGGGACGCGGAGGTGGACGTGGCACTCGACCGTGTGTGGCTGGCGACCGATCTGGGCGAGGGGGCCGTGGCCCCGTGGGCCCATGCGCTCCGGATCTGTGCGACGGCAGGACGGGATCTGCGCGTCCTGCACGTGCGGAAGGGGAGCGATCCCCCGTGGGCGTCGCTCCCGACGGCCCGCCTGCTGCTCACGAGGTGGGGTTTCCTGCCCGACGACGCCACCCTCGACGACTTCGCGTCGCTCGGCTTCAAGGTGCACCTGAAGGCCCTCGAGGCCGACGAGCCGAGTGGGCTGCTGGGTGCGATGATCGAGGTTCAGGCTCCGGATCTGTTGGTCCTCGGCACCCACCGTCCGCACGGCCTGCAGCGCCTGTTCGAAGGGAGCGTCGGCGAGGATCTCGCGCGTCACTCGCCTCGGGCGACCCTCATGGTGCCCGACGGCTGCCGTCCGTTCGTGTCGCCCGACGAAGGCACCGTGAGCCTGCGGCGCATCCTCGTGCCGCTCGGAGAGGTCGCGGCCGCGCGGGCGCTGGAGCACGCGATGGACCTCGCGACGGCCCTCGATCAGCGCCCGCTGGAGTTCGTGTTCGTGCACGTCGGTCCGTACCGGGAGATCCCGCAGCTCGAGCTCCCGGAGCGGCCGGGGTGGACGTACCGCACGGTGAACTTCCGCGACGGCGACGTGGTCGGCCGCGTGTTGGAGGCCGCGACCCGCGAGAACGCCGACCTGATCGCGATGGCCACCCACGGCCACGACAGCTGGGCCGACGCCGTGTGGGGCACACGCACCGAGCGGGTCACGCGGGACGCTCCGGTCCCCGTCCTGATCGCGACTCTCGGGGTGGACTGAGGGGGCTCCTCCCTATACTGAATGAAGACTCATTCAGAGATCAGCAACCGCTGGAGACCGCTGTGGACGTTTATCGGCCGCCTCTCGACGACATCCGCTTCAACCTCGAAGTGTTCGGGTTCTCCGACCACGTCGCCACCATCGAACGGTTTGCCGACTTCGACCTCGACACGAGCATGAGCCTGCTCGAGGAGTACGCGAAGTTCTGTGTCGACGTGCTGAAGCCGCTCAACGCGAAGGGCGACACCCAGGGCGTCCGCTTCGATCCCGCCGCGCACACCGTCACCACGCCCGACGGCTTCAAGGCCGCGTACGACGGGTTCTGCGAGAACGCGTTCAACACGATCCCCTGGAACCCCGAGCACGGCGGCATGGGAGCGCCCGCGGTGCTCAGCACGCTCGCGTCCGAGGTGCTCATCGCGACCAACAAGTCGTTCTCGATGTGTACCGGGCTCACGGCGGGGCTCATCGAGGCGCTCGAGGCCTACGGCACCGATGCGCAGAAGGAGGAGTACCTCGAGAAGCTCATCTCCGGTCAGTGGGCCGGCACGATGTGCCTCACCGAGCCGCAGTGCGGCACCGACCTCGGCCTGCTGAGCACCACCGCCACGCCCGAGGGCGACGCGTTCCGGCTCACCGGCACCAAGATCTGGATCACCTTCGGCGAGCACGACCTCACCGAGAACATCGTGCACCTCGTGCTCGCGCGCCTCCCCGATGCCCCTCCCGGCATCAAGGGCATCAGCGCGTTCATCGTGCCGAAGTTCCTCGATGGCGAGCGGAACCCGATCTTTTGCGGCGGAACCGACCACAAGATGGGAATCCACGCGTCTCCGACGTGCGTGATGAACCTCGAGGGTGCGAAGGGCTGGATGGTCGGCGCTCCGAACCAGGGCATGCGCTCGATGTTCGTGATGATGAACGCGGCTCGCCTGAACGTCGGCATCGAGGGCGTGGCGCTGGCCGAGGCCGCGTACCAGGCGGCGCTCGCGTTCGCGAAGGATCGCCGCCAGAGCCGCTCGCTCGATCCGGCGAAGCGCGACCGTGACGCCGCCGCCGACAACATCCTGGTGCACCCCGACGTGCGGCGGATGCTGCTCGACGCGAAGAGCACGAACGAAGGGCTGCGCGGGCTCGTCGCCTGGATCGCGCTCAACCTCGACGTGATGCACCACGCGGCGTCCGAGGCCGACCGCGAGAAGGCCGGCGACCTCGTGGCCCTGCTCACGCCCATCATCAAGAGCTACGGGTCGGAGCGCGGCTTCCAGAACGTCAGCACGGCCATGCAGGTGACGGGCGGCGCGGGCTACACGAAGGACTGGCCGATCGAGCAGTACATGCGCGACGTCCGCATCGCGATGATCTACGAGGGCACGAACCACATCCAGGCGCTCGACCTCGTGGGTCGCAAGCTGCCGATGCACGGCGGCCGCCTCATGCGGGTGTTCGCGGGCGAGGTCACGAACCTCATCCGCGAGTGCAGCGACGACCCCCGGATGGCCGAGTTCCTCGGGCCGCTGAAGGTCGAGAGCAAGCGCCTGAACACCACCACGATGGAGATGGGCGCGGCGGCTGCGGGCGATCACGAGGTCGTCGGTGCGGTCGCCAGCAACTACCTGAACCAGTTCGCGCTCGTCACCCTCGGGTACGTGTGGGCGAAGCAGGTGCAGGCCGTGCTGAAGCTCGACGAGGAAGACCCCCACCGTCGCGCGAAGCTGCAGACGGCCCGGTACTTCTTCCAGCTCGTGCTCCCCGAGGCCGAGGCCTACGCGAAGAAGGTCGCGGCCGGGAAGGCTCCGGTCGACGCAGACCCCGACCTGCTCTGAAGGATGCGATGAAGCTGCAGTTCATGGGTGCTGCGGGCACCGTCACCGGCTCCAGGACGCTCGTCACGACCGGTGAGGCCCGCGTCCTCGTGGACTGCGGCATGTTCCAGGGATTCAAGGCGAACCGCCTCCGGAACTGGGAGGCGCTCGACGTGGGTCCCCTCGATGCGGTCGTGCTCACGCATGCCCACATCGACCACAGCGGGTGGGTGCCTGCGCTCGTCCGGCGCGGGTACTCCGGTCCGGTGTACTGCACGTCGGCGACCGCCGCGCTCCTCCAGATCCTGTGGCCCGACGCCGGGCGCATCCAGGAGGAAGACGCCGAGTACCTGAACCGGAAGGGCGCCACGAAGCACACGCCCGCGGAGCCCATGTACACCGAGCTCGACGCGCTCGAGGCCCTGAAGCGGGTCGTGCCCGTCGAGCTCCACGCGCCCTTCGCCATCGGGGGGCTCACGGTCACGTTCCGGAGTGCCGGGCACATCCTGGGCGCGGCGTCCGTGGAGCTCGCCTCGTCCGACCGCAAGGTGTTGTTCTCCGGAGACCTGGGGCGGTCCGACGACGACGTGGTGCCCGCACCCGAGCCGCCGAGCGCGGTCGACGTGGTCGTCATGGAGTCGACGTACGGAAACCGCGAGCACCCCGACATCGACCGCATGGCCCGCCTCGAAGGGGTCGTGAACCGCACGGTGGAGCGCGGCGGCATGCTGCTCGTGCCGAGCTTCGCGGTCGGGCGCGCCCAGGGTCTCCTGTGGGCGTTCCATCGCCTGATGGAGGCGAAGCGCATCCCGCGCCTGCCCATCGTGGTCGACAGCCCCATGGCCACGCGCGCGACCGACGCGTTCCTCGCGCACCCCGACGCGCTTCGCCTCACGCCCGACCAGCTCCGCGCCATGACGCGCAACGTCGAGTTCACGGGCACCGTCGAGGCGTCCAAGGCCCTGAACGCGCGCACCGAGCCGTTCATCCTGATCGCGGCGTCCGGCATGCTCACCGGAGGTCGGGTGCTGCACCACCTCGTGCAGCGCGGGCCCACCAAGCGGAACACGCTCCTGTTCGTGGGCTTCCAGGCGCCTGGAACCCGCGGCGGCCAGATCCTGGCGGGGGAGCGCACCATCCGCATGTTCGGCAACAAGGTGAAGCTGCGCTGCGACCTCGACGAGATCGGCGGGTTCTCCGCCCATGCCGACGCTTCCGATCTGTGTGCGTGGCTCGCGTCCGCCCCGAACCGTCCACGGGTGTTCCTCAACCACGGCGAGCCCGAGTCGTGCGACGCGCTGCGCCTGCGGCTGGAAGACGACGGCTACGTCGTGACCATCGCGACCGAAGGGGTCGTCTGGGACCTCGAGTCGGCGACCGAGAGCCGCCTGGAGCGGCCGAGCCCGCCCGCGCGTTCGGCCGATCGCTCCGGGGTCGCTCCCGGGAGCGGGCCCGTGCTCGCGTTCCGTGACGGCGACCCCGAGGCCGTCCGCGACGCGCTCCTCCGGATGGACAGCGGCGCCTGGCCGGTGCTCCCGATCGTGGTGCAGGGTGCCCTGGTCGACGCTGTCCGGGCGACGCTCGCTCCCGCGGAGCTGGCTCGGGTCCGACTCGAGCCCTGACGGTGCGCAAAGGCCCGACGGGCTGAGCCAATCGGCACACGCCGAGCGGCCCGAAAACCGCGAGATGCCCGGTGGGCACGGACCCGTTGCGAGTGGCGCACGGCTTGCACTGGAGTCTCCTCCAACCGTGGAGGGCCCATGCGCCGCAACGAACCCGTGTCCAAGATCATGACCCGCTCGCCCGAGACCGTTCACCAGGGGATGGCACTGTCCGACGTGCGTGCGCGCATGAGCGAGATCCGCGCCCACCACATGCCGGTCGTGTCGGGCAAGAAGCTCGTCGGCATCCTGTCGAGCACCGACCTGCTGCGCGTGTCGTACGAGGCGGGTCAGGACACCAAGCATGCCGACGCCGTGCTCGACCACACCCGCACCATCGGAGACGTGATGCAGACCGAGCCCGTCTCCATCCAGTCGAAGACCACCGTGCGCGAGGCCGCCCAGATCCTCGCCAAGAACTGGTTCCACGCGCTCCCCGTGGTGGACGACGACGAGCTGGTGGGAATCGTGACCACCACCGACCTGCTCGAGTACCTGCTGGAGCAGTACTGATGGACGCCGCTGCCGTCCGTCGCAAGCTGGGTGCGCGGCTGGAGGAGCTGGGCGTCCGCGATGCCGCGCTCACCCGGCACCTGCGCGGGGAAGACGGCCGCAACAGCCAGGACTTCGCCGACCGGGTCGCGTTCACCGAGATGGACGAGGTGATCGAGCAGCTCGACGACAGCGCCCGTCAGGAGATGCTCGACATCCGGTACGCGCTCGAGCGCCTCGCGTCGGGCGACTACGGCACCTGCGAGTCGTGCGGGGAGACCATTCCCGAGCGTCGCCTCGAGGTCGTGCCGCATGCGCGGCTGTGCGTGGGCTGTCAGGACTGACGCCTCCCTGAATTCAGGGAGGAGTCAGCGAGCCAGCTCGCTGAAGGCTCCCGGTCACGGGAATTCCTCGGTGCCCAGACGCACGTCGGCCGGACCGATCATGAGATCGCGTCCGGCCGGATCGTGTCAGGTGAGGACCGCCGGAGCGGTCGTCACAGCAGGACTACCAGCGATCGCCACCGCGATCGCCACCACGGCCACCGCCGCCGCCACGGCCACCGCGGAATCCACCGCGACCGCCACCGCCGCCGCCGCCACCACCACGGGGACGATCGTGCGCTTCGTTGACGCGGATGGTGCGGCCGTCGACGGTCGCACCGTCCATGCGCTCCACCGCGGTGTCTCCGTCAGCGTCGTTCGAGAACGTGACAAAGCCGAATCCACGGCTGCGTCCGGTGTCCCGTTCGGTGATGACCTTGGCCTCGCTGACCTCTCCGAACTGCTCAAACGCCGTCCGCAACCCGTCGTCGTCGGTATTCCAGCTCAGGCCACCGACGAACAGCTTCTTCGACATCTCTTCTCCTTGGTTCCCGCGTAGACTGCGTCATTCTTTCCGGGCGTTCTGCATGGTCGCGTTGCGTCCCGGATCGCGCAGGCGAGATTCTCCGGGTTGTCTACTGGCGTCCATCGACTCCGGCAAGGAACGATGGCGCGATTTTCACAACTCCAGCCGGGCTCCGAGCGCTTCCGTACCTGTGCACTGTTGCAAGCGAGCCGTGCAGGGGTGCTGCATTTTCGACGAGCTCGCCGGGCACTACGGAGGGTCCAGATCCAGAGGCCGAGAGGCAAAGGAGAGGGGTCATGATGGAGATCCGCCGCAGCGCAGATCGGGGCCACGCGAACCACGGCTGGCTCGACTCGCACCACACGTTCAGCTTCGCGGGGTACTACGACCCCCGGTTCATGGGGTTCTCGCACCTCCGCGTCATCAACCACGATCGCGTGGAGGCCGGCCAGGGCTTCGGGACGCATCCCCACCGGAACATGGAGATCGTCTCGTACGTGGTCGACGGGGGACTCGAGCACCGCGACACGCTCGGCACGGGCAGCGTGATCCGTCCGGGCGACGTGCAGCTGATGAGCGCCGGCTCGGGCATCGCGCACTCCGAGTACAACCACAGCGCGGAGGCTCCTGTGGAGTTCCTCCAGATCTGGGTGTTGCCGAAGGAGTCCGGTGGGCGTCCCGGGTACCAGCAGGCCGACTTCGGGCGCGACCCCGGGCTCAGGCTGGTCGTCAGCCCCGAGGGCCGCGACGGCTCGCTCGCGATCAAGCAGGACATGGACCTGTGGCGCGTGCTGGCCCCGACCGAGCCCGGCTGGACGGCCTCGCTCGCGGTGAAGCGCGCGCGGGCCTGGGTCCAGATCGTGCGCGGCACGCTCGACGTGAACGGGGTGCGGCTGTACGCGGGCGACGGGCTGGCGGTCACCGGCGACGGTGCGAAGCCCGTGCTGGAGCTCGTGGCCCCCGAGGGTCAGGTGGAAGCGCTGGTGTTCGACCTCGTCTGAGGCAGCCAGATCTGCCCACCCCGCTCGACGGAGCCGTACGGCCGGGCCCGCCCCTCGTCTCGGAGCGCGGCGAGCAGGGCCGCGGCCGCGGCATCGACGAAGTCGTCGTCCGGCAGGCGCGCTCCCTCGAGTCCGGGGAGGTGCGCGGCCAGCAGCGCGAGCCGCTGACGCCGTCCGTCCGCGGAGGTCTTGGCGGCGAGCCCGTCTGCGTCGGGGTCTGCGCGCCGCAACATCTCGAACACCCCGTGGGGATGGGTCTCCACGGGGTCGCGGCCCGCGGACCGCAGGTCTTCGAACACCACGAGCGACCGTGCGATCCAGCGGGCCGCGCCATCGAAGCTCTCGACGGTCTTCCGGGTGGTCCAGAACAGGCGGATGCCGGCCTTCACCAGCTCCCGCTCGGCCGGGCGGGTGTCGGGCGCGTCGAACACGAACCGCCGTCGCTCCGCGTCCAGCGCGATCCCCACGGCTCCGCACGGGCCGTCGATGGCGAGCCCGGTGGGGTCGACGGCCTCGACCCACTCGCGGAAGGCCCGCAGGGACGTGAAGGTGCGCACGTCCTCGAGCTCGAGGGTGGCTCCGCGTGCGAGCAGCACGGCGGGGAAGGGCAGGGGACCCGTGTCGTACGCGGTCTCGGGGACGCCGGCCGTGAGGTCGACCCCGACGAACCGCGACCGTACCTGAGTCACGTGGGTGGGCCGAGGTCCAGCACGAACAGCTCTTCGGTGAAGGTCTTCATGCGTCCGCGCGGGTCCATCGGGTCGGGACGCTTCTCGTTCTTGCGGAGCACCAGCAGGCTGCCCTCCACCGCCGACTTCGGCAGCGCGTACACGAGCACGGCCTTGCGGGTCTTGTTGGGACCGATGTCGTCGTCGTTCCAGAAGTCGATCCAGCCCTCTTTCCCGGCCAGGTACACCTTGCTGTTGTACGGCTGGTTGAACGCCTTGTCGCCGTCGCCGTTCATCAGGTAGAAGACCGGATCGACGCCGGACTTCACCGGCTCCGTGTTCGTGATGCTCGTCTCGAGCACGAGCGTGTGGTTGCCCACCTTCTTCATCTCGGCGCGCTCGTCGGAGTTCTGGATCTCGGGCAGGCTGTCCTTGCCCGTCCACTCCAGCACGGCGTCGACCTTCAGCTCGAGCCCGTCGATCACCACCGGGCTCCCGGCGCCCACCGCGACACACGGACAGTCGAGCTCCTTCGCGAGGTGGTCGCAGAGGGCCTGGGCCTTCGCGCTCCCGCCCCCGCCGGCTCCGCCGCAGGCGAGGGTCGCGAGGCCGATGGCGACCAGGATGGGGGCTGCGGTGCGTGCGGTCACGGATCCTCCATTGGGTGCCACGCTACCACCTCCGGGCTGCCCGGGTTTGTTGCTAAGCTGCCGGTCCGGAGGGTTCATCCGCTCCATCCACGTCATGCTCGCCCTGTGGGGGGCCTCCGGCTGCGGAGCGCACGTGCCCGAGCACGCCCGCTCGGAGAGCTGCGCCGAGTGCCACCCGTCCGCGGTCACCGACTGGAGCGCGAGCCGCCATGCGGTCGCGTTCGACAACCCCGTGTTCCAGCGGAGCTGGTCCGACACCCGCGCGCCGTGGTGCCTCACGTGCCACCTGCCGGAGGAGGGCGTGGGGTGCGCCGCGTGCCACGGTCCAGAAGCGCGCGACTGCGCCGACTGCCACGACTTCGACCTGCCCCGCGAGCTCGGAGGCGCCGCGTCCGGCACCCGCGGTCAGAGCACCGCCGAAGAGTGGTCCCGGTCCGGAGCCGCTGCACAGGGGCTCGGGTGCGCCGACTGCCATCCGCCGCACCATCCCCGCGGGGGCACCGACGTCGAGCGGGTCCGCGAGGTCGTCGGCGCAGCGGTCCGGGTCTCCGGAGACGACGTGCGAGCCGACGTGTCCGTCACCGGCGTCGGTCATGCGTTCCCCACCGGCGACCCGTTCCGACGGCTCCGGCTCACGGTCTGCGCCGACCTCGCGTGCCTCCGGCCCATCGCGACCACCGATCTCGAGCGTCGCCTCGAGCGAACCGCCGACGGGGGCTGGGCGCTCGCGTCCGACACCCGCGTCCAGGCGCCGATCGAGGGGCTCGACGCCACCCGGTCGTTCTCGATGCACGCGCCCGGTGCGCGCTCCTGGCAGCTCACGCTCCACCTCACCGACCCCCGGCATGCCGACGAGCTCGGGTCCGCTGCCGCCTACGTGGTGGCGAACGGCCTCGTCGACACCTCCTCGGAGACTCCATGACCTCACGGCTCGTCCTCGTGCTCACCGCCGCCCTCGTGCTCGCCTGCGGGGGTGGGGGGACCGAAGCGCCGCCCCAGCCCGAGCCTCCGGCGCCCGAGCCTGAGAAGGAGCCGGAGCTCGACGGATTCGCCTACGTGCCCGGTCCGGGCGGGAAGGCCGCGGGTGCGCGTTTCTCGCGGTTCGCCGCCGGAGAGGCCGTCTACATCGGCGTCGACGACGCCAACGTGCGCGATCCGTCCGGCGCAGACGACGTGGTGGCCACCCTGCCGCTCGGCGCGAAGGTCACCGTGGTCGAAGCCCTGGGAGAGCCCGTCGAGCTCATCGACCGCCGCAACGTCTGGTACCGGGTGCGCCTCGAAGACGGTCGGGAGGGGCGCATCTTCGGGGCCATCCTGACGCCTCTCGGCGGTCGGGCGTGGCTCAGCGAGCGCGACGAAGGCGACCGAGGCTGGGGCCTCACCTTCAGCCCCGAAGGCATGCCACGGTTGCGGGTCGACGAGGAGCCCGGCTCGTCGGAGGCCCTCACGCTCGACCTCGCTGTGACGGAGCGCTTCCAGGGCGGCCGGCTGGAGGCTTCGACCGAGGGTTTCGGCGACTTCGAGACCCACCTCCAGGTGTCGATGTGCCGCCTCGATGGGGGAGAGGCGCCCGAGTGCAGCTCCGCGGTGGTCCGCCTCGGTGACGACCTCACGTCGCTCGAGCAGATCAGCCCGCCCGACCCGTGGCGGTTCGCACCCGACCCGTCCGCGTCGCGCTCGTGCTCGGGGGGCACTGCGCTCCCGGTCCAGCTCGCGGAGAGCACCGGAGAGCCCGTCATCACGCTGAAGACCCCGGCCTACATGCGCGGAGACGACGGCTCCGTCGAGTGTTTCGGCATCGGGCGCGTGAAGGACGGCAAGCACCGGGGCAAGGAGCTGGTGTCCTGCGTGACGAGCGACGGAGGCAAGAGCGCGCCCGCTCAGGCCAGCGTGGCGCGGTACCTGCGCGACAGCTCGAGCTGGACGTACCTGCCGTGTGCGTCGAACGTCGACTCCGGCGACATCGACGCCGCGTTGGTGAACCAGCGCATCCAGGTGCGCGTGGATGCCGATGTATCGGCTCCGGCAGCGCTCGAGGCGCGTGACGAGGTCGAGGTCTCGAAGGGCTCGCTGACCCTGCTGTACCACGCACCCTCGCTCGGCTCGCCCGACCTCGTGCCGCTGTTCGAGGCGAACGGCGTGTCGTACAGCTCCGTGTCGGGCGTCCCCTACGCGATCCCGGATCACGCCATCGTGGTCGCGCACCCCGACGGAACCGCGCTCGTCTATGCGTGGGCACCCGACCTCACGTGGGACTCCGATCCCCCCGGTCAGGACTACACGTCGCAGACCCTCGGCTGCTCGGGCACGGCGGAGATCGCGCTGAACCTCGACGACGCCGTGTCCGACGACGATCTGGAGCGCTTCGGCACCTTGAGCGACGGCACGGTGGTGAGCCGGCTGAAGGATCCCGACCACCCCCGGAACCGCGAGCTCGTCTCGTGGTACGTGGGTCTCGCCGAGCAGGACGAGTACACCCGGCCCCAGATGCTCGAGCTCGGCCTCACCCCCGAAGAGCTGCTCGCGGGGAATCCGTGGCTCTACCTGAACGACCCGTGGGGTCGCCGTGTCCGATTGATCCGAAAGGACATGGAGATTCCGGCGATGTGCGAGCCGATCCTCTACGTGTACGCCGATCCGCCCGAGCCCGTGTCGATCCGCCCCATGGCGCCGCTCCGGTTCCACCGCACCCGCCCGGAAGGCCCGAACGGATGGACCGGTGTGGCGCAGCCCGATGGAAGCGTGGTCGTCGACGGACGCGCGTGGCCCGAGCTGTTCTGGGAGGGCCGCAGCTTCTGGTTCGCGCCGCCGCGGGACTCCGTGGTCGTGGGCGAGCGGGACGTGGAGCGCTTCCTGACCCGTGCGCTCGATCTGCAGGGCCTCACCCTCGTCGAGCGGGAGGCGTTCCTGAACGCCTGGCTGCCGGACCTCTCGGGCCGTGGAGCGCTGCGGATCGGCTTCCACCGTCCGGAGGACATCGACCGGATCGCACCCCTCGACGTGGAGCCCGAGCCCGACGTGTTTCTGCGGGTGCTGATGGACGCCGCGCCGACCGATGCCGACCCCGACCCCGAGTCGTCGTGGCCCCGCCCCGCGACGCCCGATCGGAAGGGTCGCCTCGTGGCGGTGGAGTGGGGTGGAATCCTTCGATAGATCCCGTCGCTCATGATGTTTCGTCAGATCAAGGAGGCGGGAGGATCCCCACCGCGTAGGGGGTGGACACGACGGCGTCTGCGGAGGTCTCGGCGAACACCGTGCCGTCGGGGAGCACCGCGAACGGCACGCGGAACTGGTAGCCGTTGTCGTCCAGCGGACCGCCCATCGCGGACTCCTGGAGGTGCGTGCCCGTGGGCCCGTTCCACGAGACCAGCAGGTCGATGCCGCCCCGGTGGGAGAGCGGGGCCCCGCCGAACGGGTTCGTCGGGCCGTACAGCTCGCCCAGCGCGACGGTCCCGCCCGAGTACGGCAGGATCGGGCCCTCGACGACCTCGAAGCCCAGGACCTCCGTGTACGCGCCGGTCGCGTCGAGCCGCTCCGCGAAGAGCTGGCCGGGCGGGGGAGTCGGGCTGCGCGGGACGGTCGTCGAGATCCACAGGTCGCCGTACTGCTCCCACGCCCGGAAGGTGGGGTCGAGCGCCCCCTGGTAGCCCACGGCCACCGTGCCCAGCAGCGATCCGTCCGCGCCGATGCGGATCAGCGCGAGGTCGCCGGGGGCGCCGGTGATCACGTCGGGACCGACGGTGATCGTGCCGTTCAGCAGGCCGAAGAACGCGAAGCCTCCGGCGTCCAGCCCCACCACGTCGAGCGCGAGCGCCGTCGTGCCCGTCGGGAAGGTGTGGGACCACGAGCCGTCCACGGCCCGAATCTGCAGGTCGTTGAAGGAAGTGCCCGCCACGGCGGCGTTCCCGAGCCCATCGACCGCGAGGAGGCGCCAGTTCCCCGACCCGACGGAACCGGTCTCCGTGATGCCCGTCGCGTCGAAGCGATGCACGGCGCCGCTCTGGAGCAGCACGAGCGCGGCATCCTCACCCGGGATGGCCGCGAGGTCGGTGAACACCGGGCCCCCGAACTCGACGGGCAGCACGGTGTGGCTGACGAGGCCGTTCGTGTCGAGCACGGCCAGGAAGCCCCCGTCGCCGTTGGGAGCCGAGCCCAGCACGGTGCCGTCGAGCTCGGCCGTGGTGGTGGGCTGGATGGCGCCCACCGCGAACACCTGGGTCTGGCCGCCCGCCATGAGGTCGACGTGCCCCGTGGAGCCGAGCAGCATCGCGTCGGGCTCGACCAGGTCGACCTCGAGCTCGATCACGGGCATGTCGGCGTACACGGTGCAGGGCAGCGAAGTGCAGGCGCCCGCCACGACGTCGACCTGCCAGCCGGCCGCCGGGGCCGCCGAGACCTGGATCTCCTCGAACCGCTCGAAGGGGAACGTGCAGTCGCCGGTACACGTGCGGTCGCCGAGGTCGACCGAGCCCGACCCCGTGACCGTGACGTGCACGACGGGCTGAACGGGCGCGGTGGCGTCGATCGTGCAGGCAGGCGCGGGCTCCGGGGCCGCGAGCCGCACGAGGGCCGCGCCACCGTCACCGGTGCCGACCTCGTCGCGTCCGAACCGGTACCGACCGATGAGGTTCGCGTGCAGCACGAGATCCCCGCGCGCATCGGTCACCACGCCCGTCACCGTGACGTCGGGCACCGGGGTCGTCCGGCCCCAGCACTCCGCGGAGCAGTCCTCGAACAGGGCCGTCTCGAGGGGCTCTCCGCAGGCATCGTAGTGGAGCACGGCCAGCGCCTTGCCGGCCGTCGACGCGGGACCGACCGTGCCCACGGAGCCCCCGAAGTCCTCGCCGGACGCCCCGACCGGGAGCACGAAGCCCGTCCCGGTTCCGTGGAGGTTGGCGTAGTACGGGTCGATCGTGTCGGGCAGATCGACCTGCCAGCGCACCCCCTCGGGCCCGAGCGCCAGCAGCGCGCCGACCTGCTCGAACCCCGGCAGGCCGGCCCCCGGGAAGGCGTCGACGGTCTGTGAGCTCACCACGGTGGTCCCGTCGGCGAGCGACGTGGCGCGGTACACGATGGGGTTCGCGGGGAACCACCACGACCCCACGATCCGGGCGTCGCCGTCGAACCGCTCCAGCACGTATCCGTCGGCTCCGCGCGCCCCGTGGATCTCCGGGGTCGCCGACGCGCCGTACCGCGACACCAGCACGTCTTCGCCGAGCGACCACACGCCGAGCGGCGTCGCATCGAAGGGCAGGGCCTGAACGGTCGAGCCGTCAGAGGGGTCGAGCCACACGAGCGCCCACGGGGCACCGCCCACGTCCGCCGACAGCTCGGCATCCGGAACGCACATCCCCACCCAGTGCTCCGGGGTCTCCACGAGCCGGAAGCAGCCGAGCCCGCGTGTCCACACCTCCTCGGGGGTCCACGTGGCGTTCGAGAACGCGTCCGGTGGCGGGGTCTCCACGAACGAGTACCGCCCGAGCGTCGCGAAACCATCGGTCCAGCCGAGCTCTCCGCCGTCCGACACCACCGACGTGAACGCCCGGTCCTCGGAGAGCAGCGGACCCTCGAGCCCGCCCGACCCGGTCAGCCCGAACATCCGGCTGCCGAAGATGTCGCCCGACGCCGTCCACACCGACCCGTCGTCGAGAGCGGTCATCCCGCTGCTGACGCCCTGGATCTCGACGGCGTCGATCGCGTCGCCGAACCGCGGGATCTCGGTGGACCCGCCCGGCAGGGCGTCCACGGCGTCGTAGATGCGCTCGCCGATGCGGATCTGCTTGCGGGACAGGCGCTCCAGCGGGTTGGCGAACCGGATGCCGATGTTGAACGGCTCGATGTCCCAGCGCACGTCGTACACGAGGTCGTCGCCGATCACCGAGAGCAGCCCGCTCTGCACGGGCTCGGGAGCGTCCCCGTCCTCGTACAGGTAGAGCGTGTAGGCCTGGTCGACGTCGGCCTCGCGCTCGCCGCGCTCCACGACCATGCCGCGGTGGATGCCGTCGGTCGTGTTGAGCCAGGTTCCTTCGAGGGACTTCGCGGAGGGCACGCCCGTCGAGCATCCCGACAGCACCGCGAGGACGAGCGCGCTCATGGCAGCACCTCCACCCACGCCGACCGCTCGGCGACGTAGTTGCGCCCGTACAGCACCTTCGACGCGTCCGGGCTGAGCGCGACGTGCTCCAGCAGCCGCCCGTCGAACCCCCCGAGCGCGAAGTCGATCGGCACACCGTTCGCGTCGACGGACACGAGCCAGGTGCGGCCCGACGGGATCTCGACGACGTACACGAGCGAGGCGTCGAGCCGGAAGCCGCCGGGGTCGGCCGTGATGTTGTCGAAGGCGACGGCCACGTGCGTGAAGTCGGGGGTGACGTCGAACGCGGAGAGGCTCGGCGAGCCGGCGTCTCGCGCGGCCATGTCGGCGACGGCCGCCGTGAGCAGGTCGACGCTGTCGGCGGTGTCGCGCTCGTAAAGCGTGAGGGTGGTCGTGCCGAACGAGCTCGTCGGGACGAGGATCTGCGACAGATCGGGGGACAGCTCGATCCCCACGGGTGCGTAGCCCTGCTCCCAGGGCGTTCCGTCGGGACGCACGAACGGCGCGCTCGTGCCGAGCTCCGTGTCGATCAGCGTGAGGTCGCGGAGGTCTCCTGCGATATTCCCATGGTTCGTGATGACGAATCGGCCGTCGGTGCTCGCCCACTCCAGCACGTTGAACAGCTCGGGCTCGCCGTGGGGCTCGACCGTGCTGCCCTCCACCCGGAACAGCTGGGAGCCGTCGCAGTACAGCGCGACCTCGCCGTCTTCCGAGGCCCAGGCGCTCCCGATGGTCGTGCCCGCGTCGGGGAGCGCGGTGACGGCGCCGTCCCAGCGGAACAGGCCCTCCGTGCCGACCCCCACGAAGCCTGCGTCGCCGAAGCCGTGCTGGAGGAAGCGGGGGTCCTGCACGCCAATGGGGGTGGGCGTGCTGCTGCCGGGCTCGAGCACGACGGCCGTGCCGCCCGTGAAGCTCGAGTCGGACCCTGCGATGGTGCCGTCGTCTGCGATGATCGAGCCGAAGGTGGGCACGATCCGCACGGCGTCGGAGGCCTCGCAGCGCAGCGGAACGCGGAACTCCCGTCCCGGCTGGCTCGGCGACGTGAACGTGAGCGTGTCCGAGTAGACGCCAGGTGCCAGCGGCACGCACTCGATGCCCTGCAGGCCGAATCCGTCCGCGATCAGCCCGAAGGCCCCGTCGCCGGTGAGGGTGGCCGTCCAGTCCTGGATGCCGCCCACCACGACCACCCGCACGAAGCCCCCGTTCAGGAAGGCGTCCTTGTGGATGGGCACCCCGGTCAGCCGGGTGTGGGCCTCGACCGACGGCTCGGCATCGTGGAGCACGTTGTTGCCGCCCACGTTCACCCCGAGCCCGCGGAGCTGCTCGTCGGCTTCGGAGCCCTCGGGAGTGGGGCCGGTACAGGCGGTCAGGGCGATCAGCGCGACCGTGTGGAGTGCTCGCATGGCCTCATCGTGCCTCGCGCGCGCGCGCCTCCGCTTTCTCGGCGCTTTCATGGCCCGTGTGGGTACACCAGGCGTCCCAGGCGTCGCGGAGGTCGTGCTCCCGTGCGGCGAGGTCGGCGCCGCCGAGCTTCCGGATGTCGTCCCACGTGAGCTGGGCTGCCCGCACGGACGCGCGCTCGTACCCGTCTCCACCCGCCCACACGGCCACTCCGCCCTCCGCGAACCGGAACAGCTCCGCCGCGGCGTCCCACAGCGCGGCCCCCACATCGCCGTGCCCGTGCCGGCAGAACCACGTGGCGCACGTGGCGTTCCGGTACGCCCAGATGCCGCACGTGCCGCGCTCCGTGACGTATGCGCAGATCGACTCGGTGGTCTCGCCGAACCGCATCCGGGTGCGGTCGTAGCGGGCTTCGTCGGCTTCGGTGGGCAGGAGCCACGTGTCGGTCGGGCGGCCCGTGCGCAGGCGTCGCTGGATGTACGCGGCGGGCTCGCCGCCAGCGAGGAGGGCGGCACCCGCGCGGAAGTTCGGGATGGCCGGGACGTAGCCGCAGCACTTCACGGCCGGGAGGAACTTGCCCTCGGCGCACATCGGACAGTTGGCGCAGTCGGCCAGGGGCTCGTGGGGCGGGGGCTCGCCGAGCACCGCGATCCACCAGGCCTGGTACGGCTCGGGCAGCGTGGTCCGCTTCATGGCGGGCACCTATCCCGGTCGCTCACGGATCCGACAGGTACCGCGTCAGCGCGTCCGCCACCGCGGCCGCGAAGGCCTCGGACGTGCCCTCCTCGCGCCACCGGAGCGACTCCTCGAAGTCCTTGGCGTTGTGGGTCTCGATGATGATGGACGGGACGGTGGGCCGCCGGAGCATCATCAGCCCGCGCCGGTCGATGAACACGCCCGGTGTGCCCTCGAGGTCGTACAGGCTGCCGTAGTCGCGCCCGGAGTACGCGGGGAAGCCCGCCGCAGCGAGGCTCTCCGCAGCCGTGACCGCGAGCGCGCGCCGCGTCGGGCCGATCTCGGTGCTCTCGTTGTACAGGACGGCGAACCCGTGCTCGTCGACGGACTCGTACGCGACGTCGCCGTCGGGCAGGGCGGCCCAGGGATGGGCGGGGCCCCGGGAGTCGGTGTGCAGCTCGATGAAGGCGTCTGCGCCCACGGCCTCCGCGTGCGCGATGCGGGAAGGGTACGAGGGACGCTCGTTGCCGCGCCGCCCGATGACCAGGTCGAAGCGGTCGAGGGCCGCGAGGCGCTCCGCGAGGTCGAGCACGGCGTCGTGCACGACCTCCGCTTCGATCTGCCCGTGGACTCCGGTGTTGCCGTCCTTCGCGCCGTTCGCGTGGCCCGCCATCAGGAACACGGTCTTCCGGTGCAGGTTCCGCGGGGCCGGCACGTCGAGCACGCGGAGGGGGGTGCCGGCCGCCGGCCACTCGGGCACGACGGCCATCGGAGGCACGAGATCGGGCCTGAGTGCCGAGCCTTCGGCGACGGGCGGAGCACATGCCAGGAGGGCCCAGATCATGGGTGTCCGTTAGCGCGTTGGGGGGCGACGTGGCATCGAGGGGTTTCGACCGCGGGTCGGCAGACGGGTTCCGTGCGATGCTGCGGGAGGAGGACCATGCCGGGTGCCGCCGTGAGACCGTGGCTCGCGAGGGTCGGGGTGCCGCTCGTGGTCGCGGTGCCGTTCGCGATCACGGGGCTCGCCTACCTCGGTGTGGAGCGCGTGACCGGGGTCGATGTGCCCATCCTGCCCGTCCTGGTGGGCCTCCTGGGGCTCAGGGCCTTCACCGGCGCCGCGATCTCGGCGGTGCTGCATCGCTGGGGTGCGCACCGGAGCATCGAGATCACCCCGGTCCTCCGGGAGCCCCTGCGCGTGTGGACGTGGCTCTGGACGGGCCTCGGCGTGCGGACGTGGGCGGCCGTGCACCGCAGGCACCACGCCGATCCGGACGGCCCCGACGCGCTGTTCACACCAGTGGGGCCGCGGGGCTTCGCTGCCATCGGCCCGATGACGCTCGGCGCCCACTGGCGTGCCATCCGGAATCCCGAGCCGTTCGAGCGCCTCGTGCGCGACCTCCCGGATGACATTCTGGAGCGCTTCGTCCGGTCCGAGGAGCGCCGGCTGTTCGGGGTGCTCGGCCTCCGGGTGCCGCTCCTGGTGGGCTTGCACGTGCTGCCGTGGCTGGCGGTGGCACCCCCGGGGACGGCCCTTGCGCTGGGGGTGTGCACGCTCCCAGCGACGGTCGGCGCGGTCACCTCGGGGGCCGTCTGGCTCGTGAACGGGCTGGGACACTTCGCCGGCGAGCGTCCCCACGACACGCCGGATGCGTCGGCGAACGTCGCGCGGCGGGATGTGTGGCTGATGGGGGAGGGGCTGCACAACAACCACCACGCCCGCCCGGGATCGGCGAGCTTCGCGCTCCACCCGGGCGAGCTCGACCCGACGTACGAGCTGCTGCGGCTGCTCGCGTGGGCCGGGCTCGTGCGGATGCGTCGGTCTTCGGCATAAGGGGGTCGACGGAGGTGACCGTGTTCGCATTGTTCCTGTGGGCGTGTTCCACGACGACCCCCGCTCCGGCGGGCGATCCGGAGCCGCAGGGCCACGAGGACCCGAAGGTCGAGGCGAAGTCCGAGCCGGTGGAAGCGGAGCCCCCGGTCGACGCCGAGACGGTGATGCTCGTGTTCGGTACCCAGTGCGAGCCGTTCCCCGAGGGCACGCCCGACAGCCTCGATGCCGTGAAGCAGAAGCTCGCTGACGCCGGGGTGTCCGTGCGCAGCGTCACCGAAGCGGCGGCTTGCAAGGCGTGCAACACGTGTCCGAAGCTCGCGGTCGAAGTGGTGGCCGACCCCGGCACGAAGGCCGCGATCGCCGCGGTGTTCCCCGACAACCCCGCTATGGCGGAGTGAGCGCGCCGCTGTAGCCGAGCACGGTCGCGTCGTAGCGGATCGTGGTGTCCTCCCGGTGCCGGACCCCGAGGTCGAAGCGCAGCGAGCGCTCGAACGGCACGGCGTCGAGCAGGCGAGCGCGGGAGAGCACCGAGATCCCGCCGCTGTGGTCGCAGGTGCCCTCGGTGAACGCCGAGCGATCGTTGCGCGCCTGCCCGCCGAACGGGCCGTGCCACACGGCGGTCGAGCACCAGGCGTTCCCGTAGTGGTCTTCGGTTCCGGTGCCCCGGAGGAGCGCGCCGTCGGCCCAGATCTTCTCGTCCCCTCCGCCCCACCACGCCTCGACGGGGTTCTCGACCGTGAGCGTGTCGGCGACGAGCACACCGGGCCCCTCCCAGTCGGCGAGGGTGAAGTCGGAGTACGGGCGGGTGGCGAGGCTCGCGGACCGGTGGGTGCCCCTGAACCTCAGCCAGTCTCCCGGTCCGAGCTCGCCCTGCTCGATGAACATGCGGACCGCGACCGTCCGGTCGGAGCGGTTGACGAGGGTGAGGCTGGCATCGGACCGGAAGGGCATCGGGAACCGCGAGCGCCCGACGAAGCCGTCGTGGTCGATGCCTGCGGACCGCCAGAAGTCCGCGTAGGCCTCGCCTTCGGCCGACGGGCTGCCCACCCCGAAGAAGCCCGCGAGGGGCACCTCGACGGACGGCTCCCCGTCGAAGGTCGCTTCGAGCCACAGGCCGTCGAGCGGGCGCGGCGTGACGTGCACGGTGAGGGCCTCGACCACGGAAGGGCCCGTGAGCACGAGCCCCTTTCGCTCTCCCGGGGCGAGGTCCGAGTGGACACGGGGGCTGCGGTCGGGCGCGCGCCTGGGACCACCGAGCGCGCGGGTGACCTCTTGGGGCTGAAGGCTCAGATCGTCATGATCCAACGAACGAATGGCGCGATCGTCGGTCCAGGTCAGGCCCTGCGCGACCCAGTACACGCCCTTGCCGCGGTTCTCGTCCATCGTGATGAGCAGGTGCTCGCGGTACGGCACGGGCAGGTGGACCGACGACCCGCCCCCGTCCCGGGACGAGAGCGGCCACGGACCGAGGCCTCCACGGTCCATCAGGGCCTCCATGCGGCCCTCGATCACGGGCTCGGTCGCGTGGTCGACGTAGATGCGCAGCGTGCCTCCGCGCTCGGGGTTCGCGGACCACAGCCGCGCGAGCAGTCCGGGGCCGTCCTGGTCGAGCAGCACGAACCGGCCTCCCTCCTCGCGCAGCACGTGCCCGCGGTCGTCGTTGGCGAACCAGTCGGGGGCGTCCGGTGTGGTCGAACGCGGATCCGTGCTCGAGTGCTGCCACGCCACCGCACGAATCCGCTGAGCGGGCCGACGTCGGTCCGACATCTGGGCGAGGATCTGTGGAAGACCCGCTCCGGGTAGGCGTTCCGGCGAGCTGGAGCAGGCGAGCCACAGAGTGAGCATGGACTGCCACTAACCGGACACCGTCGACCCGTTAGTGAGGCGGGATGACCCCGATCTTCTGGATCCTCGCCGGCTTCGGCTGCTCCGCGACTGCGGTGCCGCTGGGCTCGGTCACGGAAGTGGTCCGGCACCCGGAGGCGGAGCGGTTCGCGCTCACGGCCGAGAGCGTGCAGGGTTCCGTGGGCACGGCGGTGATCGCGGGCCCCGGAGATGGGCAGGTGATCTGGGTGGTTCCCGTGTCCGACGTGCGCGAGCCGCTCCAGGCGCCCGTGAACGTCTGGCTCACACCGAGCGAGCCGTACCCCGCAGGGACCGACCCCGAGGTGTGGCTGTCGAGGCTCCGCGACCGGTTCGACGACGTGTCGTCCACGCGTGTCGTCGCGGGCCGGGTCGATGGGTCCGACGCGCCGATCTCGCGTGCCGTGCGCGACGCCGAGGCCCGCCATGGCCTGCGGTCCGCGCCGAACGCCCCCGTGCTCGCCTGCTGCGACTGACCTTCGTTCCGAGGAACGGCGCTACTCGACGGGGTCGGGGCAGTCCCACGTCGTGAACGACGCGAACAGGCTGTCGTCGCGCTCGTGGACGCGGGAGATCTCGCGCCCGAGCACGTACTGGAAGTTCTCGGCGTATGGGCCCACGTCGTCTCGGCCGAGGATCTGGCCGGAGAGGATCTGGCAGCCGCGGTAGGTGAAGCCCCACGACTCCTCGCCCGACCCGGCGTCGGACGTGAACATGACGGAGTCGGGGTTCCCGCAGTCGTCGTACGTGGTGTCGACGCCATTCGTGCAGCTGCTCTCGAGCAGGCTCTCGCCCTTCCCGTGCTTCAGCTGGCACTCGTAGTCTTCGTCGGGCGCGTTGCCGTTCGTGGTGTACGACTCGAGGTGCTCGTGCGCGTCGTAGAAACGCGTGTACCCGAGCCCGTCGATCACCGTGAGCGACTCGACGACGCGGCCCGCCACCCGGCTGTACTCGGTCTCGGCGGTGACCGGATCGAGCCCGTCGACCTCGACCACCTCGAGCACGGGCCAGCCGCGGTTGTCGTAGCTGGTGGTGACGCGCACCCCGGCGGAGTCGATGCGTTCCGAGGTGCAGTCTGCGAACGCTTCGGCGGGCACGTACGGTTCGCACGCGGCGAGGACCACGAGGAGCAGCATGGGTCGGCCTCCAGGCACCGCCTAACGGTTATCCGCGACCGCGCACCTCGAGGCCGTACTTCTTCACGAGGCGGGCGAGGACGTGACGGCTCGCCAGCCCCAGCTCCCGCCACACCGGGTCCTGGCGGCCCCCGTGACGGTCGAGGGCGGCCTGGATGGTCGCAGCGTCGAGCAGCGCGGGGTCGACCGGACCGGCCGGGGCCTGCGGCGCGACGGGCGGTGCGGTGGGGGAGGGCTGCGCGAACCCATCCTGTGGGACCTCCAGGCAGTCGCCGGTCGAGCTCGCGATGGACTGCCACAGCAGCGCGGAGAGCTCGCGGACGTGCGTGGTGTACGGATGGACGACCAGGCTCCGCAGGAGGTCCATGTGCAGGCGGGGATGGGGACCGTCGAAGAAGCGCTGCTGGATCTCGTGGTCGTCGCGGGCGATGGCGCGCAGGAGGTGGACCGCGAGCAGCGGGATGTCTTCGCGGCGTTCCCCGAGCGGTGGCACCTGGATGCGGAGCGGGAACCGCGCGAGCACGTCGTGCTTGAGGGAGTCGGGCGACCGGTTGGTCGCCGCGATCAGCCGGAGGTTCGCGGTTCGGGGGCGCGCTTCGCCGAGCCGGGAGTACTCGCCGGAGTCCATCACGCGCAGGAGGCGCGCCTGCTGCTCCAGGGGCAGCTCGCCGAACTCGTCGAGGAACAGGCTGGAGCCGTCGGCCTCCCCGACCAGGCCCGGACGCGCCGGCATGCCGGGGTTCGGGTAGCCGGCGAGGTTCCCGAACAGCTCGGCGTCGGCGAGCGACTCGGGGATGGTGGCGGCGTTCCGGGACACGAGCGCGTGCCGCGAGCGACCGGACAGCGCGTGCAGCGCCTGTGCGACGAGCTCTTTGCCGGTTCCGCTCTCTCCGAGCACGAGCGCGTGCTGGTCGCGGCGTGCCAGGAAAGCGACGCGCTCGCGGAGCCGCCAGGTGGCCTCGGACTCTCCGAGGATGCCCTGTGGGTCGGCCTCTCCGAACCGGTGCCGAGGCGCGACGGTTCCGGGAAGGCTGCCCGACCTCCGCGTCACCCACAGCAGCACGCGGTCGGCGATCTGGAGCACGTGCCCGGGCTCGATCGTGCACCCGGCGACGGGGCGACCGTCGAGCGTCAGGGGGAGGCGACCGAGGTTCTCGACGGCGATGCCGGTGTCGCTCGCGACGAGCCGGAGCTGCTGGCGAGACAGATGGGGGTCGGCCAGCGGACCGCGCCGGCGCTCGTCTCCCGGGCGCTGCTGCATCCACTCCAGCGTTCCGTGGCGCCCGAGGATGCGGTCGTCGCCCGGGCACAGCCGCGCCACCTCGCCGACGCGCAGGGGCTCTGCGGGGAACCCGACCAGCACGAGCGCGAGCACGGGCCCCTCGGCCGCGCGGGTCGCGGGAGAGCCCTGCCAGGTCGCGGTGGCTTCGTCCATCGGGCGATCAGCGGTCGGGGCGGTACGGCAGGAAGTAGAGCGACCTCGGCAGCTCCCGGAACCCGCTCTTCGGCGACTGGCGGTCGAGCACCCACGAGACGTGGGTGAGCTTCAGCGGCTGGAGCTCGGCCCGCAGGATGCTCCCGGAGGTGTACAGCGTGTGCAGGCCGAGCCCGGCGCCCCCGTGGGAGGTGTCGAGCTCGTTGCGCTGGTACTTCAGGTTGCGGTGGCCGCGGAGCACGCCTTCGTAGAACCGGTTGCGGGGCAGGCGCCCGAACGGGTCGATCATGTCGAGCGCGATGAAGTCGGCCGACAGCGTGAACCACAGCGTGGGCACCTCCTGCGGGAGGAGCTGGATGTCCTCGTCGCGCCGGAGGGCGTACTTGAGCTGGCCATGCTCGTCGACGGGCGCGTCGTAGATGGCGTTCATCATGAGCTCGTGCGCGGCGGACGACAGCGAGGTGGCCCACCGGCCGGACAACCCGAGCTTCCGGCCCATGATCTCGATGCGCGAGACCACCGCCCGCTCCTCGGTGGTGGTCTTCGGCTTGAAGCTCATCGTGGTGGCGCCCCACCCGAGCAGCGCCCCCATGTGCGGCGGCGGCTCGTTCGGCGCGAGCAGGCGACGGGCGAGGTAGCGCAGCTCGAACGCGCGCCCGCCCTCGGAGCCCCACGCGAGCAGGCCGCCGATCCGGCTGTCGCTCAGGGTGACCTCGAAAGCCTTCTCCTCGGGCTTGTCGTTCAGCACGAACACCCGCCAGCGGTCTCTCCCCATGGTCGCCAGCGTGTCGTCGAGCAGGCCTACGGTGGTGAACACCGCGATGGGGGACTCGTGCACACGGGCGATGCCGAGCGCGGGGTCGCTCTCGACCACGACATCCGCGCCCGCGCCCGCGGCCTTCAGGGCCCGCACGAGACGGTCGATCGCGACGTCCTTGTCGGCGATGACGGCGAATGACGACTGTCTGCTGGGCATCTTTCCACACCTGGGGCCGTCCTATATACTCACGTTCGACCTCTGAGGTGAAGTGGACTCCCCGGTACCCGGTTCTCCCAGCCTGTCGCTCGTCGGACGGATCTTCGACGAGCGCTACGAGATCCGCCGGTACCTCACCAAGGGCGGCATGGGGGCGGTCTATGCAGGGGCCGACCTCCAGACCGACCGACCGGTCGCCGTGAAGATCCTCCAGGAGCAGAGCCAGGATCCCCTGTTCCGGCGGCGGTTCTTCAACGAGGCCGCCATGTGCGCGAGCCTCACGCATCCCAACGTGGTGCAGATCCTCCACTACGGGGTCACCGACGACCGCATCTGCTTCATCGTGATGGAGCTGCTCGAAGGCGAGACGCTGAACGACCTCCTCCGGCGCGACCGCCGCATGTCGCCCACCGCCGCGCTGCACGTCGTGCGTCAGGTGTGCTCGGCGCTCGAGGCCGCGCACGCCAAGGGCTTCGTCCACCGCGACCTGAAGCCCGCGAACATCTTCGTGGTGTCGCCCGACGAAGGGGAGGGCCCCGGGGTGAAGGTGCTCGACTTCGGGCTCGCGAAGCGCGTGCAGGTCGACACCAGCATCACGCAGACGGGCGTGTTCCTCGGCAGCCCCAGCTACATGTCGCCCGAGCAGATCTCGGGGCACGAGGTGGGGCCGGGCACCGACATCTACAACCTCGGGCTGATCCTGTACCGCATGGTCACGGGCGTGAACCCGTTCCAGAAAGACTCCGTGTCGGCCACCCTGCTCGCGCAGGCGACGCATCCTCCGCCCACCTTCGCGAAGGTGGCTCCCGACCTCCCGGCGATGGCCCAGGTCGAGTGGGTCGCGCTGCAGTGCCTCGAGAAGCGCCCCGAGTCCCGCTTCCGCTCGGCGGTCGACCTCGCGCGCGCCGCAGAGGCCGCGCTCGGCGTGCTGAGCGGCGAGATCACGGGGCTCGACATGCGGCTCGAAGACGGCACGCTGGTGCTTCGGCGCCCCACGCTCCCGTCGATGGTGCGCGACGTGTTCCCGGCCGCGCCGCCCTCGAAGGTCACGCTGTTCGGTGCGGGGCTCGTGCTGTTCGGCACGTTCCTCGTGCTGATGGGTGTTCTGCTCCTGGGCGCGACGCTGTTCTTCGCTTCGTAGGCGCGCTCAGCCGTCGGTGAGCAGGTCGAGCCGGCCGGTCGCGAGGTCGCGCACGTGGAACCGGACGGGCAGCGACGGGTCGTCGCGCATCGAGACCCCGGCAGACCTCAGGTAGGCGCGCAGGGCGGCTCCCGCGGCTCCGTCCACGCGCAGCACGCCGTTCGACAGCGCGGCGGTGCCCCGTGCGTCGCCGCTCCTCGCGACCTCCCAGTCCATCGGGAGCTCGGGCTGGCCCGCGCGGAACGTCAGCATCGCACGAGGCTTTCCGAGACCTCCCGAGGTCGCGCAGACGATGCCGGCCTTCCGCACGCGCCCGCAGCCCTGGCGCTGCTCGTCCTGGCCCGCGAGCTGATCGAACAGATGCCAGCCGAGCCCATCGCGCAGCACGAGCCGACCCGCTCCGTCGAGCTCGCTCCACCGGGCGTCTCCGACGAGCGCCTGTCCGGGCATCTCGGGCGAGGGCGGCTCGACGGAGATCCCGAGCTGGTCGGTCATCGGGCCGTTGAACACCCCGAAGCGATTCGCCATGTCGTACCGGGACTTCCAGTCGTCCCAGCGCGCATAGGAGCTGCGTGCCTGGTCGCCGTCGATGAAGTTCACGAGCCCCCAGTGCGGGCGGGCCGACACGGACGCGCGCAGGGCGTCCTCGGTGGCGCGGTACAGCGCCATGCGCCCGGCCAGGTAGGCCTCGTAGAGCTCGAGCTCGCGCGGGTGGAAGAAGTCGTGCCCCTTCTTCACCTCCTCGTCGTAGTGCGTGCAGCCCGGCATCGGCATCTCGATCATGCAGCGCGCACCCCCGTGGGCCATCGAGATCATCGCGTCGGCGGCATCGACGAAGCGCAGCGAGATGGGCGACGTGTGCAGCGGGACCTCGCGCCAGGCGGCCTTCAGCGCGTCGAAGGCGGTCTCGACGGGGTCGGTGTGGGCTCCGATGCGCTCGTTCATCTCCGCCCAGCTCGTCGCCGCCATGTCGAGCAGGGCATCCACGGCCTCGACCGTCTTCTCGACCGGGATCTCGAGCTCGTTCGCGATGGCGTTCAGATCGAGGTTGAGCTGTAGCACCTTGCGGGACACGTCGGTGTACCCGTCGACCTGGGTGGACGTGACGCCCGTGTGTAGCATCCAGGGCACGACCGTGAGGGGGTGTCGCGTGGCTTCGACCAGGGTCGCGCCCGCCACGAAGTGCCCGACCGGCGTGGACGCCAGCGCCATGGACACGGGGCGCTTTCCGCTCGGGGCGGTCGCATCGACGGGGATGCGGCGTGTGACCAGGCACTCGTGGTCGAGCACCTTCGTGCCGTTCGGACCGTCGAGCTCCGTGGCCAGGGGGCTCACGAGGACCTCGTAGTTCCGGATGTCGGCCGCTTCGTCGAGGAGCACGGCCTTCAGCTCCGACCACCGTGCCGGCAGGCGGGTCTCGTGCAGCCAGTACTGCGGGACGGCCCGCAGGGTGACCGAGTACACGAGACCGAAGCACCCGAGCCCCACCACCGCGGCCAGGAAGGCGTCTTCGTCCTCGACGAGCTCGATGGGCACGGGGCTGTCGGCGACAGCCGCCGCGAAGCGCGTGGGGTCGAAGGTGCCGGCGCGGGCGAGCTGCTGGACGACCACCTCGCCTGCGTCGTCGAGCGTGACGACCTGCATCGCGACCGTCTGGCCGGACATGTCGGGCAGCTTCAGGCCCGAGCCGTGCGTGGCGGTCATGATGGCGCCCACGATGCCCTGGAACTGCCCCGAGCCCATGTTCGCGAGGGCGAGCCCCGCGTTCTGGAGGTCGTCGATGACCTCCTTCGCCTGGCGGCCGGACTCGCACCGGTACAGGACGGCGGGGTCGACGCCGTCGGCGAGCGCGTCCTTCAGGACGGGGAGCACCTGGTCGAGCGCGCAGCTCGCGAGGAGGGACGTGGGGGGTGCGGGCGTCGAGGCCAGCGAGTCGGACCGCGCTGCACCGACCATGCGGAGGGTCTTCCGGCCCGTCTTCGCTTCGCGGAGGAGGTCGACGAGCTCGCCGAGCGCGTCGGGACGCACGACGTCGGTGCGACTCCACCGGAGGTCGGCCCAGTGGTCGACCTCGTCGCACACCGTGGATTCCGCGCGGCTCCGGTGCTCCGGATCCACAGCGGTGAGGGCAGCATCCAAACCGATGCCGGGGTATTCGGCCTCGAGAGCGAGCATCTCGCGGGTGTCGGAAGGCCCGTAGGAGGGGCGTCGCACGATTCGGATGGCAGCAGCGAGGGCTTCGTCGCGGGTCATTCTCAGCTCGGTCTACAGGACCGGAGGAGTCTCGCAGAAGTCGTCGCGGACTTCGACCCGGGATCGCGATAGAGGCGTCGCCTTCTCCGGAGACCAAGACGATGAGCGACACCCCCACCATCCTCTACACCCAGACCGACGAAGCCCCGGCACTGGCCACCTGGTCGTTCCTCCCGATCATCGAGGCCTTCATGGGTCCGGCGGGCGTGCACGTAGAGTCTCGCGACATCTCCCTCGCGGCGCGCATCCTGGCGGTGTTCGGCGACCACCTCACCGAAGCCCAGCAGATGCCCGATGCGCTCGCCGAGCTCGGCGCGCTCGCGAAGCGTCCCGAGGCGAACATCATCAAGCTCCCCAACATCAGCGCGTCCGTGCCGCAGCTGAAGGCCGCCATCGCGGAGCTGCAGGGCAAGGGCTACGGCCTGCCCGACTACCCCGAGGAGCCGAAGTCCGACGCCGAGAAGGCCATCAAGGCGCGGTACGACAAGGTGAAGGGCAGCGCCGTGAACCCCGTGCTGCGCGAGGGCAACTCCGACCGCCGCGCGCCGAAGGCCGTGAAGGAATACGCCCGGAACAACCCGCACTCCATGGGCGCCTGGTCGAAGGCCTCGAAGTCCCACGTGGCCACGATGGCGAGCGGTGACTTCCGGTCGAACGAGCAGTCGGTCACCGTTCCCGCGGCGACCACCGCGAACATCGAGCACGTGGCGGCCGATGGCACGGTCACGGTCCTGAAGGGTGGGCTGAAGCTCCAGGCCGGCGAGATCGTCGACGGCACGTTCATGAGCCGCCGCGCCCTCACGGCATTCCTGGCCGAGCAGGTGAACGACGCCCGCGCGACCGGTGTGCTGTTCTCGCTGCACATGAAGGCCACGATGATGAAGGTGAGCGATCCCATCATCTTCGGGCATGCCGTGCGCGTGTTCTTCGCAGACCTGTTCGCGAAGCACGACGCCACGTTCGAGGCCCTCGGGGTCGACGTGAACAACGGGTTCGGCGACCTCGTGTCGAAGATCGCGAGCCTCCCGGCCGACCAGCGCGCGGCGATCGAGGCCGACATCCAGGCGGTGTACGCGAAGGGTCCGGGCATCGCGATGGTCGACTCCGACCGCGGCATCACCAACCTGCACGTCCCGTCCGACGTCATCGTCGACGCGTCGATGCCCGCGATGATCCGGGCCTCCGGCCAGATGTGGAACGCAGCCGGCAAGCTGCAGGACACCAAGGCCGTCATCCCGGACAGCAGCTACGCCGGCATCTACCAGGCCGTCATCGACGACTGCCGCGAGCACGGCGCGTACGACCCGCGCACGATGGGCAGCGTGTCGAACGTCGGGCTCATGGCGCAGGCCGCCGAGGAGTACGGCTCGCACGACAAGACGTTCGAGATCGCCGCGGCCGGCACGGTTCGGGTGGTCGATGCCGACGGCAACACGCTGCTCCAGCACACGGTCGAGGCCGGCGACATCTGGCGCGCGTGCCAGGTGAAGGACGCCCCGGTGCAGGACTGGGTGAAGCTCGCCGTCTCGCGGGCCCGTGCCACCGGGGCTCCCGCGGTGTTCTGGCTCGACAGCGCCCGCGCGCACGACGCGCAGCTGATCACGAAGGTGGAGCGCTACCTGAACGACCACGACACCACGGGCCTCGAGATCCACGTCCTGAGCCCGGTGAAGGCCACCACGCTGTCGGTCGAGCGCATCCGGAAGGGGCTCGACACCATCTCGGTCACCGGGAACGTGCTCCGCGACTACAACACCGATCTGTTCCCGATCCTCGAGGTCGGCACGAGCGCCAAGATGCTCTCCATCGTGCCGCTGATGAACGGCGGTGGGCTGTTCGAGACCGGTGCGGGCGGCTCGGCTCCGAAGCACGTGCAGCAGTTCGAGAAGGAGGGGCACCTCCGGTGGGACTCCCTGGGCGAGTTCCTCGCGCTGGCCGTGTCGCTCGACCACCTGGGCGAGAAGTTCGGCATCCCGGGCGCCCGCGTGCTCGGCGCCACGCTCGACGACGCCACCACGCAGTACCTGCTGAACGACAAGTCGCCGTCGCGGAAGGTGCACCAGCTCGACAACCGGGGCAGCCACTTCTACGTCGCGATGTACTGGGCCCGCGCGCTCGCCGACCAGACGCAGGACGCCGCGCTCGCCGCCCGCTTCGCGCCCATCGCGGCCGAGCTGGAAGCGAACGAGGAGGCCATCGTGGCCGAGCTGAACGAGGCTCAGGGCGCTCCGGTCGACCTCGGCGGCTACTTCATGCCGGAGCCCGCGAAGGCCGCGGCAGCGATGCGCCCGAGCGCGACGCTGAACCGCATCATCGCGTCGATCTGACCCGCCGGCGCGGGGTCAGAGCACCTCGTTCCACGGGAAGCCGTACGTGAACCCCGCCAGGACGCGCCAGTCCTGGCGGTGGATCGACGCGTCCGCTTCGTACAGCGAGCGCGTCTCGACGACCGCGCCTCCTGGGTCGAACCGCACGAAGCGCCCGGCGGGGATCTCCTCGCCGTCGACCGTCCACGGGACGTGCAGATCGACCCGCTCGAGCGTGCCGTCGGGGCGCGTGGACACGACCGTGAGGGCCGGAACCTCGCGGGTGCCGAACCGATGGGGGGCTTCGAGGATGCACTGCGCGACCGAGCCGTCGGCGTGCAGCAGGAGGCGGTCTTCGGGGGCGCCCCAGCGACAGGGGAGCGGACCGGCCGGCTTCGGAGCACCGGTCGGCACGATGCGGAACCGGACGGCTCCGGCGGCGGTGAGCACGAGCTCTTCGCCCTTCGGGTACGTCACACCGTCGATGGCGAGCGGAGCCGCCAGGAGCGCGCGGAACACGGGGTGATCGCCCGCCGAGGGCGTCTCGCGCAGCTCGATGCGCGTGCCGGCCACGTACGGGATGCCGCCGAGCGGGGTGTCCGCCGCCAGCGTGCCGTGCGTCAGCCGCCCGTGCTTCACGCGGACCTGGGTGCCCGCCGCGAACCGCAGCAGTCCGAACCGGGTGTCGCTCGCCAGCACCCCGGCCCAGGTCCCGATCATGCCGAACGGCACGAACCCTTCGGGGCGCAGCGTCACGGTCCCGCCGTCGACCTCTCCGGCCGCGACCCAGCCCTCGGACTCCGCGACCGCAATCGTCTCGGTGGACACGGGCGGATCGGCGGGTGCAGCCATGGCGACGAACAGCGCGATCATCGCCGGCGGGCGAGTGCCAGCAGGAAGGGCACGAGGCCGAGGCCCACCGGAGCGGGCGCCGGGACCGAGCATCCGCAGCCCCCGCGTCCGGTCACGAACACGACATCGGTGTCGGCGAGATCGGTGTCGGTGTCGGTGTCTGCATCCGCGTCGGTGTCGGTGTCCGCATCGGTGTCGGCGTCGGTGTCGACATCCGTGTCGGCGTCGGAGTCCGCATCGGTGTCGGCGTCCGCATCCGTGTCCGCATCCGAGTCGGTGTCGGTGTCGGAATCGGTGTCCGCGTCGGAGTCGGCGTCGGTGTCGGCGTCGCCGGAGGGCGTCTCGAGGATCTGGAGCTCCACGTCGGAGCACACCGTGGAGCCTTCCGTGGTGATCTGGACCAGGACCACCGCGTTCGGCGTGACGGTCACCGCGGCCGAGCCCTGACCGCACGCCAGCTCCCCGTTGGCCACGCAGGAGTCCTGGGACGGGTCGCGCACGGCGACGACGGGCTGGACCGCTCCCGTGGGGTCGGTCGCGACGAACTGGACGATGCCGTCGATGTTCGCGGTGTACTCCAGCACGACGGACTCCGACACGCCGCCCGCGCACGTCGGGACGGTCGCGAACCCATCGCAGGTCGACACCGTGCCTTCGACGGCCGGCGGACCGGAGGTGGGGCAGCCGACGGGGTGCACGCCGAGCGTCGCGGTGCCGCACGCAGCCGGATCGGCCGCGCCCACCGACACGATCACGCCATCTCCGTCGTCGATCGACGCGAGCACCCGGTTCACGCCATCCGCCGTGGTCGAGCACTCCGTGGCGTCGGGCTGGCAGGATGTGCCCACGGCCAGCACGGCGTCGTCGCCCGACGACACGTCGAACACGTACTGGCTGGAAGCCTGGGAGGTCCACTGGTAGTGCTCGGTGGCGAGCCCCCCACAGCCGGAGCCCAGCGTGCCCATCGGGCACAGGTCGACCATCGCCACCGCGTCGCCCACGTCGGAGCTGAGGTCGATGAGGGGGCAGGCGGGGAGGGGGTCGACGTACGCCGTGACCGCCATCGGGCCGCACGAGCCGTCGTATCCGCCGTACACCAGCACGCGGTCGCCATCGGCCAGCTGGATCGAGGGGCTCGCAGCGGAATCGAACACGTCGCACGACACCTCGGACGTGATCGGACAGCCCTGCGCGAGCGACAGCACGGCCTGCCCGTCCATCGAGCTGCTGATGGCCTCGAACGTCCACAGGCCCGCGCTCGGCGCGATCCACTCGACCAGCCCGTGCTCGCGGACCGTCGTGGCGCAGCTCGGCCCGACGACGGGAGGCGAGCAGGTGTCGATGACGAACGTGCCGCCTTCGCTGCCGAACACCTCGGTGGTGGGCGGGCAGACGTCACCCTGGTCGTGGATGTCGAGCTGGACGGGCCCGCAGGTGCCCTCGCCGAGCACCCGGATCTCGAGCACCTCGTCGGCGCGCACCCAGCGCGTGACCTCCGAGGTGGTGACGCCGGGCGCCACGTCGTCGTTGCACGCCGCGTTGGTCGCGCACTCGGTCGTGACCTGCAGCACCGTGTCGAAGGGCGAGCCCGACGTGTCGAACGTGTACGTGCCGTCGGACGGGGCGCTCCATCGGGCGCGCACGCCCGGCCCGGGCCCGGCGCAGCTCGCCGTGAGGGTCTCGCCCAGGCAGGTGCTCGCCTGGAGCACGTGGGTGCCGACGGCCCCGAAGAGGTCGTAGTCGTAGGGAGGGTCGCAGGCGAAGGGGTCTGCGCCGGTGTCGGCCAGACAGGACGGCGGGACGGGCACATCCGGGGGTGGACGCTCGTTGGACACCGGGATCACGGGCGGGTTGGCGCCGATCCAGTCGGAGGGGAGCACGAGTGGAGACTGGTCGAACTCGGGCACCCGCGGCACGTCGCAGTCGGGGTCGAACACCCACAGGGGCGGGCCGACCGAGAAGGCCACGCCGTCGCTCGGCACCCAGGCGGGCACGAAGCCCGGCGGGTCGAAGTGGAGGTGGGTGACGTAGGACGGCGCGCTCGACGGACTGAACAGCGCGGCTGCGTTCACGGTGTTGAACGAGGTGTGCTCGACCCGCAGCGGGGGCGCCACACCGCCGCTCCACGCCCGACCGGCGAGCCCGTCGAACGTGACGTGGTCGAGCTCCAGGGCCGGGGCCGCGCCCGTGAACTCCAGGACGGCCGACTGACCGAAGCACTGGAAGGCCGTGTACGTGATCTCGAGGTTCGCCCCGAGGGCCATGCGCAGGCTCTTGCTGTCGACGCTGGGAGCGCCCACGAACATCGACCTCGTCACGCGCGCTGGCACGGCGGCGCCCACGAGCAGGTCGGCGAGCTGGAGCTGACCCCCGTTCTCGAGGAAGAACCCGCCGTCGATCTCGGAGAGCCCCGGCGCACCGACCACACGGGTCAGCACGACGGCAGCGGCATCGCCCGAGAACCCCTCGCCGACGTTCCGCACGAAGTCGTCCCCGGTCGACAGCAGCGGACCGTCGATCCGGATGGCCGCGCCCTCCGCGCCGGTGTTGCCGTCGTACAGGTTGTGGAGCGACGTGAGCTGCCCCTCCACATCGACCGCGCCGGCGTCGTTGTCCCGGAACACGGAGTCGCAGATCAGCACGTTCCCGTCGGCGTCGATCGACGGGCTGCCGTCGGTTCCCTCGACCTGTACGCCCTCCAGCGTGAGCGTGCCGAACGTGCCGCTCGCGAGCGGGGCGTTCGAGGTGTCGGCCACGTAGTCGACGGCGCGCACGATCACGTTCGCGTCGCTGGCCGAGCCGATGAAGGGCCGTGCGAGCGCCGTGCCGGACAACACGTCGATGTCGAGCCCGCGGACCTCGAGCGTGGTGCCGTCGGCCGGGGTGATGCCCGCCAGGAACCCGAGGTCGGGCAGGAAGCTCACCCGCGACCGGACGCCCCACTCGCCGCGAATGCGCAGATCGCAGCCCTGGGGGGCGACGAGCCGGTCATCCCAGTCGGTGTTGTCCTGGATCACGACCTCGAGCCGCCCGGACTGACCGGCCGCGGCGCAGGCATCGGCGAGCTCGGCGGACAGCTGGTCCAGATCGGCGAAGCCGCCTGGGTAATCATAGGTCTGTGCGAACGCGGCCGTCAGGAACCACATGGGCTCATGGTACCCGCCGAGCCCGTCGCTGTTGACGGGAATTCAGGGAGGCCTGTCAGGGACTGCAGGTGGGGTCGTTCTGGAGGTCGGCCGACGTGCGGTCGACCAGCACGAGGTTCGGGACCTCGTCGGCCACGAGGCTGTCGACGACGAGGTCGAGGCAGAACGTCCCGCCGGAGGTGCACGGCAGGCACGCGATCCCGAGGGCCGCCACCAGCGTGCACACGGCGCTCGGGTCCATGTTCATGGGGTCGATCAGGGGAACGAGGGGTCGGGTGTCGACCCTTGCCGTGAGCACGCCGCCCTGGATGCTGGTGCCGTCGGGCGCGAAGGCTCCGGAGAGGAACATGTCCTCCAGCACGAGATCGACGCCCTGGACGGGGAACGTCGTGCTCTGGGGGCCGACCTCGAAGAACGGGTTGGCCGTGAAGTCGGCGGTGGGGAAGTCGAACGTCTCGGCGCACAGCTCCTGCTGGATGCTGGCGGACGCGAGGTCGGTCGTGGTGCCCATCAGGTCGAGGGACGTGGCGTCGGCGTCGGTGGCCCCGAGGAGCAGCTCGAGCGGGAGGACCGTCTGGATGAGGCCGCCGAGGCCTGCGGGCTCGATGTAGCGGCCCGCGGTGAGGTCGAGCAGCCAGGTGCGATCGAGCAGGTCGGACCCGGGGGTGGGAGCCCCGATCTCGCTCGTCGTGAACTCGGACGACGCAGACCCGCCGCACCACGTGACGGTGGCCGTGTACGTGGTGTCGGAGGCGAGCGCGGTGTCGGGCGTGAACACCAGCGTGTCGGCGGCCCAGGAGAGGATTCCCGGCACGCCAGCGCCCGCGTCGTCGGCCACCGATGCCGTGGCGGAGGGCTCCACCAGCGAGAACGACCACTCCAGGGTGGTGCGGTAGTAGACGTCGGTCGAGCCGTCGGCGGGGAACGTCTCCAGGAGCTGGCTCAGGCAGACCTGCGGGTCGGTGTCGGTGTCGGCGTCCGCATCGGCATCGGCGTCGGCGTCAGCATCCGTGTCGGCGTCGGCATCCGTGTCGGCGTCGGCGTCCGTGTCGGCATCGGCATCGGCATCGGCGTCGGTATCCGTGTCGGATTCCTCGACGGAGAGGGAACCCTTGCCATTGCAGGCCATCATCGAGAGGAGCAGGACCATCGTGGTGCGCGTGCGCATGTCGCCTCCGAGCGCACCGTACCCGATGGGCCGTCGGTCCGCCGGTCCACGGCGAGGGGTTCGCGGTGGCGGGCTCGCCACGCTGGGCGCTGACATCACGCGGTTTCGGTGGTATCCCCGGGTTCCCGGGATCGCTCCCGGCCCCGTCCTCCCGAGGAGATCGCATGAACGCCACCCAGACCGCCGCGCTCGTCGAGGCTCAGCTCGCGTCGTACGGGCTCGATCCCGCCGACTCGCGCATCGAGCCGTTCGGACTCGGGCACTGGGCGTTCTCGGCCGGGTCCGCGGAGGTCCAGATCGTGATCGACGAGGGCCACGCAGAAGGCGAGCTGATCCTGGAGGCGCGGTCGCCGATCCTCGAGCTCTCGGGCGATACCGCGGCCCTCTTCGCGCACGTGCTCCACCTCAATGCCTCGCTCGTGGGCGGCGCGTTCTCGGTCACGGGGGGAATGCTCGAGGTGCGCGCGAACCGCCGCACGAACGGGCTCGACACCGAAGAGCTGCACCAGCTCGTGATGGACGTCGCCGCGCTCGCCGATCACTACGACGACGAGCTCTCCGAGAAGTTCGGCATGCGGCGGGAAGCCGACCTGTAGGAGCCCGCCATGCAGCTCGGGAACGTCCTCCACCGGATCCTCGCGGGTGCGACGGTCTTCGGGCTGGGGGTTGGGTGTGCGTGCCCCCCCACGTCTCCGAGCGAGACGGTGCAGACCTCCGAGCCCTTCCGCGCGCTCGTCGGAGAAGCCGCGGAGGCCCGGGAGCGCGAGCACTGCGAGGCCACGTGCAGCGCGCTCGATCCTGCGGTCGAAGGCTGGCGCTGCACGTTCGCGCCGCTCGTCACGCCCACCTCCGCGGAGTGTGTGCACCCCACCTCCGGAACGTCCGAGGTCGTGGCGCTCGACGACCCGTCGCGGATCCTCGTGCTCCAGCTGCCCCAGAACGACTGCGAAGCGCTGTGCATGCTCACGGACGGCTGGGCGGTCGCGGAAGAGGAACGCATCCCGCAGGATGCCATCGCGTGCCGTGAGCTGTCGGGCGACACCGAGGACGAGCTCTCGATGGTGTGCGAGTTCGGGTACGAGTGCTTCGGAGGGCGCCGTCCCCGTGGGGACTTCCAGGGGGGCGCGGCCGCGGGGTGGTGGGCGGCCATGGCCCGGCTCGAGCACGTCAGCATCCGGGCGTTCGAGGAGCTGGCGCGCGACCTGTTGCACCTCGGTGCCCCGGAAGGCCTGGTGCAGCGTGCGCTGGAGGCCGCGGACGACGAGCGTCGGCACACCGCCCTGTGCGTCGCCCGCGCGCGGGCTGCGGGGCACGAGGTGCGCCTCGCCGAGAGCTCGCGTGCACCGACCGACCCCCGGCCCGTGGGGCTCCACGAGCTGGCCCGTCACAATTCCCGCGAGGGCTGCGTGCGGGAGTCCTACGCAGCACTCGAGGCCGGCTGGCAGGCGCTGCACGCGCCAGATCCCGCGGATCGTGCCGTCCTGTCGGCGATCCACGCGGACGAGGTGCGGCACGGGCAGCTGGCGTGGGACATCCAGGCCTGGGTCGGCGAGCGGATCGACGTGCGCGCCGACCTCGACGCCGCGTTCGCGGAGCTCGCGCGCTCGGCGTGCGGTCCGGGTCCCGGGCTGCCCGATGCCGGCACCCGACGGGCGCTCGTCGAAGCGCTGTGGGCGGCAGCGGCATGAGGGTCGCGGTCGTCGGGCACGTCGAGTGGGTCACGTTCCTGTCCGTCGACCGGGCTCCTCAGCCGGGCGCCATCCTCCATGCCGACGAGAGCTGGGAGGAGCCCGCGGGCGGGGGAGGGGGCGCCGCTGGAGAGCTGGCACGCCTGGCCGGTCGGTCCGCGCTGTTCACCGCCTGGGGCTCGGACGAGCGGGGCCTCGGGCTCGGTGCCGCCATGGCGCCCCTCGGCGTCGACGTGCGGGGAGCGCAGCGTCCGGAGCCGCACCGGCGTGCGGTCACGCTGGTGGACCCAGGGGGCGAGCGCACGATCGTGGTGGTGGGTCCGGCGCAGGGGCTCCGCGCGGGCGAGGTGACCCCCGCCGACTTCGCGGATCTCGACGGTGTGTACTTCTGCAAGGGAGACGCCGAGGTGCTCCGCTGCGCGCGCGCGGCACGGGTGCTCGTGGCGACGGCCCGCGTGCTCGACCTCGTCCGGGAATCGGGGGTGGAGCTCGATGCGCTGGTGCACAGCGCCCGAGACCCCGGGGAGCGCTACACCGACGGGGATCTCGCGCACCGACCCCGTCTGGTCGCCCGCACCGACGGGGAGCACGGCGGCACGTACCACGGGTCGGACGGCTCGAAGGGTCGCTGGGACGCCGTGCCGGCCGCGTCCATCGACAGCTACGGCTGCGGGGATCGGTTCGCGGCGGGGCTCACCTGGGCGCTCGCCTCCGGACTCGGCGCACCCGAAGCGCTCGCGACGGCCGCGGCCTCGGGTGCCTTCGCAGTGGGCGTGCGCGGGGCCCACGGAGCACGGTGAACTCAATCCGAGTACGCGTTCGGCTGGCGAGCCTCCGAGGAGCACGTGACGTTCGGCATGGGAGCACGGAAGGAGACACCATGCGCGCAGCCCTCGTCCTGTTCACGGCCCTCACGGCCTGCAACGTCGTCGATCCGGTCGATGTCACGGAGTTCGTGAACGAAGGCACGCTGTGCACGAACGCGAACGGCGACGTCGTGGTCGACTGGCAGACCTGCCTGTCGAGCTCCTGCGACACCCTCACCGATGCCGAGTGCACCGCCACCCTCGACGGCACCGACCTCGCGCTCGAGAGCTACGGCCGCATCGAGAGCCAGGGCCTGGAGTGTACGGACGACTGTGGTTTCGCGGTCGCCACGTGCACGCTGCCCACCATCGCCGACCCCACGCAGATCACCGTCACCCACGGCACGACGACGGTCACGCTCTCGGATCTGCCGGACTGCTCGATCTAGTCGGGCGTTCCTGCGCGTGCCCGGGAGGTTCGGACGGCCTCGGCGATGGCGTCGACCACCCGGGCGCCGAGCCGACCTCCGGAGCGCGTGGGAACCCCGGTGCGAATGGCGCGCAGGAAGTCGTCGACGACCGCGCGGAGCGGCTCCACCGGACCCCGGTGCGTCAGGGCGTTCACCCCCAGGCGCCCCCGGTCGCCGACGAGCTCCGTGGCGCGCTCGGTCTGCGGGGAGCCCGCCTCCACCGTGACGGTGGCGATGCGCCCGTCGTCCCAGGTGAGTGTGATCTCGGCCCGGCGGACCTCCGCGACACGCGTGCACGTCACGTCGCTCCACGGGCCCCACAGGGCGTCGAGCACGGCCAGATCGTGGGGCGCGAGGTCCCACAGCTCGTCGACTGCGCTCCCGCGTCCCCGCCGCACCGTGTGGATACCGCGGACGTGGCCCAGCTCCGCCAGCCCTCGCTGGAGCGCCGTGAACGCGGGCTCGTACAGCGCGGTGTGATCGACGGCGAGCACCCGTTCCCGGGCGAAGGCGAGGTCGACGAGCGCTCGCGCGGTGTGCGGATTCACGGTCATCGGCTTCTCGACCAGCACGTGGCACCCGGCCTCCAGCGCGAGGGTGGCGAGCGCTGCGTGGGTGTCGGGCGGGGTCGTGACGACCACGGCATCCGCATGAAGTGCGGCATCCACCGAAGGAACCGCACGCACACCGGGAATCGCGTGGGCCACGCGCTCCCGGCGGTCTTCGTGGGGATCGAACACCACGAGGTCGTCGACCCCGGCCTCCGCGAGGTTCCGGACCAGATGGGGGCCGAACGATCCACAGCCGAGCACGGCGACACGCATGAGGCGCCCTATCCCGTCCCGTGTGACAGGGGACGGATGGGGTTCCGACGCAAGACCCGCCCGGGCCGACTGGCGCAGCTCGACCACCTGATGCTCCAGCTCGCGGGCCCACTCCTCGCGCGCACCGACGGTGAGTGGGCCGACGCTCCGGTGGTCGATCTCGGGGTGGGGGCCCGCCCCTGGACCACCGTGGAGCTGGCCGAGGCGGTCGCGCCCGTTCCCGTCCTCGGTCTCGACATCGCGCCCGACGTCGTCGAGCGGGCCCACGAGCACGCCCGTCCCGGGCTGTCCTTCGCGGTGGGGTCCTTCGATCTGCCCCGGTCCGCACGGCTCGTTCGCGTCATGAACGTGCTCCGGGACGGCTGGGCCGACGCGGTCCCCGAAGCGCACGCGCGCATCGGAGCGCGAGTGCTCGTGGGCGGAGCCGTGATCGAGGGGAGCTGCGGTCCCGCGGGAGAGGTCGGCACGGCCCACTGGCTTCGCAAGGAGCCCACAGGCCTCGTCCGCGAGGGCCTCGTCCTGTGGTGCGACGGCACGCGGGGAAGCGCGCCCCTGCAGTTCCGCGACCGCCTGCCGCGCGACCTCCGCGACGCCCGCGACCATGCGGTGATGGCGATGCTGCACACCTGGATGCACCACTACGTGGCGCTCGGGCGGTCTCCCGACCGATTCGCGGCGTCCATAGAGGCCCAACCCGACCGCTCGCTCGCGTGGCTCGGTCCCGGCGCGGCCCTGTGGTCCCCTCCCGGTGGGGTGCCCTGAGACGGCAGGGCGCGGGGTAGGATGGGCCATGGCGGCACCGACGCGACACGAGGTCGACGCGCTCCTCCCGATCGTCTACGACCGGCTGCGGGTGCTGGCCGACCGCTACCTCCACCGGTCGGGCTCGGAGACGCTCCGTCCCACGGCGCTCGTCCACGAGGCCTGGATGAAGCTCCAGGCGAGCGGGGGCTTCGAGGGCGAGGAGCACTTCCGGGCCGTCGCTGCGAAGGCGATGCGACAGATCCTCGTCGACCGCGCGCGGGCGAAAGCGCGGCTGAAGCGGGGCGAGAACCCGGTGCGCACGTCGCTCGGTGGCGTGCCGGGCGAGGAGGTCGAGGTCGACGTGATCGATCTGAACCACGCGCTCGAGGAGCTCGAGCGGGTCGATCCGCGCGGGGCCCGCGTGGTGGAGCTCCGGTTCTTCGGTGGGCTCTCGGTCGACGAGGTGGCCACGCTGCTCGAGGTGTCGCCGCGCACGGTGGCCGCGAGCTGGCGGCTGTCGCGGGCGTGGCTGGTCGACCGCCTGGCCGGGGGGTCTGCGACGCCCTGATGGACGTGCAGGGTCTGGCCACGCTGTTCGAGCGTCTCTGCGACGCCCCCGAGCCCGAGCGCGCCTCGACGCTCGCGGGCCTGCCGGACGGGGAGCTGAAGCAGCGCCTCGTGTCGCTGCTCGAGGCCGACCGGGTGGCGAGCCGGGTCCTGGGCACGGCGCCCGATGCGGGCGCTGCGCGGGTGCTCGCCATGGACCTCGCACAGGAACCGGTCCCGCTCCGGATCGGTCGGTTCCGCATCCTCCGTGAGCTCGGCTCGGGTGCGATGGGTGTGGTGTACGAAGCCGAGCAGGACCACCCCCGGCGTCGGGTCGCGCTCAAGCGCCTGCATCCGTGGCTCCAGTCCGACCTCGCCGTGGAGCTGTTCCGGTTCGAGGCCCAGGCGCTCGGACAGGTGAGCCACCCGTCGATCCCCGTGGTGTTCGAGGCCGGCGAAGCGGACGGCACGGCGTATCTGACGATGGAGCGCGTGGAGGGGGTGCCGCTGCTGGAGTGGGTGCACCGCACGTCGGCCTCGCTCGAGGCCCGTGTGGACGTGCTCGTCGCGATCGCGGAGGCGGCGGGGGCCGCACACCGGGCGGGGCTCGTGCATCGCGACCTGAAGCCGCAGAACATCCTGGTGACGGACGAGGGCGTCCCGAAGCTCCTGGACTTCGGCGTGGCCGCACCGCTCCTGCAGCGCCACCGGGGCACCCAGCCGGGGACCCCGCCGTACATGAGTCCCGAGCAGTTGCGGGGAGAGCCAGTCGACGCCCGGTCCGACCTGCACGCGCTCGGAACCATCGCGTACGAGCTGCTCGTGGGGCGGCGGCCAGTGCCCGACGGGTCGGTCGAGGAGCTGGCGCGCGCGAAGTCCCGGCTGCCCGAGCGGGCGGATGTCGTCGACCCGAGGATCGATGTGGACGTCGCCCGTGTGGTGGAGAGGGCGCTCGAGCCAGACCCGTCCAAACGTCATGAACGAACAGAAGAATGGGCGGAGGACCTCCGGCGTGCGGCGCAGTCGCTCCCGCTGTCGTGGGTCGCGCAGACCCCGCGCTACCGGGCGCAGCGGTTCGTGAAGCGGAACCGACGCGGTGTGGTGGGGCTGTTCGCGGTGGCTGGCCTGGTGGCGGCCGTCGCGACGGGGTTCGCGGGCCGGGACTGGCTCGAGCACCGGACCTGCGAGGCGGAGGCCGAGAACCGCCGCCTGCGGACCACCGAGCGCGCGACGGAGGCCGTCGAAGCGGGCGATGCCGACGGTGCGGAGCGCATCCTGCGGGCGTTCGTGACCGATCCCGATCACCGCGGGACCCGTGCGCAGACGCGCGCGTGGCTGTGGTGGGCGGGACAGGTGGAGCACCTCGACCGGAAGCGCGGTCCGGATGCGCTCGCGGAGGCCTGGCTGTCGGCACCCGACCCGGAGATGGCCGACGAGGTCGGGCTGGCGCTCGCCCACCGCTTCGCCCGCGACGGCAACTGGTCCGCCCTGTGGGGCCTGCGCGACGTGCTGTCGGCGGACGCTCGGGAGCGGGTCTCGCAGGAGCTGTTCGCGGCCGCGGTCGCCCGGCGGGACTTCGCGACCGCACGAGCGATGGGCGGGCCCGACGACGCTCTGCTACGAGAGCTCGGAACGGCCGTGCGCGTGGGGTCTGCGCACCGTGCCGGGTGGATCGATGCCGACGGAGACGGGTCGCTCGAGCTGTTCACGGTGGGAGCGGGCCTCACCGTGCTGTCCGACGCCCTCGGGCGCGAGCGGGCCGGAGGGCTCGACCAGTCCGGTGCCGTGGGCTGGCTGATGCGGAACCACTACCTGGCTTGGGACCACCGGCTGTGGGTGGCGCAGGAGGACGAGGGCGGGCGGCTCCTCACCGCCACGTTCACGCCCGACGGCCTGCGCTACGAGCCGTTCGCGTCGACACTCCCGGGGCGCGTGCTCGATCTGGAGCTCGCCGAGACCCCGTGGGGTCCGCGCTTCCTGGTCGGGATGGGGTACCCGCATCGCGGGATCCTCACGATCGACGCCGTCACGGGCGAGCGGGGTGAGCTCCACCCCGCCACGGATGCCCTGAAGAGCGACGTGATGGACCTCCTGGTCGCGGACCTCGACGGCGATGGCGACTCTGAGGTGGTGGTGGCGCTGGGAGCCTGGTACGCGCACGAGGTCCGTGTGCTCACGCCGAACGCCGACGGGTACACGCTCGCGGGGCGTCTGGAGCTCGGCACGGTCCAGGCGCTCGAGCTGCTGGAGCGGCCGGGCGAGCCCCTGATCGTGGCCTCGAAAGCGGACCTCGAGCGGAACCTCCGCGTCTTCCCCCCGGATGCGCCGTTCGGTCCGGAAGCGGGTATCTACCTGCTCCGCTGGACCGGCGACGCGCTCGAGGAAGACGCCTTCCTGCCGATGCCCATCGAAGACGGACTGTACAGCTCCCCCGAGCGTGGCGCCGACCTCCCGACACTCGGGGACTTCGACGGCGACGGTACGGTCGACCTGATGTCGACGCTGAGGCACTTCGATCTCGGCGTCGACGACACGCTGTGGCTGGTCTCCGACCTGCTCGGGTCCCGCCGGTCCCACCTCGTGGCCGGGCTCCAGGGGCATGCGGCCCACGACCTCGACGGAGACGGAGACGACGAGCTCCTGGTGGGTGACCCGGACAACACGCTGTGGGTGCTCGGTCTGCACGGCGACGATGTGGGGGCCCTGCCCACCTGGGACCTCACGGACACCCATGTCACGCTCGGCCCGTCTCCGTCGGACGATCCGGTGGTCCGCCGCGCGTGGGGGCGCGCCGAGCAGCTCGTGTCGCTGGGCCTGGTGCGCGAGGCCACCGCGGCCCTCGCGGTGCTGCCGGGTCTGGCGCGCCAGCCGGAGGTCCAGGGGGCGGCGTACGCCTCCGCGGCACGGCTGCTCGAGGCCGCACACGACCCGTCGTCCGCCGAGCGGATGTATGCCGCGGCCCTCGAGAAGAGGGCGGATCCGGGCATCGCGGCCGGGCTCGTCCGCACGAAGGTCGCGCGGCTCGATCTCGAGGGGGCGCGTGCGCTCGACGCCGAGTACCCCGGCGAGGTGCGGTGGCTCGCTGGCCTCCCTCCCGCGCGCACCCTGCTCGACCTCGACACGCTCGATCCGTGGAGCCCGCAGGTCGCCGGGGTGTTCCAGCGGCAGGGCGACGCGCTGCACATCGAAGCCTTCAACGACTCCGGCGTGCTCGCGACGCGCCAGGTGGAGGTCACGGGCCCCGTCGCGATGCTCGAGCTCGACGCGACCATCGAGACCCTGGAGCTGGGCGCTGGCCTCGCCGTCGACCTCGTGGGGGGTGAGCACCGCCGGGAGCTGGTGGTGGCGATGTGGGGGCAGGGGGGCGGCGGGACCACGAAGCTGTACCAGCACTGCGGTGGCTCGAGCATCGAGCACATCGGGTCCGACGTGATCGACCATCCGGTGCGCGTGACGCTCGCGGCCGGGAGCGTGGGGCCCGAGCACCTGCTGCGGTGTCGTACGGAGTCGGAGCTCCGGCTGGCGCTGCACACCGTCGCCAGCGAGCCCATCCCGCCGGGCATCTACACACTCCGCATCCGGACGCACGGCGTGCCGGACTACATGCCGCCGACGCGCTTCTCCGGGCAGATCCACAGCCTGCGTGGGGTGGGGATCGAGCCGGTGTCGTCCGCGGTGAGCAGCCCCGAGGAGCGCGCCCGGTACGCGCTGTTCGAGGGTCGGGTGCCCGACGACATCGCGCCTGCCGAGCTCGCCTGGGCCGCGCTCGCTGCGGGGGATGCGGGGCACCTGGAGTCCGCGATCCGGGAGCGCTGGGCCGCGGGAGACCGGGTTCGGCTGAGATGGCTGCTCCGCGGGCACAGCGGGGAGACGACGGCCCTCCTCGAGCGCGTGCTGGGTCCGGACTTCCCGGCGCTGTTCTTCGAGGCCTACTCGGAGCCCGGAGGTGCGGTGGTGCGCTCGCGCGAGGTGGAGGACGACCTCCTGCGCCCGCGCCTCGACTCCCTCGCGCTCGACCTCGACGGCAGTGGAGCGCTCAGGGTGTGGCGGGCGGAGATCTGGCGGAGTCGCGGGGAACGGGCGCGTGCGCGGGTGGTGGCGGCGAGCGTGGCGGAGCACGTGTGTGCGGACTGCGAGATCGAGCGGCGTCCCGAGCTGCGCGCGGAGGCCTGGGAGCTGGTCGCCGACCTGTCGACGGGAGCGGAGCGCGACCGGGCGCTCGCGGAAGCCGAGGCGCTGCGGATCAGAGCGCGTCGGTGACGCCTCGCAGGAGCTGGCGGAGGTCGTCCGGCACGGGGGCTTCGAACGACAGGCGCTCGCCCGTCACGGGGTGATCGAGCGCGAGCCGTCGGGCGTGCAGGGCCTGGCGGGGGAGGCGCGCTCGCTTCGCGGGGGCGTCGCGGTACTGCACCTCGCCCACCAGCGGATGCCCGCGCAGCATCGCGTGGACGCGGATCTGGTTGCGTCGCCCGGTGACGAGCCGCACCTCGAGCGCGGTGAGGTGCCGCCCACGCCCCAGCACGCGCCAGTCGGCCTGCGCGAGCACGGCGTGGGGGGCGCCCTCCCGGGAGGCGCGCTGCACGTGCTTCCGGGCGTCCCACGCCATCCAGTCGGCCCAGCGACCCGCTTCGCCCTCCACGAGGCCTTCGACGACCGCTAGGTAGGTGCGCTCGGGCGTCTGTGCGGCCCACTGCGCTCGCAGCGCTTCGTACAGGGATTCGCTGCGCGCGAACGCGACGACACCCGTGGTGTCGCGATCGATCCGGTGGACGGGCCACACGGGGAAGCCGAGCTCGGTGCGGAGCTGGGCGCGCAAGCACTCGCGGTTGCGCTGCTGGGCGCGGGTCGCGGTGTCGGTGAGCAGGCCCGCGGGCTTGTCGGCCACGACCATCGCGTCGTCGACGAACAGCAGGCGGACGCCCGCGCGCGTGAGCCGCTGGCGTGCGGCGGTCGGAGCGGCCGCGGTTCCGGGCCGGGCCCACTGGATCTCGACGATCGCGCCGGCCTCGAGCGCGATGCCCGCCTGTTCGGTGCCGACGGGCCGGTCGTCGACCCGCACCTTTCCGGAGGCGAGCGCCTTCTTCGCGCGCCCCCGCGACCCGACCGACGTGTGCGTCGCGAGCCAGGTGTCGAGCCGGGTGCCGGCGTCGCCGGGCGCTACGGTGCCGCGTTCGGAAGCCATGCCCGCCTGTATCCAGGCGGACGCGAGCCTACCGCAGCATCCGCGACATCTGGACGCCGCCGCGCGCCGTGGAGGTGGTGGCGACCTGACCGGTGCGCGGGTTCACGGCGGGAGCGGCGGTTTCGTGGGCCGTGCCCGCATCACTGACGGCCGACGCGACGCTCGCGAGGCGACCGCCCTTGTTCGTGGCCGTGGTGATGGTCTTCGCGGCGGGCTCCTGGACGGCCAGCGGTGCGCTCACACCGGCAGTGGGCGCGATCGGCCCGACGGTGCCGAGCCCCTGGAGGCCCTGCAGCCCCTGGAGCCCCTGCAGACCGTTCGCCATGCCCAGGCCCATGAACGGGTTGTACCCGGAGAGCGAGAGGTTCGCGAGGATCGCCTGCATGTTGTAGCCGTGCTGGTGCCGCCCACCGGACTTCACCTGGACGGTGCCGTTCTTCACCTCGACCTCGCTCGCGGTGGAGACGGCGTCGAGCGAGCCCGCTTCGGCGAACTGCGTGGCGTCGGCGATGGCTTCCTTGTCCTGGATCTCGCGCTCGTACGCGAACGTGTCGATACCGACGGCGTTCAGCGCGGAGTCGACCTTGTGCCCGCCGTCGCACACGTTCAGCAGCATCTCCTGCACGGAGGTGTCGCGGAACATGTCGGCCATGTCTTTGGCGGGCAGGAGCTCGGACTTGCCCTCGGCGTTCGTGATCCACATGCCTTCTTCGGCACCGTGGCCCGACCACACGACATCGGAGAACTGACCCGACTGCGCGAGGTGCTTCATGAGCTCGGGCGTGGGGTTGTTGATCGTGAGGACGTCGCGCACCTCGGCGATGGCGTCGTGCTCGCCGTTCAGGTCGAGCGCGGCCATGTCTTCGGGGCTGAACGCGAACCGGAGCAGCGTGTCTTTCGGGAGCGAAGCGAGGAGCTGCGGATCCATGTCGGCCATGGTGGTCTGGTGGACCTGGTTGGCCTCTTCGATCTTCTGCGCCTCGGACTCGATGCGCGCGTTGTCGATGGCGTCGTCGACGAAGTCGGTGACGTTGCCCATCAGGCCGCCGAGGTAGCCCCCGATGTTGCCCATGAAGCCGCCGAAGCCGCCTCCGTAGCCGCCGTACCCGCCGTAGGCCTGCTGTTCCATCATGCGTTCCTGCATGCGCTGCTGCATGCGCTTGGCGTACTCGTCCTGGCGGTATTTCCAGGCTTCGTAGCAGGAACCGTCGGTGCTCTTCTTGCCATCCTCGCGTGAACCACCGCCGGTTGCGGTGCTGGACACGTTTCGGGTGTTCGAGCCGACGTTGAGATTGGTGCTGGGCTGCTTCTTGCCGGACATGAGGATCTCCGGGGTTGGGATAAGTGTAGCGGATGTCGATACGACTCGGGAACTTCCAGCTCGATGACACACTTGGAAAAGGTGGCATGGGGCTCGTGTACAAGGCCCTCCACGCCACCCAGCGGGTGCCCGTCGCAGTGAAGGTGGATCTGCATCCACCGGCGCCTGAGTCGACGGCCGCGTTCCTGCACGAGGTGCAGATCGTCGCTGCGCTGGATCACCCGAACATCGTGATGATCCTCGACCACGGGGTGGTCGACGCCGCGGCGCAACACGCATCCGGGGGCGAGCTGCGGGACGGTGCGCGGTGGCTGGCGATGGAGCTGGCCGGCGGCGGCACGGCCTCCGACCACGCTCCGAAGACCTGGGCCGAGGTGCGCCACCTGTGTCGGGGGCTGCTCACGGGGCTGGCGCACGCGCACGCGCGAGGGGTCGTGCACCGCGACATCAAGCCCGGGAACCTCCTGTTGGCGGGCGACGAAGCCTCCGTGGCGACGGTCCCGAAGAGCCTGCTCGACGCCCGGGTGGTGCTGTCCGACTTCGGGATCAGCGAGCGCCGCGCGTTCACGGCCCTGCGCACCGAAGACTCCGTGGGCACGCCCCAGTACATGGCGCCCGAGCAGATCGAGGGGCGGTGGCGCGATCAGGGCCCGTGGACCGACCTGTACGCCGTCGGCGTGCTGCTGTGGTTCTGGCTCACGGGCCGGTACCCGTTCCGTGGGAACACGGCGTTCCAGGTGTTCAAGCAGCACCTGTACGACGTTCCCGGGGTGTTCCAGCCCATCATGGCGGTGCCGGAGGGCGTCGAGGACCTGATCCGCTCGCTCATGGAGAAGGATCCCGTCGATCGGCCCGAGTTCGCGGTGGAGGTACGCCGCACCCTCGACCAGCTCGGCGAGGCGACGGTGGCTGCCACCGGGCTGCCCACCTCGCTCGACGACGGGGATGCCGAGACCGAGACCCAGGCTTCCGTCGGGATCACGTCGGGTCGCACGTATGGCACGCGCACCCGCGGTCGGCTCGCCAAGCACGGGCTCGTGGAGGACGTGCGGCACCAGAACGTGCAGCTCCACGGCGCCGGTCTGGCGCTGTACGGCCTGCGCACCATCCCGTTCGTGGGGCGCGAGGAGGAGTGCGACGCGCTGTGGAAGGCGCTCGTCCAGGTCCGCACGGAGCGGCGGGCTCGGGCGATGGTGATCCGGGGTCCGAGCGGCATCGGGAAGTCTCGTCTGGCCGACTGGCTGTGCGCGCGCGTCCACGAGGTGGGTGTGGCCAGCTCGATCCGCGCCGTGCACCGCGAGAAGGCGCCCTCCGGCACGGGGCTCGTCGAGCTGCTGGAGCACGAGCTGCGCACCGAGGGGCTCGACGCGATCGAGCTCCAGGAGCGCCTGGCCGCGCAGTTCCCGGACGCCGCGTTCGATCTCGCCGCGCTGGCGGCCCTGCTCGCGCCCCAGCACTTCGATCGCCCGCCCCCGTCGGCTGGTGAGACGCGTCAGCTCGCGCTCGCGGTGCTCGCCACGCTCGCGCGGGAGCGTACATTCGTCGTGCTGCTCGAAGACGTGCACTTCGATCTCACGTCGCTCGAGCTGATCGACCAGCTCCTCAACGTCCAGGCCCTCACGCCACGTCCGCTGCTCGTCGTGGCCACCGTGCGCGACGAGGACCTCGTGAACGCCCCCGAGTGCGAGGAGCTGCTCGAGGAGATCATCGAGGACCCGTCCGCCGAGACGCTCGCGCTCGGTCCGCTCGACGACGAGTCGAGCAAGCGCCTGGTGCGCGGCATGCTCGGTCTCGACGGCGCGCTCGCACAGCGGATCGAGCAGCAGACCGCCGGGAACCCGCTGTTCGCGAGCCAGCTCCTCGGATCGTGGGTCGACCAGGGCATCCTCGTGCCCGGGCCCCGCGGGTTCCACCTGGCGGAGGGCCGCAGCGCCGACATCCCCGACGATCTCACCTCGGTGTGGCGCGCGCGCGTCGACGCCGCGCTGGCGTCCCAGGACGCAGACGCGATCGAAGCCATGGAGGTCGCGGCGGCGCTCGGAACCGAGCTCGACCCCGACAGCTGGCGGGCCGTGTGCGCCCTGCTCGAGCTCCCCGTGCCCGACAAGCTGCTCGCGGTCTGGCTGAACCGGCACCTGCTCACCCTCGACGAGAGCGAGGACCGCAAGATCCACTTCGCTCACGGACTCATCCGCGAAGCGCTGGTGGAGCGCTCGAAGGCCCATGATCACTGGCCGGATCACAACCTCGCGGTCGCCGTGCACCTGCGCGAGCACCGCGAAGGCGTGTCGTCCGCCCGGCTGGCCGGGCACCTGCTCGAGGCGGAGGTCTGGGACGAGGCCGTGGAGCCCTTGTGCGCGGCCATCGAAGACCAGATCGACTCGGGGGATCTGCGCAGCGCCGACCTGCTCGACCGGCTGGAGGACGTGCTGCGTCGCCTCGGGCTGCCGGAAGACGACGACCTGTGGGGGCGGCTGCTGGTGCTGCGCGCTTCCCGTCATCGGGCGCGGGGCGAGCAGGAGGAGGCCGAGCAGAAGGCCGAAGACGCCGTGTTCGCGGCGGAGACGCACGGCTGGGACCGTCTCCTGCCGCGCGCGCTCCGGGAGTCGGCGCGCATCCACTTCGCGCGCGCGGCCTTCGGTCGGGCGCTCCAGCGCGCCACGGAAGCCGAGCAGATGTTCCTGCAGCAGGGAGACACGCTGCGCGCGGCCGACTGCGGGTACACCATCGCGGAGATCCAGAGCGCCACAGGTCAGCTCGAGGAGGCTCAGCAGCGATTCTCGGCGGCGATCGCGGTGTTCGAGCGCGAGGGGCGCGAGTTCCTGCACAATCCCATGCTCGGCATGCTCCAGCTCCAGCACCGCCGGGGCGACCTCGACGCGACGATGCTGTGGCTCGAGCGGTGCCGCACCTACGCACAGCCGCTCGGTCTGCAGTGGGTGCTGGCGAACTGCGCGAACATCGAAGGGGAGGTCGCGCGCGCGTCCGGTGACGGCGAGTCCGCTTCGCTCGCCTACCGCGAGGCCGCCGAGCGCTACCGGGCGATCGAGAGCCCCGACTTCGCGTTCCCCCTCCTGAACCTCGGCATCCTCGACGTGGATGCCGACCGCTTCGAGGGTGCCGTGCAGCGGATGCAGCCGCTCATCCTGCACTGTTCGCGCCGTCCGAACGCGCTCGTCGAGGGGTACGTGAACATGGTCCTGATGGTGGCCCACGCGGGCACCGGCGACCGCGAGGCGGCCGTCACCGCGCTGAATCGTCTCGTGAGCTACGTCGGGCAGTCGTCCCTCGTGGACCCCGATGTCGCGATGATGGCCGAGCGCACGGCGATCCTGATGCGCCAGGCCGGATGGGAGGCCGAAGCGGGTCGTGCGGTGCGGCTGGCCGACTCCCAGTTCCGGAGCAGTGGGCGTCCGGCCGACGCAGCTCGCGTGCGCGAGTGGTTCGCGGCACGGGCCCGGTAGTGGGAGGCCCGTTGATCGCACTCGCGCTGGTGGGCTGTACGCCCGACTCCACCTCCGATTCCGACGTGCCGGTCGAGCTCGTCGACCCTTTCGTGCGCGCGCCGGTCCACACCTACGGGATGACCGACGTGAGCTCCGACCTCCTGGCGGTGCTCGAGAACGGCACGCTGCGCGGCAGCTGCGACCGCTATCGCGACGCCCCCGACGACCTCGGGCTGCGGCGGCGGTGCGGCAAGGAGCAGTTCTTCTACGAGACCTTCGACACCGTCGGCGTGCCGCGTCCGATCGTCTCGTTCCTGCTCGAGGAGCTGGGAGATCTCGTCGGTCCGGGCTTCTCGGCGTACGGGCTCATCGCCGACCCCACGTCGCCGGCCGGTGTGCCGCTCGGGATGGCGCCGTCGGCCGACGACAGCATCGCGTTCACGTGCGCGAGCTGTCACTTCGGTCGGCTGCCCGATGGGCGGTATGCGGTGGGGGCGCCGAACCAGGACTACGACTACGGGGCGCACAACCTCTCGATGACCCTCGTTCCGATGAGCCTGCTGGGCTCCGACGGCATCGACCCGGAAGCCGCCGCGGACGTCCAGCCCCTGCTCGACGCTCTCGACGCCAGCCCGGCCCTCCGCGTGCAGCTCGGCCTCGCCCTGCTCCCGCTCGCCGGAACGCCCGCACCCGAGTTCCCGCTCGACGTCCAGCGCCTGTATGCGCGCTGGGTGCCCGGCACGATGGACTTCGCGATCGCGCCGCTGCCGCTCGACGACGGCGTGCACACGATCTCGCGCATCCCGCCGCTGTGGCGCCTGCCCACGCTCGACGAGCGCGACGCGGCGGGCATGGACCACGCGATGCTCGGCTGGACGGGGAACACGCCCTCCACCGAAGACTTCGTGTACTGGTTCGGCGTGCTCGGCGGCGGTCGGCACCCGACCCCGGAGGACATCGGCCCGATCACCGCCTACCTCGAGTCGCTGGAGGCCCCGGAACCCCCGGTCCCGAGCGGAGATCCGCGGGGCCTCGAGCTGTTCGCGCAGCACTGCGGCGCATGCCACTCGGGCCCGTCCGGGTCGGGTCTCACGGTCTACCCGCTCGACGAGATCGGAACCGACCCCGCGATCGGCCTGTGGATGGACCCCACCGGCTCGGGTGCGCCGTGCTGCAACGCCGAGCTCCCCGCCGACTTCGTCACCGGAGCCATCAAGAGCCCCCGTCTGGTCGGCCTGTGGGCGCAGCAACGCTTCCTGCACAACGGCTCGGTCGGGTCGATCGAGGCCCTCCTGTGCGTCGAGCCGCGTGAGGGGGTGGTCGAGCCGGCCTTCGGGGACGCCGGCCACGAGTACGGGTGCGAGCTCGACCTCGCCGACCGCGAGATCCTGGTGGAGTGGCTCGCCACCCACTGATGCTACCGATGGAGCTGTGAGCCCGCGAGGAAGCGCGTCGAACCGCTGTTCTGCTCGGACGACACCACCAGGTCCGGGATGAGGTCCGGGTCGACGAACGCGGTGTACAGGCTCTCGCCGAACGCGGCGTTCGTGGACGTGATCACGGCGTCGGCGCTGTCCATGTCGCTGCGGATCAGGGGCTCGAGGCGGCGCCGCGTTCCGAACACGAAGAGGCGCTGGGACAACACAGAGCTCACGTACAGGTCGCCGATGCCGTCTCCGTCCCAATCGGGACCCTGGGTGAGCCCCCAGCCGAAGCCCTCGTCACCCACGAGCACCTGCGAGGGGTCGGCCGAGCCGTTGCCGAGCTGACAGCCCGAGAAGATGTCGACGCGCCCGTTGGCGAGCGAGCCGCTGAAGGTGGGCGTGCCGATGACGAGCTCGTCCATCCCGTCGCCGTCGAGGTCGAAGCTGCCCACGACGGACGAGTCGTAGCCTCCCGACAGGAGCACGTTCGGCACGGACGCGCTCGAGGTCCGGAGGTCGATCACGGGTGCGAACACGCTGGTGTCCACGATGTAGAAGGTGTTCTGGTCGGTCACGACGACCAGTCGGCGCCCGACGGGGGATTCCCAGACGCCCACTGCAGTGAGGAGCCCGAGATCGAAGGTGAGGCGCTTCGCCGGGCTCATCAGCGTCGGGTTCACGTTCAGCGCTTCGCCGTCCCAGATCCACACCTCGGCCGCCCCGGCGTCGGTGAGCAGCATGCCGACGAGATCGGGCTCGGTGCCCGACCCGACGAGCGCCGGCTCGAACTGCGCACCTGCGAGGAGGTGGTCGGCAGGGAGGGTCAGGGAGGTCTCCGTGGGTGTGGCCGTGTGGAGGTCGCGCACCAGCGTGTAGGTGTCGTCGGAGCTCTCGACCGCGAACACGAACAGCTCGGAGACGCCGTCCTCGTCGAGGTCTCCGCCCGTGACGAACGTGGCGCCGGGGACGGGGTCCGACGTGCCCGAGTGTACGAGGGCTCCGGCGGTGTCGTACACCGCGTACGCGCCGCCCGGGACGAAGGAACCGGCCGCGATGCGGGGCCCCGCGGCGTCGTCGAGCAGCGCTGTGTGGAGCGCCGGGAGGTCGGTGGGGTAGGCGTAGTCGGTGAACGGGGTGGTCTGGAGCGGACAGCCCGTCGTGACGGCGCTGCAGTCGTCGTCGATGTCCGTGCCCATCCCGTCGACGTTGTTGCAGATCTCGACGTTGCCGTTGAACGCGCCCGGGTTGGCGTCGTCGCAGTCGGTGGTCCGGGGGTCGCCGTCGCCGTCCTCGTCGGTGATGGGACCCGTCAGGACGGGGCAGTCGGTGTCCGTGTCTGCATCGGTGTCGGCGTCCGCGTCCGCGTCCGCGTCGGTGTCCGCGTCCGCGTCCGCGTCGGTGTCGGTGTCCGCATCGGAGTCGGTGTCGGCGTCCGTATCGGTATCGGTGTCCGCATCGGAGTCGGTGTCGGCGTCCGCATCGGTATCGGTGTCCGCATCGGAGTCGGTGTCGGCGTCCGCATCGGTATCGGTGTCCGCATCGGTATCGGTGTCCGCATCGGTATCGGTGTCCGCATCGGTGTCGGTGTCGGCATCCGCATCGGTGTCGGTATCGGACTCGTCGGCAGGCACGAACGCCGGGAACTTGCAGGCGCCGAGCAGGAGGAAGGGGAAGAGGGGCGCCAGGCGCATCAGAAGCTCCCCGTCAGTCCGAACGCGACGCCGGTGCCGAGCAGGGCGACCCCCACCCCGGAGCCGACCAGCCCGGCCGTGTATCGGGACTTCGCCGCCCGGTGGTCGTCGACCGTCCACGCGGGATCGGGTGCCTTCTCGTAGCGGCTCGCCTGGGCCCACGACTGCCCCGCGACGGCGGCCCCGGACGCGACGACGACCCCGCCGAGCACCGACAGGACGACCGGAACGGGACTCTTGCGCGCGGGACGCTCGGGGACCTCGGGCTCCGCGGGACCCGCATCGAGCCGGCCGGTCTCGACCCAGTCGGTGCGGCCGGTGGTTCCCGCCCACGTGACGTTCCCGTCGGTGACGACCGCGTACCGCCCCTCTCCGAGGGTGGTCGCGAGCAGCGCCGCGAAGTCGGACCGACGCGCTTCGATGCCCATCCATGCCAGCGAATCGGGTGGATACGCCAGCGGCACCACGAGCTGGTCGTCGACGGGAGGCATCGTGACCCACATCCCCTGGTCGGCGACCCGCACCAGGTGGCGGCCCGGAGGAAGGCGTGGCACCCCGTCGACCGCGCGCCCGTCGATCTGGACCCGGCCCGCGGGAATCACGGTGAGACCGAACGTCTCGCCGGGAACCGCCGCAGCGTCGAAGGCGGCGCGGAGCTCCGGAGGCCACGCGCTGTTCCACTGGACGTCGGCCCAGGACTTCGCCTCTGCGAACCGCACCCGCGCCGTGTCGGGCTCGTTGCGGCGTGCGGCCACGAGACCCCCGAGCATGCCGAGCTCTCCGAGGATGGCGGACGTGGCGGCGCCGTCGCACGGGACCCGCGCGAGCCCATCCCGGTAGAGCGCTTCGGCCTCGTCGAGTGAGCCGTAGCTCAGCGCGCCGTCCAGGCGGGCCAGGAGGTCGCCCAGGCCCGGCTTGCTGCTGCACACCGCGACATCCTCACCGGACCGGAGCGCGGGTGCGCCCACGATGAGCTCGCGGAATCGCACCGGCTCGGCATCCGTGGGCCACGGGCGCACGACCTCGGCGGGGGAGGGCACGTCGTGGATGACGGGCGTGCCTGCCGAAGCCGCTACCGGGCGCAGGGCTGCGACGACGAGAAGTCCCAGCAGAACTGGACTACCGACCCGTCGGCCGGGATCTTGCGGTAGATGCGGGCGCCCGAGTCGTGGAGCAGCTCCACGGTGTGACTCCCAGGAGGGACGGAGGCGGAGTAGGGAGTCTGCCCGACTTCCGCGCCATCCAGACGGACCGAGGCGCAACATGGTCGACTGTTAATCTCGACACGGACCCCGGGCAACGGCGTCGGGACGGGCTCGGGCGCGGGGGCGGGCTCGACGGGCTGCACGGTGGGCGTGGGCGGTGGCTCGGGTGCGGGGACCGGATCCGGTGCGAGCACGGGTCGGGGTGCGGGACGCGGGTTGGGAGCGGGGTCGGGAACGACCGTGGGCGTCGGGTCGACCGGAACCGGCATCGGCTCCGTGCGGACCGGGTCTTCCGTGGGGACGGGGCGCTCCGTGAGGATGGGGTCCGCGGTGGGGACAGGGAGGGGGACGACCTCGGTGGCGTAGGGCTCGGGCGCTTCGGGACGCGTGCCCAGGAAGCTCAGCGCGAAGCCCGCGACGCCCACGCCCACGGCGAGGACCCCGACGGCGAGCGCCCCGAGCAAGGGCAGCGCGCGGCGCCTCTCCGCGGGCGCGGGAGGGGCGGACAGGCGGGGACGCTCGGCGGGCCGCGTGAATTCCGCGGCACCGTCCGCGGAACCACGGAACTCCGAACCACTGAGCTCGGTGGGTGCCGGTGCGGTCGTCGTGGTGTGGAGAGGGACGGCGGTCTCGCCGGCCGGCGTGGCGTCGTCGAGGAAGGCGAGCAGCGTGTTCCCGGTCTCCGCGGACGGCTCGCGCGGGAGCTCGTCGGTGGTGGACGACTCGACCTCGACGCGCTCGACGAGGGGCGTGTCCGGGACCTTGCCGAGCAGCGCCTCGAGTGCGATCCGGGCCTCCGTGGCGGTCTGGAAGCGGTCGGCCGGGTGGTAGCGCGTGCAGCGCTCGACGAACTTCGCGAGCCCGGCCGGGAGTCCGTCGAGCTGGGTGGCGTGGGACTCGGGGTTGTGCAGGTCGTGGGGCTCCACGTCGCGCAGCAGGGCCAGGAAGGTGGCGCCAGCGGCATAGAGGTCGGCGCGGGCGTCGATCTTCTCGCCGGACCGCTGCTCGGGCGCCATGTACGCCCACGTGCCCATGAGCGCGCCGGTCTTCGTGAGCTTCGAGTCGCGGTCGTCGTGCGCGATCCCGAAGTCGGTGAGACGGGCCGTGCCGCGCGCGTCGACCAGGATGTTGTGGGGCTTGATGTCGCGGTGGATGATGCCGCGTTCGTGGGCGGCCTCGAGGGCCTGGAGGATGCCGACCATCGCCACAGTGGCGTCGCGAGCCGGCATCGGCCCGTGGGTGCGCAGGCGGTCTTCCAGCGAGCCGTCGGGCAGCAGGCTCATCACCAGGAACACGGCGTCGCCTTCGCGCCCCACGTCGTGCACGGGCACCACGTTGGGGTGCTCGAGCTCGGCCATCACGCGTGCCTCGCGCTCGAAGCGCGCGATCACCGAGGGGGAGCGCAGGAAGTCGGCGTGCAGCAGCTTGATCGCGCGGTCGACCCCGAGCCGCGTGTCGGTCGCGCGGAACACGCTCGCCATGCCGCCGGCACCGAGCTGCTCGAGCAGCACGTAGCGTCCGTCGGAGAGGGTGGATCCGGTCTGCAGGGCGCCTCCGCGCCGTACGGTACCCCGACCGTGGCGCGATGACCCGCAACCTGTGGTGTCAGCTCGCCAGCACCGTGATGCGGACCTCGCGTGCGTGCGCGAGCAACATGCGGCTGTGCTGGATTCCGTCGCGGGCCCGGCGCGCCACGTCGGCGAGCACGACCCCGCCCGTGGCCTCCGCCACGTACCGGTCGAGCAGGCCGTACACCCGCTGCTTCATGCGCACCAGCTCGCCCGCCCGCTGGAGCAGCAGCTCGGGACCGCCGCGATGCGCGGCCTCGAGGCACTCCTCGAACAGGTCGTCGAGCGCGAACACCACCGAGTCGGCGGTCTCGAGGCCCTCGTCGAGCGGCCGGTCGTCGACGAGCAGCCGTGTGAGGTCGCTCCACAGCAGGTGCACCCGCGAACGAACCTCCTGGAACCGCCGATTCCCCCGCTTCACACACGACCACTCCGCAGCCATCGCACACCTCCCGCGAGGGGGCGAAGCAAGCGGGGTGCCCGTGCGAAAAGCCCGTGCTCACGGGGCTCTCCGCGGGGTCTTCGCGACGGACGTCCGTCGGCTGACGAACGTCCTGGACTCAGAACTGCTCGGCTTCCGTGCTGTGCTCGAGGGCGAGCGTGCTCGCGCGGCCTCCGGAGATCACGGTCGCCACGTCGTCGAAGTAGCCCGTGCCGACCTCGCGCTGGTGCCGGGTGGCCGTGTAGCCCTCGGACTCCGCGGCGAACTCGGCGGTCTGGAGCTCGGCGTACGCGGCCATGTCGCGCTCGTGGTAGCCCTTCGCGAGCTGGAACATGCCGTGGTTCAGCGCGTGGAAGCCCGCCAGCGTGACGAACTGGAACTTGTACCCCATGGCGCCGAGCTCGCGCTGGAACCGCGCGATGGTGTCCTCGTCGAGGTACTTCCGCCAGTTGAAGCTCGGCGAGCAGTTGTACGCGAGCATCTTGCCCGGGAAGCGCTCGTGGATGGCCTCCGCGAAGCGACGGGCCTCGTCGAGGTCGGGGTGGCCGGTCTCGCACCAGATCAGGTCCGCGTACGGCGCGTAGGCGAGGCCGCGTGCGATGGCCATGTCGAGCCCACCGGTGATGCGGTGGAAGCCCTCGGGGGTGCGCTCGCCCGTCAGGAAGGGCGCGTCGTACGGGTCGATGTCGCTCGTGAGGAGCTGCGCGCTGTTCGCGTCGGTGCGCGCGACCAGCACGGTCGGAACGTCGAGCACGTCGGCGGCCAGGCGGGCCGCGGTGAGCGTGCGCACGAACTGCGACGTGGGCACGAGCACCTTGCCGCCGAGGTGTCCGCACTTCTTCTCGGACGCGAGCTGGTCCTCGAAGTGCACGCCCGCCGCGCCCGCCTCGATCATCGACTTCATGAGCTCGAACGCGTTGAGCGCGCCCCCGAAGCCCGCTTCGGCGTCCGCGATGATGGGGGCGAGCCAGTCGCGCGTGACCTGGCCTTCGGCGTGCTCCACCTGATCGGCCCGCAGCAGCGCCTGGTTGATGCGCTTCACGACGTTCGGCACGCTGTTCACGGGGTACAGCGACTGGTCGGGGTACATGTGGCCCGAGAGGTTGGCGTCCGCCGCGACCTGCCAGCCCGACAGGTAGATGGCCTCGAGCCCGGCCCGCACCTGCTGCACGGCCTGGTTGCCGGTGAGCGCGCCGAGGGCGTGCACGTAGTCCCGCTGGTGCAGGAGCTCCCACAGGCGCATGGCGCCTCGCCGGGCGAGCGTGTGCTCGATCCGCACGGAGCCGCGCAGGCGCGTGACGTCCGCCGGGGTGTACGGCCGGTCGATGCCGTCGAACCGGCGGGCATGAAGGTCGTCTTCGATCTCGATCAGTGCGGACATGGGTTCCTCCAGGGGAGTCGGTTCAGGACGCCTGCTCGACGGGGATGGCGTCGAGCAGCGTGGTGATGCGCGGGTACGCGGAGAGCGTGAGGAAGGGCACGAGGGTCTTCGAGGTCGACAGCTCGCGGAACAGCTCGGCCGCCTCGTCGAACCGACGGGTGGACCCGCCCTCGCCGACCTCCGCCCGGATGGAGGCGACCTCCTCGTCGAGCCAGCGTCCGAAGGCCTCGGCGGTGACGGGCGTTCCGTCGGAGAGGCGGGCGCCGAGCGCGATCCACTGCCAGACCTGGGCACGGCAGATCTCCGCCGTGGCGGCGTCTTCCATGAGGTCGTACAGCGGAACGCAGCCGGTCCCGCGGAGCCAGGCCTCCAGGTAGCGCACGCCGACCTGGATGCTGTGACGCAGCCCTTCGAGCGTGCGGGTGTCGTCCTCCGGCATGTGGAGGAGGTCCTGGCGGGTGATCGTGACGTCCGGACGGAGCCGCTCGATCTGGTTCGGACCGGGCATGCCGGCATCGAACACCTCGCGGGCGAGCCCCACGAGGCCGGGGTGCGCGACCCAGGTGCCGTCGTGGCCATCGCGGACCTCGCGTTCCTTGTCGGCCCGCACGCGCGCGAGGGCCTGCGCGTTGGCGTCGGGGTCGCGCTTGATGGGGATCTGGGCGGCCATCCCGCCCATGGCGTGCACCCCGCGGCGGTGGCAGGTCTGGATGACGAGCGTGCTGTACGCCTTCATGAACGGCGCGGTCATGCCGACCCGGGAGCGGTCGGGCAGCAGGAACTCCCGGTGGGCGCGGAGCGTCTTGATGGTGCTGAAGATGTAGTCCCAGCGGCCGCAGTTCAGCCCGGCGCTGTGGTGGCGCAGCGCGTCGAGGATCTCGTGGAGCTGGAAGGCCGCGGGGAGCGTCTCGACGAGGACCGTGGCCTTGATCGTGCCGCGCGGCAGACCGACGTGGTGCTGGGCGACCTCGAAGACATCGTTCCAGAGTGCCGCTTCTTCATGATGTTCCAGCTTCGGCAGGTAGAAGTACGGACCGGATCCCTGGCGCAGCAGGGCGTGGGCGTTGTGGAAGAAGTACAGCCCGAAGTCGAACAGCGACGCCGACATCGGGCGCCCATCGATGGTGACGTGGTGCTCCTCGAGGTGGAGGCCGCGGGGGCGGACGAGCAGTGTCGCAGGCCGGGCGCCGAGCGCGTAGTGCTTGCCGGTGACGGGGTGCGTCCAGGTGATCGAGCGCCGCACGGCGTCGCGCAGGTTCACCTGGCCGTCGATCACGTTCGACCACGTGGGGGCGGTGCTGTCCTCGAAGTCCGCCATGAAGTGCGTGGCGCCCGAGCTGAGCGCGTTGATCACCATCTTCCGGTCGACGGGGCCCGTGATCTCCACGCGGCGGTCGATCAGGTCGTGCGGGAGGGGCGCGACCGTCCAGTCGCTGTCGCGGATCGCCCGGGTCTCGCGGAGGAAGTCGGGGAGCTCGCCCGCGTCGAAGCGCGCCTGGCGCTGCTCCCGCGCGTGCAGCAGCTGGCGTCGGCGCGAGTCGAAGCTGCGGTGCAGGAGTGACAGGAAGTCGAGGGCATCCGGGGTGAGCACGGCCGTCGCTGCACGGTCGACCGGACCCAGGATCTTGACACCATTGACCATGCACGCCTCCTTCACGACTGTGCGGCTCTTGTGTGAAACCTGCGTTACGATGGGGTCATCTGCAAGTTCAGGCGTGGCTGGCGTTACGGCTTTGCAGACTCCGTTGGTGTCGCTGTAAATCCTTCACAAGGTGGCGAGATGTCAGAGACCCCCAAGCTGGGCGGGAAGATCCGCGCCATCCGCCGCACCCACAAGCTCACCCAGGCGCGGCTCGCCGAGCAGCTCGGGATCAGTGCCAGCTACCTGAACCTGATCGAGCACAACCGGCGTCCGCTGCCGGCAACGCTCCTCATCCAGCTCGCGCGGCGGTTCGACCTGGATCTCCAGACCTTCGCCGAAGACGACTCCGTGCGGGTGCACACCGACCTCATGGAGGTGCTCGGCGACCCGCTGTTCGACGACCATGGCCTCACGAAGTCCGACGTCGACGAGCTCGTCGAGCACCACCCGAACGTCGCACGCGCGATCCGCACGCTCTACGACGCCTGGCGCACGGCCTGGGGCCAGGCCCGCCACACCGATGCCGACGCGCTCGGGCAGAACGTGCTGCCCTCCGAGGAGGTGAACGACTTCCTCCAGGCGCACGAGAACCACTTCCCCGAGCTCGAGGCCGCCGCCGAGCGGCTCATCCGCGATGCCCGCCTCGATCCGCACCACATCCAGCAGGGTCTCGTGTCGCACCTCCACGACACGCTCGGCTACGACGTGGTGTTCGTGAAGGCCAACACGGGCGGCGTGGTCCGGAGGCTCGACCGACAGCGGCGGGTGCTCGAGATCTCGGAGCTGCTGCGCCCCCGGTCGCGGAACTTCCAGCTCGCCCATGCCGTCGGGCTGCTCACGCGGTCCGACGAGCTCGATCGGCTCGTCGAACATCCCGTGCTGAGCGGCCCCGAGTCCCGCCGGCTCGCGAGGGTGGCGCTCGCCAACTACTTCGCCGGTGCGGTGCTCATGCCGTACGAGGCCATGCTCGAGGCCGCGGTCGACTCGCGGTACGACATCGAGCTGCTCGGGCACCGATTCCGGGTGAGCTTCGAGCAGGTCTGCCACCGGCTGACCAGCCTCCGGCGCCCGGGACGCGAAGGGGTGCGCTTCCACCTCATCCGCATCGACATCGCGGGGAACATCAGCAAGCGGTTCTCCGCGTCGGGCATCCCGTTCGCCCGGTACAGCGGGGCGTGCCCGCGCTGGAACGTGTTCCGGGCCCTGCTCACACCGGGTGTCATCACCACCCAGCTCTCGGAGATGCCGGACGGCACGCGCTACTTCTGCGTCGCGCGCACCATCCGCAAGGGCGACCGGGGCTACCACTCCACGCACACGGTCCACGCCATCGGGCTCGGCTGTCGCATCGACGATGCCCCCGCGCTCGTGTACGCCGACGGAATCGACCTCACCCGCACCGATCAGGCCGTGCCCATCGGGGTCACGTGCAGGCTGTGCGAGCGGCGGGACTGCGAGCAGCGCGCGATGCCCAGCATCGGCTCGCCGCTCCGCGTCGACGAGGATCTCCGCGGGGTGTCGTTCTATGCGTCCGTGGAGGGCGGTCCGTCGCGGTAGGATGGCCGAAGGGGGCCCGATGCAGCGCATCCTGTTCGTGGTGGTCGGGCTGTCGGCATGCAGTGGCGGGGTGTCCCGCGCGGCCCTCGTGTCCGAGCTCACCCAGGAGGAGCGCGAGTCGCTGTGCGAGGAGCACGCACTGCAGGAGAGCGTGCTGGAGGCGTGCGGGGCGCCCATCCCGGTGCGGGTCGGGCCGCTCGCCCCCGAGGTGTGTGCACGGGTGTGGCTGCCCGAGGGCTGCTCCGCGACCGTGGGGGCCTTCCAGGACTGCCAGGCGGCGCTCGCGGCAGACCCGTGCGGAATCCAGCAGGGCGCTGCCGCATGCGCGCCGCTCGAGGCCTGCGGGGTTCACGTGTGGAGTGCCGCGCTCGGGCTCGAGGGCTCGCTTCCCCTCACGTCGATGGGGGTGCCCGAGATCGAGGCCGTGTGCGCGGTGTCGTCCGACTACGAGCCCTTCTCCGTCGAGTGCGAGGAGGTCACCTACGACTTCGACCCGATGCCCGAGCTGTGCGAGAGCTTCGGCTTCGGCGGGTGCGGCACGCTGGGCCAGATCCTCGACTGTCAGCGCGATCTCGTGAGCTGGGGAGACGCGCTGTGTGACGGGTCGCCCCCGTCCTGCGAGTTCACCGACTGCGGGTGAGGCGCGCCTCGGCTGGATCGACCCGATAGGGACGGTCCATGAACGTCCACACCCTCGACTGCGACTACATGGGTCCCGGCGTCGCCGCGGCCTACCTGCTCCACGACGGCGACGAGGCCGCCTTCGTCGAGACCAACACCTCGCGTGCCGTGCCGAAGCTGCTCGACGCGCTCGCTGCCGCGGGGCTGTCCGCCGAGCAGGTCCGCTACGTCGTCGTCACGCACATCCACCTCGATCACGCCGGGGGAGCGGGCGCGCTGATGCAGCACCTGCCGAACGCGACGCTGCTCGCGCATCCCCGGGCGGCGCCTCACGCGATCGACCCGTCCCGCATCGTGGCCGGAGCGACCGAGGTGTACGGGGCGGACCGCTTCGCCGGGCTCTACGGAGACGTGGTCCCGGTCCCGGCAGAGCGCGTCCGGGCCCTCGACGACGACGCGACCGTGCCGTTCGGGCACACGACCCTGCGGTTCCTGCACACGCGCGGGCACGCGAACCACCACTTCTGCGTGCTGGACGAGGGCGGTGGCGGCATCTTCACGGGCGACAGCTTCGGCATCGTCTACCCGGCGCTCCAGGCGGAAGGCCTGTTCGCGTTCCCCTCCACCTCGCCGACGGACTTCGACGGCCCCGCCGCGCTGGCGTCGATCCGCAGGATCGTGGGCACGGGTGCCGAGACCGCCTGGCTCACGCACTTCGGGCCCCAGCGCGACCTGCGGGGCATCGCTTCGCAGATGACGACGATGCTCGAGGCCTCGATGGCGCTCGTCCATCGCGCCGAAGGCCTCGAGGATGCCGAGCTGGACGGGTTCTTCGCGCGCGAGGTGCAGGCGGTGTTCGACGCGAAGGTCGGGCGCGCCCAGCTCCCCGACGATGCGGACCGGTGGCTCGCGCTCGACATCGATCTGAATGCACAGGGCCTCGCGTTCGCCGTGCGGAAGGCCCGGTACAAGGCGTCAGTCGCGCCGTAGCGCCAGGAGCGCGTCGGGTGGAGGCTCGGGCTCTGCAGCATGCCGGTGGACGAAAGCGCGCAGAGCCTCGACGAGGCGGTCGCGGGCGGTGTCGGACATGTGGGCCTCGCGTGACCAGGCGAGCCCGGTCGCGGTGGTCACCTCGATGCGGGTTCCGCGGGTGCGGACCGACGTGACCTCGTGGAGCGGCGTGCTCACGAGGGTTCCGTCGCACGGCCACGCGATGTCGAGCTTGCGCAGGCGCAGGTACGCGGGACCGTGGGCGCTCGGGAACTGGACGTGGAGCCGGTCGTCGAGGCGGTCGCGGGCCCAGGGCGCAATCCACTCCGGGTCGACCACGAGCGAAGGGTCGAACGGCTCCGGTGGGGGCGGCTCGAGCGGGGACCAGAGGGGGAACCGGCCCGTGCGGGCGCGCTCGAGGACCTCGTGCAGCGCGGTGCCGAGGATGGCGAGCTCGGTGCCGGTGAGCAGCGGCTCGAGCTCCGTGCGGCCGAAGCGGGCGTGGAACACGAGTCGGTCCCACTGCACCGAGAACCGCACGAGATCGGCGAACCCGAGGGTGAACCAGCCGACGAGGTGCGGCCAGGAGACGCCCGTGGGGTCGATCCTGAGGAGGTGGCCGTGGCGGTCGGTGGCGGGGAGCCGGAGGTGCAGGGCGTCGCGGGTGTCGAGGTGCTCCGGCGGGACCCAGCGCACGTCGACGCCGGGGGCGTTCACTTCACGTCTCGTGCGTACAGCCACAGGCGCAGGTCGAGCTCGTAGCGGTGGTACTCGGGCTCCATGTGCTCGCACAGGCGGTAGAAGGCCTTGTCGTGGTCTTTGTGGCGCAGGTGGGCGAGCTCGTGCACGACGACCATGCGGAGGAACTCCGGAGGGAGCTCCTTGAACAGGCTCGCGACGAGGAGCTCGTTCTTGCGCTTGAGCTTGTTGCCCTGCACCCGTGCGACGTAGCTGTGGAGCCCGAGCGCGCGGTGGAGCGTGGCCACCTTGTCGGAGTAGCGCACCTTGTGCAGCGGCGCGGACTGGCTCAGGTACTCGCGCTTGAGGTCCATCGCGTAGGCGTACAGGCGCGCGTTGTCGGTGACCGGGTTCGCGGCCGGGTAGCGCTTCTCGAGGCGCTCGCGGAGCTCTCCGGTGGCGCGGAGCTGTTCCGCCTGTTCCTGGAGCTCGGCGCCGTATCCGGCGAGCCAGTCGGTGTGCGGCATGGGTCCCGGGTAACCGGCGGGCTCACTCGGTGCTGCGCATCGCCCTGAGGGCGGCAGGAATGTCGTCGCGGGTGCCGACCGAGCGAGCGGACGCAGACTCCGCCAAGGTCCGGAGGCGCTCCGCAACCCACATCAGCTCCCTCGCGAGCGCACCCGAGCGCGAGTCTCCAGGGCCCTCGGAGACGGTCCGTGCATCGAGCGCGCCTCCAGCGAGCATGACGACCGAGGTGTCGCGCCGGACGAGGAGCTCGGCGACCGTCACCGTCCCGACCGTCTTGAACGCGACGCGGGCATCGCGGATGGCCTCGAACGGTATGGAGTCCTGGGCGCGGACGCCGTCCTTCGACAGTGTGATGGGCACGTCCACGCCGAGGTGGGTGCGGAGGTGGTACGTGATCGTGTCGTGGTCGCCGGTGCTGTAGGGCTCGCGGGGCTCGAGGGACCACAAGGATGCGAACTCCCTCGCGTTCGTCCGCAGCGTCTGCTCGAACTGCATCGCCACCCGCCGGGCGGGCGACCCCTCCCAGTCCGAGAACCTCGCGAGGTCGCGCCGGTCGTCCAGGGGCACCCGCGCGAGGTGGGCGGCTCGCATCGCCAGCTGCGTGATCTCGGCGGAGGGACGGTCCTCCCACCGGACCAGCACGGTGTCGCCGAGCCTCAGGATCTGATGGGAACCGGGGGCGCCGTCGAGCACCAGGAGCGTGCCGTCGAGGACCTGACGAGCGCCGCTGGTCACGAACGCGACCTCGCCGTCGGCGAACTCGACGACGACCTCCGTCGCGGGCCGGAGGAGGTGGTAGCCGCCGATGGCGACCAGCGTGGAGATCGCCAGCAGGGCGGTCAGAGGACCGGCGGGCCCCTCCATCGAAGGGGCCGCGAACAGCGGGAGGAGCGCAGGGACCAGCGCCAGCAGGCTCCATGGCGACACCGGCGGGGGACGGGTGTGTACGCTCGCCAGGACGAGGCGCTCGGACATCACCGCCCCAGCGACGTGAGCGTGACCGACCCCGAGCCCGTGAACGTGGCGAGCACACCGAGCCCGGCATCCGTGAGGAACACGTCCTGCACGGTGATCCCGGACAGCTCCCCCGAGAACGTGCCGCCCCGGGCGAGCTCGTACGACGCGAGGCTCGCGTTCATGCCGGCCATCCGGGCGTCGAGCTCGTCGCCGTACGGGAGGACCAGCCGCTCGCGGACGTGCTCGCGCACCCGGGCCCGGAGGAGCTCGGCGTTCACGGGGGCGGTCGCCCAGTCGTCGCTCTCGACGGAGAAGTCGAAGTCCTCGAGCACCACGGTGCGGTCGTCACCGAGCCGCGGGATGGCCTGCAGATAGAGGGTTCCGGCGGTCTCCCACACCGGGCTCTCGGTGCGGTAGTCGAGCCCGACGACGAGGTGCTCGCCGGACGGGTAGAGGTGGAGGTCGTCGATCTCGAGCGTGCCCGCCTCCGCTACGCCGTCGACCGACAGGGGCCACGACAGCTCGGTGACGGTTCCGCGCGCGCGGTTCTCGAGGTCGGCCCACGATGTCTCGGCCACCACCGACAGGTGGAGCCCACCGGCGGTGGGGGGCGTGGGGGCGGGGAGCGCCGAGAGCTCGATGAGCTCGGGGACCTCGGTGACGACGCGGAATCTCGCGGTGACCCCCACGTCCAGGTCGAGCCCGTCGGGGCCTGCGTGCGGGGCCGTTGCGTGGAGGGCGAGGGGCTCGGCCATCAGCGTGGTCGCGGTGGGCGCGGACCCCTGCCCCGAGAGCTCGAGTGGACGTGGGGTCGCGAGCCCCTCCCAGAGGGCGTCCATGCGGGGGCGGAGGTCGCCCTGCTCGGCCATGCGCGCCTCGATCTGGGCTTCGGTGTCGGCGAGCTTCTCGTGCAGCTTCTCTTCGACCCGCTCGGTGATGTCGAGCTTCAGCGGACCGACCGCGAGCACCGCAGGCTCCGTCCAGCGCGGCGTGAGCGTGACGTCGGGGACGAGCTTCCAGTCGGCGTCGAGGGTGTACGCGGTGACGAGGTCGAGCTCGAGGCCCGCGGTGAGGGTCGCACCCCGCGGCGGGTCTTTGCCCATGCGCTCCCGGCGTGCGGCGGCCCGCTTCAGCACGAGGTCGGCCTGGAGGTCGAGCGGCACGGTCATCTTCAGGTCGCCGTCCGAAGGACCGAACGCCACGGCCATGGGGCGCCGGATGACGAGATGGACGCGCGTGGCGTCGTTCGGCTCGATCTCCTGGTCGACGAGGAGCTCCGGGAGGCGGTCCTGCACGGCGCTCTGGAGCGTGCTGTACGGGATGTGCACCTGGAGCGAGAGCACGGACACGTCGGGCTCGGGGACCTCGACGGGCGCGGCTCCGCGTGGAGGTCCGGACGCGATCAGCCCGGCCGGATCGAACCCGCCGCAGGCGAGGGACGCGCCGGACAGCACGCACGGGAGCAGGAGGCGGCGTCGCATGCGCCCATCCTACTCTGAACGGCGGGCTCTCCGAACGGGTTCAGGCCGGGACGAGCCCGCGCTCGCGGAGAAGGGCGCCGACCTGGGGATCGCGGCCGCGGAACCGACGGAACCCCTCGGCGGGGTCGAGCGTGTTGCCGCGCGACAGGACGGTGTCGAGGAGGCGCGCGGACAGCTCGGTGTCGTAGAAGCCGGACTCCGCGAACGCTTCGGCGGCGTCGGCCACGAGCACGTCGGCCCACAGGTAGCTGTAGTACCCGGCCGAGTAGTACTCGCTCGAGAAGACGTGGGCGAACTGGGTGGTGCGGTGCCGCATGACGACCTCGCGGGGCAGGCCCCACTGTGCGAGCACGCGGTCTTCGAACTCGCGCGGGTCGACGGGGTCGGTGGTGAGGTGCATCTCCATGTCCATCACGCTGCTCGCGAGGAACTCCATCGTCCGGAAGCCGCTGTCGGCGTTGGCGGCGGCGCGCATGCGATCGAGCAGGACGGACGACGGGGGCGCGCCCGTGGCGTGGTGGAGCGCGAACCGACCCAGCAGCTCGGGCGTGTTCAGCCAGTGCTCGTTGAGCTGGGACGGGAACTCGACGTAGTCGCGCGGCACGGAGGTTCCGGCGAGCGTGGGGTAGGTGACCTGCGATGCGAGCCCGTGCATGCCGTGCCCGAACTCGTGGAACAGCGTGCGCGCTTCGTCGGTGGTGAGCAGGCACGGCTGACCGGCCGGCGGCTTCTGGAAGTTGCAGTTGTTCGCGATGATCGGGAGCGAGCCCGCGAGGCCCTGCTGGCCGCGGTAGGCGGTCATCCACGCGCCGGAGCGCTTCCCGCGCCGTGCGTACGGGTCGAGGTAGAACAGCCCGCGGTCGGTGCCGTCGGCGTTGCGCACGACCCACGCGGACATGTCGGGGTGGGGGAGCGGCACGTCGATGGGCTCGAAGGTCCAGCCGAAGCGCTCGGTGGCGGCCCAGAACATGCCGTCGACGAGCTTGTCGAGCTGGTAGTGCTGCAGCAGCTCGCCGGGGTCGAAGTCGTAGCGCGCCTTCCGGATCTCCTCGGCGTAGTACCGGGTGTCCCAGCGGTCGATCACGATGCCGTCGCCGCGCTCGTCGGCGAGCGCCTGCATCGCGGCGACCTCGGCCCGGAAGCGCTCGACGGCCGGGCCCCACACGCGCTTCATGAGGTCCATCGCCGCTTCCGGCGTGCGAGCCATGGTGTCTTCGAGGTTGAGGTGCGCGTGCGTGTCGAAGCCGAGCAGGCGGGCCCGCTCGAGGCGCAGCGCGAGGATCTCGGGGATCAGCGCGACGGTGTCGTTCGCGTCGCCGTTGTCGCCGCGCTTGAAGAAGGTGCGCCAGACCGTCTTCCGGAGGTCGCGCTCGGTGCTGTACATCAGGAAGGGCTCGACGGACGAACGGGTGTTCGTGACCGCGAATCGCCCGGGCTGGCCGAGCTCTTCGGCGGACGTGCGCGCCGCGGCGACCCAGCCTTCGGGCATGCCGCCGAGCTGGTGCGGGTCGAGCCAGGTGACGGAGCTCTCCTCGTCGGCGAGCAGGCGATCGGAGAAGTCGTTGTAGAGGACCGAGAGGCGCTGGTTGATCTCCATGACGCGGTCGCGGCCGGCCTGATCGAGGTGAGCGCCCGCGCGCCGGAAGTCGGTGAGCCACTCGCGGCACAGCCGGGACTGCTCTTCGGTGAGCGCGGGGTCGGACGCCACGGCCTGCACGCGCGCGAACAGCACGCCATCCTGGCGGATCTGGTCGCGGAGCTCGGCGATCTTCGGCTCCATGCGGTGCTTCACGTCGCGGAACGCGGGGCTCGAGAAGTTCGACGACCACAGGTCGTAGATGGCCTCGACCCGATCGAGCGTGGTTCCCATGCGCTCGAGCGCCACGAGGGTGTTGTCGAACGTGGGGGGTGCGGACTGATCGCGGATCGCGCGGGCCTCACGGCGTTTCTCGTCGAGCGCTGCCAGGAGCGCCGGCTCGAACTGGTCGACCTGCACCCGATCGAGCGGCGGGACCCCACCGTACGGACCCTTCCACGGCTCGAGCAGCACCTCTGCACCCATGACGACCTGACCTCCAGGCTCCCAATCTAGGTCGCCGCACGTCCGGATTCACCTCCGATGCCAGCACGGTGAGAGATGCGGGCGGGGATCGCGCCTCTCGGCCGGAGCGTGATGCTCGGCGTCATCGGGGGCGGCACCGGACCGAGGGCGACGGTGTCGAACGCCGACACGATGGCGGACAGGAGGAGGGTGCCCTCCATCATCGCGAAGTGGTTCCCGATGCACACCCGCGGACCGCCGCCGAACGGGAGGTACGCGAAGCGCGGCAGGTCGGGGCCACCGTCGAGCCAGCGGTCGGGGCGGAAGGCGTCGGGATCCGGGAACCAGGTGGGGTTCCGGTTCAGCACGCACTGGGCGACGAGGATCTGGGTGCCTGCGGGAACGTCGTGCTCACCGAGCCGGATCGCGGCCTGGGTCTCGCGACCGACCGCCCACACGGGGGGAAGGAGCCGCATGGCCTCTTTCAGCACGGCTTCGGCGCGCTCCGGAGACTGGGCCAGCCGGCGCTGCTCCTCGGGATGGCTCGCGAGCAGCAGGAGGGCGTACGTGAGCGCAGTCGCGGTGGTCTCGTGCCCGGCCGCGAACATCGTGACGGCCTCGTCGCGCAGCTGCCGGTCGTCGAGCCCGTGACCGTCTTCGTCCCTTGCCGAGAGGAGCTGGGAGAGGAGGTCGTCGCCGAGCCCCTTCGCCCGGCGGGCCGCGAGCACGCGGGCGATCAGGTCGTCGAGCGCTGCGACGGCCCGCTGAGCGCGACGCCGGCCCGGGCTCGGGAGCCAGTCGGGCGCGAAGCGTCGCCAGCCGCGGACCTCCACGACGAACTCGTCCATGAAGGCCTCGATGGCATGTCCCGCGACGCTCACGTCGAGGTCGAGGTCGCCGCCGAAGAGGGTCTCGAGCACGATGTCGCGCGTGAGGCCCATCATCTCGTGGGCGAGGTCGATCTCGGCCTGATCGGGCTGTGCGGCGATCCAGGTGTCGACGCAGCGCTGCATGGTGGCGCGGTACAGCTCGATGTGACGGGGCGTGAAGGAGGGGGCGGCGAGCTTCCGGTTCCGCTTCCAGGCGTCGCCCTCGGACGTGACGAGACCATTGCCGAGCATGGGGCGCGTCTTGTCGTAGATGGCGTCCTTGTGGAGGTTCCGCCACTCGGTGACGAACACGGTCTCCAGCAGGTCGGGGTCGCTCACGAGCAGCACGCGGTGGTCGGCGAGCGTGAGCTGGACGAGATCCCCGTGGTCGCGCTGGAGCCCCTGGAGGAACGCGATGGGGTCGCGTGCGAACCCGAGCAGCGAGCCGACGACCGGCAGCTCGTCGGGCGCGGGGATTCCGGGGAGCGGTGGCGGGGCGCGGAGGGCGGGCATGGCGGTTCCTCGGGTCCGTTGGTAGCATGCGCCGGTGCGGCAGGCGGCCCCTGGCGCGGGAGGTGTGGGATGAGCACCCTGTTCAAGGTGAGCAATCACCCCGATGTCAACGTGCTCGTCGAGCGGTGTGGGTACGCCACCGCGGCGCTCACCATCCTGCCGATCCCGGGCTCCGAGATCCTCGGCGTGATGCCCCTCCATGTGGGCATGGTGGTCGGGATCGCGAACTACTACGGGCACGACCTCACGCGGGAGTCGGCCACCGATCTCATCCTGCAGATCGGCACCACGGTGGGCGCGTCGCTGGTGGGCTCCCGGCTGGCGACGACCGCCGCGAAGTTCGTGCTGCCGGGCCTCGGGGGCATCATCGCGGCCCCGTTCATGTTCGCGTCGACGCTCGCGATCGGCTCGGTGGCGTCGGCCTGGTTCGCGAACGAGGGCTCCCTGTCGGCCGACGAGATGCGCGACCTCTACAACCAGACCCTGAAGCGCGCGAAAGACGACTTCCGGCCCGAGAAGATGAAGGACGCCGACGCGATGGCGCAGGCCGAGGCCGCCGTGAACAAGGGGGAGTCGGGCGGTGCACCTCCCGCCGAGCCCGAAGAGGAGGACCCCATCGCACGGCTGAAGCGCGCGAAGGAGCTGCTCGAGGCCGGTCTGATCGAGCAGGACGAGTTCGACGCGCTGAAGAAGCGCATCCTCGACAGCCTCTGAGCGCGCTGTGGTCGCGCTGGTCTTCCCGCCCGGCTGGTACTACCCGACGGTGCCGGTCGACCTGACGGCGGTCGCGGGCGGGCTGGAGGCCCGCGGGGTCCCGGTGGTGCAGGTCGACCTGAATGCCCGCGGTGCGGCCGTGCTGCTGGGAGACGTGCACGCGGAGCTGTCGACCGACGAAGGCTGGGACGCCGACCTGGATGCGCGCGTCTCGGCGGTGTCGGCACGGGAGTCGGAGGTCGGACGGGGCTCCGGGTGTCGCTGGGCGTGGCCGGGCGAGCCGCAGTACGCCGAGGACTCCGGCGATCTCCGCATCGCGCTCGAGCTCGCGGCCACCCGCAACCCGTACGCCGGGCGCTTCGATCTCGAGCCGCTGCTGGCGGCGTCGGTGGTCGCGGTGGCGTGGGTGCATCCCGGGCAGCTCGTGCCGCTGCTGGGCCTGGTGGGAGAGCTCAGATCGCTTGGCTACACCGGGCGGATCGTGGTGTACGGAGGCCTGGAGGACGTGCTCGAGCCCCGGAGCCTCGGGCTGACCCCCGACCACGCCCTGCTCGACGTGGTGGACGCCGTGCTGCTCGGGGATCCGGTCCCGACGCTCGCAGCCCTGGCCGAAGGCCGGCGCCCGGAGGAGGGGGTGCTCGACCGATCCGGGGTGGGGGACCCCACGCCCTCTGCGCTGTACCCGCCCGTGTTCACGGGGCTCTCACGGCAGTACGGCACGCCGACCCCCGTGGTGGACGTGCGCTGGTCGGTGGGGTGCAGCTGGGACCGCTGTACGTTCTGCGCGATCCCCGCGCACCATCGCTACCGCCTGCAGCCCCTCGACGACCTCGTGCTCGGGATGGAGCGTGCGGAGGCGACGCTCGGCACGCGGCGGTTCCGGCTCCGCGACGATCTGTTGGCTCCGGCCCAGACGGAGCGGCTCGCTCGCGCTCTGGAGGGGCGGGGCTGGCACTGGATGCACCGGGCCCGGTTCGATGCCGGGTGGACGGAAGCCCGGCTGGTGGCCGCCCGTCGTGCGGGGCTCGGCGAGATCTGGTTCGGTCTGGAGTCGGCGGTGCCCCGGGTGCGGGCGCTGATCGACAAGGGCGTGGATTCGGAGGTGGTCGACGCGAACCTGGAGGCGTGTGCGGCCGCGGGCATCCGTGCGCGGCTTCTCGTGATCGCGGGCCTGCCCGGCGAGACCGCTGCGGAGTTCGCGGAGACCGTGGCCTTCTTGAAGGCGCGCCGGGATCGGGTGTGCGGCTTCGCGCTCACGGCCTTCCAGCTGATGCGCGACGCGCCCCTCGCGCGGTCGGGCGAGGTCGAGCTGCTCGACGACCCCGTGCCGGAACGCTTCCGTCTCCGCTGGACGCTGCCGTTCGCCTACCGCGACGGCACGCCCGCGCACGTGTGGCAGAACCGCGTGTCGTCGGCGCTGTTCGGGTTCATGGAGTGGCCGTCGGGAGCGGCCGCGCTCGGCCCGACCCACGCGTGGGTCGAGAGCACGCGTCAGGCCTGAGGATCTTCCTCGGAGGCGTACATCTCGCGGTTCGGGTCGCGCACCTCGGCGTGCGACAGGACGAAGTCGCGGATGCGCTTCTGGAAGCCGAGATCGAGGGCACGGCGCGCGATCTCGGGGTTCTTCTGGAGCACTTCCTGCACGTCTTCGGAGGTGGCCTCGATCTCGGGCGCGATGATGTTCAGCACCGCGAGCCCGTCTTCGACCTCGGGAACCATGCCGTGCTCTTCGGCGACCGAGCGGTAGACGAGCGCGAGCAGGACGTTGCGCATGCAAGCGCTGTAGAGCTCGGGATCCGCGGCCCAGTGCGCCCACGACCATGCCAGCTCGGCCTCGCTGGCGTCGAGGCTCGCGAGCACCTCGCCCTCGTTGTTCTTCCAGCGCAGGAACAGCTCGGTCTCGGCGGCCACCTGGGGGACGTCCTGCAGGTCGCACCGCGCGATCAGCGCGTCGAGCGCGCGCTCTTCGGCTTCGTCGACCAGCTGGTCGAGCTGGGCCTCCATCCAACCCTCCCCGATCTTCTGCAGGAGGTCTTCGAGGGTGTCGTCGAACCCCATCTTCTCGATGCACGTCGGATCGCCGGGGTCGATCGCCTGCACCTCGTGCGTCTCTTCGATCTGGACGATGAAGTCGAGCTGGCGCCCGCGCAGCAGGGCCTGCTCGTAGTCGTCGGGGATCGTGAGGTTCACGACGTACCGCTCGCCGGTGCGCTTCCCGACCAGCGACTCGGCCAGGGCGGGCAGCATCGGGTCTTCGCCCGCGACGAGCACCATGCCGGAGCGCCCGGTGAACGGCACCATGCGCCCGTCTTCGAAGCCGACACAGCGGATGGCGGTCTCGTGGCCGGCCGCGACGACGTCACGCCGTACGCGCGGGCTCTGCTCGCGCACGAAGCCCTTCCAGGCCTCGAACAGCGTGGCTTCGTCGAGCTCCTGTGCGGGCTCGACCTCCACCACGAGGCCTTCGAGGGAAGGCGGTTCCACGAACACCATCTCGAGGGCGGGGATCTCCAGCTGGATGTCCTGCTGGAGCGCTTGTCTCAGCACTGGCTCTCCTCAATCCGCTGGATTCGGCCGACAAGCGGCCTCCATCCTGCGGAATCGTACTCAGTGAATCTCTTGACGGAGCCCCGTAGGCTCGCCTAAAACCTGGTTTTGCACTGACGTGCCGGCGAGCTCACGGGTCTTGACCGTCAAGAGATTGCCTTGGTCGGTGGCGTGCGACCGTGCGGGCGCACCCGGCAGGCGGTCGAGCGGGCGGGATCACCAGCCCGAGAAGGCCTTCTTGATGCCGCCCCCGACCTTGCCGGCGACGCTGCCGATCTTCTTGCCCGCGCTGCTCGCCAGGCTCTTGCCCCCGTTCCACAGGCTCTTGGCGCCGCTCTTGATCGCGCCGCCCGCCTTGCTGCCGAGGTCCTTCGCGCCGCTCCACGCGGCCTTGCCGAGGTTCTTCGCGCCGTTCACGGCCTTGCCGCCGAGATCCTTGGCGCCGTTCCACGCGTTCTTGCCGAACTCCTTGGCCTTCGCCGCGCCCGCGGAGATCTTGTTCCCGGCCCACTGCGCGCCGTCTTTGATCTTCCCGCCGGCCCACTGGGCTCCCTGACCGATCTTCTTGCCGGCCCACTGGGCTCCCTGGCCGATCTTCTTGCCGGCCCACATCGCGCCGTCTTTCACGGCTCCGACGCCACCCGCGGCTTCGACGAGGCTGCTGACGGTGGACACCCCTGCGCCGATCTGGCTGACGATCGGGATGTTCGTGGCCGCGAGACCCGACCCGACGGCCGTGATGCTCGAGGTGAACTTGTCGCTCATGCTGGCGTTGGGGTCGCGCAGGGTATCCCACGCGTGCTTCGCATCGAGGCCCGCGAGCGCGACGTTCATGCCGGGCACGAACCGGGCACCGGCCTTGCCGAGCGCCTTCATGCCCGTCTTCGCGGCGGTCTTCCCGCCGGCTTCGAGAAGCTCGCGCCCCCCGACCTTCGCGAGCCCCTTTGCCCCCTGCTCGACGGCTTCGCCTCCGAACCGCTTGGCGAGCTTGCCCGACATGTTGTCGAGCGCGCCGAAGGCCTTCGAGCCCTTGAACTTCGTCGCGAGGCCGCCCGCTCCGTCGGCCAGCGCATTGAGCTTCTTCGCGCCCCAGCCGGCGGAGCTGTCGAGCATGCCGCCCGCCTTCTTGCCCCACTTCCCGAGGGTCTGGCCGGCCTTCGAGTTCATCGCGCCCTGGACCAGATCCGAGCCCATGATCTTGGAGCCGAGGCCCGACGCCGAGCTCTTGACGGAGCCCCACAGGCTCTGTGCGCCCTTGCCCACCTTGGAGTCGGCGATGGCGGATCCGACGCCCTTCGCCTTGCTCGCGACGGCCTGACCGGGCTTCGTCTCGAGGAGATCCTTCGCGCCGTTGTAGACCTCGAGGCCCGCCTTCAGCTTCTCGCTGCCCTTCTTGTCGTCGCTGAACAGGTCGCGCACGCCGTTGATCGCGCCGAACGCGCCGCCGAGGGGCTTCATGAACCGACCGGCGGCTCCGAGGTTGCCGGGCGCGGTGTGGTTCGGACCGTACAGCGCGCTGAGGCCCTTGTTGAAGGCCCCGGTGAGCTTGTCGCCCTTGGTGGCGAGGGTTCCCCAGAAGCCCTCTTCCTTCTTCTTGGGCGCCTGGGCCTGCTGCAGAGCGGAGGTGGGGCGGTGGACAGGAGCCTGGGCCTTGGGCGGCCGCTGATATCCAGACATCAGATTCACCTCGGAGAAGTCGAGTGTACGGAGAGCGTAGCAGAGCCGTTCTGCTGTGGACAACACGACATTCGCGGATTCTCGGGGACCGTGGAAAACCCCCGGTCAGCGCGGGGCGGATCCCCCGAAGACATAGGGCGTCGCGTCGAATCGGCGGGTGCGCGCCAGGAACCGGAGGGTCGAGCCGGGCCACAGCGTGAAGTTCGTGCCGTCGGGGCCGAGGTACCAGCTGTTGCAGCCGCTCATCCACACCCGCTGGCGGTGGCGGCGGTCCATCTCGGCCACGAACGCGTCGTACGCGGACTGCTGGATGGCGAGCGTGCCCGCACCGGACGCGTCCATGTGATCGAGCGCGCCCAGCACGTAGCGGATCTGCGCTTCGATCATGACGACCATCGAGGTGTGCCCGAGCCCCGTGTTGGGGCCGAACAGCGTGAACGCGTTCGGGAACCCGGGGATGGTGGTGCCGAGGTACGCGGCCGGACGCCCGTTCCAGAACGTGCGCAGGTCGACGCCGCGCTCGCCGCTCACCTGGACATCACCGAGCGGCTCGTCGACCTCGAAGCCCGTGCAGCACACGAGCACGTCGAGCGGGACGCGCGTGCCGTCGTCGAGCTCGACCCCATCGCGGTGGATGCGGACGATCCGACGGGTCTCGACCGCCACGTCGTCGCGCACGAGCGTCGGATACCAGTCGTCGGACGCCAGGATGCGCTTGCAGCCCAGGTGGTAGCTCGGACGGACCTTCTCGACGAGCGACGGATCCGTGACGGTGCGCCGGAGGTTCCAGGTGAGCACCTGCTCGCCGAACCATCCGAGACGCCAGAACCGCCCGAAGAAGAACGGGTACTTCGCCTCCATCCCGGCGTAGATCCGCAGCCGCTCGGCCCGCATCCGGAGGGGGGAGCCCGCGAACCGGTCCTTCTCGGCCGCCGAGAACACGCGGTCCCGCCGGCGACCGATCCAGGGCGGCGTGCGCTGGAACACGGTCTGGTGCGCCACCCGACCCGCGAGGGCGGGCACGATCTGGACCGCGCTGGCGCCGGTCCCCACGATGCCGAGGCGCTTGCCCTCGAGCGGGAGGTCGGGGTCCCATCGCGCCGAGTGGAGCACCGGCCCCGAGAAGTCCTCGAGCCCGGGGATCTCGGGCCACCGGGGGTCGCGCAGCGCTCCGATCGCGAACACGACGTACCTCGCGAGGAGCACGTCCCCACCGGCCGTCTCGACCCTCCACACCGCAGCGGAGGCGTCCCAGGCGGCGCGGGTCATGCGGGTGCCGAGACGGATGCGGTCGGCGAGGCCATACCGCTCGACGCACCGCTCGAGGTACGCGCGGATCTCGGGCTGGCGGGCATAGACGTGCGACCAGTCGGCCGCGGGCTCGAAGCTGAAGGAGTACAGGTGGGAGGGGACATCGCACGCGGCCCCCGGGTAGGCGTTGTCCCGCCAGGTGCCGCCGACGGACGTGCCGCTCTCGAGCAACACCCAGTCGCGCCTCCCGGAGCGGTCGAGCTGGATCGCCATACCGAGCCCGGAGAACCCCGCGCCCACGATGATGAGGTCGTGCACCATCTGCGGCCGGTAACCCGTGGCATGCTCCGCGCGGAGGTCGACGATGGGCGCGCAGGACGTGAAGCGGGCGGCAGACGCGGGGGACTGGCACACGGCGCTGCGTCTCGCGCTGGAGACCTGGCGGGAGTCGCCGCATCCCGTGGTCGCCGAGGTGGTGCTCGAGCTCGACCGGAACCTCGCGTTCGACGGTCCGCGCGCGCAGAGTCGCGCCGACTTCGATCTCGCGTGGCACCAGGTCGCGAAGACCGGCGATCCCGCCGGGGTCGGCTGGCTGGCGCGCACCGTCAGCGACAAGCTCCCGATGGCGACCGAGCGGTTCGCGGCATTCCGCGAGGGGTACCTCCAGCGCAAGTACGCCGCGTGGTTCAGCCGGCTCGCGGTGCTGGCGACCTTTCCGCCGGATCCACGCATCGCGGCGGGCATGCAGGCGGTGCTCGAGCGCTCGCGGCTGTCCGTGGGCTGGCGGGCGGAGGTCGACGTGGTGTACGGCCCCGCATTGGCGCTGCTCGAGCGGTCGATGGACGCTGGAACCCCCGTGTGGGCGGCCGCGCTCGCCGAACGACCGCAGTCCTCGCAGACGTCCGTGCGCGACTGGCTGGCGGTGACGCTCCGGGCGCTCCGGTCCCCGGATCCCGAGCCCCTCGAACTCCCCGCCGTGTGGGAGTCGATGCGGCCTCGCGCCGAGCGCGGGCTGGCGACCGCGAACGAGATCCTGGCGGCGGTGCGGGCCGATCCCACCGACCTCGGCCTGCGGCAGGTCTACGCCGACGTGCTCCAGGAGCTGGGTGACCCGCTGGGCACGTTCATCGCGCTCCAGCTCCGCGGCGACGACGACGCCGAGAAGAAGGCGCGCACATTGTTCCGGAAGCACGGCTCGGAGTGGCTCGGAACGGACCTGAGTCGCACCCTCACGGGCGTGGAGCTCCGCGACGGCTTCCTCGACCGCGCGTCCCTCGCGCAGAACGCGGTGGCCGACCAGGAGGGCTGGGATCGGTCGTATGTCGACGAGCGGCTGTTCGCGCTGACACGGCTCGAGAAGGGGCGCGGAAACGCCCGTCACTACACGTCGTTCGTCACGTCACCCGCCACCGGGTGCATCGCGGACGTGGAGATCCCGGCGTCGGCCGTGCTCGACGAGATCCTGAAGTGCAAGCACCCGAAGGACTTCCGGATGCTCCGATTCCCGCGGCTCCCGAAGCCCCCGGTGCTGCGGAGGATCGCGGCGTCGCGCCACTTCGAGGGCCTGGTCGGGATCGGGCTCGAGGGGAGCCGGGGACGGCGTCCGTCGGACGTGGTGCGCGCAGCTGTGCAGGATCTACGGAAGTCCGGCCTCGACCGCGTGCGTCGGCTCGCGATCTCGCTCGTGTGGGGGGAGGCCGAGGAAGGCTCGCTGTTCACGCTGATCGAGGAGCTCGAGCTGGAGTCGCTCACGGTCGGGCGCGGTGGGTTCTCCGTGAGCGCGGCGGTGGGCGAGACGGGGCTGCGGATCGAGGCCGACGTGGGCGGGGTGTCGGTGTTCGGGCGCGACATCGCGGCCTTCGAGGGCGCCGTGGAGTCGATGTCGATGGTCGACGACGGCACCAAGCAGCGCTGGATGCCCGTGGCCGGCGAGGCCGTGGCCATCCTGCAGTCCTTCCATCCCGGGATCGAGGTTCGCCGGATCTTCCGTCCGGAGCTCTCACTCGCGTAGCGTCGATTCACGGACCGTCCCTTCGACACCGCGACTCCTCCCCGAATCTCCACGAATGTCGCGGAGCGTCACGCTGGAATTGCCGGAGCGGACGAGGTGCGCACCGTTCCGTTCGAGGCGATTGCCATGCTCACGAACGCACTGCTGCTCACCCTCCTGCTCGGCGCACCCCTCCCCGAAGGGCTCCGCGTCGTCGACCCCGCGGCCCTCGTGGAGCTCGCGGACCGCAACCTGCTCGACCAGCTCGCCGACTCCGCGTGGGCGAGCCTCGCGGCCGTGGGCGTCGAAGGCGTCGTGACGAGCCGCGTGAAGTCGACCGGTAGCGTGCGCGCCAAGATGGACCGCAAGGGTGTGGGTCTCGACGAGATCCACGACCGCCTGGCGGTGCGGGTGCGCGTCCCCCACGTCGACGACTGCTACCGCGTGCTCGACGCGATCCACGACCGCTACGAGCCCGTCGAGGGCGAGCTCGACGACTACATCGCCGAGCCGAAGCCCAGCGGGTACCAGTCGCTCCACACCGCCGTGCGCTTCCCGCTGCCCGACGGCCACGTCCAGACCGCCGAGTTCCAGGTGCGCACCCACGACATGCACGCGTTCGCCGAGCACGGTCCCGCGGCCCACGCCCTGTACAAGGCCGGGGTGTTCGCCGGCTGAGCGCGGATGTGCCAGCAGACGCCCTCCGCGTTGGGTACGGTGCCCGTCGGAGCGTGTCGATGCTGACGATTTCCCTCGCGCTGTTGGCCTGCAAGCCCAGCCCCACCGAGACCGACGAGCCGCCCACCCCGGTGCCGGTGCTCACGGGAGACACGGCGGTCCTCCCCACGGCCGACACGGCTCCGCAGATCCCGACGTTCGACTGCACCGCGCTGCCCACCGGTCCCTTCCCGAACCGCATCGTTCCGAGCGCCCGCGCGTACCACGGCATCGCGTTCGACACGCTCGGCAACATGGTGGGGAGCAACGGCGATTCGCTCCTGCGCACGGCCGCATCGAACGACACGTCCCTGTGGGTGCCCGACGTGTCGCCCGGCCAGCAGATGGACTTCCTGCCCGGCGGCGACCTCGTGTTCGCCCACAGCAACGGGAACCTCCTGCGCATCACGCCGCCCGGGAACAGCCAGGTGCTGGCCTCGAACGTGAACGCGTACGGCGTGATGGTGGGCCCCGACGGCTTCGTCTACACGGCCAACCAGAACACGGTCGATCGCATCGATCCCGACACCGGCGACCGGGAGGCCTACATCACGGGTGTCTCGGTCCCGAAGGTCCTCAACTGGAGCCCCGCGCTCGACCGGATGTACATCGGCACCAACAGCAGTGGGGGCGCGGTGTACGAGGTGGTGCTCGACCCCGTCACGCTCGAGCCCCAGGGCCCGCCCACGCTCCTCGCCAACACGTCGAACACCTGGCACGACGGGCTCGCCGTCGACGTGTGCGGCAACCTCTACGTCGCGGAGTTCTGGGACAAGCGGCTGTGGCGCATCACACCCGACGGAGACGCGTCGGTGCTCGTGCAGTACCCGAGCGACCAGTACGGGCACGGGGTCGTGTTCGGGTCCGGTATCGGCGAGTGGGACGCCATGGCGATCTACGTGCCCCAGCCCTACAATCAGAACCGGGTGGCCGAGGCCATCATCGGCATCCCCGAGCGCCGCTTCAACGGCGGTGTGTACGAGACGATCCACTGATGCTCACGCTGTTCGCCCTGCTGGCCTGCAAGCCCACTCCGACGCCTCCGCCCACGCCGGTCCCCGACCCCGACGGAACGGCGGACACCGCGCTCACGATCCACACCGCCGAGACGGGCCTCGGCGACGTGCCGGTGTTCGACTGCACGAACCTGCCGTCCTCCGGCTTCCCGAGCCGCATCGTGCCCGGTGCGCGGGCGTACCACGGGCTCGCGTTCGACACGCTCGGCAACCTCGTCGGCAGCAACGGAGACTCGCTCATCCGCGTCGCAGCGTCCGATGTCGCCGAGCTGTGGCTGCCGGCCGTCGGCTCGGGGCAGCAGATGGACTTCCTGCCCGACGGCGACCTGGCGTTCTCCGCGTTCGCGGTGCGTCGGATCTCGCCCGACGGGAACAACCAGGTCATCGCGTCGAACGTGAACGCGTACGGCCTCATCGTGGGTCCCGACGGGTTCATCTACACGGCGAACCAGAGCCAGGTGCACCGCATCAACCCTCAGAACGGCAACCGGGTGGTGTACGTCAGCGGGGTGTCGAGCCCGAAGGTCATCAACTGGAGCCCGGGCCTCGACAAGTTCTACGTGGGCACCAACGGTTCCGACGGAGAGGTGTGGATGTTCGACATCGACCCCTCCACGCTCATGGCCACCTCGGGTCCGCAGCTCCTCGGGCGCACCTCGAACACGTGGCACGACGCACTGGGCGTCGACGTCTGCGGGAACGTGTACGTCGCGGAGTTCTGGGACCGTCGCCTGTGGCGCATCACGCCCGATGGCGAGGAGACCGTGCTGATCGACTACCCGAGCTCGCTGTACGGGCACGGCCTCGTATGGGGCTCCGGGATCGGCGAGTGGGACGCCATGAACGCGTACATCCCGCAGCCGTACAACGGGAACACGGTCACCGAGATCACCCTCGGCATCCCCGACCGCCGCTACAACGGCGGCGTGTACGACACGATCTTCTAGGCGCCCCTCACTCGGGAACGTGCGAGAGCCAGTCCTCGCCGAGCGTCTCGAGCACGTCGGGGTCGTCGGGGCGGAACCCCTGGTGGCCCATCCACTCGAGCACCTGGCGCCGGCTCATCCGGGGCAGGTTCTGCTTGAGCTTCGCCAGCAGGAGCGCGCGCTGCTCGAGGTTCTCGGGGGGCTCTTCGAGCTCCTTGGCGGCCAGCCGGGCCCGGCGACCGCGCTTCACGTCGACGGCATCCCCCTCGAGCGTCTCGTCGGCGAACTCCGGATCCTGCCGGGCCTGGGGGAGCTCGGGGTTCGCGTGGGACCCCGTGCGCTCGACCCGAACGATGGTGGTCGACCCGTCGGCTCCGAGCTGGATGGTGCATGCGCGGTCGTGGTGGAGGTCGAACAGCCGCACCTCCGAAGCGCCCGACGGGATGGGGATCTCGGCGCGGTGCACCCACACGTCGTTCGCGCGGAAGGGCTTCGTGTGCTCGCCGCGCCACCGCCCGACCGTCTGGCCGGCGTCGTCGGCGAACAGCGCGCCCAGGTAGTGCGCGTCGGCGTCGTCGCTGATGTACCGGTGCATCGACACGGACAGCACGTCTCCGATGCGGGCCACGTCGTCGTACATGCCGCCGGGGATGCCGCCGCAGACCGGGTGGGACGGTGGGGACGCGAGCGCAGCCGCGAGGAGGAGCACGGACATGGCCTCATCCTATCCGGGCGGCTCGAAGAACCTGCGCATTCCGTCCATCAGCTCGCCCATCTCCTTCAGCCGCTCGAGGAGCTGCTCGGCCTCCCGGCGCCGGCGCTCGGCGAGCTCGTCGCGAAGCGCGTCGAGGGACGTGTCGGGCTCGATCCGCACGGCGTGTCCCCACGTGACCACCTCGATCGCGCCGTCTCCAGCGAGCGCTACGGCGGCACGGAGGAACAGGGGCTCGTCGCTCCGCCACACGTACGTGGGGTCGCCCGCAGCGAGCGAGCGCTCGCGCACCCACAGCGACACGTCGCCCTCGGAGATCCGCATCCAGCCGAGCCCGCGCCGGACGCCGATCCCCGCATCCCGCAAGCGTGTCGCGATCGCCGCGACATCCACAGTGCGACCCGGCTCGAACCGGTGTGCCCACGGACGGTCGAGCCAGCCGCGGAGCTTCCAGCCGAGCACCAGGGGTCCGACGATCCACACGGCCATCCACAGCAGCGCCCACAGCGACCCGATCCACCGGGTGGCGGCGTACAGCGGCAGCACGAACGCCCAGTACCCGCCGATGGCGTACGCCACGCCCACCACGCAGAGCGCGCCTCCCACGCCTTCCGACAGGTTGGCGTCGCCCTGGTCGTCGACGGCCCGCATCCACTGGTAGGCCTTCGCCATCCCGACGATGGCCTGCATCCAGAAGGCGAGCGCGAGCAGCAGGGAGCCCAGCCGGAGAGCCAGCACGGACGGCACGCTCCGCACGACGATCTCCACGGGGACCTGCGCCGACTGGCTTCCCTGCAGGAACGACAGCTGGAGCCGGCTGCGATCCCGGTGCGAGCCGACCTCGAGCACGAGCTGGACGGGACCGGTGCGGTCCGGCACCGGGAAGTCGATCCAGGCGAAGTCGCGCTCCGACCCCGACCACTCGCGAAGCGTCGCGTCTCCGTCGAGCACGCGCACGCTCGTGAGCACGTCGGACGCCTCCACGGAGAGCCAGGTGCGATCTCCGGGCGCCACGAACGGGGTGTGCACCCACACACGGGCGTTCCCCGAGGAGGCCGTGGCCGTGCTGTCGAGGATCGGCTCGATTCCCGCGGCCACGAACAGCCCGGCGACACACGAGACGATCACGAATCCCCAGGCGAGGAAGGGTGGAATGCGCAATGGGTGAGACCTCGGACCCATTGTAGGTGAAGTGGGCTTGTAAGCCTCGGGCGCGATTGCGATGCGATAGTGTCCTCACGAGGTGTGCGATGCGGATGGCGACGTGCCTGGCCCTGATCCTGGCGGGCTGCAGCGAGTACGGTCTGGGTGGGAAGGACGACGGTCCGGAGCTGGTCGACACCGACGAGCCGGCCGAGACCGACACCGACACCGATGCCGACGCTGACGGGGATGTCGACGCCGATGCAGACAGCGACGCCGACGGGGATGTCGATGCGGATGCAGACGCCGACAGCGATGCGGACGCCGACAGCGATGCCGACGCGGACAGCGACAGCGACTCGGACAGCGACAGCGACTCGGACAGCGACAGCGACAGCGACTCGGACAGCGACAGCGACTCGGACAGCGACAGCGACAGCGACTCGGACACCGACACCGACACCGACCCGGTGCTCGACACCGGAGACCTGACGCCCGAAGAGATCTGCAACAACGCGTCGTTGGTGGCGAACTACCTCGATCAGTACCAGGTCGCGGGCGACGATCAGGTGGTGTTCTGCCATGCCACGGGCGGCGGGTACAACTACCTGAACACGAGCACGAGCGCGTGCCAGACGCACTCGGTGCACAACGGCGACATCTTCCCGTCGACCCTCTGCGACAGCTGAGAGGCTACAGGGACGGTCCGTGAGTCCCGAGAGCCCGCAGGGACGGTCCGTGAGCCCCGAGAGTCGGGGGACGCGTCAGTTGCAGGGACTCGCGACCAGCGACGTGTCGAACGTGAGGTTCGCGCACTCCGTGATCGTGTTCGGCGGGTTGCCCTGGTCGTTCACGGAGCTCACCGACTCCACGAACAGGTCGTTCCCGCTCGAGAACAGCGTGATGTCGACCTGGGACTGGGCGATCACGTAGTTGCCGGTGCCGTTGATCAGCACGTTGCTGCTGTCTTCCGCGAAGATCAGCGAGTTGTCGCCGCTCACCGAGAGCGTGTTCGAGCCGCACAGCCACAGCACGGACCCGTCCTGGGAGATGGACTGCGTGCTCGACACCGTGACGACGTTCGCCGGGATCTGTGGGTTGCACCCGTCTCCGAACACGTCGGTGTCGGCGTCGGCGTCGGAGTCGGCGTCGGCGTCGGCGTCGGTATCGGAGTCAGCGTCGGCGTCGGCGTCGGCGTCCGCATCGGTGTCGGTGTCGGTGTCGCTGTCTGCATCCGTGTCGGCGTCGGCATCGGTGTCGGCGTCGCTGTCGGCATCGACATCCGCGTCGGTGTCGGCATCGGTGTCGGCGTCGGCATCGGTGTCGACCTCAGCGGTGTCGAGGTCGGTGTCGGGGAACGGCTCGCCCGGCACGTTCGAGTAGCCCTTGCACGCCCCGAGGATGAGGAGCAGCCCGCAGATTCGCATCCAGCCTCCGTCACAACCGTATCACCCGCGGGCGCGCCCGCCTGCGCCGTCGTAGGATTGCGCCATGTCGACCCTGCTGCTGAACCTCGCTCTGGCTCAGACCTTCGATGCGAGCGGCCAGAACCTGCCTCCAGACACCGCTTCCGCGCGAGACCCCATCACGACGTTCGGGGGGCGGCCCACGGGTGCGCCGGCCCTCACGGTGCTCGGAGAGGGCGCGTCCGCGCTGCTGGTTCGTGAGGTCCGGGATGGTCCCTACGTACGGGTCGAGCCCATCCTCGACAGCGTGTTCGGCGCGAATCTCGGTGGATCCGTCGGTTTCGGCAAGCGCTTCGGGGTCGTCGCCTCCATTCCGCTGTGGGCGGGAACCACGTCCGAGACCGGCTCTGCGCCCGCGATCGGCGACCTCCAGGTCTGGCTCCCGGTGTCGATCGCCTTTCAGCCGAAGCGGTACGGGGTCTCCGTGATCCCGTTCGGGCGCGTTCCGACCGGGGCCGGAGCGCGGTACCTCGGCGATCCCTTCGGTGCTGGCGTGCTCGTCAGCACCTCGTTCCATCGCGGAGCCCTGTCGTCGGGCCTGGATCTCGGAATCGAGGGCCGAGGGTCGACGGGAAGCGACGACTGGCCGGGTGGCGTGCTCGGGCAGTTCGCGGCCGCTGTGGGGGTGGTGCCCACCGATGCGTTCGGGGCGCACCTCGAGGTCCGCGGGCGCTCTCCGCTCCTGCGAGACGTCCTTTCCGTGCCCACCGAGGCCATGGTGTCGCTCAAGGGCCGTCCCGTGGAGCGGGTCTGGCTCACGTTCGGCGCAGGAGCAGCCCTGACCCGGGGGGTGGGTGCAGCCACCCCGCGAATCGTGTTCGGCACCACCATCTCGCTCGCGAAGAAGGGCACGGTGGTCGAGCAGGCCATCGAGCCCGGTCCGGTCGAGGTCAAAGAGCTCTATGTGCTCGACCAGCGCCGGTTCCCCGTCCAGGGGGTCGTGATCACGACCGGGAACACCGTGGTCACGACCGACCCCGAGGGCTTCGCCGACGTACCGCTGAAGGCCCTCGAGAAGGCCGGTGGGCTCGTGCGCATCGAGCATCCCGCATACGTCACCGTCGAGCGGTCCGACCTCGACCCCACGGCCTCCTGGTGGGAGATCGTGCTCGACCGGAAGCCCGTGCCCGTCGAGGTCTCCGTGGTGGGTCCCGACGGCGAGCCCATGCTCACGGGCCAGGTCACGATGGTGAACGTGGAAGACCCCACACAGACGATCGATGCGCCGAAGATCGACGCGCTCGGCGTCCATCGCTGGGATCTGCCCCCGGGCACGAAGTGGGTCGCGACCATGACCGCCGATCGCATGGGAGGGCAGGCGCGCGTGATCGACATCCGGCCCGAGCGTGTCGAGTCGATCCGGGTGGACGTCGTGCTGGCGTGGGCGGTCGATCCCACCACGAAGCTCACGGTCTCGGTGGTGGATGGTGCCGGGGACTTCGTGGAGGACGCTGCGGTCGCGGTCGAGAACCGGGACTTCGGGACCACCGGTCCGGGCGGGAGCCTCGAGATCGGCGGGCTGCCGAGGGGGGAGCACGCGATCACGGTGCGGTCGCCGCTGTATGGCGAAGCAAGCGTGGCCGATGTGGTGGTGGGCGACGATGCCAAGGTCACCGTCGTGCTCGACTGGCCCGCCGGCTCCGTGGTGGCGCGGGTGAGTGACGGCGACGGGCGTCCGCTCGACGCCACCGTGACGTTCGTGGGCCCTGCGGCCATCCCGCCGCGCCAGGTCGGGTCGGATGGCGAGAAGCTGTTCGTGCTGCGCCCCGGCACGTGGACCCTCCGCTTGTCGTTCGACGGGCTCGCGTCGCAGGAGCGCACGGTCGAGGTCACCGACGAGAAGGGCGTGCTGCGCGAAGTGGTCGCGGTGCTCGTGCCCGAGCCCCCCGGAAAGGCCGACCTCGTCGTGCGGATCGCAGACGCCGAGGGGGCTCCGCTCGAGGGCGTGGAGCTCGCGCTCGACGGAGAGGTCGTCGGCACCACGGGGTCGGACGGCGTGGTCACGCTGCTCGATCTCGAGGTCGGCAAGCGCGAGCTGACCGCCAACGGAGAGCTCCTGTTCCCCGCCCAGGAGAGCGTGGAGCTGGTGGAGGGCCGCCAGGCGGTCGATGTGCCGATGGAGTGGGTGAGCGGTGTGGTCGACCTGAAGGCCGAGGCCAACGGGGAAGCCGTGGCCCTCACCATCACCCCGAAGGGCGAGCACGTCGTCCCGCCCATCGAGACCGGCCCGGACGGGCAGGAGCGCGTGGTGCTCCCCCCCGGCGTGTGGGAGCTCGAGGCGAAGACCGCCGACGGCACCACCCGCACGAAGACCGTCGTGATCGAGGACCAGAAGGTGCCGCAGGAGGTGGTGTTCCAGGTGCTGGACGGCGATGCGGACGTGGTGGTCGAGGTGGTCGACTCCACGGGGCAGCCCGTGCGCGATGCAGCGGTGCAGGTCGGCACCGTGTCCGTCGGGAAGACGGAGTCGGATGGCGGGCTCCGGGTGGAGGGCCTGGACGCCGGGAAGCGCGAGATCACGGTGAAGGCCGAGGGCTACGAAGACGCCGTGACCCAGGTCGAGGTGGTGGACGACGGGAAGGTGCAGGTGGTGATGGAGCAACCCACGCAGGCCGTGCAGGTCACGGTCGTGGGCCCCGAAGGCCCCGTGCCTGCGGAGCTCACGCTGCGCTCCGACGCGGAGGACGCCCGCACCACGAACGTCGACGGGACCGGCGTGCTCCGGCTCGACGAGGGCGAGTACCGCGGCATCGTCCGGTCGCCTGGCCTGGCCCCCCAGGAGGTGTCGATCACGGTCGGGAAGGGCGTGCAGCCGGTGGTGGTCGACGTCGACCTGAAGCCGAGCACGGCGTCGTCCCCCGTGGTGTTCGCGGTGGAGGACGTGACGGGTGCGCCCATCGCGGATGCCCCCGTGTACGTGGGGGAGACCGAGGTGGCCCGCACGAGCCCGGCCGGCACGGTGACGCTCACCGACCTCCCGCGCACCGCCACGATCCGCGTCGACCCCGTCGGAGACGGGCTGGCGACCGTCGAGGTGCCCGCTGCGCGCGCTTCGGGCGGCACGTTCGTGGCGAAGGACGCTCCGCGGGAGGTGCCGGTCACGGCCACGTTCGACGACGGGGAGGTGGTCGGGAGCGCGACCGTGCGGGTGGCCGACCTCGGCATCGAGACGAAGACCGACGCGAAGGGCACCGCTTCGCTGTCGCTGCCTCCCGGAACGTGGTCGGTCACGACCGAGAAGGACGGCCAGATCGCCGCGTCGACGGTCACCGTGCCGCGCGCGGGCGAGGCGCCCACTGTCGCTCTGTCGCTCACCAAGGTCGAGACCACCGTGTCCGCAGGCCGCGTGGTGATCGCGAAGCCGGTGCTGTTCGACCTCGACAAGGCCACGCTGCGTCCCGAGGCTGCCGCCGTACTCGACGACGTCGCGCGCCGCCTGAAGGCCGACCGCACGGTCGCGCTCGTCGAGGTCGCGGGCCACACCGACGATCAGGGCGGGGTCGTGTACAACCAGGAGCTGTCGGAGCGGCGTGCGACGGTCGTGCGCGATGCGCTCGTGAAGCGCGGCGTCGAGCCCGAGCGCCTGGTCCGTCGGGGATACGGCCTGTCGCGGCCGGCGAGCGCGAAGACCGACGACGCCAGCCGCCAGCTCAACCGCCGCGTGGAGCTCGTGGTCCTCGAGACCGCGAAGTAGCGGGCCGCTCGAACTCTATCGACGGCGACGCGCGAGCACGAGGCCCAGCAGCAGGAGCACCGGTGAGGCCGCCCCGCCCGTTCCGCTGCACCCGCAGCGCAGCCCGTAGCGCCCCACGAGGGTGGTCTCGGCGTCGAAGCCCGTACAGTCCTGATCGATGCCATCGCCCGGGATGTCCATCGAGCTCGGCTTGATCAGCGGGTCTTCGTCGTTGCAGTCCCGCGAGATCGGGGCGCCGTCACCGTCCACGTCCACGAGGTCCTGCCCGGAGCAGTCCTGGTCGATCCCGTCGTAGGGAACCTCCGCGGCGCCGGGGAACACCGTCGCCACCTGGTCGTCGCAGTCGAGCTGGCACTGGCTGACGCCGTCGCCGTCCTCGTCGACGTCATCGGGGGTGGACGGGTCGCAGTCCTCGTCGACGCCTGTGCACCGGACCTCCGCGGCGCCCGGGAACACGGCGGGGTTGCCGTCGTCACAGTCGAGCTGGCACTGGCTGACGCCGTCTCCGTCGAGGTCGCCATCGTCGATTGTGCCCGGATCGCAGTCGTCGTCGAGCCCGTTGCACTGGACCTCGGGATTGCCGGGGAACACGGCGGGGTTGCCGTCGTCACAGTCGAGCTGGCACACGCTGACGCCGTCTCCGTCGAAGTCGCTGTCGTCGGGCGTGTTGTTCGTGTCGCAGTCTTCGTCGATGCCGTTGCACGGGATCTCGACGGCACCCGGGAACACATCCGGATTGGCGTCGTCGCAGTCCGCCGGGATCTGGACGCCATCCATGTCGTCGTCGATGGGATCGACGGGATCGACGGGCGGAATCGGAGTGCTGGTGCCGAACGCGCCGATGTCGGAGCGCGTTCCGTCGAGGTCGGTGAGCGCGGGGTCGCCACCGTCGATGATCGGGCTGTTCGAGTACGGACCGAGCTGGGTGAAGTCGCACGTGCCGCGGGTGGCCCCGACGAGCAGGGGATCGGCGATGAACTCCGTGGCGCTCGTCTGCTGGTTGATCCCGAACACGTCGTTCTGCCAGTAGACGTTGTAGGCGCCCAGCATCGAGCCGCCCGCAGCCACCGTGATCGCGGCGTCGGGCTGGAGGTTGTACGCGACCACCGCGTTCGTGAGCGTGAGGTCGCCGCGGACGTCGAGGGCAGCGGCCGAGACCGAAGCCGTGTTCGCCACGAGGTGGGCGTTCACGAGGGTGGACGTGGTGCCGGCCGAGAACGCGAGCCCGCCCGTGTCGACCGTGTTGTCGAACAGGATGAGCCCGTCCATCGAGAGCGAGCCCGCCAGCACGTCGACCAGCCCGCCCGTACCGGTGTTCGCGCACAGGGTCGTGCCATCCAGCACGTGCGCAGCGGACCGCACGAACGACACCGCCGCTCCGCGCCCGGCCTGGTTGCCTTCGAACGCCACGCCCGTGAGCGAGCACCCGGCGGGCGTGTCGCAGTACACGGTGCCCGTGGTGCCGGTGTTGTCGGCGATTCGCGTGCCCGAGATCACCAGGGCCCCTGCGGTGATCGCGATGGCCGACCCTTGCACCGCCGTGCCGCCGATCAGCTCGGAGTCCGTGATCGTGGTGGCCGCGCTGGCCCGGAGGAGCCCGCCGTTCCCGGTCGCCGTGCCGCCCTCGAGCCGCGATCCCGTGATGGTGACCGTGCCGCCGACCTCGATGAGCCCGCCATCTCCGACGGCCGACCCGTTGGAGAGCACGCTGTCGATCACCGTGAGATCGCCGTTCATGCCCGTGACGATGCGACGCTGGCCGAGCGCGTCGATGTCGAGGCCCTCGAGCACCAGGGAGGAGTTGCCGTTCATGCGGTACCACGGGGCTCCCGCGCTGGCCTCGACGAACACGGTGCCCGGCCCGTCGGCCGAGCGGATCGTCAGGCTCTTGCCCCCCACCTGGATGGCGGGCTCCACGTACGTGCCGGCGTCGACCACGACGACGTCGCCATTCGACGCGGCCCCGACGGCGTCGGCAATCGAGGTGTAGGTCTGTGTGGGACCGACGGGCAGGTCGGCCGCGGCGGCCAGTTCGACCCAGACGAGCAGCATTCCGTCTCCGGAGCGTGTTGTACCACGCACCCACGGCACCGCCTGTGTCGGTCTGCTGTCATGGAGGGGAACCCGACCGGGTCCGTCCGGTCTATCCTGATCGCGGAGGTCGGATGTCTGCGCTCGAGGCTGCTGAGTGTCCCCAGTGCGGCGCCGGGGTGCGCGTCCCCCCGGGTCAGCTGCGCGTCGACTGCCCGTACTGCCACACCACGCTGTTCGTGCGCGACGGGCTGCTCCACGTGGTGCACCACCGCGGCCGGGCACTCGTGGTCGGCGCATTCGGTTCCGTGCTCGTGCTCGCCGCGGTGCTCGCGTTCGTCCTGTGGCCGGCCACACGGGTCCAGGGCGCCGTGCAGCCGGTGGTCGTACCCGTCGCCCCGCTCCCGGTCGCGCAGCCGGTTCCGAGCCTCACGAATCCCGAGCCCGACTTCCTGAACGACCCCGAGGCGATGGCCGGATTGCTGGGTCGGGTGCGCGGGGCCACCGATGCCACGGGGCGATTCCGCTACCTGTCCGTGACGGCCGACCGCACGTCGGTCGCGTTGGTGGAGGTGGGTCCGCGCCAGATCGACTCGATCGCGATGACCTGGGGCCACACCATCGTGAAGCCCGTGCCCCTCACGGACGAAGAGCAGGCACGCCTCGACACCGAGCTGTTCGAGCTGTCGGTCGGTCAGCTCCGCGAGGTGCCGGCGCTCGTCGGCCGCACGCTCGAAGCGAGCCCCGACGGCACCTCGGTGGAGCGCGTCGATCTGCTGGGGATCGCGGGCCCCCCACGCATCGAGATCCACCTGTCGCATCCGCGTGAGGTGCTCGAGCCCGTTCGACTCGACCTTCTGTCGGGCGCCGCGCTCACTCCGTAGCGCGTGACCGCGATCGGCCCGTGCTCTCGGGCCCTTCCGTGGCCTGCCCGGAGATGCGCGCGAGCTCTTCGGGGATGTCGGCCTTCGTGCCGCGGTCGCGCTGCTCCACGGCCGTGGACGCGTACCGCATCAGCTCGGCCGCGAGCCAGTTGAGCTGGGCGGCCTTGGTGCCTCCACCCGAGCTGACGCGCAGGTTCACGACGGTCTTGGTGCTCGTACCGACGAGGATCTGCAGCCGGCCGTAGTAGCTCGTGCTGTTCTTCGACTTCACGCGCCGGTAGGCGACGCCCGCCCGCGTGATGTCGGAGAGCTCGTACTTCCGGTCGTGCAGGACGAGGTGGGTGGGGGTGAGGCGTAGCACCGTGGTGCTGAAGAAGCCCGACTCGATCAGGATCTTCATCCCGTCGAGATCCAGCTTGTGGGGCGGGGCTTCCGGCGGCTCGTAGTGGAAGGTGGAGAACGCGTGCCGGTTGTCCTCGAGACCCGCGTCGAACCGCATCTGGGCGCGGTACACGGGGTCGTTCTTCCAGCGCTGCCAGTCCTCCGCGGGACGCCGATCGTCGAAGCCCACGTTCAGCAGGTCGGCCGTGCGGCGCCCGAGCCAGGTGACGCTGTCGTAGTCCCAACCCCGCTTGCGGGCGGTGATGTTCAGGCTGGCGAGGACCTTGGGACCGCTGGACATCTGGATGGGGCGGCCCGGGTTGCCGGTGAGCGTGATGTCGCCGACCCGGGGGCCCTCCGGCGGCAGGATTCCCCCGTAGGTCATGCCCTCGCGGGTCACCGTGAGCTTGCGGCCGTTCTGGGAGAAGGAGTGCCCGATGAACCCGCCGAGGATCATCATCATGAAGCTCGGCATGAACAGCCCGGGGAGCATCGCGATGAATCCCGGGTCGTCGAACACCAGCGCCGTGATGAACGACAGGATGGCCGCGATGATCCCGATCACGACGCAGATCCCGAGCCCCGAGAACGCTCCGATGAGTACCAGGATCCGCGCCTTCTCGACGCTCGTGAACACGACACGATCCGCGTCGGAGTGGACCAGGTGGCGGATGCGTTCCGGCGGGGTGGAGTCCCGAGGGACGGTGGGTGAGTCGACCATGGGCGCTAGCCTACCGTCAGGGCACCACCAGGATGTCGTAGAGTCGACAGACCTCCAGGTCGGCCGTCTCCACGCCGAACGCCGCCACGTCGTAGAGGCCCGGTTCCAGGGGCTCGTTGCAGGCATCCCCTCCGAGAGGCCGCTCGATGCGGGCGACCTGGACCGACGTGTCGCGACGGAGCTCGAACGTGGCGGGCTGGCATCCGGACGGGTCGGGCTGGCCCTGGTCGTCGCACGGGACCACCGCGACGCTGTTCAACGTGGTGCCCACGCAGTTGGGGATCGAGAGCACCCGGTCTTCGCCGAACACGGTGACCCAGACGTCCACGACGACGGTGTCCTCGACGATGTCGGCCCGCGTGGCCAGCTCGAGCTGACAGCCCACTCCGCCCGTCGGCACGGGGGTCTCGCACGCGCTTCCGAGCGCGAGGGCGAGCAGGACGGCCGGGATCCGGGCAGGCTTCATGGGCGCACCGTACCCGCTCGGATACCGGCTCGACCATGAATGCCTGGCGAATGGACGGACGCCGCGTCGTCGTGACCGGTGGGAGCAAGGGGATCGGGGCCGCGATCGTGGCGGAGCTGTGCGGACTGGGCGCCGAGGTGCTGGCGGTCGCGCGGACTCCCGCAGACCTCGAGATGCTGGCGGACCGCACGGGCTGTGCGACGCTGGCGGCCGACGTCCGCGACACGGATCGGATCGTGGACGCCGTTCGGGCCCGCTGGGACGGGCTGGATGGCCTGGTGAACAACGCGGGGATCAACATCCGCCGGTCGATCGCGGACACCACACCCAACGACCTGTCGACGATCCTGGCCGTGAACCTGGAGTCCGTGTTCGCGTTGACCCAGCGCCTGCATCCCTCGTTGGTGGCGCGGAGGGGGGCGGTCGTAAACCTCACGAGCGTGGCGTCGGAGCGGGCGGTCCGCACGTCCACCCCGACGTACGCGGCGTCGAAGGGGGGTATCGACGCGCTCACCCGGTTCCTGGCGGCCTCCTGGGGGCCCGATGGCGTTCGCGTGAACGGCGTGGCCCCGTGGTACGTGCGCACCCCCCTCGCCGAGGCTGTGCTGGCCGACCCCGCGAAGCGCCAGAGCATCCTCGACCGCACGCCGCTCGGCCGTCTCGGTGAGCCCGAGGACGTCGCGCGAGCGGTCGCATGGCTGCTGATGCCCGCATCCAGCTGGGTCACGGGCGCCATCGTGCCCGTGGACGGCGGGTTCACGGCGCTCGGGAGCTGACCGTCAGTCGCAGTGCACGAACTCGGGGCCGAGGTCCCAGGTCTTCAGGAGCGTCGAGAAGCTCGCGGGCCGTTCCGGGCAGACGGAGTCGGCGAGCCCTTCGAGGGCGTCTTCCCGGTTCGCGTACTCGGTGTGGAACACGGCGAGGTCTTCGATCCACGACGCGTAGGTGTCGCACTCGTCGTAGTTCACGCACGATTCGTTGAGCGCCCAGTCGAACCAGGGCTGCAGGGCGTCGAGCTGGTCGACGTCGTTCTTGAGGCCCACCGACAGGCCCCGTGCGTGGGCTTCGTCCGCCAGGAACCGGTTGAACTGGAGCTGCTCCGTGGCGTTGATGGGGAAGCCGCTGTTGTCGGCGAAGGCCGTGACATTGTCGGGCTCGACCCCGTCACAGCCCCGCTCCACTGCGACATCCAGGCGGCGGCGTGCCAGCTCGAGTGTGTCGGGGTGGGTGATGTCGAGCCAGCGTTCGTCGGGCCAGCCGTCGAGCACGCGCCCGATGGCCTCCTCTGCGACGAACCCGACGTCGTCGCGGTATTCCTCGTACGAGCCGGCGGAGAAGTAGCAGATGACGACCCGGTCCGAGAGGGCGTCGAGGTCGGCATCGCGCGCTTCGAACAGGTCGACGTCGTACATCTCGACCTCGAGCGACGTGTCGATCGTGCCCGTGATCTGCCACTGCCACGTGGCTCCGGGGGCCGGGCGCCAGACATCGGCCGCTACGGGCGTTCCCTCCACGTAGTCGACGCAGGACGAGCCGTCCCACACGGTGCCATCCGAGCACGGGTCGCGCCCGGAGCTGCAGGCGGCGGCGAGCAGGAGGAACACGGGAGTCTTCGTCATCCGGGGAGCATGCCTCGGAATCGCGCCGTGTGCGAGAGCATCGCGCTCAGACGCGCCCGGTCCGCGGGCGACTCCGGCCCGGCGTGGGCGAGGTTCCAGGCGTCACGGATCTCCCGGACGACCCCCCGGTCGGGGCATCGCACCGAGAAGCTCGCGTCACCGGCCGCGAACCGCAGGATCCGCATGCCGAGAGGCGCGTCACACGCTGGGCATTGGGACGGGAGGAGCAGGGGCACCGATCAGAACTGGATCGGGTAGTGCTTGTCGGGCTTCGACGCGCGCGCCATGATCTTCTCGGCGTACGCCTCGCGGTAGGGCTTGCCGCCCACCTTGTCCTTCCGGCCGTTGTAGTTCTCGAGCGCCTGCTGCCAGCCGCCGAACGACTGCCCGCCCTCGAGCTCGGACGGCGCCTTGCCGGAGCGGCTGAACCCCTTGCGGGTGAGCCACACCATGGCGGCCTTCATGTTCGTGTCGAGATCGCCCTCGTTGCGACGCTTGGGCTTCTTCAGGCCCATGTACTCGTCGGCTTTCGGGGCCCCCCAGTCTCCGGGCACGTTCACCTGGGCCGGATCCTTGTCCCACGCTGCGGTGGACCGCCGGTCGCCGCCCCCCGTCTCCTGGATCAGCCACGACTTGATGAGCGCGGGGTCGAGGTCGGGGATGCCCAGGGCCTGATCGGCCGTGGCGCCCACGAAGCCCGCCTTGTCTTCGTTGAACTGCTTCACCAGCGCTTCGATGCGGCTGTCGTGCTCCTGGTAGCGGTCGGCCTCGTACCCCTCGAAGGTGGGCGTGAGATCCTTCTTCGCCTGATCGAGGAAGCCGCTCTCGGTTCCGGGCTGCTTGCCCACCTTCTCGGCGAGCGCCTGGTTCCCCTGGTCGGCCGTGACCGTCTGCGTGACCCCCAGATCGGCGGGGCGCCGCTGGGGGATGGGGATCTTCTTGTGGGTCTGCTGGGCCATGGAACGCTCTCCGGACGAGGAGTCACCGGGAGGTCCATGTTACCGCACCGAGGGCGCGCTCCGGGAGCGCTTCGGACCGTCAGAGCGTGACGTACAGCACGTTCAGGCACATCTCGTTCTGCGTTCCCCAGCCTCCGAGCACGTCTTCCGTCGCGTCGCTCGTGTCGAAGCGGCAGGTGAGCTGGTACAGGTCGTCGGGCTCGATGGAGATGGGGTTCTCGTAGAAGTAGATGTACTGCCACGCGTAGTCCCAGGCAGGCACGTCGAGGATGCACTCCTCGGTGCCGTCGGAGCGCTTGATCTTCGCGCTCTGCGAGATGCCCCGGGCGTGCATGTGGGGCATGACACCCACGAGCTCGATGGACAGCGGCACGCCGAGGTCGTTCAGCGAGATCTGGTTGCGGTACCGCACCTCGTCGCGCCCGGCGGGCAGGCTGTCGCCGTAGCCCAGCAGGAAGTCGAGGTAGACGACGAACATCGGCTTGTCGATCTCGGACGGCGGCACGAGGCGCAGGTGCAGATCGGTCTGGTCGCGCGACCCGACGTTCGCAGGGTCGACCAGGTTGTAGTGCACCTGCGTCACGATCCACGAGCCCGCGGGCACCGCGACGCCCACGCCGTCCGGGAAGTTCGTCGCCCCCTGGCCGGGCGCCCACGCCATCGGATCGGACTCGTACGCCACGTCTTCGCCGGCGCCGGAGAAGCAAGGCCAGCCGTCGCGGTCGTCTTCGGCATCGATCGCCGCCATCTGCTCGGCGTTCGTGCGGCCGTCGAACCACGACGGCGCGTTCGGGTCGACGATGTGCCCGATCACGTGGTGCACGATGGCGGGATTGCCGGGCGACACGTCGTACCCCGCGAGGAACATGTCTTCCGTGAGGTTCTCGATGGGCGTCGCGAAGCACCGGTACTCGTCGTAGCGGGCGTACTGATCGCCCACCGCCACGGGCGCGAAGTCGGGCGTGCGCTGGGTGTGGGTGGTGTCGAGCGTGGGGAGCGGGGGAGGCGAGCTGCGCGGCGCTTCCTTGCCCTCGGGCATGTCGCCCGCCACCCACTCGGACAGCACGGCGATCTCGGCGTCGGACATCCACCAGGCGTCGGCCCAGTCGCCGCACGTGCCGTCGGCGGTCACCTGCTTCGGCGGCATCGTGCGTGCGGCCGTGGCCTGGGCGATCGCCGGACCCCACGTCTTCACGTCGTCGTACGTCTCGAACGACATGGGCGCGATGCCCCCGTCGGTGTGGCAGCGCATGCAGTAGGCGTCGAGCACGGGAGCCACGTCGGCGTGGAACGTGGGACCCTCGGTCGGGCCCTTGCAGGCGAACAGGAACAGCAGGGGCGTCATCGGACCTCCGCGGCCACGTACGTGGGCAGCGCGCGTCTTCATGCGTGGAAGCGCTCCCACCTCGTATCCTCGTTCGCCGGGCTGGCTACGGGGAGTCGTCCGCCACGGCCTGCTGCGCCTGCTTCGCCTCTGCGATGCGCTCCTCGCTCACGACACGCAGGTGGACGACCTCGAGCTCCCCGTTGCGCAGGCGCTTCATCTTCACGTGCCCACGGACGAGCTGGGTCGCGGCCAGGCTCACACCGCCCCACCCGCGGACCGGGATCCCGTTCACGCTCACGATCACGTCGCCGCTCCGGAAACCCGCGAGCCGCGCGGGCTCCCCACGGGCACTGCCCGAGACGCTCACGCCCACCCCGACGCTCTTGCCGCGCTCGTCGTCTTCGAACCAGGCGCCGCCGAGCTGATCGAACTGCTCGAGGTGGGTTCGGTAGCAGTTCGCGAGCTCACGCCCGAACCACCACTCGTGCTCGTCGACCTGGACGATCTGATCGACCAGCTCCGAGCACTGCTTCCGCTGCGCCTGCCGCTCGCGCTTCCGCTTCCGGCGCTCGATCGTGCGGGTCTGCTTCTTCGTGAGCTCGCGGGGCTGGCGAGGACCGCTCGCGACGCGGCCCCGCTTCGGTCGCATCCGGATCGAGCCCTTCACGGCGGCCTCTTCGGGCACCACCAGCGCTTCGTCGAGGTCTGCGGAGGCGACCTCGGACGGGGAGTCCGGCTCCGCCGTGGTGCCGTCGGGATCCGTGGGGGCGAGCCCGGCGTCGTCGTCGACCACGGCCTCCGGTGGAGACGGGGGGAACCACATCACGGCCTCGCGCGCGCCCTGGCGGTCGGTGGACCCGGCCGGCAGGTCGGCGGGTTGGCGGAACAGGCCGATGAACACGCCGAGCACCAGTGGAGTGCCGTACAGGAGCACCACGAGCGCGAGCGTCAGCCCCGCTCCGATCGCGTCTCTCAGCCGTGTGCCCCGTGGTGCCAGAGGCCCTCCCCACGTGTCCTGGTCATCGTATCGGACCCGCAGACGACCTGTTCGGTTCCCTGGATGCCAGTCGGCGGTCAGGGTCGCGGATACGATGGGTCCATGCTCGATTTCCCTGGCGTCAACAGGCCGGCACGCCCCGAAGGCGTGGAAGCAACCCGAACTTGGGCGTGCCGCATCGTTGACGACAAGGGAAATCCCATGGTGGAGATCGACGGACGAACCGAGGGAACCGAGGTCCGTCCGTCGATTGGCTCATCGACCGTGCGTTCCCCGTGCCCGCAGATGTCGCGTGGTCTCCGCCACTCGGCGAGCTGCCGCGAGAACCCGGTCTCGAGCACCGGATCCGTCTCGATCCAGACGATCGGGATGCATTGGCGGTGTACGCCGATTTCCTCGCGGAAGCCGGAGATCCACGCGGCTCGGTGCTGGCGGCCTGGCTGCTGGCGACGGGCCCGGCCGGGGATCGGGAGCTGCTCCAGCGGGTGGAGCAGTGGACCTGGTCGCACAGCCGCCGACTCACGCGAGGGCTGCGCGGAGGCGGGTCGACCGCGTTGACGGGCTTCCGCGGACCCCTCCCGGACCACGTGAACCGTCTCACGCGGTCGGATCTCGGGCGGATCCTCAGCGCCCCCGAGGCGGTCGCGCTCCGGAGTGTCGACCTGATGCAGATGCGCGGGCGGGTCGACGAGTGGCTCTCTGCCCTCGCCGACCGGGAGCGCCCGTCTCCGCTCCGACGCCTGAAGCTCTCGTGGGTGAACCCCCTCGGCGTCGACCTCTCTGCGCGGTGGCACGCGTTCGATGGCCTCGACGAGGTGCTCCTGCACGGCGCCATCGCGAGCTTCGGCGACGTCGTCCTCCCGAGCGTCACCCGGCTCCGGGTGGAGGCTGGTGCCGTGACCCCTCCGGAGCTCGGGACCTGGGAGACGCCTCGGCTCCAGGAGCTCCGGCTGGAATGGGGAACTGTGCCTCCTGACGTCCTGGCGACCCTGCTCGCTTCGCCCCATCTCGAGGTCCTGGGGGTGGAGGACGGGCAGCTGTTGTCCGCCATCCTCGATGCGCCGGGGAGTCGTCGGCTGCGGCGCCTGGAGCTCCCGTGCGGGCCCGACGTCCGCGACCTCGTGCCCGTTCCGCACGCGCTGGCCGGCCTCGCGAGGCTCGTGGTGGTCGAGGAGCCGTACCTGCTGGACCCAGCGGACCGCCGAGCGCTGGAGGCCGCATGGGGGCCGCGCCTGGAGGTCCGCAGGAGCACGCGGGCCTGACCCCTTGCGTCGGTCGCGCAACCGCGCGAGGGTTTCGCGATGACCGACGCCGCCGAGCTGTGGGACCACGTGCTCGAGGCCCCCGACGATCGGGGGCGACTCGCGGTGCTCGGCGACCACCTGCAGGCCGAAGGCGACCCCCGCGGGCCGCTCGTCGCACTCCAGATGGCCCCGGATTCACGGGCCGTTCGCGATGCCGAGGACCGCTATCGGTTCGAGCACCGCGAAGCCCTGCTCGGTCCGCTGGCCCGCTCCGAGCACCCCAGCCGGGTCGTGTGGCGGGACGGGTTCGTCGCCGAGCTCGAGCTGGTCGTGCGCGGATTCGGGGACGACGAGGCCCAGATGCTCGCCGAGCTCGCCGGTCGGGGGGCGCTCGCGCTCGTGCGCCGGCTGCGGCTCGTGGGGTCGGCGAACTACGACCGCGTCGTGGGCCAGCTGCTGCGAACGGACTGGCCCCTGCTGCACACCCTCCACCTCGGGCCGATGTCGATCGGTGCAGGCCGGCTCGATCTGCCGCTGCAATACCTGTTCGACCACCTCCCCGGGCTGCGCGACCTGCGCGTGGAGTTCCCCGGCGAGCTCGGTGCGTTCGAACACGCAGGCCTCGAGCGCCTCACGTTGTCCGCTCACGCGCACCAGCTCTGGGAGCTCTCGCTCGACCGCCTTCCCGCCCTGCGCGCCGTGCGCCTGTTCTCGCGCGAGGAGCCCGAAGGCCCCGTGCTCGACGGGGCGCTCGCGCGGCGCCTGTCGGAGGTGGGCCTGCACGGCGGGCTGATCGGCGCCTGGCTGCTGTCGCCGTCCCTCCCTGCGCCCGACACCCTGATGCTGTACGACTCCCTCCAGCGCCACCGCGACCTGATCGACCTCCAGTCCCAGCGGCTGCGCGGCACGAAGGTGGTGTACCCGGGCTCGAGGAGCGCCGACCGCGACAAGCTGCTCACACCGCCCGAACAGAGCCGGGTGCGACGGTTCGAGCGCAGCGACCGGTTCTGGGAGATCCTGCGGAACGGGCCCGTCCTCACCATGCGCTACGGAAAGCTCGGCAGGAACGGCACGCGGCGCCAGAACACGCTCCACTCTGCGTACCAGGCGGCGTCGAACTACCGCGAGCGCGTGCAGGCCAAGCGCGACGAGGGGTTCGTCGAGGTGTACGTCCCGCTCCCGTGACGGTCGTTATGCTCAGTGCATGGAACGCATCGTCATTCCCGGTCGGGCCACGTACAGCCCTGTCGCCCTGTCCGACCTCATCGTCGGCGCACCCCTCGCCACGCGCGTGCTGCTGGGGGCCACGGTGCCCGGTCAGGTCGTCGCAGCGGGAGCGCTTGGGTACTACGTCGGCAGCGCGGCGCGCGACTGGTACGCCCGGCGCGGCGTGCGTCCGATCGACTTCCAGGCCGCGTTCGGCGTCGATGTCGGCACGCTCGACCCCATGCCGGAGGGCCTGCGTCGGTCGGAGTGCCGGGATCTCGCAGAGGCCCTGTCTGACGGCTACACCGCGGAGCGACGCCCGCGCGAGGCCCTCGCCGTCGAGGTGAATCGCCTGCTGGTGCGCTACATCGCTGGCATCACGGGCCAGGAGGTCGTCACCAGCTCGGAGGTCCGCAGCTTCACGCTGGCCCGGGTGGCGTTCCCGTTCGCCCTCGGCACGTGTGACGCGATCAGCGGAGATGTCGCGATCTTCCAGGACATGGGTGTGATGGAGCCCCACGTGATCGCGCACGAGTTCTGCCACCGCAAGGGCTACCTCAAGGAGCTGCACGCGCAGGTGCTCGCGTTCTTCGCGCTCCGTACCTCGGGCGACCCCGAGCTCGTGCAGTCCGCGCGGATCGAGCGCCTCCATCGCAACCTCGCCGTGCTCGCCGACGAAGACGTCACGGCGTTCCACCGCGAGGTCGACGCTCTCCCCCTCCGCCCGGTCCTGGCGCGCTGGTTCCACACGCTTCGCCCCACCGAGAGCACCGGTCCCGGTGCCGTCAGCCGCGCCATGCGCGCGATGTACGACCAGCGCATGAAGCTCACCGGTCAGAACGGCCTGTCCGACTACGATCGCGGCTTCACCGACTTCCTGTGGACGTTCCGGAACCGCACCGAGGCCACCCAGCCGCGCGAGCACGCGGCGATCTGACAATCGCTGCGCGGGTGCGGTACCGTCCCGGCCGATGCTGCCTCTCGTGCTCATGTCGCTCACGGCGTCCGCCGCAGACCCTCCGGCCGACCCCGAGAGACCCGGCCAACAGCGGCTCGCGCTGGGCCTCGCCGGAACCGGTGCGATGGCGGTGGGCGTCGTGTGGTTCTTCTACGCGGGCGACTCGCTCGGCGCGGGCGATCCGGCGGCCCTCATCTCGGGGGCCGGGCTCATCGCGACCGGCGGTGCGCTACTCGGAGCCGCGGCCACCCGCATCGACCGCGACGAGGCCGACCTCGAGGGCGAAGCGTCGACCCCCGTGTTCCGCACCGGGCTGTCGTACGGCGGTGCTCCGTGGGCGCGCGAGAAGACCGCCCATGGCCTGTGGGTCGACGTGCGCCCGCGCATCCCGGTCGGGCGGCTCCGCATCACGCCGGGCCTCACGCTCCGCCAGCAGCTCGGGAATCGGGTCGACGTCGACTGGAGACCGCAGCCCGATGCCGGGTTCGCGCCGTCGCTGACGGAAGGGGAGCGCGGCATCGACGTGGACGTCGAGCTCCGGGCGCGCGTGATCGACGATGTCGACGTGATCGGCACGCCGCTCCTGTCGACCCGCTGGGAGCACTTCCAGTACGCCGACGGCTCGGAGCGGCGCCTGCAGCGCACCATGGTGGTGCCGCTCGGCGTCGGGTTCCGGTGGCGCATCTCCGGTCGTCAGTACTTCGAGAGCGTCGCCGGGCCCCGCTGGGATCACCTGTCGTGGAGCGGCGACCAGGGCAGCGGCGCGGCCCCCGCGTACTTCTCGGCGCTGTACCTGATCTCCCGGTACCGCATCCAGTTCGCGCACCCCGACCTTCGCGGCGGGACCCTCAGGAGCCGGCTCGGCGTGTCCTACCTGCACTCGAACTTCGATGGCCAGGGCTACAACATCGGCGCGTCCATCGGGTTCATGGGTCCGCTGCAGGCCGACTGGGACATCCGGTGGACGCCGCCGCGCGGTCCAGCCATCCAGGCCGGGCTCGACCTCGTGGTCGGAGACGGTGGGGGCATCGGCTTCGATCTCGGCATCGCCCCCCGTGGGAGCCGCCCGTGATCGCGCTCGTCGCGCTGTGGTCCTGCCTGCGCCCCGAGTGCACGCCTGCGGACTTCCGCGAGGCCGAGTGCCGCGTGCAGGCCGAGAACGAGGTCGCGCGCATGCGCACCTCCGATGGCGTGGAGCTCCGGTTCCAGGACCCCGACTCCGATGCCACCGACTCGTGGGTGGCGAAGGGGATGTTCCGCGTGGAGGACGACGGCACGGTGACCGCCCGGGTGGCCGACCTCGGCGCGTTCCGGATGAGCGTACACCGCGGTCCCAGCGACGCCGCTTCGCTCTCGATGGTCGTGCGCAACGTGCACCCGGCCGTCCCGCCGCTCGTGGGGGAGGTCGATCGGCTCGGGCTGGCGCGACACCTGGAGCTCCCGCTCGACGCCGAGGTGGTCGAGATCGCAGGCGCACTGCCCGCCGACTTCTGCACGCGCGGCTTCTCCCTGGCCGCCGTGGGCGACATCCAGACGAACCCGGTGCAGTTCCAGCGCATCGTCGACGCCCTGCACGACGAAGCGGCGGCTGCGGAGGCCGCCGGGAAGCCGCTCGCGGGCCTCGTGCTGCTCGGAGACCTCGCGGAGTCCAGCACGCGCGTCGAGATGGAGGCCGTCGACCGGATGCTGCGCAACTCGCCCGTGCCCACCGCGGTCGTTCCGGGGAACCACGACATCTACGACGTGCACGACGCCCTGTTCAACGAGACGTACGGCCCGGGGAACCACGCGTTCGACGTCTGCTCCGCCCACCTCGCGCTGTTCGACACGGGGAGCGGGGGTGTGGCGAACAGCGTGATGGGTCGGCTCCCGGAGCTGCTCGACAGCGACGCTCCGTTCCTGCTCACGGGCACGCACCACCCGCCCTTCGCGATGCAGGCGACCGTCGGGTGGACGCGCGAAGACCAGGCCCAGCTCCTCATGGCCGAGCTGGCGGCCCGCGACGCCGACCTGATGCTGGCGGGCCACGCGCACCGCAGGTTCGAGCGGCACGACAGCCCGGTGCCCCAGATCGTCGTGGGCACGGGCGGAGCCATCCAGTACGCGGTCGATCCCGACTTCGGCTACCTGCGCCTGCGCTTCGACGACACGCTCGAGGCGTGCTTCGTGCCGGTGTCCGCGCCCGGCTCGCTCGACCCCGTCAAGGAGGGCGACCCCGCCACCTGCACCGACCTCCCGTAGGGGTCAGCCGGCCTCGACGCGCGCTTCGTACGCCGCGATCGTGCGCTTCCAGGCGGGCCGGTCGAGACAGCGTGCCAGGTACGCGCGGAGCCGTGGGTGGAGCTCGAGCAGGGCCGGGTCGGTGCTGCCCGCCGTGAGCACGTGGGTCAGGAGGAGGTCGGCGACCGTGAAGTCGTCGGTCGCCACGAAGGGGCGGTCGGCCAGCCAGGCGTCGAGCTGCCCCAGGCGCAGGTCGGCCCACCGCCCGAGCGCCGCGTGCGACGAGGTGTCTGCACCCCCGGTGATGCCGACGAACCACCTCGACAGCAGCGGCACCTCGACGGAGCTCAGCGCCGCGAGGCTCCAGCGCAGGACCTGAGCGGCCCCGGCCGATTTCCCTGGCGTCAACAGGTCGGCACGCCCCGAAGGCGTGAAAGTAACCCGAACTTGGGCGTGCCGCATAGTTGGCGACAAGGGAAATCCAATGGTAGAGATCGACGGGCGAACCGAGGGAACCGAGGTCCGTCCGTCGATTCGGTGCCCGCGAGCCGGCCGGTCTTGTGGGCGAGGTGGAGGAGGATGGCTCCGGACTCCGTGACCACCACGCCGTCGTCGTCGATCACGGGCAGCTGCCCGAACGGGTTCATCGCCCGGAACTGCGGCGTGTCGAGGTCGTGCGCGGGATGGTCCATCCCGACGAGCTCGTACGGCAGCTCCATCTCCTCGAGGGCCCACAGCACGCGCAGATCGCGGGTGTTGCCGCGCGCGATCGGGTTCACGCGCGAGAATCCGTACACCTTCAACACGGCAGCTCCCTCTCCGGTGGTGGGCTCGTCACACGAGGTCGGCGAGCTGGCCACGCGGCTCGACCGTGGGGATGGCGACCTCCCGCACCCCGTCGGCGGCGAGGATGTGGTTCGCCGCGAGGCGCCCGCTCGACACGGCGGCCTCCATCAGGAACGCGGGGAAGGGCAGGCGGACGTGGTCGCCCGCGACGAACAGGTTCTCCACCTCGGTGTCGACCGTCGGGCGTCGTGCGTGATCCCCGGGGGCGAACCTCGTGAAGTTCGACTGCGTCATCGCTTCTTCGTGGACCACCCGGGCGTCGGCGAGCTCGGGATAGGCCTGCCGGAGCTCGGCGAGCAGGCCGTCGCGGTACGTCTCGAGCGACCCCTGGAGCTCCGGGGGGATGGCGTACGCGTGCGTCTCGATCACCGAGCCCTTCGCGCGCTCCGCCCACGCCCGCGACGAGGCCTGGAAGGACGAGTAGGCGGCCAGCCCGTCGGTCCACGGGAACCCGGCCACCGTGTAGAACGACGGATGGGACGGGTCGACCGGGCGGTCGAACCAGAACCGCACCACGCTGTATGGGTCGGCTTCGCCCGCAGCCTGCGCGGCGCGCGCCAGCGCGGGGGCATGCGAGCCGAGGTCGGAGGACCGCGACAGCGCCTGGAGCCCGCGCACCTCGGTGGCCAGGACGACGGCGTCCGCGGGCACGAGCTCCTCGGCGACCGCGGGCGTACCGCGGACCACGAGGTCGTCGCCCTGCACCTCCGCGACGAGCGCCTCGAGCGGGCGGGGTGGGGGACCGGACACCGGACGCCCGCTCTCGTCGTACCGACCGGCGTGGCACGGACAGCGGAACCCGCCCACCGCCAGCGCGACCGGGCACCCCATGTGGGTGCAGCGCGACGAGCGCGCCTCGAACCCCGCATCGGTCCGACGCACGAACGCGTCGCCCACGACGGCCCATCCCCGCTCGGGCACGGACGCCACGGGCACCCGCACGACCGGGATCTCGATCCGCCCGCCCAGCACGACCCCGGTGGCGCGCCCGCCCGCGAACGCCACGCGCTGCACGGGCGTCTTGAGGTGGACGCGCGCACCGAGGCGCTCGAGGTGTTCGCGCAGGGGACCCAGCACCGAGAGGTGCACCCCCCGTCCGAGCGCCTCGAACCCCAGCCCTTCGGGATTCCCGAGCATGTAGAAGTGGAAGAACCGGATGGCCTCTGCCGCCGAGAACGCGCCCAGACCGTTCATCGAGGCCTGTGCGAACGGGCGGAGCACGAGGTCGGCGAACGGGCCTCCGAGCCCGGACTCGCGGATGAACGTGTCGACATCCACCTCGTCCCAGCGCTCGAACGTGCGCACGGGATCGTAGGCCATGAGCTCGGTCATCCCGGGCCGACGACCGCCCACATCGCCCATCGACAGCCCCGGCGAGCGCCCGACCACCTCGAGCAGGTCGAACGGGAAGGGCAGGCGCGCCCGGCCGAACGCCTCGCGCGCGTGGTCGCGGTACAGCACGGTGTACCCGTCCTGGGGCAGCAGATCGCGGTCGGCGCCCGCCTCCGCCAGCAGCTCGCGCAGGTTGTAGTACTGCTTGAAGAACCCGTGGAACCCGTGCTCCATGGGCATCTCCTCGCCCTGCACGCGGATCGGCCAGCCTGCGAGCTTGCCCCCCAGCGCGTCGGACTGCTCGTACAGGTCGACCTCGTACCCCCTTGCGGCCAGCACGGCGGTGGTGGCGATTCCTGCGAGCCCGCCTCCGATCACCGCGACGCGACGGGGCTGTTCGGGGTGCTCGCGCACACCGGTCCCACGAGACGGCCACATCCGGCGGCGCGGCTGGATCGCCGCGAGCCCACCGAGCGCTCCGAGAGCCCCCAAGGCACCGGTCGCAGCACCCCACTTCAGCAGTCGCCTACGGTCCATCGACTCCTCGGCCGCCGGGTCGGGCTCGCGGGGTTAACCGGCTCGGCGAGGAGACCCCATGGCGGGACGCGTGGTGATCATCGGAGCGGGGATCGCGGGCCTGGCCGCGGCGCTGAGGCTCCGGGCCGAGGGCTGGGACGTGGAGGTGCTCGAGCGCCAGCCCCTGCTCGGCGGCAAGATCCATCGCGTCGAGCACGACGGATACGCGTTCGACGCGGGCCCCTCGTTCCTCACGCAGCCGCACCGGCTCGAGGAGCTGTTCGCGCTGTTCGGCGAGCGGCTCGACGAGCACCTGGCGATCGCGCCCGTCGACCCGTCGGTTCGGTACTGGTGGCCCGACGGCACGACCGTGTGCACGCCCCGCGACCGCGACGCGCTCGTGGCGGAGCTCGCGAAGCTGGGCGCCGAGCCCGCGTCGATCCGCGCCTACCTCGACGAGATCGCCCGCCAGTACGACTCCGTGGCCGCACCGTTCGTCGACGACGACATCACCCGGCCGCAGTTCTGGCTGCATCCGCGCACGGTCGGGCGGCTGGTGGGCTCGGTCGGCATGCTCGGGCGCACCTTCCACGGGTACAACCGCGGCTGGTTCGCCGACAGCCCGAAGCTCGTGCAGCTGCTCTGTCGCTACGCGACCTATGCCGGCAACGACCCCTACCAGACGCCCGCGTTCATGACGTCCATCGCGGACGTCGAGCTGCGCCAGGGCATCTGGTACCCCGAAGACGGACTGCGGAGCGTGCCGGAGGCGCTCATCGCGCTGGGTCGCCGGCACGGTGTGCGGTACACGACCGACGCGGAGGTCACGGCCATCCAGCACGACGGGCGTGCGGTCTCGGCGGTGGAGGTGAACGGAGAGCCCGTCGCCGCCGACGTGTTCGTGAGCGCCATCGATCCGCAGCACATCGCACCCTGGCTCGGACGCCCCCGGTCGACCGTGCCCCGCGCGCTCAGCGCCCTGATCTGGTTCGCGGGCGTCGACGCCGTGCCCGGCATCGGGCTGCACAACCTGTTCTTCGCCGACGACTACGAAGGCGAGTTCGCGCGCCTCTCGGCCGGCGAGCCTGGCGACGACCCGACCATCTACGTGAACGCGAGCTCGGTGATGAGCCCGTCGCACGCGCCGGCCGGCAAGCAGAACTGGTTCGTCATGATCAACGCGCCCGCCGACACCGGGCAGGACTGGCCGGCGCTCCAGGCCCGCCTGCGGCCCCTCGTGTTCGCGAAGCTCGAGCGCCTGCTCGGCCATCCCGTGGTCGTGCACAGCGAGTCGACGTACGCACCCCCCGACATCGCCCGCACGAGTGGGGCGTTCGCGGGCTCCATCTACGGCCCTGCGGGCAACCGCCTGCTCGACCTGTTCCGGAAGCAGCCGGCCACCGATCCGCAGCTCGCGAACCTGTACTACTGCGGCGGATCCTCCCATCCAGGCGGGGGGATCCCGATGTGTCTCAGCAGCGCGCACCTCGCCGTCCGCAAGATCACGCACTCCGCGGGGGTGTGAGCTCAGGCGACCTCTCCTGCGCCCACTTCCGAGGCCTCGGGGATGGGCCCGAAGTGCGTCCACGGGTCGGCGAAGATGCGCTTCAGGCACCTCGCCATCTTCGCGGCGTGCGCACCGTCGAGCAGGCGGTGGTCGAACGTGGCGTACACCTTCATGATGCGCGCGATCCGGATGGCGTCGGTCTCCTCGTCGACCACCGGGGTCTTCTTCACCCCGCCCATCGCGAGCAGCAGCGGAACCCGGCTGTACGGCACGAGCGGCACGTACGCCTCCTCCAGCCCGAGCGAGCCGATGTTCGTGACCATCACGGACCCGAACGGGTCGCGCGGGAGCCCCGCCCAGCGGAGATCGAGGTTCAGCCCGTACAGGAGCATGCCGATGAGGTCGAGGATCCAGCCCACCGCGAAGCCCGGCAGCTGCTTGAACGTCTTGCGGGTCTGCTCTTTCTCCTCGTCCTTCCCGGCCCGCACGCGGTCGGCCACCCGCTGGAACTCGTCGGCGATGTCGTCGACGGACTTCTGGTCGGCCTGGCGGATCGTCAGCCCAGACAGGTCGATCTGGCCGGTGACGGGGTCGGTCATCATCACCTGGAAGAACACGTCGACGTCTTTCCGCAGGTAGATGCGATTGAACCGCAGGATCGCGTTCGCGTCGGGCATCTCCGACAGGGCGGTGCCGACGGCCTTCGCCATCAGGTGCGTGAGCGTGAGGCGGCGGCCGGTCTTCTCGCGCCAGGCCTCGATGAACGCGAGCGTCTCGTCGACCTCGAGCGCCAGACTCCCGTACACGCTGGGGTCTTTGGTGGTCTTCCACGTTCCGAGGGCAATCATCCGGAACGAGGAGAGGTCGGTCTTCAGGGTGAGGTCGGCGTTGGGCATGCCGGGAGCATACGAACGAACGACCAGAAAAGGGAAACCCCCGAGACGACCTCCGGTTCGGAACCGGAGGTCACCACCCTTCCCGCGGGAGGGGTGGTCCGGGTGTGCAGCCCGGGACTCGGGAGTCGATGACGGCCGGGACTCTTGGACCCGACCCACCCGCCCCCTGCGAGAGAGGGCGCGTGCACTGGCCTAAGGAGCCGTCACCTCGCGTTGCACCGTAGAGAAATTCACTGGATCACCTCCTTCTCGGCCGTTGCACATCGCAGGTCCCGCCTGCACCCTCGCCCGGCCGCCGGAACCCGTGAACGAGGGGGTCGCGAGCAGAACGCTCGCCAGTGGAGCAGCTACGCACCCACCGGGCATCCCATCCAGGTGCCGTCTTCATCGTAGCGCCGAGAATCCCCGTGTGAACCCCGGGAACGTCACGTTTTTTCGCCGGGCCCTCACTCCTTGCCGACGAGCTGGCCGATCTTCCGCCTCTGAGCCCGGTCTTCGTCGGAGTCCTGCATCTGCGCGCGCTTGCGCTTCCAGGCCTCCTTCATGCGGGCCTCGAGCCACTCGACTGCATTCTTCTTGAGCCCGGCGCAGGGCATGCGGAGCGTCTTCTCGCGGTCTTCGACCCGGATCTCGCCCGACATGGCCTCGATGTCGGTGATGCGGGCGAGGTCGAACGACGTGCGCTCGCCGTCTCGCTGCCACTCCAGGCTGCTCTCGCCGATGTGGAGCACGATCTCGGCGGGCTTGCCGGCCCAGTTGAACAGCAGCGGACCGGCCGTGCACTGGGCCAGCAGCGTGAGCACGATCCCCAGGAACACCGGCCCGAAGGCCTCGCCCACGTGCTCCGGCCACCACGTGCCCACCGCGATGAGCGCACCCACCGGCACGAGCGGCATCAGGATTCCGACCGCCAGCGCGACCGCGAGGATGCGGGCCTCCCGGGGCGCGCGCGCGCGGAACCGGGCCTCCATGCCGTGGTGCGTGAAGCTCGCTTCGATCGAGGAGGGCGCGGAGTCGCTCACGGCTCGATGGTACTCCGGGCACCGGGCGTGGGGACCGTGTTCGTGTCGACTCCCTCCACGGTGACGCCCGCGAGGGGCTCGGCCCACCGCTCCGCGGCTTCGAGGACCGCCGGCTCGGCGCTCGGGAGACCCAGGACGTGGGGATTCCCGGGGCAGGGCACCCCTCCGGTGAGGTCGAGCAGGGCGCGCCCGCGACCCCGTGCGAGCCCCTGGGCCTCGCGCGAGTCGCAGTGGATGCGGAGTGCAGTCGCGAAGCGCCGATGGAACGGGAACGGACGCCACAGGTCGTCGCGGGACGCGCCGCGCTCGAGGGCATCCCAGGCGGCGAGCAGCGCGTCCTCGAGCCGACCGACCTGAACGCGCTCGGCGATGTTCCGGACCGGCGCGCTCGGGGTGAGGATGGCGAAGCCCGGCACGTCCGGGTCTGCGGCGAGAGACACCGCACGGGACCAGTCGTGCGCGGCCCACGTGGTGAAGAAGCGGGCCACGAGCCCGTCTGGACCGGGAGCATCGCGGACCACCCGCGCGGCGAGCACGGCCCACGCGAGCCCTTCGAGCCCTCCCCATGCGGCGTCGTCGAGCGACTGTGCGCGCGCCCAGGCCTTCACGGTGATCAGGAGGTCGCGGAAGGCCGCCTCGCGACCCGCGACGGCCGCCAGGATCGCCTGCCCGTCGGCGATGGCGGACACCGCGCGAGGGTCGCCGTTCGCGGGCAGCGCGTCGATCACGAGCGAAGCCCGCCAGGCGCGGAACCCCGCCATCCCGGCCTTCACCACGGGGACCACCGCGTCGACGTGGGGCTCGAGCAGCTCCAGCACGCGCTCGGGAGGGGTGTCCGGCCACACGAGATCGAGGTCGGAGCCCGCGATGGCCGTGCCCAGCTGGTGCGAGCCGACCACCACGGCGCCGGGAAGCGCGGCGAGCAGGCTCGAGTGCGAAGAGGACTCCCGAACCCCGGAACCCGCGGGGCTCCCGGGCGGCCAGACCGGTTCCGGCACGTGCTGGACGGGCCCGCCGAGCACTCCCCACGCGCGCACGGCGAACGGCTCGTCGGCGCGGCGGGTGAGGACCGCGAGCGTGTGGACCTCGCCCCCGAGCTCGGGAGCGTCGGGCGGCTCCCCTCCGGGGGGTGTGCGGGCGAAGGTCAGGTGGGGCTGGAGGTCTGGGCGACCGCACCTCGGGAATGCGCGACGGACCCGTGCGTGCAGCGCGATCCACGGTTCCGGCTCGCGGGGGGCCAGGCCATGCGAGGCGGTGCGTCGGTGCACGAACGTCTGGAGGGTGTCGAGCTGGGTGGAGAAGGGCAACGCGGACGCCAGAGCGTGCTCCAGCGGACCGGACGCGGCCTCGAGGGCATGCTCGTCGACGAACCCCCACAGGACGTTCACGTGCGGAGGCCAGCGCACGAACGACGGATCGTGCTCGGCGCGCACGGCCTGGATCGCGCGCGTGTCGTCGGGGAGCCAGGCCAGCGCGGACCGGGGCGTGGGTGCGCCGGGATGGACGTGCTCGGGCGGGCGCGCCGACACGCTCGCCGACAACCCGCAGTGGTCGGAGAGCCACAGGTCGCCCTCGGGCTCGGTGCCCAGCCGCTGGATGCCGTGGACGTGCAGGTCTCGGAGCAGCACCCGATCGAGCCGTGCGGCGCGGCCCGACAGCGAGGCGAGGGCTGCGAGCGGGTTGGCGGACGGGTCGAACGTGGGCTCGGATCGGGGGTGCGCCGAGAGCCACGCGTCGTCGAGGGCTTCGAGCGCTTCGGGCCGCTCGTCGTGCTCGTTCAGATCGCCGCACACCACGAGGGGGCCGTGCACGGCCGCGACCACCGAGCGCAGGGTATCGAGCTGCGCCGCACGGATGGGGGTCGCCTTCGCGGAGTGGTCGCTCGTCAGGTGAACGTTGATCGCGACCGCGCCCTCCACGGCGCACGCGAGCAGGTTCTTGTGCGGCCCGAGGGGCCAGTGCGCGACCTGATGCACCGCGACGCGCCCGAGCCAGAGCAGGTCGAACGGCACGAGGTCGGCGTGATCCGGGCCGTGCGACACCCAGTACGACGCCCGCACGCGTGGATCGGCCAGCACCAGCGCGTGGAACGCGGGGTCGACCTCCTGGAGGGCCACCAGGTCGGGCGCTTCGTCGAGCAGGCGGTCGAGGAGCCGCGGCCACCGGTCGGCGGACCGCAGGGCCTCGGGCTCGAAGCGGTCCCACAGCACGTTCCAGGTGACGAGACGGAGGACGTCCCCCGCGGGCTCCGGCCCGTCGGACCGGCCCTCGACCGGCACCCAGGCCTCGCGCCACACGACCGGGTCGCGGGCCCGCCAGCTCCCGCCGATCAGGGGACGTGGTCGGGCGAGGCCCCGCTGCGCGAGCGAGTCGAGCAGGTCGGTGCCCGTGGCGCGGTCCCACACGCGCGTTCCGTCGAGCTCGATGAACAGGACGCGGTGCCACGGGAGGTCGCCGCCGGGCACGAAGTCCGGGAGCGGCACCCGCTTCGGGTGCGCGGCATGCACGTCGACACCGACCACGAAGCGCTCGGGCGACAGGCGGGGGTCCCACCGGATCTGGTGGTACGCGCGCTCACTCGTCCGCATCACACACGTCCACGAGCCGGTGGGCTTCGGCGGCGTACGGCCAGCGCACCCGGTGCCACTGGCGCTCCACCACGTCGGCGGGAACGGTCCGCTTGCGCGCCCGGTTCCGGGCCTCCGCGACCGGACGGGCGGTGAGCACGGACACCAGCTCGATCAGGCAGCCGTGCTGGCGCGCGATCCGCACGGGGAGGTCGCGCTGCTGGCGGGTGAGGCTCGTGGCGTCCCACACCGCGGCCCCCTTGCGCTCGTCGAGCTGCTTCAGCCCCGCGGACAGGGCGTCTTCCGCGCCCTCCCTGAGCGCATCGAGCTCCACCGTGGGACGCCCGAGACGCGCCGCGACCGTGGACTTCCCCGATCCCGACGGACCGACGAGCACGGTCAGCACGCCCGTGGGGCGCTGGCCGTGGGTGGCGGCCACGGCCTCCTCCGGGGAGCGCAGGCGCCCCGCCGCGAGGGCATCCAGGGCGTTGCCGAGCCGGAACGCCGCTACAGCGGGGTCCGGGTCGTCGAGCGCCTCGCGGTACGCGCGGAACGGATCGGGCTCGAGCAGACCCGCGTCCTCGGCGACCAGCCGCGACCACCGCACCTTCTCGGGGTCGGGCGCCGTGGCCTCCGCGAGCGCGTGCAGCCCCGCGGCATCGGCACAGCGCGCCAGCGTCACCAGCCCGCCCGCGCGGGCCTCTTCGGGGATGTCGCGGTGGAGGAGCCGGTACAGCCCGACGAGATCGGCGGTCTTCCGCGCGAGCGCAGGACCCAGCGTGCCGACCAGACCGGGCAGCAGCTCGGAGCGCCACGCGTCGCGGAGCCGGCCGGCGAGCACCACCGCCAGCCTGCGGTCGCCGAGCACGGGCAGGTCGACGTCGAGTGCGGTGCCGCCGACGAGGGCCGCGAGCGCGTCGGGGTCGACCGGCGCCCCGGAGCGGATGTCCCACAGCACGGAGGTCGGACCGAGCCCGTTCGGGACCACCGGTTGCTGCATCCAGTGCGCGTCGGTCTGCACGTGGCCCGACCGCACCCACTTCGCGACGCGCTCCCCGAAGTCCGCGAACGCGAAGCCGTCGGCGGTGCGGAGCACCCAGCCCTCCTGGGTGGCGGGGTCGACGCGGAGGGTGCGCAGGAGCTTCCGGTCGTAGGGGCCGCGGTACAGCACGCGCGGCGTGGGGAGCCCGCGCTCGTGGGCGAATCGCACGGTGGCGTCCCAGGAGAGCGCCTGGTCGTCGCGCCACACGGAGAACGCGTAGAAGTACCCGTCGAGCTCGGTGTACGGCAGGCTGTGGCGCGCGGCGACGTTCTCGCCACACACGCGCACGTCGTCCGGGAGGCTGGATGCGATGCGCGCGTGCAGCGCCTTCACCCACGTGCGGCTCGGGTGGTGCGCACTGTCGAGCGACCGCGCGTGCAGGCCGTCGCGGTACAGCGTGGTGTTCTCGCCGTCGAGCTTCTCGGTCACCACCACCTCGCGCCCCTCGAACCGCTCGAGGTCACGCGCCGTGAGGTCGTCCGAAGCGGCGCCCGGCGACCACGGCACGTGTGGTGTGCGCGGATACTTCGTGCGGCCCGACATCAGCGCAGCCCGAACCCGTACTCACGGCGGAGGATGCGGAGGTTCGGCCCCGTGATCTTCGAGCGCCGGAGGTCGAGCGAGCGCAGGACCGGCAGGTGCTCGCGGTTCGCGAGGGCTGGCACGGTCGCCTCCGAGGCCGTGACGCACAGCGTGTGCAGGCGCGGCCAGGGGACCTCCAGCAGAGCGTTCAGCGCGTCGGTCCCGGTGGTCCCCCACAGCGTGAGCGACTCGAGCCGCGGAGCGAGGGCGTGCAGGGACCGCCCGGCCGCGACCGACGGCAGCCCATCGAGGAACACCTCGCGCAGGCGTGGCCAGGGGTGTGCGCCGAGCGCGGCCCAGCCGGCGTCTCCGAGCTGGTTCGCGTACGCGCGGAACGACTCGAGCGCGGCCCACGGGCCCGACAGCAGCTCGGTGAACGCCGCATCGTCGAAGCGCGCCTGGTACATGCGGAGGTGGGTGAGCGCCCATGGCACACGCGCGATCGCGGCCGCGTGCCCGCGCTCGAGCGGACGGTTCTCGAACGCCAGGCTGCGGATCCCCGGGAACTGGGTCGCCAGGCGTGCCCAGTCGCCGGGATCGAAGGTGCACCAGCTGGCGTCGAGGTGCTCGAGGCCCGCGTGGCGGAGCGAATCCGGCAGGAGCTGCAGCGGGAGGCCGGAGGCCGAGAGGCGCGTGAGGGCGGGCGCGTTCGCGAGCACCTGCGCCAGGACCGCCGGCCCGATGGGGTTCTGACCGAGCGAGAGGCTCGTGAGGGCCGTCAGGCCGGGCCAGCTGGCGAGCGCTCCTCCGGCCTCGTCGTCGACACGGTCGTCGCGCAGCGAGAGCTCGCGGAGCCCGGTGAGGTGGGGGGATTCGAGCAGGCTGCGCACGCCGGGCGGGCCGAGGCGCTGCTCGTTCAGCGCGAGGGAGTCGAGCCAGCGGAGCTCGGGTCGAGCGGCGAGCTCGGGAACGAGCGCGCGGGGCAGGGGGTCGCGCGACCACACGCGGTGGAGCACGGGAGCGAGCTCGAAGATCCGGGGTGCGTGGGACACGAGCTTCTTCGGCGTGATGCGGGCCTGTTCCACGAGCCCGCGGTCGAACGTCGCGAACATGACGTGCTCGCGCAGGTCGGCCGTCCAGGCGCGCGCGTGCTTCTTCTCGAGTGCGAACACGCGCTTCGCGAGGTCGTTCCGGTCGGCGTCTGCGGGGTGTCGGCGCGCGAGACGCACGGCGAGGTGGATGTACTCGGCGCGCTCGGGCTGCCCGTGCTCCTCGAGCCAGTCGGCGTACACCTCACGCGGGCCGTCGGCGGCGAGATCGGCCCGGATGCCGCTGAAGTCGTAGGACATGCGGCGAGCATAGCCCGTCAGCCGGCGCGCTCCAGCCGGTCCTGCCCCTCCGCCAGGCGCGCTTCGACGAACCGTCCGAGGTCGTCCCACAGGCCGCGGCACGAGGGGCGGACGTACGCCATGTGCCCGATCGACTCGCGCCCGATGCTGCGCGGGCTCACCACGAGACAGCGGGAGCCCGGGTAGTGCGACAGGAACGCGGCTGCGCTGGACGGCGGTGCCCACGCGTCGTCCGTGCTGTTCACACCGACCACGGGCACCCGGACGCGCTGGAAGCGCTCCTCGAAGTCCGCTTCGGGATCCTCGAAGAAGTAGTGGGGGTTCCGGCACCACTTCCTCCAGTCGGAGTAGACGCCGAGCGGCAGATCCTCGCCCATGCCGACCTTCGAGAACGGCAGGTAGCCGTGCCAGCCCACGAGCACGGGCCCGAGCACGTCCCAGAGGAAGCGCACGCGCACCGATTCCGGCCAGCTCATCCAGCCGTGCCACCCGGCCCCCGTGGCGAACGTGTACAGGCCGCGCGTGCGGGTGTGGGCGTCCGTCATGCCGAAGGCGTGCCCGCCGAAGCTGTGCCCGACGACCACGGTGGGCCCGCGGTCGGCGGCGTGGTCGATGGCGAGCGCCAGATCGGACGCCCAGTCGCGGTAGTCCGCGGACATGCCGCGCAGCGGGCCCGAGCGGGACGCCCCGATCCCGCGGTAGTCGAAGCTCAGCACGTTCACACCGAGCGCGTTCGACAGCCACTCCGCGAGCGCGTCGTAGTAGCGGTGCGGAACGGCGGTGGCGCCCGCGATCACCACCCAGTCGTCGCGGGTTCCGCGGTGCAGGCTGGCGCCGAGCGCGGTGCCGTCGGGATGGATGAGCTGCATGGGCGCCTCCGGTGCATGGATCGTAATGCTGTAGAATTGCAGTCCGATGCAGACTCGAACTGCAGGAGTGCAGCCATGGACTGGCGGGATCTCAGAGTGGTGCTGGCGGTCGGGCAGCACGGGCAGCTGGCGCAGGCCGGGCGAGCGCTCGGCATCGACCCGACGACCGTGTCGCGTCGGGTGTCCGCGCTCGAAGAGGAGCTCGGAGTCGTGCTGTTCCGGCGCACAGGCAAGCGCTGGTCGCTCACGCAGGCCGGAGAGACCGTGCTCGCGCGTGCGGAGCGCATGGCGGCCGAGGTGCGCGCGCTGCGGCACGACGTCGACGCGGTGGCGGGTCGGGTCGCGGGGCGCGTGCGCGTCACGGCCATCGACGTGGTGTTCGGCGCCTGGCTCGTGCCCGCGCTCCCGAAGCTGATGTCCACCCATCCGGAGCTGTCGGTCGAGCTGTTCTCCACGAACGAGTACGTGGATCTGGCGCGCGGGCAGGCGGATGTCGCGGTGCGGCTGGGGCGTCCGGAGTCCGCGGGGCTCGTGGTGCGGCGGGTGGCCGACATCCCCCTGGTGCTCGCGGCCACCCCCTCGCTGATGGAGCGACCGGCCAGCGAGCGCCCGGTGGTGCTCGTGGGCTTCCTCGACACCGAGAGCCGTGAGAACACCCGCCTCCGCGAGCTCGGCGGGTCCGCGGTGCTGTCGACGACCAGCCTCGCAGTGTCGATCGGCCTCGTGAGGTCGGGGCAGGCCATCGGGGTGCTGCCGGCCGACTATGCCGAGCGACACGGGCTCGAGGTGGTCGACCGCGACCTGCCGTCTCGCCCGCTGTGGAGGGCCGTGCCGGAAGCGCTGGTCGACGCACCGCGGATCCGGGCCGTCACCGACTGGATCGACGCGACCTTCGGCGCCTGATGCTCACAGCTGGAGGCGGATCCCGCCCTCCACCATGGGCCCTTCGCGGGTCGTGCGCGCGGTTGCCTCGAGCCCGAGCGGGCCGAGCGTGAGCCGGTGCGTGAGCGCGAGGTCGGGATCGAGCCCCACGACGGCCACGCGCGTGGCGTTGTGCTTCGACCAGTGCCACCGCGCGCCGAGCTCGGGGGCCGACCGCACGGCCTCCCACGGGTCGTCGCTCACCCAGAGCGGCAGGCTCGTGTCGAGCGCGAACCGGCCGATGTCGAGCTCCGCAGCGATGCCGGCGCTGAACGCGTGCGCGTGGGGTGTCGCGACGGTCGACCCCCACGCGGCCCCCTTGAACAGGGTCGAGTCGATGGCCAGCACGCGCGCGGTGCCCGTGAACGCGACGTCCCCGCAGGTGGGGCACGTGCGCCAGCCCGACCCCGCGCCCACCTCCGCGCCCATCCAGATCCGCTGGTGGGGTGCGAAGGCCATGTTCACCCGTCCTCCCCACGGCTCGCCGACCACGGCGCCGTGCGCGGCGAACGCGAAGCCCTTGTCGACGCGGCTCGCCGACGGGGAAGGGCCGACGCCCCAGGGTTGCTGCGCCAGGGCAGCCGCAGTGAGCAGTGCGATCATCGCGTCCTCCTGGGTCGAGGACACCGGCCCCGGTCCGAGCTGTCACCCGGAACTGGATCCGCAGTGCGGCGGGCCCGGTAGAATGGCCGCGGGGGTGCCATGCGCACGTGGGTCGTTCTCGGGTTCGCCATGTCGGGATGCACCTGGATCCCCGAGATCCAGGTCATCGAGCGCTACGACGCCGACGGCGACGGGGTGCTCTACACCGACGACTGCGACGACGCCGACGCGGAGCGGCGCAACGAGGTGCTCGGCTTCGAGGACGCCGACGGAGACGGGCTCGGCAACCCGGAGTCCACGGCCACGTTCTGCGAGGTCCTCCCCACGGGGTGGGTGGCGGCGGCCGGAGACTGCAACGACGCCGACCCGTCCGCCACCGAAGCGACCCTGTGGTACCCCGATGCCGACGGAGACGGCTTCGGCGCGACCGATGCGCCCGTCAGCGCATGTGGGCGGCCCGGAGCGGACTTCGTGGCCGACGGGTCCGACTGCGACGACTCCCGGGCCGACGTGAGCCCCGACTCCATCGAGCGGTGCGACCCCGATCGGCACGACGAGGACTGCGACGGCCTCTCCGACGACGCCGACCCCTCCGTGGATCCGTCCACGTTCACGCTGTTCTTCCCCGATGTCGACCTCGATGGCTTCGGGTCTGCCGACGATCCACTGGCGTTCGTCAGCGCTTGCGAAGCGCCGGCCGGGTACGTCGCCGCGCCCGCGACGAGCGACGGGTACGACTGCAACGACGACGACAACCAGGTGAGCCCGCTCGGGTCGGAGGTCTGCGACGGGATCGACAACGACTGCAACGGCCAGATCGACGAGTACGCCACCGCCACCGGCGCAGGGGCCTACCACCTCGACGCCGACGAGGACGGGTGGGCCGACGACCTCGCGACCGTCGATCGGTGTGCCGATGCGAACGATGCCTCGGATGGCTTCGTGCTTGCCGCGGACTTCGCGGTCACGGCAGCCGCCGCGGGCGTGCCGCCGGGCACGGATCCCCCGGTCGACTGCGATCCGTCCGACCCGACGCGGAATCCCGGGCGCACCGAGGTCTGGTACAACGGGATCGACAACGACTGCAGCGACGCCGACGGCACGCTCGAAGACGACTTCGATCAGGATGGAGACGGCTTCATCCCGTCCGTCCTGCCCCTCGGAGCGGCGGAGTACGCCGGTCCGCTCCCCGACGGCGACTGCGACGACGGCCCCGACCCGGCTGCGGCTTCGGTGCACCCCGGTGTGGTCGAGGTCTACTACGACGGGGTCGACGCGGACTGCGCAGGCGACGACGACTACGACCAGGACGGCGACGGCCACACCGCCGAGGGGAGCCCGCAGGGCACGGCCGACGACTGCGACGACCTCGCGGCCGACCGCTACCCCGGCAGGGAGGAGGTCTGGTACGACGGGGTGGATCAGGCCTGTGACGGTGGCGACGACTTCGATCAGGACGGCGATGGGGACGCCTCGGCGCTGTTCGGCGGCGACGACTGCGACGACGAGAACGCCACGGTGTTCGTCGGGGCCGTCGATGTCCTGTTCGACGGGGTGGACGCCGACTGCGCGGGCAACGACGACTTCGACGGCGATGGCGACGGGGAGGCCGGCGACGAGTGGGGCGGCACCGACTGCGACGACGCGGATCCGACCGTGTTCGCCGCGGCGGTCGAGCAGTGCGACGAGACCGATCACGACTGCGACGGAACGGCCCACCCGCTGGGCGTGGTGACGTTCCTCCCGCGCAACGGGCCCGCCTACAACGACCCGTTCACGGGCACGGTCGACGTGAGCGACATCCGGCAGATCCTGATCTGCGGTGGCACGCACGACGTGCAGCTCACGGCTTCGAATACGAGCGGCGAGCTCGAGATCCGCGGTCTCGACGGGGCCTCGATCACGCCGACGCAGACGTTCCTCGCCTGGAATGCAGCGGGCAACACGTCGGCGCCGGCCTTCACGCTCACGTCCCTCGAGGTCGACGGCGCGCAGGCTCTCGGGCCGTTCGTCCGGGTCGACAACTCGACGGGCGAGCTGCTCCGGCTCGACCTCGTCGACGTCGTGTTCACGGGCATGCGGCAGCCTTCGGTGTTCGGGAACGACCTCGACCTGTACGTGGAGTCGGTGACCTGGGAGGGCACGCAGACGACGGCCGACGTGATGGTCGACCGGTCGTCGGTGTCGATGCTCCAGCCGGCGTTCACGGCGGGCGTGTACACGTTCGCGGCCATCTCCGCGCTCGACAGCGACGTGTTCCTGAAGGGCGCGACCGCACGCGGGAACCAGGGTGGGGAAGCGGGGCTCCTGTCGATCTCGGCGACGGACGGCGTGCTGGGGGCTTCGGCGTTCGTGCAGGATCTGTCGGCCGAGACCAACTCGGGAGGCCAGGCGGGCGTGGTGTACGGCATCGCGACCACCGGCGAGCTCACCGTGGAGGTCGAGAGCGGCGTGGCGATCGAGAACGCGGGCCGGATGGGCGGGGTGATCGGGCTCGTCGACAGCACGCTCATCCTGGGCGCGGGCGCCACCGCGAAGGGCGACACGCCCGTGGGCGGTCCGACGCCCGTGGATCTCGTGCCCGATGCCACCGATCCGACCCCGCAGGCGGTCGACGGGACGTTCCGGGCCGAGGGGAACCAGGCGGACCACGGGGGCGCCGTGTACCTCAGCGGTGGGGGTGCCGACCTCACCAACGTCGAGATGATCGGGAACCAGGCGATGCTGGGCCATGGGGGCGGGGTGTCGGCCGTCGGGGGAACCGTGTTGCAGTCCGCGGGCGGCACGTGGGCGCAGAACACGGCGTCCGGCTCCGGCGGAGCGGTCGCTCTCGACGACAGCATCGGGTTCTTCACGAGCGACGACTTCGAGAACCAGGCGGCGGCGTACGGGGGGGCGCTGTCGGCGGAGAACCAGTCCACACTGTCGGTCACCGGGGGCACGCTCCAGCGCAACCGGGCCGACCGGGGCGGGGCGATCGCGATGGTCGACTCCAGCGGGGCGCTGTCCACCGCCACGGTGATGGACAACACCGGCTCGCAGTCCGGAGGGGCGGCGTTCGTCGAGGGCCCCGATGCCACGTTCGTGGGCAACCGCTGCGACTTCACGGGGAACCGCGTGACGTCCCCGTCGACCGTGCAGAACGACGTGGGACTGTCGGTCGGCGGGCTCCAGCCGCTCGTGCGGGGAGCGTCGATCGTGGCATGCTCTCAGGACACCTGCCTGAGCCTGTGAGGGCGACATGATCTGGATCGCTTGTGCGCTCGCCCAGGAGGCGGACGGTCGGCCGACGTGGGAGCTCCACCGCACGGTGGAGGGGGTGGTGTGGGACCTCCAGGGCCGCGAGCTGCGGCGGAATGGCGTGCCCGTGGCGCGCGAGGTGCTCGGGGAGCCCGTGTTCGCGGGGGAGTTGGCCGCCTGGGTCGCGGTGGTCGAGGCTCCGGTGGGCACGGCCGCGTTCGTGTGGCGGGCCGGCGAGGTCACCCAGGTGGTCGGCACCGACACGCGGCCCGACCGGCTGGCGCTGTCCGGAGATGGCACCCGCATCGCGTACGTGAGCGGGCGGTCGGGCTGGGCGTCGGTGTACGTGCGCTCCCTGGTGACGGGCGACGAGGCGCAGCTCACGAACGTGGGGCTGGTGCGCGCGGCGTCCGGTCCGCCCGAGGGATTCGTGGCGCCCCCGCGTGAAGCGCCCGTGTTCCGCGGCGATCAGGTGTGCTGGGCCGAGCGCTGCGTGGGGGTGCCATGATCGTGCTCGCCCTGGCCGCGTTCGCGAACGACTACGGCTTCCCGACGTCCGCGGCCGACTACCCGGAGTTCTACCCGACCGCCTACTTCGACGAGGGCGGCGTGACCGACTGGTCGTGTGGGTCGGAGACGTACGCGGGGCATCGGGGGTCGGACTTCGGGTTCGGCAGCTTCACGGGCATGGATGCCGGGCGCGACGTGACGGCCGCCGCAGACGGCGTGGTGTCGTTCGTGAACGACGGGGAGTTCGACCGGTGCACGACCTCGAACTGCGCCGGTGGCGGCGGGTTCGGGAACTACGTCGTGGTCGACCACCCGAGCGGGCGCAAGACGTACTACGCGCACCTGAAGCAGTTCAGCATCCTCGTGGGCGTCGGCGACGCGGTGTCGTGCGGCCAGAAGCTCGGCGAGGGCGGCTCGAGCGGGTTCTCGTCGGGTCCGCACCTGCACTTCGAGGTGCGGAACAGCTCGAACACGGCGGTCGACCCGTTCGACGGCGCGTGCAGCTCGGGTCCGTCGCTCTGGGTGTCGCAGAACGCGTACCTCGACGTGCCCGACGATGCGTGCAGCCAGCCGTGTGTGGCGTCCGACACGCTCGCATGCGGCGACGTGATCGCGGGGAACAACGGCGGGCCGGGGTCGTCCGACAGCGTGTTCGCGCACGACTGCACGACCTTCACGTACACCGGTCCGGAGACCGCCTACACGCTCGTGACGACGGGGTCGGGCGACGCGACGGTGTCGATCACGGGCCTCTCCGCCGACCTGGATCTGTTCGCCGCCACGGATCCGGCCTGTGAGACCGGGTGTATCGAGGGGTCGACGAACCCGAACACGAGCGACGAGTCGATCACGTTCCCCATCACCTCCGGGGTGCCCGTCACCGTCGTGGTCGACGGCTGGTCCGACGCCGTCTCGGACTACACGCTGTCCGTCACGTGCTCCGGGGGCGCCGACACCGACACCGATGCGGATGCCGACAGCGACGCCGACTCCGATGCGGACGCCGACAGCGATGCGGACACCGACGCCGACAGCGACACGGACGCCGACAGCGATGCGGACACCGACGCCGACACGGATCCCGCGGACACCGGTCCCGACACCGAGCCCGAGCCCGACCCCGTGGGGGGAGTCGAAGCGGCACGGGGCTGCGGGTGTGCAGCGCCGGAGGTCCCGGGATCGTCCATGTCTGCGGGGCTTCCTGGGGTCTTGCACGCATTCGCGCGGCGTGCGCGCTGACGGTTGCTGGTGCCCGTGGAACATGGGACCATCACCGCCCCGGGGTGTCCATGATCCTCTCGCTCCTCCTGATGGGCTGCCTGCCCACGGTCAAGCCCACCATCCCCGTCGACACCGATGTGCCGCCGGGTGAGCTCGACAGCGACAACGACGGGGTCCCCGACGATCTCGACAACTGCCCGTTCGACATCAACACGAACCAGAACGACCGCGACGGCGATGGCGTCGGGAACGTCTGCGACAACTGTCCCGAAGATCCCAACGCGAACCAGGCCGACAGCGACGGAGACGGCATCGGCAACCGGTGCGACGACGGCGGGGAGGCCGACGCCGACGCGGATGCCGACAGCGACGCCGATGCCGACGCCGACGCGGATGCCGACAGCGACGCCGATGCCGACACCGACCCGCTCGGGCTGGGCTGTCCGCCGTCCTCCCAGCTCACCACGCTCGGCGGTGCGCCGGGCGGGTTCGGCTCGAACACCTTCACGTGGACGTGGTCGTACGACTCGTCGAACCAGATCTCGTTCGGTCCCACGCTGTACGCCAACGTGCCGAACGACATGTGGAGTGTCGCCATCTCCGTCGATGCGGGCTTCGCGCCCAGCGGGGTGGGCCTGCTCGCCACCGACGACCTGCTGATCATGAACGAGGTGGCCCCGCCCTACACGAACCAGGTGAACCACGTCTGGTACCAGTTCGCCGGTGGCGGCATCGTGCTGCCCCAGAACGCGAACACGTTCCCGCAGGCGGGGTGCCTGGCGTTCCTCCCGCTGGCGGTCGGCAACGTGGGCGGCCAGACGGGCACGGCCCACCTCTCGGGCCGCCGGTTCGCCACCGGAGCACAGGTGCTCGACCTGAACATCATCGTGGTCGACGGCACCGAGGTGTACCAGAACGAGATCGACGCCACGATCGCCGTGATGTCGTCGATCTACGCGAACAATGGTGCGGCTTCCATCGGAACCGTGCAGCAGTTCTCGTACACGAACCCCTCGGGCAACGTGCTGTGCACCGACTGTGCCGACCTCGACTCGCTCCGGGCGGTCACCACGGGGAGCGCGGCTCGCACCGTGAACATCTTCCTGATCTCCGACTTCCTCGATCAGGGCGTGCTCGGCATCGCCGGCGGCATCCCGGGCGCGCTCGGGGTCGAGGGGCTCGGGTCGAGTGGCGTGGTCGTCGCGGTCGACCCGCACCTCGACGGGTCCGGGCAGACGCTCGACGCCGACCTCATGGGCGCCACCTTCGCTCACGAGGTGGGGCACCAGATCGGCCTGTTCCACACGTCCGAGAGCACGGGTACCTTCCACGACCCCATCGCCGACACCCCCCAGTGCCCGGCGTCCCGCGACTCGAACGGCGACGGCGTGGTGCTGCCGTCGGAGTGCAACGGGTTCGGGTCCGACAACGTGATGTTCTGGTCGGCCGGGGGCGCGCAGACCACGCTGAGCCCCACCCAGCGCGACATCCTGTACTTCAGCCCGGTCGTTCGATGACCCGGAGGTCGCCTTTGAAGCATCTTGTGGCCGTGCTCCTGCTGCTCGTCGGCTGTGGTTCCCGCACCCCGGCCGTCGCCACGCCCGCCGATCCGCTGCCCGCTTCGCGTCCGGCCGCGTCCGCGCCGGAATCCCGCGAAGACCCCCGTCCAGACGGGGTGGATGCGATGTCGGAGCTGCTCGCGGCCTGGCACGCGGAGGATCTGCCGGGCCGCGAAGCGCTCGACCGTCAGCCCGAGGCCGAAGCGAGCCTCGTGTGGCTGGCGCAGAACGGCGACGTGATGAACACGCGCGTGCGGGCCCTGAAGCTGCTAGCGCTGTACCCGTCCCCCGAGGTGGCGGCGGTGCTGTTCGAGATCGCCGGAGAACCGTCGAACCACGCCGCGCTGCGTGCGGGCGCCCTCCACGGGCTCGCTGGGCAAGACCTCACCGACCCCGCGCTGGCGGAGCTCGTGCAGAAGTCGGTCGACGACGAAGACCCCCGCGTGCGGGCCGCTGCCGAGGCTGCGCTCTCGAGCCGTTAGGGGAGGTCGGGAGGTCCTATGGACGTGATGATCATCGGCGACGGACCGGGAGGTCTGTCGGCCGCTCTGTTCCTGGCGAAGGCGGGCAGGAACGTGGTGGTGCTCGGGAAGGACGAGACCGCCATGAACTGGGCGTACCTGTACAACTACCTCGGGGTCGAGCCGGTCTCGGGCACCGAGTTCCAGGCGCGCGCACGGGCTCAGGTCGCGGGGCACGGTGCCGACGTGCGCGATGCGCGGGTGGTGTCGATCCAGGCCGGTGCGGCGGGCTTCACGGCCACCCTCGAAGACGGGAGCACCGTGTCGGCCGATGCCGTGGTGCTGTCCGAGGGCAAGTCGTGGAAGCTCGCGAAGTCGCTCGGCTGCGAGGAGGGCGAGAAGGGCGTGAAGGTCGACGAGCACGGGCTCACGAGCGTTCCGCGCGTGTACGCCGTCGGTCGGATGGTGCGCCCGACCCGCTCGCAGGCGATCATCAGCGCGGGAGACGGGGCGAAGGCCGCGCTCGATCTGCTGTCGCGCGAGGTCGGCAAGGATCAGCAGGACTGGGACAGCCCGCCGGAGTAGGCGCGGTCGGAGCCCGGGTGGGGGCGCGTGGTATGCATCCGCATGCCCGAAGCCCCTTCGCACATCGGTTTTCTCTCGGTCCTGCCTGCGCTCGTGGCCATCGGGCTCGCGTTCGCGACGCGCCAGGTGCTGCTGGCGCTATTCCTCGGCGTGGTGACGGGCAGCGTGGCGTTGTTCTCGGTGACCGGGAGCTTCGACGACCTGAACTTCCTGACGCGGTTCTTCATCCCGGCGCTCGGCTCGGAGTCGTACGCGAAGATCCTCGTGATCTACCTGTGGTGCCTGGGCGGGCTCATCGGGATCTGGGAGAAGACCGGAGGTGCGCTGCACTTCGCCGAGGTCGTGGGTGGGCGCATCGCGAAGGGGCCGCGCAGCTCGCTGTTCTTCGCGTGGCTGCTCGGCTGCGTCTTCCACCAGGGAGGCACGGTGAGCACGGTGCTGGCGGGCACGACGGTGCGGCCCGTCGCCGACAAGCACCGCGTCTCCCACGAAGAGCTCTCGTACGTGGTCGACTCCACGGCCTCTCCGGTGGCGACCGTGCTCCCGTTCAACGCCTGGCCGGGGTTCGTCGCGGGGCTCGTGGTGGGCACGGTGCCCTTGTTCGCGACCGAGGGGGATGCCGTCGTGTTCTTCTTCGAGAGCGTGGTGTTCAACTTCTACGCGCTGTTCGCGCTCGGGATGACGCTGCTGTTCTCGCTGGGCGTGCTCCCGTGGGTGGGCTCCCGCATGGCCGCCGCGCGGGATCGGGCCCGGGAGACGGGCCGTCTGGACGGGGACGGCGCGAAGCCCCTGCTCCCGCCGCCCGATGACGCGTCCGACAACCGCAACCCGGCCTACACGCCGAGCCTGGTGGACTTCGTCGTGCCCATCGGGCTCCTGCTGACCATCGCGGTGGGCTCGTACTTGCTGTTCAAGAACGGGCTGCTCGCCCGCGGCTACATCGACGAGGCGTTCGTGGTGTGCACGCTGTCGGCGATGGGCGTGGCGCTCGCGCGGGGCCTCCCGCTCGGCGAGGTGATCGACGGGTTCGTGGACGGCTGCCGGTCGATGACGATCGGCGCCATCATCCTGGGGCTCGCGGTCACCATCGGGCGGGTCGCGAAGGAGCTGCACACGGCGGACTACCTGGTGGAGCTCGTGGGCTCCCAGTTCCCCATCGTCGCGCTGCCGGCGCTGCTGATGGGGCTGTGCATGCTCATCGCGTTCTCGACGGGCACGTCGTGGGGCACGTACGCCGTGGTGTTCCCGGTGGCGATGCCCCTCGCGTGGGCCCTGTCGCCCGACCCCGCTTTCCTGCACGTGTGCTTCGGCGCCGTGCTCGGCGGTGCGGTGTTCGGCGACCAGTGCTCGCCGATCTCCGACACCACCATCCTGTCGAGCATGTTCACGGGGTGCGACCTGATGGACCACGTGACGAGCCAGCTCCCGCTGGCCCTCGCAGCCGCGGCGTTGGGGGCGCTCGCCAGCACGCTCGCGGCGCTATCGGTCCTCTGAGGGGGCCTCGCGGAGGTGGCGCTGCGCCTCGTGTCAGGGTGACGAAAGACTTCGACACTTTCACGGTGCTACGATGCCCGCGTATGTCTGTCGCTCGTCTGATGTTCAGGCCCGTCTCCGGGCCGGTCCAGCTGTTGTCGGTCGCTCCCGAGCTCCGGGTGGGGCGGGGGCCGCACAACCACCTCGTGCTGCCGAGCGGCGACGTGTCGTGGTCGCACGCGATCTTCCGCCTCGGTGGAGGGGAGCTCGTGGTCGAAGACCTCGGGAGCCGCAACGGCACGTTCGTCGACGGTGTGCGCATCGAGCGTCCGACCCGCGTGGGGCTGCGGAGCCGGGTGCGCATCGGAGACGCCGACTTCGGCCTGCAGGACGCCTCACCGGGTGTGTCGCGGGCGCTCCTGCTCGAGGATGTCGCGGCCCGCGTGCGCTATCCGCTGCTCCCGCCGCGCTTCACCATCGGCGGGGAGCACGGCGATCTCCAGGTCCCCGACATGCCGCCCGTCGAGCTCGGGATCGACGACGAGGGTGTGGTGCTCGCGGGCGAGCGTCTCGATCTGCCCTGGGTGGGCGAGCTGGCGGGCCGTCAGGTGCGGATCCTCTCGATGCGCACGGCCTGGACGCCCACTCTGCCTACGGACTACGAGTCGGAGGTGCGGCAGCTCCGCATCGGCCTCGAGCCTCCGCGGGCGCGGGTGTTCGAGCTCCCGGCGTGTGCCACGCACACCATCACGGCCGAGCACCGCGTGTCGTTGCTGTACTTCCTGGCGACCGCCCGGCTGGCGGATCTCGAGGCCGACACGCCCGTCGAGCGCTGTGGCTGGCGCACCGATGCCGCCATCTCGATCGGCATCTGGGGCCGGGCAGGGCTGGAGTCGTCACGGAACCGCCTGAACGCGCTGCTCTACCGCCTGCGCCAGGAGCTCACCGACAACGGCGTGAACCCCGACGTGGTCGAGAAGAAGCAGGGGTGGGCGCGGCTCGCGCCGTGCGAGATCGCGCTCGACGACTGACCCGTTCGCCGGAGGGCGTCCGAAACCGTCGAGCTCTCCGTGGGCACGAAGCGGGAAGCACAAGGTCCACGGAGAGCCTCGGGCATCGGTACTCCAATGTCACTCGCTCTCGGATCCGGGGGCTCACGCGGTGCTCACGAACCCCCGTATCGGGAGGGACACAGGGATCTTGCGGCGTTCCACGGGTCTTCGGCGTCGCGCACCGCATCGAAGGTGAACGGCAGGAGCAGCTCGGTGACGAACTCCGGCGGCGTGTCGGTGGTGACCAGCTGGCGCAGCAGGCGCTCGGCGATGGGGTACCACCGGGCGGTCCGGTCGTTCCAGGCGACGGCCACGCGCTTCGTGCCGGTGGCCGTGTTCGCACGGACGAACGCGAGCTCCTCGGCCAGGATGCGCTCGAAGTCGGCGACCGACACACGCCCGTGGTGCACCTCCGCCCAGAGCTCCCAGCGGCTGCGCTCGGTGGTGGCGAGGTCGTCCATGATGCGCACGAACACGGGGTCTCCGCCAGCCGTCGACAGCCGGGCGGGCAGGGCGACGCAGCCGTTCCCGCAGAGCCAGTCCGCGAGGTACTGCACGGCCTGGAAGACGTTGTAGCGGACCTCGTCGGGGTGGTGGTTCGGGATGACCTTCGACACGTTCACGTCGGCCGCGAGCACGGCGCGGAGGTAGAGCGGGTCGCGGGGCTCGAGCCCGCGGGCGTCGGGCTTCGCGACGAACGCCAGGAGGGGCGCCCGCTCGGCCGGATCGGGCACGAGGGCTTCGATCAGCGCGTCGAGGGCGGGGTCTTCGGGGTTCGCGGCGCGCAGGCGCCAGGCCTGGACGAGCGCGATCCCGATGCGCACGAAGTCGGGATGCGCGACCCAGAACCCATCGAGCCCGCGCCGGAGCTGGGTGACGACATCGCGGATGAACCCGACGACGGACACCGCCCAGGACGCCGGATCCCCGGATTCCGGCAGCACGCCGTACATGCCGCCGAGACGGAGCGCTCCGGACTCCTCGAGGGTGTTCGCGAGGATGCGGTGCGACTCGCGGATGTGGTCGATCACGATGTCGGGGTCGGCCTTCACGGGGATGCGGTAGTGAGGGTCGTTCCGGAACAGGCGCGCGGTGGACCCGAGGAAGTCGTGCCATCCGAGGCTGCCGCCGAGGAAGTGGGGCCCGAGCGCCCGCGCGATCTCGCGGATGCGGAAGATGGCGCGGGGGTTCTCGAACACGATCATGAGGCGGATCGTGCCGCGTCGGTATGCGGGGTCGAGCGCGACGAGGCCGGCTTCGGTGCGGTCGACCAGCGCCCGGACGTACGCGGCCTCCTCCTCGTTCTCGAGCTTCGGGATGTAGAACACCAGCGCTTCGGGCCGCGTGCGGTTGTGGAACGCGTGCAGGCAGAAGTCGTAGAGGTGCAGGGGGAGCGGGCTGCCGTTCAGCAGATGGCTGCCGTCGGGCAGGGCGAGGCCGGGCACCCGCTTGATGGGGCGGGCGAGGCGGTCGGCGGCGAGCGCGTAGTGCTTGCCGTTCCGCGGGTCGTCGTACGTGAGCGTGCCGTCGAAGCACCCGATGATGTTCTCGCAGGCCGTCAGGAAGTCCCGCATCAGCGGGGTCTTGCTGTCTTCGTCATCCGCGCCCCACCGCGGCACCTGACCGGACTGCTCCACGAGCTGGGTGACCACGGAGGGCTCGTCGGGAGCGATGCGGTGCAGCGCGTTCATCGCGTTGATCGACATCTTCGCGGTGTCGGGCGGACCGAACAGGGTGACCTGCTCGCCCTCCATGAACGGCGGCACGACCACCGGGTCGACGACGGCCGTCTCGGGATGCGGGCCGACCAGGAGGCGCCCGGATGCGTCGTGGAGCCCGATGACGGTCTGGTACGCGGGGTCGCGGAAGTCGAGCCCCGCGTTCTGCTCGGCGCAGCGGGCCGTCTCGGCGTCGAGGAACGCGCGGTCGGCCGCCCGCTGCTCGAGGACGGCGCACAGGGTGTCGCGCACGTCGGTGTACACGGAGCACACGAAGGTCAGGGCGTCGACGGTCTCGATGTCGGGGAACGCGTCACGGAGTCCGGGAGCGACCCGGAGGCCTGAGATTCCCTCGACGGGCTCGGCCTGCTCGACGAGCCGGGCGAGCAGGGGCTCGGGGATGAAGTCGAGGTAGGGTCGGATGTCGACGGCCATGCACGCGCTCCGGGAGTGGCGTGGCCATCATCCACCACGCCACGCTCCGGCGAAAGCACGCGCACCGCCGGGCGTGGGCTCAGAGGCAGTTGTAGTAGGACTGCGCGGAGTCGTAGCCGCAGGTGTTCGGGCTCTCGCAGGTGGCCGTGTTGACCTGCTCGTTCTCGCACCACGACAGCACGTTGCCGTCGCACTGGCCTTCGTACGTGATGCCGCCGCACGGGTCGGGGTCGACGGAGGCGGGCTGCTGCACCGTGCCGGAAGCGGGGAGCTCGCACCAGTCGGTCCACGGGGTGTTGGCTTCGGCGTCTTCGACGACGTCGCGCTGCGGGCAGGTCTCGTCTTCCGACCACTCGCGCCACAGCTCCGCGCGGCCGGTGGCGATGGCGTAGTTGCGGAACAGCTCGTAGTCGCCGTTGCGCGCCTTGAACACGACGGGATCGAGGCACTCGTTCGCAGCGGCCGACGACGCGCGGTCCTGGTTGAAGTCCATGATGATGTCGTACATGTCGGGCGTGGTGCTGTTCCAGCAGCACGTCTTCGCGGAGCTGTACTCGAGCTCGGCGAACACGTAGTCGGCGAGCGTGCGGTACTGCGCGTCGACCTGGGCGGGCGTGAGGCCCTGGGTGACCGACAGGAACTGGTAGAGGTCGTCGAAGGCCTCTTCGCGACGGATGCGGTTGGAGCAGCTCGCCGGGCGGCGCGTGAGGTTGTCGCGCGCGATCTCGATGGCCCCGAGCAGCTGCGCGAGGCGATCGGCGTCGGAGAGCTCGCCGAACAGGGCCTCCATCTGGTCGATGCGGGCGCCGAGGGCGTCGAGGTCGCCGCTGTCGACGGACACGCCGCGGTCGGCCACGGGGATGATGTTCAGCCAGCGACCGTTCTTCACGACCGGGGTGCGCCAGCGCTTGAGCCCGCCGCCGAGCGCGGCGTACGAGACGCCGTCGTTGCTGATCTCCTTCCCGCCGCCGTCTTCGGAGAGGAAGTAGTAGCGGGACGCATCGGCGTCGTACCAGGCGGGCTGGATGCGGGGCATCGACCCGAACATGATCTCCGCCGAGAGGTGGTCGGCATCGGGGTGGTCGACCTCCTTGAGGACCATCACGTGGCCGATGCCCTGGCGCTGCCAGCGGTGGACCAGGAGGTCGCCTTCGCGCATGGCGGCGGGCGCCAGGTCGAAGGTGTTCTGCGAGCCGGCGATGTGCATGGAGCCGAAGCTCGTGAGCAGCACGTGCAGGAAGTGGCCGACGCGCTTGTTGAGCAGGATGGCGTCGAAGTAGGCGCCCGCGTACTTCTCGTCGCCCATCCACAGGTTGTAGTCGTCGGCCAGCATCGTGAGCTTGCGCTGCGCGAGCTCGGTGTCGGTGGGCCAGCCGTTCAGGGCGTCGAGCCCGAGCGCGGAGTGGTCGGCGTAGCGCGTGCGGTAGGCGGGGAAGCCCGGCACGGGGGCGCCGTTCGCCTTCACGACGCCGAAGTGCCCGAAGTGCACCTCACCGTGCGTGGGGTGCTGCGCGGACATGAAGAACGGCAGGCCGTACCAGCTCGCGAACACCGTGCGGAGGAACATGCCCATCTCGGCGCACTCGAGGCGGGGCGAGGGGAGGACCTGGCCGAGCGGCGTGACGAGCTGCACGGTCATCGTGCCGTCGTCGCCGTTCGTCTGCTCGAGCTGATCGACCCAAGCGGCGTACTTCTCGTCCCACGTGAGGCCCGAGCTTGCCGACCACGCCATGCCGGGCGCGTCGTCGACCTCGTACCAGCGGCGGTGCACGGCCCACACCTCGGTGTCGGCGCGGAGGCCCGCCACCGTGGGCCCCTGGGCTTCGTACCCGTAGGTGCGTGCCTGGGAGTCGAGCAGGGGCTTGCCCGTCTCGCGGTCGACCGGCACGGCGTCCGCGATGCTGAAGTCGTCGCCGTAGACGGCGTCGAGACCACCGCAGCCCGAGAGGAGGGCCGCGAAGAAGCAGAACAGGGAGCCGAGACCCGTGGGGGTCGTGCCGAGAATGCGCATAGAAAATCCTGTAGAACACAGCCGATCAGAGGACCGACGGTGGCACGTAACCCGTCTTCGGAAGTCGTGCATCCGGTGAGTTACGAGCCCTTCCCGCGGAGCCGCGTACGGCTCCAGGAGGCACGGATGGAGCTCACCCCCGAAGAGGTCGGGCGCTACAGCCGACACCTGCTGCTCGGCGAGGTGGGGCGCGAGGGCCAGGAGCGCCTGAAAGCCGGATCCGTGCTGTGTGTCGGCACCGGCGGGCTCGGCTCGCCGGCGCTGATGTACCTCGCGGCCGCGGGTGTCGGGCGGATCGGACTGGTCGACTTCGATGCCGTGGATGCGTCGAACCTCCAGCGCCAGATCCTGCACGGCACGGCGAGTGTGGGCCGGCCGAAGGTGCGGTCGGCCGCCGAGCGGCTCGCAGACCTCAACCCGCACGTGCGGATCGACGTGTACGAAGAGGCGATCACCTCGGCGAACGCGCTCCGGATCCTCGAGCCCTACGACGTGGTGGTCGACGGCACCGACAACTTCCCCACGCGCTACCTCGTGAACGACGCGTGTGTGCTGCTCGGGAAGCCCTACGTGTACGGCTCGATCTTCAAGTTCGAGGGTCAGGCCTCCGTGTTCAACCACGAGGGAGGGCCGAGCTACCGCGATCTGTATCCGGAGCCTCCACCGCCGGGTCTCGTGCCGTCGTGCGCGGAGGGCGGCGTGCTCGGCGTGCTTCCGGGGGTGATCGGCGTGATCCAGGCCACGGAAGCGCTCAAGATCCTGCTCGGGCTCGGCGACACCCTGTCGGGGCGCCTGCTGCTGTACGACGCGCTGTCGATGCGGTTCCGCGAGCTCTCCCTGTCGAGAGACCCGAACGCACGGCCGATCGAGGGGTTGATCGACTACGAGCAGTTCTGTGGCGTGCCGAAGCCCGCGCCGCCTGCGGGAACCCGCCTGTCCGCCGGGGAGGTGGCCGCACGCCGCGACGCCGGATGGGACCCGTTCGTGCTCGACGTGCGCTCGGAAGCCGAAGCGCGCATCGCTGCGCTCCCGTTCACGAGCCTGCGGGTGGCACACGACCTCGTGGCGGAGGCCGTCCACACGCTGCCGCGCGACCGCGACGTGCTCGTGTTCTGCAAGGCCGGTACGCGATCGGCCCGTGCGGTCGCCACGCTCGCCGGGCTCGGGCTCACCCGGCTGTACGACCTCGAAGGCGGGATCACGGCGTGGGCGCGTGAGGTCGACCCCAGCCTCCCGGTGTACTGAGGAGCATCACTCCTCGGCGTCGAAGTCCGCGCCGACGGCATCGGCCAGGGCCCGGTACGGATCGTCGGCGTTCGCGGCGATCTCCTGCACGCGCGCCATGAACCGCGGCAGGTCGCTCTGCTCGCGCTGGTAGAGCTGGTCGAACCAGTCCCGGCTCCGGTTGTACGTGCGGAACTGCATCATGCGCGCGTTGTTCCAGTCGCTCTCCGTGACGTACTTCCGGTAGCGCTCGGGGTCGCGGAACCCCACACCATCGATGCGCTGGCCCAGCGAGCCCAGGATGGCGGCCTTCTGCGCGAGCTTGTCGTCTCGCGACAGCGCGTCGTCGGTGTAGACGGCGTCGAGGTCGTGGTAGATGCCGCGCATGAAGGTGCGCCAGTCCTCGCCGTCGCGGATGCGGTCTTCCATCGCGGTGACCTCGGCGGAGTCGGGCCCGTAGCGGTCGACCATGTACGAGCGCGCAGCCTCGTCGCCCACGAAGTTCGCGAAGCTCTCGTTGAACTGCACGCTGCCCCGGATCCACACCGTCGCATGCGTCAGCTCGTGCAGGATGGTGTTGGCGAGGCGGTACTCGTCCCACTTCAGCATCGCGGGCATCACGGGGTCGCGGAACCAGCCCAGCGTGCTGTAGGCCCCCGCCGTTCGCAGGTACACGTCGTACCCCTCGGCTTCGAGCTCGGCCTTCTTCTCGTCGGCGGGCACACGGTCGAAGTAGCCGATGTAGGGCATGCTCCCGACGATGGGGAACCACCAGCGTACGTTCTCGAACTTCACGGGGTCGGACGCCGAGAGATTCCAGATCGTGTGGTCCCACGTGGGGTTGATCGAGTCGTAGTTCTGGGAGCCGGCGAGCCCGATCTGCACGCCGTACGCCTTGATCTCGCCGATGCGCTGCAGCTGGCGCACCTCGTCGTCCGAGTAGCGCCCCGAGGCGATGGCTTCGTCGATGGGCACGCGGCCCCACAGCAGCTCGCCCTGGAACACCGCCTGGCCCGCGACGTACAGGATGCGCTCTTGGTACGCCAGGAACGACACCACCAGACCCACGGCCAGGAGGCCGGACGCGATCGACAGGACACGGCGGCGGCGCATACCAGTCGTTAAGCTCCACCCGGAGGCATGTCGATGATCGAGACCCTGGTCGCCGGTGGGCCGGTGATGATTCCCATCGGGCTGTGCTCGCTCGTCGCCGTGGCTGTGTTCCTCGAGCGGTTGTGGGCGTTGCGACGGGGTCGTGTGGTGCCGGCGTCGTTCTGTGTCGAGCTGCTCGAGCTCGTGAAGCAGGGGCGGGTCGACGACGCCACCACGCTGTGCCGCAAGCGCGACGTGGCGGCCGGTCGGGTCGTGGAGGTCGCGCTCCTCGGGCGTGACCGCACGCGGAGCGGCATCAAGGAGCGGCTCGAGGAGGTCGGGCGACGCGAAGCCGCCGAGCTCGAGCGGTTCATCCCGGTGCTCGGCACCATCGCCAGCATCGCGCCGCTGCTCGGCCTGCTCGGCACGGTGCTCGGCATGATCATCACGTTCCAGGCGATCCAGTCGCAGGGCGGCATGGCCGACGTGGGTGCGCTCGCGGGCGGTATCTCGCAGGCGCTCGTCACCACGTTCGCGGGGCTGTGCGTCGGCATCCCGGCCGTCATGGCGAACCGGTTCCTCCTGTCGCGCGTCGACTCCCTCCTGCTCGACCTCGAAGAGGTGAGCCTCGGCGTGATCGACGCGCTGGTCGATGCGCGTCCGGGTTCCGCGCGCGAGCCGGGGGAGGTCGAGGCCTGATGCGGTTCTCGGTCCCGCGCCGCGCCGACCCCGTGATCGACGTCACGCCGATGATCGATGTCGTGTTCCAGCTCCTGCTGTTCTTCATGGTCACCACTACCTTCATCAGCAGCCCGGGGATCGAGGTCGACCTGCCGCGCTCGAGCTCGGAGGTCGTGATCTCCGACAAGAAGGACATCAACATCTGGATGACCACGGAAGGCTCGGTGTACGCCGATGATCAGCCGGTCACCATGGCGCGGCTGCGCGAGATCTTCGCGAACAGCGCCCGGTCCGACCCCAACACGATGGTGGTGATCAAGGCCGACCAGGGGGTGTCGCACGGGCGTGTGGTGGCCGTGATGGACCTCGCGCGGAACCTCGGGCTGTCGAAGCTCGCCATCGCAACCGAGGTCGACCGGGACGAGTGAGCGCGCCCTGTGTTACCATCGCTCACCCCTCCCGAGCCTTCCCCGAGGCTCCTGCCGTCCCCACCCGCTCTGCTCCCGGCTTCCCCATGCGCCGATCCCCGAGACTCCTGCTGACGGTGCTCCCCGCGCTGCTCCTGGCCGCTGTCGCTGCGTCCGCCATCTGGGGCGACAACGGGCTGCTCGTCCGCCACCAGCTCGATGCCCAGCTCGACGATGCCCAGGCCGAGCTCGCCCAGCTCGAGCGCGAGAACGAGCGTGCGCTCCGCGACCTGAAGATGCTCGACAGCGACCCCATCGTGCTCGAGCGCCTGGTCGCCGACGAGCTGAGCTGGGGCCGCGACGATGCCACGCTGATTCGCTTCGACGAGCCCACCGGAGCCCCGCAGGGCGTGCCCGTTGCAGATGTGCCGCAATGAACGGCCCGTCCGTGCGGGGTCCTGAGGTATACCGCCCCATTGCAAGACAGGGTGACGCCGGGTAAGGCCCACCCCACGAGACGAGGTCCGCCGCTTCATGGAAACGATCATCTCCCTCGCGTGCTCGCTGCTGTGCTGCCTCGGCGGCATCGCGATCACCCTCGCGATCCTGTTCCTCGTGGTGCGCATGGTGCGCGGTGGCGGTGACAGCGAGCCCGAAGCTCCGGCGAAGCCGCCGGCCCCGAAGGCCGCGAAGGCCGAGAAGCCGTCCTCGTCCGATCCCGACACGAGCGCGAAGACCGAAGAGGCTCCGAAGAAGCCCGAGCCTCCGAAGGCCGAGAAGCCGGCCGACAAGCCCGCGAAGCGGAACCCGTTCGACCCCTCCGATCCTCCGGTCGAGGAGAAGAAGAAGGAGCCCGACCTCCCGCCCATCGGCTCGCTCGAGCGTGCGCCCATCCAGACGTCCGACCCGTTCGACGAGGAGGAGATGGCCACGGTCGTCGCGCCCCCGTCGATGGTCGACGTGCCTGCGGCACCTCCGCCTCCGCCCCCCGGGAAGAAGGCCGACGAGCCGCCTCCGCCTCCGCCCCCCGCGAAGAACGACGCGCCGCCGCCGCCGCCTCCGAAGCCCGAGGTGAAGGAAGAGCCGCCGCCACCGCCTCCGAAGAAGCCGACGCCTCCGCCCGCGCCGCCCCGGTCGAGCGGTCAGACCATCATCGCGTTCGACGACGACGAGGACTTCTGATCGATGATCTCCGGGTCCCGCGACGCTGTCCGGGTCATCGAGATCGTCGGCGAGGCCGCGCGACGGTTCGCGAACGGGCAGTTCACGAACAACGCGCGTGATCTGCCCGTCGGCGCGCACCAGCACACGGCGCTCACCGACGATCGGGGCCGCCTCCAGGCGTTGGCCGACCTCGTGTGCCTCGACGAGAACCGGTTCCTGCTGGCGCTCGAGGGCATGACGACCGAAGCCTTCGAGGAGCAGTACCGGATGCTGCTCCTGCTCGAAGACCTCGAGGTCGTGGTGCGGGACGAGGTCGTGCACACCGTGCAGGACGTGCGCGACGCGAAGGTGGCGCTCGACGGCGTGCACTGGCCGGCGCCCCGCAGCATCGGCGGCGGGTTCGACGTGCTCGGTGCGCTGCCCGACGCCGTGCTCGCCAGCGCGAGGCCAGCCGCTCCCGGCGAGCTCGAGGCGCTGCGCATCCAGGCCGGGTGGCCCGCATGGCCGGTCGACGGGTCCGACAAGCAGCTCCCGCACGAGCTCGGGATCCGCGACACCCACCTGCACTTCGAGAAGGGCTGCTACCGCGGGCAGGAGATCATCCACCGCGTCGACGTGATGGGGCAGGTCCGCAAGGGGCTCGTGGGGCTCCGGCTCTCGGGCGACGCGGCGCCAGGCACCGACCTGATCGCAGGCGGGAAGAAGGTCGGGCGGCTCGGGAGCTCCGCGCAGCACCCCACGCTCGGCCTGATCGCGCTGGGCGTCGTGCGCAACGAGAGCGCCGCGCCCGGCACCCGGCTCGAGCTCGACGGTGGGTCTGCGGGCGGTGCGGACGTCGTGTCGCTGCCCATGCGCGGATGAAGGGATTCGCGGCCGCGCTGGTCCGTGCCGAGCAGCGCCTGCGGGCCGGGGGTCTCACGGGGGATGCCGCCTTCCGGGCCCTGCGTGACACGCTCCTCCACCGCCTCGGTCGCGGGGGAGCCCCGCATCCGGCGCTCGACGGGCTCGACCTCCCGGAAGGGGACGGAGACCTGCTGGGGCTCGCCTACGAGCGGTTCTTCCCGGACCTGTTCAAGGGGAGGGTGGGGCAGTTCTTCACGCCCGGCGCCGTGGGCCGCCTGCTGGTGTCCCGGCTGCCGATGGGCCCGGGGACCACCGTGCTCGACCCCACGTGTGGCTCGGGCGGTCTGCTCGTGCTCGCCGGACGGCGGGGAGCCTCGGTGCGCGGGCTCGACGTCGACCCCAACCTCGTGTCGCTCGCGGGCCTGAACCTCGGGCTCGCGGGGTTGCCTGGGGCCGTGACGCAGGCCGACTTCTTCGCCACGGATCCCGAGCCGGTCGACGTGGTGGTCGCGAATCCGCCGTTCTCCGTCGACATCCGAGCGCGTGAGGTGCTCGATCGGTACGTGCTGGCCGAGGGTCTCGACCGCGCTTCGTCGGATGTGCTGTTCATGGAGGCCCTCGAGCGCTGGGTGCGTCCGGGCGGGCACGCGGGGGTGGTCGTTCCGTGGACCCTCGTCGCGAACCCTTCCACGCAGCGCGTCCGCGACCGGATCGACGCGCACTTCCGGCGGGTCGCGTGCTGCGCGCTGCCCGAGGGCGTGTTCCGGCCGTTCGGCGGAGCCGCGGGGCGTGCGGCCGTGCTGTGGCTGCAGCGGCGTCCCTGTCCGGACGGCCCCATGGGGTGGGCCGAGCTGCGCGACCCCGGGTACGACGTTCGCAGCACCGCGCTCAAGCCCACGGATCCGTCCGAGCTGGAGGCCCTGTGCGCAGGGCAGGGGTGGCGCGGCATCGACGGGTGGCTTCCGGAGACCCCTGCGGCTGCGGGCGTGCCGCTGGGGACCTGGATGCGGTCGGACCCGCGCACGGTGGCCGTCTCCGGCGAGGTCGACGTGGTGGAGCTCGCCGACACGGACCGCACCACGGGGGAGCCCCTGCCGAGGCGGGAGGCCGTGGATGGGCGTCGGGCCGTGCTCCCTCCGGGAGCCGTGCTCGTGAGCCGGATGCGCCCTGGGCTCGGGAATGTGAGCCTGATGCCCGACGACCTCGAAGCCGTCGGGTCTCCCGAGTGGATCCGGCTGCTGCCCGAGCACCATCCGCACTTCGCCTTCCACGCGCTTCGCAGCCCGGCGTGGCGCGAGCAGCTCCCACCGACGACCGGGCAGACCCGCCCCCGTACGGACGTCGACACGGTGCTCGCCACGGCCGTGCCGCTGCCGGGCTCGGCGGTCCTCGATCGCATCGAGGCCCTGTCTGCCGGGCTCCTGGAGCAGCGACGCCGCAGCCGGGCCCGCCTGGTGGCCCTCCAGGAGGCCGTGGACGCGTGGGTCTCCGGCCAGCTCACCGAAGCGGAGTTAGTCCGTCGAGTAGCGGAGCTGGAGGCGGGATGAGGGCGCTGGTCGGACTGTTCGCGGTGGTCGTGGCCTGCAAGGGCGCGCCGGTCGACTCCGATACCGACACCGATGTGGGTCCGGTCGAGCCGGCCGGCCTGGTCGGCGATCACCCGCTGAACCCGTTCCCCGTGGGGGTGCTGCACACCTCCGGGGGCCGCGTCGCGCTCGACCCCGCCGACTTCGACCTCACGACCGACACTCCGCTGGCCGTCGACCGGCTGGCGTGGCGCGAGGGCTTCTCGGTCGCGCAGACCGCCGTGCTCGCGCTCCCGTCGTTCGATCCGTCGGGCTTCCCGACCCCGCACGACCCCGCTCCCGGGCAGGGCACCGTGCGCCTGGCCGACCTCACCGACGGCGTGTGGTGGCCCGTCATGGCGGAGCTCGACGCGCATCCCGACGCCGACCCCACGCTGCTCGTGCGCCCGCTGAAGGCCATCCCCGTCGGTCACCAGGTCGCGGTCGTCGTGCTGAAGGGCGCGGCCGACCGCCCCGCACGGTTCGATGCGCTCCTGTCCGACAGCCCGCCCGCCGACCTCGCCGAGCACGCGCCGCACTTCGTCGACCTCGTGGCCGACCTCGGCGCGCTGGGCGTCCCCGCAGACGACATCGCCATCGCGTGGGACTTCCCGGTGGGCGACGGCACGGCCCCGCTCCGGTCGGTCTGGCAGCAGACCGCTCTGCCCACCAGCTGGACGTTCAGCGAGGTGAGGCACGCCGACGACGGCGACTCCGTGGTCGACACCGCGTTCCGGGTGGCGGAGGGGACGTACGCGGTCACCGACTTCCTGGTCGACGACCGCAGCCTGTCGCTCCAGCCCGACGGGTCCGTTGCGCCCACGGGCTCCGCGGAGGCCCTGCTGTACGTGCACATCCCGGAGTCCGTCGCGGATGCGCCCGCCGGCACGGTGCCCGTGCTGCTGCTCGGTCACGGAATCTTCAGCGAGCCCGCGAACTACCTCGACGACCCCGACGATCCCAGCGGCTGCGTGAAGCTCGCGAACGACGCCGGGTTCATCGTGGTCGCGACCATCTGGCGCGGGCTGTCGTTCCCCGACCGCACGGGCGCCATCGAAGCCGCGCAGGACTTCGCGCGCATCTACGAGGTCACCGACCGCCTCGTGCAGGGGCAGGGGAACGTCGCGGAGCTCATCCGGCTCGTGAAGGAGGGCGATCTGCTGGCCGACCCCGTGTTCCAGGGCCGGCAGGGGCAGCTGCTCGCGGATCCAGCGCACGTCCGGTACTACGGCATCTCGCTCGGGGGCATCCAGGGCGCGGTCATGCTCGCGAACGACCCTCCGCTCGATGGCGCGGTGCTCCACGTCGGCGGGTCGATGTGGTCCACGATGCTCGAGCGCAGCTCGAACTGGACGGCCTTCGAGATCTTCCTGAACGCCACCATCCCCGAGCCGATCACGCGCCAGCGCCTGTACTCCGCGAGCCAGCTGTGGTGGGACGCCGCGGATCCCATCGCGTACACGGCCGACCTGTCCGAGCGGAGCTTCCTGCTCCAGGAGTCCATCGGAGACGAGCAGGTGCCGAACCTCACGACCGAAGCGCTGGCCCGTTCCGTGGGCCTGCCCCAGCTCGGGCCCGTGGTCACGCCCGTGTACGGCCTCGACCCCGTGACCGCCCCGCTGCCGCCGGGCTCCCGGGCCTATGTGCAGTACGACCCGCAGGTGGGTCTGCCGCCCGACACCAACCGCCCGGCCCCGGTGACGATGGCGCACGACCTCCCGCGCACCTGGGACACCACGAACGCCCAGACCCGCGCGTACCTCGCCGTCGGGCAGGAGGGCACGATCGAGCACTTCTGCGGAGCGAGCCCGTGCAACGCGACGAACACGAGCCTCCCGTGATGCTCGCGTCGCGAATCGACCGCGCCACCGAGGTGATCGTGAGCGGGTCGGGCGTGTCGCCGGTCATCCTGTGCTGCGAGCACGCGTCCAACGCGCTCCCCGAGGGCCTGGAGTGGGGCGCCGACGCCTGGCTGTCCGAGGATCACTGGGCCTGGGACCCGGGGGCCGCGCTCGTCACGCGCGATCTCGTCGAGGCTTTCGGGTCCCGCGCGGTCCTGTCCCGCGTCAGCCGGCTCGTCATCGACACGAACCGCCCGCTGTACAGCCAGACGCTGTTCCGCGACGTGGCCGACGGGCGGCCGGTCCACCTCAACACGGGCCTCCCCGACCTCGCGCGCGGTCAGCGCGTGCTGGACTGGTGGGAGCCGTACCATCAGGCGCTCGACGCGCTGTGCGGGGCCGCGCCGGCGCAGGTGCTGCTCTCGGTCCACAGCTTCACGCCCGTCTACGAGGGGCAGGTGCGCGACGTGGAGCTCGGCGTGCTGTTCGAGTCCGCCGACGACCTCGCGGCCGAGGTGATGCGGGCGCTCGCGCCGTCCGGGCTCGTGATCCGGGCCAACGAGCCGTGGTCGGGCAAGGGCGGCATGATGTTCAGCTGCTACAAGCACGCGCGGGAGCACGGGCTCGAAGCGCTGGAGATCGAGATGCGGCAGGACCTCCTCGCCGACCCCGTGAAGCGCGCGCACATCTCGCGTCACCTGGAGCGGGCGATGCGCGAGGTCCTCGGGTTCTGATGCGCTGGGTCTACGGGCTCGCGTGGCTCGTCGGAGGCCTGCTCGGCGCCACGGTGTCCGTGCTCGGCGGGTACCAGGCGCTCCTGTCCGACCTGCCCGACGACGACGTGCGAGCCGCGCTCGACGCGCGTCTGGGTCGCGAGACCGACACTCGCTGCCACACCGTCGGTAGGGTGCGCGACGCGGGATCCCGCGGTCCGGTGGAGTGCGTTCCGGTCCTCGTCGTGGATCTGGCGGCAGGGACGCGCATCGAGCGCGAGCACTTCGAGCTCCGCGAGTGGCCGCAGTCCTTCCTCGCCCAGGAGATCCTCCGCGAGCTCCCCACGGGGCGGCTCCCGCGGTCTCCGCTCCTGCGTGGCGAGGTCGTCCGCGACGACCGGCTCGAGCCCGTGGTGCGGTGATGCGGGCCTTCGGAACGACGCTCGGGCTCGGGCTCCTCGGGGTACTGTTCGGGCTGGTGGTGGGCGCCGTGCTGTTCGTGGCCATCGAGTCGGCCCTGCAGGTGCGCGACGGCGTGATCGCACGCCAGCGGCGCATCGAGGACACCGTGATGGTGATGGTGGCGGCCCGCGATGTCCGGGCCGGGCACGTGTGGACCGAAGAGGACCTCGTCGCCATCGAGATGCCCACCGCGCTCTGGCTCGGGAGCTGGGTCGACGACCCCGAGCTCGTGGTGGGGATGCGGGTCACCGCAGACACGCTCACCAACGAGTTCGTGCGGACCGAGCGGATGGCGCTCCCGGAGGGCGAAGGGGACGCCGCGAAGCTCGCGCTCCTGTGGTCCCTGCGACGGTGCAGCGAGGGCGTCGGCGGGACGGAGGGGTGCGGCGGGGTCCGGGCGCCGGTCGAGGCCCTGATCCGGGCGGGCCGGAACCGGGAGGTCGGCGATGTGGCCGAGCGCCTCGACCGTCTCCACCTGTACCCCGCCGGGAGCCCCGTGCTGGCGGCCCTCCACGAGACCGGTACCGCAACGGGTCCGCTCCCACCGGCCCGTACGGACCTGTCGCCCTGGCGCCTGACGCTGCAGTTCGACCATCACCACGACCACCGCCGGGGCTGCGAGCGTGCGAAGCTCGGGCGAGACCCCGCGCTCCCGCCGCTCGTCGAGCGCGAGGTGCAGCGCGCCGACCGGGTGGAAGCGCTGTCCGCATGGGCGGGCGACGCGCTCGACGACGCGGCCCTCCAGAAGTGGGGGAGCGGAGCCCCCTTCGTGGAGTGCGACGGCGCCGTGTCGCTCACCGTGGAGCGCCTCGCGGCGATCTGGGAGGACCCAGCGCCTCAGTCGAGCCGCTGAATGACGTGCCACCCGAACTGGGTGCGGGTGAGCTGAGCCACCTCGCCCACGGCGGTCTCCTTCACGGCGGCCTCGAACGCCGGATCCATGTCGCCGGGCAGGAAGTGCCCGAGATCCCCGCCATCGGCGCCCGACGGACACTCGGAGTGCACGCGCGCGAGGTCGGCGAAGCTCTCGCCCGACAGGATGCGCAGACGCAGCTCCACGGCCATCTGGTACGCGTCTTCTTTCGACCGCTCCACGTGACGACGGGATGGAGGCCACCAACCCTGGTATTCGACGAGGATGTGACGCGCGCGCACCTGATCTCCAGCCGGTGTTACACCGTATCACCCTGCAGCAGGAGGCCGTGTGACCGACACCGACGCAACCCAGGAAGACGTCCACGAGTGGGTTCAGGAGTACTACGGCGAGATCCTGAAGCAGAGCGCGGATCTGAAGACCAACGCGTGCTGTGCGCTCGGCGCGCCGCCGCCGCGCATCGCGGAAGCCCTCCGGAACGTCCACGACGACGTGCTCTCGCGCTTCTACGGCTGCGGCTTCCCCATCCCGGAGGCCGTGGAGGGGCGCACGGTCGTGGATCTGGGCTGCGGCACGGGCCGCGACGTGTACCTGCTGTCGCAGTTCGTCGGCCAGAACGGGTTCGTGCACGGCGTCGACATGACGCGCTCGCAGCTCGAGGTGGCCGAGCGCACCCTCGACTGGCACACGAACCGCTTCGGGTACGACAAGCCGAACGTGGCGTTCCACGAGGGCTACATCGAAGACCTCTCGTTCCTCCCGGATGCGAGCGTCGACATCGTGGTGTCGAACTGCGTGGTGAACCTTTCGCCCCGCAAAGACATCGTGCTGAAGGAGGTGTTCCGCATCCTGAAGCCGGGCGGCGAGTTCTACTTCTCCGACGTGTTCGTCGATCGCCGGCTCCCGAGCGAGATCGCGTTCGACCCGCTGCTGCACAGCGAGTGCCTGGGTGGCGCGCTGTACGACTTCGACTTCGAGCAGCTCGCGAAGGCGGTGGGCTTCAAGGATCCGCGGGCGGTCGAGCGGGGCCCGATCACCATCCAGAACCACGAGATCGAGCGCAAGGTGGGCGCGGCCCGGTTCAGCTCGATCACGCTCCGGCTGTTCAAGCTCGCCGGGCTCGAGGCGCGCTGTGAAGACTACGGGCAGCTCGCGATCTACCGGAACGAGATCCCGGGGGTCGGGCCGGTGTTCATGCTCGACGACCACCACCTGTTCGAGCGGAACCGCCCGGAGCGGGTGTGCGGGAACACGGCCGCCATGCTGCGCGACACGCGCTTCGCCGACCACTTCGAGGTGATCGGCGACGAGTCGGTGCACTACGGGGTGTTCGACTGCGGCCCCACGATGGCGGCGCAGCAGTACCTCACGGCGCCCTCCGCCACGGGCGGGAGCTGTTGCTGACACTCACGGCGCTCTACGCCGCGGGGTTCACGGCACTGCTCGTGGGCCTCGCGACGCGGGTGTCGCTGATGCGTCTGCGCAGAGTGGCCGATGCCGACATCCGCCACGCGGCGCGGGTGCACGGGAACGCCGTCGAGAACGTGCCGATGTTCGTGCTCCTGTTCGGGATCGCCGAGCTGAACGGGGCCGGCGCAGCGGTGCTGCACGGCTTCGGCGTGGCGTTCGCGGTCGCGCGGGTGCTCCACGCGGTCGGGTATGCGCGCAATCCCGGGCGGTCGGTGCCGCGCTTCGTGGGGATCTCGCTCACCTGGACGCTGATGAGCGCACTCGCCGCGTATGGCGCCTGGCTGGCGCTGTCGGCCTGAGCGGGTCGGTCAGACGAGCCGCTGGCTGCGGAACCAGAGGTACTCGGCGACGCCGATCAGCACGAGGAACACGACCACGAGGCTGAACGCCCAGGGCGAGTCGACCCCGGGCATCCCGCCGACGTTGATGCCGAGCAGGCCCGTGAGGAGGCCGAGCGGCAGGAAGATGGCCGTGACGATCGACAGCATGTACATCGTGTTGTTCATCTGCTCGGCGAGCCGGTTCGACAGCTCTTCCGACGAGACGGCCGCACGCTCTCGCGTGGAGTCGAGGATCTCGAGGTAGCGGGTGACGGCGTCGCCGGTCTCGCGCAGCTCCGCGCGGTCGGTGTCGTCGAGCCAGGTGACCCGCTCTGCGTGGAGCCGCGTGATGGTCTCGCGCTGGGGTGCCAGGTAGCGCCGCAGCGAGATCGTGTTGCGGCGGAGCTCGGAGATGCGGGCCCGGGGCTCTCTCGACCGCGCGCTCATCACGATCTCCTCGAGCTCGTCCGCTTCGTCCTCGAGGGCAGCGATGTGCCCGCCGATGCGGAACAGGAGGCGCTCCACGAGGTCGGTGAGCAGACGGCCCGCGCTGGTGGGCCCGCTCCCGTTCGCGAGCGTCTCGGACACGTCGATCGCGGCCTGCAGGTGGCGTCGCCGGACGGTGACGACGCGCGACGCCTCGAACCACATGCGCAGCGCCACCATGTCTTCGGGCTCGGAGTCGCTCGAGACGTTGATCCCGCGCATGTTCAGGAACAGCCCGTCGCCGTTCACGAAGCTGCGGGGGCGGGTGTCGACCGCGAGCATCGCTTCGGCGAGCACGGGCTCGAGGCCGCTCGAGGTCCGGACCCAGCGCGCCTGCTCGGCATCGTTGAGGTCGAGGTGGAGCCACAGCACCTCACCTGGCGCGGGCGTCGTGGACGGGTCGACTGCACGAGCACCGCCGCGACCGTCGAGCATGAGGGAGTGGATCGACTGCAACGCTTCCTCCGTGGCCTGCCTATCGCGCACCGGCGAACGCGGGGCGCCAATCGCATTGCAGCCCTGCTACACTCCGGTCCGTGAAGGCCTTCTCCCTCCTGCCGCTGCTCGTGCTCCTCGGCTGTCCCACGACGGATCCGCCACCCGACGAGTCCGACACCGACGCGGATTCCGACTCCGACACCGACGCGGATTCCGACACCGACACCGACGCGGATTCCGACACCGACGCGGATGCCGACACCGATGCGGACGCTGACGCGGACTCCGACACGGACACCGACGCCGACTCGGACACCGACGCAGACGCCGACGCGGATTCCGACACGGATGCGGACGCCGATGCCGATGCGGACACCGACGCCGACACCGATGCCGATACGGACACCGACACCGACACCGACACGGATCCCGTCGCCTGCTACCCGTCCGGCGCCGTCGAGCCGATGACGATCAACGAGGTGCTGACGCCCTACAGCTGGCCCATCGCGCACCACCGCGACGGCATCCGCTCGGGTCCGCTCGACCTCCAGCACGTGCCGTGCGCGTCCGACCCCGTGATCGACTGGTCTCCCTTCGACGTGCTGGTGTTCATCTCCATCCCCGCCTGGTGACCCGCCTGTAGAGACCATGCCGTGAGCATGGTCGGAGTGGAAGACGACCTCATCGCCGCTGGAGCCGAGATCATCTGGGTGCTCGAGGCCGACGCGTCCGGGGTTCCGGGAACGGCGGCGTCGTGCATGGCCTTCTTCGACCAGTTCCCGGTGGTCTACGGCATCACGAGCGACCAGGGCTGGTGTGTCGGCGACGCCGAGACGATGCCCACCCCCGGCACGTTCGACGCGTCGCCGTTCAGCGTGGCGCGGGGGTTCGACATGGTCGTGCCGCGGTCGAACATGACCATCGTGTACAGCACGAGCCACGGAACGCCGTCCGGCAACGACAACCCGACGGGTGCCGACGTGCTCGCCGACGTCCAGGCCATCATCGCCGGGCTGTGAGCCCGACGAGCGCTACAGCGCCGCGGTGATCGACAGGTCGTAGGCGCCGGCCGTCGTGCCGGAGTACCCACGCACCTCGAGGAAGTACACGCCGGGCGCGACCTCTGCGGACACCGCGAAGTTCAGCCCGGTGGTGTCGTCGTTCTGGTCGACCACGTTGCCCGCGCTGTCGACGAGCGTGCCGTAGGTGTCGGTGGACCCGGTGGTGCCCGCCGTGAGCAGGACGGGGTCGGTGATCCCGCTGTTGTTCACGACCGTGATGCGGAACACGTCGAGATCTCCGGCGTCGAGCGTCGCGGAGAACCCATCCGAGGCGTCCTGGGCGGTGACGTCGAGGACCACGCTCGTGGCGGACGCCTGGTCGTCGCCGTGATCGTCGCCGACGGGAGCGGGGGGCGGCGGCGGCGGCGTGACGGAGCCGCTGGTGACCACGTCGAGCGTGTAGGCGCCCGTCGTGCTCGTGCTGTAGCCGCGCACGGCCACGTAGTAGACCGCGGCGGCGTCGGTGCGCGTGAAGCTGAAGTTCAGCCCGGGACCATCATCGTCGCTGGTCGCGATCTGGGCGCCCGACTCGTCGTACAGCGTGCCGAAGGTGTCGGTGTTGCCGGAGGTCGAGATCGACACGTCGGTGGCGCCGTTCGTCTCGATGCGGAAGACGTCGAGGTCCCCCGCGTCGAGCACGCCTGCGACGGCCGCGGAGCCCGAGACGATGGTGGAGGACACGAAGTCGTCGCCGTGGTCGTCGGTCGGGCCCGGCTGAGGCTCGGGGTCGGGACCGGGACCGGGGCCCGGGTCGACGCCGCCGTCGCTCACGAACTGCACGTCCGGCACGAAGCCCGCGACCCAGTCGTCGAACTGGGACACGCGCGCGTAGACGCCGGGGTGGTCGGGATCGGCGCAGCCGTAGCCCCAGCTCACCACGCCCGCGAGGCCGAAGCCGGCGCCGGTGTCGACGACCAGCGGACCGCCGCTGTCGCCCTGGCACGAGTCCGCGCCGCCCGTGCCGAGGAAGCCCGCGCACAGCATGACGTCGGTGATGTTCTCGTTGCGGTACGCGGCATCGCACTGCGCGTTCGAGAGGATCGGGACGTCGACCTCCATCAGCGTGTCGGGCGAGCTGCCGTTCGAGCGCAGGGCACCCCAGCCCGTGACGGTCGCCATGGTGCCCGGGGAAGCCACGCTGCTCTCGGACCCGGGGTCGACGAGCGGCACGATCTGGCCGGCCGTGGCGGGCCGCGAGAGCCGGAGGAGCGCGACGTCGTTGTTGTTCGTGCTGGCGCGGTACGACGGGTGCACGATCACCTGGCTGACCGTGATGGTCTCGCCGCCCTGCGACAGCCGGTGCACGCCGAGCTCGACCTGCATGGAGCTCGCAGACTCGCCGTCGACGCAGTGGGCCGCCGTGAGCACCCACTGCTCGCCGATGAGCGAGCCGCCACAGTAGTGGAAACCGCTTCGCGTCTGGAGCGAGATCTGGTGGGGGTACTCGCCGGGCGACGCCGTGGTACCGCCGACGATCGTGGGTTGATCGCGGGTGTTGTCCACATCTTCCAGGTTCAAGCCCGGATCGCGGACGGGGCCGCACGCGGCGGCGAACAGGGTGCAGAGCACCACGAAGGGAGTGCGCAAGGGGACCTCCGACAACGGCAACGCATCCGCACGCCCATCGGCGAGCCTGGATGACAGGGGTTCAAAGCCGAGACCCCGCGACCGATGGACGCGAGACATCTTCGACGACGCACAAAACGCTACCGTACAAGAGGCCCGGGCACTGCGGGCAGGGGAAGCGTAGACCCGTCGGCCTCCGGGATCCAGCGCGGGGCGGGCTCTGACAGATTCCTGACGAGCGCTACTCGAGCACGCCTTCGAACATCGCCGTGACCGTCGTGGCGTTCACGTCGGTGAGCACGGCTTCGACCGTGACGTTCGAGCCCGACACCGCAGAGGCTGGCAGCTGGGCGAGCACGTTCGTCCACCCGTTCCCGGTGTCGGCACAGCTGAACACGAGGGTCGCGAGGCTGTCTTCCGTGGGACCACCATCCGCCGCGATCCGCACGATGGCGGTGATCCCCTGACCGACGTCGAGGCCGGTGGTCCACAGATCGATGTCGGCGCCCGGTGGCGTGCCGCGCGTGGGCAGCACCCCGCCGTCTTCGAAGGGCACGAACGCCATGCGGCCGCCGTCGCCGAGCTCGAGGCCGGGCTCGCCGCCCCCTTCGCACGTGGGCGGACCGTAGTCGGGGGCACAGGCAGCGAGGACGAGCAGGGGCAGGTGGCGCATGGCCCCGTCTACCGCGGCGTCAGAGCCGCTGCACGGAGTACACGTTCGCGCAGGTCGGCGCCCCGAACAGGTAGACGCGCAGGTAGACCGTCTGCGGCTGGGGGGTGGGGTTGGTGTACGAGAGGAGCTCGTCGTCGGTCACGGAGGCGCCGGTGTCGAGCGTGGTGCCGCTCGCAGCGAGCAGCCGGGCATCGATGTCGCCGTCGACGTCGCGGAAGCGCACGAGCAGGTCCACGGTCTCACCGGGCGCGACGGTCAGCTCGTAGAAGTCCTCGTCCGAGGCATCGGTGACGAAGAACTGCTGACCGGGCATGGGGAACGGGCTGGCGGTGGCGGCGGTCTCGTTCGGCTCGTTGGGATCGACGCCCGCGCAGTCGATGTCGAGCACGTCGAGCGCGTAGGGCACGCAGGTGTTCGGCATCGTGGGCAGGAGGCGCAGGGCGGCCTGGAGGGTGCCGGTTCCGGCGGGGTTCGTGTAGGCGACGACCCCGTCGACCGGTGTGGCGAGCACGTTCGGGCCGTCGAGCAGCGCGATGTCGGCCGCGCCCATCGGGAGCATGGCGCGCACCGACACGCGGTGCCCGTCTGCCACCGGCATCGCGAACCAGTCGGGATCGTCGAGGGTGAGGGGAGTGACGCCCGGCCCGATGAACGCGGGCTGGTTGGGCTGATCGTTCGGCTCGAACGGGTCGCTGCTGCACTGCCCGACGTCGTCGAAGATCAGATCGTACGGGATGCACCCGCCTGCGAGCGCCTGTACGCGCACGGACACCACCTGCAGGAGGGGCGTCGGGTTCGTGTAGAACGAGGGGTTGCCGGATGCGACGAGCCCTCCCGCGATGTCGTACACCTCGAGCTCGACGGGCGCCCCGCTCTCGATGCGCACTTCGTGGAACGGCGGGACCGTGATGCTCCACCAGTCGGGATCGAAGTCGTCGATCGCGACCCCGGTGACGTCGTCGACCACGAACACGGCGTCCTGTCGGGTGTCGTTGTCCTCGAAGCCGTCTTCGGTGCACGTGGACGTGAGCAGCTGGACGTTCATGTCGTACGGCGAGCACGACCCACCGGACTGGAAGTACACCCGCACGTACACCCGGATGGGCTGACCGAACGGGTTGTCGAACGCCACCGACTCCGTGCTGCCCGAGCCGGTGCTCGCGACGAGCGTGTTCCCGCCAGCGTCGAGCAGGCGGAGATCGATGTTCCCGAGCGAGGCCGAGAACTGCAGATCGACCTCGATGGACGCGTCGGCCGGGAGGTCGAGGGCGTAGAAGTCCTGGTCGAACGGGCCGGAGAGCCAGTAGTCGCCCGACAGGAGGTCGGACGCGAGCGCCAGCGACGGGTTCGGCTCCTCCGCGTCGAACGGACATCCACCGGTGTCGGTGTCGGTATCCGTGTCGGTGTCCGTGTCCGAGTCGGAGTCGCTGTCGGCGTCGGAGTCCGCGTCGCTGTCGGCGTCGGAGTCCGCGTCGCTGTCGGCGTCGGAGTCCGCGTCGCTGTCGGCGTCGGAATCCGCGTCGCTGTCGGCGTCGGAGTCCGCGTCGGAGTCCGCGTCGCTGTCGGCGTCGGAGTCCGCGTCGGAGTCCGCGTCGGCGTCGGTGTCGGCGTCACCGGACTCGGACGGGCACACGTTCAGCGCGACGCAGGCGGCCTCCTCGCAGTCGGTCAGCCCATCGAGGTCGTTGTCGCGGCCGTCGATGCACTCCCAGACCGCCTGGCCCTCGTCGGGGAGCGGCCCGCCCTCCGGGTCGCACGCGAACAGCGCGAACAGCGGCAACAACAGGGGGACTCGGTAGGCCATCGCGCGCTCTCCAGACCGCCATGATGGGGGACCCCGACGCGTCCCGCAACTCAGTGTCGGTGTGCCCACAGCACCGTGGTGCACGACGCCAGGAGCCCCGGGAGCAGGGCGAGCACGATGTCGCCATTCGCCTGCCCCGTGCCGACCGCATCGCACGCGAGCACCCCCAGCCCGACGAGCCCCACCAGCCCCGCGACCCCCGCGGTGACGCGCCCGGGAACGCGACCTCGCGCCATGACGAGCCCTGCCCACACGAGCGCGATGCTCTGCGGACCCGCGATCAGCCAGTTCTCCGTGGGCCCGATCCCTTCGACGTCGCTCGCGCACCACAGCAGCAGGCTCGGCACCCCGATGGCGCACAGGATGGCGCCGCACAGCGCCACCAGTCCCCCTGCGAGCCGCATCCGGCCCGTGCCGACCGCTGCGCCCAGCGCGAGCACTCCGGTTAGCCCCGGCAGCCCCCAGGGCCACGAGGCCGGAGGGGTGGACGGCGCCCATCCATGCGCCCCCTCCGTCAGCGTGCAGGTGTCGCGCGCGAACGGCCGCCCGCCGAGCTCCACCGCGCCCACCGACCGCATCAGGTGCTCGGGCACCATCGCGCGCTCCCACTCCGTGAGTGGCACGTCGAGCCGTCGGCTCGTGATGAACCGCCACGCGAAGGCCGGAACCGGCCAGCGCCACAGGTGCCGCCCGGCTTCGAACCGTGGCGTGGTCTCCGTGGGGCCCGACATCGCGGTGCGGAGCGCACCTCCCGTTGCGGTGTCGAGCGCGTCGCGGGCCCGCGTGGCGCAGTTGGCGTCCGCCCAGTGGTACGTGTACGCCCGGTTCTCCGGGGCCGCTTCCACCCGGGTGCGCTCGAACAGCGCCCGTACGGCGCTCTCGTCGAGGTCGAGTCGCTGCGCCACCGCGGTGCGGTCCTGCATCCGGGTGCGGGCCTCGAGCAGCGAGAGGTCCTGCACGTTCAGGAAGTACGGCAGCTCGCCGGTCAGGAAGGCGGGGAGGAGGTCGGACCGCGTGTGGTCGTACGCGCCCCAGTCGAACGACACCGGCGCTTCGAGCCCGCCGCCGCTGAACACCAGCGCGGTGTGCCCCATGCTGCTGAACAGATCGTCGCCCGGCGCGATCGTCACGAGATCCACGCGCGGCGGGCCGCCCACACCGGAGAACGTGCAGGGCGCAGCGAGCCCGACCGTCAGCAGGGCCGCGATCAGCCGCGTCTCTCCGCGTGCATCGGGCGGTCGCCGTGTGGTGAACTGTCGCCCATGAAGGCCTCCGCACCCGAAGGTAGCGCGTGAGCGCACCGACCTCCGCACTGCTCGGCATCGTCGCGGCGGCCTTCGCGTGGAGCGCGTGCTGGTCGAACGGCGTGTCGTTCGAGGCCTCCGGGGTCGCGGGCGTCGCGGCGTTGTGCGCGGTGTGGTGGACCCTCGAGCCCATCCCCATCCCGGCCACGAGCCTCATCCCGTTCGCCGTGCTCCCGTTCCTCGGTGTGCTCGACAGCGAAGCGGTCGGCGCCTCGTTCGGTCACCCGCTCATCCTCCTGCTGCTCGGGGGCTTCCTGCTGTCCACGGTGATGGAGCGCAGCGGTGCCCACCTCCGGGTCGCGCTCGTGGTCATCCGGCTGCTCGGGGATGCGAGCGGGGCCCGCACCGTGCTCGGGTTCATGGGGGCCTGTGCGGTGCTGTCGATGTGGATCAGCAACACGGCGACCACGCTCATGCTGCTGCCCGTGGCGGCCGCCGTCGTGGCGCGCGCGAGCGATCCGAAGCGCCTCGCTGCACCGCTGTTCCTGGGCATCGCGTGGTCGGCGAGCATCGGTGGGCTCGGCACGCCCGTGGGCACCCCGCCGAACGCGCTCCTGCTCGCCGAGCTCGAGACGCGCGGCATCCACTGGGGCTTCGCCGACTTCATGAGGATCGGGATCCCGATCGTCGCCGTGCTGCTCCCGCTCGCGTGGCTGTGGCTGTGTCGCGGAGGGCGGCTCGCCGGCATCCACGTGGAAGTCCCGGACCTCCCGGCGATCCGGGCGCCCGAGGTGCGCGCGCTGGCGCTGTTCGGGGTCACCATCGTGTTGTGGATCACGCGCACGGCTCCCTTCGGAGGCTGGGCGGGTGCGATCGGCGTGCCGGAGGTCGGCGATCACACGGTGGCGCTCCTGCTCGTGGTGGTCGCGTTCCTCGTCCCGAATGGCGAAGGGGAGGCCCTGCTCGACTGGGAGACGGCGGCCCGCATCCCGTGGGGGCTGCTCCTGCTGTTCTCCGGGGGCATCGCGCTCGGCAAGTCGTTCGCGACCTCGGGCCTCGACCGCAGCCTGGCGACCGCCCTCGCGACCCTGGGGGATCTGCCCACACCGCTCACGGTGCTCGCGCTCGCGACGTGCGTGACGTTCCTGACCGAGATCACGAGCAACACCGCGACCGCCGCCCTCCTCATACCGATCTTGGGTACCGCAGCCGTCCAGGCCGGGGACGAGCCGCTGCTCTGGCTCGTGCCCGCCGCGTTCTCCGCGAGCTGTGCGTTCATGCTGCCCGTCGCCACGGCTCCGAATGCCATCGTCATCGGCTCGGGCCACGTGGTGACGGGGCAGATGGCGAAGGAGGGATTCGCGCTCAACCTGATGGGGGCCGTCGTGATCACGGTTGTCACACTCCTGGCGGTCTGACCCGGGTTATCGGGCGCGCTGCGGAGGTCGTATGCCCTTGTTCTCCCTTGCCAGCGTTGCGTTCGCGATCACCACCGACGGGTCCTGGGAGGCCGGGTACGGCACTCCCGTGGTCGTCCAGACCGTCCAGACGGGGTTCGGCGACAACCAGAGCGAGCTCGACGCCGCGTACGCCACCACCGAGAACGGCGTGCTGTACGTGCTGTTCACGGGCAACCTCGAGAACAACTTCAACAAGCTCGTCGTGTTCGTCGACTCCACGACGGGTGGCGAGAACGTGCTGTCGCGGTCGACCGCCAGCGGTGGGCTGAACCCGCAGAACGACGGCTGGGCCGACAAGTGGGCCGGGCTCACGTTCGACTCGGGGTTCGAGGCCGACTTCGTGCTGATCGCGCGTCAGGGGCCCAGCACGGGTCCGGCGTTCTCGCTCGACTATGCGGGCGTCGGCACGGGCACCGGGCTGGCCGAGCAGTACATCGGGGTGTTCTCGGGGAACGGGTCGGCCACCGCGCTCGGAACGTTCGGTCTCGAGGTGGGCTTCGACAACTCCAACGCCGCTGGCATCGGCGGAGGCAGTGCGGCGGCGGATGCCGTCGCGGCCGCGGCGGTCACGACCGGGGTCGAGCTCGCCATCCCGCTCGATGCCATCGGGTCTCCCACGGGCGACGTGAAGATCGCGGCGTTCCTCGTGAACAGCACGCACGACTTCCTGTCGAATCAGGCGCTCGGCGGGTACACCGCGCCGCAGGCCAACCTCGGGGGCGACGGAGCGGGCAACTCGCCCGGAACGCTCACGTCCGTCGACCTGAACGCGTTCTCGGGTGCACAGTACTTCACGGTGTCCGTGGCGGGTGCGGTGCCCGGTCCCGACGACCTCGTCGCGGGCGACCTCGTCGTCACCGAGATCATGCAGAACCCGACGGGAGCCGTCGCCGACGGGTCCGGCGAGTGGTTCGAGGTGTTGAACGCCTCGGGCATGCAGGTCGATCTGATGGGCCTCGAGATCGCCGACCTCGGCACCGACTCCCACGTGGTCGGCTCGTCCCTCGTGGTCGATGCGGGCGCCTACGTGGTCTTCGGGAACAACGGCGACACGTCCACGAACGGCGGCGTCGTGGTCGACTACGTCTACACCTCCACCTTCCTCGGGAACGGCGACGACGAGATCGTCCTGTCCAACGCGTCGATCCCGATCGACATCGTCGCGTGGGACGGCGGGCCCCAGTTCCCCGACCCCGATGGCGCGTCGATGGCGCTCGACGTGGGCTCCACGAACGCCACCGCGAACGACACCGGCTCGAACTGGTGCGTCGGGACCACGCCCTACGGCGACGGCTCGCAGCTCGGAACGCCCGGAGCCGCCAACCTCGCGTGCTTCGGCGGTGATGCCGATACCGACACCGATGCCGATGCCGACACGGATGCCGACGCCGACACCGACTCCGATGCGGATACCGATGCCGATGCCGACACGGACGCCGATGCCGACACCGATGCGGATGCCGACACCGATGCCGATGCCGATGCCGACACCGACGCGGATGCGGATGCCGACACCGACACCGACACCGATGTGTGTCCGACCCCCGACTTCGACCTCGGGAGCACGGTGGGCGACGACATCGCCTCGGGGAACACCTGCGGCATGGGCAACGACTACGCGCAGGGGTGCGGCGGCAACACGCCCAGCGCCGACCTCGCGTACAGCTGGACGGCCCCGAGCACGGGCGACTGGCAGTTCGACCTGCTGGGCAGCACCTTCGACACCACGCTGACGATCCACGAGCCGTGCCCGAGCGATGCCGAGCTCGAGTGCAACGACGACATCGTCCAGGGCACGCTGCAGTCCGGCCTCGTCACCACGCTCGCGGGCGGGCAGTCCGTGGTCATCGTCATCGAGGGGTACAACGCCAACTGTGGCGACTACACCCTCAGCATCCAGGACCTGTCTGGTGACGCCGACACCGACGCCGACGCCGATGCGGACACCGACGCCGATGCCGACAGCGACAGCGACGCCGATACCGATGCCGATGCGGACACCGATGCCGACTCCGACAGCGACGCCGATGCGGACACCGACGCCGATGCGGACACCGACGCCGATGCCGACAGCGATGCCGATGCGGACACCGACGCCGACGCCGATGCGGACACCGACGCCGATGCGGACAGTGACGCGGATGCCGACACCGACGCGGATGCCGACACCGACGCGGATGCCGACACCGACACCGGCGACACGGGCGCGGATGCCGACACCGACTCGGACTCCGACAGCGATGCCGACACCGACTCGGACTCCGACAGCGATGCCGACGCCGACAGCGACGCCGACACGGATGCGGACAGCGACAGCGACGCCGACACCGACGCCGATGCGGACACCGATGCCGACACGGACGCCGACGTCGACACCGATGCCGACCTCCTGCCCGGCCCGCCCGAGAAGAGCTGCGCGTGCAGCTCGGGCGCGTCGCCGACCGGTCTGCTGCTTGCCATCGTCGGGCTGCTCACCGTGCGTCGCGCGCGGCGGATCGGGTCGCGGTAGGGAAGTCGCGCGCGCCCTGCGGGGTTGTTGCGAGCCCGGGGGCGCGGCTCGCGCGGTCTCCGGGTTAGGCTGCCACCGGAGGTCCGATTGATGCTGGCCACGCTGTTCGCCCTGTGGGGGGCTTCTCCCGCGTACGCCCAGGAAGAGGGAATCCCGGTCACCGTCGAGGTGCGGAACGCGAAGAGCGGTGAGGTCGTGCCCACCGCGGTCGTCCGTCATCCCGACGAAGCCGAGCGGCACCGCGTGAACACCGAGACCGGCCGGTGGACCGAGAAGGTGCTCTACCTGAAGGACGGCACCGAGCTCACGTTCACGAAAGACCTCATCCTCACGTTCGAGGTGTCGGCCCCCGGGTTCGTGAACGAGACCATCGTGTACCAGGTGCGGAAGCGGAAGAACGTCGTGCCCGTGGCGCTCGAGGAGATCGCGTTCGACGACGAGGACGACGAGAACACCCCCACGCTCGAGTTCGGGCGCGACCGCCCCATCGAATAGCGCGCCGCGCTGGATGGCCGTTCACGGGTGTTGAGACTCGCCGCCATCGGTGACGTGCACGGCCGCTGGGTGGACGCCGACCGCGCCTGGTTCGCCGGTGCGGACTACGACGCCATCCTGGTGGTGGGCGACCTCGCGGGCCTGAGGTTCGGTCCGACGCTGGAGATCGCTCGCCAGCTCGCCCGGCTCGACGGTCCGGTGGTGGTCGTCGCGGGGAACCACGACGGCCCGAACCCCGCGCAGCTGCTCGCAGAGGTCGCCGGGCGCCCGTGGGCCGGAGACGTGTTCACGCGCCAGCTCGCTGCGCGGTACGCCCAGCTCGAGTCCGTGCTCGCCGGGCGTCTCGGGGGGTACAGCGCGCACGAGGTCGGTCCGGCGGGCGATCGCGTCACCGTGATCGTCGGGAGGCCGATGAGCATGGGCGGGCCGCAGTTGTCGTTCCCCGGCTTCCTGCGCGAGCGCTTCGGCGTGGAGGACCTCGAGGGCTCGGCGGCACGGCTCCGGGAGGTCGTGGACGGCGTCCAGACCGAGCGCGTCGTATTCGTCGCGCACAACGGTCCGGCCGGGCTGGGCTCCCGGCGCGCCGACCCCTGGGGCTGCGACTTCCGCGCCGCGGAAGGGGACTGGGGAGATGCCGACCTCACCGCTGCGGTCGCGTACGCCCAGGCGTGCGGAAAGCGCGTGCTGGCCGTGCTCGCTGGCCACATGCACCGCAAGCTGCGCGGGGGAGGCGACCGCACCGCCTCGGTGGAGCGCGACGGGGTGGTCTACATCAACACGGCGCAGGTACCGCGCATCGACGCCAGCGGGAGGCACCACGTGGCCCTGGAGATCGACGGACTCGACGTGCGGTTCTCGGACGTCCGGGTGCCCGCATGAACCGCTGGCGGATGGGGCTCCTGGCCGGAGTGCTGGTCGTCGCGGTGGGCGGGTACGCCTGGATGTTCGCGGTGGCGGGGCCTGGGGTGCGCGCGAGCCTGAGCCTGCTCACGGGAATCCTCGCGGTGCTCACGGGCGCCGTGTTCTGGCACTACCGGGAGCGCGTCACGGGGCGGCTCGCGACGGCGTACCTGGCGCTCGGATCCGCCGTCCACCTGGCGCTCGCCGGCATCATCGTCGCGGCCGACCGCCTGTGGTCGCTGGGCGTTCTGCCCGCGCTCGAGCAGAACTGGGTGCACTTCGTCGTCGGTGTGCTCGCGGTCCTCGGCGCATTCGTCACGTGGACGCGTGCCCGCGGAGCGCCCGAGCCCGCCAAGACCCCGGCCCGCGCGGACGTTCCGGAGCCTCCACCCCCCAGTACCCCCGAGCTGGAGCGCACTCCGGACTGGGAAGCGCTCGCAGGCCAGCTCCGCCACCACGGAACCCCGGGGCGGGTCGAGCAGCTCCGCGCGCTCGAGCGGGTCGCGTTCGCGCTCGAGTCGAGCGAGCCGAACGCCCGCACGATCGCCGACGCCCGGCGCGTGCTGCACCAGGAGGCCCTCCGGCTCGCGACGCAAGCTGCCGCCGAAGCGCGCGGTGGCGCCGAGGAGGACGTGCTGTCCCAGGCCGCCTCCCTGCTGGAGTGGGGGGCGCAGAAGCTGCCCGAGCTGGCGGAGCTCGACGTGTCCGACCTGCTCATGGCGAAGGCCATCGCCGACATCCGCGCACAGCACTCCGCCGTGGAGCACGTTTTCGTCGACCATCGCCAGCTGCTGGCGATCCACCCGATCGACCGCGCGACGGCCGACGACAAGTGCAACGAGCGCGCGGACGCCGCTCGCGCGGCCCTCCCGCTGCTCGAGGCCAACGGGATGCGCCTCTCCGAAGACCTCATCGCGGCCCACGAAGCGCTCGCGGCCTTCAAGTCGGTCACCGGGTTCCAGGTGATCGCGCTCGACTCCGGTGCGGCGGCGGAGCGGTACGTCACGTTCGAGGGGAACGGCCGTCGCGAGGCGCTGAAGCGCGCGTTCGGCGAGCAGGGCGTGCTCGTGGAGGTGCGCCTGTACCGGTTCGACGACCCGTCCGTGCACCAGACCATGGTGCGGCGCGTGGAGCGCGTGCGCACCTGGAAGCACGTCGTCGACTGACGCTCAGCGCTCCCAGAGGTCGAGCGGGAACGACTTCTGGCTGTTCGCGATGTCGAGACCGAGGCTGGCTTCGATCTTCGCCTGCCCATCGCACGTCGAGCGGAACGTGACGCCCGTGATCGCGACGTCGGCGTTCCCGTCGGCCCGCTCCATGGTCGCGAACCCATCGACCGGGTTCTGGCGGCAGGAGCCGTCCATCACGGTCTGCACGCTCGCGAGCTGGACGACATCGGCTTCGCCCGTGGCCCGCTGGCCGCCGCCGTTCAGCTCCATGCGCGCGCCTGCCGGCCCTTCCGCGAGGTCGACCTCGATGCTCCAGCCCGCCTGCGACACGACGATGTCGCCCGTCTGGATGCCTTCGACATCCTGGTCGGCGTAGCCCACCGACACCTTGGCGGACTCGTCGTCGAGCCGCGCCGTGACCGCGCTGATGCCGGGCGCGTAGAGCGTGCCGCCATCGATGTCCATGTCGAGGAACCGGAGGGCCAGCAGCACGTTGTCGCTCGTCCACGTGCCCGCGGCCTCGATTCGCCCGGTGGTCGCGTCGCCGAGGGGGAACGCACACTCCGGCGCGTCGAGGTCGATCACCACGGTGCTCGCACACGGGTCGTCGGCGCAGGTGTTGGAGCGCGTGACGCAGGCCGGCATGCCGGGATCGTCCGCACGGGCGGCCACCGCAGCGGCCCAGCCGATGGAGATGCCCGTGCCGACGGCCTCTCCGATGGGTTGGATCTGAGGCTGACGGCAGCCGAACAGGGCGAGAGCGATCAGGGTCATGGCCGGAGCATACCCGGCGTGTCCGTGTCTCGGGGGTCAGTTGTTCCCGAAGAACGTGCAGTCGCCGTCGTCCCAGGCCAGCTGCTCGCAGTCGAGGTCGATGCCCCAGAACGAGTCGCACCAGCCGTCTCCGAGGCGCGCGGCCTCCACGCACTGCCCGTTGCAGTCGGCGATCTGGCCGGCCGGGCACGGGTCCGAGCAGTCTCCGGCGTCGAAGTTGAAGGCCGGGCAGTCGAAGTCCTCGGGCGGTCCGCCGTCGCAGTCGGCATCGTCGAGGAACCAGGCGGGCGAGCACACCCCGAGGCAGTCGGGGACGAAGCCCGGCGCGCACACTCCAGGTGCGCAGTCGCCGGCGTCGTTGTCGTACAGCGCACAGTCGAGCGACGCGCCCACGAGCTGGTCGCACATCCCGTCCCCGAGGTACGACGCGGGCACGCAGGACCCGAGGCAGTCCGGGATCTCGCCGGGATCGCAGCTCGGGAAGACCGGGTCGGCGTCGGTGTCCGCATCGGCATCGCTGTCGGCGTCCGCATCGCTGTCGGCGTCCGCATCGCTGTCGGCATCCGCATCGGCGTCGGCGTCCGCATCGCTGTCGGCATCCGCATCGGCGTCGGTGTCCGCATCGCTGTCGGCATCCGCATCGCTGTCGGCATCCGCATCGGCGTCGGTGTCCGCATCGCTGTCGGTGTCCGCATCGGCGTCGGTGTCCGCATCCGCATCGGCGTCGGTGTCGGCGTCCGCATCGGGGGCGGACGGGGCCTCGGGCTCGGCGGGGACGGTCTGGGGAGCGCCCACGATGTGGAGCGTCCGGGGCTCGGAGCACGCGAGAAGGATCGACGACAACAACAACACGGCAACCTCCAAGGCGTGCCCGGTCACACGGTGTGGGTCGCGTGGCGCCTAAAGCAGGCTAAAAGCGAGGGCCTCGCCAGGTCGGGTGCTGCACGCCCGCGGGGGTAACCGCGCGACCCCTCCGGACGTACCCGTGTGCAGGAGGTCTCATGCACCTGATGGTCGCGCTGCTCGCGCCGGCGTTCGCTTCCGACGACTGTGTCGGCGGCACCTGCCCGAAGCCCCACGACGAGCCCGTGCCTGCCGTGCGGGAAGGTCGGTCGAGCCCCCCTCCCATCGACCAGCGCGCCCCGGAGCACCTGCGCACCGCGACGTTCGCGCTCGGTTGATTCTGGGGTCCCGACTCCCGGTTCGGGAGTCTCGACGGTGTGATCCGCACCCGTGTCGGGTACACGGGCGGGGAGCGGAACGAGCCCACCTACCGCCGGCTCGGCGACCACAGTGAAGCCATCCGGATCACCTACGATCCCGAGCGCATCACGTACGCCGACCTGCTCGAGGTGTTCTGGGACAGCCACTCCCCGACGTGGGAGCCCTTCTCGCGCCAGTACCGGTCGGCGATCTTCGTCGCCAACGACGAGGAGCGCACGCTCGCACAGGCCAGCCTGCTCGCCCACAGCGCGAAGCTCGGGCAGAAGCTGTACACGGCGATCGAGCCCGCCGGCACGTTCTGGACGGCCGAGGACTACCACCAGAAGTACAGCCTTCGCTCCGATCCCGTCGTGATGGCGTCCATCGCCGAGCGCTACCCGGACGGAAGCTGGGTCGACAGCACCGCGGCGGCCCGCCTGAACGGCATCCTCGGGGGCCACGCCTACCGCGGCGAGCTCGGCGACCTCGGGCTCGCAGGCGAGTCCGAAGCCCGCGTGCGCCGCTTCATGGACGACTGATACAGGAGGCCGTGCCCACCGACCCGCCCGGCTCTCCCTCGATCCTCCTGCTCGCCTGCGACGACTGGGCGAGCGCGTGCCGGCTCCCGGCAGCCGCGCATGCGGCGGGGTTCACGGTGCATGCGTTTGCGCACCGCGACCACCTCGTGCATCGGAGCCGGTTCGTCGACCAGCGCTTCGAGGCGCCCCCGGCCGACACCCTCGGAGCGCTCGCTCCCCACCCGCTCAGCATGATGCAGGAGTGCGCGGCCGACCTCGTGGTGCCCGTCGACGACGGCGCGGTCGCGCTGATCGCGATGCTGCTGCCCCTGTTGCCCGTCCAGACCGATCCGCGGGCACCCGCTCTGCTCCGCACCCTCCTGCGGTCCGTCGGGAGCCCGCGCCACTACGGGCGCATCCACCGCAAGCTGGGGGCGATCGAGGTCGGCAGCGAAGCGGGGATGCGGGTTCCCGCGACCGCTCCGTGCGGCAGCCCCGGGGCGCTCGAGGCCTTCGTGGGGGAGCACGGCTTTCCCGTCGTGCTGAAGGGCGATCTGGGGTGCGCGGGCCAGGAGGTGCGCGTGTGTGGCGACGCGGAGTCCGCCGCGCTCGCCCGAGTCGATCTCGCCGTGCACAGCCCGTGCGTCCAGGCCTTCGTGCCCGGGCGTCTCGCGATGGTGAACGCCACCCTCTGGCAGGGCGAGGTCGTCGCGAGCGCGTCGTTCCTGAAGCGCGCGTGCCACCCGGGTCCGACGGGGCCGAGCTCGGTGGTCGAGCATGTCGACGAGCCCGCGCTCGACGCCGCGATGGCGGCCTTCGCCCGCTACACGGGGCTCTCGGGCATCGTCTCGCTCGACTTCGTGCTCTCCCCGGACGGTCCGGTGCTGCTCGAGTGCAACCCGCGCACGACGCCCGTGAGCCACCTGGCGTCCCTCACCGGCGTCGACCTGTTCGGGGCGCTGCGCGCGGCGCTGTCGGGAGCGACCGCCCCGAGAGCCCCGTCCGGACGGGGTCCCGGAGCCCCCATCGCCCTGTTCCCGAACGAGCTGTCGCGCGATCCGGCGAGCCCGTGGTTCTGTACGGCCGTGCAGGACGTGCCCTGGAGCGAGCCCGAGCTCGTCACCGCCCTGCTCGACGGAGTCGCGCCCTTCAGCAGCCGCCCAGCGCCGGGTTGATCGCGGCGTTCGTGTCATCGCAGTCGCCACCCGCCGTCGTGAAGCCGTCGCCGTCGGCGTCCTCGTTCACGGTGCCCTCGTCGATCGTGCCGTCGCAGTCGTTGTCGATCCAGTCGGGAAGCTCGGGTGCCACCGGACTCACGATGCTGGACCCGTCGTCACAGTCGCCCGGGAGCGCGCCGCCCGCGCACGACAGGTCCTCGCAGTACCCGTCGCCGTCGTCGTCCGACGCGGTGGTGCCCTCGTCGACCGCGCCGTCGCAGTCGTTGTCGCGCCCGTCGATCAGCTCCGGTGCGCCGGGCCGCACGTCCGCCCGCGCATCGTCGCAGTCGAGCGGAGGCGCCACGCCATCGGCATCCACGTCCACCGCGCCCAGATCGACCGTGCCGTCGCAGTCGTCGTCGCGCCCGTTCGCGTTCACCTCCGTGGCGGCGGGGCTCGTCGCGGCATCGGCATCGTTGCAGTCGCCCGGCATCGACCCGTCCGTGCACGCCGCTTCGCAGTAGCCGTCCCCATCGTCGTCGGTGACGGAGGTCCCCTCGTCGACCGAGCCGTCGCAGTCGTCGTCGATGCCGTTCAGCACCTCGGGCACACCCGGCCCGCGGTCTTCGTCCGTGTCGTCGCAGTCGCCCGCGCAGCCCGTCACCCCGTCGCGGTCGACGTCGTAGAGCGTGGGGTTCCCGTTCGCGCAGTCGTTCGCGCGCAGCTGCACGTCCGCGATGTCCTGCGCGCCGATGCTGAGCGTCAGCGTGGCCGTCACGGTCGTGAGGTCGACCGGGGTGTACGTGATCGGCATCGTGACGAACCCCCCGGCAGGAACGGAGAGCGGGAGGGCCGCCACAACCGCGAACCGCGTGTCGCTGACCCGCCCCGTCAGCTCGACCGGCTCGGTTCCCGGGTTGTCGAGCCGGATCTGCACCGAGCTCGGAGCTCCCGGTGCCACGGGACCGAAGTCGACCGCCGCCGGGAACACGTCGAGCTCGGGCACCGCGGCCCGCCCGCGCGCCGTGACCTCGAAGCTCCCATCGACGGCGTTCGTCGTGATGTACAGCGCGGCGACATCGAAGCCGGCCTCGCTGGGCGAGTACACGAACGGCAGCTCGAGCACCTCGTTCGCCACGAGCGACAGGCCTTCTTCGCCCGTGTACGCGAAGGCGGTGCCCTGCACGTTCACCACGTCGATCCCGAGGACCTCCGCGCGCTCGCCCCGGAAGTGCTGGAGCTCCACGACGAAGGGCACGTCCTCCCCGACGATGGCCGACACGTCGACCAGCGGGGTGGGCACCACCAGGCGCGCGTCGATCTGGGAGAGCGTCACGTCCTGCTTGCAGGCGATCAGCGCAAGAAGCCACAGGGACGGCCTCATCGGCGCCTCCGGGCCGTGAGCAGCCCGATGGGGCCGAGCAGGGAGACCACCCCGAGCGGAGACGCGTGCGCACACTTCGAGGATTCGGCGGGCGGCGCGGCATCGGTGTCTTCGTCACAGTCCTCGTCGACCACGCCGTCGCAGTCGTTGTCGATGAGGTCGCACACCTCCGGGATGCCCGGATTCACGAAGCCGTCGCTGTCGTCGCAGTCTTCGGAGCTGTACCCGTCGCCGTCGCGGTCGGCGAGGCCTTCGTCGATCTCGCCGTCGCAGTCGTCGTCGATCCCGTTCTCGACCTCGGGCCGCCCCGGAGTGACGTTCGGGTTGCTGTCGTCGCAGTCGCCGCCGTTCTCCGTGAACCCGTCGGCGTCGTCGTCGCCGGCGGGGGTTCCGTCGTCGATCGTGCCGTCACAGTCGTCGTCGATGCCGTTCTCGATCTCGGTCGCCGCCGGTCCGACCGCTGGGTCCTGGTCGTTGCAGTCGCCGCCGTTGTCGGTCGCGCCGTCGCCGTCGTCGTCGAAGTCGGCCGTTCCCTCGTCGACCGTGCCGTCGCAGTCGTTGTCGATGCCGTCGTCGAGCTCGGGTGCACCCGGGTGGACCGTGGGGTCTTCGGGGGCGCAGTCGCCGCCCAGCACGGACACGCCATCGCCGTCGGGATCGGGGTCTTCGCCGTCGACCTGGCCGTCGCAGTCGTCGTCGATGCCGTTCCCCGCGATCTCCGCGAGCCCGGGAGACATGTTCGGGTCGCCGTCGTTGCAGTCGCCCGGCGTCGAGCCGCTGCAGGTGATGCCTTCGCAGTACCCGTCGCCGTCGTCGTCGTGGCAGGACGTGCCGTCGTCGGGCACACCATCGCAGTCCTGGTCGACCCCATCGCACGCTTCGGGGGCGCCCGGGTGGATGCCGCTGTCGCCGTCGTCGCAGTCGCCGCCGAGCTCGCTGAACCCGTCGCCGTCGTCGTCGGACCGCATCGTGCCCTCGTCGACCGTGCCGTCGCAGTCGTTGTCGCGGCCGTCTTCGAGCTCCGTGGCGCCGGGGTGGGTGTCGGCGGACGTGTCGTCGCAGTCCGTGTCGTTGGCCACCATGCCCGCTGGAGGACCGTCGCACGTGGACACGGAGGTGCCCGCCCCCGCGCCGTCTCCGTCGGCATCCGGCCAGTACTCGAGCGTGGCCACGTTCTCGTCGGCCGTTCCGTTGCAGTTGTTGTCGGCGAGGTCGCACTGCTCGGTGTTGCCGGGGAAGTTGTCGCCGTCGGCGTCGTCGCAGTCGAGGGCGCAGAACGACCCGTCTCCGTCGGCGTCTGCGAGGTCGTCGGCACCGGCGCACACGTCGCACGGGTTCCCCACACCGTCGCTGTCGCTGTCGGCCTGGCCGGGGTTGGCGTCGTCGGGGCAGTTGTCGCAGGCGTCGAGGATGCCGTCGCCGTCGCCATCCGCGCTGGGGCCGTCGAACACCGTGTCGTCGCAGTCTCCGCCGCCACACGCGACATCGTCGTACCCGTCTCCGTCGTCGTCGCAGCAGTACGACTCCGCGAAGCAGTCGCTGTCGGCGCAGTCGGTGTCACCGTCGCCGTCTTCGTCCGTTCCGGAGTCGCAGATCTCGGGGTCGGTGTCGGGAACGCAGGTGACGGAGAGCGTGTAGTTGCCGGTGGGGTTCGCCGTGTGGGTCTGGCAGTAGCCCGCCCCGTTGTTGTACGAGCTGCGCCCGCCGCGCGTGAACCCGAAGCCCTCGACGACGATGTTGTAGGTGTTCCCGGGGATGCACGTGAGCGTGCCCGTCTCGGTGACCAGGCCTCCGTTCGACGAGCCCAGCACGCACGCATCGGGCGTGCAGGCGTCGGGGAGCACGTACAGGTCGAGGTCGCAGTCGCCCTGTAGCGACAGGTCGACCGTTCCAGAGGCCGGACACGTGATCTCGTAGATGTGCTCGGGACCCTCGCCGAACGCCTGCGTGCCCCCGCACACCGCCGGGTACGACGGCCCCGTCGCGCACGTCCACCCGAAGCACACGCCGCCGAGGAAGGTTCCGGCGCAGCTGGACGCGCCGAGCGAGCTGTCGAGGGCGTCGAACCCCGCGTCGCACGAGCCGGGGGGCGTGGCGCCCGTCCACGGGCCGGGATCGAGCTGGTCGACCCGGGTGTCGCCACACGTGACGGTGGCGCGGGGCGCTTCGACGCACGCCGCCCGGGCCGGGCCGGTCGAGGCGAGCAGGAGTGCGAGAGTCAGGAGGGTGCGGGTCACGCGTGGATTGTACGCGACCGGTTCACGGAACGTCGCGGCCTTCGGCGGACCTGGCCCGTCCCTTCGGGACCGCGACTCACGGACCGGAGCACGGGAGATTCCGGTTATGGTCGGCCGGTGCAGTACTCCGGTGTCGTCGACACACTCGTCAGTCTGGTCATCGCCGCCGTGGTCGCCCGCTGGGGGCTGTTCCTCGTGCTGGCCCTGATCGACTGGGCTCGCCAGCGTCGGAGCCCGGTCGACCCCGCGGATGTCGAGCCCGTCACCGTGATCGTGCCCGCCTGGAACGAAGAGGCGGTCATCGAGCGCACGGTGCGGAGCCTGCTCGCGAGTGATCTGGCGGATGGCACGCAGCTCGAGGTGCTCGTGGTCGACGACGGGTCGACGGACGCCACCGTGGCCGTCGTGGAGCGGATGGCAGACCCGCGCGTCCGCGTGCTCCGGCAGCCGGTGAACGCGGGCAAGCCCGCTGCGCTGAACGCGGGCATCGAGGCCGCGCGCACGCGGCTCGTGGTGACGATCGATGCCGACACGCTCGTCGATCCGGCCTGCCTGCGATGGCTGGTCGCGACCCAGCGCCACACGGGCGCCGACGCGGTGTGCGCGAACGTACGGGTCGGGAACCGCGGCACGCTGCTCACCCGCTGGCAGAGCCTGGAGTACGTGGCGGGACTCAACCTCGACCGCCGTGCGCTCAACCAGCTCGGGCTGATCACGACGGTTCCGGGCGCGGCCGCCCTGTGGGTGCGCGAGACGGTTCGCGCGCACGGGGGCTTCTCGGGCGACACGCTGGCCGAGGACACCGATCTGTCGATCACCCTGCTCGAGGCGGGCCGGAAGCTCGTGTTCCAGGACCGTGCGGACGCGTTCACCGAAGCCCCGACGACGGTGACGGGCTTGTTCCGCCAGCGTCGGCGGTGGCTCGGCGGCAACCTCCGGTGCATCGCGAAGCACGGGCTCGGGCGCGGAGCCCCGTGGAGCGTGCGGCTCGTGGCGTTCCCGAACCTGTGGTTCGCGCACATCGGCGTCTACCTGCTGCCGCTGGTCGTCACGCTGTGGGTCTCGATCGGCCGCGACGGCACGGAGATCCCGGTGCTCGCGACGCTCGGCAGCGTGGCGCTCGTGCTCGACGTGTGCGGGCTCCTGTGGTTCTACGCGGCCGACCGCACCGATCGCGTCGATCTCCTGTTCGCCCCGCTCCAGCGCACGTTCTTCCCGACGTTCGTGTGGTTCGTGTTCCTCTCGGTGCTGTCCGACCCTCCGAAGAGCTGGGCGAAGATCACGCGGCGGAACACGGCCTCGATCGGGTAGCGCACCGGATCAGCGGGGCACGACCACCATCGACGCCGGCAGCCCCTCCTTCGCGGAGTACGGCACGTCGAGGGCCGTGCCGACGGCGTGGGCGATGCCGAGATCGTCGGCGCGCCCGACGTAGACGCCCGGAGCGAGGTCTCCCTCGTACGGCGCCGTCTTCACGGTGCTCCCGAACACCGCCGCGTAGCGATCGGCCACGGCCGCGACCTTCTTCGGGTCTCCCTTCACCTGGACGTCGAAGCCCGCGGGCAGGAAGCGCTGCCGCATGCCCTCCGTGTAGAGCAGGGCGGGGAAGGACGCGATGCTCCCGTCGAGCACGAACCCGAACTCCCGACATCCGGGACGCTCCGAGTCGCACGGCTCCACACGCGTGTTCCAGGCACCCACGAGCACGTGCTTCGGGTTCTCCTCGAGCTCGGTGGCGAACAGCACGCTCTCGCCCATGGCCGCGGGGAACAGCGTGTGCACGAGCAGGTCGACCTCGGTGTCGGACTCCGTGATCACCGTGACCCCGATGTGCACGGGCTCCTTGCGCTCTGCGACCCCCTTCCCGACGAGCCGGGCTTCGACCGAGAGGTTGTGCGCTCCGGCATCCCACCGGATCGACATCGGCTCGACGTGGAGACCCTCGCGGACATCCGCGGGCGCGGGCGCGGGCTCCTCGGGCGCGGGCTCCTCGGTGGGCTCGGGAGCAGGAGGGGTGGGGTCGCCGGAGCAGCCAGCGAGCAGCGCGAAGAGGACGTTCATGCAGACTCCGTACACGGCGCGCAGTAACGCATCCGGTTAGCCGACGGCGATGATGGTACCCCTGGCCCTGTTGGCTCTCGGTCTCGCGCAGGCGGGTTGAAGCCTTTGAGCGGATGCGAACCTCCCGGTCGGGAGGTCCGAGGTCGACGCACCGTTGAAGCCCGGGCAGGTGTCCATGGGGCTGGGTGTGCTGGGAGCCGTGCGTCCTGACGGAGGGATCGGGGCCCTCTCGCTGCGCGCGACGGCTCCGGTGCACGAGCGCGTGCAGATCGACGTGCTGGCGGGGGTGTTCGCGGCCCCCGCCACGGCTCCTGGCGCGTCGGGGACGAAGATCTCGGCCCGTGACGTGCAGCTCCGGGTTCCGGTGCTCGCGATCGACGAGCCCGATCTGCAGCTCCGCGTGGCTCCAGGGGTCTCGCTGCCCCTGGGGTCCGCGAGCTCGGGGCTCGGGTACACCCTGCTGACGACGGGCAGCTTCGACCCCACGCTGTCAGCGAGCCTGGCGGCGGGAGGCACGTGGCTCGTCCTGGTGGGCGGAACCGTGCGCGTGCCCCTGCATCCCGGGTTCGATCGCATCCAGCAGGGGGTGTACGGCCTGGCCGACGTGCGGGTCGCGCGGCGGTTCGGTCCGGGCGCGGGATTCGCGGGCGTGTCGTTCGCAGGCCAGCAGGCCCGGGGGCTCACGAGCCCTGGGTTCGTCGAGCTGGCTCCGGTGCTGGGCGCCACGTACCCGCTCGGCGACCGATGGGGAGCGGACGCAGGCCTGCGGGTGCCCGTGTGGACGGGCGAGTCCGCGCGACCGTACTACGCCGCGCTACAGATCGGCGTGACGCGCGTGCTCGGGAAGCGCGCTTCCCAGCACTGACGCCCACGCACCGAGGCGGCCGGATCAGCGTGCCCGGCGTCGCAGGAGCAGGGGCGCGAGGAACAGCGCGAACGGGGTGAAGCCCCCCGTGCTGCTGCACTTGCAGCCCTTCTTCTCTTCGTCCGTGTCGGTGTCCGTGTCGGCATCCGTGTCGGTGTCGGTGTCGGCATCGGTGTCGCTGTCGGTGTCCGAATCCGAGTCGGCGTCGGCGTCGGTGTCGGCATCCGAGTCGGCGTCGGTGTCGGCATCGGCGTCGGTGTCGGCATCGGCATCGGCGTCGGTGTCGGCGTCGGTGTCCGTGTCGGCATCGGCGTCGGTGTCGGCGTCGCCGCCCGTGTCGCCGGTCGCCGGGTTCCCGGTGTCGGTATCGGTGTCTGCGTCCGCATCCGTGTCGGCGTCGGTATCCGCGTCGGCGTCGGTGTCCGCATCCGTGTCGGCGTCGGTGTCTGCGTCCGCATCCGTGTCGGCGTCGGTATCCGCGTCGGCGTCTGTATCCGCGTCGGTGTCGGCGTCCGCGTCGGTGTCGGCATCGGCGTCGGTGTCTGCATCGGCGTCGGTGTCTGCATCGGCGTCGGTGTCGGCATCGGCGTCGGTGTCGGCATCGGCGTCGGTGTCGGAGTCGGCATCCGTGTCGGCGTCGGCGTCGGTGTCGGCATCCGAGTCGGTGTCGGCGTCGGCATCGGTGTCCGAATCGGCGTCGGCGTCGGTATCGGCGTCGCCACCCACGCAGAGGTCGAGCGGGTCGGTGGGACACGGATCGTCGGAGTCACACGACCCGTCGGAGTCGCTGTCGTCGGCCGCGTCGAGCGGGCAGAGGTCGATGGCGTCGCAGGTGCCGTCGCCATCGGTGTCGGCCAGCACGTCGATCTCGAGCTCGTGGACCGTGAACAGGTCGGTCGGCGCGTTGCGGCCGAGCAGCACCCGGATGTTCGGGCCGAGCGCCGCGCCCGTCGCGAAGGACAGGGTCTCGCCGCCCGCCTCGACCTCGAGGGTGCCCGTGGTGTCGTCGTAGCGGACCGTGTAGGGCGCTCCGGGGCTCGCGAACGTGTCGGAGCCCTGGCTCGAGAGGGTGAGGGTGGAGCCGTCGTCGGACCCGGTGCCCGCGAAGACCTGCGTGTCTTCGTCGAACATCGCGTACACGAGGCTCGTGCCGTCGGAGAACGCCAGCACCACCTGGTGGGCGGCGCTGTCGCCCGTGCGGTCGAGCGTGGCCGTCAGCACGTCGCCCGCCTGCGCGACCGGGATCCGCACCACCACCTCCGCAGGCCCCGACCCCGCCTGGTCGAACACGAGGTCGGTGCCCGAGATGGTCGGCACGATCGTGGGGTACGTCGCGCCACCGACCTGCTGGAGCTGATCGATCGCGAGGCCCGTGAGCGCCACCGGATCGTCGGCGGCTCCCGAGCAGTCGTTGTCGACCCCGTCGCACAGCTCGTCGGCACCGGGGCTGACGGCGCCGTTCGCGTCGTTGCAGTCGGTGTCTCCGCAGTACCCGTCGCTGTCGCCGTCGAGGGTGGTGTCGTCGCCCGCACACAGGTCGCAGAAGTCGGCCGTGCCGTCGCCATCCCGGTCGAGCGCGTCGTCTCCACCCGGGCACTGGTCGACGCCGTCGCACACCCCGTCGCCGTCGCTGTCGTCGAAGGGGTCGGACGGACAGGGATCGCAGACGTCTCCGTTCGCGTCGCCGTCGGCGTTCTCCTGGCCCGGGTTGGCGATGTTCGGGCAGTTGTCGGACGCGTTCGCGATGCCGTCGTTGTCGTTGTCGGGCGGCGGCACGTCGAGCGCGATGTCGTTGCCGTTGCCCGCGATGTAGTCGACCAGGAACGAGCTCCCGCCGAGCGTGATGGTCGACGCCTGCGGCAGGCCCGCGAACGCGCCCGTGATGGCCTCGACCCCGTCGTTCGTCAGCACGACGATGGACTCGGTGGGCGCGGCACCGCTGGTGCCCGTGAGCGTAGGGCTGTTCAGCGTGACCCGCCCGGCCACGTCGAGGAACGACTGCGTGCCGGGCGTCGCGGCCGGGATGGACACCCGGAAGCTCGACGACGGGTCCATCTGGACGTCGCCCACGATGCGCAGCCCGGGCACCACACCGGGAGCCACGGCGCCACTGGTGGCCGTGAGGCGCCCGGTGAGCGTTCCGACCCCCGTGAGCGTGCCGCCGAGCACCTGGACGTCGGTGCTGCTGATGGAGTTCCCGAGCACGTCCCACGTGCCGGACAGCACCTGGATGTCGAAGAACGCCGTGAGGTCGACCCCCGCGAACAGCACGTCGCCCGAAGGCTTCGCGATCTGCAGGCGTCGCATCGCGCCCGCGCCCGACAGCGTCTGGTCGGACGTTCCGACGAGCGCGAGGTATCCCGTGCCCTGGAGGAGGTCGGCGAACGTGGCATCGCCCGTGAGCCGGATCCGCCCGCCGCCCGTCTGCATGTTGCCGATGGACGTGACCGTGAGCTCGCCGACGGTGAAGTCCTGGTTCACCACCAGGTTGCCGTTGCCCATCGCGAGGTCGTAGCGGTCGATCGTGCCGCCGAAGTCGACGGTCTGCCCGCGGGTGGCGTGCACGACCGAAGGACCGGGGAGCGTACCGGTGCCCGTGAGGCCGAGTCGCACGCGCAGATCGTCGGGCAGCACGACACTCCCGCCCGCGCCCTGGACCACGGCGAGGTTCCCCACCTCGAAGCCGTTGCTCGTGATCTGCTGGGCCGACGTACCGACCAGTGCGAGCGCGCCGAGCAGGTCGTCGCTCGTGAGCAGCACGTCTCCGTCGACCCTCAGCACGCCCGCGCCCCCGACCGTGCCGACGGACACGACCTCGAGGTCGCCCACGCTGAGGTCGGCCAGCAGGGACGGGTTCGTATTGCCCGACTCGATGCGGAGCGTGGCGATGCGGCCGGCGAACGAGCTGTCGACCGAGCCCACGAACGACACCGTCTGGCCCGCGAGCGGCCCGGACCCCGACAGGACGGTGTCGAGACGCAGGGGATCCGCGAGCACCACGCTCCCGCCCGCCTGGACCACCGAGAGCGACGACACGGTGAACCCGTTCGACGTGATCGTCTGCGCGCCCGACCCGACGAGCGCGAGCACCGCGCTGCCCGAGAGGTCGTCGGCGGCGAGCGTCACGTTGCCGTCGGCACGCAGCGCGCCACCGCGGTCGTTGAGGGAGCCCAGGTTCGTCACGGTGACGGTGCCCACCTCGAGGTCGGCGAACAGGTCGATGCCCGCGTTCGCCGCGAGCTCGAAGCGATCGGCCCGTCCTGCGAACGTGAGATCGGCCCCGCCGACGATGACGAGCGAGACCGGCGCCGGAATCAGGCCGTCGCCCGTGAGCGAGCCGCGGATCGACAGCGAGTCGTCGAAGGCCAGCGTGCCGGTCTGGAGGAGGTCGAGGTTCTCGATGGAGAACCCGTTCGACGTGAACGTCTGCACGCCCGTTCCGACGGTGCGGAGGCGGATGGAGCCGCGCAGATCGTCGGCCAGCACGACATCCCCGTCGACCCGCAGGACCCCGGGGTTCGACTGCGCGTTCGTGCCGATCGACAACACGGAGAGGTCGCCGACGTCGAGGTCCTGCAGCAGCATCGGGTTCCCGGCGCCGCTGTCGAATCCGAACCGCTCGATCCGTCCCGCGAAGTCGACCTGGGTGGTGCCGTCGGTCAGCACGAAGGCGTCGGCCGGCATCGTCGTGGCGCCCGTCAGGGCGTTCGTCACGCGGAGGTCGTCGGCGAGCGCGATCGTCCCCGTGTTCACGAAGTCGAGGCGGCTCGCGGCGAACCCGTTCGAGGTGAACGTCTGCACGCCCGTGCCCACGATGTGGACCTGTGCCGTGCCCAGCAGGTCCGCCGCGAGGGTCACGTCGCCGCTCACGAACAGGTCGCCACCGGCGTTGTCGATCCCGTTGCCGCCGTCGACGCGGAGGTCGCCGACCGAGAGGTCCTGCAGCACGTCGGGCCCGCCCGATACGAGCCGCAGCGCGCCCACGTCGCCCGAGAGGTCGATCGCCGCGTTGCCCGTGATGGCCACGGCGTTCGGGCCGGGGATGTCGGCGGGGCCCGTGATGGACCCGGACACCCCGAGGTCGTCGAGCAGCACGATCGAGCCGCCCGCGCCCTGCTCGAGCGAGAGGTCGTCGAACGAGAACCCGTTGCACGCGAACGACTGCGGCCCCGTGCCCACCACCCGCACCACCGCGGTGCCGGGGATGCTGTCGAGCAGGGTGGCGTCCCCCGACAGGAACAGGTCGCCGCCGCCCGTGTTCAGGTTGCGGGCGCGCGTGACGACGAGGTCGGTGACGATGGCGTCCTGCACGAGCGTGACGTCGCTCGTGGTGTCGAGCGCGAGGGTCTCGTACGTGCCCGTGAGGTCGAGCGACGTGGAGGCGACCGCCGTGACGGCGTTCCCCACGAAGTCGCCCGTGCCCTGGAGGGAGCTCCCGATGTACAGCGGGTCGATCAGGAGGATGGAGCCGCCGGGACCCTGTGCGAACAGCACGGCATCGAAGCGCCCCCCGTCGGACCGGAACTGCTGCTCCGTCGTGCCCGCGATCACGATGCTCGCGGCCGCGAGATCGTCCTGGAGGTCGACGTTGCCGTCGATGAGGAGAGCACCCGTGCCGAGCAGCGTGTTGCCCATGGACACCACGGTGAGGTCGCCGACCGAGAGGTCCTGCACCAGCGTGGGGCGACCGTTCCCGGACTGGATCTCGAGCGACGACACGCGGCCCGCCAGGTCGACCTGGGTGTTGCCGCCGAGGTTCAGCGTGCCGTCGATGTCGGTGTCGCCGGAGATCGAGAGCGTGATGCGCATCGTGTCGACGAGCGTGACGTCGCCCGTGGGCCCCTGGGCGAGCACGAGCCGCGCGATGTCGTTCGTGTTCGAGGTGATCTGCTGCTCGGCGTCGCCCGTGAGGGTCACCACCACGGAGCCGACGAGGTCGTCGAACAGGTCGATGTCGCCATCGAGCGTCAGCACGGCGCCGAACGCGGTGTTGAGCTGGCCTGCGGACGACACCAGGATGTCGCCCACGTCGAGGTCTTGGAGGATGTCGATGTTCAAGTTGCCGCTGGCGAGCTCGAGCACCTCGATGCGCCCGGAGTAGTCGATGTCGGCGCCACCCGAGATCACGACGGGCCCGTTCAGCGGGGCGTTCCCGGACAGCGCGGTGCCGACGAGCAGCTCGTCGGCGATCGTGGCCGTGCCGGTGTTCGCGAACACGACGGTGTCGAGCTCGAAGCCGTTGCTCGTGAGGGTCTGCGGACCGGTGCCGACGACGTTGAGCACGAACGAGCCGGGGAGGGCGTCCTGCAGGGTGAGATCGCCCGTGAGGAACACGTTCGCGCCGCTCGTCAGCAGGCTGCCGATGTTCGTCACCACCAGATCGTCCACCAGCAGGTCTCGCACGAGCCTGGGCGAGGACGCCGTGTCGATGTCGACGCGGGCGAGGGGAGCCACGCTGTCGAACGAGGCGCCTCCGGTGATGCGGAGGGTCTCGGTTCCGGTGAGCCACGCGGTGGCGTCGTCGACGAGGAAGTACTGCCCGACGGAGATCACCGAGCCGTTCGGGTCGACCGTTCCGGCGTACGCGCCGAACACGAGCAGCTGCTGGACGGCCACGTCGCCATCGATCGTGACATCGCCTGCGCCGGTCGCGTTGAAGGACACGACGTCGTCGGCGTCGGGGAGGCCATCGGCATCGGACCCGCCGACCGACCAGTTCGAGGGATCGGACCAGTTGCCCGGAGCGGACGCCGACCACGTGAAGCTCGCTGCCGAAGCGGGCGTCGCGGTGAGGGCGAGCGCCGCGGCCACCAGGGGGCGTCGGGCGCGGAAGAGGAAGGGAACACGCTGCATCGGGAACTCCGAAATCCTATCGGGCTCCCGATGCTATCCCGAGGTCAGCGCCGAGGGATCGGGATGAAGAAGATTCCCGTCGTGGAGTAGAGGATGAGGTTCCCCACCCCGAAGATGAGGATGAAGATCAGCCAGCCGGGCACGCCCCCGCCGCCACCGTCGTCGTCGTCGTAGTCGCTCACCTGTCCTCCCTGGTTCGATCGCCGGAATTCAACGCAGAATAGACGACGCCGAGCAACCATCCCAGCCCGATTCCCACCACGGCTCCGATGATCAATCGGAACAGCCCCGTCTCCACGACGCCGACGAGCCCACGATACGTGAGGATGATCCCGCCGAACAGGCCGATGTAGAACACGAGGTCGGACATCTTGTAGTCGTTGACGCCGAACAGATCGCCCATACCGCCTCCCGCCTCCGGATGTAGCGCCCGGAGTCAGAGCGCGCCCGCGATCATCCTCCGGATCGGCTCGAGGAGGAACAGCTTCAGCAGGGCATCGAGCGAGACGAACCCGAGCCCGAGGGCCCACCGGACGGCCCGTTCGCGAGGTGTCGACAGCGCTGTGCCCACCATGCGTGACAGCGAGAGATCGACCAGATCGTACGTGAGCAGCAAGAAGCCGAGCCCCCGCGCCACCGACCACGGATGCCAGCCCACGAACAGCGCCGTCACGGGGTCGTGCGCGACGCGCACCAGGTTCCCCACGTAGTGGTTCATCAGTCCGATCTCGTACATCCCTTCGTACAACGTCGTGATCCCGAGCGAGAGGTACGACATCACCACGGTGATCACGACGAGCTGCACGTGGGCCGGAACCCACCACGCGAGCTGGTACTCCGGGCTCTCGCCCGTCTGCACCCAGCGAAGGGTCTTCTCCCAGTACTCCGGACCATCCTGGAGCAATCCCGCCGTGCTCGCCGGATCGTGCGCCGTGAGCGCGATCGCCAGCGCACAGTGCGCGAACAGCCCCGCGCCCACCGCGCTCATCGCCGCCCCCGGCCTCCGGGAGCCCGCGCCCAGCACCATGAGCGCCGCCAGCCCCGTGGACGTGGGCAGCACCCACAGCGACGCGCCCACCGCCCAGCTCGCGGCGAACGGCACGGTGCCGATGACGATCCCCACCGCGACCCACTGCCAGGGGGCGCCCAGGGCGGTGGCGGTGTGCTCGAGCGCGGCGTGGAACCGTGCCGCGTCGCGAACCCCGAGCCCGAGGGGGCCCAGCCAGCGGACGCGACCGCTCACAGCCCGTCCAGCACGGCCCGGGCGCGCGCCGCCCACTCGGCATCCCCCAGCCGCTCGGCCCGCTCGTGGGCATAGCGGGCGGTCTCCGCGACGTCGGCATCGATCCCACGACCCGCGACCGTGGGCAACAGGGCCGTGGCCTCGCGCCGCTGCTCGGGGTTCCCGGTGACGATCGTGCCACGCAGCCAGCCGTGCAGGACGTCCGGCGGCGCGAGAACCGAAGGCTCGACGCCCGCTCCGGTGTCGATGCGCTGGCCGTACAGGGCCTTGCGGTCAGCCTCCGGGAGCACCGCGAGCTGCTCGGGGGTGAGCGTGGCGAGGTGCGCGCCGACCGGGGCGTGCTTCTCGTACACGTAGGTCTCGAAGAACGCGCCGCGTGCGAGCACACAGGCGATCGAGAACAGCACGGACCCCACGAACACGGCCCCCAGGAGGGACATCTGGCCGCGCGGGGACCGCACCCAGGCGCGCTGCTCGGGGGTCATCCGAGCGCCCGGCGCAAGGCGAGCGACGCGACCACCGACCCCGCGACACAGGCGCCCAGGAACACGGGCGTGCCCCCGTTCGCGGCGTGCGCGGCGCCCAGCAGCCCGGCGAGCGAGGTGAGGGCGGCCATCGGGAGGGCCAGCGGGCCGATGCTGCCCCCGCGGGCCTCGGTCTGCGAGAACGGCAGGCCGGGCGGCAGCAGGAACAGGCCGGCCAGCGCGAACGGCCAGGCGAGCGACCACGCGAACAGCCCGTGCAGTACGGCGCTCACGGGGTCGCCCCACTGCCAGGCCAGCACGGCGGCGAGCCCCAGCGCAATCGGACCCACGACGATGAACCACATCGCCTTGCCGGCACCGAGGGTGAGATCGACCGGACGCGCGATGGGCGCCGTGCGGAGGAGCCAGCTCGCCTCGGGCGTCTCGGTGATCCGGAGCTGGTAGAGCACGGGCGCGAGCGAGAGCACCACGCCGTACACCGCCACGAGTGGGAGCACGGAAGCACCCGCCAGCGCGGGGGGCTCGAACTGATCGGTCGCGAGACCCAGCACGAGCACGGCGATCGGCGTGTTCAGCGGCAGGAGCACGCGCACCTTCAGCTGGCCGTCCCGCGAGAGCTGGCGCACGGCCATCCAGAACCCCGCGCGCTCCGCAGCGGACGCGAGCAACGGACTCACCAGGGCCGGACGGGCGTTCCCGACACGGTGGGGAGCCAGCGCGATCTGACCCTGGGCCTCGGGAGCCCGCGCATCGCCGTAGATCGTGCGCAGGCGGAACACCACGGAAGCGCCCGCGAACGCCCCGAGCGCGACGAGCCCCGCGCCCTGTGCGAGCACGGTGGCATCGGGCGCCACGGCCGCCTGCTCGACGAACGCCGCGAGCCACTCGGTCGGGACGTTCGCGCGCCAGGCCGGCGGGAAGGCCGCCCACACGAAGAACGCGTGGCTGTCGTCGCGGAAGATGAACTGCGCGCCGTAGCCCAGGACGAGGATGCCGAGGATCTGCGACCAGGCCAGCAGGTCTTTCAGCTGGCCGAGCCCGCCGCCGAGGGAGAGCGTCCACACGACGGCCGCGACCGCCACCATCGACGCGCCGAACGACGCCGCCAGGTACGCGGGCAGGTACAGCCAGCCGGCCTCGGGCATGCCCGCGCCGACGATGGCGGGGAACACCGTGAGCGCGAACCCCATGAGGCCCACGTAGCCGAGCAGGTTCGTGAACCGCGCCGCCGCGTACGTGCGGAGGGGGATCGGCCGGTGGCGGATGGTGTCGCGGTCGTTCGGGTCGAACACCACCTCGTGGAACTCGACCAGCACCATGGTCGCGAGCAGGAGCACCGACATGCTGAGGTTCGCGAACACGTAGAAGCGCAGGTCGACCCGGGCGAACAGCACGAGCGCCGCGATGCACGACATCGTGAGGCACTGCCCGACGACCCAGAACAGCGGGCTCATCAGCATCTTCGGCTGCACGCCCGTGGCCTTCGCGAAGTGCTGGCCACGGAGGTCCATCGTCCACAGCGCCCACACCAGCGCGCGGTACGGACGCGGATGGATGCCGAGGGCCCCGAGCCAGGCGTTCATTCGGCGGTGCCCTTCGTGAGCTGCTTGAACACGTCCGTCAGGTGCTGCGGCGTGCCCGACCGCTTCAGCAGCGCATCCGTGGTGTCTTCGGCCACCACGCGCCCATCGTGCAGCACCACCACGCGATCGCAGGTTCGCTCGACGACGTCGAGGATGTGCGAGCTGTAGAGGATGGTGCGGCCTTCGTCGGCGCACCGGCGCAGCTCCGCGCGGAACACGTCGGTCGCGTTCACGTCGAGCCCGTTCAGCGGCTCGTCGAGCAACAGCACCTGGGGCTCGTGCAGGAACGCGGAGACCAGGCACACCTTCTGCCGGGTGCCCTTCGACAGGTCGGCCACGCGCTTGTTGCGGAACTCCTGGATCTCGAAGCGCTCCACCCACGCTTCGATGCGCTCGCGCGCCAGAGTGGGGTCGACCTCGTGGAGCTCGGCCACCAGCGAGAGGTACTCGAGCGGGGTGAGCGTCTCGTACAGGGCGCCGCTCTCGGGCACGTACCCGATGCGCCGCTTCACCTCGAGGGGTGCGATCGCCACGTCGTGGCCGGCGATCTTCACGGTTCCGCCGCTCGGCGCGAGCAGCCCGGTGAGGATCTTGAGGGTGGTGGACTTCCCGGCTCCGTTCGGGCCGAGGTAGCCCGTGATGGTGCCGGCCGGGGCCGTGAACGACACGCCCTTCAGTGCATTCTTGTCGCCGAACGTGCGGACGAGCTCGCGGACTTCGATCATCCCGCGCTGTGTAACTCCGGCACGGAGTCCGGTGCCTGGATTTCCGGGCATGCACCGAAGACCTCGCCAGGCGCCCTCGCCGCGCGGCCGCGAGAGCACGCGAATGAGCTTGCAGAGCGGGTCGGCGGCGATATCGCAGAGTCTGGAGGGACCGTGATCGCGCTCGTGCTCGCCGCCTGTGTGTGGCAGCCGGAAGACCTCACGTACGAGGCCTACCTGGCCGGCCTCGACACCGGGCTGCCCGAGGGTTTCGGGGCGTGCAGCACCCCGGTCGGCGAGCCGGTGTCGGTCGCCTGGCAGAACCGGGAGGGCCCGCTGGTCGAGGTCGTCTGGATCGGCGAGGACTGCAGCATCGTCGGCAGCGCCGTGCTGTTCTCGGACACCCCGGCCCCACGACGCGACGCCCACGAAGGGGACGTGTACCGCGTGCGGACGGCCTCCACGTCTCCCGACCACGAGCCCTCGTGGCTCGGCGAGCACGTCGTCACCCGCGCCGACCTCGACGCCGGCACCCTCGAGGTGGACTGATGCTCGCGCTCCTGCTCGCCGGCTGCTTCGCGAGGTACGAGCCCCTCCGGGACGCCCTGCAGCTCGAGACCAGCCGCCCGGCGGAGGCCGAGAGCCGCCTCGAAGGCCTCGTGCGGGGCGGCGAGCCGCTGTTGACCACCGAGTGGCGCACCGCCCTGTCCCACATGTGTGAGCTGCGGGAGCAGCGGCTGTCTGCGGCCCATGCCGCGGATCCCGAGGCTTCGTTCGAGATGCTCGACGACCGGGCCCGCGAGCTCGCCCGGTGCGACACCTCCGGGATGCCCGTGGCCGCAGAGCTCGAGCAGAGCGCGCTCCGCGCCGGTCATGCGCGCTTCCAGGCCGCACTCGACGCAGGCGACGCGTGGTCCGGGCTCGCCGCGGTCCACCCGATCGAGCACCGCCTGCCCGACGACCCGTGGATCCGCGGGCCGCTCCGGGACTGGCGAACCGAGGTGGCCGACACCTTCCGCGACGCTCGCACGGGCATGCCCCTGCGGGATGCCTACCTCGACGACCGCGCAGCCGCCGTGCTCGGCGAGCCCGGGGGAGCGCTGGCGACGCTCGCCGCAGCCCGCTCCACCGTGGCGCTCGCGCCCCACGTGACGATGGAGGGCTGCAGCGCGAGCCCGCCCGTCCTGTCGCAGGCTGGCGCGCTCGAGACCCGCGGAACGTGGCGCCTCACGGGATGCGAAGTGCGGACGTCCACGTACGAGGCCGACGTCACCGTGATGGTGGAGCGCACCCGTCGCGTGGAGCAGTCCTACACGGAGTACCGCTCGGTGCAGGTGTCGGTGCCCGAGTACGAGACGCGGTGCTACGCCATCAACCAGACCCAGCAGATGTGTCGGTCCTACCTCACGCGTCACCGCCAGCAGACCACCACGGTGCCCACCACGGCGACGCGGTGGGTCGACGAGACCTACGAGGTCCCGGAGGTCCGGAAGGAGACGCGCTACCGGAGCGAGGTCGCGACCGACTGGCGCCTCGAGCTCGAGACGCCGTTCGGTCCGCAGGTGGTCACCGGCCACACGACCGCCGAGCGCGTCGGAGCGACGGCCCCTCCGACCGACGCCGTCCGGTCCCTCCTCTGGGAGCGGGCCTCGGCCGACGCCGCCACGAAGGCCACCGAGGCGGTCGCGGCGGCGGCGCTGGCTGCCTGGCGGTCCGCGCCCGTTTCCGACGCAGACGGCCTGGAAGACCGCCTCGCCGCCCATGCGCTCGGCGCTCCGCTCGAGGAGTCCGACCGGGCCGGGCTGGCTGACGCACTTGGTCTGGATCCGGCCCGCGTGCTCCCGCTCGACCTCTCGCCCCGTCCCTACGAGCCGCCGGGGGCGCTGTCGGAGATCCTCCATCGGCCGCGTACCGGCAACCTGATCCGCAGCGTCACGTTCCCCGAGGCGACCGTGGGGCTCGCGGTCTACGCCGACGACAGCGACGCGAAGTACAGCCACCACCCGAGCCCACGCACCGCCGGGCTGTCCACCCGGGGCCAGCTGCACCTGTCCGTGTCGACCGGACGTGGCTTCAACGGGCTCGCGCTTCACGTGTCGCCCTTCTACCAGATCGAGGCGGGCACCACGCTCCGCGAGCGCTACACCTACCCCCACGAAGACCGGCGGGAGTCGCGCTGGGCCGTGCGGGCGACCGGCGGATCCGGCGCGATGGCAGGCCTCCGCGCGGACTTCGGCGGCGTGTTCGTCGGCGTCTACCCGCAGATGTTCCTCGGCGCCGTCGGCGGCACGCGTCGGGGCTACGCATCCGTCCCGTGGGGAGCGCGCCTCGAGGTGCGTCCCCGGCCGCGGAGCCCGATCGTGCTCGAAGGCTGGTACGGCGACCTCACCCGTGCCGGCTCCACCGATCTCGGCGCGAAGCTCTCCCTGCCGACGACTCCACCCGAGGACGACGCCCGTACGTTCCTCACGCTGGGCTTCACGCGGGGCGTCGAGCGGCTGTCGCTTCCGGGGTGGACCTCCGAAGGGCCCCGTGTGCGCGGGGGCGAATGGACCGCCCAGCGCGCGTGGATCGGGTACGAGATCGGAATCTGACGCGGGGCGGCGCATACTGGCCCGCGATGTGGGTCGGGCTGCTCGTGATCGCCGCCGGGGCCGCGGTGCTCGCTCTCGAGGTCGAGGGGTGGAACACCGCGTGGTTCCTGTTCGCGTGGATCGGCTGGCTGCTGTTCGTGGACGGCTGGATCGCGCGGGCGGGCGGTGCGTCGTTCGTGCGCGACCGGCCGCGTGAGCTCGGCGCCCTGCTCGTGTGGAGCGTGCCGTTCTGGTGCATCTTCGAGGCGTACAACCTCGTGATCGACAACTGGACGTACGTGTTCCTGCCGCGGAGCGAGGCGGTCCAGGCCGGGTTCGCGGGGCTGGCGTTCGCCACCGTGCTGCCCGCGTGCTTCTTCCATGCCGCGCTGCTCGACGCGCTCGGCTGGGACCCGCGCGGGCGGCCCGTGCGCGTGCGAGGCCCGGTCGAGTGGGGTGTCGGCGGGTTCGGCGCGCTGTGCGTCGTGCTCCCGCTGGTCTGGCCGCGGCTGTGCTTCTGGATGGTGTGGGGAGCGCTGCTCGGCGTGCCCGCCGTGCTCACGTACCGGCTCGGAGCCCCGAGCCTGCTCCGGGATCTGGAAGAGGGCCGCTGGGGCCGTCCGGTGCGGCTGTTCGTGGGGGGTGTGGTCGCGGGAGGCCTGTGGGAGGGGCTGAACTACGGGGCCCGCACGAAGTGGGTGTACACCGTGCCCGGGTTCGAGGAGTGGAAGCTGTTCGAGATGCCGCTGCTCGGCTTCGTGGGGTTCCCGTTCCTCGCACTGTCGGCGTTCGAGGCGTACAGCCTGTGGTGTCACGTCGCGAGGGCAGGGCGGACGTGGGAGCAGGCGGACCGGGGGCAGCCGGCCGTCGGGCGGCGCGGCGAGATGCTCCAGATCGCCGCCCTGGTCGCGTTCAGCGCGGCGGCAGACCGTCTCCCGCTCGACCCCGCCGTGCTCTCCCGGCGTCCGCTGCTCACGGAGATCGACGGGCTCGGCCCCGACGACCGGGCGCGCCTGGAGTCGGAGGGCATCCGCACACCCGAGCAGCTCGTGCGGTTCGGCGACGCCCCCGAAGCGGCGATGGACCACGCCCGCATGGCGCTCCACAAGGGCATGGGCGCGGAGCACGCCCGGCTCGTGCTCGCCGAGACCGGAGGGTTCGCGGGGCTCGGTGCCGCCGACCCCGATGCGCTGCATGCGGCGCTGGCCCGGCGCGCAGGGGAGGCGGGCGTGCGGCCTCCGACCGTGGCCCAGGTGAAGGTGTGGATCCGGGCGGTGTCGGGCGACCACGGCCGGCGGTGAGCGTCAGTCGCCCCGCAGGCGCGGCTCGGTGGCCCACCAGCGCCGAGCGATCGCCGCACACCACTCGGCGAGATCGGGCGTGTCGATGGCGGTGGCGAGCACGGCGCGGTCGTACTCCGACAGGGTGCGCTCGGCGGCCGCTGCGAGCGCGACCTCGCTGACGTACACCACCCGCACCTCGAGCAGCCGCTCGAGCAGGTCGCGCTCCACCTGGATCGTGCGCTCCACGAGCTTCGCGCCTTCGGGATCGGTCTGACGGAGCTGCTGGAGCTGGGCTTCGCGGGGATCGCCGCTCGACGGGTCTGGCGCGGGACCCTCCACGCGCACCGGCTCGAACGCACGCCCGGCCAGGCCGCGCAGGGCCTCCTGGCTCGCGCGCACCATCCAGCCCTCGCCCGTGCCGCGGTGCTCGGGCGCCACGAGGGCGAGCAGCGACTGCCACTGCTCGGGCGACACGGAGTGCGGCGCGACCCCCACCCAGTGCACGTCGAGCAGCGCGTCTCCGTCGAAGCGCGCCACCCCGACCGTGTGGGTGTCGTGGTGCACGATGGGGATCCAGCGCATGGTCACTCCGCGATCACGGTCTTCAGCACGCGATTCTCCGCGGGATCCCGGGTGGGATCGGAGGCGAAGACCGAGAGATCCGCGATGCAGCCGACCTCCAGGCAGCCCAGCATGCCATCGAGCCCGGCCGAGCGGCCACTCCCCGCGGTGTACCCCTCGAGCGCGGCCTCGATCCCGATGCTCCCGGAGCGCGTGTCGGTGTGGACGGCGCCGAGCGTGACGAGCGGGTCGATCACGGGGACGGTGGGGTAGTCGGTGCCCACCGCCAGGGGTGCGCCGGCCGCGAGGAGCGCGCCGAAGTCGTAGCTGGCGTCGGCTTCCCACGACGGGAGGTCGTCGTGCCAGGTGGCGAACGGCGTGAGGCTGCGGGACAGGGGCTGGATGCTCGCGACGAGGCCGAGGCTCGCGAATCGGGCGCGAGCGGCATCGGTGAGCAGGGAGGCGTGCTCGACCGAGTGCTGGACCGACAGGGTCGACTGGGCCTCGAACGCGCGGAGGGTCGCGTCGAGCGCGGCATCGCCCATGGCGTGCACCTTCAGCGGCATGCCGAGCGCCTCGGCCCGTGCGACCAGCGCGGTGAGCGTGGCCTCGTCGAGGTACGCGCTCCCGTGGTCCCCTGCGGCCCAGGGCTCGACCGTCCACGCCTCCTCGCCCGCGAGCGAGCCGTCCACCCACACCTTCGCGCCCGCGAACCGCACGCGGGTGGCCGGATCCGTGCCGAGCGAGTCGCGCAGGCCCTCCAGGGCGTCGAGATCCGACGCGGCCCGCACGGGGACCCACAGGTGCACGCGCAGCGGCAGCTCGCCCGCGGCGTCGAGGCGCGTGAACAGCTGGGGGCGCACGAGGTCGACACCGGGGGCACCGAGGATCTCCGACACGCTCGTGAGCCCCGTGGACGCGGCCGCCTCGAGCTCTGCGCGCAGATCGTCGAGCACGGCATCGTCGTCGTACGCGGCGAGGGCGCGTGTGATCACGGGCTCCACGGCGGTCTCGAGCAGGAGGCCGGTGGGCTCGCCGGTCGCCGGGTCGCGCACGATCTCACCGCCCACGGGATCTGGCGTGGACGCGTCGATCCCGGCGAGCGCCAGGGCGTAGGGGTTCGCGATGGCCGCATGCCCGCTCGAGGCCACGAGCAGCACCGGGCGGTCGGGGGCCACTTCATCCAGCACGCGCCCGTCGGGCTCCGCGAGGGTCGGGGTCCACCCGAACCCGACCAGCCAGGGCTCGTCGGGGTGAGAGCTCGCGTACGACCCCACCTGGGCGGCCACGCCGTCCATGGAGGTCGCGAGCTGGAGCAGGATGCGCCGGGTGACGAAGCTTCCTGCGAACAGGTGGGTGTGCGCGTCGTGCAGACCCGGCGTCACGAAGGCGCCTCCGAGGTCCTGCACCTCGCGCGCCTCGAGGGCGTGCGCGTCGGACCCCACGGCCACCACGCGCCCGTCGGTCACCGCGAGGGCGTCGGTCCACGCCCCGGGCGCCGTCCAGAACGTCGCGCCCGTGTAGCGCACATCGGCCGCATCCGGACCTTCCATGGGGGTGCACGCGAGCAGGAACATCCACATGGCGCCCCGATAACCGCGTGATGGGTATCATCCGGCCATGTTGATCCAGAGGTCCGTGCTCGACCGCATCCGCGCGGGAGAGGTGTCTCGCGTCTACCGGGTGTGGAAGCGCCCTGCGGCGAAGGTGGGTGGGCGCCAGCGCACGCCCGTGGGCGAGCTCGCGATCGAGTCCGTCGAAGCGGTCGACGTCGCGAGCCTCACGGCCGAAGACGCGCGCCAGGCGGGGTATCCGGACGTGGCCGCGCTCACGGCCGATCTCGGCGGGCGCGAAGGCACCCTGTACTGCATCGGGCTCCGCTGGGACCGCGTCGATCCGCGCCTCGCTCTCCGCGACGACACGTCGGACGAGGCGGTGGCGGCCATCCTCCTGAAGCTGGCCCGGAAGGATGCCGTGGCCGAGCCCTGGACGAGCGCCACGCTCGCGGCCATCGCCGCGGAGCCCGGTCGCCGTGCAGCCGACATCGCGGAGGGCTTCGGGCTCGAGAAGCTCGTGTTCAAGCGGCGGGTGCGCCAGCTGAAGGAGCTCGGTCTCACGATCAGCCTCGACGTGGGCTACACGCTGTCGGCGCGCGGAGAAGCCGTGCTGGCCGCGCTGGATCGGCCGGCGGAGCGCTGATGTCGCTGCTGCTCGACGCCTGGGTGCTGGTGCGCGACCTGTCGTGGAGCGCGGAGATCGTGACGGGTCTGTCCGGCACGACCACCGCGCTCGGAGCGGGCGCGGGCACGCACTGGTGGCAGGCGCGGAAGTCCCGGGTGCTCCCGACCCTGCCGTCGCATTCCGAAGCCCTCGAGCGCGCGCCCGACGACGGCACGCGGTTCTTCGCGGCGGTGCACGAGCTGACGATGTGCGTCACGGAGGCCTGGAATGCGGGCAGGGCCCGCCAGGCGGGCGGCCGGGTGGAGGCGCTCATCAAGCGCGACGTGCTGGAGCGGTGCCGCGACCAGATCACCGCGGCGGAGACGGGGCTCCGCGCGCTCCTGTCGCCGTATGCGGCGTGTGGCACGGGCGCGCACGACGTGAAGAACGTGCTCGACCCCGCGTGGACGTACCAGAGCCGCGACAACTACCGCACCGAGACGTACACGGTCACCTCGACGGACTCGAAGGGCCGCACGAAGACCGAGACCCGCACGCGCCAGGTGTACGAGAGCACCGACCACTGGTTCACGTTCGTCAGGTCCACCGCGGAAGTGGGCGAGCAGCGGCTCGAGGCGTGGACGCGCCGGTTCGCGGACACCCGATTCCCGATGCTGCACATCCACCGGCACCGGGTCGACATCGACAAGCTGGGCTCGGCGGAGCGGTCGTTCCTGGAGCGGCTGATCCGGAGCACGGTGCTGGAGGATCCAGAAGCCGAGGTGTCGGCATCCGACCTCGATCACTGGGCGAACCAGTGGCTGCTCGGCACCCGGGTCGACGAGCGTCTGGAGACCTTCCAGTCCCGGCGGGCATGGGTGGCCCAGAACGCGAGGTCGTCGTTCGAGACCATCTACGCGAGCGAGTCGGGCTACCACTACCGTACGACCTCCCGGTCCCACAGCGGGCCCCCGGGGTACCAGGCGCACCTGGCGCTCGTGCGCACGCTCGGGGCCGCCTCCTCGGCGTGGAACGACGTGGACTCCATGCTCGCGACGTGTGTGGAGTCGGCCGACACGCTCGTGGCGTACGCCCGCGACCCCGACGTGATCGAGAGCGACCGCGACTACGCGCAGATCGCGATCCGCGCGTACGAGGCGGCATTCCCGGCCTCCGAGATCGAGGTCGACCAGCTCGCGCGCCACGGCTGGACCGTCGCCGCCGCGCTCGGCACCGGCACGCTCGTGGCGCTCGCCTCGTATGCGCTTCATCCCATGGGTCTCGGGCTCTGGTGATATCGTGGGCGGCGGAGGCCGCTTGCTCGTCACCCTGCTCGCCCTCGTCGCCTGCAAGAACGGCGAACCGAAGCCCATCGTGTGCACCGCCTGCGACGAGGTGGGCCCCTCGGCACGCTTCACCCGGCTCACCCATGCGCAGTGGGAGAACGCCGTGCGCGACCTGCTGGAGCTCGATGCCGCGCCGGGCCTGTCGTCCGCGTTCATCGGCGACACGCTGTCGGAGGGGGGCTTCGACAACGACGCCGACTCCCTCCAGGTGTCGCCCGAGCTCTGGTCCGACTACCAGCGTGCGGCCGAGCAGCTGGCGGCCGACATCGTCACCGACCGCGACCGGTATGCGGCGCTCGTCCCGGAAGACGGGCTCGGCGGGGTGGATGCCGGCGATCCGCTCCGTGTGGAGGCCGAAGCGCCCGAAGCCACGCCCACCGTCGGCCAGGCGTTTGGCGATGGTTGGATGGTGTGGTCGAACGGCGACGTGCACGCCGACTTCGACGTGCAGGGCGGGCCGCACGCGCTGGTCGGTCGCGTCTACGCCACGCAGGCTGGGCCCGATCTCGCAGCGGCCGAGATCCGGCTCGACGGCACGGTCCTGCAGGCCTTCGACGTGTCGGCCGTCACCGAAGGCTCGGCGCAGGAGATCTCGGTGGTGGCCGACCTCTCGGCGGGCACCCACACGGTCGCGGTCGCGTTCACCAACGACTACAACGGCGCGGATGGCGACCGGAACCTGATCGTCGACTGGATCGAGGTCCGTCCGCTCGCAGTGGGGGATGCGCCCACCGATGCCGAGCGCGATGCCTGGATCGAGCGGTTCGGTCTGCGCGCGCACCGCCGTCCGCTCACCGATGTCGAGCTGCAGCAGTACGCCGCGCTGTTCGAGGCGGGCGAGGGGCTCGAGCTCACGGGCGAGCCCTTCAAGGACGGCGTCTACACGGTCCTCCTCGGCTTCCTCCAGTCCCCGCACTTCCTGTACCGCACCGAGCTCTCGGAGGCGGCCGACGAGGAGGGGCGCATCGCGCTCGACGACTACGAGCTGGCGTCCAAGCTGTCGTTCGCGCTGTGGAACACGATGCCCGACGATGCGCTGCTCGAGGCTGCGGCGAACGGCGAGATCGCGGCCGACCTGGCGGGCACGGCTGCGGCGATGCTCGAAGACCCCCGCTCCCAGGCCGTGGTCGACCACTTCCACCACCAGCTGCTGAACCTCGACGCGTACGAGAACATCTTCAAGGACACCGCCGTGTTCCCCGAGTGGTCGCCGGCCCTGAACGAGCTGATGGCCGAAGAGGCCCGTACGTACGGGCGCGAAGCGGTGCTCGGGGGCGACTCCGTGTTCGCGTTCTACACGACGCCTCGCACGTGGGTGAACCGCGACCTCGCGCCGCTGTACGGGCTCACGTCCACGTCCGACACGCTGGAGCCGGTCGAGCTCGACCCCACCCAGCGCGCAGGCATCCTCACCACGTCGGGCTTCCTGTCGCTGAACGCTCAGGCCCGCGAGCTCGACTCCATCCACCGCGGCGTGTTCGTGAACCTCCGCCTGCTGTGCTCGGATCTGCCGCCCCCACCGGGTGTGGTGCCGCCGCTCCCCCCGCCGGAGCCGGGCCTCACGAACCGCGAGCGCGTCGAGCGCCACACGGGCGACGGAACGTGCGGCACGGGCTGCCACAGCACGCTGATCAACCCGGTGGGCTTCGCGTTCGAGAACTACGACGCGCTCGGGAAGTGGCGCGACACCGACGCCGACCGTCCCGTGAACGCCGCCGGGAAGTTCCAGTTCCGCGACGGGCTGCGCTGGTGGTCCGACCCCGTGGGGTTCTCGGCGGCCGTGGGCGACAGCTGGGACGCCCACGCCTGCCTCGTCCGCAACTGGATGCGCTTCACGCACGGCCGCGAGCCCACGGTCGAAGACGAGCACCTCATCCAGCGGCTCGCCTTCCAGTCCACCGCCGAAGACACGCCCATCCGCGAGCTCGTGCTGGAGCTCGTGAGCACGGATGCCTTCCGCTTCCGCAACCCCGAAGGAGCCACGGAATGAAGCCCTTCTCGCGACGCGCGTTCCTCACGGGGGTGGGCGGGGTCACGCTCGGTCTGCCGTTCCTCGAGTCCCTCCGCTCACCGGCCTGGGCCGCGAACGACGGCGGTCCGCCGCGCTACGCGTTCTTCATGCGCAACGGCAACGGGGTGCAGCAGGCCGACAACGGCGAGCCCGAGCGCTTCTGGCCGCACGAGACGGGCACGCTCACGACCGCCCTGATGTCCGGCCGCGACAGCGACCGCGCCGTGTCGGAGCTGGCGGGGTACGCCGATCAGCTCACGCTCGTGAACGGCACCCGGTTCCCTTTCTCGTCCACCACGTGCGGGCACACCCAGGGCGGCAACCAGTGCCTGACGGCCGCGCGCATCAACGACGAGACGAGCCACCTGACGCTCGCGCTCGGCGAGTCCGTCGACAACCTGATCGCGCGGTCCTTCCCGAACAACGGGGGGGAGCCGCTCACGCTCTACACGGGCCCGCGGTCGGGCTACCTCGAAGAAGTGCTGTCGTACCGGGGCTCCGAGGATCTGCGATCTGCGGAAGACGACCCGTGGAACGCGTACCAGCGGATGGTCGGCGCCGACGGCACGCTCGACCAGCTGCTCGGCGACCGTCGACGCTCCGTGAACGACCTCGTGCGCGAGCAGATGCAGGCGCTGCTCCGGCGAGACCTGTCGGCCCGCGACCGTCAGCGGCTCGACCTGCACTTCCAGGCCATCCGCGACTTCGAGGAGCTGTCGTGCCGGCTGTCGGAAGACGAAGAGCAGGCGATGGCGTCGATGCTCGGGCTCGGCACGCTGAACGACAACCGGCTCACGGTCGCGCAGATGCACCTCGACCTCGTGGCGCTGGCGTTCTCGTGCGACTTCGTGCGCGCGGCCACCCTCCAGATGGGCGATGGCAACGACGGCACGGAGTACACGGTGAACGGCACGCGTCTGCCGCGCTTCCACCACATCAGCCACCGCATCTACAGCGACGGGGCCGACGGGGATCCGATCCCGAACGCCGATCTGCTGCACCACGAGATCGACCGCCTGCACGCGCAGACGTTCCGGCACCTGCTCGACCGCCTGTCGGAGTTCGGCGTGCTCGAGCAGTCCATCGCCGTCTGGACCAACGATCTCGGGGCCGGCGTGTCGCACACCTACCGGAACATCCCGTGGGTGTTGGCCGGATCGGGTGGGGGAGCGCTGCAGACCGGGCAGTACGTCGATCTCGGCGGGGAGCGTCCGCACGCCCACCTGCTGTCGACCATCGCGAGCGCGGTGGGCGTCACGAAGGACGACGGCAGCCCGATCGACGACTTCGGCGACCCGTCGACCGCTCCCGGGAGGATCGACGAGATTCTGGCCTGAACGCCTCTACTTCGGGGGCTCGCTGCCCTCGTCGGCCGTCGCGCCCTCTCCGGAGAGGGTCTCCCACAGGAACTTGTAGGCGAGCACGCGCATGAACGCGGACTGCTCGTTGTTCGCCGCGCCGCCGTGCCCGCCTTCGATGTTCTCGTAGTACGTGACGTCCTTGCCGGCGTCCATCAGGGCGTGCGCCATCTTCCGGGCATGGCCCGGGTGCACGCGGTCGTCGCGGGTGGACGTCGTGAACAGGATGGGCGGGTAGTCCTTGCTCGCGTCGATGTTGTGGTACGGCGAGAAGGTCTGGATGAACTTCCACTGTTCGGGGTCGTCGGGGTCGCCGTACTCCCCGGCCCACGAGGCGCCGGCGAGCAGCTTCGTGTACCGCTTCATGTCGAGGAGCGGCACCTGGCACACGATGGCGCCCCAGTGGTCGGGGTACAGCGTGTACATGTTGCCCATCAGCAGGCCGCCGTTCGAGCCGCCCATGATGCCGAGCGCGTCTTTCGTGGTGACCCCCCGGGCCACGAGGTCTTCACCGACCGCCGCGAAGTCCTCGTACGCGCGGTGCCGGTTCTCCTTGAGCGCCGCCTGGTGCCAGCGCGGCCCGAACTCGCCGCCGCCGCGGATGTTCGCCACGACGTAGACGCCGCCGCGGTCGAGCCAGCCCGCGCCCACCGTGCCGGAATAGCCCGGCAGCATGGACACCTCGAAGCCCCCGTACCCGTAGAGCAGCGTGGGCGTGCTGCCATTGGCGGGGAGGTTCTTCGGAGACACCTGGAAGTAGGGGACCTTCGTGCCGTCCTTGCTCGTCGCGAAGTGCTGGCTGACCTCGTAGGGGCTCGCGTCGAACCACTCGGGGGTCTTCTTGATCATCTCGGGCTTCGACCCGATGTCGCCGACCCACAGGCTCGCGGGCGTGAGGTAGCCGTCGACGTGGAACCACAGCGCGTTGCTGTTCAGCGCGTCGACCGGGGAGGCCGACACCTGCGCGGACTCCGGCAGCCCCTCGACCTTCGAGCGCGCCCAGCCGGCCTTGCCGGGAGTGAGCACCTCGATGCGGTTGCGGACGTTGTCGAGCACGTTCAGGACCAGGTGGTCCTTCGTGGTGGTCCAGCCCTGCAGCGACGTGGTGTCGGTCGGCTCGAACAGCGCTTCGAAGCTCGCCTTGCCCTTCTTGTACTTCTTGTAGTCGCCCACGATGAGCGAGCCGCGCTTGAACGACTTGCCGCCGACCTCCCAGTCACTCCGCAGGTCGAAGAAGATCCAGTTCTCGTGGACCGTGACCTCGGCGTCGTCCTGCTTCGGGATCTGCCACAGGCCCTTCTTCGTGACCTCGAACACCTCGTTCGTGTAGAAGGTGGTGCCGCGGTACACGAAGTCGCGCTCGAAGCCCGGCGTGTAGTCGTGCCAGGCGCCCGACGAGATGTCTTTCGCCTCGCCCTCGTAGACCGTCTCCGCTGCGGACAGCTCGGTGCCGCGCTTCCAGCGCTTCGCGATGCGCGGGTAGCCCGAGTCGGTCATCGAGCCCTCGCCGAAGTCGGTGCCGACGTAGACGGTGTCGCGGTCGATCCAGCCCACCCGGCTCTTCGCCTCCGGCAGCTCGAACCCGCCCTCCACGAAGGACTTCGTCGGGACGTCGAACTCGCGGACCACGGCGGCGTCGGCGCCCCCGCGGGACAGCTCGATCAAGCACCGGTCGTACGCGGGGTAGAGGCAGTCGGCGCCGTGGAAGACCCAGTTCTCGCTCTCCTTCTCGGCGAGGGCGTCGAGGTCGAGCAGCACCTCCCACTCGGGCGCGTCGGTCTTGTAGGACGCCATCGTCGTGCGGCGCCACAGGCCGCGCTCGTGGTCGGCGTCCTTCCAGAAGTTGTACAGCCAGTCGCCGCGCTTCGACGCGTAGGGGATGCGCTCGTTCGAGTCGTAGATCTCGAGCAGCGTCTGCTTGGCGGCCTCGAACTCGGCGTCGGACGCGAGCTTCGACACGGCGACGGCGTTCTGCGCCTTCACCCATTCGAGCGCCTTCTCGGACTCGACCTCTTCGAGCCACAGTCGGGGGTCTTCGTCTCCAGCCATCGCTACCGCCAGGAGTGTGGTGATCAAGGCATCCTCCAGTCCGTTGGACCCGGCCGGCTGCGTAACCCGCGGATTGCGGTGGATCTGCCCGAAGCGGTGCTGGTACACCGGACCGATGCAAGGCACCCCCCGCGACCGGATGCTGGCGCTCCTGTGGAAGTCCCGGGAGAGCCTCGTTCCCACCGACTTCCTCCAGAGCCGCGTGGAGCTCGAGGGCTCCTGGGAGGGTCCGGTCGACGCGGTGCTCGACGCGCTCCGTGACGACGGGCTCGTCGCGAACAGCGGAGGCTGGCAGCTCGCGCCCGCGGGGCTGGAGCCGGCCCGGATCGCGTTCAAGGCCGTGATGCGGTCGGGGTTCGACGATGCCCTGCTGGTGCTCGAAGACAGCAAGGCGTTCCGGAAGTACTGCGAGCGCGCGTACGGGTGGGGCCGCTTCAGCTTCAACATGGTCGACCGGGGCCAGCGTGACGCGCTGGTCGAGGTGTGCGGGCTCGGTCCGGGGAAGCGGTTCGTCGACCTCGGGTGTGCGACCGGCACGATGACCGCCTGGCTCGCGGAGGTCACGGGGGCCGACGGCATGGGCGTCGACTTCGCGCCGCAGTGCATCGCGCGGGCCTCCGAGCGCTACCCGAACGTGCGGTTCGAGGTGCAGGATCTCGATGACGCCGAGCTCCCGCCGCGCGCGTTCGATGTCGCGGTCGCGATCGACACGCTGTACTTCCCGGAGCGGCTCGACGACGTGATCCGTGCCGTGTTCGCGGCCCTCCGCGAGGGAGGCGCCCTGGTCGCGCTGTACTCCACGACTGCGGATGCGGGGGTGCTCGCGGCGGACGTCCCGTTCGAGGAGACGAAGCTCGGGCGCGTGCTGGCCGAGCAGGGCAGGGCGGTGGAGCTCTGGGAGGTCACCGACTCCGAGCAGGCGGTCTGGCGGCGTGCCCGTGCGGCGGTGGATGCCCTGCGCACCGACTTCGAGGACGAGGGGAACGCTGCGCTCTGGGCGCGTCGGGATGCCGAAGCGTCCGGCCAGCTCGCGCTGATCGAAGCGGGCCGCAAGCGTCGCTGGATCGTTCGAGCCCGCTGACCCGGCGCTCGGAGTCGCGGTCCCGAAGGGACGAACCAGGTTCGCCAACGGCCGCGACGGTCCGTGAGTCGGCGAGTGGCGGTCCCCGCTACGCCGCGCTAGTCTTAGACCAGATGGTCTGACCATGTGGTCCAACCCATCGGTCCAGAGGACGCCCACCATGCCGAGACCGCGATTCAAGAAGCTCGAGCCCGAGAAGCAGGCGCACATCCTCGCCGTGGCGGCGAAGCACTTCGCGGCCGACGGGTTCGAGGGTGCCTCGATGAACCGCATCCTCGAGGAGGCCGGCGTCAGCAAGGGGGCGGCGTACTACTACTTCGACGACAAGGGCGACCTGTTCGCGACGGCCATCGAGGTCTGGTGGGACCGTGTGGCCGCCGAGCTCTGGCCCGACGGTGGGCTCGCGCTCGGGGGTTCCGCCGACTTCTGGGGCCAGACGTACGCGCTCTACCTGCGCCAGCTCGCGTTCTTCCGGGCCGAGCCCGACGTGTCGCGCATGGTGAAGTCCCTGCCCGATGCGCTGCACGATCCCTCAGTGGCCAGGCTCGCACCCCGCTACGAGGCCCTGCTGAACGGGGTCCTCGCGCTCATGGAGCGCGGGCGGGCCACGGGCCATGTCCGCACGGATCTCCCGCTCGATCTCCTGATGCACATGCTGTCCGGGCTCGACGACGGCATCGATCGCTGGCTCATCGACCATCCCGATGCGATCGACGCCGATCCCGGGCTCCCACGGCGCACGTTCGACGCGCTGCGGAGCGTGCTGGAGGCCCGCGATGCCTGACGCCGTACGCACCCACGCGCTCACCAAGCGCTTCGGGGACGTGCTGGCGGTCGATTCCGTCGGCCTGCACGTCGAGCGGGGCGAGATCTACGGCTTCCTCGGGCTGAACGGCGCGGGGAAGTCCACGACGATCCGCATGCTGCTCGGGATGATCGCGCCCACGTCGGGGCACGCGGAGCTGCTCGGCACCCGGGTGCGTGCCGGGGCCACCGACCTGTGGCGTCGGGTGGGGCACCTCGTCGAAACCGGCACGGCGTATCCGGAGCTCACCGTGCGCGAGAACCTGGAGGTCGCGCGCCGGCTGATGGGCGTGCCCGACGCGCAGGTGGTGGGCCGGCAGATCGAGCGGCTGCGGCTGGGTCCGTACGCCGACCGTCGGGCGCGCACCCTGTCGCTCGGCAACCTGCAGCGTCTCGCGCTCGCGCGGGCCCTGATCGCCGACCCCGAGATCCTCGTGCTCGACGAGCCTGCGAACGGGCTCGATCCCGCTGGGCTGATCGAGGTCCGCGAGCTTCTGAGGTCGCTGGCCCACGAGCGGGGCGTCACGCTGTTCATGTCGAGCCACCACCTCGCCGAGGTCGACAAGCTGGCGACGCGCATCGGCATCGTGCACGGCGGTCGGCTGATCGAGGAGCTCGGTGCCCGCGAGCTCGAGGAGCGGCGCCAGCGTCGATTGGAGATCGACACCCCGCGTCCCGACCTCGCCATCCGCGCCCTGCGTGACGTGGGATTCGCGCCCGAGCCGCTCGATCACCCCGCCCAGCCGGGCCACCTCGAGCTCCGCGAGTCGAGCGCCCTCGATGCACCCGACGCCATCGCGCGGCTGCTCGTGGCTGCCGGAGCCGCGCCCACCCGCCTGGTGGTCGCCCAGGAAGATCTCGAGGCCCACTTCATGCGGCTCACCCAGGGAGGGGTTCGATGACGCCCGGCTACCGTGCGGCGCTCGCCGTCGAGGTCCTGAAGGCCCGCCGAGCGCCCGTGCTCCCGCTCACGGCGGTCGGATTCTCGGTCGCACCGCTCGTCGGCGCGCTGTTCATGGTGATCCTGCGCGACCCGGAGCGTGCACGCTCGCTCGGGCTGATCGGGCAGAAAGCGCAGGTGGCCGCGGGGAGCGCCGACTGGCCGGCGTTCTTCGACCTGCTCGCGCAGGCGATGGCCATGGGGGGCGCGGTCCTGTTCGCCATCGTCACGCTGTGGGTGTTCGGCCGGGAGTGGGCCGACCGCACCATCCGCATCACGCTGGCCGTCCCCACGCCGCGCTGGGCGGTGGTGGCCGCGAAGGGCACGGTGGTGGTGGGCTGGTGTGCGTTCCTCACGCTGTGGGTGTTCGGGCTCGGCCTGGGGGTCGTGAGCCTGCTCGACCTCCCGCTGTGGTCCCGCGAGCTCGCCGTCGAATCCGCCGTGCGCATCGGGTCTGTCGCGGCCCTCACCGTCGCCCTGCAGTCCGTCACCGCGTTCGTCGCGAGCGCGGGTCGCGGGTACCTCGCACCGTTCGGCTGGACGCTCGCCTGCCTCGCGGCCGCGAACATCCTCGTGGTGCTCGGGTGGGGCCCGTGGTTCCCCTGGGCCGTGCCCCCGCTCCTCAGCGGCGCGCTGCCCGACGCCGATCCGGTGTCGCTCACGAGCATCGCGCTCGTCCTGTTCACGGGTGTGCTCGGGTCCGTAGCGACCGTCCGGTGGTGGGAGACCGCCGATCAGGCCGGCTGAACCGAGGTCAGGACGGGACCTTCTCCGCGACGAGCTCGTTCTTCACGAACGGGTGCACGAGGTGGCCGACGAACGTCTCGGGGATGGGGGTGACCGTGCCGTAGGCCGCCGGCCAGTGCTCCTCCGGCAGGTGGTACGTGCCGAACGCCCAGTCGAACCAGGGGAACGTCGCGGCGTAGTTCGTGTCGAGCGCCGGGTCCTGCGAGCTGTGGTGCCAGTGGTGGAACTGCGGCGTGACGAGCAGGTACTTCAGCGGACCCGTCGGGATTCCGACGTTCGCGTGGATGAACACCGCCTGGAACCCGATCCACACGGCGTAGATGTCGAGCGCCTCGGTCGACGTGCCCAGCAGGTAGAGCGGCACCATCACCATGGAGCGGTCGACGAGGGTCTCGAGGAAGTGGGTGCGCGAGCTCGCGAGCCAGTCCATGTGCATCGTGCTGTGGTGCACGGCATGGAAGCGCCACAGCCACGGCACCGTGTGGAAGACGCGGTGCATCCAGTAGAAGACGAAGTCGGCGCAGAACAGCAGGAGGAAGACCTGCAGCGCGAGCGGCAGGCTCTGGACCCAGGACTGGAAGCCGTCGTGGATGGCCCAGCCGAAGGCGGCGGGCGCGAACTTGTTGCCGGCCAGCAGGAGGATGCCGACCGCGAGCGTGTTCATCGTGAAGTACAGGAGATCGAGCCGCCAGGCGGGCCGGGTGATGGCCTGCTCGGCGTACTTCGGCCACGCCTTCTCGATCACGACGAAGACGAACGACATGAGCACGCTCAGCACGAGCCAGTCGACCCCGACGGTGAACGGAGCCTCCTTCAGCTCGCCCATCTGGACCTCCCAGCCGCCCATCGCGAGCGCCACGAGCGTGAACGCGATGCCGGTGGCCCCCTTCCGCTTGTTCTGGCGGCGCAGGAACGTGAACAGGCCGAAGGCGAGGGACGTCCAGATCGACGCTGCGAGGAGCTGCCGGAGCAGCGTGAGGTCGTACGCGGCGCGGAACTCGGGAGTGGTCAGCCAGCTCGGGTACTTGAAGCAGAGCACGCCGAGGAAGCTCGAGATCCCCAGGATGGCCGAGATGTACCCGCTGATGCGGCCCTCGCCCGGCACGAACGCCTTCTGCGTGCTCGGGTCGATCTCGCGCTCGGGGTACTCGTACTCTCCGGAACCTTCAGCGAGCGGGCTCGTCGAGTCGTGCCTGGATTCGGGATCGGCGGACATCGGACCTCCATCCCGACGGTAGCTCAACGGTCGGGTCGCGCGGTGAGGAACGGCTGTGAAAACAGGACGTCGACGTCGGCCTCGGGCACGTACAGCGTGAGGGAGGGCGGCTGGACGGAGTGATCGACGAGGTCGCCGCGCGCGAGCACCGTGCCGTCGGGCCCGCACAGCGCCACCATCGCGCCCAGCTCGAGCCCCTCGGGCGACAGGCCGTGGATGCGCACGGTGCGGTGCCCGGGCGGAGGGGGAACGTCGAACGCCTCGGCGACCTCGACGGGCTGGGGCGTGTGCGCACCGTCTGGAGCGGCGTGCTCCCCGGGAGTGGACGGGGTGCCGCACGCCAGCAGCCAGGCGAGGAGCATCAGCCCTTCAGGGCGGCCAGCGCGACGCCCGGCACCTTCAGCCAGCTCGGCGCGAGCTCGAAGCCGACGAGCTTCTGGCCGAGCGCGAGGTTGTTCTTGTGGTCGGTGAACCAGGCCGGGGTGGGCGAGATGATGAACGGCGTACGCACGACGTTCTTCTGCGGGTGGTCGAGCAGGAGCCCGTTGTGCACGACGCCCTGGCCGGACTGGATGTCGTCGAGCGGGTGGCCCGGGAACGCGCCCCACGTGGCGTTCACGAGCCCGTAGTTCAGGCCGCTCCAGCAGTTGATGGCGATCGACCCGTACCGGAGGTCGGCGATGGCGCGGTCCATGCGCTCCTCGCCGAGCTCCTTCTCGGTCTTCGGGTGCACGAGCACGTTCACGGAGAGCGTGCCCCAGCAGCGGTCGTTCGCGAACGGCACGGCGACGTCGAGGTATTCGGCGGCCGTGGTGGCCTCGAGCTCGACGAACGTGAAGATGCCGCACCACGGCTCGTTCTCGAGCGCGAACTCGCCTTCGACCGTGCCCACGCCCTGCAGGATGGTCCACGGGAGGTGGCCCTCGCCGGGCGTTCCGAGCTTCGTGCTCTCGGGGTACTTCGCCGTGAACTCGTTCCACGTCGCCTGCGCGCTCGGGTAGTACGCGTAGCGGGTGGGCGTCGCAGCGAGCTTCTGCCGCACGAGCTCGCGGAACCGGGCCGTGTGCTTCCAGCCCTTCGCGAGCAGCACGAGCCGCGCGCCGTTGCAGTTGAAGCCGCAGTTGTAGGCCAGCATCGCGGCCACCTGGCGCGCGTGGTGGTCGAGCTCCTTGTCGCTCCAGTCGCCGGGGACCACCAGCACGGGCGAGACGCAGCCGAGCTCGCTCGTGATGTGCTTGTCGATGCGGGGCGTTCCGGCCTTCTTGCGCTTCTCGCCCTCCTTGCCCGGGCCCCACAGGATGGCGTCGTGTGCGCGGGCCGAGCCCGTGATGTGGATCGACGTGACCGTGGGGTGGTCGGTGAGGTGCTGACCGACCTCGATGCCGCCGTAGCAGACCTCGAGGAAGCCCGCGTCGACCAGGGGCTTGAGCGCGTCGCGGAGGACCGGGCCGAGCGCCTCGTTCACGGGGTTCATCTTGAGGATGCAGACCTCGTTGTCGACGACCAGCTTGTACAGCACGTCCATCGGGGGGATCGACGACTGGTTGCCGGCCCCGAGCACCACGGAGACCCCGCCTTCCGGGACGGCCGTGGAATCGCGGTAGATCCGGCCCTGGGTGGGCAGATTGCCGGGCTCGATCCAGATGTCGCACGTGACGCCCGTGAACAGCGCGCGATCGACGAGCGACTGGGGGAATACGCGCGCCACCCACTGGCCGTCGGGACGCTGCCACGTCTTCGGGAGCGTGGGCTGGCCATTCGCTTCGAGGGCCTCCGCGAACAGGCGCAGGTTGCGCATCACGGCGAGCACGCCGCCGAGGTACTCCTCGCCGTGCCCGTTGCTGCCCGGCACGTAGCCCTTGATCTGGCAGGCCGTGTTGGCCCAGCGCTCCGCCTGCTCCGCGGTGGTCTGCATGCAGCGCCGCATCAGCGCCGCGCGCTCGTCGGTCGTGAGCCGCACCCACGCCAGCCGGTGCGCTTCGAGGCGCTCCAGCATCTTGTCGACCTGGGGGATCGGAGTGGCGGCGACCTGCGGCGTGGGGGACTGGACGGTCATGGCTTCCTCGTGGAGGTGCCCCTTCTAACGCCCCCGACGCGGATGCGGTCGAGCGACGGGACATCGCGGTCGATCGCGACCTCTCCGACGACCCCGAGGTGCAGGATCCGGCTGCCGGAGCGGGCCACCGGGTTCTCGCTCTTCCCGATGACCACGCCGTCGTGGGGAGCCCGGTACGTGCGCAGGAGCTGGCCCCACGGGTCGACCAGGCGCGCGATCTCCTGTCCGGCCGACACCTGGGTCGCGCACGCCGGCAGCACCGTGAGCATCCCGCCCGTGTCGGTGTACAGCCAGCTCGACTTCACGCACTCGACGGCCGTTCCGACGGCATGCTCCGGATCGGGTTCGACCATGCCGAGCTCTTCGAGGATGTCGCGCAGGCCGATGCGGCTCTGACGGATCAGATCGGCGTCGAACGTGTGGGGGTCTCCGATCTCCACCGTGACCGCGGGAATCCCGAGGTTCTCGGCCGCGCCGCGGAGCGTCGACTCACGACTCGGGTTGTGCACGATGATCTCGGCGCCGACCAGCCGTGCGAGGTGGGCGGTGGTGGCGTTCGACAGGTCGGCCCGCACGTAGAACGAGTTCACGCGGCCGAAGCTCGCCGTGTGCAGGTCGAGGAGCACGTCGAAGCGGTTCACCACGCGCGTGAGCAGGCGATGGGCGTAGATCGACGACTCGTTCCCGTTGGGCTTGCCCGGGAACACCGTGTTGAGGTCCTCCAGATCGGGGTAGCGTCGCTGATGGCGCACGAACGCCGGGATGTTCGCGATGGGCACCCCGACGACCGTGCCGCGCAGCCGGGCGGGATCGATGCGGCGGAACAGCGCGTGGATGGCCGAGATGCCGTTCAGCTCGTTGCCGTGCACCGCCGCGGTGAGCCCCACGATGGGGCCGTCGTCGGTGCCGCGGGCGACGAGGACCGGGAGCCGCACGGCCCGTGAAGCACCGTCTTCGATGATCGCGATCCCGAGCCGATGGAGCTTCCCGACGGCCAGGGCCGGCACGTCGAGATCGTCGCAGTAGGTGGGGCGGAGGGCGGGATGGGTCTCGATCCAGTCGGCGGTCACGGAGGCTCCTGTCCGGCGAGCGTAGCGGTTCTGACATCCGCTTTGCGGAAATCCGCCGGGGATCGGGCTACTCGGCCAGCGCCGAGAGGTGCTTTGTGTTGCTTTTGCCGTTGTTGGCCGGATGCTCCGGTCTGAGTGGGTTCGGCGTGCCGGGTGCGCGCACGGGCGATGCCTTCGATCAAGCCGACCTGGGCGCGTGCCTTCCAGGGTCGTTCTGCAATCCGCACGTGGCCGGGCCGTTCCCGTACGTGCACGAGGGAGACACCCGCGACCTCGTGTCGACGGTCGACAGCTACGGCTGTGCGCCCGACACGAACGAGTCGGGGGGCGAGGTGGTGTACCGCGTCGACCTGCTGAGGGCCGGGCGGATCTCCGCGTCGATCGTGGAGATCTCCGGAGACGGAATCGATGTCGACGTGCACCTCCTGTCCGGAACCGACCCCGCCTCCCAGTGCATCGCGCGCGACAACGTGGGCATCGACGAGGAGGTCGATCCCGGCACGTACTGGGTCGTCGTCGACACCTGGACGCACCGGAACGGTCGGCCGGCGGCGGGCCCCTACACGCTCACGATCGACTTCGAGCCCGCGCCCCAGTGGCGTCCGGCTCCGGGAGCGTCGTGGCACTGGCAGCTCGTGGGCGACGTGGCGCCCGACCTCCCCGTCGACGTGGCGGTGCTCGATCTGTACGGTCCCGACGGGTCGATCGCGTCGCAGCAGGCGAAGGTGGTGTGCTCGTTCAGCGCGGGAACGGCGGAGGACTGGCAGGACGACACGGGGGCGTTCCCCTGGGATGCCGTGGGCCTGCCCGTCGTGAACGCGCTCGGTGTGTACTGGGTCGACGTGCGGGATGACGGGGTGCGCCAGGTGATGGCCGGGCGGCTGGACGAGGCCGTGGCACGCGGGTGCGATGGCGTCGATCCCCGTGACTTGAACGGGTTCTCCCAGGACACCGGGTTCGGCCTCACGTCGGACGATGCCCGCGACTACCTGCTGTGGCTGGCCGACGAAGCGCATGCCCGCGGGCTGTCGATCGCCGTGCACGACGTGCCGGAGATCGCGCCGTCGGTGTCGGCTGCCGTCGATCTCGCGCTCGCGGAGTCGTGCCTGGCGCGCGGCACCTGCGGCGCGTTCGACCCCTACATCGCCGCCGGGAAGGCCGTGCTGCACGTGGAGCGTGCGGGAACTCCCGCCGAAGCGGAGGCCGCGTACGAGTCGGTCTGCGACGACCCCGCCCGTGAGCGTTTCTCCACGGTGCTCAAGCTGGGCGACACGTCCGCCTGGCAGCTCGCGTGCCCGCGCACCGATCTGTACGCCGCGCTGACGGCGCTCACGTCGTCCTGCTCCGTGCTGCCGGGCACCTCGGCGTTCCGCACCGACGCCGACCAGCCGCGCACGCTGTCGGTGTGTGCGCTCGACGGCGCGATCTGGTGGACCGCCGACTTCGACATCGACTGCGATGGCGGCCAGGAGTCGTCCTGCACGTCGGATCCGTACTACCAGAGCTCGACGTCGGCGGTCGACAGCTCCGGCGACTACCTCGACGCGAACAGCCTGCCGTTCGTGGTCGTGCCGCTCGCGTCGAACGGGTTCGACTACCGCGATCACGGCCTGTCCATGGGCTCCGTCGTGGCCGTGCTCTACGACGGCCAGGTGCAGTTCGCGGTGATCGGGGATGCCGGCCCGCGCGGCGTGCTGGGCGAGGGGAGCTACGCGCTCGCGGAAGCGCTCGGCATGAACCCGCACCCCATCGCGGGTGGGGTCTCGAGCGGCGTCACGTACGTGCACTTCACGGGGGCCGACGCCCGCGTCCAGCCCATCGAAGACCCCATCCGCGCGTTCGATCTGGGGGTTCAGCAGGCCTGGGATCTCGTGAACGACAACTGACGCCTCACGACCGGACCGGGCGCTCCATCCGCTGCGGCGCCTGCCCCTGGGTGGCCGCGATGAGGAAGTTCCGGTACGCGGCTTCGATCGGGCGCAGCTCCTGGCGCGCCCCGACGAGGTCGGTCTCGGTCTTCGTGATCAGCGCGCGCACGTCCTTCAGGTTGCGCTCGCAGTTGCGCAGCTCGAGCGCCGGATCCGGCTTCTTCTGCTGGAAGATCCGGATCATCGACACATCGGCCACGCCGACGCGCTCGATGAAGTGCTCGAGCGACTCCAGGGCCTCGGCGCCCGCGGTGGCGATCGAGGCGAGGCGGCCCATTCGAGCCGTGAACCCGTCGTCGAGGCGGGCTTCGTTGTCGTTCAGCCGGCGCTCGTACTCGAGCAGCGCCTTGAGCGCGCGCTCCCCGGTCGCCAGGGTGTGCTCCAGCGACTCGACGTACCCGGTGCGCTGGCGGCGCTCGCCTTCGATCTTCTCGAGCATGTCGCGCTGCACCCCGCCCATCTTCCGAACGGTGGCGGCGCGCTCCATCAGCACCTCGCGCTCCTCCATCATCGCGAGCTCCTCGCCCTTCTCGGGGTCGAGCTCCATGATGCGGTTGTCGTAGTCGCGGCGGAGGCGCTTGATCTCCTCGGCGCACAGCTGGGCCGTCTCGACGGCGGCCGCCAGGCGCTCCTCCCGATCTCCGCGGAGATCCGCGAAGAACGAGCGGAATCCCTTCGTCAGGGCGCTCGCCTCACGCAGCGCTTCCTCGCGCGCATCGGCCATCTCGGCGATGCGGGCTTCGATGCTGAGGAGGATGGGGTCGGCCTCGGTGGAGATGGCAGAGCTCCTGGATCACTGCGCAGTTTGCCATGGAAACTGCCTTCTGGCGAAGCCGAAGTGCTCACGATCCCTCTTTGTCAAGATTCTACCTGGATTCATCGCGCCGTTGCGAGGAGCGTTCGGTAGGCGGCTTCGATCGGGCGAAGCGCCCGTTCCGCCGCCTCGAGCTCGCCGCGCACCTGCTCGAGCCACTCCCGTGCGTCGGCCAGATTGCGCGTACACCCTGCCAGCTCCTCCTCGGAGTCGACCTCGCCGGAGCTGCCGACGAGGATGTCGCGTGGCTCGACCCCCGCGACCCGGTCGACGAACGAGGCCAGCGCCTCCCGGGCTTCGGAGCCCTCCGTGCCCACGAGCGTCACGCCGGACGTGTTCGTCTGCGCCTCGCGATGGAGGCGCTCCAGGTAGGTGGACAGCGCCGTGAGCGCGCGCTTGCCGAGGCTGATGGCGCGCTCGGCGTCTTCGACCGCCGTGGTGCGGGTGCGGCGTTCCCGCTCGAGCTTGTCGAGCATGTCGGCCTTCGGACCGCCGGCCTGGCGGAGCTCCGCGGCACGGTCGAGCAGGCGCTGGCGCTCCGCGGCCCGCTCCATCTCGGCACCCTTCTCGGGATCGAGGGCGGCGATCCGCACGTCCCGCGCCTTCTTCAGCGACTCGAGCTCGGCCTTGCACTCCGACGCCACCTCGACGAGCGCATCGAGGCGGGACTCCCGGTTCCCGCGCCACCCGGCCAGGAAGCCCTTCACGCCCTTCGTGAGCGACTCGGCTTCCGCCAGCGCGTCACGACGGCGCTTCGCGACCTCGGACAGCCGGGCTTCGATGGACTTCAGCTCGGGGTCTTCGTCTCGGTCCATGGTGGCTCCGCGGCACTCCGGGTATGTGCGCCGGATGGACGCCACCCGACTCGACGTGCTCGGCACGCCATTCTCCCGTCTGGGTGCATGGCTCGACGACCTCGGAGTCGGATCGACCCATGCCTCGCGGGTTTTTCGTGGGCTCCACCGCGATCGCGTCGACCTGTCCGAGGTTCGCGACCTCGGGCGGCATGCGGCGGTGGTCACGCAGGCCGGCTGGTGGGCCCGCGCCGACCTCGTGGAGCGCGTGCCGGCTCCGGGGGGCGTGGAGCGGGTGGTGTTCGCGCTGCACGACGGTGCCCGCGTGGAGGGCGTGGTGCTGCCGAGCGCGGCGCCGGGCCGGGCGACCCTGTGCCTGTCGTCGCAGGTGGGGTGCGCGATGGGGTGCGCGTTCTGCGCCACGGGCACGCTCGGGCTCACCCGCAGCCTGTCTGCGGGCGAGATCGTGGCGCAGGTCCACGCGGTGCGCGCGCACCTGGAGGGCTCCGGGCGAGCCCTCACGCACCTCGTGTTCATGGGGATGGGCGAGCCGCTGCACGCGTACGGAGCCGTCCGGGACGCACTGCACGTGCTGTTCGATCAGCACGGCGACCCGTTCGACCGGAAGAAGGTGACGGTCTCGACCGTCGGGCTCGTCGACCGCATGGCCCGCCTGCTCGACGACTTCGACGGGCGCATCCAGCTCGCGCTCTCGCTCCATGCGGGCAGCGACGCCACCCGTCGGCGGATCATCCCGTCTGCGCGGGCCTCTTCACTGTCCGACCTGCGTGGAGCCGCCGAAGCCTACGAAGCGCGGGCGAAGGGCCGCCTGCTGGTCGAGTACGTCGTGCTCCCCGGGGTGAACGACACCGAAGCCGAGCTCGCCGGGCTGGCCGACTGGATGCGGGGCCTGCGCGGCATCGTGAACCTCATCCCGTTCAACCCGTTCCCCGGCATGCCGTTCCGGAGCCCGTCGGACGACGAGGTCGGCCGGGTCGCGGGGTTCCTGCGCGACCGCGACATTCCGGTCAGCGTGCGGTGGCCCCGGGGTCGAGCGGCACAGGGCGCGTGCGGCCAGCTGATGCTGGCGCCTGCTGGGGCTCCGAGCGAACGGACACCAGAGCCAGCCAGCTGATCGCGAGCACGGCCGCGTAGGTGAGCGTGATGCCCCACAGGTGCGTGGACGGCTGGAGCATCGGACGCAGCACGTCGAGCGCGATGCCCAGGGGATCGCGCGCGATGTCCCAGCTGTTCCAGCGCTCGTAGCGGCCGAGCCACACCCCGAGGCCCGTCAGCAGGAAGACCGGGCCGAGCGCCAGGCGGGTCCACAGCACGCCGAGGTGCCGGCCGACGGCCTCCTCCACGATCGACAGCGCGGAGACGCCCGCCACGATGCCCGCTCCGGCGAACGCCCCGCACATCGTGCTGTCCCACACGTGCGGGATGTCGGGGCGGCTGCGGAGGTGGATGAGGTCGGTCAGCAGGTAGACGCTGTTCGGCAGGAACAGCAGCCACAGCCCGGTGAGGGGCGCGACGAGCCAGCCCTGTCCGGCACGCGACGCAGCCGCGACCAGCAGCGCGACCGCGACCGGGATCCACCCGAGCGCGAGGTTCCGCGGCAGGAACAGGAAGGTCCAGGAGTCGGTGTACGCGACCCGGACGCCGTACGAAGCGACGGCGGCCGCCCCGAGCAGGAGGGTGGCGTACAGGGCGTGGCGGCGGGCGAAGCAGTGGAGGTCGTTCATGCCTGAACGGTACCCACCGCCGTGTGCAGAACCCGTGCAGGCCCTGCGGAGAGTGCGGTCAGCGGCGCTTCACGCCCAGCAGCAGCAGCGCGAGGCCCGCCAGCCAGCCGGAGGCTCCACCGGTCGTCGAGCAGCCCGTGCCTCCCATCACCTCGACGTCGAGCGGGAGATCCGCGGTGAGCCCCGCGGCATCCTCGATGCGCACGACGATCTGGCCCGAGCCCGTCACGTGCTTGTACGGACGGAACAGCACGAGCCCGTCTTCGCGGACCTCCGCCTGACCGAGCGTGCCGTGGTCGGCGATGGTGAACGCCAGGCGCGACGGGTCGCTCGCGTCGATCTCGAGCTGGAGCGCACCCAGGGTGTCCTTGCGCAGCACGAGCAGGTCTCCGACCACCTTCCAGTCGGCGCCCTGCGCGACGGCCGTGTCGTCCACGAAGTCGTCCGGCACCGGCTCGGGCTCGGGCTGGGGCTCCGGTGCCGGCGGCGCGCAGGTGGGCACGGGCAGCGCGCGGCCGATGCGCCCCTCGATCCAGGACAGGTGGGCATCCGGGCGCACCCACACCCCGCCCCCGCCGCAAGGGTTCCCGTACGCGTCGTTGCTCCCGCGGGACGTGACGCCCGCGAGGTACCACTGGCCGTACGCGTCGCCGACGTACAGCGGACCGCCGCTGTCCCCGAAGCAGGCGTCGATGCCGTACCCGCCGGCGAACAGCTCCTTGCCCGGACGGAGCCCGGGATCGCAGGTGGTGTACTGGCCTTCGACGTAGTCCTCGCTGCAGTCCGCATCGCGGATGGTGCTGAAGGCCTCGTGCATGCGGGTGGTGCCGGTGTTCCCGTCGTACGAGATGGCTCCGAAGCCCACGATGGCCGCGGGAGCCCCGTCGTGGATGGCCTGGTTCGCCATGCAGCCGCTGGCGATCGTGATGGCGGGGTCGGGCGAGTCGAACCCGAGCTCGAACACCGCGATGTCGGACCCGCCGTTGTCGGAGTACGTCGGGTGGACGTGCTCCGCGACGACGGGGATCCACGTGCCGCTCTGCGCGACGTTCGTGGAGCCCGTGATCACGTGCGTGATGTTCAGGCCGACCGAGCAGTGCGCGGCCGTGACGACCACGTCGGGCGCGAGCAGCGTGCCGGTGCACACCTGGTACCCGTTGTCGGCCACGATCACGACCGTGGACGGCCACGAGCCCGGCGCAGCGGGGCTCCCGCCCACGACGAACGGGTCGAACGCATCATCGCCGTCGGGGAACGCAGGGACCGCCACGGAGTCCCGAGGGCTCGCAGGGACGGCAACCGAGTCCCGAGGGCTCGCAGGGACGGCAACCGAGTCCCGAGGGCTCGCAGGGACGGCAACGGGAGCTGCAACAGGCGCCGCGCCGAAGGCGGGCGAGAACAACAGGTGAAGCACAGAAGACCTCAGAACGACAAGAGCAGAACGGCGTCCAGATGGGACGCGGTCATCTTACCGGAACGCGGGGCGGGGTGTCGCGTTAACGGTGGTCCATGTGGCTGATCGTGGCGAGCGCACTGGCGTGGGAGCCCCATGTGGCGGGCGGGATGGGCATCGGGATCGTGGCGCAGGGCAGCCGCCTGATCGCGCCGCCGGGCGCCGGGGTCTCCGGTGCGCTCGAGGTCACCGAGCTCATCGAGCCCGTGCCGTGGCTCGGCTTCGGCGTCGACACGTTCGTCGGGTACTACCCGAGCCAGTGCGACACCTGTCAGGGCTGGCCGATGCTGCGGCAGGGCATCGGTCCGGTGTTCCGCACGCGCAGGGGCCTGCTCACCGGAGGGGCCCGCTACGCCATCGGCACCATCTCGATCCCGCGCCAGAGCAAGGTGCGCCCGTTCCTGAAGAGCGTGGCCGTGATCCCGGCCGGTCCGCTCGACTTCCGCGTGGGCCTGTGGGGGGAGGGCTGGCCCACCGAGCTCGGGCTCACCGTCGAGCTCGGCTGGTGGATCGAAGACGGCGGGTTCCGCGTCAGCCGCGAATCGCGTACTCCAGCCAGCGGCACTCCAGCGGGCCGTTGAACACGGGCGTCTTGCTGGAGGCCTTCAGGTGGAGGTGCTTCGTCACCTCGCGGTTCCCGGTCAGCACCCACGCGGTCGCTCCCTTGCAGCGGTCGTGCAGGAAGGCCCCGAGCGCTCGCCAGGTGGCGTCGAGCCCGTCGTCGTCGAGCCGTTCTCCCCATGGCGGGTTCACCACCACCACGCCGGGCGGGGTCGGTGGGGTGTACTCCGCGATGTCGGACTGCGTCAGGCTCACGTAGCCGTCGACCTGCGCGCGCCCGAGCGACTTCTTCGCCAGCGCCACCGCGCCGGGATGCACGTCGTTCCCGAACAGCGCCGGGATGTTCGCCTTCCCGGCGGCCCAGCGCGCTTCGGCATCGGCCCGCAGGGCGTCCCATGCGGCGCGGTCGCGGTCGGCCCAGCGCTCGAACGCCATCTCGCGGTGCAGGCCCGGCGCGCGGTCTCCCGCCAGGAAGGCCGCCTCCACCAGGAGCGTGCCCGAGCCGCACATCGGATCGCACAGCGGGGTGCGCCGATCCCACGAGGTGAGCTGCAGCAGGCCCGCCGCGATGGCCTCGTTCAGGGGGCTCCGGTGCTGGGCATCCGTGCGGTACCCGCGCTTGTGGAGCGGCGTGCCCGCGAGATCGCGAGACAGGGTCGCCACGCGGTCGCGCACGTACAGCCGCAGTGGCAGATCCGGCGACTCCGTGTCGACGTCCGGACGCGCGCCCGTGTCGTCGCGGAGCTGGTCGACCAGGGCGTCCTTCACCTTCAGCGCCACGTAGTGGGGGTGCTTCACGAGCGCGCTGCTCGCGCTGGCCGACACCGCGAACGTCTGGCCCGGGCGCAGGTACTTCTGCCACGGAACCCGCTGCGCGACCGCGTACACGTCGTCGGCCTTCGTGATCTTCCCGCGCTCGAGCTCCTCGAGCACGCGCATCCCGACGCGCGACCACAGGGCCAGCGCGTATCCGACCTTCGCCGTGCCGCGGAACGCCACACCACCGCGGTCCACCCGCGTGTCTTCGCCGCCCGCCGCCTGGACCTCCGCGAGCAGGACGGGCTCGAGCCCGGCGGGACAGGTCGCGTGGTACCAGCGGGTTCGAGCCATCGGATCAGCCGGGGAGGGGAGTGGACCCCCCGCGTAGCGGCATCCGGGGGCGCGGTCGAGGGCGTGTGGAACCCCACACACGAGCGCGCCCGAGACGCGACGATTGCGCCGGAACCCTCGGAAACGGCATCCTGGCGGCCCGTTCCAGCGGTTCTGTCGCCTTCGACGCATCCCAGCTGGCCCACGCGGACGAGCGGTTGTGCGAACCCGTGATTCTCCTGTCCAGAACGGGAGAAAATGTGGGCCCGACCCGTTGTCAACGCAGAGGCGCGAGATACGGCATCGGCGCTGAAGCGACGCGACACCTCCTCGGCACAGTGGTGCCCCAGGGTCCGTTCGCCAGGCCTCTCCGCAACCGCGCGGCGAGAAGCTCGACACCCCATGCATCGCGCGCCCCTACAGCCGGGAGTGCGAGGATCCACCTCGGGTCCATCAGGAGACGTCATGGTAGACAGCCTCGTCCTGTCGATCGGCGAAGCCGACGAAGATCGCCCTCCCTCGTCGGGTCCCTGGGACGCCTACGGGGCCAGCGAAGCGCAGTGGGGCGACTGGAAGTGGCAGCTCCGCAACCGCATCCGCGACCTCGAGGGGCTCGAGCGGGTGTTCGACCTCACCGACGCCGAGCGCGCCGTCATCGCCGAGATCGGCGGGCGCCTGCCCGTGGGCATCACGCCGTACTACGCCTCCCTGATCGACCGGAACGACCCCGAAGACCCCATCCGCAAGACCGTCATCCCGCTCGACAGCGAGCTGCTCGTCGGCCCCGGTGAAGCCGCCGACCCGCTCGGTGAAGACCACGACAGCCAGGTGCCCGGGCTCGTGCACCGCTACCCCGACCGCGTGCTGTTCCTCGTCACGAACTTCTGCGCCGTGTACTGCCGCTACTGCACGCGGGCCCGCCTCGTCGGGCACACGGGCGAGTTCCACTTCAGCGTGAACCAGCACAAGGCCGCCATCGACTACATCGCGGCCCACCCCGAGATCCGTGACGTGCTCATCAGCGGCGGCGACCCGCTCACGATGGCCGACGACCGCCTCGACCAGCTGCTCGGCGCCCTGCGGGCCATCCCGCACGTCGAGTTCGTCCGCGTCGGCTCCAAGGTGCCCGCCGTGCTCCCGCAGCGCGTCACGCCCGCCCTCGTGCGCGTCCTGCGCCGTCACCGCGCGTGGCTCTCGCTCCACGCGATGCACCCCCGCGAGCTCACCCCCGAGTTCCGCGCCATGGCCGACCTCCTCGCGGACGGCGGCGTGCCGATGGGCAGCCAGACCGTGCTCCTCAAGGGCGTCAACGACAGCGTGCCCGTCATGAAGAAGCTCATGCAGGGCCTGCTCACGTGCCGTGTGCGGCCGTACTACATCTACCAGTGCGACCCCATCCACGGCTCCGCCCACCTCCGCACGAGCGTGAAGAAGGGCCTCGAGATCATCAGCGGTCTGCGCGGTCACACCACCGGCTACGCCGTGCCGGCCTACGTGGTCGACGCCCCCGGAGGCGGCGGCAAGATCCAGCTGCTCCCCGAGAGCCTCGTCGGCCACGACGGAGACGACCTGCTCCTGCGGAACTTCGAGGGCGGCACGTACCGCTACCACGACCCCGAGACCGCCGCGGTGCTCGCTTGAACGTCGGCATCACGTTCGACCTCCGGTCGGACTACCTCGCGCTCGGCATGGGCGAAGAGGAGACCGCCGAGTTCGACCGCGGCGAGACCATCGAGCACATCGAGGCCGCCCTGGTCGCGCTCGGGCACACCCCGGTCCGCATCGGGAACATCCGCGCGCTCGTCACCGCGCTCGCAGCCGGCGAGCGGTGGGACGTCGTGTTCAACATCTGCGAGGGCGTCTCCGGCTACGGGCGCGAAGCGCAGGTGCCCGGCCTGCTCGAGGCCTACGGCATCCCCTGCACCTTCGCCGACCCGCTCACGGCGTCGCTCACGCTGCACAAGGGCCTCGCCAAGCGCGTGCTGCGCGACGCGGGCGTGCCCACCACGCCGTTCGCGCTCGTGTCGGGCATCGAGGACGTGGAGAGCGTGTCGCTGCCGTTCCCGCTGTTCTGCAAGCCCGTCGCGGAGGGCACGGCCAAGGGCATCCACCCCCGTAGCCGCGTGCTCAACTCGATCGACCTCCACGTGGTCTGCTCCGAGCTGCTCGGCCGGTACCGCCAGCCCGTGCTCGTGGAGCCGTTCCTCCCCGGGCGCGAGTTCACGACCGCCATCGTCGGAGAGGGCGACTCCGCCGAGGTGATCGGCACGATGGAGATCGTGCTGCTCGCCGGCGTGGCCGAGTCGCACGCCTACACCTACCTGAACAAGGAGGAGTCGGAGGAGCGCGTGGACCTGCCGCTCGCCGACCCCGTCAGCGCGGCCGCCTGCGCCGAGGTCGCCCTCGCCGCGTGGCGTGCGCTGGGCTGCCGGGACGCCGGACGCATCGACATGCGGATGGACGCCCAGGGCCGGCTCATGGTGATGGAGGCGAACCCGCTCCCGGGCATGCACGCGTTCCACAGCGACCTGCCGATCATCTGCGCCAAGGTCGGGCTCCCCTACGAGGGCCTGGTCGGTCGGATCGTCGACGCCGCCGCGGCGCGCGCCCCGCAGTGGGCTTCGGTGCGAGCGCTCGGAGCCGCCTGATGCTCCGGGTCCTCGTGCTGCACGACACCCCCGACCCCACCGCGCCCGACCAGCTCGATGCGCTCGTGCAGGCCGAGGTTTTCCGTCGGTCCCTGCCCGAGCACGACGTGCAGATCGCGCCGTTCGGGGCCGACAGCATCGCGGCCGCGCTCCAGGCCGACCTCGTCGTGAACCTCGTGGAGTCGGTCGACGGGGACGGGCGGCGCGGTCACCTCGCCGCGTCGTTCCTGGAGGCCGCCGGCGTGCGGTACACCGGCAACCGGCCCGGCGTGCTCGCGTTCACCGGCGACAAGGAGCTCACCAAGCAGGTGCTCGCGGCCCGGGGCTTCCCCGTGCCCGCGTCGTGGCCGGCTGGTGGGCCCCGATGGATCGTGAAGTCGCGGTGGGAGGACGCCTCTCTGGGACTGGAGGACGACTGCATCGTGACCGCGCGGGACCTCCCGGGCGCCGCGGAGCGCCTCGCCCCGCGCCTCGGGGGGGAGGTCGTCGTGGAGACGTACATCCCCGGCGAGGAGGTGAACGTCGCGATCCTCGAGATCGACGGGGAGCCCCGGGTGCTGCCGCCCGCGCGCATCGCGTTCGACCTCCCCGCCGGGCGTGCGCCCATCGTCGGGTACCGCGCGAAGTGGGACTCCGACTCCCCCGAGAGCCTGGGCACCCCGCGGACCTTCGAGCTCGGCGGGCTCGACGTGGAGCTGCTGATCGCGGAGTCGCTGCGATGCTGGCACGCGGCTGGTCTGCGGAGCTATGCCCGGGTGGACTGGCGCGTGCCGGACGACGGTCCGCCCGTCGTGCTCGAGCTGAACGCCAACCCGTGCCTGTCGCCGGATGCGGGGTTCATGGCGGCCGCCCACCAGGGGGGCCTCACCGAGCGGGACGTGGTGCGCGCTGTGCTCGCCGCGGCAGGCGTCCGGCCGTGATCCGCATCCGGCGCATCGTCGACGACATCCTGCCGCGCGACGCGAAGGCCCTGAACAGCGCGATCACCCTGCTGAACGAGCGATTCCCCGAGGCCCCCGTCGGCGAGTTCGCGAAGCTCGGCAGCACCCTGCGCGACCCGCTGGCGTCGGGGCTCCGCACGCTGATGTACGTGGCCGAGGACTCCCGGGGCGGGCTGCGCGGCTGTGCGGTCGTGCAGCACGATCCCTCTGTGGACTCCATCCTGCTCGACTGGCTCGCCAGCTCGGTCGGCGAGACCGGTGGGGTGGGCGCGGCCCTGTGGACCCGCGTGTACGACGACGCCGTGCGGCTCCGTGCCGTCGGGGTGTTCCTCGAGTGCCTGCCCGACGAGCCCGACTCCGCCGGGCGGATCCCCGAGCACCTCGCGGACAACAAGCGTCGGCTGGCGTTCTACGAGCGCCTCGGCGCGCGTCCGATCGTGGGGACGGCGTACGAGCGGCCCGTGAAGCCCGGCGACCGCGACCTGCCGTACCTCGTGGTGGCGCCGTGCCAGGCGGCCCCGCTGTCCGCGAAGGTCGTGCGGGGCGTGGTCCGGTCGATCCTCGAGAAGAAGTACCGCGACTACTGCCCGCCCGAGTACGTCGAGATCGTCGTGGACTCGTACCGCGACCCCATCCAGCTCCGGCCGTCCCGCTACGGTCCGCCGCCGCTCCCGAAGGCCCCGACGCTCGCCGAGGAGGACCGCATCGCGCTCGTCGTGCACGGACGCCACGCGGCCCACCACATCCGCGAGCGCGGCTACGTCGAGTCGCCCGCGCGGGTGGACCGCATCCTCACCGTGCTCGAGGCCTCCGGCCGGTTCACGAAGGTGGAGCCGAAGAAGTACCCGCGCACCGCCATCACCGCCGTGCACGACCCCGCGTACGTGTCGTGGCTCGACAAGGTCGCCGGCACGCTCGAGGCCGGCCAGATGGTGTACCCGTACGTGTTCCCCGTGCGGAACGCGGCGCGCATGCCCGACGATCTCGCGATCCGCGCCGGCTACTGGTGCATCGACACCTTCACGCCCCTGCACCGCGACGTGGCGACCATCGCCCGTGGGGCCGCCGAGACCGCCCTGACCGCCGCCGATGCGCTGCTCGAGGGGCGTCGGCTCGCGTACGCGCTGGTCCGTCCGCCCGGGCACCACGCGGAGCGCGCGCTGTACGGGGGGTTCTGCTACTTCAACAACGCGGCGGTCGCGGCCCAGCACCTGCGCCGGAAGGGGGCGGAGCGCGTGGCGATGGTGGATGTCGACTACCATCATGGCAACGGCCAGCAGGACATCTTCTACACCCGCAGCGACGTCCTCACGGTCAGCCTGCACGGGCACCCCCGGTTCGCCTATCCGTACTTCTCCGGGTTCCCCGACGAGAAGGGCGAGGGCGAGGGGAAGGGGTTCAACCTGAACGTCGCGCTGCCCGAGGTCCTCGACGGCGAGGCGTACGGAGCGGCGCTCGACAGCGCGCTGAAGCGGGTGCGGGACTTCGATCCGACCGTGCTGGTCGTGTGTCTGGGGCTCGACACCGCGAAGAACGATCCGACCGGTACCTGGTCGCTGCGGGAGTCCGACTTCCGCGAGAACGGGCGCCGGATCGCCCGCCTCCGCCGGCCCACCCTGTTGGTGCAGGAAGGCGGCTACGGCCTGCGCGTGCTGGGCCGGCACGCGCTCGCGTTCCTCACCGGCCTGCACGAGGAGACGCTCGCATGAGAACCACCGTGAAGCCCTCGGACGTCGAGGCCGTTCGCGCCCTCGTGGCCGCGACGGGCATGTTCCACGCCGAAGAGATCGACATCGCGGCCGAGCTCGTGGAGGACGGCCTGCAGAAGGGGTCGGCGAGCGACTACCGGTTCCGCTTCGTCGACGGGCCCGACGGGCTCGTGGGGTACGCGTGCTTCGGGCGCGTGCCGTGCACCCTGGCGGCCTGGGATCTGTACTGGATCGCGGTCGACCCGAAGACCCAGGGGCGCGGCGTGGGTCGCGAGCTGGTGGCGGTGGTCGAAGCGGACGTGCGGGAGGCCGGGGGCACCGGGATCTACGTCGATACGGCAGGCCGCGACGACTACGCCCCGACGCGGGGGTTCTACGCGCGGTGCGGGTACCACGTGGCCGCGGAGCTCCCGGACTTCTACGCGCCGGGCGACGCGAAGGTGGTGTTCGCGAAGCGGTTCTGACCGCGCGGTCGACCCGGACCCCGTCGCTACGAGCCCTCGGGACTCGGTTGCCCCAGGAGCTCCGGCGGTCATCGCGGGTGGGGGTACAACCTCCACCGGCGGTTGAAGAGCTGCGTGTTGTTCTGCCGGCGCTCCAGCCCCATGATCATGCCGTCCAGGACGAGCTGGAACTGCTCCTCAGACCTGCTGGGAATCGTCTGTAGGGCGTAGAACACCGCGCCCTCGGGATCCACGTGGAGGACCGTGCCCAGGCGGGGTGGGTCCACGCCCGCGTTGAAGCGCTGCCACCACGCCGGATCGAGGGGCTTGCAACCCTCGGGTGGTGGCTCGCCGATGGCCAGACACTCCACGGGTTGGCCGGACTGCTTCAGGGCGATGAACTGCGGATGCGCCCATCGAACCGCGGTATCGGAGTGCATGATGTACACCAGCCGGTGACCCGGGAACGCGTCGCTCTTCAGCAGGGGGTCTTGCATCGGGATGTGTGCGAGCCACCAGGCGTGCCGCAGATCATCCTGACTGAGGGAGAAGGCGGCCGTCTCATTCGCCAACTGCTCCTGCGCCTCGGCCCACATGGCCTCGCATGCTCTGAATCCGTCCGCCGACCCTCCGAGGTTGTCTGCGAAGCACCGGTTGATATCTTGGATTTGAATCGGAACATCTGGCTTCGGGTTCGGTGTGGGCGAGGACTTACCAGCTGCCCGTCCCTGGTCGACCCGGGGACTGGTTTCGCAGGCCACGAGAGCGATGAGTACGAGGGACGCGATCACGGGCACCAGCTGTGTTTGGCCACAGTGAAGGTCGGGCCCGCGCTGAATGCGCAGTTGTCGGCTTCGGATGTCTCGGCCACGGCGTTGCCGGGGTCGACACAGACGCGAAGGTAGAAAGCGCCCGTCTCGGCGCTCGGAAGGTGTGCCGGCGGATTGAGCGTTGTCGGTGAGTTGTCGAGACGAAGGGTGGCGCCGGTCGAGTCGCTGCACATCTCCACCGAGGGACTCAGGTGAGAATTCACGAGGCACCACTCGACCCCAACGAATCGACTCGCGTACGTGGGATTTCCGAAGGTGAACTTCACATCGCTGCTGACGAGAGCGCTCGCAGGCGGGACGGGGTGGTCGACTTCGCCAGACTGGTAGCACACGTCGAAAGGGTCGTAGTCATTCCAGTGATTGTACTGGCCATTGGCGGTCGTGGTCCCTCTTCCACGTGAGTTGTTGACCGTGAAGTTCACGAATGGTGCGGGCGTGTTGCCCCAGAAGCTGAACGTGCCTTTGATGGACGCGATGGCGAGGTAGTCGTCCTCGTTCAACCGCACGGCCTCGTTGGTCCATGCCGGCGAGTTGAACTCGATGTGCCCAGGGTCGCCGGAGAAGCTGGTCGATTGATTCATCAGGGAGAAGAAGGTGTCGTCATGGTCGAGGGACAACACGTGCCCGAACTCGTGGGCAACAATGAGCCGAATCGCGAGCACGGTGATGTTGGACTGGGCGTACACATTTTGGTGGCTCTGGAACCCCTGCATGTGAGGCCCGCCGCCATTGGACCACAGGCGGCCAGGGCCCGAAAGGTTGTTGCCGTTCAAGAGAACGGTGAAGTCCAACGGCTGCAGCGGTTCGGGGTTCCCGCCGCAGGCCCCGGGATCGTGCCAGACCATCATGGCGTGGTCTTGCCCTCCACCCAGTAAGGTGAACAGGGCCGGGTAGCGTACGACCTCTGTGATGCCGTTGACGAGAAGATTCGCCGTCTGGTTGGTGGTTCCCGTGTACTGGAATTCCCAGTTGAAGCCGACGTTGAGCTCGCCGGCGCCGCCCGTCCATGCAGCTGCCCCGCGCTGAATCTGTTCGATCTCGGATGCGTTGAACGTCTGTGCACCGCCGCCCGAGACGATCCGGTAGTTCATTGCCGAACCGTTCGGCGGTTCACATGGGCACCAGTCATCGTCTGTTTCATCGAAACAGAGTATGTCGCGACTGAATCCCATCGCCGGAGTGAGTAGCAACGAGAGGATGGTCATGGCGTGACCCCCTTCTCTACCAGTCTGGTCGTCCACGTGTTCTCGTCCACGTGCTCGTCGGTGAGCGCGGGGCGAGTTGGGAAGCCATCGATCTGGCGGATCGAGCTCGGAACCACAGCGTCCACGGTGTCGAGTACTTCGGCGAGCGTCACCACGGACGTACACCCCCTGAGACCAGACGATTCGCAGTCTTCCGGACGTCCGTTCGTGCGAAGGAGGTGGCCCGCAGCGTCCACCTTGTACAGGCTGCCTGCCCCGAGGGAATAGAGCTCGAGGGTGTGGTCGGCAGCCAGGTACTCACGCCCGAGTACCACCATTCGGTCGTCCTCGCGAATTTTCGGAAAGCCCGCGAATCCCATGGTGCCGCCCGTGGACAGGTGGCCGCCCGGGACCACGAACTCCACGTAGCTTCCGTCGACTACGCCCCGGTGGGTTCCGCCGGGTTCGATCTGCAAGAGGAACCGAGTGGTGGCGATCTCCCCCACCGGCGTGTCGAGTGTCACGGTTCGCCGGCCGACGACCGTGCCGACGAGCACGAAGTCGGCCTGTGAGGAGGCCTCGGCCAGCGTGGCGGTCGAGGAGCTTGCGTGGCCGGACGTCACAATCAATGTGAGGAGAGGCAGCATCGATCATCCTTCAGTGGGTTCAGAGTGACCTCTAGGGTAGCGCCGGGGGGGGGGGAGATGTCAACTCGACCACGATGGCTGCCCTCCTGGCTCCTGGAGCCGCTCGGCGGTTCCCGATAAGCACCCCGGATGACGGTCGTGGAGCGGGTCTCGGCACTGCTGGAGGGCGTGGAGCACACCCGCCTCGAGCACGCGCCTGCGTTCACGGCGGACGAAGCGGCGGCGGCCCGCGGAACCCCCCTGTCGATCGGCGGAAAGTCGCTGGTGCTCAAGATCGGGCCCGGCGAGCAGGGCCGCTTCGCCGTGTTCGTCGTGAGTGGCGCGCGCCGCACGTCCAACAAGGCGATCCGGAACGCGCTCGGCATCCAGCGCCTGCGGTTCGCGACCCGGGAGGAGCTGCTCGCGCTCACGGGCCTCGAGCCCGGATGCGTGCCGCCGTTCGGGCGTCCGGTGTTCGATCTGCCGCTCTACGTCGACACCCTGACGCTCGAGCAGCCGCAGATTGCGTTCTCGCTCGGGAGCCACGCGCTCTCGGCGGTCCTGCGTACCGAGGACTATGCGCGAATCGCCCACCCGGACCGGGTGTTCCGGTTCTCCCGCGACTGACGGTGGGGTCGGGCTATCCTCTGGCATGGTCTTCTTGCTCGCCCTCGCGCACGCCACCGACTTCTACGACTGTTCGCTCGACTCGTGGACGCTGTCCGTCGGAACACCGAACCCCGTCGCCCTCGCCGACATCGCCACCACCACATGGTCGTCGGCGACGCCTCAGGAGAGCTTCGGCAACGGCCTCGCCGTGGCGCCCGACGGGGCCCTGCTGATCCTCGCCCAGGGCTGGGGAGGCGGATGGACCTCCGACCCCGTCCCCGGGAGCCTGTACGCATGGGACACCGTGGCTCCGGGCTCCTTCGACGCGTCCAGCGCCACGGCCAGCGTGGGGCTCCCCGACCACCCGCACGACGACCTGTCGGTGTTCCCGGGGAACCCGCCGCTCGCGCTCGTCCCGACCCGGCTCGCGGGCATCCTCGGCTTCGAGCTGCCCCTCGGGTCCGGTGCCGCGCCGCTCCTCACCCTGGAAGACCCACCGCAGACCGATTCCGCGTCGCCCCGAGCCGCCGATGTCGACGGAGATGGCGTACCCGACCTGTGCCTGGGCCTCGAGCGACCCGCCGACATCGCTGTCCACCTCGGCCCGTTCACCGCAGGTGAGACGCGGCATCCGCGCTTCGACGCCGACCTCCGTTTCGTCGTCGACGAGGGGCCGAGCTCTTCCGTCTCCACCTCCGTCCTCCCCATCGGCGACATCGACGGCGACGGCGCAGACGATCTCCTCGCGACGTGGAGCGGCTACCTCCCCGCGACTCCCGGGACTGCGCCGAACATCCTGCCGGGCGCGATGTTCCTGTGGACGGGCCACACCACGCCCGGAACCTTCCCCGCGAGCAGCGCCACGGCGGTCATCGAGGGATCCTGCCGGAGCCTGCTCAGCGGAGAGGTCCGTGTAGTTGGACACGTCGGACCGGATCCCACTCGGACCCTGATCGGGACCATGGGTGTCTCCACGACGTTGGGCGGATTCCCCGAGCGCGGAGCCCTCTTCCTGATGGACCTCGCCGGCGTGTCCGGCACGGTCGGCATCGCGGACGTCTCGACCGCGGTGATCGTCGGGGAGGAGTTCGCGGAGCTGGCCTACGTCCTCCCGCTCGGCGACCTCGATGGTGACGGGTACGACGACTTCGCCGTGGCTCAGCACTCACCGGGCGTGGTGTTCGTGTTCCGGGGGCCCGTCGACGGGCTGCGCGAGACCACCACCGCCGATCTCCGCATCGAGAACGGTGGCAACACGTCGATCGGCCAGCACATGGCCGTCCACGACTTCGACGGCGACGGAGTGGTCGACCTCGTGCTGGGCGCACCGTACGACGGTCTCGGGGGTGAGGTGCACTTCATCCCTGGCGCCGCGATCCTCGCGAGGCTCGGTGTGCCGCTTCCCCCGCCAGCGCCGGAACCCCCTGCCGACACCGGCGTCGCGGACGACACCGGAGCCCAGGACACCGACCCCGTGGACACGGGCCCGGCCGACAGCGACACCGACGCGTCGATCGTGCCCATCACCGTGCGCGGTGGGGTCGGCTGCAGCCATGCAGCTCCCTGGGCCGACGTGCTCGCGGGCTTCTCGCGGAGGCGTTGACCGCGCCTCAGCGGACGGTTCGGCGCACTCCGGTCCCGCAGCCCGGGTAGACCCGCCGGTTCGCGCCCGGCAGCGCGTAGCCCTGGAGCAGGAGCCGGCGCGGCACGGAGCTCCGGTTCGGCGGGCTGCCGTGGATGACGAACGGCCCGAACAGCACCACGTCGCCGGGCTCGAGCTCGGGGTCGACCGCGCGGTCCGGCTCCACGAGGCCATCGGGCAGCTCGCCCGTGTCGGGGTCGGCCACGAACCCGAGCCGGTGCGTGCCGGGGATCATGCGCAGACCCCCGTTGGCCGGGCCCATCGGGTCGACCGCCATCGCGATCTCGATGAAGCTCCCGCGCCCGTCGACATCGGTCCACAGCGCCGACCCGTAGCGCCGGTTCGAGGCGTCCTGGTGCCAGTCGAAGTCGACGCCGTCTCCGGGCAGCTTGAAGTGCGCCTGGCCGATGATCTGCACGAGCTCACGGCTGTCGAGGGCCTCCGCAGCGAGGCGGACGAAGCGCGGGTCGCGCCCGAGGGCGTCGAGCCAGGGGTCTGCGCCGCCACACCACACGACGCGGTCGAGCCGGAAGGGGTCGCGCTGCATCACGAAGCTGGCGGTGCCGGGGTCGCCGCCGGTGCGCGCGATGTGGAGCAGGCGGTCGAACGACGCGCGCACGCGCCGGATCTCGTCGGCGGACAGCACCCCTCGAACGACGGCGAACCCGTCGGACTCCAGGGCGTCTCTCAATCGGAGTCCTCTTCGTCGGCGGCCGCGGCCTTCTTCAGCTTGCGGAGCTGGGCGGCGGCGAGCGCGTCTCCGAGGCGTCGCTCGGTCTTCTGGGTGGCGCGCGCTTCGCGGGCCTTCGCGAGGGCGGCCTGGGCTGCGGCCATGGGATCGCGTCGGGCGGCCAGCGGGTCGGTGAGGTCGTCGGCTTCGACACCCCGGGCGTCTCCGGCGCGGTCGAGGGCCTGACGCGCGGCGGCGAAGGGGTCGTTCGGATCCAGCGTGCGTGCGGCGGCTTCGGGACCGGCTCCCCGCGCTTCGCGGGAGCGCGCGATGGCCTCCTTGGCGCGGGCAAAGGGATCGGGCGGCGCCGACGGCTCGGGCGGCGCGGCGTCGGGCTCGGGCTCCGCTTCGGGCTCGTCGGCCATCGGATCGGGCAGCGGCACGAGGGTGTCGTGGCGCCGGGCCGCGCTGGCGGGTGGGGGAGGGGGAACGGGGTCGAGGCCGAGCGGCTCGGGACCGTCGGGCACGTCGGGCACGTCGGGCACGGACAGATCGAGGTCCATCTCCGCGGCCTTCTTCCGGAGGGCTGCGGCGCGCGCGAGGATCGCGTCCACGTCGATGTCTTCTTCGTCTCCGCTCATCGGCCCTCCGCCCCGCACCGGGGCTCGCATTCAGGGAGGAGTCAGCGAGCCGGCTCGCTGAAGGCTCCCGGTCACGGGAACTGAGAATAGCGCTCCAGGGGGCGCGCATCCCTCAGATCGCGAGCACCTGCTGGACGCGGTCGTCGGGAAGCACGGTGTCGAGGACCGCGAGATCGCGGGCCATGTGGCGCGGGTCGGACGTTCCGGTGAGCGGCAGGATGCCGAGGGACCGGGCGACCGCGAAGATCACCTGCGCGGGGATCAGCCCGTGATCGCGGGCGATCTGCGCGACCACCGGGTGGTTCCACAGCGCGCGGTTGGCCGTGAGCAGCGAGAAGCCCTGGTAGACCAGGCCGTGCTCGGCGCACACGGCGCGCACCTCGGCGTCCCACTGCTGGGACGCGTAGCAGCGGTTCTGGACGAAGGTGGGCTTCACGCGCGCGAACCCGAGCAGGGTGCGGAGCTGCTCGGCGGTGATGTTGCTGACCCCGAGCACGCGCGTGCCCCCAGCGTCGTGCACGGCTTCGAGGGCCGCCCAGGCCTCCCGGTCGGCGCTCCCGAGGCCTGGACGCTGAGATGGGCCGTGCAGCACGAGACTGTCGAGGTGGTCGACCCCGAGGTGCTCGAGGGACAGCGCGAACGACTGCTGCACCTGCGTAGCGACGGGTGCACCGGGATCGTAGGGCAGGCGGTCGTCCTGGCCGGCGCGGAACGTGAACTTGGTCTGCAGGAACAGCTCGTCGCGGCGCCCGCCCTCCAGGAACGGCCGGATGGCCGCGCCCACACCGGCCTCGAAGTAGTGCTTGCGCTGGTTCGCGGTGTCGATGGCGCGAAAGCCCGCGTCGAGCGCGTGGCGGACGAGCGCTTCGGTGCGGTCCTCCTTCCACGCGGTGCCGTACACGAACGGGGGCGACAGGCCGAGCTCGTGGACGCGGTCTTGCGGGGTCATCGGGCCTCCTCGGGCGGGCGGAGCTGGCGGTCCATCTCGGCGATGATGCGGGTGCGGAACCAGCGGTGGCCGGGGTCCGTCGCATAGCGCTCCAGCCACATGGCTGCGACCGGCACCGTGGGGAGCGCGATGGGCACGTCGAGCAGGGCCAGCCCGAGCGGCTCGAGCAGGGGGCGGAACACCTCGCGGGGGCCCGTGAACAGGAAGTCGGTGCGGGAGAGGACGTGGGGCACGAGCAGCAGGTCCTCCACGATCACACCGTAGGTGCGGTCGCGGCCGAGGCCCGCCAGCATGCGGTCGACGACGCTCGGCGTGCGATCGCCCGTGCGCACGAGCACGTGCGGCCACGCGAGCCAGGCGTCGAGCCCCCAGTCGCCCGTGCGCGCGGGGTGGTCGCGGCGGCACACGACGGACTGGTGCACGTGGCCGAGGCGCCGGGCGACCACACCGGGGGCGTCGTCCGGGAGGATGTCGAGCACCAGATCGGCTGCGTTCGGGGCGTCGGGGCCGCGCTCGGACACCAGCTCGAGCCCGACGTGGGGGGCGTCTGCGAGCGAACTCAGCAGGTCGGGCACGATGGGGCCGAGCAGATCGGGAGAGGCCAGCCGGAACGTGCGACGGGAGTGGGCCGGATCGAACTCGGGCTCGCGGGCCAGGGCGCGCTCCAGCTCGCGCAGCAACGGGCGCACGGACGCCGCCAGGGACTCCGCACGCGGTGTGGGCACGAGCGCCCGACCCTGCCGGACGAGCAGCGGGTCTCCGAGCGCCTCGCGGAGCCGCGCCAGCGCGTGGCTGACGGCGGGCTGGGAGCGGTCGAGCACCCGTGCCGCGCCCGTGACGGACCGCTCCTGGAGCAGCACGTCGAGGGTTCGGAGCAGGTTGAGGTCGAGCGGGTCGAGCACGGACATATTCGAATCATGCATGATTGGATTCGAGACATCCATTGGATGCATGGCATGTGCGGGGTGATGAAGGGGCATCGGAGGTCGAGATGCGCGTGTTCGTCACTGGGGGTTCGGGGTTCGTCGGGGGTCACGTGATCGAGGCGCTGTCGCGCTCGCACGAGGTGCTGGCGATGGCGCGGTCGGCGAAGTCGGCCGAGGTGGTCGAGCGGCTGGGGGCGCGCGCGGTCCGCACCGATCTCGACCGCATCGACGCGAGCGTGCTGGCCGGGGTCGACGTGGTGGTGCACTCCGCGGCGTACGTCGAGGAGTGGGGTCCCGAAGAGGCCTACTGGAGCGCGAACGTCGGCGGCACCGACCGCATGCTGGAGGCCGCGCGGGCGGCGGGCGTGAAGCGGTTCGTGCTCGTGAGCACCAACGCCACGGTGTTCGACGGGAAGGGGCAGCTCGGCGTCGACGAGACGCTCGCGGCACCGGTGCACGACCGCTTCCCGTACGGCGCGTCGAAGGCGGAGGCCGAGCGTCGGGTGCTCGCGGCGAACACCGACGGCTTCACGACGATCGCCGTGCGCCCGTGCTTCGTGTGGGGTCCGCGCGACAACTCCGTGCTGCCGGCCCTGCGCCGCATGGTGTCCGAGGGATCGTTCGTGTGGCTCGACCAGGGCCGCGCGCAGGTGTCCACCACGCACGTCGACAACCTCGTGCACGCCATCGAGTGTGCGCTCACGGGGGGTCGTGGCGGCCAGGCGTACTTCGTGGCGGACGACGGAGACACCGACATCCGCGGGTTCATCTCGGGCCTCGCGGAGTCCGACGGGCTCGTGCTCCCGGGGCGCTCGGTGCCGAGCTGGCTCGTGCGCGGCCTCGCCCGCACGCTCGAGACCACCTGGCGCCTGCTGGGCCTGAAGGGCACGCCGCCCGTCACGCTGATGGCGGCCCGGCTGATGTCGTCCGACATGACGGTGCGGTCCGACAAGGCGCGCGCGGAGCTCGGGTGGGCGCCCGTGGTCGACCGGGTGGGCGGGCTCGCCGCGATGGCTGCCTGAGCCCTGCGGGTGCGGCCCTACGAGAGCAGGATCTTCTTCGGCTCGGGGAGTGGTGGGGTGGGGACCTCCTCCGTGATCTCCCGCAGCCGCGTGCCGTTGTCGATGAATGGGAAGAAGCTCGGCGCGTCGCGGCGGAACGCCTCCGCATCGCGGAAGTAGTGCTCCTCCTGGATGATGACCGGCGCCTGGTCGGAGTCCCACCGCCGCGTCTGGCTGTCGTGGATGACCCAGCCGCCCCACCAGCGCCGGTAGGACGTGCGCGCTTCGTACACGGTGTCGCCGATCCGCCGGACCTGACGGGCCAGGAGCGTGCCGCGCTCGCGCAGCAGCATGAGGTGCGCGGTGTGGTCGCTGTTGTGGGCGTACCGGCCGCGGCGGCCGAGCGCGAGGCCCTGCTCGGTGGTGTCGACGAACGGACCCGTGCCGCGGCTCTCCCAGCGGGACTGGAGGCGCGAGTGGGCGGGCGTGAGCCGGCTCGGGAGGGTGCGTGGGGGCATGAACAGGCCGGTCTGCTCGATGAGATCGGCCGTCCACTCCGCGCCGATGCGGTGGCGGAACCACGCGAGACCGCCGATGAACACCGTCTGGAGCTGCCAGCCCTGGGCCTCCCGCAGCCGCGCGAGGGAGCGCTGGGCGGCGGCCATCAGCAGGGAGTCGGGTGCGGCGAGCAGCGGGAGCGGCCCCCAGGCGACGCGGACCTGCATCTTCCACGCCTGGTAGGGGTCCCCGGACACCTGGGTCGCGACGGCCCGCGGCCGGCCCTCCGGCCCGAGGAACTCGAGGTCCACCCCCTCGCCCTCCTGCAGGGTGATCTGGTTCTCGGGGGCGGCGAACCAGAACCGCCCACCCCCGGCGAGCTGGCCGACGCCGAACCCGATGGAGTGCATGACGCGGCCGAGCACGCCCTTCACGATGGCCTCGCCCATGGTGAGCAGCCCGGAGAGGTCGAACACGAGCTCGCCCGTCGGGTCGCGGTACCAGAGCGGCGGGCCGACCACGAGGGACGACTGGCCCGCGAACCCGGTGGGGTTGGTGCTGGGCACCGAGCCCACGCCCGCGATGAAGGCGCGGTTCGTGTACAGGGCCTCCACGAGTCGCGAGATCGTGCGGAACCGCGTCTGGCCGGCGACATCGCGCGCCGTGATGCGGATGACGGTGGACCCGAGCAGGCCCTCGAACAGGATCATGCTCGGGATCCGCGCGAGGTACCCGAGCAGCCCGCCGGTCTTGGCCTCGAGATCGGGCGCGAAGAAGCTGCCCCCGCCGGGACCCCCGGCCGCATGGCTCGACAGGACGGTCCAGTCGCCGTCGAACGCGACCATGCTGAACCGCCCAGGCACCACGACCGCCTGGTCGAACACCTCGAGGAAGTCGCGCAGCGCCCGGCGCTCCCACCAGTCCCGGATCGACTCGAGGTGGAGACGCTCCAGCATCCGGGTGGCCTGGGCGAACGCATAGCCGGGGATGCCTGCGTACAGCGCGTTGTCGGCGGCCGTTCCGGCGGGGTAGACCGCGATGGACCGCAGGAACGGGTACAGGCCCTGGAACGCCTGGCCCTGCGAGGCGTCTGCGAGCCCGGCCATGTCGAAGCCCTGGGCGCGCAGCACGACGCGGTGGGGAAGGAGCGTGGCGTACACCGCCAGGCGCAGGCGGGCGTCGCCGACCGACATGCCGGCCTTGTTCGCGAGCGTCTCGGGGTGTGCGCCTCTGCGGACGGCGCGCTCGATGCGTCGGCGCACCACCCACAGCTGGTGGATGGTCTGCTCGGTGGGCGCGATGCCGTCGCCCGTGGGGAGCGGGTCGTAGAACGTGCGCAGGCCGGGGTCGAGCTGGGCGCGCTCCTCGGGGGTCGGGGGCTCGGTGCGGATGCAGCCTTCGAGCGGCGTGACGAGCTCGGGATGGAACGCCCAGAATGCGGCGACCAGCACGTGGTGATCGAGGCTGCCGTCGCCCGAGAACACGAGCACGTCGAGCGGACCCTCCTTCTGGCGCGCTTCGAGCAGGGCGTCGCGGATTGCGGTGACGGAAGCGACGCGGTCGGGCAGGGTCTCGACGATGCGCACGTCGTGCCCGCGCGCCACGAGCGCGTCGAACAGGCCGCGGGGGACCTTGTACATGCGGAGCGGGTGGCACACGGCGACGATGGTTCCGGGCGAGCGATCGGAGTGCATCGCGGCGCGGACGTACGATTCGATCAGGGCGGCAGGGCTGCCGGGCGGCGGGGCCGGAGCGCTGGCGAGCCCTCCCGGGGCCCGCGCGTCGTCGTTCGCTGACATCGCGACATCCTACCGCGAGGCCGGTCCCGTTCTTGGTAGCCTCCCGAGTCCGGGGGGACAGCGATGGGCGCCGAGACGGTGCGGCTCGACCACGTGACGCGGACGTTCGGCAGGCACGTCGCCGTGTCGTCGCTCGATCTCCGCCTCGAAGCCGGCCGGATCTACGGGCTGCTCGGCGCGAACGGCGCGGGGAAGTCGACCACCACGAAGCTCGTGATGGGCCTGCTGATCCCCGACAGCGGCACGGTGACCCTGCTCGGCGCGCCGCCCGACGACGCGGGGAGATCGCGCATCGGGTACGTGCCGGAGGTCCGCGCGCTGCCCGAGGATGCCCGCGTGTTCGACACGCTCGTGTTCTTCGCCCGGTTGCGCGGGGCCACGCGGAGCGACGCCCAGCGGTCGGCCCAGCACCAGCTCGACCAGCTCGACTTCCCCGAGAAGGCGAAGAGCCGCATCAAAGACCTGTCGAACGGGCAGCAGCAGAAGCTCCAGATCGCCATCGCGCTCACGGGAGATCCCGCCCTGCTCGTGCTCGACGAGCCGCTCACCGCGCTCGACCCCACGCACCAGGAGCGCGCGCTCGGGCTGTTCCGCAACGCCGCACGGGCCGGGGCCACCGTGCTGCTCGCGACGCACCGGCTGTGGGAGGCCGAGGCGTTCATCGACCACGTCGTGCTGCTCTCCCAGGGCACGAAGCGCCTCGACCGTCCGCTGAAGGAGGCGCTCGCGGAGGCCTTCACGAACACATGGCGGGTGCGGGCCACCACCACCGGGTGGGTGCGCGGCGACGACGTGGTCGACGTGCGGGAGGACGACGACGGCAGCGTGCTGGTGCAGCTGGCGCCGGGAGCCGACGCGGGTGCGCTGCTCAGGCGCGCCGCGAGCGCGGATGCGGGCCTGCAGAGCGTGGAGGCGGTGCTGCCGAACCTGCAGGACCTGTTCTTGAAGCTCGTCCGCTGATGCGCGCGCTCCTCCTCATCCTGGAGTTCGAGTTCCTCCGGGTGCTCCGGCAGCTGCTCCCGCTCGTCGCGAGCGTGCTGCTGCTGTTCTGCGTGCTGTGCGGGGGCGCGCTGACCGTGCGTCTGCTCGCGCCCGACCTGCGCGGTGCGCCGGTGTGGGTGGTCGTGCGCGACGCGGAGCTGGCCGACCGCATCCAGCCGCTCGCGAGGTCCCAGCGGGTGCGCCGGGTGGAGCTGGTCGACGTGCTCCCGGACGACGCGCGCGGCGTGATCATCGAGGTGCCCGACGATCCGGTGCACGAGGCCTGGTCGATCGACGCCCCCACCCGCGAAGAGGCCGACCGGGTCGAGCCCTTCGTGCGGTTCGCCCAGGAGCACCTGCGGCGCGAAGCGGCCCTGACGGAAGCTCAGCAGGCCACCCTCGTCGACCGCGGGAAGAGCCTGCGCCGCGTCAGTGATCGCCTGCGCGACCGGCTCGGCGAGTACTGGACGTTCTACGGCACGGTGTTCCTGTGGATGTGGGTGGGCGGGATGTCGCAGGGGCTCGGCTACGAGATCTCGGCGTACCGCGACGACGGGCTGTTCGGGCTGCTCCGCATCGGCACGCCAGCGTCGGTGATCTGGCTGGCCGCGATCGTCCAGCGGGCCGTGCTGCTGCTGCTGAGCCAGGCGGGTCTGCTCCTGCTCATCGCGCTGCTCGTCGGTCCGAAGACCTTCCTCGTGATGTTCCTGCTGCTCGGCACGGGCGTGGCGGTCGGGAGCTTCCTCGGGAGCTTCGGTCGCGACCTCGGGACCGCCCGCCGGAACCTCGGGCTGGTGTCGTTCCTGTACGGCCCGGTGGGGCTGATGCTGTTCGTCGCTCCGGCGTGGGCGCACGGCTGGCTCGTGTGGGTGCCGGTCGTCGGGCTCGCGTTCCTGCCGGATGCCGGTCCCGTGGCCTGGCTCGCGCACACGGTCCTGACGGTCGTGGGCCTGCGGATGGGCGTGTGGGCGCACAGCCAGCCGGAGCCGCTGGGCTCGGCCATCGCGCGGTGGAGGCGCCGGTGAGCGCGCTCGGCACGGCCCTGCGGGTCGCAGGATTCCGGCTGTCGATGGAGTCGTGGTGGCTGTCCGTCGTGGTGGGCACGCTGCCGGTGGTCGGTCCGGCGCTGTTCCTGCTGCAGCAGGAGATGTGGTTCGATGCGCTGCGGTCCGAGCTCGAGACCGAGGTGCGCGTCGTCGTCGAAGACGATGCCCTGCGGGCGCACCTCGAAGCGCTGCTCGCCGAGAACGCGGACGCCCTGTCGGACGACTTCGCGGTTCGCGTCGCTGCGGAGGCCAGCGGGCGGGCCCCAGGCGAGGTGCTCGTGCGGGTGCCGCGCGACGTGTTCGAGGGCGCGGGGTTCTCGGTGGACGGGGACTCCCTGTCCGTCGAGCCCGTGCGGGTGGCCGTGGGCGAGTGGTTGCTGCACGAGTGGGCCGATGCGGTGCTCGGTCCCACACCCGAGGTGCGGGTGGCGGTCGAGGTCGAGCCCGAGCCGTCCGACCTCGAGGAAGCCGCGGAGGAAGCGGGCGCGATGGCGAACCTCGGCACCTTCGCGCTGATGCTGAGCCTCGTGATGGGGCTGGCGCACGGCGTGCAGCTCGCGACGGACGCCGCGCGGGGCTCGGTGCGCACCATGGTGCTGGCCGCAGGCCGTCGTCCCGTGCTGCTCGGGTTGATCGGCGGGTCCGTCGCGTGGGACCTCGCGGGCCGTGTGCCGGGACTGGCGGTGCTGCTCGCGCTGTACGTCTGGCTCGGCGCGTCCGCGGGTGTGGGTGTCGCGGAGGCGGTCCAGATCGCCGTGCTCACGGGCCTGTGTGCGCTGGCGATGGCGTCGATGCTGTGCGCCGTCGCGGTGTCGGCGCGCCTCGTCGACGACCTGCCTCCAGCGGTCCGGACGTGGATGCAGATGCCGGTGACGATGGTGGCGGCGGGCGGCGCGATGGCGGCGCTGATGTCGCCGTCCGCGGTCGCTCCGGTCCCGGCCATCGGGCTGTTCGGGGTGTGGGCGCTGGTCCTCGAGGGCGACCCGTGGGCGGCACCGCTGGTGGGGCTCCAGGTGGTGTGGTCTGCGCTGCTGCTGGAGGCGGCGGTGCGGATCTGCGGGCGGGAGGAGTCGCCGTTCTCGAGGTTCTGGGCTCGGTTCCGCTGACGACCGGTGCAACGGGGGCGTCGGGGCGGGCCTCCGGACTTTCAGGTCGGCTTTCGCCCCGTCTGCACGGGCCGGATGCGGGGTACCCTCGCTCCAGGAGGTCCCGTTCCATGTCCACCCGCTCCACGCATCCCGCCCGTTCCCTGGCACTCCTGGCCCTCACGGCCCTCGGCATCGGCGCGCTCGCGGCCTGCAGCGGCGGCGACGATCCGTACCACTGCGACTTCGTGGCGACGGGCGAGGAAGACCGGTGCCAGGAGCGCACCCTCCAGGTCCCCGATCCCGCGGGCGTGACGCGCTCGGGGTACGAGACGCTGTGCAACACGAGCGGGGGGGCCTACGGCGACGGACCGTGTCCGGAGGCCGGGCGGGTGCTCGGGTGCGACATCACGTCGACGGGCTCGGGAGAGCAGGTCGTGGACTGGTACTACGCGCCGGAGACGGTGGCTTCGGTGGAGGAGACCTGCGCCGACGAGGGGGATGTCGTCCAGCCGTGACAGCGGGTCGCGCATGGATGGCTCGAAACTCACTGGATACCCAACAACGCGTCGGGCACTACCTCCACCACGGAGGCACTGAGCGCCACGGAGAAGGCACGGAGGACGGGATGGCCCTGCACGACGAAGCCCTCACCGAGGCCATCATCGGCTCGGCGATCTCAAGGCCGTGGAACAGATCACGCCGATCCACGAGGCCCAGTTGTTGACCTACCTGCGCCTTTCGGGGTGCAAGTCCGGCCTCCTGCTGAACTTCAAGGTGAAGCTCCTACAAAATGGCATCACCCGTCGGGTCTTGTAGGGCACTCACAGCCTCCGTGCGACCTCCGTGGCTCTTCGTATCTCAGTGGTGGATGGGCGCTCCGCTCGGGACGGGGTCCCGCGGCCCTGTCACGAGTCAGTCGCCGGCGAGCTCTTCGAGGACCGCGCGGCCGGTGAGGCGCGCGCAGCCGAGGCCATCGGGGAAGTAGCCCCCTGGGAGGCCCGTGAGATCGTGGGCTTCGAGGGACTGGAGGATGACGTCGAGCTGGTCGCCGCGCGGACCGGCGCTGTTGGGGCTTCTGTGGTGGATCGGGCGCTGGGAACCGGGGCGCTGCGGGGGTGTCCGTCGGTGGCATGACTTCTTCCCTGGCATCGTTGTGGGCCATGTTCGGTTCGGTGGCGATGGCGTCGTCGCCGTCGGGTCCCACCCTGCTGCCGTCCAGCGGGCGGAGCCCGAGCGATGCACCCGGACTGGCCGCCCTCTACGACGTGTTCTCGCGCGCCGCCCTCGAAGACGGGGTGTTCGTCGGCGGAGAGCTGGACCTGCGGCGCGCGCGGGAGGCCCGCGTGGATGTGGCCGGGGAGGACGCATCGGCCGACCTCGTCGAGGCCATCGCGCAGTGGAACGCGTCGGTGAGCTGCGGACGGATGGTGCTGGAGCCGCGGCCGTACGGGTTCGACACCCGGGTGCTCGACGTGACGGTCGGAGAGGCGTGTGTGGAGGTCGGGGCGGAGGGCTTCGTGCATCCTCTGGACCGCCCCGTCCGGATCCCCGAGATGACCTTCGGGGGCCGCGTGCTCGAGCTCCCCCGCGCGATGTGGTCGCTGCAGACGTGGCTCGAGGCCTCCGACGTCCCGGTGGGTGTCGCTTTCCTCCTGGGGACGACGATCGCGGTGGACTCGGGGGAGTCGACGACCGTTCGCGAGCTGATGGCCCGCGCGGAGCCTCCGGTGGGGTTCACGCCGGTGTGGCGGATGCGGTGGACGGACGGTCCGGCGGTCCAGGTGGAGTACCGGGCGCTGGAGCGCATCCACCCGGAGCGGTGGCCGCCCCCGCCCCGTCCGACGCTTCGGTTCGGCGGAGAAGAACCTTCCGAGGTGCAGAAGGTGTCGCAGGAGGAGGGGAGGAGGGCCTTCGAGCGGTTGGCGAATGGCGAGCCGCTCGCGCCCTCGGAGCGGTGGATCGTCGACGGCACGCCGGTGGAGATGGGCGACTGAACGCGCGGTTCGAGGACCGAGCGTTGGGCGGGCCGGCGCTGTGGGGGCTTTCAGTCGGTGCGTGTGAACCAGGTCGGGTGGAGCGGTGTCGGGGACGCGGGTGTGGCTGCGGGTTCCGGCCTCCGGGGTCGTGGTCGTGGTCGTGGTCGTGGTCGTGGTCGTTTCGGCGCGGCCCGTGCGTATGGGGCGAGCGGATCGAGGACCGGGTGCTGGGCGGGCGGGCGCCTGGGACTCAGGGGGGAACGAGCTCTTCGAGGACGGCGCGGCCGGTGAGCCGCGCGCAGCCGAGGCCGTCGGGGAAGTAGCCCCCCGGGAGGCCCGTGAGATCGTGGGCTTCGAGGGACTGGAGGATGACGTCGAGCTGGTCGCCGCGGGGACCGGCGCGCCAGGACTCCAGGGCGGTGGCGGGGAGGGGCAGGACCACCGCGTGGACGTCGATGCCCTGCGCACGGGCCTCGTGGAGCACGGACCGGACGGCGCGCAGACCGTCGGGGTCGGCCCAGTGGGTGCCCATGTCGGCCCCCCATGAGGCGGGGTCGTACCGGGTGATGGCAGGCCGCTCGAACAGGCGCGGTACGGACAGCCATCGGTCGAGGACCCCGTACACACGGGCCGCAACCCCACCGACCGCGTAGCGGGACCGGCGCAGGCGGTCTGGATCGGGGGTGCCGTCGCGCTCGTACAGCAGCTGCTCGGGATCGACGGCCGCCACGAGGACCGCAGGCGGCGACACGTCGAGCGCGAACCGGACCTGGGCGACCAGCGCGCGCCAGTCGGTGTCGCGCCGGGCGAGGTTCACGACGTGGTCTTCGGGGAGCTCGCCCCAGGCCCGCGGCAGGCAGTGCTCGGCGCGGCCTCCGACGATGGCGACCGTCGGGCGGTCGAGCACGTACTGGTGAGGGGGGCTCGGAGGGGTGCCGAGCCAGGCGTGCAGGCCCGCGACGGCGGCCAGGGGCAGGACGGCAGCGAGCCCGCCGACCGCCCACCTCATGCGAGCGCGCCGAGCACGGCGTCGGTGTGCTCCCCGAGCGCGGGTGCGGGGCCTTCGGGGACCGTGGCTCCGGGAATCGGCGGCAGCACGACGCCGTCGCGCACGACCCGCGCGAACTGGGGCTCGCGCAGCGCGTCGTCGATGCGGTGCACGGGCGTGACGGGCACGCCGGCCCCGCCCAGCACGCGCAGCCAGTGATCGACGGTGCGGGGGCGGAGCTTCTGCGCGATCCGGCGCCGGAGCAGCGGCCCGAGCAGCGTGCGCACGGGCATCGTCAGCGACCGCGAACGCTTCATGCCGAGCGCGTCGGCCAGCTGTTCCCAGAACTTCTGCTCGTCGACGATGCCGAGCGCGAGCCAGCCGTCCGAGGCGCGGTACAGGCCGTACTGGGGCATCGCGTACAGACGGTCCCGCTCGAGCCGACGCCGGAGCGGCCCGAGCATCCCGCGCACGCCGCGCGGGAGGGTGCGGGTGGCGGCATCGAGCTGCAGGCCGGGATCGACGGCGTCCCACGTCCAGGTCCAGGAGAGCAGGGCATCGGACATGGCGACATCGAGCTCGACGCGGTCGCGGTCTCCGAGGAGGGACCCCGCGATGGCCCCGACGGCGGCGAGGCTGGTGGAGAGGTCGGCCACGGGGAGCACGCTCGGACGGGGCTGCTCGGAGGCGTCCCGCTCGAGGTGGCAGAGGCCGGTGAGGGCCTGGAGGTTCAGGTCGTGCCCGGGCTCGAGCCGCCGCGGACCCTCCTGCCCGAAGGCGCTGATGCGGCAGTACACGAGGCGCGGGTTCAGCGCGTGGGCCTCGGCGGGACCACAGCCGAGCCGCTCCATGACGCCGGGCCGGAAGCCCTCGACGAGCACGTCGGCCCACGCGACGAGGCGGTGGAGGGACGCGAGGCCCTCGGGCGTGCGGAGGTCGAGCACCACGGAGCGCTTGCCTCGGTTCAGGCGCTCGAACAGGTGGCCCATGTGGCGTGCGGGATCACCCTTTGGAGGCTCGATCTTCACGACATCGGCGCCGGTCGACGCGAGCACCCACGTGGCGTACGGGCCCGGCAGGTTGAGCGTGAGATCGAGGACGCGCACCCCCTTCACTTCGGCTTCACCTTCTTCAGGCAGGCGCGGTCTTCGAGCACGGTGCACACCTGCACGGCCGCGTCGAGCGCATCGGCGTTGGCCGGATCCGTGGCGAGCACCCGCAGGAACGCGTCGCGGGCCTTCGTGAAGAAGGCGTCGATGGCGGGCTCGAGCTCCTTGCGCTTCGGGTCGCGGGGCGGGAGCGCGGCGAGCTCCTCCTGGAGCGGCGTGGCCTGCTGGACCCAGTACGCACCCTGCAGGTAGGCCGCGACGGTCTTCTCGGGGGCGAGCGCGAGGGCCTTGTCGAGCCGCGCGATGCCGGCCTCCTCCTCGCCGAGCACGAGGAGCACCTGACCGAGCTTCACGTTGACGCTTACATTTCCGGGGTCGATGCGGAGGAGCTCTTCGAGCAGGGGCTTCTGCTCGGCCTCGCTGCCGTCGATGTTCCCGAGCACCCCGACGCGCGTCTGCAGCAGGAACAGGCGGTGGTTGGTGAGCGACTCCGCGTACGGGTCGTACTGGTCGCCCAGCGAGCCCCGCTCGGCCTCGAGGCGCTTCTCGATGGCGTCGAGCTCGGCACCGGCCTTGTCGAGGCGACCGAGCATCGAGCGCGGATCCTCGGTGAGCACGAGCGTGGCGCTGGCGATGACGGGGTGGAGGTGGGCGGGGTCGACGTTCTTCTGGGTCGCCGACGCGGACAGCAGGTCGCGGACGAGCGCGCTCGCAGCCGACACGTCTTCGATGCCGACGGCACAGTCGAGCGCGGCGGCCAGGACCTCGACGGGCGAGCTGCGGTCGTGGTGGGGGACGACCCGGGCGCACGCGCCGGGCGCGCCTTGCTTCGCCTGCTCGAGCGCGGCGCCGGTGAGGCCCACGATGAGCGGGATCTCCTCGCGGAGCTTGTACGACCACAGCCCTCCGGGGTCGATCCGACCGAGCTGTGCGAGGTCTTCGTGCGCGAGGGGCAGCAGCTCGAGCTGGACGGCGGGGTCGGGGTGCGAGGCGACGAGATCCACCCGCGCCATCCGGGCCTCGATCTCCTGGGGGAGCTTGAGCCCCTGGCGCAGGGCGCCGTCGAGCAGCTTCAGGGCGGTCTCGGAGTCGCGTGCGTCGCGGGCCTTGAGGGCAGCGGCGAGGTCTTTCTTGGGACTGGCGAGAGCGGTGAGGACGAGGAGGGACCACATCGTGGGGTCTCCATCAGAGTCGTGGGTACAGGAACGGCCTCGCCTGGGCCAGCCAGAGGACGAGGACGGCCAGCCCCGTGCCCACCGCCAGAGGAGCCGACAGCGGGCGGGACCGGACCGGGAACACCCGCACCGGGTCGGGTGGTCCGAAGGCGAGGACCATCACACCTCCGACGAGCGCGAGCAAGGACGCGGGGTCGGCGGTGCCGGGCCCGAACACGCCGACCAGACCGTCCTGGAGGAACGCGACGCGCTCGAGCGAGGGGCTCCGGAACAGCAGCAGGCCATGGAGGCCCGCGAGCCAGACGGCGGCGCGCCCGGGGTGGACGGGCGAGACGCGCTCGAGCCCCAGCAGGCCGAGCTGGACGGCGACCGCGAGCACGGCCATCGGGTGGGTGCCGTAGAACAGGACGGCGAGGGCGTACACCCCGAGAGAGCCCGTCACGACGTGGGCTTCGCGGAGCACCCCGGCGAGCGAGGGGTGCCAGCGGCCCCAGAAGTCGGCGAGGGTGCGGGCCGCGAACGGGTGGCGGGGACCGTCGGGCAGCGGGAACCCCACCACGCGTCCGAGCCCCTGCGCGACGTGCCACAGCCCGGCGAGGTCGAACAGCGCCTGGACCGCGAACGCGACGAGCCCCGACCACGCCTGGAGCGCGCCCGGGCTCCCGTGACCGTCGAGCACGGCATCGGCGTGCCAGGCGAAGGAGTCCGCGATCACGACCTTCTCGACGAGCCCGAGCAGCACGAGCCCCCATCCGGACGGGTCGGGGGCGGCCCGACGTCGCGGGAGGACCGTCCACACGGGGCCGGCGAGCGCACGGGGCAGGAACAGGAACGTGAACAGGCGGTCGAGCCAGGAGGCCTGGAGGGGGCGGAGCCTCCAGGCGAGCTGCTGGAGCCCGAGGGCCGCCAGACCGAGCACGGGGAGCGTGCCGAGCTCGCGCGCGAGCACCATGAGCGCCCCGTGGACGACGAGGAAGGCGAGGTGTCCTGGCGTTCCGGCGCCCTCCAGCACCCAGCCCGCGAGGATGGAGATCGCGAAGCAGGCGGCCGTCGGGGGAGACCACCAGACGAGCGCGAGACCGCTCGCCAGGGTGAGCCCGAGCCTGGCCCTCGCGTCGGACGCCCCGGTCACCCGCGGTCGGTGGGCGGGAGGGGCCGATCGAGCACGTCGAGCAGCGGGCCGGACCGCTGGAGGCGCGTCCACGCCGCGAGCGCCGGTGCGAACCGGTGGAGGGCGCCGTCGGCCCAGGCGCACAGGGCGGCGCCGCGAAGGGTGTCGAGCGCCACCCGCTCGGGGTCGCGGCCGACGCGCTGCAGACCCACCATGCGCCGCGCGACATCGAGCGCGTGGGACTGCGAGGCCTCTGAGAGCCCCACCCAGCGGGGCGGCTCGGTGCTCTTCAGCACGGCGAGGTGGCGGAGGCGCGCTCGCAGGCCGGGGGCGGTGGACGGGCGGAGCAGGGCGTCGAGCACGTCGTCGAGGTCGCGCTCGATCCATGCGGCGATGCGCGGTGGGGGGCGACCGGGCGCCGAAGCCCCGCCGACGAGGCGGCCGAGCGAGAGCTCCAGGGTGCCCTGGAGCACCTCGGGCAGCGGGTTCGCGAACGGGGGGTTCTCGGACAGGAAGCCGGCGAGACACCCGGGATCGAGGCCGGTGCGGCCGTCGAGGTGGACGTGCGGGAAGGCCCGGCACGACGCGGGCTTCGCCTCGGCGCCGAAGGTGAGGTGGAGCGCGCACAGGTTGTCCTGTTGGAGGAACACGCAGCGCTCGTTCACGGTGCGCAGGCGGCCGTCGACGACGGGCTCCGAAACCCCGAGGAGCGCGGCCCGCTCGGCGATTCCGGGCTGCTCGGCCGCGGACACAGCAGCCCCGGGGCCCTGGCACGAGCCTCCGCAGCGGTAGCAGCTGTGTCGCAGCTCTGGAGCGTCCATGGGCCCCCTGCGGTGCAGCGTACACCGGCAAGAGACGTGCGAGTGCCCATGGGGCGGCGCTTGGCTACAACGGCCGTGGAGGAACCCCCACCCATGCGCTACGCCGCCGTCCTGCTCCCCCTCGTGCTCGTCCTTCCGGGCTGCAAGAAGTTCCCCGACCTCGGGGGCATCAAGCTCCAGGAGTTCCTCCCGAAGGTGAAGTTCGACCGGATGAAGGTCGACAAGGTCGACTTCCAGGGGCTCGACGTGACGTTCGACTTCGACGTCGAGAACCCGTACCCGGTGGATCTGCGCCTGGCGTCGTTCGAGTACGACCTGGCGCTCGAGGGCTCGGAGTTCCTGCAGAGCCGGTCGGACGACGGGCTGGCGCTGAAGGCCTCGAACACGGCAAAGGTGAAGATGCCCGCGCACCTGGGGTTCGCGGAGGTGATCCAGCTGGTGGGCGACCTGAACGGGAAGGACGACGTGGGCTTCGGTCTGCGCGGGAAGTTCGGCGTCGACACGCCCGCGGGGAAGATCGACGTGCCGTTCCAGGAGCAGGGCAAGGTGCCGATGCTCAAGGCGCCGAAGATCGAGCCGAAGGCGATTCGCCTGGCGGAGCTGAAGCCGCTGCAGAACCGAGCGGTGCTCGAGCTCGATCTCGCGGTGACGAACAAGGCGGCGACCGACGTGTACTCGATGAAGTCGTTCGCGTACGGGATCGACCTTTCGGGACGGCGGGTGCTGACGGGTGACCTCGCGGACGTGACGGTACCCGCGGGCGCCACGGAGACCCGCACGATCCCGATCTCCCTCGATCTCCTCCAGCTCGGCACGAGCCTGGTGACGACCATCACGCAGAAGAAGCCCGTGGACGTGCGGTTCGACGCCGGGCTCGACGTGCACACCCCGCTCGGGGCGATCCCGCTGAACGTCGACGAGACGGTGAACCTGCGGATCCAGTAGGCTCTACGCGGAGGTACGACGTGCGCCTGACCATCCTGCTCGTGACCATCGCCCTGACGGGCTGCAAGGGAGGCGGCGGGTCCGAGACGGACACCGAGGCCGACGCCGACACCGACGCCGACGCCGACACCGACGCGGATGCCGACACCGACACGGACGCCGACACGGATGCGGACGCCGACGCCGACACGGATGCCGACGCGGACGCGGATGCCGACACGGATGCGGATGCCGACAGCGACGCCGACACCGACGCGGATGCGGATGCCGACGCCGACACGGATGCAGATACCGACACCGATTCCGATACGGACACCGACCCCGGGATCCCGGTGGTCGGCATGGTGCTCGTGAACGAGCTGTTGGCCGACCCCGACAGCGACGTCGTGCTCGGAGACTCCAACTGCGACGGCACACGCGACGCGTCCGACGACGAGTTCGTGGAGCTCGTGAACGTGGGGGCCACGGCCGTCGACCTGTCGGGCGCCACGCTGTCCGACGCGACCGCGGTGCGGCTGACGTTCCCGTCCGGCACCGTGCTCCAGCCCGCCGACGCGGTGCTCGTGTTCGGAGGGGGCACGCCGACGTTCGACGGCACGGGCTCGGCGCCGTGGTGTGCGTCCCTCCCGGGCAACGTGCGCACGTTCACGACCGCCAGCGGCCTGATGCTGGCGAACTCGGGCGACAGTGTCGTGCTGACGGCGTCCGATGGCACGGTGCTCCAGAACGTGCAGTTCGGCGCGGCTGCGGGTGCGGACCAGAGTCTGGTGCGCCAGCCCGAGGGCACGCTGTCGCCGTTCGTGCAGCACGCCACGGTGTACGCCGACCCGATGTCGCCGGGCCGACAGGGGGATGGCAGCCCGCTCGGCCCGCCCGTGCTGGACACCGGGATGGACGACACCGCGCTGCCCGTCGACACCGGGCCGTTCTTCCCGGTGGTGGGCGACCTCGTGATCAACGAGCTGCTCGCCGATCCGCCCCCGAACGCGCCCGAAGGCGACGCGAACTGCGACGGGGTGCGCGACAGCTCCGACGACGAGTTCCTCGAGATCGTGAACCGCGGGGCTACTGCGGTCGATCTCGAAGGGGCGACGATCTCGGACTCCACGGCGGTGCGCTTCACGTTCGGGCCGCTCGTGGTCCAGCCGGGCGGGGTGATCCTGGTGTTCGGCGGCGACACGCCCACGTTCGATGGCTCGAACGCCTCGCCGTGGTGCGGGGCGCTTCCGGCGAACGTCGCGGTGGTCGTGACCCCCTCGGGGCTCGGGCTGAACAACAACGGCGACGTCGTCACGCTCACGGCCAGCGACTCCACCGAGCTCGACGTGTTCACGTACGGCACGGAGGGCGGGAACGACGAGAGCCTGGTGCGCTCGCCGGAGCTGGGTGGGCCTGCGGCGGTGCTGCACAGCGCGGTTCCCGGTGCCGTGGGCGTGTTCTCGCCGGGCCGGTTCGCGGACGGAACGCCCATCGTGACGGGCCCGGTGGACACCGGCATCACGCCCGACACGGGCACGGCGGGCACTGCCGACACCGCGTCTGCGGCCACGGGAGATACAGGGTCGGCGGACACCTCCTCGGACACCGGAAGCCCATGACCCGCTCGCTGCCCGCGCTCCTCCTGGCCCTGTTCGCGCTGCCCGCGTTCGCCCAGGCCCCCCCACAGAGTGGGTTCGACGCCCACGGATTCCGGCTCGCGGCGTACGACGCGGATCCCCGCGACCCGTTGGAGGTCGCGCGCCCGGGTCGGTTCGCGGCCCAGAGCTGGTTCGTCGGCGGGGTGTTCGAGTACGCGAGCCAGCCCCTGGTGTTCGAGCCGGCGTCCGGTACGGTCATCGAGCTCGACGACCTCGTCGCAGCGAACGTCTCGGCGGGGTACGCCCCGCACGAGCGCATCCGGCTCGACCTCCTGGTGCCCCTGTTCTTCTACGGGGAAGGCAAGGACGGCCCGGTGGGGCTGGGCCTCGGTGACGTGCGCGCGACCGGGCTCGTGTCGCTCGTGGCTCCGGAGGACGATGGTGGGCTCGGGCTCGGGTTCGTGGTGAACGCCGACGTGCCGACGGGTCGACCGGAGGTCTATCTCGGCCAGTACACGATCTCGGGCGGGCTGGGGGTTGCGGCCACCTGGGAGGGCGAGCGCGTCACCGTCGGCGGTACGGCGTCGACGCAGATGCGTCCGAACACCCCTCCCGACGATCGGCCGGCGCCCACGCGCGGCGGGGATGCGTTCGGATGGGGCGCGTCGATCGGGTACCTCGTGGGCGAGGGCACCGGCCTGACGCTCGAGGCGCACGGCGAGGTGCCGGTCGACCCCGACGTCCGCACGGCCATCGGCGTGCCGGCGGAAGCGCTGCTGTCGTTCAAGCACGTCCGTGAGAACGGGGGCTTCCTGACGGCCGGGCTCGGAACGGGCCTGTCGCGCGGGGCCGGGAGCTCTCCGCTGCGCTTGCTGGTGGGTGGGGGCTTCGGTCAGGTCGACGGGCCGTTCGTCGACGAAGACGGCGATGGGATCCCCGACAAGCTGGACGCGTGTCCGAGCGTTCCCGAGACCGTGAACGGGTTCGAGGACGAGGACGGGTGCCGTGACGCGCTGCCGAAGCTGCTCGTGCGGGCGGTGGGTCCCGACGGAAAGGTGCGCGATCAGGCGGCGCTGGTCGCGAAGGGCCCGCTCACGGTGGAGGGCACGGGCGAGCTGACGGTGGAGGGTCCGGAGGTCCTCCCGGAGACGGCCTGGGCGCTGGAGGCGAAGCTCGGGGAGTGCCTCGCCGGTACAGCCGACGTGACGCTCGCCCGTCGCGACACGGCGGCGGAGATCCAGCTTCGCGAGGTCCGCACGGGGCGCCTGCAGATCGAGGTCCTCGACGCAGACGGCCAGCCGATCGAGGGCGCGACGGTGGAGGTCCGCGCGGCGGAGCCCGCCTGCGGCCCGACGGAGCCGGTCGCGATCGAGGGGGGTACCGCGGAGGTGCCGCTGGGCACGAGCCAGTACGAGGTGGTCGTGCGTGCCCCCGACCACGCCATCCACCGCGAGTCGTTCGAGCTCGAGGCGGGCGGGCTCCAGGTCCTCCGGGTGTCGCTGCGCCCGACGAAGGTCCGTGTGGAGGCCGAAGCGATCGTGATCCTGGAGAAGGTGTTCTTCGACACGGGGAAGGCCACGATCCAGGAGCGGTCCCACGCGCTGCTCGACGAGGTGGCCGGGGTGATCGTGGCGAACCGCATCGCGAAGGTGGAGGTGCAGGGCCACACCGACGACCGCGGGAAGGACGACGCGAACCTGAAGCTGTCGCAGGACCGCGCCGATGCGGTGAAGGCGTACCTGATGGAGCACGAGGTCGCGGGAGACGTGCTCGTGGCGAAGGGGTACGGCGAGACGGCTCCGGTGGCCGACAACAAGAACGCGACCGGCCGCTCGGCGAACCGCCGTGTGGAGTTCGTCATCCTCCAGCAGGCGGCCGTGGAGCCGGAGGGTGTCGAGCCCGCAGACCCGGAGGGGGCCGAGCCCGAGGGGGATGCCGTGGAGCCCGAAGAGGCGGCGGAGTAGCTACTTCTTGCCGCGCGCGCGGAGCTCTTCGAGCTCGGTGACGGTCTTCGGCCAGTCTTTCTTGAGGAGCGTCGAGAGCGCGCGGTCGGCGAGGAGCTTGCCGTCGGTCTGGCACGTGGGGCAGTAGTTCGTCTCGTTCTCGGCGTAGACGATGCGCTGGACCTTCGTACCGCACTCGGGGCAGGGCTTGCCGTACTTGCCGTGCACGGCCATCTGGGGCCGGAACGCGGTGACCTTCTCGGGGAACCCGTCGCCCACCTCGTCGCGCGTGATCTGCGTCCACTCGACCAGGGTGTGCTGGGCGGCGTGCAGAAGGCGCGTGACCTCTTCGTCGGTGAGCTTGTCGGACATGCGCACCGGCGAGAGCTTCGCGCGCCACAACATCTCGTCGGAGTAGGCGTTCCCGATGCCGTCGAAGTAGCGCGGATCGGTGAGGCTGCGCTTCAGCGTGTGCCGCTCGGCGCGCAGCACGCCTCCGAAGGCCGCGGGAGTGGCGGAGAGGACGTCCATCCCGCCGCGGTCGAAGTCCTGGAGCGCTTCGCGGCCCCGGATGAGGTGCAGGCTGGCGCGCTTCTTCTTGCTGGCTTCGGTGAACAGGAGCGTTCCGTTCTCGAAGTCGAGCAGGGCCACGGCGTTCGGCGTGGTGCGCTTGGCCCCCTCCGGACGCCAGCGGAGCCGGCCCGCGATCATCAGGTGGATGACCACGAACATCGGCTCGTCGGCACCGTCGTCGAGCTCGAACACGATGCGCTTGCCGATGCGGTGGATCGCGGCGACCCGTGCATTCGCCACGGCGGACAGGGGCGGATCGACGGTGCGCAGCAGGAACGGGCTGACGAGCCGGATCTCCTTCATCGCACGGTCGCGGACGAGCGCTTCGAGGCGCTCGACGTACACCGTGACGTCGGGGAGCTCCGGCACGCCGGACTACAGACGCTGGCCGAAGCGCTTCGCGATGGCGAGGCTGAAGCCGATGGCCTTCTGCACGTCGGGGTCCATCATGGCCTTGAGCTGGCCGAACAGCCCGAGGGTGGGCCAGCCGCTGGCCTGGGTCTCGACGAGGGCCGTGGTGGCGGTCTCGGCGACACCGAGGGTCTTCGCGAGCTGCGGTGCGACAGACGTTCCGCGGTCGACCAGCACGTCGAGGGTGCCGTCGGCCTCGAGCCGCTCGACGGCGTCGAGGGTCTTGTGGAGCAGGGCCTGCTTCGCGAGGAGGCGCTTCACGGTGGCGATGGACGCGGGACGGGAGGCCTCGAGGGCCACGTCGGTCGCGGACACGCCGGTCTCCACGAGGTCGATGCCGTGGGCTTCGGCCTGGTGGTGCGCGAAGCTCGCCGTGGCGCCCACCATCTCGACGAACACGGGGATCTTGTCGCCGACGGCTGCGAGGGCGTCGGTGGTTCCCTGGATGGCGTCGATACGCTTCTCGAGGCGGTCGAGGCGCTCGAGCACCTGGGTGAGAAGCTCGGCGGTGTTCGGCTCGCTCATACGGTCCTCCGGGGGGCGCCCATATCAAGACACCTGCTGGATGTCGTGCAGGCGGTCGTAGTGCATGGTGAGGCTGCCGTCGGGATGGTTCTCGATCATGTCGCAGTAGGCGTACCCGATGCGGATCTCCTGGGGCGAGTAGATGCGCTGGGCGGAGACGGTCTGCGAGAACGTGTCGTCGAGGCCGGTGAAGTTGAGGATCAGGCCGATGAGGCGCTGCTCCCGGTTCTCTTTGGTGAGGCCGTGCAGCGGGCTGTTCTCGTCGAGGCGGTGCATGACCGTCCACGACATGCGGAACACGGGCGTCTGCGAGCGTACGAGCGGGAGGTCCATCACGCGGCGCATGTTGTGGCCTTCGCGCGTGGGGCTGTCGATGAGCGCGGCCACCTGGATGTGGGCGTCGACCACCTGGTTCCGGCGGAGGTTCGACATGCGCACCTGGAGGGTGGGCACACCATCCATCTCGTTCACGACGGCGAACTGGGCGAACCCGACGCGGGCCATCGGCCGCGAGAACTTCGCGAACAGGAGGCCGGTGGTCATCGCGATGCCGGTGAGCCCGAGGAAGGCCTCGATGATGCTGACGACGTTCGCGTACGGCGTGGTGGGGCTCATCGCGCCGTAGCCGATGCCGGACATGGTCTGTACGCTGAACGCGAAGGCCTGCAGGAAGCTGCCGGGGTCGGTGGCGTTGTAGCAGTTGCCGCCGAGCATGTAGAGCGATGCGAACACGGCGTTGAAGCTGAAGTACGTCGCGGTGATGATCGCGATGAACGTGACCCAGCGCATGCCGATGACGCTGTGGTAGAGGTCGGTGAAGGGGTCGTACGTGAACCCGACGTAGTTCACCGGCATCATGCCGTCTGGGCCGCGTTCCGCCATCGCCTCCCGATATCGAGCCCGGTGACAGATGCCATCCGCGGATAGAATGGAGTGGTCCCCGCAGACGTAGCAGGGGGCGGAGGCTCGATCCGAATGCGCAACGTGGTGATGATCGCAATGGTGGCCCTGGCGTCGGGCTGCGACGAGTACACGGCCGACCAGTGGCTCGACTTCCGCGACTACTTCGTGAAGCTCGATGCCGAGGGCGCCGAGGTGGCGGAGATCACGAGCCTGCTCGCCGAGGGCGTGGGCTTCGAGCCGCTGCACCAGTACGACAAGGCGAACCAGGGCTTCTCGATGTTCGTGCCGGTGCCGATCGCGAGCGAGCTCGAGGTGCAGGATCGCGTGGAGTTCATCACCGAGGTCCCTTCCGACGGCTACGTCCCGCCCGACGAGGAAGACAGCAAGGTCGACGTGGGGAACCCGATCGACATCGACCCCGACGAGATCCCCGAGTCGATCGAGCGCATCGGGGGCCCGTGGACGTTCGGTGGGCTCGACGGGATCCATGTGGCGGTGATCGACACGGGCGTCGACAGCTTCCACAGCGATCTGAACGTCGTGGCCGAGTTCGATGCGGTGGCCGAGGGCGGAGGCACGCCCGCGAACGGGAACGACCCGAACGGGCACGGAACGCACGTGGCGGGCACGATCGGGGCGAAGGCGAACGGCGACGGTGTCGTGGGCGTGGCGCCGGGCGTGCCGATCCATGCGGTCCGGGTGCTCGACGGCAGCGGGTCGGGCCGGTGGACCGACATCATGGCGGGTGTGGAGTACGTGCTCGACCACCCGGAGATCCGCGTGGTGAACCTGTCGCTCGGCGGGCGCGGCGACCCCGACGACCCCACGGATCCGCTGCGCGAAGCGCTCCAGGCGCTCGAAGATGCCGGCGTGATCGTGTGCATCGCGGCGGGCAACGACACCGAGAACACGAACAGCTTCGTGCCCGCGGGCTACGACGTGGGCGTGGTGGTGAGCGCGTACGACGCGAGCGGGGGCCGCGACAACGGGTTCGCGAGCTTCAGCAACTTCGGGAACGCCGTCGACATCGCCTCTCCGGGAGTGGAGATCCTCTCGACGTGGCCGGGCGGCACGTACGCCGAGCTGAACGGCACCTCGATGGCCACCCCGGCGATCGCGGGCACTGCGGCGGCCTGGCTCGCGGCCAACCCGTCGGGAACCCCTTCGCAGTTCCGGAACCAGATCAAGAACACCGGCGAGAACGGGTACTCGGGGCAGGGCGGCAACCACCCGGAGGCCTTCGTCGACGCCGTGGCGCTCTGGGCCGAGTAGGCGCGCCGGACAGGACCCCAGAACGCGGGTACGTAGGCCGTCCAACGGAGGCCTGATGCTCGTTCGCCCGACCCGCTCCTTCCCGGGGACCATCTTCCTGTTCCGCGGGAGCGCCATCAGTGGCGTGTGGCCGTACCTCCTGTTCCTCGCGGTGTATGCGGCCACCATCACGTGGCTGTACCCGGTGGACGGGTTCGAGAGCTCGCTGACGCTGGCGCCGTTCACCCTGATCGGCCTGGCGCTGTCGATCTTCCTCGGGTTCCGGAACAACGCCTGCTACGACCGGTGGTGGGAGGCCCGCAAGCTCTGGGGGGCGCTCATCAACCAGACGCGGAGCTTCGCGCGCCAGTCGTGCACGCTGCTGGCGGCGGAGCACGCGGTCCAGCGGGAGTTCGTGATGCACACGATCGCGTTCACGCACGCGCTCCGTCTGCACCTGCGCCAGCAGATCGACCGGCTCGACGAGCTGAAGGCCTTCCTGCCCGACGCCGAGGTGGAGGTGCTGAAGCAGCAGCGGAACGTGCCGAACGCCATCCTGCACACGATGGGCGAGCGGGTTCGCGACATGTGGAAGGCCGGGCACATCGACACGCTGCACGTGCCGATCTTCGAAGGCTCGCTCGAGACGTTCTCGAACATCCAGGGCGGGTGCGAGCGCATCAAGAACACGCCGGTCCCCATCGCCTACACGATGCTCACGCACCGCATCGTCGGGGTCTACTGCCTCGCGCTCCCGTTCGGGGTGATCGACACGGTGGGCGTGTTCACGCCCGTGGTGGTGGTGCTCGTGTCGTTCGCGTTCCTCGGCCTCGATGGCGTGGGCTCGCAGATCGAAGACCCGTTCGAGGAAGACCCGAACGACCTGCCCCTGCTCGCGCTCAGCCGCACGATCGAGATCGACCTGAAGCAGCGGATCGGAGAAGCCGAGCTCCCCGATCCGGTGCCGGTGGTGGACGGGATCCTGTACTGACCCGACGGCCCGAGCCGGCGCGCCTCAGGAGCGGCCGGCGCGCGGCTCAGGAGCGGCGGCGGACCAGGAAGGCGCCGAGCAGCGGGAGCAGCGCGAAGGGCGCGGTGCCCGGGGAGCTCGTGCAGCCACAGCCATCCTTCGGCTCGCCGGTGTCGGTGTCGGTGCCGCCCGGCAGATCGGTGCCGTTGCAGTCTTCGTCGATCCCGTTGCCGGCGATCTCGGCTGCTGCGGGGTTCGCGAGCGGGTTCGTGTCGTCGCAGTCGCGGGCATCGGTGGTGTACCCGTCGGGCTGCGTGCACGCGCCGAGCTCGGAGTCGGGATTCCCGAACCCGTCGCCGTCGGCATCCTCGAAGTAGAACTGCACGTTCTCGGCGGTCTCGCCGTCGATCTCGCCGTCGCAGTCGTTGTCGACGCCGTCGCAGATCTCCGCGCGGCCGGGGTGCGAGGTGGGGTTGGTGTCCTGACAGTCGCCGCCGACCGGCACGTAGCCGATGGGGGCCGTACACCGGACCTGCGTGTCGTTGTCGTCGCCGTACCCGTCGTCGTCCGCATCGGCGTACCAGGTGGGCGCGTCTTCGGCGTCGGGCTCGTCGACCGTGCCATCGCAGTCGTTGTCGAAGCCGTCGCACACCTCGGTGTTGCCGGGGAACTGCGTGACGCTCTGGTCGTTGCAGTCGCCGCCCACCTCGGACGCGAAGTTCGGGAGGGTGCACGCGAGGATCTCGAAGTCGGAGCTGCCGAAGCCGTCGCGGTCGCTGTCGAGGTAGTACACCGTGCCGCCGACGGGGTCTTCGTCGATGTCGCCGTCGCAGTTCTCGTCGATGCCGTCGCACGTCTCGTCGGCATCGGGGTTGATCGCCGCGTTGCCGTCGTCGCAGTCGGAGTTGTCTTCGATCAGGCCGGACAGGGGCGTACAGCTGCCCATGGGCGTGGCGTTGCGGTCGCCGTAGCCGTCGCCGTCGAGGTCGGGGAAGTAGACGGGACGCACGGGGTCGACGTCGGTCGTTCCGTCGCAGTCGTTGTCGATGCCGTCGCAGATCTCCGACGCGCCGGGGTTCCGGAAGGCGTCGTTGTCGTCGCAGTCGCCGCCGAACGGCGTGTGGTCGAGCGGGGCGAGGCACTGGACGACCTCGAGGCCGTCGACACCGAAGCCGTCGTGGTCGGCGTCGGGGTACCACGCGGGTGCGTCGAGCGCGTCTTCGTCGACCTCGTCGTCGCAGTCGTTGTCGAGGGTGTCGCAGTTCTCGGGCGCGCCCGGGTACACGTTCGCGAACGAGTCGTCGCAGTCGCCCGTGACGGAGGTGAAGCCCGGGGGCGGGGAGCAGGCGAGCACGCTGCCGTTCTCGGTGCCGAACCCGTCGAAGTCGAGATCTTCGTAGTACTCGGTGGCATCTGCCGCGTCGTCGTCGGCCACTCCGGAGCAGTCGTTGTCGAGCGAGTCGCACAGCTCCTCGGCGCCGGGGTTGATGCCAGCGTTCGAGTCGTCGCAGTCGGTGTTGTCGGCCACGGCGTCCGCGAAGGGCGGATCGCACTGGATCTCGCTGTACATCACGGCGGCGTTTCCGAACCCGTCGCCGTCGCCGTCCTGGAACCACTGCGTGCCCGGATCCTCGTCGACCATGCCGTCGCAGTCGTCGTCGATGTCGTTGCAGATGTCGGGGGCGTTCGGGTTGCTGGCGGGGTTCGTGTCGTCGCAGTCGTCGAGGGCGATGAAGCCGTCGCCGTCGTTGTCGACGTACAGGGAGCCCGCGGCGTCGGGACCGCCGGAGATGCCGACATCGGTGAGCGAGTTGTCGAGGTCGGTGCTCATCGGGCCGACGTCGAACAGCGCGCTGCCGATCGCCGGGTAGAGCCGCTGGGTCTCGCAGGTCGCCGGAGGCGGGTTGTTGAGGATCGGGGCCGTGACGGTGACGGCGTTGGTGGGCGTGGTGGCCGACCAGGCGCCAGCGAAGTTCCCGGGGGCATTGCCCGACAGCGCGCTTCGGTCGACCGTGAGGGCCCCCGACGTGGCGGAGCGGAACGCGTTCCCCGTGGAGTCGAGCACGGCGAGGTGCGTGAACGTGGACGCGTTCGTGATGTTCGCGACGTTCGCGACGCCCCCGTTGTTGGCGGTGTTGCCGACGTACGTGGAGTAGCCGATGTCGAGGCTGTCGAAGCCGTCGAGACGGTACATCCCGCCGTTCGCCCCGCTGTTGCCGGAGCCCGAGTCGTTGCGGACGAGCACGGAGCTGCCGGCGGTTCCCGTGGCGAACACGGCGCCCCCGAGGCCCCCGCCGGACACGCTGTTCTCGCACCACGCATTGCGCCGCATGCGGAACAGACCGGCGTTCGACACGTGCACGGCGCCGCCATCGTCGGCCGAGTTCCGGAAGAACAGGGAGTCGGTGAGGTCGACGTCGGCCGTGGTGCCGGACCGATGGATGGCCCCGCCCGCGCCGGCCGCGTTGTCGAAGAAGGCCGCGTCGATCACGTCGACCGCGCCCCCGCCGACCCACAGAGCGCCGCCGTTCCCGCCCGCGACGTTGTCGGTGAAGGTGATGGCGGACACGCTGGTGTCGGGGGACTGGAGCCAGAAGGCGCCGGCATCCCCGCCCGCGGTGTTCTGGTCGACCGTGCTGGAGACCACGGAGATCGACGTGGTGAGGTCGGCCCGGAGCGCGCCCGCGTCGTCGGTGGCGTCGTTCAGGCCGAACACGGCGTCGGTGACCGCGAGGGTGTCGCCTTCGAGCCACACCGTGCCGTTCGTTCCGGTGGAGTCGGTGAACGTGACGTCGTCGAGGTCGATCGCGTTCATGCGTGCGACGAGCGCGGCACCCAGCCCGAGCGCGCCGTCGGGGGACGACCCGCCGCCGAGGGCCATGTTCCCGGTGAACGCCGTGATGTTCTCGATGGACAGGGGCTCGGTGGCCGTGGCCTGATCGAGCCACGCCCCGCCGCCTGCCGCCGCGATGTTCGCGGTGAAGCCCGCGTTGTCGAACGTGGCCTGGAAGCCCGACGCGAACACGCCCCCACCGAGCTCGTCGGCCATGCTGTCTTCGACGAGCGTGCGCCGAACGACGAGATCGCGTGGCACCCCCGTGTTCACCGCGTGGATGGCGCCCCCGTCGACCGCCGTGCCCGCGACGAGCTCGGAGTCGACGATCGTCACGTTGACGTTCTCGGCCCACAGGAGGCCCCCGTCGCCCGACGCCGTGCCGGTGTTCCAGGTGCAGCCCGTGATCGACACGGAGGCTGCTGCCACGCTGCCGTCGCCGCTGATGTGGAGCACACCGCCGTTCACCGCGGAAGCGTTCGTGACGTCGACGTTGTTGAGCGTGGCGAGCGTGGCGTTGCTGACACGGAACACGCCACCGTCGCCCGACGAGCCTACGTTGTTCACCACGAGGTTCTGGAGCGTGAGGACCAGCGCGCTGGAGTCGATTGCGCGGTTGTCGCCGGAGGCCGCGAACGTGACGTCGCGCACGGAGAACGCGCCGACGCCCGCCGGCACCGTGAAGATGCTGCCGGACGTGCCCATCGTGTTCGTGAGGGTGACGTCGGCGTCGGCGACCGCCTGGATCGTGAGCGCCTTGTCGATCGTGACCTCGACGTCGTAGGTGCCCGTCTCGAGCCGGATCACATCGCCGGGACCCGCGTTCGCAACGGCATCTTCGATGGTTGCGAAGTCGGTGGGGACCGTGATGTTGGCCGCGAGCGCCGAGGTGGGGAAGAGCAACGCGAGATGAAGGCTGCGCATACGAGGTCTCCAGACCGCCGCACCTTAGCCGGACCGGGCGCGGCTCGCGAGTCCGGAAGGCCCGCAGACACCGGTGGGTCCTGCGGGCGCGCCGGTGGAGGGCGTGAGCCGGGGGCTCACCAGGTGTACACGGCGTCGATGTCCGGGCCGTCGCTGATCGGGTCGGCGGGGAACGGGAGGCCCGTGGCCGGGTGCATCTCGAGGGTCGCGGGCACGAGGCGCACGTAGCGGGCTCCCGACTCCAGGATGGCGTCGGTGGCTTCGCTCTCCGGCAGGTCGGCGAGATCGAAGGCATCTCCGCCCGCGAGGTCGCGGTCGGCGGCACTCACGGGGTTGCTCGCTTCGTCGAGGAGCACGGGCGTCAGGCCCGCGAACCCCACCCAGTGCTCGGGATCCGCGCTGAAGACCGTGGGGTCGGGCGCCGTGTAGTCGTGCGGGAACGCCGCGAAGCGCTCGCCATCTGCGGACACCGACACGATCACGGGGTCCATGAAGCGCTCGTCGGAGCCATCGATGCCGAACGCGTTCTCGAACACGGCGAGATCGTCGCCTGGCCCGTCGAGCACGGGCTCTCCGAAGCGCAGCACGAGCTCCGTGCGCCCGAGCGCGGGGTTCAACGAGTACACGTCGATCCCGCCCGCGCAGCAGCCGTTCCCGTGCGCACCGTTCGCGGCGAGCGCGGGATCCCCGAACACCGAGTCGTCGGCGCCGGGCGCGCTCACCACGGTGTCGGCCCACGGGACCTGAGTCCCGCAGCCCACCAGGAGCGCGATCATGGCGTCGCGGTGAGCTGGGTCCAGCTGAACCCACCGCACCCGGTGGTCGCGGGGTCGGACGGGTCGGCGGCGGCCGTGGCGAGCGCATCGGCTTCGGTGGCTGCGTCGAACGCCGACTGGCAGAACCACAGGGTGGTGCCGGCGTCGAACCAGTCCATCCGCGACCACAGGTCGGGGTTGTACTCGTTGTTCGCGTCGTTCTGGGCGATCAGGAAGTCGGCGTCGTTGTCGAACGTGGTGATGTGGAAGACGCCGGCGCCATCCATCGTCCACGTGTCGGCGGTGATGGTGTGCGCGCCCCCGAAGTTGTCGGAGAAGGACCCGACGATCTCGAGGTCGGACGTGTCTCCGCCGGTGCAGGCGAGCGCGAAGAGGCAGATCGGAGCGAAACGAAGCATGGAACGGGTCTCCTGGATGGAAACCCGGGCGTCCGTCGGGGACGGACACGGACTGGGGAGACGACGGGTGGACGGACGTCAGCTCGTCGAATCCACCATCCCTTACCCGGGGATGTGTGTGGATCTGCGACGAGGTCGGTCTCCCGGCTCACGGCCATTCTCCCGACCGCCTTCCCGGTTCGCTCCGGCTCTCGAGGTGAGCTGGGGGGTCTCCGGTGGCTTGCTGGTCGGGCTCGACCGCTCACGGTGGCGGGTCCGCGCCGGATTCTCACCGGCTTCCCATGTCCGCCCTTCGACGGACACCACGTCACGGGCCGCACGTACCCCGATGGGACAGGTGCGTCACGCTCGTGCGAGCGGACCGCGCTGGACGGGCTCGTAGCCGGCGTCGCGGGCGGCGGAGAGGATGCGCTCGAACTGGTGGTGGATGGTGGCGCCGGCCTTCTGGGTGACCTCGTCTTCGGTGGGGATGTCGAAGTCGTCGGCGCCGAAGCGGAGCCCGTCGAGCGCGCGCTCGTTCTGCGTGAGCACCGAGGTGCGGATGTGCTTGATGTTGTGGAGGTAGATCCGACAGATCGCGAGCCAGCGCAGGTACTCGTGGCTCGAGATCTCGCCGCCCCCGAGATCCGTGTTGTACGGCTTGTAGGTCCAGCACAGGAAGCTCGGCAGCCCACCCACCTCGTCCTGGAACGCCCGCAGGCGCTCGAGGTGGTTGAGACGCTCCTCGAGGGTCTCGTCGAAGCCGATCACCATGGTGGCCGTGCTCCCGATGCCCGCTTCGAGCACGGCGCGCTGGGCGTCGTAGTAGTCGGCCACCTTGTACTTCAGCGGGCTGTGCCGGCGCCGGAAGGCCTCGTCGAGCACCTCGGCCCCGCCGCCCGTGATCCACTGAGTGCCGGCCTCGCGGAGGATGCGCGCCCCTTCGGCGTACGGCACCTTCGACACCTTGCACGCGAACATGAACTCCGCGACGGTGGTCTCGTAGAACGTGAGCTCGGGATAGCGGGCGTGGCACCCCGCGAACAGCTCGGCGTAGTCGGTGATGCGGAGCTTCGGGTGGAAGCCGCCGTTGAAGGCCACGAGCGTGCCGCCGAGCGCCGTGAGCGCATCGATCTTCTCGTACACCTGCTCTTGGGACAGGAGGTAGCCGCCCGGCCGCCCGGGGAGCTCGTAGAACGCGCAGTAGTCGCACTTGGCCACGCAGACGTTCGTGTAGTTGACGATGGCCATGATGAGCCAGGTCGCCCGACCCTTGGGGTGGAACCGGTCGCGCACCGCCGTGGCGAGCTCCGACAGCGTCGCGTCGTCGGCGTGCGTGAACAGCCACGCGGCCTGCTCGCGGTCGATGGGGGTCTCTGCGGCGATTCGCCCGCGAATCTCGTCCAGCACGGGTCCTCCAGGGGGTCTCCCGTAACCCGGAGTCCTGACAATCTCTTGGTGCATCGCAGGTGGCAGCACGCGACCCGAGGGCTACGCTGGGGGTCCGGAGGCACCATGGTCACCCTGCTGTCACTCGCTTTCGCGGCGCCGCCCGATGTCCTCACCGTCGAGACGGAGGAGGGCGAGCTGCTCGACGTTCGCCTGCCGCCGCCCGACCTGATGCCGTACGTCGTCGGTGGCGAGCCGGCCCAGCAGGGCGAGTGGGACGACGCGGTCGGGGTCGTGTTCGACTCGTCCTACGTGGGCTGTACGGGAACCCTGATCGCTCCCGACGTGGTGCTCACGGCCGGCCACTGTGCCGGCGGCATCTCGCACGTGGTGATCGGCACCAAGAACTGGCTGTCGAACGCCGGGGAGTGGATCGCGGTCGAGTACACGTCCGTGCACCCGTCCTACAACTCGGCTGGTGCAGGCTACGACATCGCGGTGCTCAAGCTGCGTCAGGAGAGCTCGTACCCGCCGCGGGTGATCGCCAACGACTGCGTGATCGACGAAGACCTGTACAACGGCGCCTCCGTCACGATCGTGGGCTTCGGCAACACGAACCAGGACGGCAGCGGCTCGACCACGCGGCTCAACGTGGCCGACTCCATCGTGCGCGACGCCGACTGCCTGGAGAACCGTCTCGACGGCATCGTCACGGGGTGCCAGCCCGCGCTGCGTCCGGGCGGCGAGATCGGGGCCGGTGGCCGCGTCGACGTCGATGGTGATGGCTCGGTCGACCAGGCCGACGCGTGCTTCGGCGACTCCGGCGGGCCGCTCTACCTGAACACCGAGCGCGGCTCGTTCCTGGTGGGGGTCACCTCGCGGGGCTTCCTGGGGGTGAACCCCAACTTCGCGTGCCGCGACGGCGGTATCTGGACGCGCCCCGACGCCGTGATCTCGTTCATCGAGAACCAGGGTGGGATCACGATCGCGCGTCCTGCGTGCGGTGACATCCCCACGGTCGACATCGGCGAGTTGCATGCCCGCCCGGGGGGCTCGGATCGCACCGACATCGTCGTCACGGATCCCGACGGCGCGTCGTTCTCGGCCGAGATCGTCGACCAGCCGGCGCTGGGGGTGGCGTCCATCGACGGCGGCCGGATCGTGTTCCAGGCGTACAAGGGCGTCGAGGGCACGGAGACCATCACGGTGCGCATCACCGACGACGGCAGCGCGCTGTACCCGCTGAGCCCCGTGAACGTGGTCGAGGTGCCGGTGCAGATCACGGTGGGCGGGGGCTGCGGATGCGCGTCGTCCTCGCTGCCCGGGTCGTTCGGAATGCTGGTGGGCCTGCTCGGGTTCCTCGTTCGGCGGCGCTGACCGGTGTCCGCCCGACGACACGCCCTCCCGGGCGGGTCGCTGACAGGGTATTGACACGTCGGGGTGGCTGGTTTCCGGACACCCGTGTATGACCAACCGAATGTTTTCGTGGCCCCTGCCGCGAAAGTCCGATTCCGCGGACGAACCCGCGGCGTCCTTGTCGTCTTGGAGTCGCTCATGATGATCCGAACCCTTGCGCTCTCGTTCGCTGCGGGATGTTTCGCCGTGCTGGTGGCGTGCAAGGGCGGTGGGATCATCCCGTACGACACCGATCTCACGCCCCCGCAGGAGTCCGACGCCGATGTCGACGCCGACTCGGATGCGGATGCGGATGCGGATGCAGACTCGGATGCCGACGCCGATGCGGATGCTGACGCCGACGCCGATGCGGATGCCGACTCGGATGCCGATGCCGACGCGGATTCCGACGCCGACAGCGACTCGGATGCGGATGCCGACAGCGACTCCGACTCGGATTCCGACTCCGACGCCGACTCGGATGCCGATACCGACTCCGATTCGGGCGGCCCCGGAGACTCCGGCGGCGACTCGGGTGGCGACTCCGGCGGCGACTCGGGCTTCTAGCCCGGTTCGGTCGGCGGCCGGTGCGCACGGCGACCGGTCTGCGTAGCTCCGGTCGGGTGGGCGGTTCGCGTGCGGCCTCGCCTCTGGCTACCGGCCGTTTCCGACGCCCTGGGACGTGACGCCCGGCAGCGGCTTGCCGACGGTGCTCGTACGGCTCGAGGGCGAGGTGAGCCGCGCCTTGTCTTTCGTGACGGGCGTGCGGCGCGTGAACTGCACCTCGACGTTCTGGACCGGCTCGGGCGCCGAGGTCGGCGTGAATCGGGAGCCGCGCGGCAGCTCGGGCATGTCGACGATGACGATGCGGCCGTTCGGGTGCACGGTGAAGTGGGTGTCGACCCCGTCGACCGTGACCGAGTCGACCGTGCCGGCCTCGGTGCCCAGCGCGAACACGGGCTTCGTCGGACGCGCGCCTTCGTCGAACACGGTGTCGAGGATGGGCCGGTAGTCTTCGGCCGTGCACATGTCGACCATGGAGCCGCCGGTGTACTCGGCCGCATCGAAGTAGGCCGGACCGAGGTGCATCCAGCGCTCCACGCACTCGAGCTCGGGCGCGATGGCGTGGAAGCGGATCGAGCTCACGATGTTGTCTTTCTCGACGAGCGTGAGGAGCTCTTCGGCCGTGGGCCGGTCGTACAGGAGGTCGCCCGCGACCCGCGCCCCGACGCCCGGATCGTGGGTGTCGCTCACGAACACCACGTTGACGGCGGCTCCCGGGCGGAACGTGGGCTTGCCGTCGTTGCGCTGGAGCAGCTGCTTGAACGCCGTGAGCCCCGCTTCGGTCGCGGCGCCCTTCAGGGTGGTCTGCGTGTGGGCGACGAGGCACGACACGCCCTGTGCGTTCGTGTCGCCCGGCCGGAACCACCCGTCGTCTCCGCAGCCCTCGAGGGGGTACGACCGCTTCAGCGTCTTGTCGTGACGGGCCTTCCGGATCGACGTGCCGCTCACGAACCGCCCGAACCCGGCGTCGTTCTGGAGCATGCGCGCCGGGACGGCATCGTGCAGGCGGGCGAGATCGTCGGGATCGGCCGGGAGGGTGGAGAGCACCGCGATGCGCGTCTCGGGCGGGAAGTCGCTCTCCGACAGCGACGCGAAGCCCTTGCGGACCTTCTCGACCACGGCCTTCATCGACACCGAGTTGTCGAGCACGAACACGTAGTCGACCACCTGGTTGCGCGCGCCCGCACCCCACTCGAACGACTCCACGCGGCGGCCCTGCGCGTCTTCCCACGCGGCCACGGCGTTCCCGCCGTCGTTCCCGATGTCGACGGGGACCATCTCGTTGGCACAGCTGGCGAGGACGAGGGGCGTGAGGACGAGGGCGATCGTCGGGCGCATGAGCACCTCCGACGGAGAGTCTACCGGTCGGCGTGGGCGGTCGCGTGTCTCGAAATGCTTCCGACGATGTCGTCCCACACGACGGGAGGCAGATCGTGGCCCATCTCGGCGTGGACCTCGAGTCGGCAGCCCAGGAGCTTGGCGGTCTGGATGCCGTAGGTGAGCGGGATCAGGGGATCCTGGGCACCATGGATGACGAGCGCCGGCACCTCGCACGCGCGCAGGCCGTCGTAGCGGTCGGGCTCCGCGAGGATGGCCGTGAGCTGGCGGGCGAAGCCGCGCTTGGACGGGTCGCGCTCGTAGCACCGGGCACCGAGCGCACGGACGCGGTCTTCGGGCAGCGGGTGGGTCTGGCTGCCGATGGCCCGGAAGGTCGACACGAAGTTGTCGATGTAGCCGTCGCGACCCGGGGCCGGAGGCTTCAGGAGCGCGCGCAGGGCCTGGTTGCGCGGGCGCGACGGGCCCGGTGCCGACATGATCGACACGAAGCCCGCCACGCGCGGCGCATGGTGGATCGCCACGCGCTGCACGATCATCCCGCCCATGCTGGCTCCCACGAAGCAGGCGCGGTCGAGCCCGTACGCGTCGAGCACCGCGATCGCGTCGTCGGCCATGTCGGTGAGCGAGTAGGGGGCGCGCACCGAGATGCCGAGCCTCGCGCGCACGACGCCCGCCAGCACGTTGGGGGCACCGAGCGAATCGCACCGGCTCGACAGGCCCACGTCGCGGTTGTCGTACCGGATCACCCGGTGCCCGAGCGCCGCGAGCTGCTCGCAGAACGCGTCGGGCCAGAGCAGCATCTGCGCGCCGAGCCCCATCACGAGCACGACGGGCGGGCCGTCTCCGGGCAGCTCCTCCGTGGCCAGCTCGACGTCGCCGGCCCCGGTGGCTCTCACCACCCGCACTGGCGCCCTTCGTTCTGCTTCTCGAGCCAGCCCATCAGCGGCTGGTAGTACTCGATGAGCGCCGAGGCATCCATCTCGCGCGTGCCCGCGGCCGCTTCGAGCGCTTCGGGCCACGGGCGGCTGGCGCCCATCGCGAGCATCTTCTTCAGGCGGTCGCCGGCTTCCTTGCTGCCGTAGAAGCTGCAGGTGTGGAGCGGACCGTCGTGGCCGGAGGCCTCGCACATGCCGCGGTAGAGCTGGTATTGGAGCACCTGTGCCAGGAAGTACCGCATGTACGGGGTGTTCCCGGGGATGTGGTACTTGGCGCCGGGGTCGAAGGCGTCGGCCGGACGCTCGGCGGGCGGTGCGATGCCCTGGAACTCCGTGCGGAGCTTCCACCAGTGCTCGTTGTACTTCGCGGGCGGAACGCTGCCTTCGAAGACGTCCCAGCGCCACTGGTCGATCATGCGGCCGAAGGGCAGGAACGCGATGGCACCGAGCGCGTTCTGGAGCTGCTTGTTGATCACCGCCTCGTCGGTGCTGCTGGCTTCCTCGAGCAGGCCGATCGACTTCAGGTACTCGGGCGTGACCGACAGCATGATGGCGTCGCCGATCGCCTCGTGGAATCCGTCGTTCGCGCCGGATTGAAAGAGGACGGGGAGCGTGTGGTAGTAGTGGAAGTAGTAGTTGTGCCCGAGCTCGTGGTGGAGCGTGTACAGGTCTTCCTGGGTGGGCTGGATGCACATCTTGATGCGCAGGTCGTCCTGCATGCCGATGTCCCACGCGCTCGCGTGACACTCGACCTCGCGGTCGCCCGGGTCGAGCAGCATGGAGCGCTCCCAGAAGGTGTCGGGGAGCGGGTCGAGACCCATGCTCACGAAGAACGACTCTGCGGACTTCGTCATCCGGATGTGGTCCCACTTCTGCGCGACCAGCTGGGCCGTGACGTCGAGGCTGGGCTCGTTCGGGAACGGCGTCATCTCGGGATACAGCCCATCCCAGTCCTGCGCCCACATGTTGCCGAGCAGGTGCGCGGGGATCGGGCCCTTCTCGGGGACCACGCTCTCCCCGTACTTCTCGTGGAGCGACGCCCGGACGTGACAGTGGAGCTGCTCGTACAGCGGCTTCACCTGTGCGTACAGCCGGTCGACCTCCTTCTCGAACGCCTCGGGCTCCATGTCGTAGCCGCTGCGCCAGAGCGTTCCCATGTCCTCGAAGCCCAGCTCCTTCGAGCCCTCGTTGCCCAGCGCCGCGAACTCCTCGTACAGCGGCCGCATGGGGATGCTCACCGTGCGCCACCGCTCCCACGCCGCCTGGCGCTCGGCCGGCGGCAGCGTGACGTCTCCGATGATCTTCTCGAGCTCGCCGAGGTCGAGGCAAGCCTCGTCGGACGTCTCGCCGTCCGGGCACCACTTGCCCTTGCCATACATGCTCGCGAGCTGGTTGCTGATCTCGGCGAGCCGCGCGCGCTTCGTGGGGTCGCTCGGCGCGGGGAGCCCGGCCGCACGCTTCAGCAGCTCGATCTGGCGCAGCACGTCGGCGGGCGCCTGCACACCGTCGTAGTCCGTGGCCTTCGGGATGACCTCCGACATGTACGCCATCGTGGCTTCGTCGGCCTTCGCCGCGGCCTTCTCGTGCTCGTCGGTGATGTCGGTCGCGAGCGTCCACTGGGCCAGCTCCGCCGTTCCCCACTTCTCGCGCAGGCCCTGGTCGACCTCCTTCACGAACGCCTCGGCGTCGGCCGTGGAGGGGGTCTTCATCTTCGGGTCGGCCGGCGTTTCCGTCGGGTTTCCGCCACAGGCGACGAGGGCGAGGAGCAGGACACGGTTCATGGGGCCTCCGGAGGGCGCGCCTATATCGCGGCCGCCGCACGGCGCCTTCCCCGACGCGAGCGCACAAACTGCAACACGCTGCACGATCCGGGGCAGAATCCCGCCGGTTACCGTCCTGGCGTCCGGAGGTCCGATGTTCCTGCTCGCGCTCACCGCTTGTCTCACGTACCAGGAGAAGCCCGACGTCCCGGAGGCCGACGCCGACGCCGACAGCGACTCCGATGCCGACACGGATACCGACGCCGACAGCGACTCCGATGCGGACAGTGACAGCGACGCGGACTCCGACAGCGACGCGGATTCCGACAGCGACGCCGACTCGGACAGCGATGCCGACGCCGATGCGGACAGCGACGCCGATGCGGACAGCGACGCCGATGCGGACAGCGACGCGGACGCCGACTCGGACAGCGACGCCGACACGGACACCGACACCTGTGCGCCACCGGACGCGAACCTCGGATCGCAGGTCGGTCTCGACGTGGTCACGGGCACGACCTGCGGCGCGTCCGACGACCATCCGCAGACCTGCGGCATCGTCAGCGGCTCCGTGCCCGAAGGCGACCGCGCCTTCCGGTGGTCGGCTCCGTACGCCGCAACCTGGCAGTTCTCCCTCCACGGGAGCGCGTACGACACCGTCCTCACGGCCGAGGAGCCGTGCCCCTCGGGGGCGCTGATCGACTGCAACGACGACTCGGGCGGTGTGCTGCAGTCCACGCTCGAGCTCCCGCTGGCCGCGGGCGAGGCCGTGGTGCTCGTCGTGCAGGGGTACAGCCTGAACTGCGGCGACTTCACGCTCTCCATCGACGAGGCGGGCACCGTGGTCGACACGGGCGACACCGGAGGAGGCGCCTGTCCCGACGACGCGTACGAGGAGAACGACACCGTCGGCACGGCCGCCGTGCTGCCCGCCTCCGCGAGCGGGCTCACCGTGTCGCCGACCGACCCCGACCACTTCTCGCTGTCCGTCGCGCCGAACACCCAGGCCACCGTCTACATCGACCACGGGGGTTTCCTGAACGGGCCCACGCTGAACCTGTACGACACCTTCGGCTCGCTCCTCGACACCAGCACGGGTGGCTTCTTCTCCGACAGCGTCACGGTCACCACCGGGAGCGCCCAGAGCGACTTCCGGGTGGAGGTCGTGGCGAACGACTGCTGGGACTACGACCTCTCGTACGGCACCACGCCCGTCCAGACGGGCTCCTGCGTGGAGGACGGCTACGAGGACAACGACACCGAGGGCACGGCGACGCCGGTCAGTGTAGGGGCCGTCATCGACGCCGCCATCATCGGGGCTGACGAGGACTTCTGGACGCTCACGGTGGGCCCGGGCCAGACGGTGACGTGGGATGTGCTGTTCTCCGACGCCCTCGGGGACATCGACATCTCCCTCCTCGTCGGCGGCACTGCGGTCGCCTCCGGGGCGTCCACCACCGACAACGAGACGGTGGAGTGGACCAACACGGGCCTCACGGCCGAGGCGGTGGTCCTCCGGGTGCACCTCTTCGGCACGTCGTCTCCATGCAACGACTACACGATGGACACGTTCCTGTTCTGACGGACCGAGGCGCTGCGAGGGGCGCTGCGGGGGGAGGGGAGTTAGGGCGGTGGGTCCACCACAGCTCCAGACCAGGCGCCTCCGTGACCACCCGACTCGACCAGCTCCTTTCCCAGCGCATCCTCGTCCTCGACGGGGCGATGGGCTCGCTCATCCACAGCTACCGCCTCGACGAAGCGGGCTACCGGGGCGAGCGCTTCGCCGACCACGGCCGCGACGTGCAGAACGACGCCGAGCTGCTGAACCTCACGCGGCCCGACATCATCCGGGCCATCCACGACGCGTACTTCGACGCTGGCGCCGACATCGTCACGACGAACACGTTCACGGCGAACCGACTCCAGCAGGGCGAGTACGACCTCGCCGACCTCGCGGTCGAGATGAACCTCGAAGCCGCGCGCATCGCAGGCGAGTCGCGCGACGCGTTCGCCACGCCCGAGCGCCCGCGGTTCGTGGCCGGCTCGCTGGGTCCGCTGAGCCGCAGCGCCTCCATCTCGTCCGATGTGAGCGACCCCGGAGCCCGGAGCATCACATTCGACGAGTGCGTGGCGCTGTACCACGAGCAGGCCGCCGCGCTCGTGCAGGGCGGGGTCGACCTGCTGATGATCGAGACGATCTTCGACACGCTCAACGGAAAGGCCGCGATCTACGCCATCGAGAAGCTGTTCGACGAGCTCGGTCGCCGGCTGCCCGTCATGGTGAGCGGGTCGATCGTCGACCTCTCGGGTCGCAACCTCTCCGGCCAGACCGCCGAAGCCTTCTACAACAGCGTGCGGCACGCGAACCCCCTGTCCATCGGGCTCAACTGCTCGCTCGGCATCCGGGAGATCGAGGGCTACGTGCGCGACCTCGCGCGGGTCTCGAACGTGCCCGTGCACGTCCACCCGAACGCCGGTCTGCCGAACGAGTTCGGGCAGTTCGACGACGACGCCGCGCTGATGGCCGAGCGCATCCGGTCTCTGGCTGTGGACGGGTGCGTGAACATCGTGGGCGGGTGCTGTGGCACGACTCCCGAGCACACGCGCGCCATCGCGGCCGCCGTGGAGGGGCTCCCGGCGCGTCCGGCTCCCGAGATGCCCGTACGCACGAGGTTCTCGGGCATGGAGCCGCTCGTGATCGGCCCCGACAGCCTGTTCGTCAACATCGGCGAGCGCACGAACGTCACGGGGTCCGCGAAGTTCCGGAAGCTCATCGAGGCGGGCGACTACGACACCGCGCTGCGCGTCGCACGACAGCAGGTGCAGAACGGCGCCCAGATGATCGACGTGAACATGGACGAGGGCATGCTCGACAGCGAAGCGGCCATGGTCCGGTTCCTGAACCTCGTCGGCGCCGAGCCCGACATCGCGCGTGTGCCCGTGGTCCTCGACTCCTCGAAGTGGTCGGTGCTGCTCGCCGGCCTGAAGTGCCTGCAGGGCAAGGGGGTCGTGAACTCCATCTCGCTGAAGGAGGGGGAGGGCCCGTTCCTCGCCCAGGCCCGCGAGATCCGGCGATTCGGCGCGGCCGTCATCGTCATGGCGTTCGACACCGTCGGTCAGGCCGACACCGTCGAGCGCAAGGTCGCCATCTGCAAGCGCAGCTACGACCTGCTCGTGCAGGAGGTGGGCTTCCCGCCCGAAGACATCATCTTCGACCCGAACATCTTCGCGATCGGCACGGGCATCGAGGAGCACGACCGGTACGCGCTCGACTTCATCGAGGCCGTGCGCCTCATCAAGGATGCGTGCCCGCACGCCATGATCAGCGGCGGTGTGTCGAACGTGAGCTTCAGCTTCCGGGGCAACAACCCCGTGCGCGAGGCCATCCACGCGGTGTTCCTGTACCACGCCATCGAAGCCGGGATGGACATGGGCATCGTGAACGCGGGGGCCCTCGAGCCCTACGACGCGATCGAGCCCGAGCTGCGCGAGCGCGTCGAAGACCTCGTGCTGAACCGCCGTCCGGACGCCACGGAGCGGCTGCTCGCCATCGCCGACCGCGCGAAGGGCAGCACGCGCGACCGCAAGGCCGATCTGTCGTGGCGCGAGCTCCCCGTGAACGAGCGCATCACGTACTCCCTGGTGAACGGCATCGCCGACTACGCCGAGATCGACGCCGAGGAGGCCCGCCAGGGCTTCGAGAGGCCGATCCACGTGATCGAAGGCCCGCTGATGGACGGCATGAACGTCGTCGGCGACCTGTTCGGGGCCGGCAAGATGTTCTTGCCCCAGGTCGTGAAGAGCGCGCGCGTGATGAAGAAGGCCGTGGCCCACCTCATCCCGTTCATCGAGGCCGAGAAGTCCGCCGACGCCCAGACGAAGGGCAAGGTGCTGCTCGCCACCGTGAAGGGCGACGTGCACGACATCGGCAAGAACATCGTGGGCGTCGTGCTCCAGTGCAACAACTTCGAGGTGGTCGACCTCGGGGTGATGGTGCCCGCCCAGCGCATCCTCGACACCGCGCGCGAGATCGGCGCCGACTTCATCGGCCTGTCCGGGCTGATCACCCCGTCCCTCGACGAGATGGTGCACGTCGCCGGGGAGATGCAGCGCCAGGGGTTCACGACCCCGCTGCTCATCGGGGGCGCCACCACGTCGAAGGTGCACACGGCCGTGAAGATCGAGCCGCACTACGAGCACCCGGTCGTACGTGATGGACGCCTCCCGGGCGGTCGGTGTGGCGAGCTCCCTGGCCAGCGACACCCAGAAGCAGGCGTTCGTGGCCGATCTGCGGGCCGAGTACGAAGACGTGCGCGAGAAGCGGAAGGGCAAGGTCGAGCGGAAGTCCCTCGTGCCGCTCTCCCGGGCGCGCGCGAACGCGGCGAAGCTGTCGTACGCCCCCGTGCGGCCGGCGTTCCTGGGCGTGCGCAGCGAAGACGCCGATCTGGGCGCGATCGCCGAGCTGATCGACTGGACGCCGTTCTTCCACGCCTGGCAGCTGCGCGGCACGTGGCCCCGCATCCTCGACGACGAGTCGGTGGGCGCACAGGCCCGCGAGCTGCTCGACCACGGGCGGGCCCTGCTCTCCCAGCTCATCGACGACGGCGGGCTGCGTGGCCGGGCCGTGTACGGGATGTTCCCGGCGAACCGGGTGGGCGACGACATCGAGGTGTACACCGACGAGTCCCGCACGGAGGTCCGGTTCCGCCTGCAGCACCTGCGGCAGCAGATCGAGCGTCCGCCGGGTCGCCCCAACCTCTGCCTCTCCGACTTCGTCGCACCCGTCGGAACGCCCGACTGGATCGGGGGTTTCGCGGTCACCGCGGGCTTCGGGGTCGACGAGTGGGTGGCGCGGTTCGAGGCCGACCACGACGACTACCACGCCATCCTCGTGAAAGCGCTCGCCGACCGCCTGGCGGAGGCCTACGCGGAGCACCTGCACGTGCGGGTGCGCAAGGAGATCTGGGGCTACGCACCCGACGAAGCGCTCGACCTCCAGGAGCTCGTGAAGGAGAAGTACGCCGGCATCCGTCCCGCGCCCGGCTACCCCGCGTGTCCCGACCACACCGAGAAGCAGAAGCTCTGGGAGCTGCTCGACGCCGAGGCGGCCACCGGGATCACGCTCACCGAGAGCATGGCGATGTTCCCGGCCGCGTCCGTGAGCGGCTGGTACCTCGCGCACCCGGAGTCCCAATACTTCGGCATCGGGCACATCCTGCCCGACCAGCTGGAGGACTACGCGGCACGCAAGGGCATGGCGCTCGAGGAAGCGTCCCGCTGGCTCGCACCGCTCCTCGGAGACTGACACGCCGGGCCTCGCCCGGGCGCCGGTGACGCCCCCGTATCAGGGCCCCGGAATCCAGTGCGCTTCCACGTCCGCGGTGGTAACTTGCGGCGGAGCTGCGCGGGGTTTCCCGAGGCGGGAGGGGTGTGATGAGGATCAGCGGACTGCTGGCGGCATTGGTTCTGGTGTGGGGCTGCAAGGGTGACGAGCCGGTCACGTTCGTCGACCTCGACAACGACGGCTACACCGACGATGTCGACTGCAACGACGCAGATGCGTCCGTGTTCCCGAACGCCACCGAGACGTGCGACGGAATCGACCAGAACTGCAACGGCGAGATCGACGACGATCTCCGGGTCACGTACTACCGCGACGGCGACAGCGACGGCTTCGGCGACCCCGCGTCCGCCACCGAGGAGTGCGCCCGTCCGGCGGGCTTCGTCACCGAGGGCGACGACTGCGACGACACCCGGAACGACGTGTTCCCGGGGGCCGGCGAGCAGTGCGATGCGATCGACCACGACTGCGACGGCAGCAACACCGAGGGCGCGCCCGGAAACACCACCTTCTACCTCGACAGCGACAACGACGGCTTCGGCGACCGTCTCGTCATCCAGCGCGCGTGCGAGGCCCCGTCCGGGTACGTCGCGAACGACGATCCGGCGCAGAACAACATGGGGTACGACTGCGACGACGACAACGCAGCCGTGAACCCCGCGGCCTCCGAGCTCTGCGCCACGGCGTACGACGACGACTGCGATGGCACCGCGAACATCTACTCGCCGCCCGCGCTGCCCCCGGTCGATGCGGTCGACTTCCCGGTCGACGCCGATGGCGACGGCTACGGCCACGAGACGGTCACCTGGCCCGCGTGCCAGGCGGGCGTCGCGGTCGACCAGAACAACGACGGCCTCACCGACTTCGTCACCGTGGCCGTGGGTCTCGACACCGACTGCAACGACAGCAACGACGACGTGAACCCGAACGCGCCCGAGATCTGCGACGGCATCGACAACGACTGCGATCCCACCACCGACGAAGACACCACCGCGATCGACGTGCTCACCTGGTACCAGGATGCCGACGGCGACGGCGCCGGTCTGCCCTCGTCCACCGTCACGGCCTGCACGCAGCCCCAGGGCTACGCCCCGTCCACGGCTGGCATCGACTGCGACGACACCAACAACCTCGTGTCACCCATCGCGGTCGAGGCCTGTGGCGACAGCATCGACAACAACTGTGACGGCCTCACCGACGACCCCACGTCCTTCGATGCGGTCGAGTACTTCATCGACGTCGACGAAGACGGCTTCGGCGCGCCGAACACCCTGTCGGTCTACCGCTGCACGCCGCCCATGGGCTACGCGCCGAACGACTACGACTGCAACGACACCGACCCCAACGTCGGTGCGCCGCCGCCCCAGTTCCTCGACAACGACGGAGACGGCTACGGCGACCCGCTCGTGTCCGACATCGATTGCGACCCCCTCCCCGGGTACGTCGGCAACGACCTCGACTGCGACGACGACGAGCTGAACATCAACCCCGACACCCCGTGGTACCTCGACGACGACGGCGACGGGTACGGGCTCGACGGCACCTCGATCACGCAGTGCCTCCAGCCCACGGGCTACGCCGCGGCTCCCGGCGACTGCGACGACGCGAACGACACCACGAACCCCGGCGCGCTCGACTTCTGCGACGGCATCGACAACAACTGCAACGGCGACTTCGACGAAGACTGCACGGTCGAGCACTGCGGCACCATCAGCGCCGACGAGACCTGGGCGAACGGCTTCATCCACCTCATCACGTGCGACGTGCGCGTGCAGGGCGCGGGGAGCCCGGTCCTCACGATCGAAGACGGCGCCGACGTGCGCTTCCGCACCGGCACGCAGCTGCGCATCGGCACCACCACGAACAACCCCGGCACGCTCCAGGCGTTCGGCGGCTCGGGTGGCATCCGGTTCCGCAGCGAGTTCCCGAGCGCGCCGCTCCCGTGGGACGGCATCGAGATCGGCCCCGGCGCCGACCCCGTGAACCCCTCCATCCTCGAGAACGTCACCATCGAAGACGCCTCGGGGAGCGCCCTCACCCTGAAGGCCGTGCCGGCGATGCTCGACGCCGTGACGATCGACGGCACGAACGGCACGGGCATCTCGCTCGAAGGCGCGTCCACGCTCGAGATGACCAACAGCACCATCCAGAACGGCACGGGCCGCGGCATCTCCGGCCAGAACGCGTCGCGGCTCGGGTTCTTCCAGGGCAACACGATCACCGGGAACGTCGGTGAGCCCCTGGTGATCTCCGTCGCGTCGATCGGAGAGCTCGACAACCTCAACACGTACGCAGGCAACACGAGCCCGTACATCGGGCTGCTCGGCGGCACCCTCGGGTCCGACGCCACGCTCGCGCTCGTCGATGCCGACTACCGCGTCGATGGCGACATCCTGGTGCAGGGCGGGGGGGCTCCCGAGCTCACGGTCGCCGACGGGGTCGTCGTGGCGTTCAGCGCGGCCACCGGCATCACGGTCGGCTCGGGCGGCGCGGGCTCGCTCGTCGTCGACGGCTCGTCGCTCGGCGTCGACTTCCACGGCACCACCGCGGTGGAGGGCCACTGGGACGGGGTGTACCTCGCGGCGATGTCCGGAGACTCCAGCATCACGGGCCTCACCATCGCGCACGGTGGGAACAACGGCTTCGGCAACCTCCGGATCCAGGGCTCCACCACGGTGCCCGAAGACGAGCGCGTGCTCGTCACGCTCGACGCCGTCGACTCCTCGCTGTCGTCGGAGTCCGGGCTCGATGCCCGCCACGCGAAGCTCGTGGTCACGAACAGCACGTTCACCGACAACCTCGAGCACGGGGCCGAGGTGCTGAACGTCACGTTCTCGGAGTCCGACCTCACGGGCAACCTGTTCGCCGACAACGCCGACAGCGGGGTGCGCATCTCGCCGCACCTCGTCGAGCTGCTCGACGGCAACACGTACACCGGGAACGGCCTGCCCATCGAGATCACCGCGGGTACCGTGCCCGACAATGCGACGTGGCGCCCGCTCTCCGAAGACTTCTACCTCACGGGTGTGGTCTCCGTGCAAGACGTGGATGCTCCGATCCTCACGCTCGAAGCCGGCACCACGCTGTACCACGAAGACGCTGGGCAGCTCACGGTGGCCATCAGCAACCAGGGCTCGCTGGTCACCAACGGAACCGCCGTGGCGCCCGTGCAGTTCCTGCCGATCACCGACTTCCTCGGGCTGCCGAGCTCCCGCGGCTCGTACCTGGGCCTCGAGATCGGCGCGAACCAGCGCGAGTCGAGCCTCGCGTACACCGAGATCAAGTACGCCGGCTTCATCGGGTCGCGCGGCAGCCTCTACATCACGGGCAGCCACCCGAACCCCATCGAGCTCGACCATGTGACCATCCAGTACAGCGGTGGGCACGGCCTGGTCGCGGGCAACGGCGCCGAGCTGTACGTCCACGACTCCAACTTCCTCGACAACGACGACATCGGCGTGCGCTTCGTCGACGACCGCACCCTGCTCGACCGCGGGCCGGGGGCGTACTCGTTCGAGTTCAACACCATCGATGGCAGCGGGCTCGAGCCCCTCTCGCTCTTCGCGACCGACGTGGGCCGCGTCAGCCAGATGAACTTCATGTCGCCGACCAACAACAACCTCGCGTCGGCCGACCCCGTCCGCATCATCGTCACGGGCGGCACGCTGCTCCGGAACGCCGAGTGGTTCGACCACGGCATCCCGTACTGGCTGATCAGCGACATCGACGTGGGCGGCCCGGCCAAGCCCGTGTGGCGCCTGAACCAGGGCGTGCGCATCGAGATCGAGCCCGACCAGAACATCGAGATCCTGGTGGGCCGCGGCGACCAGCCCGCCGGCATGATCGCGACCGGAACGCCCACCGCGCCCGTCGTGTTCACGTCTGCGGCGCCGTTCCCGACGCGCGGCGACTGGGGCATGCTCGAGCTCGGCGAAGAGTGCGACGCGGAGCTCGACCTCTGCCGCCTCGACAACGTGCTGCTCGAGTACGGCGGCGCGAGCCCTGACGAGGCCACGCTGTCCGTCGTGTTCCGCGAGTACGTGCTGGGCGACACGAAGCCCGTCATCGTCCAGAACACCACGGTTCGCGAGAGCGGTGCGAACGGCATCATGTTCGCGTTCTACGAAGGCATCCAGGTGCCGACGCCCGAGCCCGGCATCATCGTGCCGCTGATGTGCGAAGACCTCAACAACGACAACCTGTGCGACACCGGCAACCTGATCGGGTCGAGCGACTCGCCCGACTTCACGTTCGGGTACGACAACTGCTTCAACTCGGGGAGCAACACCTTCGGTCTGTCGAACTTCGTGTGCGGCTCGAACGACGCCAACGTGCTCGGTCGGAACTTCACGAACCCGTACCTGCCCCGGTCGTGCGCGTCGGTCGGCCGCTCCGACGGCCCGATCACGTGCCCCTGATCGGAGTCGTCGAACGCGTCGGCGGTGCGCTCCGCATCCCTTCCAGGCCTCCTCGGGAGACCTCGCTCCCCGAGGGAACCTGGGTTCGCGTCGACGACGACGGCACCGTCACCGAGCTCGCGCAGCGCGGGTCGGGGCTGGCCGACCTGTACGCGTTGGCGGCGAAGGTCGGGATGAGCCCCGTGCACAGCTCGGCCGCACTGGCCGAAGCCCGTGCGCTCGCCGCCGATCCCGGGCTCGACGACCCCGCGCTCGCCGACTTCACCCACCTCCCGCTCGTCACGATCGACGAGGTCACGAGCAAAGACCTCGATCAGGCCGTGTGCATCGAGCGTTCGGGAGAGGGGTTCACGGTCTGGTACGCCCTGGCCGACGCCAGCTGGTACATCCGGCCGGGCATGGCCCTGTACGAGGAGTCGCTGGAGCGCGGCAGCTCGTACTACCTGCCGGGGCTCGTGATCCCCATGCTCCCGGCGCTGCTGTCGGAAGACGTGATCAGCCTGAACCCCGCGGTCGATCGCCGCGCCATGCTGTTCGAGCTCCGCCTCGACGCCGACGGGAACCTGGTCGAGCGTCGTCTGCACCGGGCGCGCGTGCACTGTCGCCACAAGCTCGCCTTCGATGGGGTGCAGGCCTTCCTCGACGGCGCGGAGGTCGACTGGGATGCCGACGTGCAGGCGAGCCTGCGCCTGCTGCCGGAGGTCGGAGAGCGGCGCATCCAGCTCGCCGAAGAGCGGAACGTCGTGCGCTATCGGCGCGCGGAGGTGGAGGTCCGGCTCGTCGGGCGTCGGTTCGTGGCCCTCGACGGTCCGCGGAACGCGGTCGAGCGGTACAACGAGCAGATCTCGCTCCTCACGAACATGGAGGGGGCGCGGTTCCTGCTCGAGGGGTCCCCGGAAGCTCACATCCAGCCGATCTACCGCGTGCACGAGCCGCCAGGGGAGGAGCGCTTCGAGGCGTTCCGCGAAGCGACCGTCGAGATCGCCCGCCTGCACGGGCTGGATCCGGCGGAGTGGGCCTGGCGTCCCGACCACGAGGGCCTGCACGCCTACCTCGACCGCCTCCCGCACGATGCCGTCGGCCAGGCCATCCACCGCCAGGCGATGATCGCGAACCGCCCGTCCCACTACGCGTCCACGCCCGGTCTGCACTACGGCGTCGGAGCCGAGGTGTACGGTCGGTTCACGGCGCCCATGCGCGAGGTGGTCGGCATCTTCCTGCACAACGAGGCCTGGGAGAAGCTCGCGGGCGCGGAGCTGCCCGTGCCTCCGGGGTGGGAGGGGCCCGTCCTTCGGGAGCGCGTGATCGAGTCGTCGAACGCAGCTCGCATGCTCCAGCGCCGGCTCGACCGCGACGCGAACCGCCTCGTGCTCGACCAGCTGTTCGAGGGCGACCTCGCGTCCGGGCGCGTACAGGGCGGCACCGTGCTGGGGATCACACCCACGCAGGTCCACGTGCAGCTCGACAGCCCCCGCATCGACGTGAAGGTCTACGTCCCGCACCTCGAGAGGGCGTGGGGGCACGCACTGGCGATCACGGCGGCGGGCACCGGGCTGGTCGACCCCGCGGGCGCGGTGTGCCTGCGGCTCGGCGACCGGGTGGAGATCACGGTCAGCGGGCGCGACGCCAAGCGCGACCGCTGGAACCTCGGGCTCACTGTTCCGAGATGAACTCGTCGGTGGCCTCGAACACGTAGGCCATCCCGTTCGCGAGCGCGGCGATCTGGAGATCGTCGCCGATCAGCCCGTCGAGGCTGCTCGTGACCTCGCTCCACGTCGCCGTGAACCGGATGGTCTCGGCGTCGACCCCGTCGGGGTTCACGGGGTTCCCGACGTACCAGAGGTCGATCGAGAACGACTGCTGCAGGCAGTTCTCCCCGGACTCGTTGCAGCCCTTCTCGGAGATCCAGCTGCGGGCGATGATCGCCTCGCCGAGGTCGCGGCCGTGCACCCACTTGTAGTCCTTGTGCAGGACGTAGGGGATCGTGACCCCGAAGTTGCTCGTGGTGATCGCATTGTCGGTGTCGATCCGACCGTCTCCGCCGAGGAACACGTCGGGGTCGCCCTCGACCGTGCGCACGTAGCTCTCGTAGTTCCGCGGGTTCGAGTACACCTGGTCGACCAGGAGCATCGTGGCTGCGTGGTCGGTGATCGTGAACGGCGACACTCCGACGACCGCCGCACCGAGCAGCCCGTCGAGCTCGCGATCGGGGCGGTCGATCACCTCGACCTGCGCCGGCTCGAGCGGGGTGAGCTGGTACCCGTCCTTCGCGTCGTCGGCGAGGGCGTTCTCCTCGAGCCAGGGCACGAGGTTGCCGAGCGCATCTTCGAGGCTGCGGTCGTCGTCCCACGCGCCCAGCATGTACGACGCGATCTCCTCCATCTCGGCGGGCGCGGGATCGCGCTTGCGGGCGCACCCCGACGCGAGCGCGGCCGTGACGAGCACGGCGGAGACGGGCCGGATCACGCTCACCACGCTCACGGCGCACACTCCAGCGGACGATCGGACGCCGCCATGCACAGCGCAGTCGGCAGCTCGGTGCTCACGTGCGCGGCATCGGCCCACGCGACCCACTCCGAGGCGATCTTCGCGGCGTCTTCGCGGAACCGCTCGAGCTCCGCCTTGTTCTTGCGGCTCGGATCGTCGATCCAGGTGAGCTCCCACTGCTGCCAGCGCACGTGGTAGGCGACCGCCCGCACACGGTACAGGTCGTTCACCAGGCCCACGTAGTCGGACCCCTCAGTGACGTGCGCCTCGTCGCGCGCGATGGTGGCCCACTGGAGCGCGGCATCGAGCTGGTCGGGGCCCTGGGAGAGCAGCAGCTCGCTGAAGCCCGCGGACAGGTGGGGGTCTGCCGTCTCGAGGTCGCCGAGGCGCCCGATCGTCTCGGGATCGAGGCTGATGGGGTGGTTGATGCCGGGAGAGAACAGCGCGGGACCGGCCGTTCCGGGAGCGCAGTTCGCGCGGGACACCGCCAGGAGGGTGGCGACATCGAGCCCGGGACCCTCGGTGTCGGCACGGGTGGGGGTTCCGAGCGACTGCAGCGGCACCTGCACCGCGTTGCGGGACGCGTGCATGCGGTACTTCACGGACCGCGGGAGGTGGCCCGGCGCCGAGGCCGTGATCGTGACGACCTGGCCCGACTCGAACTCCACCGGCTCCTGGTTCTGCGGGTAGATCGTGCGGCCCTTCCAGCGGCCGGTGTGGTGGTTCACGCGGTGGCGGAGACCCTCGTCGTCGATCCGGACGGTGGCTGTGGAGATCGGCTCGGCTGCGTCGTCGACGACCTGGACGACGAGCTTCAGGCCTTCTCCCGTGCTGGCGTGGGCGCCGGACGCCAGCAGGAGCAGCGTGAGATTCATGGGGGCTCCGTCTGGATGCACGTAGGTTCGTCAGCATATCATCCCCTCGTGGTACCTGTGGCACTCGAAGGGTGCGCTTGTCGCGCCGCGTTTCACGTGGGCGTGACCAGCTGGATGGTGGGTCGCGGGCTCACGCCACCGGTCGTCGCGGGGGCCAGCTCGGGAGCCCTCGTGGGGGCCGTCTGGGCGGTGGGTCGCGTGCCGGAGCTGCGCGAGGCCTGGCTGGAGATGGCCGGTACGGCGCGGGTCTTCGAGCCGCGGCGACTGCTGCGGGGCCGCTGGCCCGGGCGGATGTCGCACCTGCTGCGCGATCGGCTCGACGAGTACGGCCACCTGCGGATGTCCGACGTGCCGGCCCTCCGGGTCGCGATCACCCGGCTCGGGCTGCGCGGTCCGCGTCGCGTCGTGCTCGATGCCCGGTCCGACGTGTCGGTGGTCGATGCCGTGCTCGCTTCGTGCTTCATCCCGGGGCCGTACTCGCGTCCGGTGGTCGTGGGGCGGCGATTCGCGGTCGACGGTGCGTGGTTCGAGCGGGTGCCGGTGGGTGCGCTCCCCGTGGGTCGCGCGATCGCCGTGGTGTCCGACCCACGCGGGCGGATCGTAGGGGGCTGGCCCCGCGAGCGCACCCTGCCGGTGTCCGCGGACGTCCGGGTGCTCGCGCCCCTCGAGCCCCTGCCGCTGTCGGGCTTCGACTTCGACGGTCCCGGCACGCGCGCTGCGATCGCGATCGGCGAGGCCAGCGCGGAGGCCTTCGTCCGCGCGAACGAGCGCTGGATGACCGCGCCCCACGCGGGTGTCGGGGAGTGGTACACCTGATGGGGGAGGGGCGATGATCCTGCTGCTGGCCGCTGCGCAAGGGTTCACGGGCGACGAGGTCGTGGGGCGGGTGTCGGAGACGCGTCCGCTGCGTGCGAAGAGCCTCATGGCCGCCGAGATGCCCACCATCCCCGACGACGCCTACCGGTCCGCGGCGCAGGGCGAGACGGAGACCGGCCTCGTCGACGTCGAGGGCTACAAGGCGAAGAAGGCCTGGGGCGTGGCCATCGTCGAGACGCCCATCGAGAAGTACTACGCGGCGGTGAACGACGACGCGAGCAAGCCGCGGTACGGGCGGCTCTCCTACACCGAGGTGCTGTCGGGCGGCCTGTGCGGCGAGGATCGGGTGGTGTTCATGTACCTGCCGGTCTCGCTGATGACCGACCGGTACTGGGTGTCGAACGTCCGCAAGAACCAGGCGCTGCTGGCGGCCTCGAACGGCGAGGTCCGCGAGATGACGTGGGCCACGCGCGAGCCCGAGATCCCCGCTGGCAAGCGCGCCAACGACTACACCCAGAAGGGCATGCCCATCGAGTTCGCGAAGGGGGCGTGGTACCTCACGAAGCTCGACGCCTCGCACACCCTGGTGGAGTACTGGACCTGGACCGATCCCGGCGGGTACGTGCCCGCGGGCCTCGCGAGCTCGTTCGCAGCCGGGGGCATCAAGGACACCATCGAGTCGATGTCGAAGCTCGCCGAGGACGGTCCCCGCTGCGCGCTGGAGTAGCCCGGATCGTCGCGCTCACGTCGCTCCTGATGGGCCTCACGGCCTGTCTGGAGGGCTTCGTCCGCCTCGAGACCACCGTGCACTACGACGTGTCGGGGCAGCGCTTCGAGGTGACGCGCCGCCTGAAGGGCGTGTCGGCGGCCTTCTTCAGCTGCACCGACGCCGAGTCGTGTACGGAGTCGATCGGGCGTGCCGCGCGCCTCGAGTCCACGGCCTCGGACAGCTCGCTCGCAGACCGCCTGGCGCAGCGGCTCGTCGACTCGGGGGCCGAAGAGGTGACGCTCGCGTTGGAGCGCGACGGAGACGGGCTCGACGTGTCCATCCGCTACTTCGCGCCCGTCGGGAGCAAGGCGGCCGTCGACACGTTCGTGCACCCCGAGTGGATCGGCACGGGCGACAAGGGCTCGTACCACCTGGTGGTCGACGCCCAGGACTCCATGGGGCCAGCCCCGGAAGACGCCGAGCTGCGCCGGGTGCCCGTCGACACCAACGGAACGTGGAAGACGAGCTGGGTGTACGGGAAGCGGGTGCGCGACATCGACTGGGGGATGGCCATCGATGCCGAGCCGATGCCGATCTTCGCGCAGATCCCCGATCTCGCGAAGCGACTGCGCAAGGCCGGTCTGCTCGATGCTCACGCGGTGGCCGTCGCCGACACCTCGACGCCCGCACCCGTCCCGGAACGCGCCCCGCCGGCTCCGGCTCCGGCTCCGGCTCCCGCTCCCGCTCCGGCTCCGGCTCCCGCTCCGGCTCCCGCTCCCGCTCCCGCTCCCGCTCCCGCTCCGGCTCCCGCTCCGGTCGCGTCGGTGATGCCCACGCCAGCGCCCGTCCCGGTCGCCGCGGTCGCACCGGTCCCCGTGGTCGAGGAGGCTCCGCCCCCGAGCGCCGACGGGCAGATGTTCACCTACGACGCGCGCGTGCAGGGCGACATGCCCGCGCCCACGGCCGCTGCTGCGTCCCGAGCGCTCGAGCCCGGCGTGCGGCGGTGCCACCAGGAGCGCCTCTCCAGCGGGGTCGTCCCGGCCGGCTACCTCTTCGCCGATGCGACCGTGCGGGTGGACGGGTGGCTCGTGTCCTACAGCGTCTACGGCGAGATCGACGACACCGAGCTCCTTCGCTGCGTCACCGGGCTGATGGACGGCTGGTCGTTCGGGGGATGGACCGGTCCGGAGGGCTCGGTGAGCCAGGTGAGCGTGCCGTACCAGTTCCGGGCCGCGGCGACCCCGGCCAGCGCGCTTCGAGCGGCGGATCGCGCGTCGGACCGGCGGTCCGGGGGGCGTCGCAAGCGAGTAGGAGAACGGAATTGACGGCCGCGATAGACTCGGCGGGGATGACCGCGGTATGTCGAGGCGTTGTTCGGCAGGAGGATCTGGTCCAGTGAGCATCCGGGGGTTGGTGTTGGCTTCGATCCTGGCGTGCGTCTCGGTGCCGAGCGCCCACGCCGGGAAGAAGGATCCGCCGCCGCGGTCCCAGGAGGAGGTGGGCGCGGAGCTCTACCGCCTCGAGCAGGAGATGGATCGCCTGGCGAAGCGCACCCACTGGGTGGGCGTGGAGCGCACGTACGCACAGATGCTCGAGCTCCAGACGCCGCTCACCACGCACACCCACTACACGGCCGCGCTCGCTGCCGAGGCCCGCGGCGACATGCGGGAGTCGTGGATCCGCCTCGAGCGCGCGCTCCGCGAAGAGTCCGCCGTGAAGATGGTGGAGCCCGACACCGGCTTCTCCATCAAGAAGACCCTCCCGCTGAAGGTCGACACCGACTCCGAGTCGGGTCAGTCGGCCCGGGCCGCCTACGAGCAGCTCCGCACGCGGTACGGCCGCGTCGGCATCACCGTCCACAAGACGCGGCTCCCTGCGCTCGTCCGCGTGGGCGAGAAGCCCTTCTCGAAGACCGAGCGAGAAGCCATCGAGCGCGGGCAGAAGTCGCTGTCGGTGAGCTTCCACTACGAAGGGCTGCTCCCGGTCGGCCGGTACATGGTCGACGGCGAGTTCTTCGAGGTCGCGCCGGGCGAGATCCACGAGGTCAAGGTCGAGAAGCGTTGAGGATCCTCGCGTTCTCCTCCGCCGTTGCGTGGTGCAGCCACTGCGGCGCTTCCCACTCCACGCGCGGATGGTCGTCGGTGTTCAGCCATCCGGTGCCTGCGAGCCGTCGCACGCCGTCCGGATCGAGCGTGGGGGTCGCGCCTACGGGTGGGGGACCGCCGGCCACGAGCAGCACGTCGGACCCCGGGATCGTCTCGTACAGCCACACGTCGCCGAACACCGACACGAAGGTGCGCACGATCCCGCGGAACTGCTCGGGCCCCATCCCGTACAGCTGCACCCACTGGCAGAACACGCCCCCCGGCTTCAGCCGTGACCGCCCGAGCGCCCAGTACTCCACGGTGAACAGGCTGGAGATGCCCGAGATCCACGGGTTCGACGGCTCGCTCACGATCACGTCGTACAACGTGCCTTCGCGGGCGAGCGCAGCGCGGGCGTCGTCGACCACGAGGCGCGTGCGCGGATCCTCGAGCGGACGCCCGTTCACGTGGTCGAAGAAGTGGCTCGCCCGCACCACGGACGGCTCGAGCTCGAACACCACCAGCTCGCGCACCCGGTCGTCGGCGAGCACCGCGCCGGCCGTCACTCCCGACGCCAGCCCGACCACCGCCACGCGCTCGGGGTGCGCCGAGGTGTGCACGGGGATCTCGCCCGACAGCACCTGGGTCGGCATGTCGTCCCCCGTGCTCGCGTCGAACTTCCCGTTGATCGACAACCACACGTTCGCCGTGCGCTGCGAGCGTCCGACCGCCACCGCGGCCGTCATGCCGTGGTCGTAGTACAGCAGGTCCCAGTTCTCGCGCGCGTACCGCTCGATGGCGTCCGGGCTCGGATCCGCGAAGTCCGACACCTTCAGGTGCACACCCACGGCGTACAGGCGGGCATCCCAGCTCGGCAGCAGCAGTGCCGCGACCGCCACTGCCAGGGGAGCTGGCGCCCAGCGCTTCCCGCCCACCAGCGCGGCTCCGCACGCCGTGACCACCGCGAGCAGGCCGACCATGGCGCGCGGCTCGAGCCAGGGCAGCAGCACGAGCCCGCCCAGCAGGGCTCCCGCGGTGCTGCCCAGCGTATTGGCCCCGTACAGCCACGCGCTGGCGCTACCCGTCGTGTCGCGGGACGCGAGGCGCGTGAGGCCCGCGAACGCCATGCCGCTGGCGGCGGGCGCCCCCGCCATCCAGACCGCTGCGAGCAGCGCGTTCCCCACCCACAAGTGCTCGGGGCCCAGCCCTGCGTACAGCATCCCCAGCGCGTGCGGCAGGAAGGGCCAGGCGATCGCCCCCAGGAGCGACAGGGCACCGAGCCCCACGAGCCCCCCCGCGGCCGCGTGCACCGGATCCGCCGGCCAGCGCCTGCCGACCGCGCTCCCCGCAGCGATGGTCGCGAGGAACACCGCCAGCACGAGGCCCATCGTCTGCACGGTCGCTCCGAGCGCGACGGACGCGAGTCGCATCCACACCACCTCGAGACCGAGCGCCGAGAATCCCGCGAGGGCTGCAGCCACGAGCAGCGCACCGGCCGGTCGCTCGGGGGGCGCGGGATCGCTCTCTGCCCACGGGCCCGCGACCACCGCGACGATCGCGGCACCCAGACCGAGCCCGCACGCGACCAGCTCGGCACCGCGCAGCCCGAAGGTGGGGAGCGTGAGGAACGTCGTGAGGAGCACGCCCAGCACGGCCCCCGCGGTGTTGGCAGCGTACAGCGTCAGCGCGCCGTGGGCCGGGAGGGCGCGAGCGAGCACGGGCCACGTGGCGCCGAGCGCGATGGCGGCGGGGAGCGGGAGGAGGGCCGCGGCTGGCGAGCCCAGGTGGGGCAGGAGCCACGGGAACCCCAGTGCCCAGGCCGCGGCGAAGGCTTCGAGCGCCGCGTAGGTGCGCGGGATCGCGGCGGTGGAGCGCGGTGCCCACCGTGCGGCGAGCCCGCCCAGCGCGAGCCCGAGCATGAACACGCCGAGCGTCGCCGCGGCGGCAATCGCGCTTCCCCCCAACACGACCGACAACCGCCTGAGCCAGATGGACTCGTAGGCGAGGGCCGCGGCACCGGAGGCCGTGGCGATCAGGCTCCACGTGGGCGCTCGCGTCGTCATGGACGCGCGGTATAACGGTCGCGCACCGGGAGTACGGACGATTCTCTCAGCCCTGGCGATCGCGGCATTCGCTGCAGACCCCGGCTTCGACGCGCATGGCCCGAAGCTGGTGGCGCACGACTCCGACCTGCGCGACCCGCTGTTCGTGCAGCGTCCCGGGGTGATGCGCGCCGGAGACTTCTTCGGCGCCGTGGTGTTCGAGTACGCGGAGGCCCCGCTCGTGCAGGCGATCTCCGGCGACGCGGGGATCGTCGCGGAGTCGCCGATCGTCGACGATCTCGTCGGTGGGCAGATCTCGATCGGTGGCGCGTTCCACGAGCGCCTCCGGATGGACCTCCTGGCGCCCGTGTACTTCACCTCGCTCGGTCCCGACGGGCGCGAAGGGCCCACGATGGGCGACGTGCGCGTGTCCACGCTGGTGAACCTGCTGGCTCCCGAAGACGTGCAGTCCGGCGCAGGGGGCTTCGGGATCGGGCTCGTCGGTCACCTCGATCTTCCGAGCGGCGACGCCGACCGCTTCCTCGGGCGCGGAACGGCCGCGGGCGGCGGGCGTGTCGCGGCCACCTGGGAGTTCCCGGTCGCCACGATCACGGCCGACGCCGGTGTGGAGGGCTCGCCGGCCATCGATCTCGGCAACCTCCAGGGCGGTCCGTACGCCACGGGGGGGCTCGGGCTCGGGCTGCTCGTGCGCGACAAGGCGGGGGTCACGCTCGAAGGCATCGCGCGCACGCCGCTGGCGCGCTCGTCCGTCGAAGGCACGGGGCTCCAGGCCGAAGCCGTGCTCTCGATCCGCGGTCGCTCGCGCAAGGGGGTCGGCTGGATGCTGGGCGGTGCCGGCGGGCTCACCGAAGGGGCGGGCGTTCCGACGTTCCGCGCGTTCTTCGGGCTCGGGTTCGGGCACCACGAGCCGCCGAAGATCTCCGATGTCGACACCGAGGGCCTGCTGGCCGTGCGCGACGGGTGTCCGCTCCAGCTCGAGACGGTCAACGGCTGGAAAGACGAAGACGGCTGCCCCGATCAGCTGGGCGCGATGTCGGTCGACATCCGGTTCGCCGGCCGCAGCTGGCCCGCTACGGTCGATCTCACGGGTCCCGCGGGCACCGAGACCGTCCAGGTGGGCGCGGAAGGGCTCGTGCGCGATGCGGTGCCCGGCTCGCAGTGGTCGGCCACGGCCACCACCGACGACTGCCTCGTGGGGCAGGGGGCCGCAGAGGCGAAGGAGGGCGGAACCGCCCTCGTGGTCGAGCTCCAGCGGGTGTTCGACGCTCCGGTGCGCGTGAGCGTGCTCACGCCGGAGGGCGAGCCCGTTCCGGAAGCCGTGGCCGTGTGGCGCAGCGAAGAGCGCGCGCACTGCGTGCCCGAGGGAGTGCACCAGGTGGTCGACGGGTCGCTCCTCCAGGACGTGGGGCCGGGCGATCACATCCTGGGGATCACAGCCGAGGGCTACTCGTCCGAAGAGACGCAGGTGTACGCCGAGTCCGGAAAGGTGAAGGACGTCATCATCCTGCTCAAGCCCACGCGGATCCGCGTGGAGGCCAAGCGGATCGTGATCCTCGAGAAGGTCTTCTTCCAGACCGGGAAGGCCGAGATCAAGCCCGAGTCGTTCAGCCTGCTCGACGAGGTGGGCACCACGATCCTCACGAACCCGCAGATCGGGCGCGTCGAGATCGGGGGCCACACCGACAACCAGGGCTCCGAGTCGTACAACCAGCGCCTGTCGCAGCAGCGCGCCGAGGCCGTGCGCACCTACCTGATCGCGAAGGGGGTGCCCGGAACGCGCCTGGTGGCCGCCGGGTACGGCGAGACGCGCCCGATCGACACGAACCGCACACCCGCGGGGCGCGAGCGGAACCGCCGCGTGGAGTTCAACCTCGTCGACGCCCCCGAGGAGACGCCATGATCCCGCTGCTCGTCGGAACGGCGCTCGCGCAGGACTCCGTGGATGCCGTCGAGGTGCGCCGGCTCGAGATGGCGGTCACCACGTCGCGCGGCCGCAACGACGGACTGGTGGTGTTCTGGCCGCGGATCATCCCGAGCACGCTCGACAGCGAGGTGTCGGCCACGGCCGCCCAGCTCCAGCAGCGCCTGGTCGACATCGCGAAGCGCGCCGCTCCCATCGCCCACCGCGACGTGCGCCCGGAGCCCGAGCGCGTGTGCCCGCGGGATCGCGGGTGTCGGGCCACCTCGCTCGGCGTGCTGCTCGGCCAGCGCGACGGCGGGTGTGTGGCGGTCGCGCTCCTGGGGCCGCCCGGCACGGAGGATCTGGAGCTCGTGCCGCTGGCCGGCACCGTCGAGCTGGCGTCGACCACCGTGCCGTTCCGCGCCACTCCCGAAGATGCCGTCACCGTGCGGGAGTTCGTGCCCTGCAGCAAGCTGCAGAACGCCATCGACGACTCCGCGCTCGTGCTGCGCCTCCGCGAGGTCCTGCGCGACTGACGCGGCTCAGTGCGTCGACTTCGCGCTGGACAGGCGATCGTTGTAGAACCAGCCCTGCTCCATTGCTTCGGCGGCGGGCTTCGGCGCGCTCTGGTAGCTGTCGGCGCTGCCCCAGTTCTGCCAGGTGAGCGAGAGCACATGGGTGATCGGGAGCTCGATGGAGTCGGGCCCCATGGGCATCGCGAGCACGAACGTGTCGTGCTGGAGCGGCCCGACGAGCACCGTGCCGCTCTGGAGCTCGATCCGCCAGTCGCCGTCGGGCGCGCCGACCGGGGAGAGGCTCGTACACTCCGACAGGAAGGGCGTGAACGTGCCCATGCCGTTCTTCACGGTCACCTGCGTGGCCTCCGGATCGATGAGCAGGTCGTCGCCGTGGGTCGTCTTCACGCGGAACACGGGGGCATCCGGCCACTTCTCGGCTCCGGGAGTCTGCAGACGCTCCACGTGCGCCATCGGGATCTGGGCAGCGGTGGTGGATCCTCCGATCGCGATCCCCATCTCGAGCTCGGGTTCCGTCCATCGTCCGCGAAGCTCCGTGCCATTCCGCAACCAGACGGTCACGTGGCCGTTGCTCGCGTCGAGGTCGTGACCTTCGACAGGCACGACTTCTCCAACATCTTCCAAGGGAATCGCGATCACCCCCAGGGCGCCGTCGAGCGTGAGGGTCTTCGTCCACACCTCGCCCACGAGAACCTGGGTGTCGTCGAGGGTCACCCGAACCCTCGCGCCGTCGTTCTTTCCCATACAACCTGAAAGAATCAGCAGAGACACCGCAGCCGTCGTTCGCATTCCAGACCCCTCGTCGTGTGCAGGGTCTGAGGTCGGCGGCCGGATCCAGTTCGTCACGGGATGTCTGAGGATCATGAAAACTGGACGACGGGTCAGAACCTCGGCTACGCTGAATCTGGACGATGGGTCAGAATCAGCCGGGGGGCTGGGATGCAGAACTTCGAGTCCTACTACTACGCCGTGGTGGAGATCCTCAGGTCGGTCGACGAGGGCGCCGCGCTCGCTCTGCTGGGAATGTCCGGCGAAGCCGAGCTCGTCACGCTCCTCGAAGGGCAGACCACCGTGATGGAGGCGCTGTCCTACGCACGGGTGATGTTCGAGATCGGGATGGACGAGGTCGCGCACGACGTGCTGCGCGAGATCATGTCCGCGGGCATGCGCGTTCCCGAGCTCGTGCCGCAGGGAATCGCCGCGATCGCCTGATTCGGGTGCGGGCCCTGGGAACGGTCGGTCAGGGCCCCGTGTCGGTCGGAGACGGGCAGTCTCCGCCATCCCAGGCCCACGCCACGCACGCGAAGTCCGCGTACGGGAAGATCGACCCGTCGTCGCACACGCCGTCGCCGAGCAGGTGGAGGGGCGCGCACGTGCCCGTGCAGTCGAGGATCGTGGCGATCCCGGTGTCGCAGACCCGCGGCGCCGTGTCGGGCACCGCTCCCGTGTCGCCCGACGCGCCCGAGCCACCAGCACCGGTGTCGCCCGAAGACCCCGTAGTGCCAGTGCTCCCGGTGTCGGTGTCCATGTCGGCATCGGTATCCGCGTCCGCATCGGTGTCCGCGTCCGCGTCGGTGTCTGCGTCCGCGTCGGTGTCTGCGTCCGCGTCGGTGTCCGCATCCGCGTCGGTGTCTGCGTCCGTGTCGGTGTCCGCATCGGCGTCGGCCTCTGCGGGCGGGTCAGTGTCGACGGGCTCCTTGCACGCC
>JAWKRP010000009.1:0-301059 GCA_041389565.1 Myxococcota bacterium
AAGGCCGCTGCCGTGGGCTCGTTGATGAGCTTCAGTACCTGCAGGCCGGCCATCTCGCCCGCCTGCATCGTGAGGCGGCGCTGCACGTCGGTGAAGTACGCGGGGACCGTGATCACCGCCTGGTCGACGCGATGCCCGAGGCGAAGCTCGGCGTCGTGCTTGAGCTTGGCGAGGATGAAGCTCGACAGATGCTCGGGGGTGTACTCCTTGCCTCCGTACTCGAACTTGAAGCTCTCGTCGCCCATGTGGCGCTTGACGAACTCGACCACCTGCTCCGGGTACACCACGGCAGCCTGCTTGGCGTAGTTCCCGACGATCACGTCCTCGTCCTCGAACAGGATGACGGAAGGAGTGATCCGGTCGCCTTCCGCATTGGGCAGGATTTCGGGGACGCCGTGCTGGTTGACGTGCGCGATGGCGGAGAAGGTCGTGCCGAGGTCGATACCGACCGCACCGGTCGTCATGTGCGGGGCCTCCAGCTGAACTTGGATTGTTCAGCTTTCAGGAAGGGAAAACAGAGGGAGAGGATGGCTCCCCGGAGGGGGTGCCCGATTCGGTGTCGGAGTATATCGAACGCACCTTGTCGGTCCAAGCGGTGAACCATGCCCACACTCGTGCTGGCGAGCACCAGCCCCTATCGTGCCAAGATCCTCACCGACGCGGGGATTCCGCACACCACGTGCGCTCCCGGCGTCGACGAGAGCCGATTTGTCGACCCCGATCCGGCGGTCCGAGCGGTCGCCATCGCAGTGGCGAAGGCTCGGGCGGTCGATTCGGAGCACCTCGTGCTCGCGGCGGATCAGGTCGTGTTCGACCCCGAGACCGGCGAGGTCTTCGGGAAGCCGAAGGGCCCGGGAGACCATGTGGACCGGCTCCTCGCGATGCGCGGCCGCTGTCATCACCTCGTCACCGGGTTCGCGATCCGGCAGGGCGATCGGATCGTCACCGGAGTCGAGACCACACGGCTGTGGATCCGTCAGGTCGAGGAGTCCGAGATCCGGGCCTACGTGGCGCACGGCGAGGGTGCGGGGTGCGCGGGAGGGTACGCGGCCGAGGGGATCGGCGGGTTCCTGGTCGATCGGGTGGAGGGCGACTGGCTGAACGTGATCGGACTGCCGTTGTACCGTGTGTTCGATACGCTGCGAGACCTGGGCTGGAGGTTCGGTGGACGGTGAGATCGAGGCGCTCGCGCGCGACGTGCGTGCCGTTCTGGACGAGCTGATCTCGCGTGGCGTCCGTGTGGAGCCCCGCGGGGCAGGGCTCGCCGACCTCCCACCGTCCGACGAGCCCCCCGAGGCCGACGAGACCGGGGGCGAAGGCGCGCCAGCCTCCGCGTGGACGAGCCTCGCCCGCGGCGCGCGCACCCGGGGGCCCGTCGGAGCGGCAGCGCTCCGCCAGGTCCGCGAGGAGCTCGGAGACTGCACCCGCTGCGGTCTGTGCAAGACGCGCCAGAACATCGTGTTCGGCGTGGGCAGCGGCGAGGCCGACCTCGTGGTGGTCGGAGAGGGTCCCGGTCAGCAGGAGGACGTGCAGGGCGAGCCCTTCGTCGGCCCCGCCGGCCAGATGCTCGACAAGATGCTCGAGCACGTGCTCGGCCTGAACCGCTCGCAGACCTACATCCTCAACGTCGTGAAGTGCCGGCCCCCCAACAACCGGAACCCGCTCCCCGACGAGGTGGCCGCGTGCCGTCCCTTCATGGAGGCCCAGCTCCGTGCGCTCCAGCCGAAGGTGGTGCTCGTGCTCGGATCGGTCGCGTGGCGCACGCTCATGGAGACCGAGCAGGGCATCACGCGGGCACGCGGGCGCTGGCACGTGTGGCGCGATCCGGGGTCGGATCTCGAGGTGCCCGTGATGCCCACGTTCCACCCGGCGTACCTGCTCCGGAAGCCGGAGGACAAGCGCCTGACGTTCGCCGACCTCAAGGCCGTGCGCAAGCGCTACGACGACGAGGGCGGGCGTCGCTGACAGGGTTACAGGGCTCGACCCCGTGGAGCCCGAGATGTCCCGTCCGAAGATCCAGCGCAAAGCCGACCTCCGCACCGAGAAGCCCGAGGCTCCCCTGGTCCCCGAGGCCCCGGCGGAGCCCCGCGCCACTGCGGCGTCCGCGCCGAAGGCCCAGCCCCAGCGGGCGCCCACGCCGAGGCTCGCCACCGACGACCTGATGGCGCTGGCCTCGATGGATCGGGCCGAGCTCGCCGCGCTCATGGAGGGGTCGCTGCGCGCGGGCTCGCTCGAGACGGGGGATCAGGTCACCGGCACGATCACCGGCGTGAACGATCAGCAGGTGCTGGTCGACGTCGGCGGGAAGTCCGAGGCGTGGATGGAGCGCGGCGAGCTGGCCGATCCCCAGCTCGGCCAGTCCATCACGGCCTATGTGGTCGAAGTGGGCGAGTCGAACGTGAAGATCTCGCTCCAGCTGTCGGGGGCCGCGGCGTCCGCCCACCTCGACGAGGCCAGGGAGTCGGGGATCCCGGTCGAGGGTCGCGTGGCGTCCATGAACTCGGGTGGGTTCGAGGTGAAGATCGGCGACGTGCGCGCGTTCTGCCCGCGCTCGCTCATCTCGCGCCACCACGTCGACGCCCCCGAGGTGTTCGTCGGGCAGACGCTGCAGTTCAAGGTCATCGAGACGGGCGACAAGATCGTCCTGTCGCGCCGGGCGCTCGAAGAGGAGCGGGCCGAGGAGCTCGCATCCACCTTCTGGCAGAGCGTCGTGCTCGGGCAGGAGCTCGAGGGCGTCGTGCGCAACGTGCAGTCGTTCGGCGCGTTCGTGGATGTGGGCGGGGTCGACGGGCTCATCCCGAAGCGCGAGCTGTCGTGGGGCGACGAGGCCCCGTCCGACCTCATCGGGGTGGGCGAGCAGGTCACCGTGCGCGTGCTCGAGGTCGACCACCAGAACCGCAAGCTCACGCTGAGCCTCAAGAACCCCGATCAGGCGCCGTGGCGCATGGTCGGCTCCGAGTTCGTGGAGGGCGGCGTGTACGAAGGCTCGGTGGCACGCGTCACTTCGTTCGGCGCGTTCGTGCGCCTGGCCGACGGTCTCGACGGGCTCGTGCACGTCAGCCGGTTCACGAAGGGCATGCCTTCCGCCGGCGACGCCCTCACCGTCCGGGTGCTCGCCATCGACCACGAGCGCCGGCGCCTGTCGCTCGCGCCCGTCGTGGCGGGTTCGGCCGAGGAAGCCACCGCCTCCGAGGAGGTCGTGTCGGGCTCGGTCGCCGAGGTCATGCGGAACGGGGTCGTCGTGCAGCTCGACGATGGCCGCACGGGCTGGCTGCCGGCGTCCGAGGTCGAGCTCCCTGCAGGCACGCTGCTCTCGCAGCGCTTCCGCCGCGGAAAGGCGGTGCAGGCACGCGTGAAGCAGGCCGAGCGCGGCGATCGCCTCACGCTGACGATGCGCGCTGCGGCCACCGAAGACTGGCGGGCGCACGTCCAGCCCAAGAAGCCCGAGAGCTTCGGCACGCTGGGCGACCTGTTCGCGGGCCTCAAGCTCGGGAAGTGACGAAGAAGCGCCGAACCCCGAGAGAGGGGCCGGCGCTTCGTGCGTTTGCGGTGGGTGACGCGGCGTGCCGCGCCCGCCGTGTGGCGCGCGGGGCTACTCGCTCCGCTCGTCCATCTTGCCGTCGCCGTCGGTGTCGGTGCCCGTACGGATCACGTTGCCCTCGGCGTCGAAGCGCTCCCAGACATCGATCTTCCCGTCGCCGTTCGTATCGCGCTCCTTGCGGGAGAGGCGCGTCTGGCCCTCGACGGTCTCGTAGTACTTGAACACGTTCGACACGCCGTCGGTCTCGGTGTCGTACTCGGACATCACGCGCTTGCCGTCGCGGTAGTGGTCGGTCCAGTCGAACTTCCCGTCGTAGTCGGAGTCCATCTCCTCCTTCTTCAGGCGGCCCTCGTCGTCGAAGAACGACACGAGGTCGATCCGGCCATCCTGGTTGAGATCCAGCTCCTTCTTCACGAGCAGCCGATCGGTGGCGCGCTCGCGGTAGTAGTTGATGATCTCGGGACGACCATCGATGTCGAGGTCGACCTCCTGCTGCAGCAGACCCTCCTCGGGGAGCTCGCGCTCGGTGACCTGGCTCTGCCACTCTTCCGTCGATCCCACAGGTTCGCCGCGCGACTTCGACTTGCAGCCGATGAGGGCGACACACACCACGAGAACTGGGACTACTCGCATTGAGGACCTCGATTCGGGGTGGAACCCCGCACCCGAGCATTCTAGCGGCCATTGTCCGACATGCAACTGCAGGCTATTGACGCGCTCTGGAGGGCACGTGACCCGAGGGCGCCTGATCATCGTCGACGATGAACCCGTCATCCTGCGCCTGCTGGCCTCGGTGTTCGACGGCGAAGGCTACGATCTCGTCACCTGCTCCGACGGTCGCAGCGCGCTCGAGGCCATCGACATCGGGGTCGACGTGCTGCTCACCGACAAGAACCTGCCCGACGTGGGGGGGCTCGAGCTCCTGGAGCACGCGAAGCGGCGCCAGCCCGACTGCGAGGTGCTCATCATCACGGGCTACGCCTCGCTCGACACCGTGCTGCGCGCGCTGCACCTCGATGCGTTCGACTACATCGTGAAGCCGCCGAAAGACATCTTCCACGTGAAGCGGAAGGTGGGGCAGGCGTTCGCGAAGGTGCGCCTCGCGCGCGAGAACAAGGAGCTCCTCGCCCGCCTGCAGGAGCGCAACCGGGAGCTCGAGGCCGCGCTGTCCGAGCTCACCGAGGTGCAGGCCGAGCTCATCCAGAGCGAGAAGCTCGCCGGAATCGGCACGCTCGCCGCCGGAATCGCGCACGAGATCAGCAGCCCGCTGTTCGGTGTGATGGGGCTCGCCGAGGCGATCCAGGAAGAGGACGACCGCGAGCTCGTGAACGGGTATGCGCGGGAGATCGTCGACTACTCGCGCACCATCAAGGAGATCGTGGTGCAGCTGTCGGGCTACAGCCGCACCGCCGAGCACGAGTACCACACCACCGTCGAGCTCTCGCGGGTGATCGCCGACGCCGTGAAGCTCGTGCGGCGCAGCATCGGTCACGAGCCGCTCAAGGTGGAGGTCGCGGTGGGGAGCGAGCTCCACATCAACGCCCGCACCAACGAGATCCAGCAGGTGTTCGTGAACCTCGTGAAGAACGCGCTCGAGGCGGTCGCCGAGCGGCACGGCGAGTCCGAGGACGGCCACCTGGAGGTCACGGCGGGGCGTGACGACAAGCACACCTGGATCGAGGTGCGCGACAACGGGGAGGGCATTCCGCCCGAGCGCATCGGGTCGATCTTCGATCCCTTCTACACGACGAAGCCCCCGGGCCGCGGCACCGGGCTCGGCCTCAACATCGTCTACCGCATCGTCACGAAGTACCGCGGCACCATCGCGGTCGAGAGCATCGTCGGGTCGGGCACCGTGTTCACGCTCCGCTTCCCGGTCGGTGACGAGGGCCCCGAGTCCTCCGGATGAGACTCTGGCTGCGGTTCGCGCTGGTCATCGCGGCCGTCAGCGTGTTCTCGCTGCTGTTCCTCGGGCTCTGGGCACAGCAGGTCACGGGCGAGTCCGCCACGGCGTCGGCCGAAGAGGCGCAACAGCGCGACGCTGCCGCCATCGCGTCGTCCGTGGGGCGATGGCTCCGCAGCCAGACCGACTTCCTGGTCGGGTGGGTCGGCACGTTCCCGGTCGCCGGCCTCGACGAGGAGCGTCAGACCGGCCTGCTCCGCGCGGTCCTCATCGCCATGCCCTCCACGGGCACCGTCGTCCTGGTCGACGGCGACGGCCAGCTCGTCGTGGAGCCCGCCATCCTCGACCGGGGCAACGGCACCGCGCTCACCGCCAGCCTCGTCGATCGGCTCCCGGTCACCGAGGCCCTCGCCAGCGAGTCGGGAGTCGCGATCGGCGCGTTCTACCAGCCGGCCAGCGGGCCGCCCGCCGTTCCGGTCGCCGTGGTGGCTTCCGACGATCCGCCGCTCGTGCTGGGAGCCCAGCTGTCTCTCGTGGTGGCGGACGAGCTCGAGGCCCAGTCCACCGACACCCGCGCCGTGCTCCTCGTCGATCGCGAGGGCAACCGCGTCGGCGCCAACCACCCGATGGTCGACGTCGACCTCGTCCGCGCGCTGCTCGGAACGCTCGCGAGCGTGCAGTACCGGTCGGGCGGGATCGATGTCCAGGGTGCCGTCGCGCCGGTCCCCGGCACCCCCTGGTCGCTCCTCGTGCTCGAGCCCGCGGACGTCGCCCTGGAGCCTGCGTACCGCATCCAGCGCGTGCTCGTCATCGTGCTGGGCGTCGCCATGGCCGTCGCCATCGCGCTCGGGTTCGTCATGGGGCGCTGGTTCACCGATCCCATCGCGCGCCTGCGCGACACCGCGCTCGTCCTGGCCGAGGGGCGGTACGGAACCCGCGCCGAGGTCTCCAGTCAGGACGAGGTCGGCGAGCTCGCCCGCGCGTTCAACCACCTGTCCGGGCGCCTCAAGGAGAACCAGGTCGAGATCCAGCGTCAGCGCGGCGAGATCGAGGCGTTCAACCGCGAGCTCCAGGCGCGGGTCGACGATGCCACGGCCGACCTCCGCGACGCCCAGGAGCAGCTCGTCCGCTCCGGTCAGCTCGCCGCCGTCGCCCAGCTCGGCGCAGGTATGGCGCACGAGCTGAACAACCCGCTCATGGCCATCCTCGGGCTCGCCCAGGTCCTCAAGAGCCGCGCGACCGACGCCGGGGTGAGCGAGGTCATCGACGACCTCGAAGCCGAGGCCGCGCGCTGTCGCGACGTGCTCGACGCGCTCCTCAAGCTCACCGGTGCCGACGCGCCCGAGGGGACTGGCGTGGCCCGCCTCGACGAGGTCCTCGCAGACGTGCGCACCGCTCTCGTGAGCGCGGTCCGCGACAGCGGCGTGGCCGTGGAGTGGGGCGACATCCCCGCGGTCGACGTCGCGGTCGACCCCGCGCTCGCCGTCGGAGCGTTCGGTCAGCTCGTCACGGCGCTCGTCACGGGGCTGCCCCGCGGCGCCCACCTCACCGTGCACGCAGAGCTGTCCGGCGCGTTCGCGGTCGTACTCCTGCACCCCGATCAGGAGGTCGGCATCGTCCAGGACGACTGGATGGCGTCGGGCCTCGACGTCTGGGTCGCCCGGCAGACCCTCGACCGCCTCGGCGGGCAGCTCGTGGAGCCCCTCGACGACAGCGCGGCCTGGCGCGTGAGGCTCCCGCTCGTCGACGCGTGCTAGAACTACAGACGAGGGCGGACGAAGGAGCATCACGCGCGTGCGGCAGAACGTAGCGATCCTGCTCGCGGCCGTGGTCGTCGTCGCCATGGTGGTGGCGGTCTGGCGGTACCTCGCGAACGACGCAGCGGCCGGTGAGGTCGTGCTGTCCGTCGTTCACGGCGACGTGGCGCTCGAGGGGCCCGAGCGCGACGGGCGTGCACAGGTGGGCGCGAGGCTCGGCGTGTCCGACCACCTGCGCACGGGCGATGGCCGCGCCGTGCTCTCGCTCGACGGGGGAACGCGCGTACGCATCGGTCCTTCGTCGTCGGTCGTCGTCAGGTCCGTCGACGAGCAGGGGGTCGGGCTCGAGCTCGAAGGGGGCGCGCTGTTCGCCACCGTCCGTCCCGAGAGCGGCTCCGTGAACGTCACCGGCGGGGGCGTCACGGTGCAGGCCACGGATGCCGACTTCGACCTCGGGGTCACCGAAGGGGTCGCCGTCCTCGAGACCACCCGCGGCGAGGTCGCGCTGATGGGCGTCGACGAGCCCCGCCTGAGCGCGGGATCCCGCGCGGTCATCCGCAACCGGTCCGCGGCCATCGGCCCGATCCCGGAAGACCTCCTGCTCGAGGTCGCCTGGCCGCAGCCCGAGCGCACACGGTCCGAGGAGACCCGTGTGAGCGGCACCACCGCGCCCGGCGCGAAGGTCACGCTGTCGGGGGCCTTCGGGTCCCGCACGGTCACGGCCGACTCCGACGGCAACTTCACCGCGAGCGTGCCGCTCCAGGAGGGCGAGAACCCCATCGACGTCGTGGCGACCGATCTGCTCGGCAAGGAGATCCGCGTCCCCGGCATCCTCCAGACGCGTGACACCCGGGGCCCCACGTTCCGCGGTGGCGTCGAGTACGGGAACTAGCGTGCTCGCGCTGCTCTTCGCCGCTCTCGCCGCCGATCCGCCGGTCCCGGCGCCAGACTCCGGTGCGTCCGGGGTGGCCGACGGGTTCGCCGTGCTGCCCGCGCTCGACGAGCTCCGGCCCGGCCTGCCCGGCACCGTGTGGGTCGCCGTGCTCGACGGGTCCGTTCGCCCTCCGGTCGTCGAAGCGTCCGGCGGGACCGTGCGATTCGGGCTCGAAGGCGCGACCGACGGCGTGTGGCCGCTCGTCGTCACCCCCGACGTCGACGCGGGGTCCGTGGAGCTGCGGGTGTCGGCCACGGGGAAGAGCACGCGCGTCTCCCTCGACGTCGGCTGGCCCCAGCCGGGCGATCTCGACGTGCCGGCTCGGGTCGAAGCGCTCGTCCAGGACGAGGCCCCTGTCGTCATCGCCATCACCGGCGCGAACATGCCACCACCCGAGCTCCTGCAGGTGGTCGTGGGGGAGGGGGTCGTCGAGTCCGTGCGGGCCGTCGAAGGGGGGCTCGAGGTCGTGATCCGCCCCGGAGACTCGCCGTTCCCGCGCCTCATCCCGTTCGGCGTGCGCGACGAGCGCACCGACTCCCGGCCCACCTGGGGCGCCGTGCGCATGCGTGCCAAGCCCCGGATCCCGCTCGATGCCGAGCCCGGCGCCACCCTCCGGCTCGACGTCGGGGGCCGCGCGTACGGTCCGTTCGAGGTCGGAGCCGACGGTCACGTGAACGCGCGGGTCGACCAGTACCCCGGCGAGACCGTCGCCACGGCCCTCCTCACCGACGACCTCGGCAACCGCACCACGTCCACGATCCCGCTCGCGAGCGAGAACAAGCCCAGCCTGGTCGCCATCCCCGGCGACCGGTCGTCCGGAACGGGCCGTCCCCGCCTCGTGTATCTGCGGGCCGTCGACGGAGACGGCCGCGCGTGGCGGGGAGAGTCGCCGACCTGTCGCTCTCCGGCCGTGGGCGCGCTCGCGGTCCTGCGCATCAACGCGGGCCTGTACGCCGTTCCGGTCGAAGGCCGGTTCTCCGACGGTCTCGTCGACGTGCGCCTCGAGTGCCGCCTGGGCTCGGAGTCCGCAGCCTCCGTTCGACTCGGCCCGGCGCCGGGCATCGCGTCCCGCCTGCTCCTCCAGGTCTGGCCCACCGAGCTCTCCACCGATCTCCCGCTCGCCGAGGTGCGTGCCGCCGTCGAAGACGCCCAGGGGCAGCGCCTCGACCCGTCGTCCATCGAGATCGTCGCGGAGCACGGCGCGATCGAGCGTACAGCCGGGAGCCGGGAGACCGGCGAGGCCGAGTACCGCGGCGAGAAGGCCGTCGAGCTCGGGCGCGACCGCATCGTCGCCCGCTACTCGCCCGAGGCGTCCACCGGGGTCGTCACGCGCCTCGACCTCGGATGGGACCGTACCGGCGCGGGCTTCGTGGCGTTCGTGCGCGCGATGGACCCCGAGGGGCGCCCCGTTCGCGGTGCAGAGGTGCTCGTCGAGCTCGGCGGAGACGCCCCGGTCGCGGCGATCACCGGTACGAACGGCTGGGGCGAGGCCCGCGCCGAGTTCGTGCCCGCCGGCCCACTCGTGCTGGTCGCGCGCTCCGGGGTCCGGGAGGCCCGCGCGCTCGTCCTGCCCGGAACCCGCGGCAGCCTCTCGCCCGGCGCCGCGCTGCTCGAGACGACCCGCGAGGTCACGCTGTCGCCCGGTCGGGTGGCCGGCATCTCCGTCAACGTCGACCCGCCCATCCTGCGAACCGGCCGGGCCTCGGTCGCCTGGGTGTCGGTGCAGCTCGAAGACCGCGCCGGGAACCCCATCACCGAGGAGAACATCCAGCTCGACGTCTCGGAGGGCACGGTGGGCCCGCTCATCGCGCGTCCCGACGGCACCTGGGTCGCGGAGTACGTGCCCGAGGAGAGCGACCGGCCCCGCGAGGTCACCATCACCGCGAAGACCGAGTCCCTCCGGTCCACCGCGCGCCTCACGCTCGAGCCCCGGCTCGGCCGTCTCTCGCTCGGTCCCCAGATCGGGTGGAGCTCGAACTTCGGCAGCATCTCGTCCCCGATGGTGGGCCTCGACGTCGACCTGCGCACGCGCTTCCTCGCGGAGAGCGTGCTCCTGCGCGCCTCGTTCTTCGGGTACGGCATGACGGCCCGCACCACCACGGGTCTCGGCGACGACGCACAGCTCACCGGAGCCGTGTTCCCGGGCAGCCTCGCGCTGCTCCTGCGTCAGGACCGCGGTGGCGTGTCGTTCTGGGGCGGGGCGGGCGGAATCGTCGGTCTCCACACGGTCACCACCCGGTTCGGGTCGCGGATCGTCAGTCGCGGGAGCCGTGCTGTCTCCGGAGCCACGGTTCTCGGCGGCGCCGGGTACCGTCTGGGAGTGGGGGACGTCGTGGCCGAAGCGAGATGGAGCTGGATCCCCGGCCCGGGAGGCGAGGTCGGGTTCACCGGGAACATCGGCGGGCTCTCCGTCGGCCTCGGCTTCCGGTTGGTGTACTGATGATCTTCGTCCCGCTCCTGCTCACCGCCTGTGGGGTCCGTCTGCCCGACCCCGTCGTGCAGTCCGTCGAGCCCAACCGCGGCTGGAACGGCGAAGAGACCGTCATCACGCTCGAAGGCGGGAACTTCTACCCCCAGGTCGAGTTCAACGCGAACCGCCGCGACGAGGCCGATCTGGACGTGGGGTTCACGGCCTCGCTGCGGTCCGAGGTCTCCGGCGTGTACCCCCTCGGGGGCGTCAGCGCGCTCGACTACGAGCACATCCGTGCGGTCGTCAGCCCCGGCCTGCCCTCGGGCGTCTACGACGTGGTGGTCGTGGCCCCGTCGGGCTCCGAGGCCGTGCTCGCCGCTGCGTACACCGTGTCCGACACCCGCGCCGACCGCCTCGACATCGCCTCCGACGGCGTGGTCGCCGAGGTCAACACCCCCGAGCTCCTCACGATCCGGCTGCTCGCTCCGGGCGGCTCCGACGAGATCGTGCAGTCCGACCTCGAGGTCGAGGTGCGGGTGGAAGCCGTCGGCGGGGGCGCTGTCGACGGGGCGTTCTCCACGTCCGACCTCGAGAACGTCATCCTCGCCCCCAACCGCCAGTCCCTGACCGGATTCCTCGGCCCCGACGGCGTCGGGCGCGTGTCGCTGTCGGTCGGCACGCCCGGGCAGGTGGACGTGAGCGTGCGCCCCCTCGATCCCACGAGCCCCATCCGCTCGGGCACCACACGGCTCCAGTGGGAGCCCGGGCAGGACCTCACGGCGATCATCGAGCTGCCCGCCTCGCCGAGCCCGTTCGAGGTCACCGCCGGTCAGCCCTTCGACGTCGAGGTCCGCCTCGAAGACCAGTTCGGGAACCCCGTCGACGACGACGTGCTCATCGTGCTCCAGTCGAGCTGCAGCCCGGTCACGCGCATCCTCGAGGGCCCGGAGACCGTCCAGGTCGCGCTGTTCGCGAGCACCGTGCTCGGGAACGCCTGCTCCGACGCCCCCCAGACGCTCCGCGTCATCGCCGGTCCGCCCGGGGAGTCCGAGCCCATCACGGTCCTGCCCGGGCCGCTGTCGAACTTCGGTGTGGTCACGTCCAGCGTGCCGATCCGGGCCGGAGAGACGAAGTCCGCCGACATCACGCCGCGCGATGCGTACGGCAACAGCACGCCCTTCACGGGAGCCCTCACGATCGACGACTCCCTCGGAGGCGTGCAGGCCACCGACTGCATCCCGACGGGCTTCAACGACGTGAACTGCCGGTTCATCAGCACCCGCGCGGCTCCCCAGGTGCAGCTCCTGGTCGGTGCCGGGTCCATCACGGGGCAGAGCGCACCGTACGAGGTGCGCCCGGCGCTCGTGGTCGACGCCCTGTCCATCGAGGTCCTCGACGCCTCGGTCGCAGGCGAGCCCGTCCGTGTGGGGCTCTCGCCGCTGGATGTGTACGGGAACCTCATCGGTGCGGGTGATCTGGCGAGCGCGGCCATCTCGCTCACCGACGAGCTCGACGAGGCTGCCTGCGAGCCGACCACCCCCCTCGCCGACGGGCGCTACGCCCTGGCCTGCACGCTCACGACGGCCCGTCCGGATGCCGTCCTGTCCGCGGTCGTCGATGGGGTCCCCGCGACCTCCCCGCCGTTCGGGGTCGTGAACGGCCCGCTCGCGGACGCGACCGTGGTGGCGCCCGCGAGCGTCGTGGCCGGCGACACCTTCTCGGTGGGGGTCACCGCGACCGACGCGTTCGGGAACCCCTACGTGGTGCAGTCGACGACGGTGGTGGACCTCGTGGACCCGTCCGGAACGGTGCTGGAGACCGTCTCGCTCGATGCCACCGGCGCGGGGACGGCTCCGGTGCGGCTCACGGTGTCGGGCACGACCATGCTGTCGGTCGCCGACACCGACGTGCTCGGGAGCTCCGGGCCCATCGTCGTGCATCCGGACGTCGGCGTGGGCCTCGTGGTCCGCCCGCTCGTGCCCTGGGCGTTCACCGGCGTGGCCACCGCCGTGCGGGTGGAGTCGGTCGACCAGTTCGGGAACCGCGGTGCGGAGTCCTTCCCGGCGACGCTCTCCAGCCGCTCGGGCAGCGGGCCGACGGTGGCGGTGTCCATCGTGAACGGCGCGGCCACCACGACGTTCTCGTGGGCCACTCCACGGCTCGACGAGGTGCTCGACGCCTCGGGCGGCGGACTGTCGGGCGAGTCGCTCGAGCTGTCCGTCGTCGCGGACTGCGGCGCGAACGGGCCCACCGCGGTGCTCGACTTCGCCGGAGCGCCACAGGGGCGGGCCTGCTGGGACGACTCGAGCCAGTCTGCGTCGCTCGCGGGCTCCCTGGCGTCCAGCACGCCGGGTACAGCCCCGCTCCTGCGGTACGCCTCCAGCGTGGAGGGTGGCGCGGCCGTCATCACGTCGGGTCCGGGCTTCGGCCTCGTGATCGAGCAGCAGGGCCCGAGCGCCGTGAGCGCCCTGGTCGCCGACACCAGCGCGTGCGGCGACGTCGTGTCGTCGACGGTGTGGGTCGGGCTCGACGACGGGAACCCGGTGGGCGCCATCCCCGTCACGCTCGACTCCGGAGTCGCGGTCGTGGGGCTCGAAGCGCTCGACGTCGACGTGGTGGGCGCGGTGGACTGCACCGGAGACCCCGCTGCAGGCGGGCTCGTCACGGTCCGCACCAACCGCGGAGCCCTGGTGGGGCCGGTCCCCACGGGCTCCGGTCTGGAGCTCCAGCTCGACGCCACCGGGAGCGCCTCCTTCCTCCTCGATGCCCGCCCGGCGTTCACCGGGGGCACGGCCGACCTCGTGGTCGCGTCCGTCAGCGGGGGCGGCCGGGCCGAGCTCGCGGCCCAGTTCACGGGAGACGACCGCATGCCGTGGGTGTACGACCAGGGCCCGATCGGCGACACCTCCGGCCTGATCGACCACATCGACCTCACGTTCAGCGAGCCCATGCTCGCGGCCTCCATGGTCCCCGCCGCCTTCCAGGTGGTCGGCCCGGTGTCCGTGGCGGTCACGTCGGTCACCGAGCTCGCGCCCGTCGAGTGGCGCGTGGGGCTGGACGCGCCGATCGATGCTTCCGCCGGCACGTGGACCCTCCGGGCGACCGACGACGTGCGCGACCTCGCCGGCAACCGGCTCGATGGCGCCTACACGGGCGTGTCCGCCGACTGGGTCGGCACGTTCGGAGCGCTGCCGAGCTCTGCCGACCCCGTGGTGTGCGCGCCCGCCACGCCGCGCTTCCGTCCCGACGGCGACCCGGGCGTGGGGGAGGAGTCCGACACCTTCGTGGTCGGGCTCACCACCGCGTCGCTGCCGGCCTGGTGGGTGGCGTCCGTGCTCGATCCGTCGGGCGACGTGCTGCTGAAGCGTCGCGTGGTTCCCGTCGGGGTCTCCGACAGCTGGGTGTGGGACGGCCGCGACGTGACCGAGCGCATCGTCGACGATGGCGTGTACTCGGTGGTGCTCGAGCCCGAAGACGGTCTCGGCAACCTCGGCCCGGGGTGTGTGGTGTCGGTGGAAGTCGCGAACGGGGAGAGTCCGTGAAGCTCGACGACGACGACCTGCTGCGCCTGGCGGAGCTCGCGGAGGCCGGAATCGCGGCCGCATCGCTCGTCCACGAGGTGCGCCAGCCGTTGTTCGCGCTGCGCGCCCTCGGGCAGCTCGGCGTGCAGGACCCAGCTTCGGTGCGGATGGACGATCTGCTCGTGCTGGTCGACCACCTGGAGTCGCTGCTTTCCGCGTGGTCGGACGTGGGGCGCCGCGAGCCCGAGCAGATCTACGACGTGCGCGAGGTGGTCGTCGGGGTGGTGCGCATGCTCGACGGGCGGCGCAGGCAGGCGGCCGCAGAGCTCGTCCTGGAGGACGGGAAGGCGGTGTGGGCGCACGGGAGGCCGTCCGTGGCGCGTCAGGTGGCGCTGAACCTGCTCCTGAACGCTCTCGACGCGGTGTCCGACCAGCCGGTCCGCGAGATCATGGTGCGCATCGTCATGACCACCGGGCGCGCGACCCTGGTGGTCGAAGACTCCGGGCCCGGCGTGCCCCCCGAGATCGAAGCGCGCATGTACGAGCCGTTCGTCACCACGAAGCCCGCGGAGCGGGGCACGGGCCTCGGGCTGTACGTCGCGCGTCGGCTGTGCGACGAGAACGGGGGAAGCCTGCGTCACGAGCGCACCGAGCGGGGCGCCCGGATGGTCGCTCAGTTCTCGACCGGCGGCCCCATGAAGAACGCGTAGTAGCTGCTGGTCTCGTCGTTCGGGTCGAGCTCGGCGGCCTTCGAGAAGTGCGCGCGGCTGTCGGCCACGATGGCGTGGAAGCGCTCCGGATCGCCGAAGATCACGTCGTCTTCGTCGGCCACGCGCCGCAGGATCTCCGCGAGCTGGGCGTGTGCGACCGACAGCACCACGTTCTCCGGCACCTCGTCGGTCCACTGCCCGCCGGACTCGAGGTCGGCCAGCGCGGTGCGCGTGTGCTCCTCGGCGTCGCCCAGGCGGTCGGTGTCGAGCAGCAGCCGACCGAGGAGCAGGCGGGGCTCGGCGAGGCGCGGCTCGATCTTCAGGATGGCGCGGAGCTCGTCTTCGGCGGCGTCGAGGCGCGACGCGGCGTGGAGCTCGACGGCACTCAGGAAACGCTGCCCGAGGGCCTCGAGCTCTTCTTCTTCAGCAGTCATGGGAGGTCATCGAAGGGGGAGGAGAAGGGATGGTTTCGCGGCACTGCCCGCGGATCGGCCGAGCTGGGCTCGCCGTTCCCCCGGGGCGCAGGATGTGGACCCCCGCCCGACGACGAGCGCCCGGGACCCAGTACGACGAGATCGAGCCGACTGGCAACTGCCTGGACCACCCGCGGTGCGAGCCAGCGGCGGGTGGGCGGGAGGATGAACAGGAAGCCCGCCAGATCCGTGAGGACGCCGGGCGTGAGCAGGAGCAGGCCGCCCGCGAACACGAGCACGCCCTCGGCGATGCGCGACCCGGGTGGGAGGCCGCTGCGGAGCTCCTCGGACAGCGACGCGAGCACTCCGAGCCCCTCGCGCTTCGCGAGCCACGCCCCCACCGTGCCGGTGACGACGACGATGAGGAAGGTCTGCCACGGGCCGATCCACGACCCGATCTGCAGGAGCAGCGCGAGCTCCAGAGCGGGGATGATCGTGAAGGCCAGCAGCAGGCGCCACATCAGCGGGGCTCCTTCAGGGCCTGCCACCGCGCTTCGAGCGCTTCGGCATCCAGTGCTGCGGGGTCTCCACCTTGAGAGCGGATCGAAGACTCCAGCCGACGGAACCGGGTCTCGAACTTCCGCGTGGCCGCGCGCAGGCAGTCTTCGGCGGACACCCCGGCATGTCTGGCGACGTTGACCACGCTGAACAGCACGTCTCCGAGCTCCTCTTCCACTGCGGCAACCTGCGCACCGGACAGCGCTTCGTCCAGCTCCGCCAGCTCCTCGTCGAGCTTCGCGCGCGCACCCGCCAGCGTGGGCCAGTCGAACCCCGTGGACGCGGCCTTCTTGCCGATCCGCTGGGCCTGGAGCAGCGCGGGAAGGGCCGCGGGCACGCCATCGAGCGCGGAGGGCGGGGGACCCTCGCCACCGGAGCGCTCGGCCCGCTCGGCCGCCTTGATGGCCTCCCACGACGCGAGCCCGCCGTACTCGGCGTCTCCGAAGACGTGGGGGTGGCGGCGCACCATCTTCTCGCACACCGCCTTCGCGGCGTCGTCGAGCGTGAAGGCGCCCGCTTCGGCCTTCATCTGGGCGAGCAGCGCGACCGTGAAGAGGAGATCGCCGATCTCGTCGCGCAGCGCGGCGTCGTCGCCCCGTTCGAGGGCTTCGAGCACCTCGTACACCTCTTCGACCACCATCGGCCGGAGGGTGTGCGGGGTCTGTGCGCGGTCCCACGGACATCCCTCGTCGGAGCGCAGCTTCTGCGTGATCGCAACCAGCTCGTCGAGGCTTCCCATCTCCGACCTCCCGGGCCGCGGCAGGCCCCGCGGCACCACGGATTCCCGGAAACCGTCGGCCCGCGTGCGGACAACGGGGTACGATGCGGGCGGTTTCCCGGGGGATGTGTGAGCACGTCAGGCCCGCAGCAGTTCGGCGACTATCACCTGCTGGAGAAGATCGCGACCGGCGGCATGGCCGAGGTCTGGCGCGCTCGTGCGTACGGGCTCGCGGGATTCGAGAAGATCCTCGTCATCAAGAAGGTGCTCGACTCGCTCGCGAGCGACGACGAGTTCATCAAGCTGTTCATCGACGAGGCCCGCATCGCGGTGCAGCTCCTGCACGTGAACATCGTGCAGGTCTTCGACCTCGGCGAGGTGAACGGCCACTACTACATGGCGATGGAGTACGTGCACGGGCAGGATCTCGCCCGGCTCGTCGCCCGGTCGCGGAACCTCGGCGCGTTCCCGATCCCGCTCACGCTGTTCATCATCTCCGAGGTGCTCAAGGCGCTGAGCTTCGCCCATGCCCGCACCGACGAAGAGGGCACGCCCCTCCACATCGTCCACTGCGACATCTCGCCCCAGAACGTGCTCGTCAGCTACTCGGGCGAGGTCAAGATCACCGACTTCGGCATCAGCCGCGCCGCTTTCCAGGCGAAGAACCTGCACGAGGTCATCCGCGGGAAGTACGCCTACATGGCGCCCGAGCAGGTCGACGGGAAAGCGCTCGACGGCCGCACCGACCTGTTCTCGCTCGGCGTCGTGTTCTTCGAGCTCCTCACGGGTCGCCGGCTGTTCAAGGCGAAGACGCGCGACGAGACCATCGCGCGCGTGCGCCGCGCCGACGTGCCGTCTCCGCGCACCTACCGTCCCGAGATCAGCGAGGATCTCGAGGCCATCGTGCTGAAGAGCCTGCGGGCCCTCCCCGACGACCGCTACGACAACGCGGGGGAGATGCTCGAAGCCATCGGTGTGCTGATGGTCCAGGAAGGGCACCGGGCCACGAACAACGACCTCGCGGCGTTCGTGCGGAACGTCATCGAGACGGCCGGGAAGCCGCAGCCCAAGCGCACCGCGGAGTCCCGCACGGCCCCGCAGGCCGTCGTGGTGCTCGCGGTCGAAGCCGCGCCGCCGCCCCGGTCGCTGGCCGCGCCGAAGGCCTCGCTCGCCGCGCTCGCGCAGGAGTGGGCGGGCATCGTCACCGAAGCGGGGGGCGAGATCTGGGAGCGCGAGAACACGAGCATGCTCGTGTGCTGGCTCGCGGAAGACATGCGCACGGCGCTCGCCGATGCCGTGAAGTGCACGCTCGCGCTCAAAGACGTGAGCACCCGTGCGGGCTATCGCCTGAGCGCCGGCGTCGCGCCCGGAGTCGCGCGGATCGACGGCACCTCCCGCCGGCCGGGCGAGGGGTGGGAGCTCGCAGGCCCGTTCTACCTGGCGCGCTGGATGATGAACCTCTCGGCACACCGCGGTCGTCCGCTGCTCACCGAGGTCGGCGCGAAGGCCGTGGGCCAGATGCCCACCAACCTGCTCGGGCGCATCTCGATCCTCGGCAACCGCTACATCAACCTCTACGAGGTCGGTTGATGTCGCTTCGAGACCAGCTCCTGAAGTCGGGGCTCGTGTCGAAGAAGGATGCTCGCCGGGTCGATCAGCAGGTCCGCCAGGAGAAGCGGATCGAGCAGAGCCAGCGCAAGAAGAAGAAACACCTCGAGCGTGAGGCGGCCGCCGCGGCCGAGGCCCGAAAGGCGGCCGAGCTCGAGACGCTGCGCTCGGAGCGCCGCGAGCGCGAAGCCGCGAAAGACCGGTACGAGCAGGCACTTCGCGTGCGGAACCTGCTGCTCGGGAATCGCGTGAAGAACCGCGGCAACCATCGATTCTACTTCAAGGGTCGGGATGGGAAGACTGTCCGGAGCCTCGAGGTCCAGCCCGGAGTCGCGAAGGAGCTCGCCAACGGGCGCATGGCCGTGGCCCTCCTCGATCATGGAACGCGTGAGGAGTACGTGCTGATCGGGCACGACGCCGCGTCGCGCATCGCCGAGCTCGACCCCACGGTGCTGCTGCACTTCACGCCCGGCCCGCACACGCCCGATCCCGCCGATGCCCTGCTCGAGCGCGACTGGGAGACCTCGCTGCGGCCTCACCGGGTGCGCGAGGCTACGGCAGGCTGAGCTCGGTGGTGTAGAGGCGCCGGAAGTCGCGCTTCAGCCCGTCTCGCTGGCCCTGCGCGCACCACGCCACACGCACGCCGGTCTCCGTGCGGACGACGGCGAGGTCGCGGTTCCCGACGGTGTCGAGCGGGAGGTTCGAGCGCTCCCCGGCGACAGTGACGCGCACCACGGGGTCGAACGCGTCGTCCTCGTCGGCCACCGCGAGCAGCGAGACCTCGTCGAGCCAGGCGGGACCGTGGGAATCGACGATGACGGCATCGAGCAGGCGACGCGGGGTGCTGCCGGGCTTCACGTCCATCACGTAGAGCGAGAACTGCTCGGACCCGGGGGCATTGGCGTAGTACGCGATGCGGTGGCCGTCGGGCGAGAACCTCGGGTGCAGCTGGCTGCCCTTGGCGTTCGTGAGCTGGACGGGCGCCCCGTCGAGGGTGGGGAGCCACCACAGGTTGTCGCCGGACGTGCCGTGCGCGACGAACGCGAGGCCCTTGCTGTCGGGCGACCACGTGGCGTGGAGCTCGGAGGCCCGCGGGATCGACGTGAGCTGCCGAGGGGGCTCCTCGATCTTCGCGACGTCGATGAGGTAGAGGTCGCCGTCGCCCGACCGCGCGCTCGCGAACACGATGTACCCGCCGTCGGGAGACCACGCCGCGCCGCCATCGGCGCCCGGAGACCGCACGATTGCGGCGGTCCCGACGTACAGATCGTAGTCGTCTTCGAGGTTCGTCGCGCTGTACACGAAGGCGTTCAGGTAGCGCGGAGCCCACGCCAGCTCGTGCGCGACCCCCTCGTGCCCCGTGCCCTCGAACCCCTTGGAGAACGACGAGCGCGCCCGCACCGGCGGCTCGACCCGCTGACCGGCCCCCTTCGGGGTGCCGACGTACAGGTGCAGCACCTTCCGGTCGTGGAAGTTCGCTTCCCACGCGAGCTGCGTGCCGTCTTCCGAGAAGCTCGGGCTCTGGAGGTGCGCGCCCTCGACGTGGGCGATCTCGCGGACCTCGAGGGCCTCAGCGGGCCCACACCACAGTGCCGAGCACACGAAGCCCGCCCAGCAGGAACGGCTGGTCCACGTCGTCGATGGTGAACGGAATCTCATCGGGTCCCATCCTCGCACTGCCGGAGCCCGGTCGTCGACCGACCGCAGCCTCTCCGATCAGCCTGACCCCCCAGCCGATCGCGGTCGTCCGCCTTCGGTCGAGCACGACCGCCGAGAGCTCGAGCCCGGGGACGACCGCCAGGCTGTTCGGGTACGCCCACACGGTCGGCGTGACGCCTTGCGCGCAGGCCACGCCGGACGCCGGGCCGGTGCACGGCAGCCCGAGCCCCGCGATGCGGGCGACCCGCCCGGAGAGGGCCGCCCGGATGGCCGCATCGCGGAATCGCACCGCTTCGACGCCCACGCGGAAGGCTGCGCCGAGGTCGGTGGCCGATCGGAACCCGTCGGGGGTGCTCAGCGGGCGCGTGGTCCAGTCGCCGGCGAGCCCCAGCACCCACGGGCCGACGGGCTGCGTGACCCCGATGCGGCCGGCTGGACCCGGAAGGTGCCCGCGAGCGGCCGGACCCGCCCAGAGCCCCACGCCGAGGGACGCTTCGAGCTCCGTCACCTGGAGCGCTTCGGGTGCGGCGCCGCGGACGGGGATGCGCGCGCGCGTCGTCTCGTGAGGGCGGACCTCGACGTCGCGATCGTTGATCCGGTACGTGCCCACGGGCAGTCCGAACTCGATGGGCAGGGTCGCGGGCTCCGCGAGCCTACCGCCCAGATCCTTCAGGTAGAGCTTGAGGTCGGGGTCGAGGATCAGCGTCTGAAGCTCGATCTCGACCGCCGACTGCACGCCGTCGAAGCGCGTGCGGACCTGGACGAGCCCGAACTGGTCGCGCAGCCATGCGCTGAACCCGGCGGCGAGCTCGAGCTCCTCGTCGGTGCGGCTGTTGGAGTGCGCGCGGTCTGCGGCCTGCATGGCGCCCTCGATGTCGCCCAGTCGGTAGCGGATCTCGGACAGGAGGTACCAGGCGGACCCGTCGAGCCGACCGTTCTCGTCGGCCAGCGCCAGCTCCAGCTCAGCTGCGGCGTCGGCGTACCAGCCCTTGCGCACGAAGAACCGCGCCTGGTCGACATGACCCCGGTAGTCGGCCTCCGAGGGCGACTGCTGCGCGAGCGCGAGCCCCAGGAACAGCGCGATCATGCGAGCCGCCCGGCGTCGATGCGGATCACCCGGTGGGCCGTGGCCTCGGCGAAAGCGGCGTCGTGCGTGATGTACAGGATGCCGCCCTCCGGTCCGACGGAGTCGAACAGCACGCGGGCCACGGGGCCACGCAGCGGCGCGTCGAGCGCGGCGACCGGCTCGTCGGCCACGAGCAGCGCGGGCTTCGCGAGCCGCACCCGCGCGAGAGACGCACGGCGGAGCTCTCCGCCGGACAGGGTCTGAGGCAGCGCGTCGGCCCGCTCGGCGAGCCCGACGGATGCCAGGCTCTCGTCCACGGCTTCCGGCGGACGCCCATGGAGCCGCGCCGACCTGGCCAACAGCGCCCGGAGCGGGAGATCGTCGACCAGCAGGGCCCTCGGGTCCTGCGTGAGGAGCTGGCTGCGCCGGCCGGGCACGGGGGGCTCGCCACACACCCTCACGGTTCCGGCGTCCGGGGTGCGTAGCCCGACGGCCAGGGCCGCGAGCGTGCTCTTCCCGCTGCCCGAAGGACCGAGGAGCGCGACCCGCTCACCCGCGTGCACCGTGAGATCCACGCCGTGCACCACGGGAGTCGCCCGCATCCACGAGCGGTATGCGAAGCGCACCTGCGACAGCTCCAGCACCGGCGCACCCGGAGTCGTGGGGCGGCGCTCGAACGGAGGGTCGGCGGGGCGCTCGAACGGCACCATCCGGCCCGCGCGGAGCGCCAGGCACCGGTGAGCGAGCCGCTCGGCCGCAGCCAGGTCGTGGGTGATCCACAGCACGCCCACGCCGGAGTCGGCCAGCTCGCGGAGCCGGGCCTGGAGGTGGTGGCGCAGATCCGCGTCGACCCCGGAGCTCGGCTCGTCGGCGACCAGGAACGGCCGCCCGAGCCCGACGGCCCGTGCGAGCGCGACCCGCTTCGCCATGCCGCCCGACAGCTGGTGGGGGAACGCGCCCTCGAGGCCGGCGAGCCCGACCTGCCCGAGGGCTTCGGAGCTCGCCTGGGCGCCCACGGTCCGCAGCGGATCCAGGGATCTGAGCCCGTCCTGCGGGAGCCACGCGGCCCCCCGTGCATCGACCGAACCGGCCGTTCGCCCGGGGATGGCGTCCAGGACGCCGAGCAGGGTCCGCGCGAGCACGGTCTTGCCGGACCCGCTCGGCCCGGTCAGCGCCACGAGCTCGCCCGGGCGGACCTCCAGCGACACCTGGTCGAGCAGGGTGCGCGCTCCGGCACGGACCGTCAGGTCGTCGACCCTCAAGCCCGGTCTCCCGCGGCCACCGTGGCGAGCCAGCACGTCAGCCAGAGGGTCGCAGCCGGCGCCAGGCGCGCGACGAGCGCCAGATCCGTGCGACCCCAGTCGAAGACCACGGCATTCCCCCAGGAGGGCAGGGGCTCGCCCACCGTGAACCCGAGGTACGCGAGGGTCGCCTCGAGCGCGGCCACGAAGCCGAACAGGCCCAGCGTCTGGCGTACGAGCGCGGGCCCGCACTCCCAGAACACGAGGCGTTCCCACAGCACGACCCGGGGCGGCACACCGTGCGCGAGCTCGGCCAGGATGGTGGGATCCTGACGCCAGGGCGCGATCCGCGCATCGAGCACGGCCACGACACCCGGCAGGAACGCGATGCCTGCGGCCACGCCGAGCACGGCCTGCGACCGGCCGTAGACCGACAGCGCCAGCAGCACCCACACGAAGCTCGGGATTGCGGCGATGACGCCCACCAGGCCTCCGAACGCGCCGCGCACGACGCCGCCCGTCCAGCTCGACCAGGCCGCGGCGGCCGCACCGAGCCCCCCGATCAGCGCGGCCCACGCGAACGGGATGGCGACCGCACCGGCCCCCCCGATCAGCCGGATCAGCACGTTGCGGCCGAGGTGATCGCGACCCAGCGGCGCCTGCAGCGACACCCCCGACAGGGTGGTGGGGCCGCCCTCGACGAGCGGTGCCCCCAGGATCCCGACCACGAACACCGCCAACAGCACGGCCATCGCCACGCGCTCCCGGCGCCCGGTGTGCCGCATCAGGCGGGCCCATGCCGCGCGGAGCATCACAGCTCACGCTCCCGGGGGTCGAGCACGATGCGCAGCCCCTCCGACGCCAGGTTGGCGCTCGCGATCACGGCTGCGGCGAGCAGCGCCAGGGCCATCGCGAGCTCGAAGTCCCGCGCCATCGCGGCTTCCCAGAGCACCCAGCCCGCGCCGTTCACGAGGAACACGCGCTCGAGGATGACGCAGCCGCCGAGCAGGGCAGGGATCCGGCCGAGCACCGCGGGGAGCCCGAGCAGCACGGTGTGTCGCCAGCCCGGACCCTCCGTGCCGTGCACCCGCGCGACGGCCGCGAAGTCCGACCGCTCGAGCTGGGCGCGGGACCGGAGCACGTCGGTCTGCAGGTCGCCCGCGAGGTTCGACCCGAGTGCGAGCACGAACGCGGCGAGCCCCGTACGCACGGGGCTCTCGACGGACGGCAGCGCGAACCACGCGGGCCGCGCAATCCAGCCGGCCTGCAGGGCTTCCCAGGTGGCAGCGTTCACGCCGGAGACCACCAGGTGGGCGAGCAGGAACACGGGCAGCGCGCTGATCGCGACCATGAGCGAGCGCGAGCGACGGGGCAGCTGGCCGAGCGCGAGCAGCAGGGGGAACGCGAGGGCCAGCAGCACGGCCGTGCGCCCGAGAGGGCCGGCGATCACCTCGGTGACCGGCGCCCCCGGGCGGTAGGCGAAGCTCGTGCCGAGATCACCGGTGAGCACGCGACCGAGCCAGCTGAGAGCGCGCCCGGACACGGGTCGGTCGAGGCCCCAGTGTGCGCTCAGCACGTCTGCGACGGCCGGATCGGGCACGAGGTCTGCGGGGCTCCCGGGCGCGAGCTCGAGACCGACGAGCAGCAGGAGGGCTGCGCCGAGCAGGGTTCCGAGCGCGCGCGCGAGCTCTGCGAGCAACCGGGGGATCACTCGAGCCGCCAGCCCTCCACCCACGTGAAGAAGTAGAACGGGTGCACGACCACGTCCTTCACGCGGGCCGACATGGCCGCATACGAGTCGAGGGTGAACAGGAACACCATGGGCGCGTCGGCCGCGATCTTCGCGTGGGCCTCGCGCAGGCGGGCCTTCTTCTCCTGCGGATCGGTGGTGGTGCGCGCGGCGTCGAGCAGGGCGTCGACCTCGGGGCTCGCGTAGCTCGTGAAGTTCCGCCGACCGGTGCTGTGGAAGTGGTCGTACACGTCTTCGTTCCGGTCGAACGACCACTGCGACAGGATGAGGTCGAAGCTGCGGTCTCGCCAGACGCGGGCCTTCCACTCGGCGACCGGGAGGAACTCGGGCTCCACCCGCACACCGCGCGAGGACAGCTGCGACTGGAGGTTCACGACGACGTCCTGCGCGGTGTCCATGTTGGCGGGCACGGCGAGACGGAGCGTGAGCGACTGGCCTTCGGGGCCGAGCCACTCGCGCCCGTTGAACGTGAAGCCCGCTTCGTTGAGCAGGCGCGCGCCGCGGTCGGGGTCGTAGGCGACGGGCTTCACGTCGTGGTCGTAGAAGGGGCTGCTCGGCACGAACGGCCCGGACACGCGGTCTCCGGTGCCGATGGGCTTGAGGAGCCCGTCGACGTCGACCATCGCGGTGAGCGCCTGGCGCACGCGCACATCGGCCAGTCGCGGATTCTGGGTGTTGAGCCCGAGGTACCACCAGCTGTTGGTCTGGTACGGGTAGAGGTCGATGCTCCGGTCGCTCTCGAGCACGGCGAGATCCCGCGGGAGCACCCGGACGAGGGCTTCGAGCGACTCGTAGAGCAGCAGCTTGGCCTGGTAGTTCTTGTCGGCGACCTCGCGCATCAGGATGCCCGACGGGCCCGCGGCTCCGACGCGCGACATCGCGATCGAGTTGTCGTCGTTGAACGAGTCGACCTTGAACGGGCCGGCCCCGATGGGCTGCGTTCGGAAGGGGTCGGCGCGGTCGAGGGTGGTGCTCTTGAACCGGTGCGCCGGGAGGATCTTGAAGTGCAGCTTGTCTTCGGGCGCGATCTCGGGCGCTTCGAAGTCGAGCTGCAGGCTGTGGTCGTGCAGCGCGATGGCGCGCGAGATCCAGGCGACCCGGCTGGCTTCGGGAGAGGCCGTGCCCTCGGCCTTCATCGCTTCGATGGTGAACACCACGTCGCGGGCGGTGAGCGGCACGGCGTCGTGCCAGGTGAGGTCGCGGCGCATCGTGAGCTTCATCGACCGACGGTTGGGCGTGACCGTGAAGCTCTCGACGAGCAGGGGCTGGCTGCGCAGCTCGCGGTCGTCGGTGAACAGGCCCGCGAACACGAGCTCGTTGATGCGCGCTTCGGCCATCGTGGTCGCGAACACGGGGTTCACGAGCGCGGGGGCGCGATCCTCCGCGTACCGGAGGGGCTCGCTGGCGGCGGGAAGCGCGAGGAGCAGCAGCAGTGCGGCGGTGCGACGCATGGCGAGAGTCTACTCCTCCTTGCTGTCGCCGACCCGTGAGAGCCCGCGCAACACGGCGAGGTCGGACACCGTCTCGCGGACGCCCGCGGCACGGTCTCCGAGCGGACCGAGCCAGACGAGCGCCCGACGGGGATCCCCGGACGCCAGCTCGGCCTGGGCGAGGTGGGCGTACAGCACGCGCGGGGAGAGCGGCCCGACCGCGGGAGGCTCGGCCGGATGCGCGAGCTCGAGGAGCACGCGGGCGTACTCGGCGGAACCCCCACGCTCCCCGGGACCGTCGACGAGCGCGTCGTGGGCGAGCGCGGTGGCGGTGTGGATGCGAGCGACCCCGTCGGCGTCGAGGTCGGCCACGAGGTCGGATCCGGGACCGGGGGGACGCGCGGCCGCACGCAGCTCGAGCGCGCGCCGGAGGGCGGTGAGGTCGTCTCGGGCGTCCTGGGCGGTGGTTCTGGCGCTCCCGTGGAACGGCACGGGACCGAAGAGGGACTGCGCCAGCCCGTCGACCGCGCCGGCACGCTCCTTCCAGGACCGCGCGAGGTGGTGCTCGAAGCAGGGGTCGTGGATGACGCGTGTGAACCCGTCTTCCGGGAGCGTCCAGACGGGGGACGGGAGGGCGTCCGGGACGACCCCTTCGAAACGCTCGCGCAGCACGGCGTCTTCGGGGGCCACCTCGCAGTCCACGGCGTACGCAGCGGCCGTCCTGACCGGCTCGGGTGCATCGGACCAGGCACTGCCGAGCTCGCGGGCCGCGCGTCGGTGCAGAACCGCCAGGGCCTCGAGCTCCAGCACGACCTCCCGAGCCGCCCGGTGTCGTCCGGCATCCGACTGCATGGCCGACCAGGCCCGGTACGGATCGCCGGCATGGAGGGCGACCCACCCGTCGCGGTCGTCGGACCCGGTGAGATCGGCGAACGCCTGGGGGTCGGCCGCCACGGTGTCGACCCACGTCGAGGGGGGGAGCAGGCCGTCCTCGACCTCGGCGCCATCGGGCCCGGTGCCGGCGGGCCCTCCGGAGCACGCGACCAGCCACAGGAGCGTCATTGACCTTCGTAGTTGGCGCCCGCGGTGTGCGTGGGGTCGCGGTAGATGTCGGGGTCGAGGTTCTCACCGCCGTCGGGCACGTTGATGCTCTCTTCGGCCAGGGTGAGCGTTTCGACCTCGAACGGGCCGCTCTTGTAGAAGAACTTCGTCGATGTGGTGTGGTACCCCGGTCGGAAGACCTCGAGCGTGTAGTCGGTCTTGCGGAGCAGCCGCGTGCGGTCGCCCTTGTCGGTTCGCGTGTAGTCGATGAGGAACCGACCCTCGCGGTCGGTCACGAGCTCCACGTTGCCGGGCGCGAGGCTCACGATGGCGCGGTCGACGGGGTCTCCGTTGCGGTCGGTCACCTGGCCCGTGATGGCGTGACGCCCGGCGAGGGCCGTTCCCAGGAGCATCCACCACATCAGTGCATCCGGCTGCGCACGTCGCGGAGGTGGGCGAGACGCTCGTCGGCCCGGCTCACGAGGTCGGTGCGCTTGGCGCCGAGCACGTGGCTCCGGTAGCGCGTCCAGGCGTCGATCGCGCCGTCGAGCCAGGCCTCGCGCGGGGGATCGCTGCGGGTGTACAGCGCCCAGCTGGCCTGCGCCTGGATCTCGTGGATCATGGCCTTGCGGGTGAACAACAGCTCGCTCGGCAGGCGCGACCAGTACTGCTCGGCCCGGTTGGCGTGCTCGAGCGCCACCTCGTAGTCGCGATCGGCCATCGCGAGGGCGGCCTGCTCCACGAGGAGCTCGGGACGGTAGGTGTTGGCCTCGACCGACATCACGTCGGCCATCCAGCGGCGCCGGGCCGAGTGGTCGCCGCGGGCCTTGGCGTCCTGGTAGAGCAGGATGCGGGCGCGCGTGAAGTCGTCGGTGCCGCGCTCCACCGTCGCGAGCGCCGCCTGGTCGGTGGTGGTGAGCTGGCCGGCGTAGGCGGCAGTGGCGTAGTCCCCGAGGTTCTCGGGGGCGGTGACGGCTGCGGGGCTGCCGGACATCTCGAGGGGGCTGAGCTTCTCGCTGACGAGCATGTCGACGTCCCAGTCGGCGTCGGACAGTGTCGGATCCGCCGCGCCGGACACGGGGATCGCGGCCATGGGGATGGGTGCCGGGACGGGGCGGACCTCGGCCGGGGCCGTACGGGCGGGCGCCGCGGAGGGGACATCGCGGGGCCGCGGGGTGGGCGAGGCCGTGCGGGCGATCCCGGCGGGCCGGGGTGCCGACGCCACGGGAGCGGGCCTGCCGGTCTTCGGCGATGCCGCGACCGGACCGACCTTGAGCGGAGCGTCGGGAGCGGCCTTCGGGGACGCTGCGACGGCGGCCTCGGGGGTGGACGGAGCCGGGACCTCGGCGGGCAGGGCGACGACCTGTTCCGGCTCCTGGGCGACCGACCGGGTTCCCACCGCTCGTGACGCACCGAGGGCTCCGAGCAGGCTCCCACCGGCGCACACCACCACCATCAGACCCAGTGCACCCGCGAGCAGGGCCCCGGCGATGAGCGGGCCCGACGGACCCCGTCGATCCCAGCCGGTCTCGTCGTCGACGGGCACGACCGGATCCGGAGTGCGCGAGATGCGCGCTGCAGGACGGCCGTGTTGGGTGTCGGAGCCTGCGGGGACGTTCCGCGAGGCTGGTGCTGGGGTAGCCGCGCGCGGCTCGTCGAGGAGGGCCGGTGGCGGCGGGAGGAACGAGCGCCGGGGCTCGGGAGGGGCCGCCCGCTCGGGTGGATCGGGGTCGAGTGTGCCCGAGAGCACGTCTTCACCGGACCCGAAGCCCATCGAGCCGTTCGCGCGCAGCAGGTCGAGCTCTTCGGAGTCGGTGGCGAGGCTGCCCGCGAACCCGAGGTCGGCGAGGTCGCTCGGACCCAGGCCGACGGGCCCGACCGGGCCTCCCGGGGAGCTCGGCTCGCGCATGCTCTCGCGGGCGAACGGCTGGGTCTCCGCGGGGTCGAAGCTGCCTGTGGGACCGGTGTCGCCGTCGCGCTCCATGGCCTCGCGGAACGCCCTCTCCAGACCGCGATCCACGGGGTCGGTGCCGAGAACGGCCGCGCTGCGGGCCCCGAACGACGGAGCGGTGTCGATGTCGGGGTCGTCGCGGAGGAACGAGTCGCGCCCCGAGTCACGAGTGCCGGTCCGTGAGTACGGAGGGGCGGTGCGTGAGCCCGACGGGGCGGTGCGTGAGCCCGACGGGGCGGACCGTGAGTCGCCCGTGGTCTCCATGGGGTCGTCGAGGAGGGAGTTCGTGTTCTCCTGGTTGGGCGACGGCGGGAGAGGCGGGAGTACCTCGTCGATCGCCCGCGTGCGCCCCTGGAACAAGGGCTCGAGGAACGCCCGCGCTTCGCCCTGGATGTTGGAGAACGAGAACCCGGCCATCAGCCCGCGGAGGTCTTCGCGGAGCACGAACGCGCGCTGGTAGCGGTGCCGCTGGTTCAGACTCAGTGCGCGGTACAGCACGCGGTCGAGCCCGGGGAAGATCTCCTTCACCTCGAGCAGCTGCGTGGTGACCTCCGCACGGCGCACGCGCGCGAGGGTCTTCAGCGGCGTGGAGTCGCGGAACATCGGCTGGAACGTGAGGAGCTCGTAGAGGACCGCGCCGAGGCTGAACAGGTCGGACGCGGGCGTGAGCTTCTGATCCTGGTGCGTCTGCTCGGGCGACAGGTAGGCGGTCTTCAGGCGGATGCCACCGCTGTGGGCGGCCTGGGCCGGGGAGCGCACCAGCCCGTAGTCGCCGAGCAGCACGTCTCCGTCGCGCGTGAGCAGGATGGACTCCGGCCGCACGGACAGGTGGAGGACGTGGCGCGCGCCGCTCTGGATGCCGGGCTGGCTGTGCAGGGCCTCGAGGCCGTTGCAGATCTGCACGGCGAGGTTGAGGAACACGTTGAGGGGCATGCCCTCGCCGCTCTCGTTGCACGCGCGCACCACCTCTGCGAGCGAGACCCCGTCGACCCATTCCTGAACGAGGTAGAGCGAACCGTCTTCTTCGAAGGCATCGAGCAGGGAGAGCAGCTGTGCGTGGCGGATGGGCTTCAGGTCGCCGACGCGGCTCCGGAGCGTCGCGAGCTGCGCTGGGTCTCGCGCGAGGCCCGGCAACACCTTACGAACGATGACCTGCTTCCCCGCAGGCTGGTCCAATATGCCTGTGAAGGTCTCGGTGGCGCCGTCGTTTCCGAGGGCGCGCATCAAGGTCACCGAACCGACCTTCGCTGGGAGGAGCGCCATGATGGTCCTGGGGCGACGACAGGCCGCCGGACTCAGAGCGTACTGCAACCGGAAATCCCTGTCAATACGGGCTGGACGCTCGATTGTGCTGGTCCTGACGCTGTGTTCCGGATGTCTGTGGAAGGGCGAGGGCATGGTGCGGAGCGCGGCGGTCGGCGCCACGCTGGAGACCCCCACCGGGCAGCGGTTCCGCCTGGTGTACGGCGAGGAGGACCGCATGCTCGCGCACCTCGACGGGCACATCGTCACGATGGAGGGCCGCCGGGTGGGCCGGAACCTCAAGGTGGGCGAGTGGCACATCCCGTGGGGCCTGCACGGGATGAACGTGTGGTTCGGGCAGCTCGAGCGGAAGGGCGCCCAGCTCGGCCTGCAGGACCAGAACAGCGGCGCCTACTACCTCCTCGCCCGCGAGTCGGAGGAGGCCCTGGTGCCGTACGTCGGGTCGAACGTGCTGATCGAGGGGTACGTGGCCGGATCGCACGTGGTCGAGGTGCTGCACTGGCAGGTGCTCGAGAAGCAGGGCGCCTCGGATCAGTGAACGACGGGCGGAGGCGCGGCGTGGCGCATCGTCACGCGCATGCCCGTGCGCCTCGCGAGGCTCCACCAGCGCCCGAACCCGACGGGCATGGGGTCGCCGTCGATCGCGCGCGTGAGCGTCTCGGTCTCCGTGAGGATGGCCTTCGACTCGGGATCGATGAGCGCGCGCCACAGCCACCACCGGTTGTCGGGCCACTCGAGGAACACGACGGCCATGGGCGCGGGGGCCTCCTGGCCGCTCTGCCGGAGCTTCACGGTGCCCATGATGCCCACCGCACGGGCGTCTCCGATGGTGGGCTCGACGTCGGCCCGCGTGAGGCTGGCGATGAAGCCCTGGATCGGGATGTGGTGATCGACCACGGGCTTGAGCCCGATGACGTCGATGCGCTCGGGCCGTGCGACAGTGACGACCGTGGGGGCGGTTCCGCGAGGCACCGCGTTCCGCACCATCGCCACGAGCGTCTCGCCCAGCTCGTCGTCGGCGAGGAGGGTGGTGTCGCGGGAGAGCGTCTGGACGGGCAGCTGGAACTGCATCCATCCGGACTAACCCAGCCGCGTGAACCCCTCCACGCGGGCATGATCGCGGTCGAGCGCCACGTCTTCCTCGAGCGCACCGGTCGGTCGCAGGTCGAGCACGCTCCGCTTCCGGCCGACCCGCAGGCGCCGGACGAGCGTGAACGGGGCCGCGAGCTCGAGCAGCTCGGCCTCCCGGTCGGAAGGCACGACGAACACCGCCCGGAGCCGCGCCAGGCGGGTGGCCGCGTGCACGAAGTCCGCGAGCGTCGCGGAGCCCTCGGTGCGTGCGGCCGCCTTGAAGGGGTCGGGCGAGATCGGGCCCGCGCCCGCGGGGAAGAACGGCGGGTTGCACGTGACGACGTCGACCCGCCCCGTGACCTCGCGCACGTCGACGACCTCGAGCCGCGGCTGGAACCCGGAGTCGCGCAGGGAGGCCGTCCATCCCGGCGCCCAGGCCGCGAGCGCGTCGATGCCCCGCACCTCCCAGCCAGCCGCCGCGAGCAGGAACGCGACGACGCCGCTGCCGGTCCCGAGATCGAGGGCGGTGCGCGGTGGCCCCGTGGCGTCGGGCTCGATCGCGAACCCGGCGAGCCAGAAGGCGTCTGCGCTGTAGCGGAATCCGACGCGGGGCTGGTGGACCACGACCCCCGGACAGGGGTGCTCGGCCGTCCACTCAGAGGTGGCGGGCACCGATGTCCCGGCGGAGCTGGCAGCCCTCGAACCGCCACCCGTCGACGGCCGAATACGCGCGGTCGTGGGCCTCGCGGAGGGTGGCGCCCGTGCCCGTGATGGCGAGCACGCGCCCGCCGGTCGTGACCAGCGCGCCGCTGGCGTCTCGCGCGGTGGCCGCGTGGAACACCGTGACGTCGGGCGCTTCGGGGGGCTCGGGGATGACCGTGCCCTTCGTGGACGTGCGGGGATAGCCCGCGCTCGCGAGCACCACGACACACGCGGAGCCGTCGCGGAACCGCGGTGCGCCCGACGGGAGCTGGCCGGTGGCGGCCCCGTACAGCCAGGTGAGCAGGTCGTCGTCCCACAGCGCCATCAGGGCCTGGCACTCGGGGTCTCCGAAGCGCACGTTGAACTCGAGCACGCTCGGACCGTCGGCGGTGAGCATCAGTCCGCCGTACAGCACGCCTCGGAAGGGGGTTCCGCGGGCTGCCATCTCGCGCACGACCGGGAGGTGCACCTGCTCCACGAGGGCCGCGACGTCCTGCGGTCCGACGAGCGGACAGGGCGCGATCACGCCCATCCCGCCGGTGTTCTCGCCCCGGTCGCCGTCGAGCAGCCGCTTGTGGTCCTGGGCGGACAGGAGGGGCACCACGCGCTCGCCGTCCGACAGCGCGAACACGCTGACCTCCGGGCCTTCGAGCAGGTCTTCGAGCACGATGCGGGACGCCGCCTCTCCGAAGCGCGCGCCCGTGACCTCGTCGAGCGCGGCGTGGGCCTCGGCCGGAGTCGGGCACACGAACACGCCCTTCCCGGCGGCCAGCCCGTCGACCTTCACGACGACGCCGCCGCGATCGCAGCGCGCCCGCGCTTCGGGCCCGTCTCCGTCGACCACGAGCGCGCCCGCGGTGGTGACGCCGGCCGCGATCATGACGTCCTTCGCGAACGACTTCGAGGACTCCAGGCGGGCCGCGGCCGCGGAAGGACCGAAGCACGGCATGGGCAGCAGGTCGGCGAGGCCTTCGGCGAGCGGGTCTTCGGGGCCGACCACGACGAGGTCGGCGCGCCACTCCACCGCTGCACGCGCGATGTCGGCGACGGCCGACACCCCGAGCACCTCGGTTCCCGCGGGCCAGGCGGGCTTGGCGTGGGTGGCGGCGAGCGCCGTGAGCCCCGGAGACCGGATCAGCGCCGTGGCCAGGGCATGTTCGCGGCCTCCGCCGCCGACGAGCAGGACGCGCATGTCAGTGCCGGAAGTGGCGGACGCCGGTGAACACGAGCGCGAGCCCGGCCTCGTCGGCCGCCGCGATCACCTCGTCGTCGCGGATGGACCCGCCCGGCGAGACCGCCGCCGTGACGCCCGCTTCGGCAGCCACGAGCAGCCCGTCGGCGAACGGGAAGAACGCGTCGCTCGCGAGCACGCTGCCCGCGACCTCGAGGGTGGCCTTGGAGATCGAGAGCCGGACGCTGTCGATGCGGCTCATCTGGCCCGCCCCGACACCGTTGAGCGCGACGCCGGAGCCCGCGGGGCGCGCCAGCACGATGGCGTTCGACTTCACGTTGCGCGCGCACACCCACGCGAAGCGCATCGCGCGCATCTCGTCGTCGGTGGGCTGCTTCTTCGTGACGACCCGCCACTCGCTGGGCGTGGGGCCGTCCCAGTCCTGCACGAGCCAGCCGCCGAGCACGCGCTTGGCGTCCATGCCGCCGGGCTTCCCGGGGGCCCAGTCGGCGGGGAGCTCGAGCACGCGGAGCTTCTGGCGGGTCTTCAGCGCTTCGAGCGCCTCCGGGCTGAAGCCGGGAGCGGCGAGGATCTCGAAGAACGTCCGGCTCTGCTTGATCGCGCGGACCTCGTCGATGCCGACCGGCCGGTTGAAGGCGAGGATGCCGCCGTAGGCCGACACGGGGTCGCCGGCGAGCGCGAGCCCGAAGGCCTCCGTGGGTGTCTCGGCCTCGGCACACCCGCAGGGGTTCGCGTGCTTGATCACGGCGACCGCGGGCCGGTCGAAGTCGAACACCGTGCGGAGCGCGCCGTCGAGGTCGTTGTAGTTGTTGAACGACATGTCGAGGCCCTGGTGCTGGACCATCCGGGCCATCGAGCGCTCGCCACCGTCGGCATCCGCGTAGAACACGGCGCGCTGGTGGGGGTTCTCGCCGTACCGGAGGGCCTCGACGCGGGAGAGGGGGAGCGCCTGCTCGGCAGGGAAGCCCTGCTCCTCGGTGCGCGCGCCGAGCCATGCGCTGATCACGCCGTCGTAGCGGGACGTGTGGCGGAAGGCCTTCAGCGCGAGCCGCTGCCGGAGGGCGAGATCGGTGCCGCCCGCCGCGATGGCCTCGCCGACCGCGGGGTAGTCCGCGGGGTCGGTGACGATGGCGACGTGCGCGAAGTTCTTGGCGGACGCCCGCACCATGGTCGGGCCGCCGATGTCGATGTTCTCGATGGCTTCGGCGAGCTCGGCGCCCCCGGTGGTGACGCGCTCGAACGGGTAGAGGTTGCACACGACGACATCGATGAACGGGATGTCGTGCAGCGCGGCCTCTTCGGCGTGTGCGACGCGGTCGGCGAGGATGCCGCCGTGGATGCGCGGGTGCAGGGTCTTCACGCGCCCGTTCATGATCTCGGGTGCGCCGGTGTGCGTGGACACCTTCGTGACCGGGAGCCCGGCGGCGATCAGCGCCTTCGCGGTGCCCCCGGTGGACAGGAGGGTGAAGCCCGCGTCGACGAGGACTCTCGCGAAGCCCTCCAGACCGGTCTTGTCACTGACGGAGAGAAGCGCGTAGCGGGCCATGGGTCCTCCAGGCCGCGACGAGTAACGCGACCGGGAGGGGGTGCGCTCCCGGGCTCAGGAAGCGGGGTCGACGATCTCGGGCCACAGCGCATCGGCCTGCTTGCGACCGCGGCGGACCTCGGAGCAGAACCAGCTCCACACGCCTTCCCAGTCGGACGGAGGTGCGGTGTCGGTGACCTGGTAGGCGTGGTCGGCCGACTGCACGTACCGGCCGCCGAGGAATCGGAACGTCTGGCGCAGCTCGCGGTTCGCGCAGCCCTCGCCCTCGGCGGTGAGGGCGGCGCGCAGCCCCACGGCCACGGAGTCTTCGGCGGCTCCGAGCGGCGGGAGGATGCTGTGCTCGGGCAGCTGCACGAGGTGACTCGCGATCTCGGCGAGGTGGTAGACCAGCAGGTTCGACGCGCCCCCGAGCTCGGTGCTCGTGGTGACGGCCTCCTCGGCGGCGTCGCGCACGGCCACGGAGAGCCCGTCGAGCACCCACTGGAGGGCTTCGAGCGATGTGGCGGCGGCGAGGTCGGCCGGGGGGATCTCGGGGAGCGGATCGCGATCGACCGTGCTGCCCGAGAGGAAGCGCGTGATGGGCTCGCCGCGCCCCCCCGACATGGCGCGACCAGCGCGGAGCGCGACCGCGAGGCGGGTGAGGGTGGGGACCTTCGCGCCGAACAGCACGTCGAGCACGGCGGGATCGCTGCTCATGCCGAGCCCGGACATCGCGCCGCGCACCGCACGCGCGAGCGCACGGGCCGGAGCGCGGGCGTCGTTCGCGAGCTCGAGCGCGGCCTTCGTGGCGGGATGCGCGCCCTTCCCGGTGCGATCGACCAGGAACCAGCCGCCCTCACCGTGGGGCTGGACCGTGACGAGCACGGGCTTGCCGGGGGCTCCGGGGATCACGACCGTGGCGCCGTACCCGTGCTGACGCCCGACGGCGCAGCTCGCCAGGACGGGTGCGTACAGCACCGCCGGCCCGGGGACCTCGACGGCCTCGGACTCGTCGCCCACCACGCTGACCTGCAGCGGCAGGCCGAGCTGTCGGGCCCGCGTCAGCAGCAGGATCCCCGCGGTGGTGGCCCCTGCGCTGCTTCCCTTGAGAGCGATCTCCATCAGTCCTCCGGCGGCGAATGGTATCCCGATTCCGCGGCCTGCCCCCCTCCGGTCGCACGGCGCGGCTCGCTCGGCGGGATAAAGTGCGGAACGGAGGTGCCCCATGGCGGTGCTCGAGTCCTTCAATCCGGTGAACGGCGAGCGGGTGGGTGAGGTCGCGATCACGCCCGTCGACGCGATCCCGGGGATCGTCGAGCGCGCTCGCGTGGCGCAGCGGTCGTGGCGCGCGCTCCCCATCGAGGAGCGTGCGCGCCGGGTGGCGGCAGCGGGCCCCGAGATCGTGGAGCGGTCGCGCGAGCTGGGCGAGCTCCTCACGCGCGAGATGGGCAAGCCCATCAAGGCCGCGGTCGGAGAGGTGCTGTCCTGCGGGAAGGGCCTGTCGGACGAGGTGAAGGAGATCATCGACGCGCTGGCGCCCGAAGAGCTGGTCGACCGGTTCACCCATACCACCCTGTTCCACGACCCCTACGGGGTGTGCGCGGCGATCACGCCGTGGAACTTCCCGATGTCGATGCCCCACTGGATGGTGGTGCCCGCGCTCGTGGCCGGGAACACGGTGGTCCTGAAGCCCTCCGAGGAGACGCCGCTCATCGCGGATGCCTGGGCACGCATCCTCCAGAAGCACCTGCCGGCCGACGTGCTCCAGATCATCCACGGCGACGAGGCACAGGGGAAGGCGCTGGTGGCCGCGAACGTCGATCTCGTGGCGTTCACGGGCTCGCGGAACGCGGGTGCACACATCCTGTCGGCGGCGGGCAGCCAGCTGAAGCGCGTGCTGCTCGAGCTCGGCGGGAAGGATCCGATGGTCGTGCTGGCCGACGCCGACGTGGCCGCCGCAGCGCGGTTCGCGGCCCGGAACAGCTTCCGGAACACCGGCCAGGTCTGCGTGTCCACCGAGCGGATCTACGTGGATGCCTCGATCCGCGACGCGTTCGTCGAGACGCTCGTGGACGAAGCGCGCGGAATGGTCGTGGGAGACGGGCTCGACGAGGCCACCGACCTCGGGCCGATGATCAACGTCCGGCAGAAGCGACACGTGGTGGAGCAGGTCCGCAAGGCCCGCGAGAGCGGCGCGACCCTGGCGTTCGGCGATCCGGATCTCGACGGGAACTTCCTGGGTCCGATCGTGCTCACGGGCGTCGACCACGGGATGGACGTGATGGCCGAGGAGACGTTCGGTCCGGTCGCTTCGGTCCAGACGTTCACGGGGATCGACGAGGCGGTGGAGCTCGCGAACGACACCCCGTACGGCCTCGGCGCCGTGGTGTTCGGAGGCGACGCCGCCGCGGCGGTCGCGAGGCGGCTCGATGCCGGCATGATCGGGATCAACCGGGGTGTCGGCGGCGCGAGCGGGAGCCCGTGGGTGGGCGCCAAGCAGTCGGGGTACGGCTTCCACAGCGGTCCGCACGGGCACCGGCAGTTCACGCAGGTCCGCATCGTGAGTCGGGCTCCGTGACGAAGGGGCCCGCCGATCCCGTTCGTCTGTCGAAGACGCTGTCGTTCCTCCTGCGGCACAAGCCCGAAGCGGGCTCGCTGTCGCTCGACGGCGATGGCTGGACCGACATCGAGAGCGCGTGCAGGGCCGCAGGCAAGCTGCTCCGTCGTCGCGTGCCCGCCGACGAGGTGGTGGCGATGCTCGAGAACGCCCGCGTGAAGCGGTTCGAGATCGAGGGCGAGCGCATCCGCGCGCTCGTGGATCGGCGCCAGAAGCGGCGAACCACCCCGCCCGACATCCTGTACCACGCATGCACCGAGGGTCAGATCGAGCGCGCGATGGCAGCGGGGCACCTGGCTGCCTCGGGCCGCCCGCTGTTCCTGTCGTCCGACGAGCCGCAGGCCTGGCGTGTGGCCCACCGCATGCGCACCGACGCCCCGCGCGTGCTGTACATCGACACGACGCGGGCGCGCCGCCACGGGGTGAGGTTCTTCCAGAACCGCCGCACGGGGCTGTACTCCGCCGAGCGGCTGCCCGTGTCCGACGTGCTGAACCTGCAGCCGAACTTCGCCGAGCAGCGATCGGCGGGCGGGATCCCCATCCGTATCGCTGAAGACGGGCGGCCGCGCATGGCGCTGATCCGCGTGACGCGACGATCGGGCGTCACCTGGGAGATCGCCAAGGGCAAGCTGGAGCCCGGCGAGACGCCCGAGAGTGCTGGTGTCCGCGAGGTGCAGGAGGAGATGGGGCTGCAGACCGCCCTGAACGTCACGGGGTACGTCGGGCTCATCCGGTACGGCTTCCTGGCGCCGGGGGGCCTCCCGCGCCTGAAGTCGGTGTACCTGTTCCTCATGGAGCCCGAAGACCCCCGCTCCGAGGTGAGCTTCGAGCCTCGCGAGGCGGAGGGCATCAAGGACGTCCAGTGGTTCACGCCCGGCGAGGCCTGTCGCGCGGTCACCCACTCGAGCCTGCGCCCGATCATGCGTACGGCCCGCGAGCTGGTCGAGCGGCAGCATGGAGACGGGTGAGGCATCCTGCGAGGCCGTCGAAGGCCGCGGATGCCTCGCCGCACGCGCCCCGTTGCCGTGCGGTGAGGAGAGTACGACCGTCGACACGGGGCTCCAGGGGGTGGTGGAGGGTGCGGGATGCGGCTGTCGGCTCGACGTCGCAGCGCCGACACCCTGGATCGGGCTCGTCCTGATGGGGGTGCTCGCGTGGCGTCGGTGCTGCTGACCCTGTGTGCCGGGGCGCTCGCCGGGGTCGACGCCCAGGGCCTGCAAGCGACGGACGGCGGCCGCTATCCCGCGCTGATGGAGCCCGATCTCGGGATCGAGAACACGCTGGCCGCGTCGATCACGATGCACTTCGGGAGCGATCTGGCGGTGCTGCGCACGGCCGACGACGACCACGTGATCCTCGACCAGGTGACGACCCAGGACCTCCAGATCAGCATGAACGTGTTCGATGCCGCGCGCATCGGGTTGGCGCTGCCGCGTCACAAGCCGGTCGTGCTGGAGGGGCTTCGCCAGGATCGCTCGTTCGCAGGCGACTTCGCGGTGTTCGTGCAGGGCCCCCTGATCACGGGCGAGCGGGTGAACGCGACGCTGACCGCCCAGCTCGACCTCCCGCTCGGCAGCGAGCGCGTGTGGCTGGGCGACCCCGATCCGGCGCTCGCGGCCATCTCGGCGCTGGAGGTCCGCAACGGGCGGCTGACGTTGCTGGCGAACCTCGGGCCCCGGGTGAGCCGCACCGTCCTGATTCCGGGCATGCGGTGGGGGAACCACTGGGTGTACGGGCTCGGCGCGCGCTGGGAGCCGTACGGGCCGATCGGGCTCACCTCGGAGCTGTTCGGTCGCACGCCGATCAACCCGATCGGCGGCCCCGCGGGCGCGTACCCGCTCGAGGTGCTGGCGACCGCCGACTTCCGCCTGGGCCCGGTGACCCTCGGGTTCGGCGGTGGGCGAGGGCTGACGCGGGGTCTCGGCAGCCCCGACACCCGGTTCCTGGGGCGCGTGGATGTGCGGCCGCAGCGCAAGGTCGACCGCGATGGCGACGGGATCGGCGACGTGCGCGATGTGTGTCCACTGCGCGCCGAAGACCTCGACGACTTCCGGGATCAGGATGGGTGTCCCGACGAGGACAACGACGAAGACGGCCTGTTGGACGCTGTGGACGCGTGCCCGGTGCAGGCCGAGACGTTCAACGGCTGGCGCGACCGCGATGGGTGTCCGGATGCCCCCGCCGAGCTCGAGGTGGTGGTGCTCCCCGACGATCGGCCGGACGCCGTGCTCGCCTGGCAGGGCCAGCAGCGCGTGGTGGCCCCGGGCAGGCCCGTGCTGCTGGACATGGAGGCGGGCCTGGTCGAGATCGTCGCGACGGCGCCGGGTTTCCTGGAGGCCCGTCTCGTCGAGTCGGTGCCCGAGGGCACGGGCGCCACGCGGATCCTCACGCTCGAGCCGGTGCCCACGGCGACCGTGCGCCTGGTGGTGACCGATCCCGCGGGAGTGCCCGTGCTGGCGACCCTCGACGGCGTGGACGTGCCGGAGGCGGGCCTGCGGATCGAGCGCGAGGCGGGCCCCTGGGCCGGGCAGATCCTGGCCCCGGGGTTCTTCCCGACGGCGTTCGAGCGCGAGCTCGAGCCCGGCGAGCACGAGGTGGTGGAGGTGCTCCAGCCCGCCAGTCTCGACGCCGAGGTGGGCTTCGAGACCGACAGCGCGGCGCTCACCGACGAAGCGCTGGTCTTCCTGGAGTCCCTGCGCGCGTACCTCGAGGCCCACCCGGAGGCGCAGCTCGTGCGTGTGGAGGGGCAGGCCGACGACGCCGGGACGAGCGCGTACAACTACAAGCTGTCGACCGCGCGCGCCGAGGCCGTGCGGCGCTGGCTCGTCGAGCACGGGGTCGACGAGGCGCGCTTGCAGGCCATCGGGTCCGGAGAGGCGGGCACCGAGCGCCGTCAGGTCCGGTTCCGGGTGTTGATCTGGGACTGATCTGCTGGACCTCGGGTAGAACGGTCCGTGGAGGGCGACGATGATCGCGTTGTGGATGAGCTCGGCACTGGCGACCTCGGGGCCGTGGGTGGTGGGTGCGCGGGAAGTGAACGTGTACGTGGGCCTCGACACGCAGCGCCTCGATCGCCTCCAGATCCAGGGAGAGGGCGGGCGCGACGCCCAGGTGATCGACGTGGGCGAGGGCCTGTCGACGCTCGGATTCAAGGGCATCGCGACGATCGGGGTCGCGAACCGCGTCGATCTCGAGCTCACCGTGCCCTGGTTCCGCACCATCGCGAACCGTCCGGACTCCGAGCTGTGCGCCACGCTGGGGCTCGACGCCTGCGAGACGACGCAGGGGATCGGTGTGATCACGGCGCGCGCGAAGGTGCTCGTGCTCGATCAGATCGCGGGGAAGCCGTTCTCGCTGTCGGTGATCGGGGTCGGTCGGCTCGGGATGTTCACGCACCCCACGCGCGCCCGCATCACGAACCTCGGCGAGGGCACCCAGGATCTCGGGCTGTCGGTGAGCGCCGGCCGCGACGGGGTGCTCGGGAACCAGGGGTTCTGGTCGAGCTACGTCGACCTCGGCTTCGTCTACCGCATCCCGAACACCGACTCGTACCCGCAGCTCCAGGGCGACCAGATCGCACCCCACGAGGAGTACACGGCCTTCGGGGAGCTCGTGTTCTCCCCGCGGCTTCGGTACGGCTTCGGCCCGACCGTCGGCGGGTTCCTGCGGCCTCGTGGGGTCGACTTCCTGGATGCCGACCTCACCGACCCCGACCGCCTGGCGGCCCTCCGCGTGGGCAACCTGAAGGTGGGGGGCACGCTCATCGTGCGCGCCGACAGCGGGTTCTCGGCGTCGATGCAGTTCCAGCGGTCGGTGTACGCGTTCAACAACCCGTACACGACCATCGTGACGGCTGGCGTGTCGTTCCAGGGCCGCGCGAAGGACCCGAACGCGCCCTGACTTTGGGCGGAACCCCGGGCTCGCAGGGACGGTCCGTGAGTGCGGCGGTCACCCGATCACGCGCGCATCACGGGGTCGGCTTGGACTTGATCTCGTGCTCGCGGGTGTCGACGACCTTGCCGAACTTGTCGTAGATGATGACGCGGTCGCGGTCGTTGTTCCAGATCGGCACGTCGGAGCCGAGGTAGACCGAGAGCTGGGCCGCAGGATCGGCCTGGTGGCGGCCATGCCCGCTGTGCACGGCCACCGTGTAGCCGGCCGGCACGGTGACATCGGGGAGATCGAACGAGAGGCCGGTCTCCTTGGCGATCTTGTAGCCGAGCAGGTTCACCGAGTGCTCGCTGATGTTCGCGACGCGCATGTACTCGCCGTTCACGTTCTCTCGGTCGTCGCCCTCGGCGTTCGCGTGGAACGACGTGATGTGCAGCGTGCCCTGGTAGTGGTCGGTGGTCCAGATGCCCTTCTTCGCGGCCTTCGCGCGGGCCTGCGCGTCGAGCAGGGGCTGCACGTCGTACTGCTCGGGCGGGATGATGAACACGTGCCCGAGCCCCTCCTCGAGGAGCGCGATCGACAGGTTCACGCCGTCGACCGTGATGCCCGCGAGCAGGCGGCCGTACCCATCGCGCGGGTTCTCGCCCTGCAGCACGAGCTGCACGGTCTTCCCTTCGGTGAGGCGCTGCGTGAGGTCGCGCGCTTCCTTGCCGTACGCCTCGGGCGGCTTGAGCTCGGGCGTGTTCACCCACGAGAGGCGGACCTTGTCGCCGTTCTCCAGCGTGAGGGTGTCGCCGTCGTAGTTGCTGCGCACCACCGGATTCACCGGGGGAGGCGGCCAGTTCTGGTAGTTGCCCGCGAACGAGGTGAGGGACAGGAGCAAGATCAAGGGGCCTCCTCGGCGAGATCGGCAATCCTCTCCGCCTGCCACAACATGTAGACGTTGTCGGGGGAGAGTCGGGCAGCGGCCACCGCCGCGACCCGAGCATCCTCATACTCTCCGCGCGCCAGATGGACCATCGCCTTGGTATCCAGGAAGTCCGAGCGGTCGCCGTCGGCGGCGAGGGCGCGGTCGATGCGCTCGAGGGCCTGGTCGGGCTGGACGCCTGCGAGCGACCAGTACCACGCGAGACAGTTGTCTTCGCTGGGACCGTCGTCGAGGGCCTTGCAGTCGCGGTCGATACCCTCGTGCATGAAGGTGAGGGCCTGCTCGTGGTCGCCGGTGACCTGGTTGGCCGCGACGAGGAAGTCGATGGGACGGGACCGGGGGTGCAGGCGGGCCATCGCCTTCTCGAGGTCGCTCGAGAACGTGGCGCGCGTGGCGTCGTCGTCGGCGAGCAGCGCGTAGAACCACAGCACCTCGCCGCCCATCGGGTAGAGCGCCAGGAGCTTGCGGACGTGGGCCTGGCTCGCGTGGCGGTCTCCGGCGGCGAGCGCGACGCGGGCCCGGCGCAGCAGGTGGGCGTCGGGGTAGTGCTCGAGCGAGACGGCCTGGAGCAGCGCGTCGTGAGCGCCTTCCGCGTCGTCGGCGCCGAGGCGGGCGTCGGCCAGCGCGACCCACGCCCACCCGCTGTCGGAGCGCGCCTGGGTCGCTGCGAGGGCCAGCTGGAGGGCGGCTTCGGTCTCTCCTTCGAAGATCAGCCCGTTCACGGCGGCCACGATCTCGCCTTCGTCGACCAGCTGGCCCGGCTCGAGCGGCGATAGTGCCTCGGCGGCCCCGTGCAGATCGCCCTCGTGGCGCAGGAGGTTCGCGAGCAGCACGCGTGCGCCGACCGCATTGCGATCGTCGGGGCTGGCTTCGAGGAAGCGCGCGAGGTCGGCACGCGACCCGTCGAGATCGTCGAGGTGGATGCGCAGGCGCGCGCGATAGGGCCCGCGCGACGGGTCGTCTCCGTACCGGGCGATGTCGCGGTCGAGCATCACCTGGTGCCCGTTCAGCTGGCGCGGCTTGCGGTGGCTCTTCGCGAGGTGGAGCCGGCCACCCTGGTAGTCGAAGATCACCCGATGGGCGCTCAGCAGCTCGTGGCCCGCGAGCCCCCGCATGTCGTCGGGGCAGCTGCCCTGGCCGTCGTAGTCGAGCCAGCGTGCGGTGGTGATCTCGTCGAGCTCGGTGCCGCCGAGCGTCACGCCCGCGAGCGGGATGCGCCGGGTGCGCTTGAGGTTCCGGAACGGCGGCAGGGTGTCGGACGCACCGATCCCGTACACCGACTCGAGGCCCTCGGTGTACTCGGAGGTGAACGTGGACGCGTCGCGCCCGCAGATCGACAGCTCGCTCGCGCCCGTGTCGACGCGCAGGATCAGCGTGTGGGTGTCGTTCGGCGCGTCGGACGTGCGCAGATCGAGGGGGGCGAACACGTGGTGCCCGTCGAAGTACATGGTTCCGGCGCGACGCTTCGGCTTCACCGTGCCGGGTGCGTGCAGCACCATCAGATCGGCGGGGTAGTCGATCTCGACCGTGAAGTTCGACCAGATGTTGTTCCCGAGCAGCCCGTCGAGCGGCATGGCTCCGGCGACGTCTCCGAGCCCCGCCACCCCGACCGCCACGTGCACGTCGTGCAGCACGGCATCGCCCAGGGAGAGGGAGGGCAGCGTGGCCTCGTCGATCGCCACGGTTCCGGAGAGGCCCGTGACGAGGTTCGAGTCGTCGCGGATCTCGAGACCGAGCTTCAGCGCGCGGTCGCGCGACAGGACGCTGATGTCGGCACCCGTGTCGACGAGGAACAGCCCCGGCTCGCCGTCGGGCAGGAGCGCTTCCACGTAGATGCGTGGGCCGCCCTCGCTCACGCGCAGGATGTCGAGGGACGTGGTGTCGGGACCCACGTATCCACGGAGCCCCTGGGGGTCGCCGCCGCGGGTGGCCCAGGCAGGGAGGGAAGCGCACAGCCAGAGGCTTCCGGACATCAGGAGGACGGTCGACCGCATCAGCGTCATCGTATCCCGCAGACAGGGCGGTCGTTCGGTTGTGGGTGGCTGTGGGCCGGGGTAGCCTGCGAAACGGTCGAGAGGGAGACGAACGGTGGCTGACAACCCGTCCACGCGCAACGCCATGGGGATCTGGGCCGTCGCCCTGCTCGCCCTCGGTGCGTGCCGTGGCGTGTACGACGCGCCGGCCGAGCTCGTGGCCACGCCCACCGAAGCCGACTTCGCGGAGCTGGTGATCGGCGACCCCGACAACCACATCCGCACCGTCGCCGTCACGAACACGGGTCTGCTGCCGATCCGCGTCGATGCCATCGCCTTCGTGGGGGATGCCGCCGACAGCTTCGCGATCGACCTCCCGCCCGAGCTGCCCCGGGTCATGGCGCCGTCCGAGGTCCTCACGCTCGAGGTCCGCCGCATCGCCGACCTCTCCCCGGCGCTCGGTCTGCACGAGGCCGATCTCGTCGTCACCGGCGAGGCGCTCCCGGTCGACGCCGCAGGCTGTCAGCCGGCGCTCGAGGCGTCGGAGCCGTCCCTCGCGCTCGCCGTGCCGCTCACGTTCTCGGTGGTCGAGCGCTGCGACCGCGACGGAGACGGGTCCATCGCGGCCGAGTGCGGCGGAGACGACTGCGACGATCAGAACCCGTCCATCCGCCCCGGCGCCCCCGAGCTGTGCAACGGCATCGACGACGACTGCGACGGCGTCGTCCCACCGGCCGAGGTCGACGCCGACGCCGATGGCTTCGCCGTGTGCGAAGGCGACTGCGACGATGCCGAGCCCGCGCGGTTCCCCGGCGCCGCCGAGCTGTGCAACGGGGTCGACGACGACTGCGACGGGGTGGTGCCGCCGCCCGAGTCCGACGCCGATCTCGACGGATTCCGCGTGTGTGCGGGTGACTGCGACGACCAGGACGCCACGCGGTTCCCCAACGCCCCCGAGCTGTGCAACGGGGTCGACGACGACTGCAACGGCCTGCCCGGTCCCGGCGAGCTCGACCCCGATCAGGATGGCTTCGCGGCCTGTGCAGGCGACTGCCAGCCCATGAACCCCACGGTCTTCCCGGGCGCGCCCGAGCTCTGCGACGGTCTCGACAACGACTGCGACACGGTGGTCGACGAAGGCACGACCGACGATGTCGACGGCGACGGGGTCACGGTGTGTGCGGGCGACTGCGACGACCTGCGTCCCGAGGTGTTCCCCGGGGCTCCCGAGCTGTGCGATGCGCTCGACGACGACTGCGACGGGGTGGTGCCGCCCACCGAGCTCGACGGCGACGGCGACGGAGCGGCTGTGTGCCAGGGCGACTGCGACGACGCCCGTCCCGACGTGTTCCCCGGGGCTCCCGAGGTGTGCGACCTCGTCGACAACGACTGCGACGCGGCGGTCGACGAGGGCTTCGATCAAGACGCCGACGGCGTGTCGGTGTGCGCGGGTGACTGCGACGACGCCGCCTCCACGGTGTTCCCGGGCGCTCCCGAGCTGTGCAACGGCGTCGACGACGACTGCAACGGCGTGGTCCCGCAGAACGAGCGCGACAACGACAACGACGGGTTCGCCACGTGCGAAGGCGACTGTCGCGACAACGACCGCAACGTGTTCCCGGGCGCACCCGAGCGGTGCAACGGGGTCGACGACGACTGCGACGGCGTGGTCACGGGAGAGGCCGACAGCGACGCCGACGGGTTCCGGGCGTGCGCCGAGTGCGACGACGCCGACCCTGCGCGGTTCCCGGGCAACCCGGAGGTGTGCGACGGGAAGGACAACGACTGCGACGGCGTGGTCCCGGCGATCGAGACCACCGATGCCGACGGCGATGGCTTCGTCGTGTGCCTCGAGTGCGACGACACGAACCCCGACGTGAACCCCGGCGCCACCGAGGTGCCGTGTGACGGCCTCGACAACGACTGCGACGGGCTCCTGTCGACGGTGGAGGGCGACGACGGCGACGGCGACGGCGCCACGTTCTGCGACGACTGCGACGACGCCGATGCGTTCGTGTTCCCCGGGGCCGCCGAGCGCTGCAACAACGAAGACGACGACTGTGACGGCCTGGTCGACGAAGGGGTCGACGACGACAACGACAACGACGGCGTCTCGGCGTGCGAGGGCGACTGCAACGACGCGAATCCCGCGGTGTTCCCGGGGGCCGTCGAGCTGTGCAACTTCCTCGACGACGACTGCGACAACGCCACCGACGAGCCGTTCCGCACGGGCGGGAAGTACACCGACCCGAACCACTGCGGCACCTGCAACAACCCGTGCTCGGGCTTCTCGTTCGACAACGCGCTGCCGTTCTGCAACACGGCGCCGAGCCAGCCGTTCTGCGACTACGAGTGCGAGACGGGCTTCTTCGACGTGAACGGGCAGCCGGGCGACGGCTGCGAGTGCGAGTTCATCAGCGAGGAGGACGAGCCGTTCGACGGCATCGACGCGAACTGCGACGGTCTCGACGGCGACCCGAACGACGCGATCTTCGTGTCTTCGCTGTTCGGCAGCCCCGGCGGCGCGGGCACGGAAGACGACCCGGTCGACGAGATCCAGCTCGGCATCGATCTGGCGGTGGCGCAGGGCGTGCAGTTCGTGAACGTGTCGATCGGCTCGTACGAACCGTTCGTGGTGAGCGAAGGCGTGAACGTGTTCGGGGGCTACACGCCCGACTTCACCTCGCGCGACCCGTTCGTGTTCCGGAGCATCGTGCGCGGCGTGGGTCCCGTCGTGACGGCGGTGGGGATCTCGCAGCCCACGGTGGTCGATGGGTTCGACCTCGAGGCGAACGGGTCGAACACCCAGCCCTCGATCGGCGTGTGGCTCGAGAACGTCGGTCCGGCGTTCGTGTTCAGCGGATCGCAGGTGTTCGCGGACGACGGGTTCGACGGGCGTCCCGGCATCGACGGGCTGTTCGGGTTCGATGGCGAAGACGGGGAGACGGGTGCGGAGGGCGGCATCGCGTTCTGCTTCCAGCTCCCCGACGGCGGCGACGGCGGCACGAACACGTGCAACGGCACGAACGTGTCCGGTGGCGACGGTGCCGACATGCAGTGCCCCACGGCCTTCACGTTCCAGCCCACGGGGCAGCGCGGTCAGCCGATCAACGGCGGCGGCGCAGGCGGCGCGGGCGCGTGTGACTCCCAGCTCGGGCTGAACAACGAGTCTCCGCCCGACTGCACGTGCTTCATCGACCCGAGCTGCTGGGACAGTGGGGACGACGGTCAGCACGGCGCAGACGGCCCCGAAGGAACCGGTGGTGCCGGCGCGTCCTCGCCCGTGGGGGTGCTCCAGCCCCTCGCGTCGGGCGGATGGGTGGCCGCGAACGGGAACGCCGGTCAAAACGGGTCTTCCGGAGCCGGCGGTGGTGGCGGCGGGTCGGGGTCCGGTGTCGAGGCCACCAACTGCGGCGACGACGGCATCGGGGGCACCGGCGGCGGGGGTGGCGCGGGCGGCTGCGGCGGCGAGCGCGGCGTCGGCGGGACGGGCGGCGGAGCGTCGTTCGGAATCCTCGTGTTCAACGGTCCCAACGGGCTGCCCACGATCCTCGACAACCAGATCACGTCGAGCGACGGCGGCAACGGCGGGCCCGGCGGCGACGGCGGCCAGGGTGGCATCGGCGGCCTCGGGGGAGAGGGTGGCGACCCCAACCGTGACGAGGCGTTCTGCGCCGATGCGGGCGGCGACGGTGGCAACGGCGGTAACGGTGGGACCGGCGGCGGCGGCGGCGGTGGAGCGGGCGGCCCGAGCTTCGCGATCTTCGTCGCCCAGCCCCCGGCGAACCCGCCTTCGTACGACGACTTCAACGTGCTGTCGTTCGGCGATGGGGGGGCCGGAGGCACCCGCGGCACCGGGGGCGTCACGGGCACGAGCAACGGAACGCCCGGCGTGGACGGGGCTTCTGGCGCCCTGAACTACTGAGGTCACGGTGGTCCTGGTCATCGACGTGGGCAACACGAACACCGTGCTCGGGCTGATGAACGGGCTCGAGGTCGCGCAGACGTTCCGGATCAGCACGTCGGAGCGCACGACCGACGAGCTCGGCGTGCTGATGCTCACACTGTTCCAGCACCAGGGCGTGTCGGCGGCCGACATCACGGGCGCCATCTGCAGCTCGGTCGTGCCGTCGGTGCTGTTCACGATCGACAAGGCCGTGCGGCGCTACCTGTCGGTGGAGCTGCTCATCGTCGGGCGCAAGCTGAAGACCGGGATCCGCATCCGCACCGACAACCCGCGCGAGGTGGGCGCCGACCGCATCGTGAACAGCGTGGCCGCGCTGGAGCGCTTCGGCGGTCCGATCATCGTGGTGGACTTCGGGACGGCCACGACGTTCGACTGCATCACCGCGAAGGGCGACTACATCGGGGGTGCCATCGCGCCGGGCTTCAAGATCTCCGAGGAAGCGCTGTTCTCCCGCACGGCGCAGCTCCCGCGCGTCGAGGTCGCCAAGCCGCCCCAGGCCATCGGAACGAACACCGTGCACGCGATGCAGAGCGGGCTGTTCTGGGGCTACGTCGGGCTGGTCGACAGCCTCGCCACCCGGTGCCGTGCGGAGCTGTCGCCGGATGCGCGCGTGGTCGCGACCGGCGGGATGAGCAACCTGCTCGCGAACGAGTCGAAGACCATCGACGAGGTCGACCCCTGGCTGACCCTCCGGGGCCTCGCCCTGTTGTACGCCCGCAACACTTGAGGCACCCTCCCACGGCGGAGGTACCCATGGACGAAAACCCGGGCGAGCTGCTGGCCGGTCTCGCGGCGAAGGACGTGGCCACGCGGGCGCTGACGGTGCAGCGCGTCCGCCAGGTGGATCTCGACTCGATGGAGCTGCTCGATCGCGTGCTCGAGCTGTGCAACGACCTCACGCCGCTGCCCGACGACATGCAGCCGCCCGTGCCCGACGATCCGTTCGCGGACTTCTTCGGGAAGGCGAAGTCGGAGGCCGCGAAGGTCACGCTGGGCCAGAAAGCGGGCGAGAGGCTCGCGTTCACGGGGGTGATCGGGAAGCCCGAGACGGCCGAGCACCTCGCGGGCGCGCTCCGGGGGTCGCCGTCCGCGCACCTGGTGAAGGCGTGCACGAAGGTGCTCGCGGAGACGCGGTGGTCCGACCGACTGGCCGCAGTGCGCGTGCTCGTCCCGGCCCTGCATGCGGCAGACGCCGCGCTGTACGAGGTGATCGTGCGGCTCGGGGCCAACGAGCACCGCGTGATGGTGGCGAGCGCGCTCGACCCCTACAACTCGCGCGCCGTGAACGAGCTGCTGAACCACGGTCCGAGCAAGGCGCTCATGGAAGACGCGCTGTCCGAGGCCGTGGTGGGCGGGCACATCGCGCTCGACGAGAAGGACGCCGCCGATGCGCTCACCCTGCTCGTGAGCTGGGACAGCCTGCAGGCCGAGCGGGTGGCGGCTGCGCTGGAGCCGCGGTTCCCGTGGGCGCTGCTGGTGCTCGGCCTGAAAGACCCGTCGGCGGCGGGCCGCCTGCGCGGTCTTCTGGATGCGGGGGGCTCCGCGCCGCTGGCGCTCGTCCGCAAGCTGGGAGAAGCGCTGAAGACCCTGTCCGACGCGCCTCACTTCCCGATCGACGCGTGGCTCCGGTACGCGGGCACCGGCGTCGACATCGTGCGCCACTGGGGTGCGGCGTCGCGATGCCAGGCAGAGCTCGAGGGGTTCGTGAGCGGGTGGGCGGCGAGCGGCGACCACGCCGAGCGCGCGTGGGAAGCGGTGGAAGCGCTCGTGGAGGCCGGTCTGCACGGGTCGGTGGGAGCCGCGGTCGTCGCGCGGGTCGGGATGGACGCCGAGGAACCGAGCTGGTCGCGCAAGCGGTTCGAGACCCTGGCGGGCGCCGAGCCCCGCATTTCGGGGCTGGTCGAGGCGCTCTGCGGCCTGGCGACGCGGCGCCCGGAGACCGCACGGCTCGTGGTGCCCGCGCTCCTCCAGGGCTACCCGGCGGAGGCCCTGCGGGCGTTCACGGAGTCGTACATCGCGCTGGCGGAGTCCCGGCCGGTCGTGCGAAAGCCGAGCCGGAAGGGGCTGATCCACGAAGAGCGCGAAGGGGTCGACACCGCGCCGCTCCAGGAGGTCGTGAACGCGCTCGGCGACGAAGCCCTCCAGGCCCGGCTCCAGGCGGTCCTCCCGTACGTGCGGGCGGAATAGCGGCTCTCAGAAGGTACAGAAGCCGTTGTCGAGCTGGCGGTCGGCGAGCTCGTCGGCCATGCGGTCGAAGTCGGTGGCGTCGATCTCGAGGTCGAGGCCCGACAGGCTGGCGGCCCCCTGGCGCACGGCCTCGCAGCTCTCCTCCGAGCCGAACGCGTTCGCGATGCACGCGTTCTCGATCGCTGTGCGCAGATCGTTGCCGAGGAGCGTGATCGCGTCGGTGGACGCGGGCTCGAACGACGCCGCCCACCGCCCGCACTCGGAGCCCGGGGTGAGCACGAGCTTGCCGGGCACCTCGATCGAGGTGTCGACCGGGATCTCCGGCCACAGCGTGCCGCCGTTCTCGAGCGCCTGGCTGACGTTGAGGTCGACGCGCGTGATCGTGACGGACGTGTCGGCGTAGGCCATGGTGCCGCCGGTCATGCAGCGGCAGACCGGGAAGAAGGGGACCTTCATCGATGCGGGGGTCGCGGTGTCCATGTCGGCGACCGCGGGGTCGAGCGAGCCGTACGTCACGGTGGCCGTGCCCTCCGGTCCGGTGATGTCGACGTTGCCCCAGCCCGCGAGACGGCCGTTCACGAAGTCGAGGGCGGCGTGCCCCTCCATCGCGACCTCGTACAGCTCGCTGCCGATGCCCACCTGGATGGGGTCGGGCGAGGGGAGACCCGTGGAGAGGGCCGGCTGCAGGGACCAGGCGTACGACGCGCCCGGGATGAGGTCGAACCGGATGGAGCCATCGACGGTGCGGTTGCCGTACTGGAGCGTTGGATCGAAGGTCATCGCGAGGGCCTGGCCCTGGAGGATGCGGACGGACGCCGACCCGACGATGCCCTGCAGGTCGCACGTGTCGTAGCTCACGTCGACGCCGGTGCTCAGGATGGGCGAGCTCGTCCAGCACACGCCGCCGCGCGACTGGCCGCCCTGGTTCTCCATGAGGTCGAGGACGAGCGGATCGCTGACGAGGAGCGCCATCGTGCCCCACAGCGACACATGGGCGTCGTGAGCCCCGACCACCGCGAGCGGGAGGTCGCCGATCACCGCAGCAGGAGGGGCGCTGGCCTTGAAGGTGACGGGCTCCACGTCGACCGGACCGCCGCCACCCTTGCAGGCGGTGAGCACGACAGCAGCCAGGAACACGGTCTTTCGCATGGGACCTCCGATGCGCGCGCAAATAACCCCCAACGCACGCGCGTGGGGTTACAAGCAGCCCCTCCAGGAGTCCACCGATGCACTTCCAGGACGCCATCCTGACCCTTCAGCGCTACTGGGGCGAGAAGGGGTGCGTGCTGCTCCAGCCCCACGACATGATGATGGGCGCTGGTACCTTCCATCCCGCCACCGTGCTGCGCAGCCTGGGCCCGAAGCCTTGGAACTGTGCCTACGTCCAGCCCTCGCGGCGTCCCGGCGACGCGCGGTACGGCGAGAACCCGAACCGCCTGGGTCACTACTACCAGTACCAGGTGATCATGAAGCCGAGCCCGCCCGACATCCAGGACCTGTACCTGGGCTCCCTCGAGGCGCTCGGCATCTCCATGCGCGACAACGACATCCGGTTCGTCGAAGACGACTGGGAGAGCCCCACGCTGGGGGCCTGGGGGCTCGGCTGGGAGGTGTGGATGAACGGGCTCGAGGTGAGCCAGTTCACGTACTTCCAGCAGGTGGGCGGCATCACGTGCATGCCCGTGCCCGTCGAGCTCACGTACGGTCTCGAGCGGCTGGTCGCCGCGCTCCAGGGTGTGTCGAACGTGTACGACATCTCCTGGGTCGACGGGGTGAAGTACGGAGACGTGTTCCTCGAGAACGAGCGCCAGCAGTCCGCATACAACTTCGAGCACGCCGACATCGAGATGCTGTTCAAGCAGTTCAACCAGTCGTTCGCCGAGTGCGAGAAGCTCGTCGGGGTGGGCCTCTCGCTCCCCGCGTACGACCAGGCCATCGCCACGAGCCACACGTTCAACCTGCTCGATGCCCGCGGGGCCATCTCGGTGGCGGAGCGCCAGCAGTACATCCGCCGCATCCGCGAGCTCGCCTGCGCCTGCGCGAAGGTGTACGCCGACAGCCAGGAGGTCGCGCCATGAGCGCCAGTGTCTCGGAGCTGTTGATCGAGCTCGTCGTCGAAGAGCTCCCCGCGAGCTTCGTGCGGCCCGCGCTGGAGTCGCTGCAGTCCGGCGTGCTCGGGCTGCTCGAGGGCATCGGCCACGGGGCCGTGCGCACCTATGCCACGCCGCGCAGGCTCGCAGTGGTGGTCGAGGGCGTGGAGGCCGCGCGTCCCGTCAGCAAGCGCGAGGTGCTGGGTCCGCCCGTGAGCAGCGCCTTCAAGGACGGTGAGCCGACGAAGGCCGGCATCGGGTTCGCGCGCGGCAAGGGCGTCGATCCGAGCGCCCTGAAGGTGGTCGAGGGTCCGAAGGGGCCCGTGGTGGCGGTGGAGATCGAAGAGGGCGGCGAAGCCACGCGCGACCTCGTGGGCGCGGGCCTCGCAGCCGTGATCACGGCCATCCCGTTCCGCAAGTCGATGGAGTGGGGCAGCGGAGGTCTACGGTTCGCGCGCCCGCTGCACCGCGTGAACGCCCTCTACGACGGCGTCGTCATCCCGGGCAGCCTGGCGGGGATCCCGTTCGGCAACCACACCATCGGGCACCGGCTCACGCACCGCGAGATCGAGTTCGTGTCCGAGGCCGAGTGGCTCGGCAAGCTGCGCGAGAACGCCGTCGAGCCCGACCTCCACGCGCGGGAGATGGCGATCCGGCACCTGCTGGGCGAGGCCTCCGAGACGCTCGGCTGCGATGCGATCAGCGACTCCGAGCTCCTCGAAGAGGTGCTGCACCTGGTCGAGGCGCCCACGCTCGTGATCGGGCGCTTCGATGCGGAGCTGCTGTCGCTCCCGTCGCGCCTGCTGATCAAGGCGATGAAGGCCCACCAGCGCTACTTCCCGGTGTTCCGCAACGGCGGGCTGTCGAACGAGTTCGTGGTCATCTCGAACAACCCCTGGGGCAAGGCCGACGCCATCGCGCAGGGCAACGCGAACGTGCTGCGGGCGCGGTTCCACGACGCCCAGTTCTTCTTCGCGGAAGACAAGCGCAAGCGGCTCGAGGTCCACGCCGAGCAGCTGCTGAAGATGCGGTGGATCCGCGGCCTCGGCACGATGTCCGACAAGCAGGCCCGCATCGCGAGCCTCGCCGCGGAGCTGGCGCCTCGCTTCGGCGCGGATCCCGCGGTCGCGCGCCGCGCGGGCGAGCTGTGCAAGAGCGACCTCGCGACGCAGATGGTGGGCGAGTTCCCCGACCTGCAGGGCCACATGGGGCACCTGTACGCCCTCGCGCAGGGCGAGCCCGCGCCGGTCGCCGCCGCGATCGAGGAGCACTACCAGCCCGCGGGCGCCGGCGACAGCGTCGCGAGCAGCCCGGCTGGCGCGGCCCTCGCGGTGGCCGAGCGCCTCGACACCCTCGTCGGCTGCTTCGGCATCGGCATGGTCCCGAAGGGCTCCGGAGACCCGCAGGGCCTGCGGCGCGCCATGCTCGGCATCCAGGCGACGCTGCGCCACCACGATGTGCGCATCGAGCTCGACGACCTGTTCGCGCTCGGCGTCCGGCAGTTCCACGCGGCGTCCGAAGGCTTCGATGCGTGGGAGAAGGCCCAGGGGGATGGCGCGGAGCACGCCGCTCTGGTGGCTGCGCTCGTCGAGTTCGCTTCCGGGCGCTTCCGGGCGAACGCCGTCAGCGAGGGAGCCTCCGCAGACCTCGTGCAGGCGGTGCTCGATGTGGGGTCCACCGACGGGATCGACCGTCAGGCGCGGCTCGACGCGCTGCTCGGCTTCGCCGGGTCCGACGACTTCCTGCCGATCATGCACACGTTCAAGCGCGTGCTGAACATCACGAAGGGCCACGACTTCCCGGTGCCCGACCCCACGGCGTTCACCGAAGACGCCGAGCGCACCCTCGCCGAGGCGAGCACGCGCGTGGGGTCCGAAGTGGCCGACGCCGTCGCGGCCCTCCAGTACTCCCGGGCCTTCCAGAGCGTGCTCACGCTCGCGGGCCCGGTGTCCGACTTCTTCGACGCAGTCCTGGTGGACGCGCCCGACCCGGCCGTGAAGGCCGTCCGGATGGGCCTGTTGCTCCGGGTGTCGTCGATCTTCCTTCAGCTCGCGGACTTCTCGAAGATCTCCACGCGATAGGAGCATTCATGCGTTGGATCTATGCCTTTGGGGGCGGGGTCGCCGATGGCGACGGCGCGGACAAGGCCCGCCTCGGCGGCAAGGGTGCCGGTCTCGCCGAGATGACCCGCCTCGGACTCCCGGTCCCGCCGGGCTTCACGCTCACCACCGAGGCGTGCTCGTGGTTCTTCGCGAACGGCGAGCGCTGGCCCGACGGGCTGGAGGACGACCTCCGCGCGGCGGTCACGCGGCTCGAGGAAGCAGCGGGCAAGAAGTTCGGGGATGCCCGCGATCCGCTGCTCGTCAGCGTCCGCAGCGGCGCCGCCGTGTCGATGCCCGGGATGATGGACACCGTGCTGAACCTCGGCCTGAACGACGAGACCGTGCACGCGCTCGCGCTCGAGGCGGGCGACGAGAAGTTCGCGTGGGACAGCTATCGCCGGTTCATCCAGATGTTCGGCGACATCGTGCTCGGCATCCACTACACGCGGTTCTCGCGCGTCACCGAGCAGTTCTGCAACGGCCGTGAGGTGCAGGACCTCGACGCCGCGCAGCTCCAGGCGCTGTGCGGCAAGCTGAAGGCCGTGGTGGCCGACATCGGCGAGTCGTTCCCGCAAGACCCCGTGTCGCAGCTCCGATACGCGATCGACGCCGTGTTCCGGTCGTACAACAGCCACCGTGCGCGGTACTACCGCAAGTCGAACGGCATCCCCGACGCCGCCGGAACCGCGGTGAACGTGCAGGCGATGGTGTTCGGGAACATGGGTCCGGGGAGCGGCACCGGCGTGTGCTTCACCCGCAACCCGAAGAACGGTGTGGCCGGGCTGTTCGGCGAGTGGCTGCCGAACGCACAGGGCGAGGACGTAGTGGCAGGCACGCGCACGCCGTTCCCCGTGGGCGGGACGGGCCCCGAGACGCTGCAGGCCGCGATGCCCGAGACCTGGACCCAGCTCGTCGGCGTGGCGCAGAAGCTCGAGAAGCACTTCGGCGACATGCAGGACATCGAGTTCACGATCGAGCGGGGAACGCTGTACCTGCTGCAGACCCGGCGTGGGAAGCGCACGGCCCAGGCCGCGGTGCAGATCGTGGTCGACCTCGTGTCGGAGGGCCTGATCGACCGCGAGGCCGCGATCCGGCGGGTCGACCCGCGCTCGCTGGAGATGGTGCTGCGGCCGGTCATCTCGCCCGACGCCAAGCGGAAGGTCATCGCGAAGGGGCTCGACGCCGCGCCCGGTGCGGCGTGTGGAGTCGTCGTGTTCGACTCCGCCGACTGTCAGGAGCACTTCGACCGCGACATCCCCACCATCCTGGTGCGCCTCGAGACGAGCCCCGAGGACATCCAGGGCATGACCGTCGCTGCAGGCGTGCTCACGGGGCGCGGTGGGCAGACGTCCCATGCTGCCGTCGTCGCGCGGGGCATGGGCAAGCCGTGTGTGGTCGGTTGCACCGAGATCCAGGTCGACTACAGCCGCGAGCTGTTCTACGCGGGCGACTCGGTGGTGCGGAAGGGAGACTGGATCACGATCGACGGCGCGACCGGCGAGGTGATGGAGGGCAAGGTCGAGATGCTGTCGCCGCAGTCCGACAGCGGCGCGATGACCACCCTGCTCGGCTGGGCCGACGAGGTCGCGCGGCTGGAGGTGCGTGCGAACGCCGACACCGGCCCTGACGCTGCCAAGGCGCGTGCGCTCGGTGCGGTCGGCATCGGGCTGTGCCGCACGGAGCACATGTTCTTCCAGCCGGAGTCGCTGCGGGCGATGCGCCGGATGATCCTGGCCGACGACCCGAAGTCCCGTCAGCGCGCCCTGAACGAGATCCTCCCGATGCAGCGGGAGATGTTCAAGGAGCTGTTCGAGGTGATGGAAGGCCTGCCCGTCACGGTCCGCCTGCTCGACCCGCCGCTGCACGAGTTCCTGCCGGGTCTCGACGAAGACCTCGGCGAGACCGCCGCCGCGCTCGGTGTGCGGGTGGAAGCGCTGAAGGCGCGGCTCGAGCAGCTCGAGGAGTCGAACCCGATGCTCGGGCACCGCGGCGTGCGGGTGGGCATCACGAGCCCCGAGATCTACCGCACCCAGGTGCGCGCGATCTTCGAAGCGGCCTGCGAGCTCACGCGCGCCGGCGTCATGGTCCTCCCCGAGGTCATGATCCCGCTCGTGAGCGTGTCGGCCGAGCTCGCCCACATGCGTGCGCTCGTGATCGAGACCGCCGAGGAGGTCATCGCCGAGTACGGCGCGGGCCCGAAGTACCTCGTGGGCACGATGATCGAGCTGCCGCGCGCGGCGCTGCTCGCCGACCGCATCGCGGAGCACGCCGACTTCTTCAGCTTCGGCACGAACGACCTCACGCAGATGGCGTTCGGCTTCTCGCGCGACGACATGGGCAAGTTCTTCGCGGCCTACCAGCGCACCGGCATCCTCGCCGAGAGCCCGCTCGCGGTGTTCGACACCGAAGGGGTCGGTCAGCTCGTGCAGATCGGGACCGAGCGTGGTCGGAGCGCGAAGGAGCGCCTGAAGGTCGGCGTGTGCGGAGAGCACGGCGGCGACCCCGTCGGCGTGAAGTTCTTCCATGCGGCCGGGCTCGACTACGTGTCGTGCTCGCCGTATCGGGTGCCGGTCGCGCGTCTCGCGGCCGCCCACGCGGCGCTGGGCGTCGAGTGACCTCCCGGTTCAAGCGGGTCGCGGTCTACTGCGGCTCGTCGAACGACGCTCCGCCCGCGTACTACGCGGCGGCCTGGGAGATGGGCCAGCTGCTGGCCGGTCGCGGGATCGGCATCGTGTACGGCGGTGGAAGCGTCGGGATGATGGGCGCGGTGGCCGACGCCGCGCTCGATGCCGGAGGCGAGGTCACAGGGGTGATCCCGACCAAGCTCATGGAGCTCGAGCTCGGGCACGTCGGGCTCACCGACATGTACGTGGTCGACTCGATGCACGCGCGGAAGTCGATGATGATGCACCTCGCCGACGCGTTCATCACGCTCCCCGGGGGGTACGGCACCCTCGAAGAGCTGTTCGAGGCGGTGACGTGGGCGCAGCTCAACTACCACCGCAAGCCGGTGGGGCTGCTGAACGTCGACGGGTACTTCGACCACCTCGTGCGGTTCGTCCACCACGCGAGCGACGCGACGTTCGTGCGTCCGCAGCTCCGCGACCTGATGGTGGTTCGCTCCGACTGCGTCGAGCTGCTCGACACCCTCGAGAAGTCCGTGGTGCCCGACCTGGAGTCATGGCTACGGAAGGGCTGAGCCGCGCAGGATGGCTGCGCGACGGCGTCCTGGCGGTGCTCCTGGGGGATCTCGGCGGGATCGTGGGGATCGCGGTGGTGGTGTTCGCGAAGTCCGGGGTCGCGAACCTGATGGACTCCACGATGCTGGCGATCCTCGCCGTGTCGGCGAGCGTGTCGCTGGTGCTGGGCCCGCTGCTCGGGCTGGCGTTCCGCGCGCTCACCGACCTGATGCACGAGCAGCCGCTCGCTCTGATGTTCGCGGGGGTGCCCGCGGGCGGAGCCGTGGGGCTCGCGCACGTGCTGTTGCTGAACCCGTTCATCGGCTCGAGCGGCGACCGGACGGTGTTCTTCCTGATCGGGCTCGTGGGCGGCACGATCGTCGGAACGGTCGGCTGGCCGGGCTACATGGCGCTCGCGATCACGGGGAGGGCGCGCTGGCCGGCCCTGTTGGTGTTCCCGGTCGTGGCGTCCGCGGGCGTGTTGATCCCGATCGGCGTCGGACTGCTGCTGATCTGAGCCTTCAGCGCATCAGCCCGAGCGCGAGCGTCGACACGATGGCGAGCACGGCCATGATGGGGGAGCAGACGACGCCGGCCAGCGCGACCGGGAGTCCGGACCGTCCGCGCAGGTGGAGCGCGAGGTACGGCATCCACAGGAAGCCGAGCACGAGGCCTCCGGTCACCATGCCGAGCGTGCCGACGAGCTCCAGCTCCCCGAGCGGACCGCCCACGAGCGCCCCGACCGCGAAGCCCGCAGCCGCGCCGATCGGGAACCCGAGCAGCCCGGTGAGCAGGGGCTGCGACCGCCCGACCGCAGCGAGCGCGTAGAGGGTGGGGCCGACGAACAGCCCCAGCACCCCACCCAGGAACGCACAGGCGAGCACGAGCGCGAGCAGCACGCCCTCTCCGGCGGCGCCCCACACCATCGGTCCGAGCAGGACGCACGGGGCGAGCAGGCCGATCCCGGCGCCGAGCACGACGAAGTCGCGCACCCACGGACCGATCCTGAGGTCGAGCGGTGCCGCGCCATCCGAGCTGCTGAACGTGCTGTGCGAGGGGTGAACGACCATGCTGGCCTCCTGCATGCAACCTAGGCTGGCGGCGTGCAGGGACCGTGCAGACCCGGTGTGGTCATCGAGGGGCCTGGCAGCGCGGACACCAGTACACGTCTCGCGGCGGCTGACCGAAGCGCTGCACGCGGATGGGCGTGCGGCACCGCATGCAGGGGCGGCGTTGACGGCCGTACACCCAGTGATCGAGGTGCGGCAGCCCGGTGGTGTTCCGCGGACCGGGCGAGAGGTTCTGCCGCATCATCCGGGCGGCCGTGGCCCACAGGCGTGCGGGCTCCGGCGTGTCTGCGAGCGCACGGAACGGGTCGGCGCGCTCGTAGAACAGGACCTCCGCACGGTACACGTTGCCGATGCCGCAGGCCACGCGCTGATCGAGCAGGAGCTCACCGACCGCACGCTCGGGAGAGGTCCGCCGCACGGCCTCTTCGGGGTCGAATGCTTCGGAGAGCACGTCGGGGCCGAGGCTCGCGAGCACCGGGTGTGCAGCGAGCCCCCGGTCGTCGATGCGCTCGATGTCGGGTGCCCGGTAGCAGACCGCGCTGCCCGCATCGGTGGTGAGCGCGATCCCGAGATCCTCGTGCGGGTACGCTGCGCGGAACAGCCGCCAGCGGCCGGTCATCTTCAGGTGCACGCGGATCGTGCTGTGGTCGGAGAACCGCAGCAGCAGGTTCTTCCCGCGGGTCTCCACGCGCTCGACGCGGGCGCCGACGAACCCGTGCACGACGCGGGGCACCGGACCTCGGCGAGCTCGCGACCCTCCAGCACCGGACGGAGCCGCTCCGCGTCGTGGAAGATGGAGTCTCCTTCGGGCATCAGGGGAGCACGAGCCCCTTGTGGTCCTGCGCGAACCCCGCCGCGAGGAATCGGGACCGGAGCGGGGAGTCGAGCGCGGAGTCGCCGTCGATGCGGTCGAGCCGGAGCGTGCGCTTCAGCCCCCGGTGCCCCCGGAGCGCGACCACTGCGGCCTCGAGCTCGGCGGGACCGGCGTCGAACGTGACGAGGCTCTTCGCACCCTTGCCCACCCACAGGACGGGGAGGCCCCCCACCAGCACGACGAGGGAGCCGGCCTCCCGACGGGGCTGCGGCTCGGGCCGCTCGGGCCAGGGGAGGAGGGCGCCCCACGGGCTCGCGGGGTCGATCGCCGACAGCACGACGGCCTCGCGATCCGGCTCGCGGTGCCCCCGCAATCGGTCGACCGCGCCGGCCAGCGCGAACTGCGCGCCTCCCAGCCCGTCGACGAACCAGCCACGACGGGCCTTTCCAGACTCCTCCATCGCGCGGAGCACGGGGTACACGGCGCTGAAGCCCCCGGGCAGCCCTTCGGCCTTCGCTGCGGCGCTGCTCGCGACCCCGTACCGCTCCAGCAGCTGCAGCGCGCGGGCGTGGGCGCGCTCGGTCGGGGTGGGCGGGGGCCCGATCAGGCTCGTGACCGCGGACCAGCGCCCTCCGGCGGTCTGGGCGCGGGCGCGGCGGGCGGACCCCTTGCGAGCGGAGGAGTGGAGCCCGCGGAGCGGAAGGAAGGTGTCGTTCGTGACCAGTCCCGCCCACACGAGGTCCCACAGAGCGCGCGTCACGTCGGCGAGCGCCGCGCCTCCGCCGGCCATCTGGAGCTCGGTGAGGAAGCAGGCGCCCCGAGCCTGCAGGTGGTTCCACAGGGCCTGTCGGAGCGGACCGTCGGGGGTGTCGGGGTCGAAGAAGGACTCCGGGATCTCGGGCTCGTCGACGAGCAGCCCGACCCGCTCGCGCCGGTACAGCGCGACCCGACCGTCCTTCGAGCCGAGCGCGCCGTGCCCGAGCCACACGACGAGCCCCATCATCCCGAGCTCGTCGAGCATGCGTGGCTCGTAGTCGCGCACCCGGCTCGGCAGGATGCTCGACTCGAGCGCCGAGAACGGCAGCGGCACGCCCTCGAGCTGATCGAGCACGTCGGACAGCCGGCCGGGCCCCCCACGCGAGCTCCCGATGCCGTGCCAGCCGATCAGGAACCGCCCGTACACGTCGGCTTCGACGGGAGCGACCTCCTTGCGGAGGTTCGCGAGGCTGCGCCTCCTGAGGCGCCGCATCACGTCGGGATCACACCACTCCTCGCCGGATCCCCCGGGACGGAGGCCGCCGCGCAGGATCTGATCGCGGGCTTCGAGCCCCCGCAGCACGGCTTCGACCACACCGGGAGGCAGCCCGAAGCGGCGGGCGAGGGGATCGGCCGTGAACGGACCGTGGGTGCGCGCCCACCGGAGGATCAGCGACTCCAGGGGATCGGCCACGGGCTCGAGGAACGCCGCAGGCAGGCCCGGTGGGAGGGGGATTCCGAGAGCATCGCGGTAGCGCGAGGCGTCTTCGGCGGCGATCCAGCGATCCTCGCCGGCGATCCGCACGGGGATCGTGCGCCGGGTGGTCTCGAGCTCGCGGAGCCACGGGCGGACGGGCTCGGCGGCACGGGCCTGGAGCTCGTCGGTGGAGAGATCACCGAGCCTACGCAGGAGATCGTGCACGGCATCGGCATCGCGCGCGGCCCGCTCGGGGGTGAGCCACTGGAGCTCGGCTTCGACATCGGTGAGCGCGGAGGTGTCGAGGAGCTCGCGCAGCTCCTCCTGGCCGAGCAGCTCGCGCAGCAGGCTGCGATCGAGGGTGAGCGCCTGGGCCTTGCGCTCGGCGAGCGGCGCGTCGCCCTCGTACATGTACGCGGCGATGTACGCGAACACGAGGGAGCGTGCGACCGGGCTGGCGCGGGAGGTCTCGACCTCGTGCACCACGATCTCGCGGCGCTGGAGGGACCCGAGGAGCTCGCGGAGCGCGGGGAGGTCGAACACGTCTTGCAGGCACTCGCGGTACGTCTCGAGGACCACGGGGAACGCCGGGTACGACGTGGCGACGGACTGGAGCTGCTGAGCCCGCAGGCGCTGCTGCCAGAGCGGGCTGCGCCCCTTGAACGTGCGCCGCGGCAACAGGAGGCTGCGCGCGGCGTTCTCCCGGAACCGGGCCGCGAACAGCGCGGACCGCCCGAGCTGCTGCACCACGAGCTCCTCGACCTCGTCGGGATCGGGGAACAGGCCCTGTAGATCGGGCAGATCGTCGGTGTCGGCGAACCGCAGGCTGATGCCGTCGTCGGTCCACAGGGTCTGGATCTCGAAGCCCGCGGCCCCGGACAGGGATGCTTCGATCGCCATCGCCCACGGCGCGTGGACGCGGGTGCCGAACGGGCTCAGGATGCAGACGCGCCAGTCGCCGAGCTCGTCGCGGAACCGCTCGACCACCAGGGTTCGATCGCTCGGCACGACCTCGGTGATGCCGCGCTGCTCGTGCACGTACGACACGACGTTCCGGGCGGCGAGATCGTCGACGGGCGCGGACTTCGCGACCCGCTTCACCGCGGACTTCTCGGGCAGCTCGCCCACCTCGCGCACGTACGCCCCGAGCGCGCGCCCGAGATCGACCGGACGCCCCGGACGATCGCCGTGCCAGAACGGGAGGCGACCGGGCTCGCCCGGAGCGGGCGTGACGAGCACGCGATCGCGGGTGATCTCCTGGATCCTCCACGTGCTGGCGCCCAGGATGATCGTGTCTCCGGCCCGGCTCTCGTACACCATCTCTTCGTCGAGCTCGCCGAGCCGGGGGCCGTCGTCGCCCGCGAGGAACACCCCGAACAGCCCGCGATCCGGGATCGTTCCGGCGTTCATGAGGGCGAGGGTGTTCGCACCGCGCCGCGGCTTCAGGATGTCGGTGGTGCGATCCCAGGTGATGCGGGGCGCGAGATCCGCGAAGGCGTCGGACGGATAGCGCCCTGCGAGCATGTCGAGCACCGACGTGAACAGCGCCTCGGACAGCTCGCGGTAGGGGAACGCGCGCTTCACGAGCGCGAACAGGTCGGCGACCGCCCAGGCATCCGTGGCGACGGCCGCGACCACCTGCTGTGCGAGCACGTCGAGGCAGTTCCGCGGCACCGACGTGTGCTCGATCTCCCCCGCGATCATGCGGTTCGCGACGACCGCACACTCCACGAGGTCGGCCTTGAACTTGGGGAAGATGCGGCCGATGGAGGTCTCGCCGACCCCGTGCCCGGCACGCCCGATCCGCTGGAGCCCGCGCGACACGGCGCCCGGAGACTCGACCAGCACGACGAGATCGACCGCTCCCATGTCGATCCCGAGCTCGAGCGAGCTGGTGGCGACGATGGCCGGCAGCTTGCCCTGCTTGAGCATCTCTTCGGTGGCGTTGCGCTGGGAGTGGCTGATCGACCCGTGGTGGGCGCGCACGAGATCTTCGCCGGCGAGCTCGTTCAAGCGCTGCGACAGCCGCTCGCACAACAGCCGACTGTTGGTGAACACGATGGTGGAGCGGTGGGCGCGGATCAGCTCGAGGATCTTCGGGTAGACGGTGGGCCACAGGCCCTGCTGGAGGGTGTTCGCGCCCGAGGACGGCGCGCTGGGACCGGAGCCCCCGACCCGCTGGAACTGCCCGTCGCCCCCCTTGGTGGCCGGGATGCCCGCGGCGATGGGCCGATCCATGTCTTCGACCGGAACGACGATGCGGAGATCGATGCGGGGCGGCTCACTGGTGTCGACGACGCGCACCTCACGGTCTCCGCCGAGGAAGCTGGCGACGAGCTCCAGCGGACGCTGGGTGGCGGAGAGCCCGATGCGCTGGGGCTCCCGGTCGGTGAGGGCCGCGAGACGCTCGAGCGACAGGGCCAGGTGCGAGCCCCGCTTGCTCCCGGCCAGGACGTGGATCTCGTCGACGATGATGGTCTCGATGGTGCGCAGGTTCTCGCGCGACTGGCTTCCGAGCAGCAGGTAGAGCGACTCGGGCGTGGTGACGAGCACCTCGGCCGGATCGCGCGCCTGGAGGCGGCGGTCGCGCTGGGCGGTGTCGCCCGTGCGGATGTCGACGCGGATCGGACGCAGCGACCGACCGAGCCGCGTGGCGGCGTTCGCGAGCCCGACGAGGGGTGCGCGGAGGTTTCGCTCGATGTCGTACACCAGCGCCTTGAGGGGGCTGATGTAGAGCACGCGCACGCCGGGCTCTGCGTCGATCGGGAGCCGTGTGAGCTTGTCGAGTGCGGCCAGGAACGCCGCGAGGGTCTTCCCGCTTCCGGTGGGGGCGAGCAGCAGCGCGTTGTCGCCCGCCACGATGTGCGGCCAGCCGGCCTCCTGCACGCGCGTGGGCCCCGCGAACGTGTCGCCGAACCACACCCGCGTGGCGTCTCCGAACCCCTCCAGTGCCACGCGAACCCCCGGACGGACTCCCCTAACGCCATGGTGCGCCGCTCCGGGGGGTCTGCTGACAGCGTCGTGGCAGGAGGGTCGGAAGTGGCGCGAGGGGAGGCCAGTCGCGGTGGTCCGGGGTTACACCCGGGGCCATGGACTGGTCCGACTATCTGACGTTCAGCGCGAACGTCTCCCGGGGTGTCACCGAGGCCCACAAGGTCTACATCGCGGGGGGCGCGCTCATCCTGCTGATGGCGTGGCCCACGCTGGTGAAGCTGTCGAAGGAGGTGGCGACGGGGCTGCTCGTGCTGCTCGCGCTCGTGTCGACCGCCAACTACCTGCGGTGGGGCCCCGAGCTGATCTCGGAGCGCGTCGATTCCTACGACGTCATCCACTACTACCTGAACGCGAAGTACTTCGACGAGCTCGGCTACCTCGACCTGTACCCGGCATGCCTGCTCGCCGACGCCGACAATGGCGGGCCCTTCTTCAAGAAGCAGGGCAACCGGTACATGGCGCAGGACGAGAACGGGCACCACTACGAGACCGTCGCGCAGGGCATCGCCCGCGGGCGCGCGGTCCGCGACTCGAAGTTCACCCCCGAGCGCTGGAAGCAGTTCGAGCACGACTTCCTGTTCCTGCAGCGCGAGGGAACCCCGATGGGGAACTCGCTGTGGAACGACATGATCCAGGACCACGGGTTCAACGGCACGCCCGTGTGGACGCTCCTGGCGCGTCCGTTCGCGGCACACGTCCCGGTCGAGTCGATCAAGATGCTGGGCTTTCTCGACGTGGGGTTGCTGCTGTTGGCGTTCGGAGCGGTCTTCTGGGCGTACGGTCCTGTCCCGACGCTGTGGTCGATCGTGTTCTTCACCGTGAGCTATTCGCTGCGGTGGCCCACGGTGAGCTGGGTCTTCCTGCGCTACGACTACATCGCGGGCCTGCTCATCGCGATGGCCCTGCTGAAGAAGGAGCGGTACTACCTCGCCGGCTTCTTCGCGGGATGGTCCGCCACCCTCCGCCTCTTCCCTGCATTCTGGATGTGGGGGCCGCTGTCGAAGGGTCTGGCGGGGCTCGTCCGCAAGCAGGTGCATCGCCAGCTGCTCGTGTTCGCGCTCGGCTGGGTGGTCGTGGTGGGCATCCTCGAGCTCGGCGCCATCGTGCGCTTCGGGCCGTCCACCGTGATCACGCACATGGAGAACATGTCGGACCACAACCGCGCGGAGCAGCTGTCGTCGCGCCGCATCGGTCTGGCGCTGGCGCTGCCGTTCCGCGGTCCCTGGGAGGTGCGACACCCCCCCGACCCCGGGCGCGAGCCGTGCCGGTTCACGCCGTGCCGGAACATCGAGACGTGGCGGAAGGCGGAGATCGGAGAGCAGAAGCCCGTTCGCTACGGTCTGGCGCTGCTCGTGATGATCGCGATGGGCTGGGGCCTGCGGAACTCCCGTGACGACGAGGCCTTCGGCTTCGGATTCATCCCGATCTTCCTGCTCACCACGATGAGCTACTACTACTACATCGCTCGTGTGACGCTGGCGCTCGTCCATGCGTCCGACCTCTCGAAGCTCCGGAACCAGGTGGGCCTGGTGATGCTGCTCGGCATCGAGCTGTTCTCGAACTGGTCGGAGTCGTCGTGGGAGGGGCACCGGGTGTTCCACATCGGGTACCTGTCGTGGGCGCTCGCGGTGTACGCGTTCGTGATGATGGGCATGATGCTGTGGGAGGCGCGCCTGGCAGACCCTTCCCGGCGGTCCGGCGCACGGACGACGGAGGCGTGAGATGGCCGGTGTGCTCGATCAGTTCATGGAGCTCGAAGAAGGCGAGCTCTCCAAGTACGTCGCCGACATCGAGGTGCAGGGCGTCATCGCGCAGGTGTGTACGGTCACGCTGAACCGCGGGCAGACGCTCTGGGTGTCGCGCGGCTCGCTCCTGGCGTACTCCGAGGGCATCGAGTGGACGCTCAAGGTGCCCGGCGGGGTGGGGAAGGCCCTGGGCCGGATGATGACGGGCGAGGGCGCGGCGCTCGTGTTCGTCACGTGCACGGCTGACGGCGCTACGGTCCTCCTTGCGGCCAACATGCCCGGAAAGCTCGCCACGTGGGACCTCGCGCGCGGCAGCATCACGTGCACGAGCGGCTCGTTCGTGGCCGCGATGGGCGACGTCGACATCAGCGTCACGATGGCGAGGTCGGCAGGCGCGATGTTCTTCGGCGGCGCGGGGCTGTTCCTGCAGCAGCTGTCGGGCTCGGGCGTGGCCCTGATCAACGGCTCGGGCGACTTCATCGAGCGGAAGCTCGGCGCGGGCGAGAAGCTGCTCGTCAGCACGGGGAACCTGGCGGTGTTCAGCTCCGACGTGGGCTACGGCGTTCGCGGCGTGGGCGGCTGCCGGAAGATGGCGTTCGGCGGCGAAGGGCTGTTCATGACCGAGCTGGTCGGTCCCGGCTGGGTGATGCTGCAGAGCCTCAAGAAGCTGCCGCCGCAGCGCGGGAAGCCGGGGCCGCAGTAGCGGGGAACCGCTCCGGACGGGTGGTGTCGGGGAGCCCATGCTCGCTCTCCTGCTCGCCTGCTCCTGGATCCCTGTGTCAGCATCAGACGATGCCCGCGGCGTGGATGGGGCGTCGGTCCAGACGGGCCGCGAGGCGGGGAAGGGGCCCGAAGCGCCCGGTCGGTCGGAGGTCCCGGCGGAGTCGTACGCGGATCTCCGGGCGGCGCTGGCCCGCGATCGCACGGAGCTCGCGCAGCTCGATCGGTCGGTCGCCCGGGTGCGGGCCCGCGAGCGGCTGACGGACGCCGTTCGCGACGGCCTCGCGCCGCGGTGGTTCGGGACCCCATGGGCGTTCTACGGCACCTCCACCACGCCCGGAGAGGGGACCATCGCGTGCGGGTACTTCGTGTCGACGGTCCTCCAGCACGCGGGGTTGCGCGTGGAGCGGGTGAAGATGGCGCAACAGCCGAGCGAGTACATCGTGAAGACGTTCGCCGACGAGCCGCAGATCCGGCGGTTCCGGAAGGGCGACCGCGCGGCCGTGAAGGCCTGGGTGCAGACCCAGGACGACGGGCTTTACGTGGTCGGGCTCGACTACCACGTGGGCCTGCTGGTGAAGCGCGGCGACACGGTGGAGCTGTGCCACAGCGGGTTCACGGGCGACCAGGTGGTGGTGTGCAGCGACCCTCTCGTAGACGACGGCTTCATCAGCCGGTACCACGTGGTGGGGCCCGTGCTCACGGACGAGGTCGTGGATGCGTGGCTCGATGGGGCCGCCATCCCGACGTTCACCGGAGGGTCGTGAGGATCTCAGACGCCGAGCAGGACGTCGACTTCGAGGCCCAGCGACGCTTCCAGAGCGGACGGGAAGGCGAGGAAAGCGCGGTGGTCGGCGAGCCAGTCGAGAGCTGCGCTCCCCTCCAGACGCGCAAGCCCGAACAAGCTCCGCAACCTCTCGACGTGGGCCTTCCGCTCGATCACGACCTCGGAGTGGTTGAACCCGAGGTAGTCGATGAGCGCCTTTGCTGCTGCATCATCCGGGTTGCGCGCGAAGAACATGTGGTCGGCGGAGTCATAGACGACACGCTCGGCGACCGCGCCGGGAACCTGAAACCATCGGTCCCCGAGCAAGGTGGCGTCGAACAAGCGTTCCGACCGACGCTTTCGCTGGTTCACCTTCTGTAGCACCCCGTACCAGTTCAGGGGACCATCGGCGTCGGTTCCCTTCAGGGCCGGGTCGAAGTGCTCGACCGCCGCCGTGTGGAGTGGATTCACATGGGCCTCGCTGTAGGCGCAGAAACCACACTGGTCGGTGAGGAGCTGTTCGAGGAGGCGCTCGTTGTGACCGCCCGGCCTGTAGCGCATCGTGCGCGTTGCCGAGTTCGCACCCTTCCCGAGGAACCTCACGTCTCGAACCGGTAGGCTCGCCCGATCAACGCTGCCTGCTCCAGAAGCGATTGGCGCTTCCCGGCGTCCTGCTCGACGCGGATCCGGGCCTTCAGGTCGACGTACTCGGCCCACTTCCGGCGCCCTTCGGGACCCATGACCTCGGCGAGGTTGAAGTCCTGGCGGAGCACGTCGTTCGGGTCGTCACCCTTCGGGGCGATGCCCTTGTGGACCGAGACACTGGCATCTCCGTTCCAGTCGAGCACGAGCCGCTCATGGGGGGCGAACTGCGCTGCGACGATGGGGCTGTGGGTGGCGACGAAGAGCTGCGTGTTGGGGCCGACCAGCGTGTCGTACACCTCCATCAGATCGAACAGGAAGTCTGGGAACAAGCTGTTCTCTGGCTCGTCTACGAAGACGAACGCCGAGTCGATGGAACGGTTGAAGTACAACAGGAAGAGGTGGCCCACACGGAACAGGAAGTTCCGGATGCCTGTGCTCAGCGCGCCGTACGGGATGCGCTCGTGGGTGCCTTTGAGCCGGATGTAGGCCTGGAGATTGTCGGTGAGCTGGACGGGTATCCGGGCGTTCTCTCGGTCGAACTCCAGCCCTGCAGGCGCGAGGATCCGGTTCCAGAGTCCGGCGAGCGCTTCGAGCGGGTCGGGATGGAGGGTGTCGAACTCCCCGAGTAGCTGCTTCTTGGTCTTCTCGAGGTTCTCGGGCCGGGTCTCGAACTCCTGGCGGTCCGATTCCCGCTGCTTGATGTGCCAGACGAGAACCTTCCACATCTCGTTCACGGTGTCCGTGCTGATGCGATGCTCGGGTTGGAGCCGGTCGCCGAGCTTCAGGGCGCCATCGACGGTCGCCTCGGGAACGTCGCTCACCACCATCGCGTCGTTCGTTCGCGACTCCGCGGGGGCGAACACGAGGAGGTCGGGTCTCCAGGACGATAGGTCCCGCATGTCGACGGGTCCGTGGTCGTTGAACACCCGAACTCGTTCGGCCTCGGTGAGGCCCGGGGCGAATCCCAGTTGCACCAACCGCTGGGAATCCGAGTTCAGATACCACCTGTCGTACGGCCGCTCCGAGCCAGATCGCTGGAACTGCAGGTGGCAGAGCGATTCGTCGTCTCGCACCAGCTCAGCGCCGTGCAGCCCAGCTCCCTCGGGCGTACCGAGCGCCACGTGCCGGGAGATCTCGCGGAGGAGGGTCGTCTTGCCCGTTCCGTTCGGGCCGATGATGCACACCCGATTGCACACGTTCCCATCGGGACCGGTGAGATCGAGATCGATGTCCTGGAACTGCTGGAACGCTGCGAGACGGAGGCGCTTGAGACGGGTCGGCATGAGCAGAACCTACCAGTTGGGACCCGACTTCGGCATCGCCGCGCCACGGCGTCGAGGGGCACGAACCCTTCGACGCCGTGGAGTCGCTACTTCGCGTTCACGTTCTCGAACACCGCCGCCGCGCCCATGCCGCCGCCGATGCACATCGACACGATGCCGTAGCGGGCATTGCGGCGCTTGAGCTCGTGGAGCAGGGTGGCGGTCATCCGCGCGCCGGTCGCGCCGAGCGGGTGACCGAGCGCGATGGCGCCGCCGTTCGGGTTCACCTTCGCGGGGTCGATGCCGAGCTCGCGCACGCAGTACAGGGCCTGCGAAGCGAACGCCTCGTTGATCTCGAACACGTCGATGTCGTCGAGGGTGAGCCCGGCGGCCTCGACCGCCTTCGGGATCGCGTACAGCGGACCGACGCCCATGATCTCGGGCGGCACGCCCACGACCTGGTACGCGCGGAGCACGCCCAGCACGGGGAGCCCACGCTGCTCGGCCTTCTCACGGTCCATGATCACGACGGCAGCGGCCCCGTCGGACATCTGCGACGACGTCGCCGCCGTGACGCTGCCCGTGGCCTTGAACGCCGTGCGGAGCTTGCCGAGCGACGCCACGTCGGAGGCACGCGGGCCCTCGTCGGTGTCGAAGGTGATGTCCTTCCACTGGCCGTCGGCGAACACGCGCGTCTGGAGCGGCACGATCTCGTCCTTGAACCGGCCGGCCTCGATGGCGGCGAGCGCACGGGCGTTCGACTGCACGGCGAAGGCATCCTGCTGCTCGCGGGTGACCTCGAACCGCTCGGCCACGTTCTCGGCCGTGATGCCCATCGGGGTGTACGCCTCGGGGCGCTCCTCCATGAGCTTGGGGTTCGGGCTGGGCTTCTGGCCGCCCATCGCGATCTGGGTCATCGACTCGACCCCGCCCGCGAGCACGGTGTCCTGCCAGCCCGCCATGATGGCCGACGCGCCCTGAGCGATGCTCTGGATGCCGCTGGAGCAGAACCGGTTGATGGTGACGGCGGGCACCTCGTCGGGGATGCCGGCCATGAACGCGCTGATACGCGCGACGTTCATGCCCTGCTCGGCCTCGGGCATGGCGGTGCCGATGACGACGTCATCCAGCTCGGAGGCATCGATGCCGGCGCGGTCCACCGCAGCGCGGAGCACGGCTGCGAGGAGGTCGTCCGGGCGGGTGTCCTTGAGGGCACCCTTCTTGGCTTTTCCGACGGCGGTACGCACCGCGGAGACGACTGCGACTTCACGCATGGTTGATTCCCTGGATGATTAGTTGCGAAGGGGCTTGTTGGTCTGGAGCATGTGCTGGATCCGGGCCTGGGTCTTGGCCTCTCCGCAGAGCTTCAGGAAGGTCTCGCGCTCGAGATCGAGGAGATCCTGCTCGGTGAGCGCGGTGTTCGCGGGGATGTCGCCGCCCGTGAGCACGTGGGCGAGGTGCTTGCCGACCGTGACATCGTGGTCGGTCGCGTAGCCCCCCTCGTGCATCTGGTACAGGAACAGCTCGATCGCTGCCTTTCCTGCCGGACCGGGCAGCTTCACGGTGCGGCGCTCGGGAGCGACGTAGCCGCCCGCCACGAGCCCGAGGGCGCGCTGCTTGGCGTCGGCGATGACCTGCGCGGGGTTCATCGTGATGGTGTCGGTGGGGCGGAGGAAGCCCATCTCGCGGGCTTCGAGGGCGCTGGTGGCGACCTTCGCGAGCCCGATGTGCTGGAACACCTTCTGGACGAACGGGTTCGGGTCGTAGTCGATGTCCTGCGGGAGGTCGCCCATGTAGCGCACGAGTAGCTCCTTGCAGCCGCCGGCACCGGGGATGAGCCCCACACCGACCTCGACGAGGCCCATGTAGAGCTCGCCGTTCGCGACGGTGGACGCGGAGTGCATCGTGACCTCGGCTCCGCCGCCGAGCGTGAGCTGGTGCGGCGCCGTGACGACGGGCTTCGCGGAGTACTTCGCGCGCATCATCAGCTGCTGGAGCTGATCGATCATCGTCTCGATCTCGCCCCACTGGCCCTGCATCGCCGACATCAGGATCATCAGGATGTTCGCGCCGGCGCAGAACGCGCGGGGGTCCTGGTTGCCCACGACCAGCGCGTCGAACTCGCCTGCATCGAGCTTGTCGAGCGCCTTGGCGTACGACTCGAAGATCAGGTTGTCGAGCGCGTTCATCTTGCTGTGGAACTCGAGCCCGAGCACGCCGTCACCGAGGTCGTGGAGCGACGCGGACGGGTTCCGGTCGAGCTCGCCGCCCTTCTTGCGGACGGTGACGAGATCGATCTCGCCAGCGATGGTCGGAACGTCGACCAGGCCGCCGGACTGGGCCCAGTACTGGAGCGTTCCGGCGTCGTTGCGCGCGTAGAACGTCTCCTGGCCGGCCGCGAGCATGGCGTCGATCCAGGCGGGGACCGCGCGGCCTTCGGCCTTCATCTTCTCGACCGACTGGCGGACACCGATGGCATCCCAGGACTCGAACGGCCCGATGTCCCACGCGAAGCCCCACTTCATCGCGTTGTCGATGTTGACGACATCGTCGGCGATCTCGGGGATGCGGTTCGCGGCGTAGATCAGCGTGTCGGCCGTGACCGCCCATGCGGCCTGCGCACCGGGATCGTCGCCGTACACCATCGCCGTGAGCTTGTCGGACAGCTTCTCCTTCTTGCGGGACGCCCCGATCGAGTCGAACCGCACCTTCTCCTGGACGCGGTACTCGAGGGTGGCGGGGTCGAGAGCGAGGATCTCCTTCTTCCCGTCGACCACGCCCTTCTTGTAGAAGCCCGCGCCGGACTTCGCGCCGAGGCGGCCCTCTTCGATGAGCTTTCCGACGTAGTCGGGGAGCACGAAGTAGTCGCGGCACTCGTCGTCGGGGACGCCGTCGTACACGCCCTTCACGACGTGCGCGAAGGTGTCGAGCCCGACGACGTCGGCCGTGCGGAACACGGCGCTCTTCGGACGCCCCATGGCCGGGCCGAACACGGCGTCGATCTGCTCGACCGTGAGCCCCAGGCGCTCCATGTGCTTGAACACGCTCATCATGCCGAACGTGCCGACGCGGTTCGCGACGAAGTTCGGGGTGTCCTTCGCGGTGACGATGCCCTTGCCGAGCACGCGCTCGCCGAACTGGGTCATGCGCGCCGTGACCGACGGGTCGGTGTCGGGCCCGCTCACGATCTCGAGCAGGCGCATGTACCGCACGGGGTTGAAGAAGTGCGTGATGAGGAAGTTCTTCCGCATCTCGTCGGGCATGTCGGCCGCCATGTCGGCGAGCGGGATGCCCGAGGTGTTCGAGCTCACCACCGAGCCCTCGGTGCGGTTCTCGGCGACCCAGCGGTACACCTTCTTCTTGATGTCGAGGCGCTCGACCACGACCTCGACGATCCAGTCGCAGCTCGCGAGCAGCTCCCCGTGATCGTCGTAGTTCGCTGGCGTGATCAGCGAGGCGCGCGACTTGCTGAACAGCAGCGCGGGCTTGCTCTTGATCGCACCCTGGATGCCCTTGATCGCGAACGCGTTCCGGGCCGCGGGGTCGGAACCGGCGTCTTTCGGGACGATGTCGAACAGGATGGACGGGATCCCGGCGTTGGCGAGGTGGGCGGCGATGCCGGTGCCCATGACGCCGGCGCCCAGGACGGCGACCTTGCGGATCGGGTTCGCCCGCTGCGCGGGCTTAGGATCGGTCATTCGAGCTCCATCGGTGCCACACCACGTGGCGGTTGGCCAAAGGTCGTGCCTGTATTGCGGTGCACGACCCTTCGCCTGTGGAACCGGCCGTAATCGAAACGTAATCGCGCCGAGGCCCGATTCGAGGCGGTGTGGACGGGCGCGCCGCGCGGACCCGTTGCGAATCGACGCCAGCAGGGGTACACACGGTCAGTTGGTCTGGGTCTGTTCTCGCACCGGAAGGTCTCCGGTGGGCAGAAGGGGTATCGATGCGTCACGGACGGAAGGCACGGCAGCGCGCCTGGGTGCGACTCGCTGGACAGCGGGTTGCGGGATCCTCCTCGAGCCGGAGCTGGATCGCGCGATCCTTCAGCGGGATCCGGGCCAGCCTCCCTTCGCGATCGGCCGTCGGGATGCTCGGTGTGGCCGGGCTCTCCCTGATGTCCTCGGTGAACGCGTACGCGTCGCCGATCGTGCTCAACGCGACGAGCTGCAACGACTGCAGCCCCACCACGCTCACGGGCTCGTTCCCGGGGGGCACGGTGAGCATCCTGGTGCAGAGCCAGGGCGCGAACACCGACCTCGACGTCGACGCGCCGCCGGCCCAGGGCGCGTCCACCGCGGGTTCCGACTTCGACTTCGACGCCCACGACTTCACGACGACCGTGACGTACACCTTCTCGGAGCCCGTGTTCGTCAACCAGCTGTCGGCGTACGACGCCGATCGTTCGGTGGCGACGTTCAACGACGCGTTCAGCGTCGACATCGGGTTCGACACGTGCTCGGGCCCGCTCCTGAGCCTGCCGCTGTGCAACGCGACGTCCGCGTCCTTCGAGCCCAGCCTGCTGGGTGACGACGACGCGTTCTTCTTCGACAGCCCCACGCCGGTCACCACGTTCACCATCACGTTCGACGACGCGCTCGGGCCTCGCGGAGTCGGGCTGGCGATCGACGTCGACGTCGTGCCGGAGTGCGGTGACGGCATCGTGAACGGCACCGACGAGTGCGACGACGGCAACGATGTCCCGGGCGACGGGTGTGACGCGAGCTGCACCGTCGAGACCGGGTACTACTGCTCGGTGGCGGCCGAGCTCGACCAGGGCGTGATCCAGAGCATCGGTGCGAACGGGAACTGGAACGTCTCGTCTCCGGTGTCGGCGACGAACACCCAGAACTCCGAAGGCACCGTGATCGTCACGGAGTACGAGGCGTTCGCGGGTCCGTTCCAGTTCAGCACGCGCCCGGTGGCGGGCGACGACGACTTCTTCGGCATCGCGCTCGGGCTCGACTCCGGGGAGTTCACGTCCGCGAACCCCGACTTCCTGTACATCGACTGGAAGCAGGTGAACCAGGACTTCGCGGGAGCGGGAACCACCGGTGAGCGCGGCGTGGCGCTCAACCGCGCGAGCGGCGGGAGCCTGAGCACCACCGAGCTGTGGGCGCACTCCGGCGACGTCACCGAGCTCGCCCGTGGCGCGACGCTCGGCGACACCGGGTGGACGGCCAACACCACGTACGTGTGGGATGTCGACTACTCGCCGAACCGTCTGGTCGTCTCGATCAACGGGGTCGTGCAGTTCGACGTGAGCCCGACCGACGTGGGTCTCGCCACCTTCCCGGCGGGTCGTGTGGCGCTCTACAACATGAGCCAGCCCAACACCCAGTACACGTGGCTCTCGCCGCTGGGCCTCGAGAGCACCTGCTCGAGCGGGTGTGGCGACGGGTTCCAGGCGTCCGACGAAGCGTGCGACGACGGCAACGACGTCGACGGAGACGGGTGCGACGCGACGTGCCTCCCGGAAGCCCCTGTGTGTGGCGACGGATTCGTGACGGGCGGCGAGGAGTGCGACGACGGCGGAACCGACCCGGGGGACGGCTGCTCCGACCTGTGTGTGATCGAGGGCGACTTCGACCAGTGCTCGCTCGGCATGAGCGACCTCGACGTGCCTGCGGGCAACACGGTGATCGTGAACAGCTACTGGCCGGCACGCGGAACGGTCACGGTCGCGGCCGGATCGAACGCGATCCCACTCGGTGTGCAGCGCGGCGACGCGGCCCCGCTCCAGTTCGGCGATCGCCTGCTCGTCATGCAGATGCAGGGCGCGGCCGTGAACACGTCCGACGACACCAACCTCAACAGCGCGTTCGGCGACGGCGTGGCGAACCCGCCCGACACCGTCCAGCTCAACACCGGCATGCTGAACAACGCCAACTTCACGGCCGGGCGGTACGAGATCGTCACGTTCGTCGGCTTCGGGCCCGGCGGCACCGTGGTGGTGGCCGGCGAGGGTGCTGGCGGCGGGCTGATCAACACCTACGTCAACGACCGCACGGTCACGGGCAACCTCGGGTTCCGCACGTTCCAGGTCGTCCGGATCCCCCAGTACCTCGACGTCACGCTCAACGCGGGCTCGCAGATCGTCGCGCTCGAGTGGGACGGCACGTCCGGCGGCGTCGCCTCGATCGACGTGGCGGGCGCGCTCACGTTCGACGGAGGGTCGATCCGCGCCGACGGCGCGGGCTTCCGCGGAGGCCAGCCCACCACGTCCAACGACAACAACCAGGGTCAGGACGACGAGCCGAACTACCCGGGTGAGGGCATCGCGGGAGGTCCGGCCCTCCTGAACGACTCGAACAACGGCGCCAATGGCCAGTTCCTCACCCAGCCCAACGGATACCCGAACGCGGGCAACGCGAACGAGTGGGGCATGGGCGCGTTCGGCAACGCGGGCGGCGCGGCGTGGAACACGTACGACGGCGGCGGCGGCGGCGGCGGCAACGGAGCGCTCGGCGGTACGGGCGGCGCGAGCGGCACCGGCGGCGGCGCGGTGGTCGCCGGTCGCGGCGGCGCGGCGGGCTTCATCACGGCAGCTGCCGACCGTCTCACCATGGGCGGCGGCGGTGGCGGCGCCCAGGGCGACGACAACATCCCGACGCCCGCGGCAGGTGCAGGCAACAACGGTGGCGGCGTCGTCATCATCCGCGCCTACGACATCCAGGTGGCGTCGAGCGGCACCATCTCCGCCAACGGCCACCGCGCGGGCTTCGGCTTCGACGGCAACGCGGCCGACTACGCCGGTCTCGCTGCGGCTGCGGAAGGTGGCGGTGGCGGTGGCGCCGGTGGCGCCGTGCTGATCTACACCGGAGAAGCCGACCTCACGGGCCTCGAGATCGAGGCGGTGGGTGGCGACGGAAACCGGTCCACGCAGTCCGACGACGGTGCAGGCGGCGGTGGCGCCGGTGGCATCATCTACCTCGTCAACGTCCTCGCGGGGTCCGCTACGGCCGACATCGATGGCGGCATCGGCGGCAGCGCGCTGCACACGGGTGGCGCCGGCGTCGGCGGCACGGGCGGTCTGTTCGAGGACGACGCGCCCGAGCTGCCCCCGTTCGACTGTGTGTTCGAGTTCGACTCCGACGGAGACGGTCTCACCGACGACGACGAGACGAACATCCACAACACGGATCCCTTCGACGCCGACACCGACGACGACGGCCTGACGGACGGGGAGGAGGTGAACACCACACTCACCGATCCCCTCGACGCCGACACCGACGACGACGGCCTCACCGACGGAGAAGAGCTCGACGGCGTCGACGGCATCCCGGCCACCGGCGACGAGACCGACCCCCTCGACGAGGACTCCGATGCCGACGGCCTGATCGACGGCATCGAGGTCGGCGACGACGACGCGGTCCCCGCGGGCACGTCCAACTCGGGCGTCCCGTACTCCGGCACCGACGTCCCCTACACCGGCGACGGTGACTCGGGCGCCACGACGACCGACCCGAACGACTCCGACTCCGACGACGACACGCTGCTCGACGGAGCGGAAGACCTCAACCTCGACGGCGTGTGGGACGGCGATCTCCCCGGCACGTCCAACGACGAGACCGACCCGAACGACCCCGACTCCGACGACGACGGGCTCGACGACTTCGCGGAAGGCGGCTCGGGCGGCCCCGATGCCGACGGCGACGGAACGATCGACGCGCTCGATCCGATCGATCAGGACTCCGACAGCGACGGTCTCACCGACCAGTACGAGGTCACGGTCTCCAACACCGACCCGTTCGACGCCGACACCGACAACGACGGCCTGAACGACGGTGTCGAGGTGAACACCACGCTCACGAATCCGCGCGACGCCGACAGCGACGACGACGCGCTGTCCGACGGCGAAGAGGTGCTCGGGCTCGACGGCATCGCGAGCTCCGGCGACGAGACGAACCCGACGAATCCCGACTCCGACTCCGACAACCTCACGGATGGCCTCGAAGCGGGCCGGAGCACGCCCATCCCCGGCGGAACGTCGAACACCGGCGTGACGTTCACGGGCACCAACGTGGCGAGCCCGAACTACGTGCCCGACGGAGATGCCGGTGCGACCACCACGCTCCCGTACGACAGCGACACCGACAACGACGGCCTCAGCGACGGCGCTGAAGACCTCAACCGCGACGGCGTGTGGGCGGGCGACCGTCCCGGAACCGCTGCCGACGAAGCCGACCCGAACCTCGCCGACACCGACGGTGACGGCCTGAACGACGCCGCAGAAGGCGGCTCCGGTGGCCCCGACACCGACGGCGACGGCACGATCGACGCGCTCGACCCGAACAACGAAGACACCGACGGAGACGGTCTCACCGACCTCGACGAGGTGAACACCACGAACACCGATCCGTTCGACGCCGACACCGACAACGACGGCCTGAACGACGGTCGCGAGGTGAACTCCACGCTCACGAACCCGCTCGACGCCGATACCGACGACGATGGCCTGAACGACGGCCAGGAGGTCCTCGGGCTCGACGGCGTCGCGACGAGCGGCGACGAGACCGACCCGCTCGACGCCGACTCCGACAACGACGGCCTCACCGACGGCCTCGAGGCCGGGCGCGCGACGCCCGTGGCAGGCGGAGTCTCCGACGTCGACGCCATCCCGTACGCCGGCACGAACACGGCCAGCCCCAACTACGTCCCCGACGGCGACGCGGGCGCGACCACCACGCTCCCGTACGACAGCGACACCGACAACGACGGCCTGCTCGACGGTGCCGAAGACCTGAACGGCGACGGCGTGTGGGCGGGCGATCAGCCCGGAACCGCCGCCGACGAAGCCGACCCGAACCTCGCCGACACCGACGGTGACGGCCTGAACGACGCTGCCGAGGGCGGATCCGCAGGTCCCGACACCGACGGCGACGGCACGATCGACACGCTCGACGACACCGACGACACCGACACCGACGGCGACGGCCTCTCCGACGTCGACGAGACCACGGTCACCAACACCGATCCCGACGACGCTGACTCCGACAACGACGGTCTGTCGGACGGCGAAGAGGTGAACACCACCCTCACCGATCCGCTCGACGCCGACACCGACGACGACGGCCTGTCCGACGGCGAAGAGGTCGCCGGGCTCGACGGCATCCCCGGGAACACCGACGACACCGATCCGCTCGATGCCGACTCCGACAACGACGGTCTGCAGGACGGCCTCGAGGTCGGGCGCGACACGCCCATCCCGGGTGGCGTGTCCGACGGGAACGCCGTGCCGTACGTCGGCACCGACGTCTCGGTGTTCGAGCCCGACGGCGACTCCGGTGCGACCACCACGCTCCCGTACGACAGCGACAGCGACAACGACGGCCTGAGCGACGGTGCGGAAGACCTGAACCACGACGGCGTGTGGGCGGGCGATCAGCCCGGAACCGCCGACGACGAAGCGGATCCGAACCTCGCCGACACCGATGGAGACGGCCAGGACGACTTCACCGAAGGCGGGTCGGGCGGTCCGGACGGCGATGGCGACGGCATCATCGACGCCCTCGACGACATGAACGACGGGGACACCGACGGCGACGGCCTGTCCGATGCCGACGAGACGAACATCCACGGCACCGACCCGAACGATGCCGACACCGACGGCGACGGGCTCCGCGACGGGCAGGAGGTCAACTCGACCAACACCGACCCGCTCGATGCCGACTCCGACGACGACGGCCTCTCCGACGGCGAAGAGGTGCGCGGGCTCGACGGCACGGCGGGCTCCGGCGACGAGACCGACCCGCTCGACACCGACTCCGACGGCGACGGCCTGGCCGACGGTCTCGAAGCCGGACGCGACACGCCCATCCCGGCGGGGGTCTCCGACGGGAACGCCACTCCGTTCGAAGGCACCGACACGGGTGTGTTCGTGCCCGACGGCGACGGCGGGGCGACCACCACGCTCCCGTACGACGACGACTCCGACGGCGACGGCCTCACCGACGGCGCCGAGGATCTCGATCTCGACGGCGTGTGGGCGGGCGACCAGCCCGGAACGGCCGACGACGAGACCGACCCGAACGATGCCGACTCCGACGACGACGGCGTGGGCGACCTCGCCGAGGGGGGCTCGGCCGGCCCCGACAGCGACGGCGACGGCACGATCGACGCGCTCGATCCCGACGTGGTGATCGTCGACTCCGACGGCGACGGTCTCTCCGACGACGACGAGACGGGCGTGTACGGCACGGATCCGAACGATCCCGACACCGACGGCGACGGTCTCACCGACGACCTCGAGGTGGGCGGTCCGACCGACGCTCTCGACGCCGACACCGACGACGACGGCCTCTCCGACGGTGCCGAGGTGTTCGGGCCCGACGCCGCGCTCGGAACGGGCGACGAGACCGACCCCACCGTGTTCGACACCGACGCCGACGGTCTGTCCGACGGCCTCGAGCTCGGCGCCGACACGCCCATCCCGGCGGGCATCTCCGACGGCGACGGCATTCCGTACGAGGGCACCGACGTCTCGGTGTTCACGCCCGACACCGACCCCGCGAGCACGACGGATCCGAACGATCCCGACTCCGACGGCGACACCCTGCTCGACGGCGAGGAAGACCTCGACGGCGACGGCTTCTACGACTTCGACGTGCAGCCCGGAACGGCGAACGACGAGACCGATCCGAACAACCCCGACAGCGACGGCGACACCCTCGACGACCTGTTCGAGGGTGGGGCAGGGGGCCCGGACTCCGACGGCGACACGCTGATCGATGCGCTCGATCCCGACTCCGACAACGACGTGCTCGACGACATCGACGAGGTGGCTGCGGGAACCGACCCCTACGACGCCGACACCGACAACGACGGCCTCACCGACGGTGAGGAGGTCGCGGGCCCCGATGGCATTCCCGGCACCGGCGACGAGACCGACCCGCTCGACGCCGACAGCGACGACGACGGCCTGTCCGACGGCACCGAGTACGAGGTGGGCACGGATCCGAACGACCCCGACTCCGACGGCGATGGCGTCGAAGACGGTGTGGAATCCGGCATCACCACGGGCATCCCGGGCGGTGTGTCCGACGCGCTCGGCATCCCGTACGCGGGCACCGGTGTGGTGTTCGTCGGCGACGCCGATCCCACCACCACGACCGATCCGACCGACCCCGACACCGACAACGACGGCCTCACCGACGGTCAGGAGGATCTCGACGGCGACGGCCTGTGGGCGGGTGACCGTCCGGGTACGGCGAACGACGAGACCGACCCGAACGACACCGACACCGACAACGACGGTCGCTCCGACTTCGCGGAAGGCGGCTCGGCCGGTCCCGACACCGATGGCGACGGCACGATCGACGCGCTCGACCCCGATGCGGACGTCGACTCCGATGGCGACGGGCTGACGGACGGCACCGAGACGAGCATCGGCACCGATCCGAACGATCCCGACACCGACAACGATGGCCTGTCCGACTCCGAAGAGCTCCTCGGGGCCGACGGCATCGGCGGCTCGGGCGACGAGACCGACCCGCTCGACGCCGACAGCGACGACGACGGCCTGTCCGACGGAGACGAGGTTCTCGGCGGCACCGACCCGAACGACCCCGACTCCGACGCCGATGGTCTCCAGGACGGCACCGAGCAGGGCATCACCACCGGCATCCCCGACGGCGTGTCCGACGGTGACGGCGTCCCGTATGCGGGTACCGATCCGGGTGTGTTCGTGCCGGACGCCGACCCGTCCTCCACGACCGATCCGCTCGACTCCGACTCCGACTCCGACGGCCTGTTCGACGGCGACGAAGACCTGAACGGCGACGGCGCGTTCGACGGCGACCAGCCGGGCACGGTCGACGACGAGACCGACCCGAACAGCGCCGACACAGACGGTGATGGCCTCGACGACCTCATCGAGGGGGGAGCGGCAGGTCCCGACACCGATGGCGACGAGACGATCGACGCACTCGACACCGACGTGGGTGGCGACACCGACGGCGATGGGCTGCCCGACACGGTCGAAGACCTCATCGGCACCGACCCGAACGACCCCGACTCCGACGACGACGGCCTGTCCGACGGCGAAGAGGTGGCGGGGCCGGACGGCATGCCGGGAACGGGCGACGAGACCGACCCGCTGGATGCCGACTCCGACGACGACGGCCTCTCCGACGGCGACGAGCTGAACGGGCCCGTGCAGACCGACCCGAACGACTTCGACTCCGATGACGACGGCCTCGGAGACGGGCTGGAGCAGGGCGTCACCACCGGGATCCCCGATGGCGTCACCGATGGCGACGGTCGGCCCTACGCGGGAACCGCGCCGGGCTTCGAGGGCGACGCCGACCCGTCCAGCACGACGGATCCGAACGACGCCGACACCGATGGCGACACGCTGCTCGACGGCGAGGAAGACCTCAACCAGGACGGACGCTTCGACGGCGACCAGCCCGGAACGCAGGACGACGAGACCAGCCCGAACTCCCCCGACACCGATGGTGACGGGCTCGACGACGCGGTCGAGGGCGGCGCTGCCGGTCCGGACTCCGACGGCGACGGCATCATCGATGCCCTCGACCCGGCGGTGGTCGGTGACGACAGCGACGGCGACGGGCTCCCCGACGACCAGGAGGTCACCAACGGCACGGATCCGTTCGACGCCGACAGCGACGACGACGGCCTGTCCGACGGTGCCGAGTTCCGTGGTCCGGATGGGTTCCCCGGAACCGGCGACGAGACCGACCCGACCCTGTTCGACACCGACGGTGACGGCCTGGGCGACGGGCTCGAGCGCGGCGCGACCACGCCCATCCCGGGCGGCACCGCGCCGGATGGCACGCCGTTCGTCGGCACCGACACCGCGGTGTTCGTGCCCGACGCCGACCCGTCCTCCACGACCGACCCGCGGAACGCCGACTCCGACGGCGACTCCATCCCCGACGGCACGGAAGACCTGAACCAGGACGGCTTCTACGACTACGACGTGCAGCCGGGCTTCGTGAACGACGAGACGGATCCGAACGATTCCGACAGCGACGACGACACCTACGACGACGCGTTCGAAGGGGGTCCCGGTGGGCGCGACACCGATGGTGACACGCTCATCGACGCCCTCGATCCCGACTCCGACAACGACGGAGAGGACGACGTCGACGAAGCGGGCGAGGGAACCGACCCGTACGACCGCGACACCGACGGCGACGGCATCGAAGACGCCGACGAGGTCGACACCGATCCGCTCGACGCCGACACCGACGACGACGGGATCTCCGACGGCGACGAGCTGCTCGGCCCCGACGGGCTGCCGGGCACGGGCGACGAGACCGACCCCACGCTGTTCGACACCGACGGCGACGGGCTCGGCGACGGTCTGGAGCAGGGCGTCACCACGCCGGTGGCCGAAGGCGTGAGCGATGGCCTCGGAATTCCGTTCGCCGGCACCGACACCACGGTGTTCGTGCCCGACTCCGACCCCGCGAGCACCACGGATCCGAACGACCCCGACTCCGACGACGACGGCCTGTCCGACGCCGAAGAGCTGCTCGGTGGCGACGGAATCCCGGGCTCCGGGGACGAGACCCTGCCGATGGACGCCGACTCCGACGACGACGGTCTGTCCGACGGGGACGAGGTCTCCGGGCCGGACGGCTCGCCGGGCACGGGCGACGAGACCGACCCGAACGATGTCGACACCGACGCCGACGGCGTGCAGGACGGCACCGAGAGCGGCGTCTCCGCGCCCATCCCGGCTGGCGTGACCGATGGCGATGGCCGCCCGTACGCGGGCACCGACACCACCGTGTTCGTGCCCGACGCCGACCCCGCGAGCACCACCGACCCGCTCGACCCCGACACCGACGGGGACGGACTGTTCGACGGTGACGAGGATCTGAACGGCGACGGTGCCTGGGCGGGTGACCAGCCCGGCCTCATCGACGACGAGACCGATCCGAACGCAGTCGACACGGACGGCGATGGCCTCGACGACCTGATCGAAGGCGGCGCGGCCGGTCCCGACAGCGACGGCGACGGCACGATCGACGCGCTCGACCCCGACCTCGGGCCCGACACCGACGGCGACGGCATCCCCGATGCGGTCGAAGACTTCATCGGAACCGATCCGAACGATGCCGACACCGACAACGACGGTCTCTCCGACGGCACCGAGCTCGTCGGCGACGACGGCGTGCCGCTGTCGGGGGACGAGACCTCGCCCATCGACGCCGACACCGACGACGACGGGATCTCCGATGGAGACGAGGTCGCCGGCACCACCGACCCCACGAACCCCGACACCGACGGCGACGGCCTGAACGACGGCCTCGAGTCCGGCGTGACGGTGGGCGTCCCCGGTGGCGTGTCCGACGGGAACGGGATCCCGTACTCCGGCACCGGTCCCGACTGGGTGCCCGACAGCGACCCCACCACGACCACCGATCCGGCGAACCCCGACTCGGATGGCGACGGCTGGACCGACGGCCAGGAAGACCTCGACGGCGACGGCGCGTGGGATGGCGACCGCCCCGGCACGCAGGACGACGAGACCGACCCGAACAACCCCGACACCGATGGTGACGGGCTCGGTGACGCCATCGAGGGCGGCTCGGCCGGCCCCGACAGCGACGGCGACGGGATCATCGACGCGCTCGACCCGTTCGGCACCGACACCGATGGAGACGGCGTCTCGGACGAGGACGAGGTCATCAACGGCACCGACCCGAACGATCCCGACACCGACGACGACGGCCTCTCCGACGGCCAGGAGCGCGACGGTGCCGACGGAATCCCCGGATCGGGTGACGAGACCGACCCCGTCGACGCGGACAGCGACGACGACGGCCTCTCCGACGGTGACGAGCTCAGCGGGCCCGACGGCATCCCCGGCACGGGCGACGAGACGGACCCGAACAACGCGGACAGCGATGGCGACGGTCTCACCGACGGCCTCGAGCTCGGCGTCACCGAGCCGGTCCCGGGCGGAACGTCCGACGGCGGCGTGCCATTCACGGGTACCGACCCGTCGTGGACGCCCGACGCCGACCCGTCCACCACCACCGACCCGAACGACGCCGACACCGACGGCGACGGCCTGCTCGACGGGGACGAGGATCTGAACGGCAACGGCGCCTTCGACGGCGACCTGCCCGGAACCGCTGACGACGAGACGGATCCGAACGACGCCGACACCGACGGCGATGGCCTCTCCGACTTCGCGGAAGGGGGAGCGGGGGGCCCCGACAGCGACGGCGACGGCACCATCGATGCGCTCGATCCCGACATGGGGGCGGTCGACACCGACGGTGACGGCCTCACCGACGACGAGGAAGCCGAGCTCGGCACGGATCCGAACGATCCCGACACCGACGACGACGGTCTGCTCGACGGCGAAGAGGTGAACATCTACGACACCGACCCGCTCGATCCCGACAGCGACGACGACGGGCTGCTCGACGGTGACGAGGTCGACATCTACGGCACGGATCCCAACGATCCGGACTCCGACGATGGTGGCGTCAACGACGGCGACGAGGTCGGTCGCGGTACGGATCCCCTCGATCCCAGCGACGACTTCCCGTCGGACGTGAGCGGGTCGTTCTACGGCGGCGCATGCACGTGCGCGTCGAACGGCAGTGGGCTCGGCGGTGGCCTCGCGCTGCTCCTCGGGCTGGTCGTGGTGCGTCGCCGCCGCTGACCCTCCGAGCTCTCGCAGGGATGACCCGGGCGGCTACCTCCGCCCGGGTTTTCTGTTAGGCGGGAGGCGATGCGACTTCTGATGTTCGTGTGCGCGGTCTGGTCCGCGTTCCTGTCGACCGCTCGCGCGGAAGACGATGTGGAGAAGACCTGGCAGGCGACGCTCGAGCGTGTCGTGCCGGCGGTCGTTGCGATCCGGGTGACCGGTACGCGCGACTTCGACACCGAGGATGCGCGCAGCACCGTGGGTACGGGCTTCGTGATCGACGCCGAGAACGGGTGGATCCTCACGAACCGGCACATGGTGCACGCCGGTCCGGTCGTGGCCGAGGCCATCTTCGAGAACTCGGAGGAGGTCGACCTCACGCCGGTGTACCGCGATCCCGTGCACGACTTCGGGTTCTACCGGTTCGATCCGAAGCAGATCCGGCACATGGAGCTCACAGAGCTGAAGCTCGATCCCGAAGGGGCGCGCGTGGGCGTCGACATCCGGGTGATCGGGAACGATGCCGGCGAGAAGATCTCGATCCTCGACAGCACCCTGGCCCGCGTCGATCGCAACGCTCCAGACTACGGGCCCAACACGTTCAACGACTTCAACACCTTCTACATCCAGGCCGCTTCGAACACCTCCGGAGGCTCGAGCGGCTCGCCGGTGGTCGACATCCGGGGGGTGGTGATCGCGCTGAACGCCGGCGGCAGCACCCGGGCCGCGAGCAGCTTCTACCTGCCGCTGTACCGTGTGGTCCGCGCGTTCGAGTACATCCGGCGCGGAGAGCCCGTGCCGCGCGGCACCCTGCAGACGCGCTTCGAGTACGAGTACTTCGGAGAGCTCGAGCGACTCGGCTTGAAGCCCGAGACCGAGACGCAGATCCGCAAGGCGTTCAAGCGTCAGGACGGTGGCCTGGTCGTGCGCCAGGTGTTGCCCCAGGGCCCCGCAGACGGCGCGCTGCTGCCGGGCGACGTGCTGCTGAAGGTCGACGGGGAGTGGGTGGTCGACTTCGTGACGCTCGAGTCCCACATCGACGACGCCGTGGGCAAGAAGCTCGTGCTCACCGTGCAGCGCGGGGGCCGTCAGCTCGACGTCGACGTCGAGGTGGGCGATCTGCACGCCATCACGCCCGACGAGTACCTCGAGGTCGGGCGGGCGGTGCTCACTCCGCTCTCCTACATGCAGGCCCGCAACCACGACCTGCCCGTGCGCGGGGTGTACGTGTCGGTCGGCGGGTACTCCTTCTCCACGGCCGGAATCCCCGCGGGTGCCGTGCTGCTGCAGATCGACGGGCAGGATGTCTCCACGCTCGCCGAAGCCGAGGCCGCCATCGCGAAGCGGGCCGACGGAGACCGCATGCGCGTGCGGTTCTTCACGATCGTCGACGACGTGCACCCCTACGAGGCCGTGGTGGTCGTCGATCGCCGGTGGTTCACGATGCAGCGGTGCAAGCGCGACGACTCCACCGGCACGTGGCCGTGCGTGGCCAGCCCGGAGCCTCCGGCCGAGAGCAGCGATGTGCCCGCACAGAGCCTGATCGTGCCGGTCGCTGAGAAGCCGGCGTCCAAGGTCGTGTCTGCGCTGGTCCGGGTCGACTTCGACATCCCGTACCCCACAGCCGGCGTGAAAGACCTGAACTACGTGGGGGTCGGCGCGGTCGTCGATGCCGCGAAGGGCCTCGTGCTGGTCGATCGCGACACCGTGCCCGTACGGCTCGGCGACCTCATGCTCACCTTCGCCGGAGCGGTCCGGGTGCCCGGAGAGGTCGTGTTCATGCACCCCATGCACGACTTCGCCATCATCCGGTACGACACCGCCGCGCTCGGAGACGTGCCGGTCGGCGAGATCGAGCTGCTCGACGTGCCCCTCGAGAAGGGCGACAAGGTGTGGCTCGTCGGTCTCGACCGCCAGTCCGCCCTCGTGAACCTCCCCACACACATCCAGTCCGCCGAGCCCCTCGAGCTGGGGGTCAGCGGCACCCCCCGGTTCCGCGACGCGAACGTGAACGCGTACACGACCGAAGACGCCGAGTCGACGCTCGGAGGGGTGCTCACCGACAAGAAGGGTCGCGTGGTCGCGTCGTGGGCGAGCTTCATCGACCAGGCCGCCGAAGACCGCCAGTTCCGCGGGCTCCCCGTGATGTACACGAAGCCCGTCGTCGACGCCCTGCGCGCCGGTCAGACCGTCGATGCCGTCACGATCATGGGGGCCGACCTCGAGCGCCTCACCCTCGATGCCGCCCGCGACCGGGGGCTCTCCGATGCCCGCATCCGTCAGATCCTCCGTGCCGACCCCAGCACGCGCACGATGTCGGAGGTCACCCGCATCCACGGCACGGCGCCCGCACGTGAAGCCCTGCGCAACACCGACATCGTGCTCGAGGTGAACGGGGAGCCCTTCACGTCCATCACGCAGGTCGAGAAGGCCGACGGCCCCATGACGCTCACGGTCCTGCGCGACCGCGAGGAGAAGACCGTCACGTTCGACCCGCTCCGGGTGGGAGCCACGGGAGTCGACCGCGTCGTGTCGTGGGCCGGGCTCATCGTGCACGAGCCCCACTACGAGGTCGCGGCCCAGCGCGGCATCGACCCCGAGGGCGTGTACATCGCCTGGCTGTGGTACGGCAGCCCCGGTGCCCGCTACCAGATCCGGCCCACGCGCCGCATCCTGAAGGTCGACGACACGCCGACGCCCGACCTCGACGCGTTCCTGGCGGCCGTCCGGGGGCTGTCCGACCGCGAAGCCGTGCGGCTCACCATGAAGGGCCTGAACGGCGCCGAGCAGGTGCAGACCCTCAAGATGGACCTGCAGTACTGGCCCACGCAGGTGTTCGAGGTGCAGGAAGGCCGGTGGGAGCGGGTCCAGGTCGAGGGCACCGAGTGAACGAACCGCAGCGTCCGCCCGGTCTCGGATGGTTCCTCGGGGTCTTCACGCCCACGATCCTGACCATCCTGGGCGTGATCATGTACATGCGCCTCGGCTGGGTCGTCAGCCAGGCCGGGCTGTGGGGCACGCTCGGGATCGTCGTGATCTCGAACACCATCACGCTGCTCACGTGCCTCTCCATGAGCACGCTCGCCACCAACATGCGGGTCGGGGTGGGAGGCGCGTACTTCCTCATCTCCCGGAGCTTCGGGCTCGAGGTGGGCGGCGCCATCGGGATCCCGCTGTACCTGTCCCAGGTGCTGTCGCTCACCATGTACGCCTACGGGCTGGCCGAGAGCTTCCGCATCGTGTGGGACGGCGTCCCCGTGCAGGTCCTCGCGGCCCTCATCGTGCTCGGCGTCACGGCGGTGGCCGCGAAGAGCACCGAGCTCACGCTCAAGCTCCAGCTCCCGATCATGGGGCTCATCGCCATGAGCCTGGTCGCGTTCCTGGCGGGCGTCGACCTCGATCACTCACGCGTGCCCGACCTCGGCCCGTGGGACGAAGCCGGGTTCTGGCAGGTGTTCGCCGTGTTCTTCCCGGCGGTCACGGGTGTGCTCACCGGCCTGTCGCTCTCCGGGGATCTCGCCGACCCGTCGCGCAGTATCCCGCGCGGCGCGCTCATCGCGACCGTCACGGGCTTCGTGATCTACCTCGTGTTGCCCGTCGCGCTGGCCTTCGGCGCGAGCCCGTCCGACCTGAAGCACTCGCTCGTGTGGACGCAGATCGCCGTCGGTGGCGGGTCCTTCGTGCTGCTCGGGCTCTGGGGAGCCATCGCGTCCAGCGCGTTCGGGAGCATCCTGTCGGCGCCGCGCACCCTGCAGGCGCTCGCGACCGACCACCTCGTGCCCGTGAAGCTGGCGGAGGTCGACAAGGAGAGCGGAGAGCCCGTGCTGGGGCTCCGGATCTCCGGTCTCATCGCGTTCGTGGCCGTGATCGTGCTGCCCGACCTCAACGCCGTCGCGTCGATCGTCACGATCTTCTTCCTCACCACCTACGGCGCGCTCAACGTCGTGGCCGCGCTCGAAGGGCTGATCGGCGACACCAGCTTCCGGCCCACGCTCCGGGTGCACTGGGGCTTCAGCCTGCTCGGCGCGCTCGGCTGCATCATCGCGATGTTCGCCATCAATGCGTGGGCCTGCCTGCTCGCCATCCTCGTCGAGGCCGGCATCTTCTGGTACCTCTCGCGGCGCAGCCTGCAGTCCACCTGGGGCGACGCCCGCTCCGGGCTGTTCCTTTCGGGCGCCCGCTATGCGCTCATGCGGCTCCGCGATGCGCGTGTCGATCCCCGCAACTGGCGCCCGCACATCCTCGTGTTCACGAGCGATCTGCTGCGCACCATCCCGGTCGTGCGCTGGGCCGACGCCATCGGGCAGCACCGCGGCATCGTGACGGTCGTGCACCTCGTGGTCGGTGACCTCGACGACTTCGACGGCGGCGAGAACCTCCTGCGCACCGACGACGCGATGCTCGAGAGCGCCGGCATCACGGCCTTCTGCGAGATCACGGCCGTGAACGACCTCGACCAGGGCGCGCTCACCGTCGCCCAGGCGAACGGCATGGCCGGCCTGCACAGCAACACCGTGATGCTCGGCTACCACCAGTCCGAAGACGGGCCCGACCACCTCGCGCGGCTGTTCCGGCTGTGCCAGGGCCTGTGGCGGCTCGAGAAGTGCACCATCGTGCACTGCCCCGCGCTCCCGGGCTTCGAGCGCGACCGGTCCCAGAAGCCACGGCTCGTGGTCTGGTGGGCAGGGCGCGAGAACAACGGCGACCTGATGCTCCTGCTCGCGCACCTCGTCACGATGACGCGCGAGTGGCGCAACGCGACCATCGAGCTCAAGACCATCGTCGGAGACGGGCCGTCCGCACGCGAGCAGCAGAAGGACTTCGCCGGCATGCTCCCGTCCATCCGCATCGATGTCGATGTGGACGTCGTCGTGCGCGGAGCCGACGAGTCCGTGCACGACATCATCCAGCGCGACAGCGCCGGCGCCGCGCTCGTGTTCCTGGGCATGAAGGTGCCGCCGAGAGGGGAGGAGGGCCCGTACGCCGAGACCCTCGACGCGTTGCTCCGCAAGCTCCCCGACACCCTGCTCGTCCACAACGCCGGACCGTTCCGGGGGAGGCTCGTGTGACCCGACTGCTGCTGATGCGACACGCCAAGTCGTCGTGGAAGACCGCCGGACAGACCGACCACCAGCGGCCCCTGAGCCCACGCGGTCGGCTCGATGCCCCGACGATGGCGCGGCGCCTCCAGGTGCTCGACTGGGTTCCCGAGCTCGCGCTGGTCAGCGACTCCGCACGCACCGAGGAGACGTGGGCCTGGATGTCCGCCGAGCTCGATCCGGTGCCGCCGTTCGAGCTGCGGTCGGAGCTCTACCACGGCACGATCACCGAGATCCGCGCTGCGATCCGCGCGCGGGTGACCGGCCAGTCCACCGTGCTCGTGCTCGGGCACAACCCCGGCTGGGAAGACGCGATCGAGGCCCTCACGGGGGAGGTCCACCCGCTCACCACCGCGAACATCGCGCTGCTCTCGCACCCCGGAACGTGGGCCGAAGCGCTCGACCGTGCGGACTGGGTCGTCGAGGACGTGCTGCGCCCGCGAGCCCCCCGGTAAAGTTCGCGTCAGGCGGTGCGGTGGGCACCCAGGCTGCGAGCGCCCGGGCTACTCTTGCAGCCTACGCGGAGTCGTCCATGCGTGTTGTCGTTCCTGTTGCCGCGGTCTCCTTCGTGCTGGGTGGCCTCCTCGCCTGCGGCGGGCCCTCCAGTGTCGCCGACATCTCGTGGCTCCTGAAGGACGCCGACCGAGACGGCATCGCCGACCAGTACGACAACTGCGTGAACGACGCGAACACCGCCCAGGAAGACGGAGATGCCGATGGAATCGGCGATCTCTGCGACGACTTCACGGATCGCGACGGCGACGGAACGGCCGACGAAGACGACACCTGTCCGCTCATCCCGAACGCCCAGCAGTCCGACCAGGATGGCGACGGGCTCGGCGATGCCTGCGACAACTGCCCCACGGTCGCCAACCCCGACCAGCTCGACAGCAACTTCGACACCATCGGCGATGCGTGCCACTGCGACAGCTGCACGGGCCTCGAGCTGTGCGTCGAGCACCCCACCGCACCGCCCACCTGCGTCGACAACTGCCCGCAGGCCCGGCGCTGCGGGGATCAGTGCTGTCCCACGGGCTCGCGCTGCAACGGGCAGGGCCAGTGCGCGCTCCCCGACATCTGGGTCGACACCGATCGCCTCACGAGCAGCATCTCGTTCACCACCGAGACCTTCCCGGCCGACGACTGCGCGCTGGTCGAAGGCTGCATCGAAGCCGCCGGGCAGCGCACGCTGCTGCGCTTCGACACCACCACGCCGAACACCGGCAACGGGCACCTCCACCTCGGAGACCCCGGCGACTCCCTGAACGACGGCCTGTTCGAGTACAGCGATTGCCACGGTCACTACCACTTCAACAGCTACGCCCAGTACTTCCTGAAGGACTCCGACGGGAACGTCGTCGCCGACGGGCACAAGCAGGCGTTCTGCCTCATCGACTTCGAGCCCTACACGCAGAACGCGGGCCCCTCGAACTACAGCTGCGGCTACCAGGGCATCTCGCGGAACTGGGCCGACACGTACTACAGCGGCCTCGACTGCCAGTGGATCGATGTCACCGATGTTCCGCCCGGTACCTACGAGCTCACCATCGAGCTCAACTTCGAGCAGGTGCTCGCCGAGTCCGACTACACGAACAACATCGCGTCGGTCCCCGTCACCATCCCGTAGAGTTTTTCGGGAACCGCAGGCACCCGGTGCTGTCGAGGGTGGGGGAGGAGCTCCCCCATGGCCCGGCAGCGGGACGACAGCGCACGCACGTTCAACCTGGTTCCCATCATGAACCTGGCCACCCTGCTGATCCCCGTGCTGCTCATGGGCACGCAGTTCGTCGCGCTCAAGCTCATGGATGCGGGGCCGACGCCCCGGCTCGAGAACCCCGGTGACGATCGCGTCGAAGCCATCGTCGTCACGGTCGAGGTGTCGTCCGCGGGCTTCCGGATCTCGGGCGCCGAAGACGTGCTCGCCGGCCCCGACGGCCAGCCGGTGCTCCCGTGTGCCGCAGAGCTGTGCACGAATGCGGGCGCCTACGACTACACCGGGCTGCGCCGCCTGCTCGGCCACGTGAAGGACGCCTATCCGTGGGCGGACGAGGTCGTGGTGGTCGCGGACGACAGCATCCCGTACGACGTGCTGGTACGCGCGATGGACGCCGCCCGCGAAGACACCGGTGAGCGCGAGCTCTTCCCGCGCGTTCGCCTCGAGAACCGCTGAGCGCCCGAGCGCTCAGAGCCCTTCGCGCAGCCGCCGCTGGAGCTCGATGGCCCACGGCGTGTCGGCCGTGCCCTCGCGGATCTCACGCGTCATCTTCGTGGGGTCCGGGCACTCGCCGAGGACGGCCGCAAGCACGGCGTGCTCGTCGTCCGTTCCCGGATGCGCGGCCTTCCAGGCATCCACCTTCTCCGTGAACAGCGGGTCGGGCGTGCACGGCACCTCGTCCGCGTTGCTCGGACCCAGCCCGTTGATCGCGTCGATCACGAGCTGCTTGCGGGCCTTGAACTCCACGGACGCGAAGTCCTCCGGGAAGATCGGTGCGCCGAACCAGATGTCCTGCCGACCGTGGCCCACCGGGAACTCCAGGCGGGTCTCGAGCGGCGCCACGGGCAGGGCACCCGTGAACCGCACCGGTACCACCGGGCTGTTCGTGCGCATCGCCATGTCGACGAACGCCGACGACATCTTCTCGACCCGCGACCGGCACTCCAGCGCACGCGTGCCTTCGATGTGCACCATCACGGACTTCCCGGGACCCATCATCTGCGCCGACAGCTCGCCGATGATGCGCGGCAGGCTCGCCTTGTCGTCGCGGTCGAAGAACGTGATCACCTCGGGATCCGCGACCCCCGGGTACGTGAAGGAGTGCTGGATCAGCCGCCCCAGCCATGTGTGGCGGTGCTCGGCCTTCGCGAGGGTCACCGTCGGAACCTCGGTCAGCCCACTCACCAGCACGCTGAACAGGAGCGACTCCACCGCCACCTGGTGGTTCGCCAGGTACAGCACGCTGCGCCCCTGGATCGCGTCGAACCCGTCGGGGTCGGCGAGGTGCACGTTGCCGACGAACCGCTCGATCAGCCCGTAGTACAGGTCCTCCACGGGCCAGCGGGGGAGGCCGAACCACTTCGTCCACCACTCGCGCACCGGCGTGATGTCGAAGCGTGCCGGGGCCGTCGCACGCGCGCGAACGCCGCCCTCCACCGCGGTCACCTCGAGATCGACCCGTGTCAGCGGCTCCGTCCGGAGGGCCGCCCGCTTCGCGTCCACGGCGCTCGGGTGCACCTCGAGCACCTGTGCGATGGCGTCCTTCTTCGCGATCTCACGCACCCGGTCCATCGTCTTCAGGCCGTACACCGCGTTCACCGTGCCGGGCAGCCAGTCGGTCGCACGCACGGCATCTCCGGTCGCGACGGCCACCCCGGGCTCCGAGACGTCCGACAGGCCCACGCCCCGCACGAACTGCGCGTCCCGGAGGAAAGCGCGGCGCTCGAGGGGCGGCACCACACCCAGAGGGCCCTTCGGCATGCAGATCTCGACCAGCTCGCCGTCCGCCCACACCACGCCGCCCGCGATGAGCTGGAAGCGCGAGGCCGGGAAGCGAGCGTCGGTCATCACGGGCAGCGGACGCACCTCGACGCGCACCCGGCCCATCGGAGCCGGCCCGAACACGCGGAACGTCGGCAGGCGATGGGGGTACGCCACCTGGTCGTCGGGCAGGCCCGGCCACCACTCGGCGAGGTGGTCGTGGGGGATGACGTGCGTCATCGCGTCCAGCAGACCCTGGTGCGTCGCGCCCGGCGGCACCGAGCCCGCGGACACCTCGAGGATGCCGCTCGCCCCCTCGGCGCTCCGGCGCAGCTTCGTGAGGTAGTGGAACGCCTTCCCGTGGAACAGCGCGCCCGTGGCGTACGGCAGCTCCAGCTCGGGGGCCTCGAGGGCCTCCCACGGCTCGGGAGCCTCGGTGACCGGCACCAGACGGCCGGTGCAGACAGGCTCGAAGCGCGACAGCTCCTCCCGGTCGGCGCGGCGCCAGGCGGCGAGCACGAGGTCGTCTCCGTCGCGCAGCGTGCGGACCTCGACCGCTTCCGGGAGGGTGAGCCACCGCTTCACCTCGACGTTCTCGAGGCCCACGGGAGCCGGCTCTCCGCCCGCGTCGATCAGGCGGTCGACCATGGACATCGCGGGGAGCGCGGGCACCGTGAAGGTGGGGCAGTGATCCTTCAACCACGCCGCGCTGGACGGGTCGATCACGGACCGGGGGCGCCGCAGGGCATCCGGTCGGTACGAGCGCCCGATGTCCCGGTCGGTCTTCGTCGGACGCGGGTACACCGTGCTGGCCGGCGGGCCGTCCACCACGCGGATCCCGAGCTGCACGGCCTGGTAGATCCGGAGCTCGTCCGCCCACAGCCAGCCGTCCGCGATCAGGAAGCGCCCGCGGTCGTCCTCGCCGACCTCGACGATGTCCATCTCGGCCCGGATCACCTTGTTCTTCGGCACCACCTGGCCGCGGTACTTCCAGGTCATCGGACGACCCAGCATCAGCGGCTCGAAGTGCGGGTTCTCCATGCCTTCGTGGAGCCCCTTCTCGATCGCGCCCCACATCAGGACCTGGATGAGGTTCTCGATGCCCAGCGAGCCCGGCTGCACGGGGTCCTGGAAGAAGTGGCTCGCGAAGAACCACTCCGCCGGATTCACGTCCTTCTCGCCGATGATCCGCCCGAGACCGGCCTTGCCGCCCTCCGGCCACCAGCCCGTGATGCGGTCCGTCATCAGCAGCATCGGCTCGGGCAGCCGCAGCGGTCCGCCGAAGTACTTCTTCGGACGCGCCCGCAGGTCGATCACCTTCGTGCGCTCCTTCACGGCCGCGCGCTCGGCGTCCTTCGGCGGGATGCCGAGCTGGTTCGCGAGCGCCACACCCGGGAAGAACCCGAACACGGTCTTCATCTCGTACACCGCGGTGTCCCCGATGAAGCACGTCACCGTGAAGCCCTCGATGATCATGCCGCCCGACGCCGAGACGGCCGTGATCTCGACCTCCGTGCGCAGGGTCCCCGAGGTCGGAAGCAGCTCGACGAGCAGGTTCCCCGTGCCGTCGAGGTTCCGGAAGAACAGCTCCTGGTCCGTCGTCAGCGCGCTCCCGACGTAGCTCGCCAGCCATCCGCACGGCTGGAGCGCGGCCTCGAGCAGCACCGCGAACGGCATGGTCGGGTACGCGTTCTCCCAGAAGTACCAGGCGTCCTTCGGGATGTCGTACTCGACGACGATCTTCACGCCCGGCTTGAACGCACCAAACGGCTCGGACACCGACAGCACGCGCGACAGGAACAGGTACGGCGGGCCCGGGAGCCGCGCGACCTTCTTCACATGGTCGAACACCTCGTACGGCTTTCCGAACGCCTCGCTAGGCTTGCCCCACGCGCACGCCACGAGCGAGCGGTAGTCGAACGGGAAGCCATCGGCCATCTTCGCGACCGGCTTCGGCTCGACGTACCCGTCCAGCAGCGCGTGACCTTCGTCGAGAGGCCAGCCCGGCACGAGCTGGAGCCCGACCCGACGCGCGTGGAACGCACCCAGCCCGTCGATCGTGCACAGGAAGTCGGCGAACACCGTCGGGATGGGCCCGTCGTGCACCTCCTCCACGAACACCTCGTACACGAGCAGCTCGTCGCCGGGGATGACCTGACCGCGGCACTTGAGCGCGTACGGCTGGTCCGGGACGGGCTCGAACACCCACGCATCGCGGTTCACGGTGTACCCGAGCGACGTCATGTAGAACGCGAGGGCCTGCAGGCACCCCTCGAACATGAGCGTTCCGGGCATGCAGGGGTCGTCCTTGAAGTGCCCGTCGAAGAACCAGTCGGCGCGGTCGATGTCCTGCTCGGCGCGCAGATAGCCCCGTCCCCACGGGCCTCCGCGCGGGTCGCACTGCGTGACGCGGTGCAGGAACGTCATGTTGCCGTGCTGGATGCGCGGCGTGCGGGTGTGGGCCTGCGTCACCTCGAAGCCCGGCCCGAAGCAGGTGTACGCGTCGCCGTTCGCGAACGCGTCGATCTGCCGGCGGTCGAACTCGGTGCGCGTGCACATCGTGGCGGGCGGGTCGAACCGCGCGTTCGGGTCGTGCTCGCCGGTCTCCGGGGTCCACAGGATGCCGCCCGAGTCGTCGAGCTCGGCCTCCGTGAAGAATCCAGCTTGACCCTGGCGCACGGAGAGGCGCTTCTGCCCGTTCACCCGGCAGTCGTAGTGGAAGAAGAACAGCCGGATGTCGCCGTGCTTGGCGTGCCCGTCGACGTGGATGTCGTACTTCAGGGTGTCGCCGACGCGCGGCAGGCCCCCGTGGTACGTCAGCTCGCAGCCGAGCAGGCGGTACACGCGCTCGCCGCGGTTCTGGAAGTCCGCACCGAGCCAGCTGATCAGCAGCAGGTCGGCCTGGCCGGCCTCGATCATCACGCCCGCGGGCATGAACCCCTGGTGCTCGTACCAGGCACCCTTCGTCACGTCCGTCTCGGTCCAGATCGTGCCGGTCGTCATCGAACCGGGCGCGGCGTCGATGCCGGTGACGCGGTCGCACAGGAGCAGCGGCGGCTCCGGCATGCGCACCTGCCGCGGGAAGTCGTCCTGGATGGCGAACATCGGCCCGAACCGCTCGGAGATCCGGTTCGACGCCAGGTGCTCCAGATCGGCGCGGGAGAACCGCGGGCCCGGCAGCGTGCGGCTCCCGTCGTCCGGGGTGCTCTTCAGGCCCGTGCTGGCGGGCTCCTTCGCGGGTGCCTTCGCGGGCACCGCCGCGGGGACGGGCGCCTGGACCGGGGCCCTCACCACGACGGGCGCCGTCGGAGCGGCGGGCGGCGGGGTGTGAGTCGCGGTCCCGAAGGGACGGGCCGGGTCCGCCAACGGCCGCGACGGTCCGTGAGCCGGGTCCCGTGCGGGCGGCAGGGAGGGAGCGGGACGGGGCGGTACGTGCAGGGATCGGCTCACCGGTGCGACGACGCCCGGCGCTGCGCCGAGGCTCGCATTCCGAAGGGTCTGCATCGCCGTGTGACGCGTGTGGAGGAACTGCTCGTGCAGGGCCTGCTGCTGCGCCAGGTAGTCGCGATGCACACGTCCGAGGTGCTGCTGCGCCGCGATCAGGACCGACGCGGGGCCGTCGAGCAGCGGGCGCGGAGCGCTGGGGGCCGTCGGGAGCGCCGGGACGGCGGGCGTAACGGGCACCGGGGACACTGCGGGCGCTGCGGACACCGGCATCCGGGTGGGCGCGTCGTCGGAGGTCGGCGGGAGCGTGGGCGCGGGCTGCATCGTCTGCATGGGGACTTCCGTGGGCAGTGCCGGCTCGTGCCGGGGAACCGGAGCAGGGTGCGCCGGGAACGTGAGTGCGGGGCCCTGCGCCACCGGACGGGCGGGCAGGGGATGAGACCCGGGGCGAACCCTCAGGTGATGCGTGAACCCGGTGAGGGACCGCGAGACGACCTCGGCCGGCTGCCCCGACAGGGCCGCTGCGGCGAGGTTCACGAGGCCGTTCGCAGCGTGCGCGTGCCCGAACAGCGACGCGGCATCGAAGCCGCCCTCGCCGAACCGGGCACCGGGGGTACCATCGTCGAGCACGGCGAGCACGGGATGCCCTGCGCGCTCGGCGTCGGCGAGGCGCTCGAGCACGAACACCACGGCGGCATCCCCGGGTGTGCGGGGAGCGCCGACGCGCGCGAGCGCTTCGGTGTGCACGGGCTCGATGGAGAGGTCGACCGCTCCGACCACCGCGGCATCGACCTCGATCGCTCGCAGGGCACGCACCGCGAGGTCCACCGCGACGCCACCGGACAGCTCCTCCGCGCTCACCGTGAACGACGGGCCGGCGAGGTCGAACTGGCTGTTCAGGCGGTTGGCCGGGATGTTCGGCATGTTCCCGACCACGCCGGCCGCCTCGAGCGCGGGGATGATCCCGTCGCGAGCGGCCTCGAGGGGGGCTCCCCCGAGCTGGTCCGCGAGGCGCCAGCGCGCGCCGTACCGGCAGACCTCCGGATCGCAGCCCATCCCGATCAGCACCATCGTGCGGTCGCGCGGGAGCGTGGGCGCGGTCGCGACGGCTTCGCGGGCGGCGGCCAGCACGAGCACTTGCTGGGCTCGAGACTGCTTCAGGTCTTTCGGAGGGAAGCGCAGGCCCGTGAGGTCGAGCGAGATCTCGGCGGCCGCACCGCGCTTCCGCCCGGCGTGCAGGTCGTCGAGCAGCACGCTGGCATCGGCTCCGTCTCCGACCCGTGCTCCGAGAGCCACGATGGCCACGGGGTCCCTGCGCACCGGACGGCTCGGCGACGGCGTCGCACCGGGCTCCTCCACGATGAGGTGTGCGTTGTTCCCGCCGAACCCGAACGCGTTGATGCCCGCACGACGGGGGCCGCTCGCGTTCCAGGCCTCTCCGCGGTGCAGCACCCGGAACGGGGTGTCGGCCAGGGCCGGGTTCTCACGGTCTGCATGAAGGGTCGGCGGGCGCTCGCCATGGCGCATGGCTTCGACGACCTTGAGCAGCCCGGCGACTCCTGCGGCCGTGATGAGGTGCCCTAGATTCGACTTGAGGGATCCGATCGGAACCTCGGTCGAACCGAACACCTCGGCCATGCTGTGGAGCTCGGTGGCATCGCCCACCTGGGTCCCGGTCGCGTGGCATTCCAGCAGCCCGACCGTGCGCGGGTCGAGCCCGGCCCGCTCCCACGCGGACCGCATCGCGCGTGCCTGACCTTCGACCGCAGGCGCGAGGAAGCCCTTGCCGCGCCCGTCGTTCGACAGCCCGACCGCCCGGATCACGCCATGGATGCGGTCGCCGGCGCTCAGGGCGTCCGTCAGGCGCTTCAGCACGACGAACCCTGCGCCCTCCGCCGGAACCAGCCCGTCTGCGTCGGCATGGAAGGGGCGCGAGCGCCCGGACCGGCTCATCGCGCTGAGCGCACAGAACCCGGTGTGGATGAACAGGTCGTCGCAGCGGTTCACGGCGCCCGCGAGCATCACGTCGGCGCGGCCGTCGTGGAGGGCGTCCATCGCGAGCTTGATGGCGTACAGCGAGCTCGCGCACGCGGCATCGAGCGCGAACGCCGGCCCGCCGAGACCGAGCACGGTGGCGAGCAGGTGTGCCGGCATGCCCGACATGAACCGGTTCAGCGGGTCGGGGCGGGCTCCGTCGAACCACACCGACTCCGCGTACTTCGCGAGCCCGGCCGACGGGTAGGAGAGGTTCCCGAAGATGGCGCCCACGCGCGCGCCCGAGCCCGAGTGGCCGGCATCGCGCAGCGCTTCCCGGCCCGTGTGGAGCACGAGCTGGAACAGCGGGTCGAGCCCGAGCAGCTTCTCGCCCGGGATCGCGAACGGCTCGGCAGAGACGGCGTTCGCGAAGGTCTGCTCGAACCCGCGTACATAGCCACCGCGGTCGCAGAACGTGCGGTCCGGCCCGTCTCCGAGCGCGTGCTCGGGCGACAGTCGCCAACGCCCGTCCGGCACCGCCGAGAGCAGGTCGGTGCCCGCGCGCACGGCGTTCCACAGGGCTTCGGGCCCGTCCACCCCAGGCAGGATGCACGAGCGCCCGACGATTGCGATGGGTTCCACGGTCTGCCTCGCTCGGTCAGGGACGGAGGTGGGTCTCGACTCCGAAGAGCTCGGCGTACACGGCTCCGCTGGCATCCGAGAACACCAGGTCGGCGACCGCGCGGTCCTTCGACTTCTTCTCACCGCGCACGACACAGCGCAGCGGACCCTGCGCGGGCCCGTCGGCGTACGTGTGGAGCGCGCTCACGGCCGTGGGGAGCGTGGCCCCTCCGAGCACGTGCTTGCTCCACAGGAGCGCGAGCTGGAGCCCGCCGTCGAGCGCCGCGGGATCCGTGCGCCAGGTGCCCGACCACGCCTTCGCGGTGGTGCCGGACAGCGTGGCTTCGATGCCCTGGTCGCCCACGCCCTTCACCTCGTCGATCACCTGGAACTGCGTGCCGTGGAACAGCACGTGGCCGTCGTAGACCTCGTCGGTGAACGCGCCGAGATCGAGGGTGGGAGAGGGCCGGCGGGCCTTCTCCTGGTCGTCGGTCATCTTCAGGGTCGCGGAGTAGTGCTTCGCGCCGTCCACGCCGGTGATCTCGGCTTCCAGCAGGCTGCCGACGCCGTTGCGGATCTCGCGGCAGCGCACGTTCAGCCAGACTCCGGTGTCGAGGTCGCCCACCTTGATGCCGCGGAGCACCCGCACGCCCTCGATGGACGCGAGGTGGAGCCCTGGACGGCACGCCCGGGCGGCCCTCGCGAACCACTCGAGCGCGAGCACCACGGGCACCACGGCGTTCCCGGCGATGGCGTGGTCGGCGAGCTGCGGGAGGGTGGTGCGGTCGACCTTGATGGCGAGCGACACCGACGGACCCTTCGACTCGGCCGCCAGGGACTCCGACTTCGGCTCCCCGCCGAGCACGAGCTCGAGATCGTCCGTGGGGTCGGCGACCTCGTCGACCAGCATGCGCGCACCCACCGACAGGGGGATGAGCGGCACGCCCAGCGACTCGAACCGGGCCTTGAGCGCGGGCGTGACCATGCCGCCCTCCCACGGGCCCCAGCCTAGGCTCTTCACGACCGCACCGCGCTTGCGCAGCGTGGGAGCGAGCTTGTTGAGCAGCTCGTTCGCCATGGCGTAGTCGCACTGGCCCTGGTTGCCGCACCGGGCCGCCACCGAGCTGAACAGCACCACGAGCGCGAGCGGGTCGCTCTCGGTGGCCTGGAGCAGGGCCTGCAGACCGCCGATCTTCGTGTCGAACACGAAGTCGAACTGGTCCGGAGTCTTCTCGGCGATGAGCTTGTCGGCGAGCACACCGGCGCCGTGGATGATCCCCGTGATCGGGCCCCACTCCTTGCGCACGGAGTCGAAGGCCTTCGCCATCCCGTCGCCGTCCGTCACGTCGACGCTGACGTACCGCGCGCGGCCCCCGACCGCTTCGATGTGGGCGAGCGTCTCGCGGATCTCGCGGTTCGCGAGGATGCGCGACACGGCCTTGCCGAGGTCGGCAGGCTTGATCATCTGGCCCTTCGCCTTGGCGTCCATCATGAGCGCGCGCTTCAGCTCGGCATCTCCGGAGACGCCGACCACAGCGGGCGGATCGTCGGTCAGGCCGGTGCGGCCGAGCAGCACGAAGCGGCTCTTGCTCTTCGCGGCGAGCGCGATGACCGTCGCGGCCGTCACGCCTCGGGCGCCACCCGACACCACGACGACGCTCTCGGGGCCGACGGGGAGCATGCCGGCCGTGGCCGTGCGCCGCACGGAGCGCAGCGTCCGGCGATGCATGCCCGCGGGCGCGAAGGTCAGCGCGACCTCCAGCTCGGGCCCACCCGCGATCAGCTCGTCTGCGAGGGCCTCCGCGACGGCTTCGGGGCTGCGCCCGTCCACCGCGATGTCGATGGCCTTCGTGCTCGCCTCGGGCCACTCCTGGGCGGCGGTCTTCGTGAGCCCGGGCAGGTGCCCGAACCAGCACCGGTCGGAGCCGGAGAGACCGAAGTCCCCGCCGGTGTCCTGCACGGTCACGAACAGCCCGGTCGACAGGGAGCCCGCCAGGCGATGGGCGAGCGCGAACGCATCCCTCGCGAGCGTGCGTCCGGTGTCGGCATTCGCGATCTCGCCGAGCCCACCGAGGTGGATCACGGCCTTCGCGCCTTCGGGCGGAGTTCCGTAGCTCGCGACCACGCCGCGGCCCTTCAGGGCCTCGACGAGCGCGAGCCCGATCGTGTCGTTCCCGGTCACGTGGACCGGATGGTGCAGCCCGGGCTGGGTCAGGCCCAGCGCGGGTGCATCCACGAGCTCGAGTGCGAAGCGGCCCAGCTCCGGGGAGCTCACTTCGGGCTGGGCCTGATTAGGGACCGAGACGGCCCCGCTCGTGCTGTCCATGTAGGCGACGATCTGGCCGAGCGTCGCGAGCTGGGCCATCTCCCCGGCGTCCACCTCGGGCAGCGAGGGCTCGCGCTCGCGCATGGCCGACAGGATCTCGACGCGCTTGATGGAGTCGATGCCGAGGTCGCCCTCGAGGGTCATCTCGAGGTTCAGCATCTCGGCGGGGTAGCCGGTCTTGTCGGCCACCACGTCCATGAGCAGGCCCTGGAGATCGGTCGATCCGGCGGCAGGAGCGGCGGAGGGGGCCGCAGCGACGGACGCGCCGCCGGTCTTGTCCATGTAGGACACGATCTCGCCGAGGGTGTTCAGCGCGGCCATCTCACCTGCGTCGACCTCGGGCAGGGCGGGCTCGCGCTCGCGCATGGCCGACAGGATCTCGACGCGCTTGATGGAGTCGATGCCGAGGTCGCCCTCGAGGGTCATCCCGAGGTTGAGCATCTCGGCGGGATAGCCGGTCTTGTCGGCCACGACGTCCATGAGCAGGGCCTTGAGGTCCATCGACGGAGCCGCGGCGACGGGGGCCTTCGCGGCGGGAGCGGCGGAGGGGGCCGCAGCGACGGACGCGCCGCCGGTCTTGTCCATGTAGGACACGATCTCGCCGAGGGTGTTCAGCGCGGCCATCTCACCGGCGTCGACCTCGGGCAGGGCGGGCTCGCGCTCGCGCATGGCCGACAGGATCTCGACGCGCTTGATGGAGTCGATGCCGAGGTCGCCTTCGAGGGTCATCTCGAGGTTCAGCATCTCGGCGGGATAGCCGGTCTTGTCGGCCACGACGTCCATGAGCAGCGCCTTGAGGTCCATCGACGGAGCCGCCGCGACGGGGGCCTTCACAGCCACGGGGGCCGGAGCGGCCTTCGCGACGGGCGCCGGAGCGGGAGCCGCCGCGACCGGAGCGGGCGTGTAGGACGGGGCTGGAGCGTACGTGGGAGCGGTCGGGGCCGGAGCGACCGGCGTGGGCGGCGGCGCGGCGTAGAACGCGGGGGACTCGAACATCGCGGCAGGCGTGCTGCGCGGCGTGTCGTCGTAGTGCGCGACCTGCACCGGAGCGCCGGTGGCCAGCGCGCCGAGCGTGGCGAACGAGGCCTCGACGGTGCGGAGGTAGGACTGGTGGCTGCTCGCCATGGCCTGCTGGTAGGTGGCGTGCGCTTCGGCGGTCTGGCGCTGGGCCTCCGCGAAGGCATGCACCCACAGGTCGGACGACGCCTGCGGTCGGTTGTTGCTCATCACCACCTCCTGTGGGTTCGCGTCGGACGCGGGAGCAGGAACAGGGACGTGGACCTCGCGGTCGACGTAGACGATCTGCGGCTCGGGCTCGGGCCGCGGAGGATTGGGACCGGGGAGGGCGCTCGCCCCCTCGGGCGGCGGGTACGGCTGGCCGTAGTTGTTGCCGCGGATCTGGAGCGCAAGCTTCGGCTTCACGCGGGTGTGCGGGTCGACGGGCTCGCCGTAGCCTTCCCACAGCGCGGACAGCTGCACGGGCACGCCCGCGACGACGAGCTCCGCGAGGGCGGTCTGGAGCGCGTTGACGTCGTGCTTGCGGCGGCGGTCCATCGAGACGGACGTGAACGGACGGTCGCCGAGGATCTGGCGGACGAGGTTCCCGAGCACGTTGCCGGGGCCGCACTCCACGAACGTGCGCACGCCGGACGCGTACATCGCCTCGATCTGCTCGACGAACCGCACGGGGCTCGCGATCTGCTCGGCCAGCACGGTGCGCATGGCAGCGACATCCGCGGGGTAGGGGGCGGCGGTGCTGTTGGCGTACACGTCGAGCCCGGCGGTGCCGAACTCCACGCCGGCCAGGAACTCGGCGAAGGGCTTGGTGGAGCCCGCCACGACGGAGCTGTGGAACGCGGTGGCGACCGACAGGCGCTTCGGCTCGATGCCCTTCGCGATCAGGGCCTTCTCGACGGCCTCGACGGCGGCAGTGGGCCCGGAGACGACCACCTGCGTGGGCGCGTTGTGGTTCGCGACCACGGCGTCCCCGCCGACCTCGGCGAGCACGGCACGCACCTCTTCCACCGTGCGCGGCACGGCGAGCATCGCGCCCGGGAGGCTGGCGGCCTCCGCCATGAGCTCCCCGCGACGGCGAGCGATCTTCAGGGCGTCGTCGGCCGACAGCACCCCTGCGGCGTGCAGAGCGACGATCTCGCCGAAGCTGTGTCCACCGACCGCCTTCGGGTTCAGGCCGAGCTCGCGAGCGAGGTTCAGCATGCCGAGGGAGTGCGCGCCGATCGCCGGCTGGGCCCACTCGGTGCGGGTGAGGCGGTCGGACTGCGCGTCACGCGAAGCGTCGTCGAACACGGGCTTCGGGAACACCACGTCGTGCAGCGGCAGGTCGCCGAGCTCGAGGTCGGCGGCGGCATCGAACGCCTTGCGGAAGCCCTGGTACGCGAACGCCAGCCCGACCCCCATGCGAAGGTACTGGCTGCCCTGGCCCGGGAAGAGCAGCGCCAGCTCGCCCGCTTCGGCCCCGACGGACCAGAACACACCATTGGGCGTGGAGAGCGCGGCTGCACCGTTCTTCCGGATGTGGTCGGCTGCGGTCTTCAGGCGCTTCGCGAGGCCGTCCTCGTCGGGCGCGACGATGGCGAGCCGGCACGGCGCGGTGGCGTCGTACGAGCGGCAGGAGGTTGCCGAGACGAAGGCCAGCATGCCGGGGATGCAGCGCGACGCGAGATCCTCGGCCTTCCCCGCGACTTCCTCGGGCGTGGCTCCGGTGAGCACCACGAGCTCGGACGGCAGCGTGCGGAGCAGGTCGGGCACATTCGGGCCCGTGTACTCCTCGACCGCCAGGTGGAAGTTCGAGCCGCCGAAGCCGAACGACGACACGCCCGCGCGGCGCGGATGGTCGCTCGACCGGATCCAGGGCCGTGCGATGGTGTTCAGGTAGAACGGGGTGTTCTCGATGTCGAGCTTCGGGTTCGGCTGGTCGATCTTGATGGTGGGCGGCAGCACCTTGTGGTGCAGCGCCATCACCGCCTTGAACAGGCCCGCGGCGCCCGCTGCGGCCTTGGTGTGCCCGATCTGCGACTTCACGGTGCCGAGCGCGCAGTACTGGCGGTCTTCCCGCTGGTCGAACGCGAGCTGGAGCCCGCCGAACTCCGCCGCGTCGCCGGCCTTCGTGCCGGTGCCGTGGGCCTCGACGAGCTCGACGGTGTCGGTTCCGTAGCCCGCGAGCTCGTACGCGCGCGTGATGGCCTTGGACTGGCCCTTCGGGACGGGCGCGTACACGGACTTGCTGCGGCCGTCGCTGCTGGAGCCGACCCCCTTGAGCACGGCGTACACGCGGTCGCCGTCGCGCTGGGCGTCTTCGAGCCGCTTCAGTGCGACCATGCCGAGACCTTCGCCGAGCAGTGTTCCGTCGGCCTTGTCGGAGAACGGCGCGCACTCGCCGGAGGCCGACAGGGCGGGCGTCTTGCTGAAGCACATGAACATGAAGATGTCGTTCATGGTGTCGCAGCCGCCCGAGATCACGAGGTCGGACTGGTGCAGGGTGAGCTCGTTCACCGCCATCTGGATGGCCGAGAAGCTCGACGCGCACGCCGCATCCGTGACGCAGTTCGTGCCGCCGAGGTCGAGCCGGTTCGCGATGCGGCCGGCCACGACGTTGCCGAGCAGACCGGGGAAGGTCGACTCCTCCCACTTCGCGTAGTGCGACGAGATGCGCTTGCAGGCTTCCTGCACCTCGCTCTCGGGCAGGCCCATCTCGCGCAGCGACTTCTTCCACACGGGGTGCTGCAGGCGCGACACCATCTTGCCGAGGAGGTCCTGGCCGCTCGTGACCCCCAGGATGACGGACGTGCGCTCCCGGTCGACCGCGTTGACCCGCGCGGCATCCTCGAGCACGCGCTTGGCGGCGATGAGGGCGAGCAGCTGCACGGTGTCCGTCGCGGGCAGGATGCTCGGGGGCACGCCCCAGTCGAGCGCGTCGAAGTCGATGTCGCCGAGGAACGCGCCGCGCTTGGCGTACGTCATGTCGGGGACGCTCGGATCGGGGTCGTAGTAGTCCTCGATCAGCCAGTGGGTGGGGGGGATGTCCGTGACGAGGTCGTTGCCGGCCAGGATGTCGTTCCAGAAGCCGGTCTTGTCGACCGAGCCGGGGAAGATGGCGCTGGCGCCGATGATGGCGATGGGGACCTGCGTGGGCTGCGACATTCCGGGATTCCTCAGGCGAGCGGGCGCGGTGCGAAAGAGAAAGCGGCGGCCGGCACGGGCACGCCGTAGGTGCGGAGCTGCTGGGCGCGCGTGATGACGGCGGCGCCTTCGAGCAGGTTCCGGGCGATCTGGACAGCGGTGCGGTTCTGCGGCGGCTCGAGGAACGAACCCCGGACCCACTCGTTGAACGCGCCCATCGCGGGCCCACACCAGATCTGGTAGTCCATCCGGCGCTCGGGGGTGCCGTGGATGGCCCACTTGCTGGACAGCCCGAGGTACCAGCGGAACACGAGCGCCATCTTGTGGCGCGGGTTCTTCGCGGCCTTCTCGAGCTCCTTGGGGTCGCGCTCGGCGAAGAACGCCTCGCAGCCCTTCCAGACCTCGTCGCAGGTCATCTGGAGGACCTGCGTCTCGAGCGTCTTCTTCTCGTCGGCCGGGATGGCGTCGAGCGACCCGTAGGCCTGGTAGAGCTCGTAGAGCTTCTGGGCGCGGACGCCGAACATCGTGCCGCGGCGGAGCACCTGGACCGTGACGCCGAGCTCGAACATGTCGGCGGCCGGCGCCATCACGACGTCCGCGATGCCGGCCTGCGCGAGCAGCTCGCGGCCGTAGGGGTCGAGCCCGGACTCGATGGCGCCCTGGTTCACGGACCCCGTGAGGACGAAGGCCGCGCCGAGCCCGAAGGCGGCGGCGACGGCGTCTGGAGTTCCGAGCCCCCCGGCCGCTCCGACGCGGATGGGACGGGTGTAGCGGTGCTCGGCGGCCAGCTGGTTGCGGAGCTGCTGGATGACCGGGAACAGCGCGGTGAGCGGGCGATTGTCGGTGTGACCGCCGCTGTCGGACTCGACGATGATGTCTTCGGCGACCGGAAGACGGCGGGCGAGCTGGCCTTCTTCGGCCGTGAGCTGGCCGCTGGCGACGAGCTTGTCGAGGATCTCGGCCGGTGCGGGCGTCAGGAACCGCCGGGCGACCTCGGGGCGCGAGATCTTCGCGAACACGAAGTTCTCCCGATGGATGCGGCCGTCGGCGAGCTGCTTGATGCCGCTGTACGCGTACCGGATGATCATCGGGGTGAGCGCCATGTACGCGCTCGCCGACACCCGCTTCACGCCCTTCTTCAGGTACAGCTCGACCGTGCCGGCTTCGACCTGCGGCTCGTTGGGCGCGTGGATGAGGTTGCTGCCCCAGGGGAGCCCGGTGCCGCCGAGACGGGCCTGGAGGTCGTCGAGCTCGCGGGAGATGCGGTCGACGGTGAGGCCCGCGGCGCCGAAGAAGCCGAGCATGCCGGCCTTCGCCATGGCCACGACGAGGTCGGTGGTCGCGATTCCGTTCGCCATCGCGCCGGCGATGTACGGGAACCGGAGCCCGTGGACCTCCGTGAACGCGCGGTCGCCGAGCCACTCGGGGTAGAGCGGAGGGAGCGTCGCGAGCAGGCTCCAGGTGGGCACGCCGTTGACGGGGCCCGGGCCCTTGAGGGTGCCGCCGAGAGCGACGCCGACCCGGCCTCCGGGGCCTTCCTGCACGATGTGGATGGGGCTGCGGACCTCGGGGATGACCGCGAGGAGGTCCTGGCTCGAGAACGCGGGAGGACGCGGGCTCTCGAGGGTTCCGATGCTGGGAAGGGCTGCTGCCATGGGCTCCGCCGAGGATGGACCTCTTCTGGGAGCCTGGTATGACGACCTGTCCGGGGCTGTGTCACCGCCAGGTCACGGGTCCGGTGACAGAACGCCCGCCCTCATGGTGTTCCCGGACGGACCGAGGGGATCGTGCTCCGGCCTACTGAGCCGTGCCCTTCACGTCGACGGTGAACGCCAGCGCGTCGTCGTTGCGGAGCGACCCGAAGACGGCGGTGAACGGGTCGAACTTCCAGTCGGCGTGGGTGCCGGAGAAGGTTCCCTTCGCCGAGAACGCGGAGCCGTCGGCGGTGATCTTCATGGAGGCCGTGACGTCGTGGCCGACGCCGTGCATCGTGAGCGGCCCGGTGACCTGCACCTTGTCGCCGTTCGCCGTGCACTTCGTGCTCTTGAACGCGATCTGCGGGAAGCTGGACGCATCGAGCTGGCTCTTGCCCTCGAAGTTGTCCTTGATCTTCTTCTTGTCGCCGTCGGATGTGGTGCCTTCGAGCCCTGCGCGCTCACGGGACCCCGGCGGGTCGACCACGAGGGCCGTGACGGGGAACGAGATGTCGATGGCGCACGCGGCCGGGTCGGCTGGATCCCACGTGACCGTTCCCTTGAACGACGAGGCCTGCACGATGTGGTCGTGACCCGAGATCAGCGCGTTCCGGTCGTACTTCACGAGCACGGCCAGCACGCTGCGCCCGGCGTCGAGGGTGTACGTGGTGGCGCCCTTCGCTGCGGCCTCGGTGGGCGCGGGGGCTTCGTCCTGGGCGTGCGCTCCGCTCATGAGCGCGATCAGGGCCAGTGCTGGGTTCATCCGTCCTCCGTGCACGGTCGTAACACCCGCGCGCCGGGAGCTACTCCCAGGAGGCGTCGATCAGGCCTTCCTGGGGCATCACGCGACCCACGCGGTCGGAGCCCTCGCCCGCGACCAGCACGAACGGACGGTCGTCGACGGGGCGCCAGCCCTGGTCGTCCGGGCCCACGCGGTAGTGGAAGTACACGGGATCGCCCGGGTGATCGAGCACGACCTCGCGCGTGCTGGCATCGCCGTCGTTGTCGCCACGGGCGGACGTGAGCCCTTCGACGACGCGGAACGTCATCACCCAGCCATCCTGCGACGGGGTGCCGCCCGACAGGATGAGGAACGAGACCTCGCCGTCGTCGCTGACGTAGCGCTGGTCTTCGTACGCGAGCCCTTCCTGCATCCCGGAGAGGTCGCCGCGCACCCGCCAGGCCTGCACGAGCTCGTCGTAGCGCAGCACCCAGCCCTGTGCGCGCGTGATGCCGCCGCACGGGTTCGCGAGCACGTGACGCGAGTTGTGCGCATTGGTACGGAGCGTTGCGCCGAGCGGGAAGTCGCTCTCGAACGAGCGCTGGTAGTCGCCGACCGTTCCGAAGCTGCCGCTCACCTCGGTGCGCGGGCCGAGCCCGTCGGTGACGAGGCACCCGGTGTCCTCCTCCGCGAACACGATGGCCCCGCTCGCCTGGCTCACCGCGACCGACTTGCGGAAGTAGCGCACCTCGGCGTCGGACTCCGCGAGCTGGAGGTAGGGGAGGTGCATGGCTTCGATGCCGATGACGGGCGACGAGAACGCGAGCCCCTGGACGCCGGGCACCCAGGTGTTGGTGTCGCGGAAGTCGCGCGTCGCGAGGTCGTACACCCAGAGCTCTTTCTGCTCGACGGGCACGAGGTAGACGAGCTCTCCGAAGTTCCCCGAGAGCGGCGCGACGTCGGCGGTGGGCCACGGAGTGACGTACCGGGTGGCGCGGCCCGAGGGCCAGTCGACCGACCAGAACTGGCGCCGCGTCGCATCGGACGCGAACAGACGCGTGCCGTCGGCGTTCCAGGCCAGGCGCGTGGGCGAGGCTTCGGGCGGCAGCACCGGGGTGGCCGTGGGGAACGCACCCGGGTTCAGCGGGTCGAGCATCTTGAGCACGGGGCGGTCTTCGAGGGAGTCCTGCACGACCACCGCGACCACCGACCCATCGGGGGCGGGCCGCATCTCGAGGGGGATGCCGTCGGCGTCGTGCTCGACGAGGCCGTTGTCGGTCGAGAACTCGAAGCGGTCGCCCGGCATGGGCTCTCCGCTGGTCGTCAGCGTGAACGCCACCACACGCCGCACGCCCACGTACGGCTTGTCGCGGAACGCGTTGTCCTCCATGCGTCCGCTGCGAGACCCGATGACCGTCCAGCCGGCCTCTGCCCCGACGTACTCGACCACCCAGTCTTCGGTGCTCACCCAGCCGGTCTTGATCTCGAGGCCCTCGAGGAAGCCCGTGATGGCGCTGCCCTGGGTGGGCACGAACCTCGCCTCGGACACGGAGGACGCGGGCTCCTCGGGCGCTCCGGACGCATCGAGCCCGGTGACGAACGGGATCTCGAGGAGGTGCCCGAACGTGCGGTCGGTCGCGAACACCGTGACGGTGTCGCCCTGGACGGACGGCGCGATGCCCGAGAGCAGGCGGCGCTGGCCCGTGGCCACCTGGTTGGTGCGCAGGAACGACACCGTGGGGTCGTCGGTGAGGAAGCGCCCCTGCTTGAGGGCCAGCGGCACGATCTGGCCTCCGTGCGCGTTCCCCACGAAGCCCACGGGCTCTTCGTACGGCCCGCCGAGCTCGGGCTGGAGCACGCCGATGGCCGACGGCACGTCGAAAGCCCCGCTGTAGGCGGGCCAGTCGCGGCATCCGGCCGCAGCGAGGAGGATGGCGACAGGGAGAGCCCTCATCGGTTCACGATCCAGTTCGTGGCCTGGAGCCACGTGGGGCTCGCGGGGTCGAGGTCGATCACCGCGAGGGTGCTGCTCGACTGCTCGTCGTCGTCGACATCGCCGAGGTAGTTCGCCACCACCGCCCAGCGGCCGTCGGGCGACACGCGCACCACGTGCGGGTTCTCGCCGAGGTACGGCAGGTATGCGATCTCGGTGCCGTAGGCGCCGATCCCGAGGTCGAACACCGACACCGAGTTGTCGCGGAAGTGCGGCATCAACAGGAGCTCGTCGGTTCCGGCGCCGTTCGCGACCGTGGCGAGCGCGGGATGCCCGCCCCCGATGCTGGCGACCGAGGGCACACCGGCGTCCGAGAAGGTGTCCTGCACGGGCAGGCTGCCGACGGTGCCGATCTCGGAGACCTCCTTCACGCCGTTGTCGATGAGCGACTCGAGGTCGATCACGAGCACGCTCTCGGGGTTCCGCGTCGTGAGGTACAGCCGGTCGCTCGAGGCGGAGAGGGCCCCGCCGCGGAAGCCGTTGTTCGCGCTGATCGTGGGCAGCCGGATGAGCCCCTCGAGGTCCATCGCGTTGAAGTCGACGGCGTCGATGCGGCTGTCGTCCCGGATGTCGACGACGTAGAGCAGGTTGGACAGCTTCGACGGGACGTAGAGGAAGCCGCGCTCCTCGTCGAGGATGAGGTCGGTCGTGCCCACGCCGGTCGTGAGGAAGGCCTCGACGTTCTGGGCGAGCTCGATCACGCTGACCACGTCGTCGCCGCGCTGGGTCTCGAGGGCGAGGGTGTCGCCGTACGTGGGGCGACGCTGCACGGCGAACGCGTTGCGGCCGCGCCCGATGGCCCGACCGAGCCGCTTCGTGCCGCCGCTCGCGAAGTCGCTGCCGGCGTACCAGATCTCGAACGTGCCGTCGCCGCGGAGCCGTGCCACGGGGCCCTCGACGCCTCCCGCACTGAACGTGCGCGCGATGGCGCTCATCGCCGGGAGGGTCTCGTCGGTGGTGGGGTCGACCCGGCGGACCCAGGTACCGTCGTCGGCTCGCTCGGCGAACGCGAGGTGCCACGCGGCGCCGTCGAAGCCCGAGTAGTACATCACGGCCTTCCCGTCGGCCCGCTTCACGACCATGGGGTCTTTGGCCCCGCTGTCGTCGATGCTCCCGGGCACACCCGTCCCGAGCTGGTAGTCCGTGAACTCGGGACGATCGAGCACGAATCCGGCGTGGGGATTCGAGGGGTCGAACGCCTCGGCGACCACGGCGCCGATGCGGTACCGGCTGCCGTTGCTCCCCGCGAGCCACACGCGAACCGTGCCGTCTTCGTCGACCTCGACGGAGTGGGGCTCCTGCGCGGCCCCGGCCCAGTCGCCCAGATCGGTGACCTCCGGGAACATCCGACCCGTCGGGGTGAACGTGATGCCATCGGGGCTCGTGGCCGCGTGCATCGACGAGATGCCGTTCCCGTCGAGTGCGGCGTAGAACATGACGAACGTGCCGTCGAACTGGTGCACGACCGGGCTGTACACCCCCGACACGTTGCCGCCGGAGCCGGCCGGGATGAGGTTCCGCGACAGGATCGACCAGTCGTCGTTCAGGCCCCGCAGCACGCTGATCCGGCGCCGCTCGTCGGACCCGGTGTTGGTGACGTAGAGCTGGTCGATGCCGCCGAGGTCGTAGTGGCTGCCGGGCTCAATGCCGAGCTCTGCGCGACCGTCGGGGAAGAGGTCGTTGCTGAGCTCGTGCCCGCTCGGGACGGTGAGCTCGAACCCGTGGGTGACGTCGCGGTAGATCAGCCCGGCGACCGCGGGCACGCTGATCGTACCGCTGTCGACGCCCGTGACCCGCCAGCTGGACGCACTGTCGGCGCCGACCGCGAGGCGCGGTGGGTTGCGCGCGTCGAACGGGGCTTCGCTGTCGAACAGGTAGACGGGATCCGACCACGCGAGGCCGTCGGGCGACTCCAGGAGTACGTGGTACCACTGCTCGCTGGCCGTGGAGGCGCGGCTCGTGGCCCACATGAGGTAGCGACCGTCATGGAAGCGCACGACCGGTGCAGCGAGCTCGGTGGACGACGACCCGGCGACGACCAGCGGGACCGACCACGACAGGCCGTCGTCGGACTCGCTGTAGCCGACGGAGTACCGCGTGCCGTCGAACATCGACAGCCACATCCGCGACACGTTCATGCGCCCGTCGAGCTGGACATAGGGCTGCTCGAAGCTCGTGAACCCGCCCGACGGAGCGAGCAGTGGGGCGCTCATCGACGTGTAGTTCAGGCCGTCTTGCGAGGTGGCCATCGAGATGCTGGCCGACCCCGGATCCGCGGAGGACGCAGCGTCGTAGTACAGCGCGATGTCGCCGTTCGCGATGGCCATGCTGGCGCCCGCACGCAGCTCGTCGAACGCACCCGACGGGCCGCGCCCGAGCAGCGGGGCGTTCGCGGTGCCCCACACGGTCGACAGGCCGTCGGTGTCCTGCACGACCACCGTGCTGGCGTAGAAGATCGCGCCGTCCTGCGCGAACAGCATGGTGAGGTCGAACCCGTCTTCGGCGGAGAGCGCGAAGGGCGCGGAGCTGCTGATGTCGTCGAGCTGGACCGGCACGACCATGCCGTCTGCGGTGGACGTGAACCCGACGGGCTCGAACGTGCCGTCGATGCCCGTGGGGACGGGGGCCGCGCCACCCGAAGACCAGCGCTGGAAGCCGTTTCCGTAGGACGCCCACGCGCGCCACTGCCCCGGGATCCAGGTGAGCGTCCACGCGTCGTCGACCGCGCGCGTCTCGTCGGTGAGCGAGAGCCGGTCGAGCTCGGCCACGGAGCCGCTGCCGTCGGCATCGTCGAGGGGGAAGGGCACCACGGCGGCGGCGGGCGCGAGGTCGATGGGGACGATGAGGTCGCCCGTCGCGTCGAACACGGACACGGAGTGGTCGCTGTAGTTGAGGACGTAAACTGTGCCGTCGGACGCGACCGCGACCGACCCCGGGTCGTCTTTCAGCTCGATGGTGCCGCCCCCGATCCAGGGTGCGGCCGTCTCGAGGTCGAACACGAACGCGGAGTCTTCGGATGTGCGCGTGCGGGCGTCCTCCGACAGGCGCCGGGTGACGAACAGGAGGTTCTTCCGGGCGTCTTGCAGCCAGCCGAGCCCGCCGATGAAGTGCTCGGTGGGGATGACCGTGCTCGCCAGATCCGCTGTGAGCACGCGCTCGGAGTCGAACCGACCGACCGTGTCGTCCCAGTCGAGCAGGAGCACGCTGCCCCCGTCGAAGTTGCGGAACGGGTCGGCGTTGCTGACCGCGAGGAACGTGCGGCCCTCGCGCTCGACGAACCGCAGGTCGACCGGGCCCGAGATGCACGTGCCGATGCCGACCTCACCGTAGGTGTCGCCCTTCGACGGCTCCGCGCACGGGCCGAGGTCGGGGATGCCACTCGGTCGCGTGCAGCCCGCGAGGCCCGCCAGCAGGACGATCGCGGAGGCGTAGCGGCGGGTGGGGGCGAAGGGGGAGTGGTCGTACACGCGTGTGGGTCTCGGTCCGGGACCTGCGGCACTATCACAGGCAGACCTCTGCGCCCACCCGTGGCTGTGGCGCCGCGCCCGACTATGATGGCGCTGCAGCATCGGAGTCCTCGTGAGCCACCTGTCCCCGGACCAGTTCCTCCACGCGAACGTGAGAGACGCCATCGAGGCGCTCCGGCGGGTCGGTGCCGACCACGAGCCGCGGTTCGACATGACGGTCGACACGCCGCAGCTCGGCAGCGTGCGTCGGGTGTTCGGGATCTTCGGGAACGTGTTCGAGAAGAAGGGCTACGTCGAGGAGCCGGCCATCGTCGACCGCCTCCTGCAGCTCGTGCAAGACCCCGACAACGAGCGCATCGAGCAGCGGCTCGAGTCGGGGAAGATGCACTACACGCCCGTGAACAAGCGGTCGGCCCGCTACATCGCTCGCGACATCGAGTCGGCGGGCGTGCACCTCCCGTGGACGTGGCGCCCCATGAACTTCGACTTCGCGGCGCTCGCGAGCCAGATCCACCGGCAGAGCCCGCTCCCGTTCATCATCTTCTACAGCCAGCAGGCCCAGATCGCGGCCGACGGTGCGTCGCTCTCGCGGGTCTTCTCCCTCCCGGTCGAGGGCCATGCCCAGGGAACATGGGCGGAGCCGATCTCCGACGAGATGCTCGACCCCGACGTGGGGCTGATCATCGAGGCGAACGCGCGCGGCTGAGTCGCGAGCGCGTGCCCCTCCGACGGGGAGCGCGTTACCCCGGTTGGCCTCACTGTGGAGAGTCACCATGGAGATCACCGGTTTCGGAGTGGTCGGCGGCGGGCAGATGGGCAACGGAATCGCCCACGTCGCAGCGCTCACCGGATACGCCGTCACGGTCCAGGATATTTCGGACGAGGCCCTCGACCGTGCGCGTGCCGCCATCGAGAAGAACCTCGCGCGCCAGGTGAAGAAGGAGGCCATCAGCGCCGCCGAGGCCGACGCCGTGATGGGTCGCCTCACCTTCGCCACGGAGGTCGCGGCGCTGAAGGACTGCGGGCTCGTGGTGGAAGCCGCCACCGAGAACGTGTCGCTGAAGAACCGGATCTTCGAGACGCTCTCGCAGACGGTCTCGCAGGACACCATCCTCGCGACCAACACGAGCTCCATCTCGATCACGGCGCTGGCCGCGCACACGAACCGTCCCGACAAGGTCATCGGGATGCACTTCATGAACCCCGTGCCGGTCATGAAGCTCGTCGAGATCATCCGCGGCCTCGCCACGTCCGACGAGACGTACCAGACGGTGAACGCCATCTCCGAGCGCATGGGCAAGACCACCGTGGTGTCGCGCGACATGCCCGGGTTCATCGTGAACCGCGTGCTGATGCCGTACATCAACGAAGCCGCGTACGCGCTCTACGAGGGCATCGCGAGTGTCGAAGACATCGACACCGCCATGAAGCTCGGCACGAACGTGCCCATGGGTCCGCTCACGCTGGCCGACTTCATCGGGCTCGACACGTGCCTCGCCATCATGGAGGTGCTGCACGACGGCATGGGGGGCGACAGCAAGTACCGCCCGTGCCCGCTCCTCCGGAAGTACGTCGAGGCCGGATGGCTCGGGCGGAAGTCCGGTCGCGGCTTCTACGACTACAGGAGCTGACCATGTCCGATGTCGTCACCGTCACGCGGGACGGGCACGTCGCCGTCCTCACCGTGAACCGGCCCGCCGCGCTCAACGCCATCGATGCGTCCGTGCTCGACGGGCTCTCTGCAGCCCTCGACCGCCTCGATGCCGACGGAGACGTGCGCTGTGCCGTGCTCGCCGGCGCGGGCGGAAAGGCGTTCGTCGCCGGCGCCGACATCGCGGCGATGGTCGATCTCTCGCCCGTCCAGGCCGAGCGGTTCGCCGCCCGGGGCCAGGCCGTGCTCGACCGCATCGCGGCCCTCCCGTTCCCGGTGATCGCGGCGGTCGGTGGGTTCGCGCTCGGGGGCGGGTGCGAGCTCGCGATGGCGTGCGACCTCGTCGTGGCCGGCGAGAAGGCGAAGTTCGGCCAGCCCGAGGTGAACCTCGGGGTCATCCCGGGCTTCGGCGGCACCCAGCGCCTCGTGCGTCGCGTCGGGATGTCGGCGGCGCTCGATCTGTGCCTCACCGGCCGCATCGTGGGGGCCGACGAAGCCGTGCGCATGGGGCTCGCGTCCCAGAAGGTCGAGGGCGACGTGCTCGAAGCGGCGCTCGGCATCGCACGCACCATCGCGAGCAAGGGGCCCGTCGCCGTGCGGCTCTGCAAGCGCGCCATCCACGAGAACGCCGACAGCGCGCTTTCTTCGGCCCAGGCCGCCGAGCGCACCCTGTTCGGCCTCTGCTTCGCCACCTCCGATCAGTCCGAGGGCATGCGCGCCTTCCTCGAGAAGCGCACGGCCGCCTTCACCGGCGCCTGAGCGCCTGGAGTCCACGATGTTCGACCTCTCCGAAGACCACCTCGCCATCCGCGACATGGCTCGCGACTTCGCCCGCTCCGAGATCCTCCCGGGGGCCCAGGAGCGCGATCGGTCGCACGTGTTCCCGGCCGAGATGGTGGGCAAGCTCGCCGAGCTCGGGCTGATGGGCGTGTTCATCCCCGAGGAGTACGGTGGGGCCGGGCTCGACATCCTGTCGTACGTCCTCGCTCTCGAGGAGATCTGCTACGCGGACGCTGGCGTCGGTGTGATCATGAGCGTGCAGAACAGCCTCGCGAGCTGGCCCATCCTGGCGTTCGGCTCCGAGGCCCAGAAGCAGAAGTACCTGCCGGGCATGGCGTCGGGCGAGAAGATCGGGTGCTACGCGCTCACCGAGCCCGAAGCCGGCTCCGATGCGGGCGCTCAGCGCACCCGGGCCGCGAAGGTTCCGGGGGGCTACCGGCTCGACGGCACGAAGATGTGGATCACCAATGGTCCGCAGGCCGACGTGGCGGTCACCTACGCCAACCTCGACGTCGACTCGAAGCACAAGGGCGTGTGCGCGTTCATCCTCGAGAAGGGCTGGGACGGGTTCTCGGTCGGGAAGGTCGAGGAGAAGATGGGCATCCGGTGCTCGTCGACGAGCGAGCTCGTGTACGACGGCCTGTTCGTGCCCGACGAGAACCTCCTGCACCGCGAGCGCGACGGGTTCAAGGTGGCGATGGCGACGCTCGACGGCGGCCGCATCGGGATCGCCGCGCAGGCGCTGGGGATCGCGCAGCGCTGCCTCGATCTCGCGGTCGAGCAGGCGCAGTCGCGCAGCACGTTCGGCAAGCCGATCGCGAAGCACCAGGCGATCCAGTGGAAGATCGCCGACATGAAGACGCGCGTCGACGCGGCTCGCCTGCTCACCTGGCGTGCCGCTGCGATGAAGGACGCCGGGGGCCGCGGGAGCCTCGAGTGCTCGATGGCGAAGCTCTACGCCAGCGAGACCGCCAACTTCTGTGCGTACGAGGCCGGCCAGATCTTCGGCGGGCTCGGCTACTCGCAGGAATACGAGGTGGAGCGCCTGTACCGCGATGCCCGGATCACCACGATCTACGAGGGCACTTCCGAGATCCAGCGCCTCGTCATCGCGAAGTCCGTCCTCGGCTGATCCACGCCGCGTTCCGGCCTGCTAGCGTGCGCCCATGGATGGCTCGCTCCTCATCGGAACCCACACGCTCGACCTCGTGCGCGGGCGTGTCGACGGTCCCGGCGCGAGCTGCTCGCTCACGCCGCTGGAAGCGCTGTTCCTGGCGTACCTCGCGCGGCGCATGGACACCGTGGTCCCGAAGGAAGACCTGCTCCGCGAGGTGTGGGGGTACGCGAAGAACGTCCGGTCTCGCGCGGTCGATGCCACGCTGATCCGGGTCCGCAGCAAGCTCGAAGGCACCGGGATCGCGATCGAAGCCGTGTGGGGGCGGGGTCTCCAGCTCACGGTCGACGAGCCTCCGCCCGCTCCCCAGGAGCCCGTGGCACGGGAGCGGTCCGCGCTCATCGGGCGTGACGCTCTCCTCGAACAGCTCGCGTCCCTCACGGCTCGGCCCGGCGTGGTGTCGGTGTGGGGCCCGCCCGGAGTGGGCAAGACCGCTCTGGTGCGCGCGCTCGACGACGTGTGGGTGCTGGCAGGGGAGGGCGATCGCTCGATCGAGCAGGAGCTGTGCAGTCGGCTCGGCTGCACGGCCTCCGAGATCCCCACGGCGCTGGGTCGGATCCGCGCGAGGATCGCGATCGACGATGCGGAGTCGCGCTCGGCGGGAGAGCTCGAGCTCGCGCGGTCCTGGGGCGAGCACGCCGCCGTGGTGTTGATCGGCACCCGCAGGCATCCGGCACGCGCCGAGCCCGGCGGCCCGGGCAGTGCCGCGGAGCTGCGCGTGGAGCCCCTGGATTCGGGTGCCGCCACCCAGCTCCTCGCCCGCCGCAGCGGGCTCCCGACGTCCACGTGCGCCCCGCTGGTCGGCCAGACCGACTGTCTGCCGCGCCAGATCGAGCTCCTCGCGCAGGCCATCGGGTTCGTGGGCGCCGAAGCGGTCGCGGAGCTGGGCTCGGGCGTGTTCCCCGCGATGGAGTCTGCGGTCGAGGTGCTGTGGGGCGAGCTCGATGCGAGCCAGCGCGCGGTGCTCGGCGCGGTCTCGATCTTCCACGATCGCTTCGACCTGATCGCCGCCGCACGGGTGTCCGACAGCACGCCGCACGCGGTGCTACCCGTGCTCCAGGGGCTCTACGAGCGCTCGCTCGTGCAGGGCGACCATGGCGTGTTCCGCCTGCTCGCACCGGTCCGCGCGGTCGCCACCCGGTACCGCGATCCAGGCGTGGAGTCCCGCTTCCACGCCTACTGTGGCTGGCTCCTGGAGGACAACGCGCGCGGAGGTCCGCGCTGGCACCGTCACGTCGACGATCTGCTCGGCGTGCTGCGCGTCACCGAGGGTGCGCTCGCCGCCGAGGTGGGCGTGATGTGCGCGGAGGCCGCCGTGTACCCCGGGGGCCCCGACCTCGGTGCGCACCACGGTCCCGAGCGCCGGCCCCTCGTGCTGGCGCTGATGGTCCTCACGTACGCGTTCAACAAGCGCGACGACGAGGCCCGGCGCTTGCTGCCCCTCATCGAGGCCCCGCTCGACGATCCGTCGTCGGAGCTCGTGCGTCGAGCGGCTCGTCTCCGCTGGGACCCCGAGCCACTGCCGCTCGATCCGCTCGGTCCACACGTGTCCGTCGCGCTCTACGCCGCCACGTTCTCCCTGGCGGCGGCTGGCGGCTGGATGCCGTCGGGCGAGGCGTGCGTCCAGCTCGCCACCCTCGGGGAGCGCGCCGGGTACCCGGCGGTCGCGCTCGCGATGTACTCGTTCGCCAGCGCCGTGGCCCGCCGTGCGGGCGACCCCGCGTGGATCGACCTGGGGCGCCGGGGAGGCCAGGAGTGCCGATTCACCGTGGAGCTCCGCCGGGACGACCCGGCGGCGGCCGCCCGTGTGGCGGCGGCGTCGTTCGAGGTCGAGCGGAACCACCTGGTGCGCGTGGAGCTCGCCGGGATGCAGGCGGTCGCCCTGTTGCTGGACGGTCGCCGCGACGAGGCCGAGGCGGTGGTCGACCGCTACGCGCCGAGGGCCGGCTTCTACCTTCAGCTCGCGAACGTCGTGCTCGGGCGGATCCCGGAGATCGACAATCCGATTCGTCAGCAGTGGGTCGACCTGGCGCGCCGGGGGGAGCTCGAGGAGCCCGGTCACACGACCGGCGACGTGGGCTTCGTGTTCGCGCGTGTGCTGACCCGCCTGCCGGTCCCCTGATCCGCCTGCCGGTCCCCTGACCGGGGTGCCGGTGTGCGCACCGCGAACCGGGCAGCCTCAGACGGAGCGGAGGCCCAGCGCTTCGCGCACGCCGCGGTAGTTCCAGCTGCGCAGCGACATCGCCCGCCGTGCATTCCGCAGGGGGATCCCGTTCTGCTGGCAGATGCGCTCCGCCACGCGCATGCGGGCCTTGCGGCTGTCGGGGAAGCGCAGCGCGATCGTCGCGGAGCTCCCACAGGGGATGCGATCCATCAGCAGGTGCACGGACGCATCGGTGTCGGCCTGGCAGATCACGGTGCGGCGCCCGTCGGAGGATCGCAGCGCGAGAAGCTCTGCGAGGATCGCGACGACGCTCGGGCGGTTCTGCAGCCACACAGGACCATCGAGCACGAGGCTGCGGCACTCGACGATCTCGGGATCCCAGTGACCGTTGCGAACGCGGGTGAGGATCGCCTTCTGGCAGTCGCGATTGTCGAGGATCACCGGCGGTTCCGGGGCCACCCGGCGCGCGACGAGCGACTTGCCGACGCCATCGGGGCCGAGGACGAACAGGATCGGCCGATCCCGCACGACACGAGGAAGCGGACGATCCCCGATGTACTCGGTGCTGGTGCCCGTCAAGAACGCGGGAAGCGGGCACACTTCCGGCGCAAGGAGAACGCGACTCAACGCAGTGACTCCACCCTGAACCCAGACCGGTTTTACGGCTGTGGGGGGTGTGGGTCAACCGGGTTGGAAACAGGAAAACGCAGGTTCTCCCGACATCGGCGAAATAGGGATCCCCGGAGTGTGAGCAATCTCACAAAATCGGGATCGGACGTCGTCACACGCTGGACGCCGAATCGACCCCGAATCACGACGGATCCGGAACGATCGTACGCGACGGGCGCGTGTGGACGGGGGCTTTCGGGGCGGGAGTGTGACGAACACGTGAAGCGCTCGTCAGGGGTGGGACACTGAAGTGATGTATCAGGGGATCCCTTGCAGCGTCAATGAAGAGACGGATCTTCGTCCGGCTCCTCGCCGCTGCCCTCGCACACGTCGCAGGCGTCGCCCGTGATGTACCCGAGCCTGCACAGCTGACAGGTGGTCGAGTCATCGCTGCTGCTCGGCTCGTCGCCGCTGAGCGCCGCCATCCGCGCCGCTTCGTCGGGCGGCGGCACCACCACGAACCCCGGCGTGATCTCGACCCGGGTTCCCGTGGCGCCGACGTACCGGGCCCCGTCGCCATTCGCGCTCAGGTCGAGGGGCTTCTCGCCGGTCGACAGCGTGGTGCCCTTCGCGGACGGCGCGTCGGGAGCCTCGAACAGCACCCAGATCACGCCATCGGGCTTGGCGCCGGGCGTGAACGTGAGGGTGCGGCCGTCGGGCGACAGCGCGACCGTCCCCACCTCCGGGGGCGTCTTGCGCGGCACCTCGCCCCAGGCCTGGTTCGCGCGGCCCCCGGCGAGGAGCGTCTCGGGATCGAGCACGTCGGCGTCCGACGCAGGCGAGGGGAGCGTCAGCACGAGCGGGCTGCTCCCGGGCCGTGTGGACAGGGTGATTCGCCAGCCCATGCCCGCGCGGAGGCCCGGGTGCGCGGGCGCGAGGGCCTGTCGCCAGGGCGTCGGGTCGACCGACTTCGACAGATCCCGATGCTCGGTGGGGTCGGCGCCGAGGTCGTACAGCTCCTCTTCGCCGGAGCCCGTGGCCACGATGTACTTCTTGCCGTCGTGGACGACCGCCCAGCGATCGAGGCCGTACCGGAGGTGCGCGATCCCGATGTCGCGCGGCTTCGGTTCGGCACCCTCGGCGAAGGGGCGCAGGCTGATGCCGTCGGTCGGGGGGACCGCCTCGAACCCCGCGAAGTCGTAGAGGGTGGGCGCGATGTCGGCGAGCGTGGCGGGCTGCGCCGAACGCACGGGACCCCCTGCGGTACCGCCGGGCGGCCGGACCCACAGCACGGCGTTCGTGACCTCGCGGTACAGCGTGTGGTTGTGCTCGAACCCGCCGTGGTCCCAGAGCTCCTCGCCGTGATCGGAGTGCACCACGACGAGCGTCTTGCCGGGCATCGCGTCGAGCGCGTCGACCAGGCGGCCGATCTCGCGGCTCGTGAACCGCAGCTCGCCGTCGTACAGCGCGGTGATGTGGGCCTTGCGCCGGTCGTCGAGCTGCCCGGACCGCTCCCAGCCGATCACCTGCTGGCGGTCGAACGCGAACGGGAGGTCGGGGTCGGGGTCGGTGACGAACACGTCGCGGTTCGGACCGGGCGCCCCGTACCTCAGATGCGGATCCATGAAGTGCAGGAACATGTACGCGTCGCGGTCGGCGTTCGCGCGGAAGAACGAGAGCGCACGGTCGACCTGCTCGTTCGCCTCGGCCTTCCCGAAGAACTGCCAGGTGTCGAACCCCTCGTCGAAGTCGAAGCGCGGCTGGAGGTGGATGTTCGCCACCACGCCTCCGGTCGCGAAGCCGTGCTCCTGGAAGACGGCGCCGATGTTCTTCGCGCCCACGGCATCCAGGGGGTTCCGACCCGTGGTCGCCGAGCGGAACGACGGCCGGGTACGCGGAGCGGGCGTGTACGCCGAGGTGAACACGGCAGACTGGTTCGCGAGCGCGTCGAGCTCGGGGGTCGTGTCGCGGGAGTACCCGTACCAGCCGAAGTGGTCGGGCCGCGTGGTGTCGAGACCGATGACGAGCACACGCCGCACGGCCTCTCCGCCGTCTCCGGACACCGTGGGGCTCCCGAGGAAGGCGTAGTCGAAGTCGGGCGACCCCTCGACCTCGGTTCGGAGCTGGAGCGTGACGGCCTTGCCCGCCCACGCATCGAGCGCAGCGGACCACTCGGAGAAGGCCTGCCGGTCGAGCTTCTTGCGGGAGACCTCGGTGACCGTGCCGCTGTCGACCACCTCGAGCACCACCGACATGCCGTCGCTGTGCTGGTCGGTGAAGGGTGGGGTGTCGAGGCTCGGGAACGCCCGGAATCGCGGCGACTTCGCGGGCAGTATGACGTCCCATGCCAGCGTGGAGGGGCTCGGCAGCACGAGGCCGTGCCGTGTGTGGCCATCGAGCGTGAGGTCGTGCACCACGAAGTCGGACGGCGACAGCCCGCTCTCCGACAGGATGCGCCGCTTCACGAGCGACGCGGTGCCCGCGTACTGGATCGTGGCGGTCTTCTCGGACGGGGGCGCCTGGATCACGAGGTCGTCGCCCTTGATGCGCCAGGTGAACGGGCCTCCGCCGAGCGAGGCGTAGCGGAGCTCGCGGCCCCCCACCGTGACCGTCATCTCGAGCCCGATGCGCGATCGGGCGTCGCCATCGAGCGCGAAGGGGAGCGGGACCGTGGCCATCCGGCCCTTCCGGTGCTTCGCGAGGTCGATCTCGAGCTTCTTCGGCGCCTTGATGTCTGCGGGCAGGCTGGAGTCGGCGAGCGTGAACCGCGCCTGCGACCGGAGGGGGTCGAGCCAGAGCTGCAGGGGGCGCTCGGGACCCGCGCCGAGGTCGACCGTGGGGAAGGTGCCGTCGACCGGAGGGGGGCCGGGCGGGCCGCTGGTCGAGCTGTTGGTGCAGCCGCCGACGAGCGCGAGTAGAAGCATCAGCATGGCGTCGCTATAATCGGCGACCCCGAGCGGGTCACCGCGGGAGGAACGATGAGCCAGAGTCCCGATCCACATGCAATGACGTCCTATGCGCTGGCCACCTGGGTGTTCCTGCTGAGGGTCGACGGGGTCGAACCCGACGATGCAGAGCTCGCCAGCCACTGCGCCGCCGTGATGGACGCCGCCGAGGAAGCCGTGGGCAATGCGGCCGGCGAGCGCCTCGTGGAGCGGGTGAAGGCGATGCTGGCCGGCATCTCGCCCGACGACGTCACGGCCTTCGCGCGCACGCTCTACGGCGACCGCGTGAACACCGGCCTCGGCGGGGGCGAGCGGTCCGACCGCCTGTCCCGCATCCGGAAGTACCAGTTCGACCGCAACCTCCCGTGGCTCGCCCGCATCTGGGAGCGGAACGGTGGCGAGGTCGTGCCGTCGTGGCTCATCGTGAACCGCGTCACCGACGAGGTCACCGCGGTCGACCCGAACCCGTGGAACGACATCGACGAGACGCGCCATGTGCCCGTGGTCGACTTCCAGGTGCTCTGGGAGCTCGACGGCTGCACCGCGGTCGCGCTCGCCTGAGCAGCGAACCCGCGTGCTGAGCTTCACGTCGCGGGGGGCTGTCGCGTCTCCACAGACGCTCCAGATCCGGGTGGGCTCACGCGACTCCGGTGCCCTGCGTGCTGGTGCGCCCGTGCCTTCGCGCGACCTCACGTCCGAGGAGGTGCGCGCGAACATCGCGCACTTCACCACCGGCCGCGACGGGCCGCGCACCCGGCCGTGTCGGCGGCTCGCGCTGTCCGGCGTATCGGGGGTGTCCCTGGATCGGGAGGTGCTTGCGTACGCCCGGGGGTGTGGCGTCGAGCACATCGTGCTGCACGGCCGGTCGCCCGTGCTCGAGCCCCTGGTGGATGCCGTGGCCGTGAGGGTGTCGGAGCCCGGCCACGTGGGGGCCCCGCCCCTCGTCCCGTGGACCGCCATCGTGCCGCTCACGGAAGCCCGGCTCGGTGGCCTCGACGTGCTGATCGCGGCGCTCGTGGAGGCCCGGCCGGAGCGGGTGGTGCTCGCCTGGCCCTTCCCGGGTCCGGGAGTCGTGCTGCCCGAGCTGTCGCGCGCCGTGTCCGCAGCGCGTCGAGGCCTCGAGACCCTCGCCGACGCCGGGGTCCCGGCGGCTCTTCGCGGCCTTCCCCCCTGTCTCGACGGCTCGGACGAGGGTCGCACGGGCAATCGGTTCTACGTCGACGCGGATCACCAGGGAGCCGACGCACTGTTGTTCGTGCCCGACCTCGTCCAGTTCCTGAAGCCCGACAGCTGCCGGGCCTGCGCCAGGTCCACCGTCTGCGACGGGGTTCCTGCGGAGTGGCTGGAGCTCGGGGTCGTGGGGCCCCTCGAGCCCATCGAGAAGCCCGGCTGACACTGGCGCCATGCGCCCGATGGGCGTGTTACAGGGCGGGCCCGTGGTGGAGCCCGCAGGCGCCGGGCCCATCATTGTCCGCTTGGAGACTCCATGCAGCCGTTCGCCGAGATGGCGGAGATGGGACACGAACAGGTCCTCTTCTGCCGGGATGATGTGGTTGGCTTGAGGGCCATCATCGCAATTCACGACACCACGCTCGGGCCCGCGCTCGGCGGTTGTCGGCTGTACGACTACGCGAGCGAGGACGACGCGCTGCGCGACGTGCTCCGCCTCTCGCGCGGCATGACGTACAAGGCCGCTGTGGCCGGTCTCGATCTCGGGGGCGGCAAGTCCGTCATCCTGGGCGACCCGTCGATCAAGAGCGAGGCCCTGTTCCGGGCGTTCGGTCGTCACATCGAGTCGCTGAACGGCCGGTACTACACGGCCGAAGACATGAACACGAACGTCCAGGACATGGACTACATCCGCCGCGAGACGCGCTTCGTCACGGGTGCCGGCAGTCATGTCGGTGGCTCCGGCGACCCGAGCCCGGTCACGGCCTGGGGCGTGTTCCACGGCATCCGCGCGTGCCTCGAGGTCGTGTACGGCTCGCCGAGCGTCGAAGGGCGCTCCATCGCGATCCAGGGCCTCGGGAACGTCGGGTACCACCTCGCCCGCTACCTCTCCGAGCGCGGGGCCACGCTGGTGTTCTCCGACATCAACAACCGCAAGCTCGAAGCGGCCGTGCAGGAGTTCGGCGGTACCGTCGTCGAGGGCGACGCCTACTACGCCACCGAGTGCGACGTGCTCGCGCCGTGTGCGATCGGCGGCATCGTCAACCAGCGCACCGTCGGCCGCATCCGCGCACCCATCATCTGCGGCGGTGCGAACAACATCCTCGGTGTCGAAGAGCGCGACGGAGAGGCGCTCGTCGAGCGCGGCATCACGTACGCACCCGACTACGTCGTGAACGCCGGCGGTCTCATCAGCGTGTACTCCGAGCTGAAGCGCTGGCCCGAGCACAAGGCCATGGAAGATGCCGCGAACATCTTCAACACGACGAAGCGCATCCTGAACCTGGCGAAGTCGAAGAGCCTCACGGCCGTCGCGGCGAGCAACCACGTCGCCGAGGAGCGCATCGCGAAGGTCGCGCACATCAAGCGGCTGTACGCGGGCTCCGAGGGGCGCGACGCCAACACCGCCTCGGCGCGGCCCCTGTAGAACCTGGAGCACCGGTGGACCTCAAGATCCTGCTTCCCGTCGACGGCTCGACCTTCTGCCAGGCGGCCACCCGCGTCGCGTTCCAGCTCGCGTCGGCCCTGCCCGGATCGAAGCTCACGGCGCTCAACATCGTGAACGTCCGTCCGCCTTCGGGGAACGTGATCAGCGACCTCACGGGGTACGTGGGCTTCGAGCCCGCCGTGGTGTCGCCCGAGGTCTACCAGGCCCACCAGCAGGTCGCGCAGGGGCTCGTCGACACGCTCGTCGCCCGCGCGAAGACCGAGGGCATCGACGCTGAAGGGGTCGTCGCCACGGGCGCGATCACCGCCGAGCTCGTCGCGGCGTCCAACCGGTCCGACGTGGTCGTGATGGGCGTGCGCGGCGAGAGTGAAGACCGCTTCCCGGGTCAGGGTGGGGCACAGGCCTCGAACGCCATGCCCCAGATCACGGTGCCCGTGCTGCTCGTGCCCCGCGAGATCACGCACATCCGCTCGTTCGCGGTCGGCTACGACGACTCTCCGTCGGCTGTGCGCGCCCTGCAGATCGTGGGCAAGCTCGCGCGTCCGCTGAACGTGCCCGTGCACCTGATCCACGTGGGCGACCCCACACGCGGTCAGGAGCGGCTCGAGAAGGCGGCCCAGCAGCTCGGGGCCGACATCCACACCGTGCAGCACCTGGTCCAGGGCCAGGAGGTGCACCGCGCGCTCGTCGACACCGCCGTTTCCGCGAAGGCCGACGTTCTCGTGCTCGGGTTCCAGGGCCAGAGCAAGCTGAAGGACGTCGTGTTCGGGTCGGCCCAGGCCCACCTGCTCAACAAAGACCTCCACGTCGCGCTCCTCATCGCGCACTGAGTCCGCGGTGGAAGCCACCGTCGAGCCCGCGTGGACCGTCCACACCGAGGTCTTCGAGGGCCCGCTCGATCTGCTGCTGTACCTCGTCCAGCGCGACGGGATCGACCTGAAGCGCCTCCAGGTCGCGCGGATCGCCGACGCCTACCTCGAGTTCCTCGACCACATGCGCGACATGAACCTGTCGCTCGCCGGCGAGTACCTCGTGATGGCGGCGACGCTCGTGCACCTCAAGTCCCTCGAGCTGCTCCCGCGCCTGCCCACGCCCGTCGACGAAGACGCGCCCGACCCGCGTGAGGAGTTCGCCCGGCAGCTCCAGAGCTACGCCCGGTATCGCGAGGCCGCCGACCAGCTCGAGCGGCGCCCGTGGCTCGGCCGCGACCAGTTCACGAGAGCCGAGCCCGAGAGTGGGGAAGGGGAGCTCGATGCGGGCCTCGACGCCTTCGGGCTCCTCGAGCTGTACCGCGAGCTGCTCGCTGCCTCCGAGGCTCCGGAGCCTGAGGTCACGTTCGCCCACGAGGTCCGGCTCGACCTCGGCACCGCGGCCATGGCGCTCCTCGACTCCCTGCGCGCACACGGCGGGCACGGCGAGCTCACCGCGCTGCTGTCGAGCCTCCCGAACCGCGCGCAGCGGGTCGTCACGTTCATCGGGGTGCTCGAGATGCTCCGGCTCGGATGGATCGCGCTCGAGCAGCGCTTCCACCTCGCTCCGATCGAGCTCTCCGTGGTCGTGCCCCCCGAGGTGTCCGACCCTCGCGCGCTGTCGGGCTGGGTCGAAGAGGCGGAGGCCGGATGAGCGACGAGACCGTGCTCCCGTTCCCCGGCGCGTCCGGGGTGCCCCCGAAGCTCGTGGCAGCCGTCGAAGCCCTGCTGTTCGCGGCCGGAGCGCCGCTGCGGCTCGATGCGCTCGCGTCCCTGCTGCCGGATGCACACCCCGACGACATCCGGGCCGCGCTGGGTGTGCTCGGCGCACGATGTGGCCAGGAAGACCGTGGCATCGTGCTCACCGAGGTCGCAGGGGGCTGGCAGCTCCGCACCGACGCGCGATTCGCGTCCGAGGTCGCGCAGCTGCTCCGTGCGAAGCCCGTGAAGCTGTCGCGAGCGGCCCAGGAGGTGCTCGCCATCGTCGCCTACGAGCAGCCCGTCACGAAGCAGGACGTCGACCACGTGCGCGGGGTCGACTCCGGAGCGACCGTGAAGAACCTGCTGCAGCGCGGGCTCATCCGGGTGTCGGGGCGCCGGGAGATACCGGGCCGACCGCTGGAGTACCGCACCACCCGCGCGTTCCTGCAGCTCCTGTCGCTGTCGGAGCTGTCCGACCTCCCCACACTGGAGGAGGCGAGCCAGCTCGACGAGTGATAGCCCGACGCCCATGGAACCCATCCGACTGAACAAGCTCCTCGCGGAGCGAGGGGTCGCGAGCCGCAGAGAAGCGGACGACCTCATCTCCACGGGCCGCGTCACCGTCGACGGCCGCGTGGGCACCGTCGAAGAGCGCGTCGATCCCGACGAGGTCGACGTTCGCGTCGACGGCACGCCCCTCCCGGAAGCCCCGCCTCGCGTCTACTTCCTGCTCTACAAGCCGAAGGGCTACATCACGGGGCGTGACGACCCGCGGGGTCGGAAGAGCGTGCTCGAGCTCGTCGAGCACCTGCCCGTGCGCGTCGAGCCCGTGGGTCGGCTCGACTTCGACACCGAAGGCGCGCTGCTCCTCACGAACGACGGGGTGCTGGCCCACAAGCTCACGCACCCGAGCTCCGCCGTGCCGAAGCGGTACCGCGCGAAGGTCTACCGCACGCCCGACGAGCGCGATCTGGCGCTGATCAGGCAGGGCAAGGTGTTCCTGGAAGACGGTGCGACGCTGCCCGCGAAGGTCCGGGTGGTCGAGCAGACCGACACCGAGAACGCGTGGGTCGAGATCACCGTCACCGAGGGCCGGAACCGCCTGATCCGGCGGATGTTCGAGAAGCTCGGGCACCCGGTGGCCAAGCTGCGGCGCGAGAGCTTCGCCACGCTGTCGCTCCGGGGAATGGAGCGCGGAGACGTGCGCCCGCTCACCAGCGAAGAGGTGCGCCGCATTCAAGACCTCGCGAACGGCACCAAGCCCAAGAACGCGGGCCGGCTGAAGCGCGGGAAGGGCTTCGCGAAGCCAAAGCCCAAGAAGAAGCGCCATGGTCAGCACAAGACGAAAAAGCGTCGTTGACGCGGTGTGCGTGGCTCATTAATCCCCTGCCGCGGGGTGGAGCAGCCAGGTAGCTCGTCGGGCTCATAACCCGAAGGTCGCAGGTTCAAATCCTGTCCCCGCAACCACTTCACGGAAGCCCCGGTCCTCTTCAGAGCGCCGGGGCTTCTTGCGTCTGGGCCCGGTCTTCGCGCACGGCTCGGACCACGTACACCGAGGGGTACACCACCCGGTCGGGCGCGAACCGCTGCCGGAGCGCGCTCGCATCCTCGAGCTCGAGCCCCTTCCAGCCTTCGCTCGCCAGGAAGCCCGGCGCGTCGTCGGGGTGCAGGAAGAACGTCACCGGCTCGCCCACGAGCGGCATGAGGGCGGGCGACAGCCGATGGAAGTGCGCTTCCAGGCCGGGCCCGTCGATCACCTGGAACGCGTCGAACACCAGCTCCGACCCCGGCCCCAGCAGCTCGTGCAGCGTCTTCAGGGTCGCGCGGATGGCCCCGCGGGACAGGTACATCGTGACGCCCTCCCACACGACGAACGCACGCGCACCGACCGGGAAGCCCGCCTCCACGAGCCGGTCGGCGAGGAGCTGCGTGGAGAAGTCGACATCGACGCGCTGTGCGGGGTGGTCGGGCGCGATCCGGCGCTTGCGGGCGGCCGTCGAAGGGTGGTCGACCTCCCAGTACCGGGGGCCCGGGAACCGCACCGCCCGGCTGTCGTACCCGGCGCCCAGCACGATCACCTCGTCGGCCTCCGATGCCACGAGCCGGTCGTCGAACCAGCGGTGACGGGTCGCCACGTACGTGCCGATACCCGGCCAGCCCCGCCACAGGCGGTCGGTGCGGGCCGTGGCCGGGCCCAGCGCGAGGGCCGCCCGCAGTGGAGGGCTCAGGAAGCGCCCGGCGTGCGGGTCGACCAGGATGGGCTCCGCGCGCATGCCCTCGAGCGCGCGCATGTAGGCCACCACCTCGGCAGTGCGGCTGGGTCCGATCACTTCACCCTCCGTGCGATACCTCCGTTATCGTCCTGGAGCGGTCGTGGAGGGAGACGTGGAAGCACCCGTGCCTGCGTTCGTGTTCGCCAAGCCCCCGGTGCCCGGCGTCTCGAAGACGCGCCTCGCGGCCACGGTGGGCGACGCGCTCGCCGCCGAGCTCGCAGGGGCCTTCCTGCACGACACGCTCGGGCTGCTGCGCACCGTTCCCGGCCTCGAGCCCGTCCTGTCCACGCCCGATCCCACGTGGGACTTCGGGGTCGCGGTGCGCCGCGTCGCCCAGGGTGGGGGAACGCTCGGCGATCGCATCGCGCGCATGCTCGATCTGGGGCTCGCGGAGCGGGGAGTCGCGCTCGCGGTGGGCGCCGACAGCCCCGGCATGCCGGCGTCGCGCCTGGCGGCCGTGCTGGAGTCGCTCGAGTCGCACGATGCCGCGTTCGTGCCCAGCGACGACGGGGGCTTCGTGGTGATGGGCGTGCGGCGCCTGCCTGCCGGCGTGCTGGAGGGCGTGCGGTGGTCCTCCGAGCACACGCGGGCCGACGTGATCGCGGCCCTGGTCCGCGAGGGCCTGTCGGTGGTCTGCCTCGAGGGCTGGTTCGACATCGACGAGGGCCCCGACCTCGAGCGGTTCGTGCGGTCGGTGCCCCGGTCGGCGGCCCCGAACACCTGGAGCGTGCTCAACCGTGCGGGCCTCGGTGGAAGCGGCTAACCAGAGGGGAGCTTTCAGCGCGAACCTGAGCCGGGAGACCCCATGTTGGTGCTCGCTTCGATCGCAGCCGCGGTCGCACAGGACATCCCCGCAAACGCCACCATCTCCGAAGCCCTCGTGGTGAACGTGACTCCCGAGGGTCTCGACCAGGTCGGCGGGCTCGTGAGTGGGTTCCTTCCGCTCGAAGGCATCGCGCTCGACCCGATCTCGCTCTCGGGCGGCGGGGGCTTCTGCCTGCTCGAGTACGACATCGACGTGTCGAACATGAACATCGCGCTCACTGTCACCGACACCCAGGTGATCCCGAGCCCGGGCACGCTCGACATCCTGATCGACGCCATGGTCGGCATCAACGACCCCGCCGACAAGTTCCAATTCTCGTTCGACGCCATCTGCCTCAGCGACGACTGCCCCGGCTACGTCGATGCGTTCCCGGTCTCGATCGCGCTCCCGATCTCGCTCGCGATCGTCCAGGATCCCGTGCTCGGCCCGACGCTCGACGCCACGCTCGGCCAGGTCGTCGTGAACAACGGCCTGATGGGCAACGCGATCCACATGGACTGCTCCATCCAGACCATCGAGAACGTGCTCGATCTGCTGGGCCTGTCGCTCTACGACTTCATCATCGGGTTCGCCGAAGACTTCCTGATCGACGAGATCAACAACCAGGCCGCGGCGATCGAGGTCACCATCGAAGACGCGTTCGCTTCCGCCACGATCGACCAGACGGTCGAGGTGCTGCCCGGCGTCTCGCTCGACATCCACCTGGCGCCCGAAGACATCCAGGTCACGTCGGAGGGCGTGGTGCTCGCGATGGAGGCCTCGGTCGCGGCGGATCAGAACCCCTGCGTCGCCGCGTTCGACCCCGGCAGCTCGCACGGAACGAGTGGCGCACCCCCGGCGATCGCGGCGGAGCCCGCGGGTACGCAGATCGCGGCCCACGCGTCCGACGACTTCGTGAACCAGGCGCTCTACGGCGTGTGGCGGAGCGGGCTGCTGTGCCAGGAGCTGTCGGAAGGGGAGTTCGGCGGCTTCGCGATCGACACCGCGCTGCTCGGGCTGCTCGGCGGGGCTCCGTACCAGGATCTGTTCCCCGACACGTCGCCGATGATCATCAAGACCGTGCCGAACGTGCCCCTCGAGGCCCGCTTCGACGGTCCCCACGATCTCGACATCCCCATCGAGAACCTCGAGGTGCTGTTCTTCGCCGAGCTCGACGGGCGCATGGCCCGCGCGCTGGGCGTGTCGATCTCCCCCGACGTGGGCGTCGATCTCGTGTTCGACGACGCGATCGGCGAGCTGGCGGTCGATCTCCAGATCGGGAGCGACTTCCGCACGGCGATGTCGGGGGATCTCATGGTGCCGGGCGCGGAGCAGGAGATCGTCGACAACGTCGACGGCGTGCTCGTGGGCCTGGTCGACACCCTTCTGGGCTCGCTCCTCGGCGACGCGATCGCCTTCGCGGTGCCCTCGCTCGATGGCGGCATCGGGCTCACGTCGCTCCAGGCCCAGCCCTCCGGCGGTGGCGAGTGGCTCGGGATCTACGCCGAGATCGGCCCGGTGACGTATCCTGCGTCCGACTGTGCGGACGGGTGCTCCGGCGGAACCGGCTGTACCAGCTCCCAGAGCTCCGTCGTGGGCTTCGCGCTGCTGCTCGGCGTGCTGATCCGCCGTCGCCGGTGAGGCTCCGCTCGCTGCTGGTCGCGCCGGTGCGCGCGATCCGCATCGATCGCCACGGGATGCGGCCGCTCGGCCCCGGTGTGTGGGACGCCATCGTCGTGCCCGGCTGTCTCGTGAGGGACGACGGGACCCCGTCGGGAGCCCTGCGCCGTCGGATGGATCACGGTATCGCGCTGTGGCGGGACGGGCGCGCTCCGGTGCTCGTGTGCAGCGGTCTCGGACGCGGCGGTCGCCCGGAGGCCGACGTGATGCGTGACCTCGCGCTCGCGGCCGGCGTGCCGGAGGACGCCGTGCTGCGCGAGCGGGGATCGATGAACACCGCGGAGAACGCGCGCCTGACGGCCGGTCTGCTCGGGGCGGCGAGCGTGCTCGTCGCGACCGACGCGAGCCACGTGGTGCGGTGCGAGCGCGAGTTCGGTCGGTGGTTCGATCGCGTGCGCGCCACGGGAGTGCCGCTCGCTCCGCGCAGTCGCGCGAGGATGGCAGTGCGCGAAGCCCTGCGGGAGGCCTGGCACGCCTGACCTGTGCCAGACTACGGCATGGCGAACGCGCAGCTGACCTCGTTCGAACGTCAGGGGTACGGGGTGGGCGCCGCGCCGTACTCCCTCGCGAACACCATCATGATCGTGTTCTTCGCGAAGTTCCTCGTCGACGAGGCCGGGCTGGCCCCGATCGTCGCGGGTGCCGTGCTGTTCGTGGGCAAGGCGTGGGACGCCGTCACCGACCCGCTCGTCGGGCGCCTGTCCGACCGCACGCACTCCCCGATGGGCTCACGCCGCGTGTGGACGGCCTTCGGGATCGTGCCGTTCGCCCTGCTGCTCGCGAGCCTGTGGGTGGTGTACCCGCTCGAGGGCTGGGCGCTCGTGGCCGTGTACGGCGTGCTCCTCGTCGCGTACAGCACGGCGTACACCTGCTACGTCATCCCGTACGGCGCGATGTCGCCCGTGCTCACGGCCGACTACGACGAGCGTACGTGGCTCAACGGCGCCCGCATGACATGGGCCATGCTCGCCGGCATCGTCGCGGCGATCGTGATGCCGGTGTGCCGCGGGCAGACCGGCACGTACTCCACGGGCGCCGTCGTGATCGCCGCCATGATGCTCCCGCCTGCCTTCGTCATGCTGTACGCGACGCGAGGCAAGGATCCGGGTCCGACGGGTGGGGCCGCGCAGACGCCCGGCATGTGGACCGTGCTGCGCGTACCGGCGTTCCGGCGCGTGGTCGTGCTGTTCCTCGCGTGCTGGTGCTCGATCTCCGTGCTCGGCGCGCTGCTGCCGTTCTACGTGCAGGACCACCTCCTGCGTCCCGACCTCGAGGACGCCGTGTTCGCGGTGCTCCAGATCTCCGCGCTCTTCTCGATCCCGGCGGTGCTCTGGGTCGCGACGCGGTACGAGAAGCACCGCGCGTACGGCGTGTTCATCGCGTCGTGGGCCGCGTGCCTGGTCGCTCTCGCGCTCGTCCCGCCGGGCCGGGGAGACGTGATGCTCGTGCTCGCCGCGGTGTTCGGTCCCGGCGTGGCGGCCGCACACGTGCTGCCGTGGGCGATGCTCCCGGACGTCGTCGAAGCCGACCGTCTGGCGAACGGCGTCGAGCGGGCCGGGGCCTTCTACGGGGTGATGACCTTCCTCGAGAAGTCCGGCACGGCCGTCGCGCTGCAGAGCATGCTCGTGGGGCTCCAGCTGGCCGGGTACGACCGCACGCTCGAGGTGCAGTCCGACCTCGTGCGCTTCACGATGACGACCATGATCGGGCCCGTCCCCGCGGTCGTCCTGTTCGGTGCCGCCGCGTTCGCCGTGCTCTGGCCGCCGATGACGCGCGAACAGCACGCGCGGGCGCTCGCGGCCCTCGAGGCGCGCACTCCGGCATGATGCAGCGTGCGATGCCCGTGCTGGCCGTCGAGATCGCGCTCGTGATCGCGGCATGGATCCTCGCGCCCTGGTCCGTCGTCCCGCTCGCCGCCATCGGGATCTTCGCGGGCGGCTGGGGCTCTGCACACGAGGACGACGATCGGGCGCGACGCGTGGCGATCGCGAGCCGGGTGGCCCTCGTGAACGGGCTCGCGGTCGGGCTCACCTGGTGGCCGCTCGGCGCAGCCGACCCCACGATCGCGGCCTACGGCGTGGGCGTTCGCGGGATGCTGTGCGCGATCCTGTCGGGAGCCGCGGGCCTCGCGGCGTTCGGGCTCGCGCTCGTCGGGCTCGACGCCCGGTTCATCCAGCGAACGTAGGCGCCAGCATCGCGAGCAGGCCGTCGGGGTTGTCGACGTGCAGCCAGTGCCCGGCATCGGGGAGCTCGTGCAGCGTGACGCCCGGACCGGCCTCGATGCGAGCCAGCACGTCTGGGGTCCAGCGGTCGCTGTTCATGGCGCGCACGATGTGGATGTGGGGATGCCCGGGGTGCTCGCGCAGGAAGCCCGCGAAGTCGGTGCGGAAGTAGTCGGCCATCATCGCGTGCACGCCTTCGAGGCCGTACACCCAGTCCCAGCCGTGCGGACCCTTCTCGAGGCTCGTGAGCAGCCAGTCGACCAGCATGCCCGACAGGCCCATCCCGAGCAGCTCCGCCCGCACCTCCGCGCGCTCGGCCACGGGAACGGACACCCGCTCGAGGGACGTGAGGACGTGCATCACCTCGGAGTCGTCCGAACCATCCGACGAGACCGGGATGCTGTCGAGCACCCACACCTGGCGCGCGGTTCCCCGATCCCGCGCCCAGGCGAGCGCGACCTTGCCGCCGAACGAGTGCCCGAGCACCACCTCGGGGTCGGGCAGACCGTCGAGGTCGGCCACGCAGTCGACGAGCCCGTGCGGAGGGGGCAGGGGCCCCGTGGATCCGTGGTTCCGCAGGTCGGGCAGCACGAACGCCCAGTCGGGGTGGGCGGCCACGAGGCGGCGCGCGAAGCTTCGCCAGTTCCGCCCGGCTCCGAGGATGCCGTGCAGGATCCAGGCCGTGTGCGGCGCGTCTTCGGCGCCTACACGCGAGAATGCGAGCGTGCTCACCGGGCCCGCTGCTCGCGGAGCTTCTGGGAGACCACCCAGCGCAGCGTCTTCACGTCGAACGGCTTGTGCAGCACGCCATTGTCGACGCTCGCGAGGAACCGCCGCACCTGCGACGTGAACCCGCCGGCCGTCATGAACACGATGCGCTTCACGACGGGGTTCTTCTCGGCCGAGAGCTTCTCGTGGAGCTCGATGCCCGTCATGCCGGGCATCATGAGGTCGCACAGCACCAGGTCCCACGACTCGCCCTTGATCTTCCGCAGGGCTTCGTCGCCGTTCGCGGCCACCGACACCTCGTGGGTGCGGAGCGCGCGCTTCACGGCGGTGAGGATCGCCTCCTCGTCGTCGACCACGAGGATCCGCGCGGACTCGGCCGGAGCGGCCTCGGTGGCGGGGGGATTCGTGGCCTCGACGCCCCACGAGACCCTGCGGAGCGTGCGCAGCAGGTCGCCGATGCGCTCCGAGCCCTCGAGCGCGTCTTCGATGATGGACTTCACGCGCGGGTTCGCGCCCTGCAGCTCCTCGGAGAGGAGGTTCAGGTTGGTCACGACGTACGCGAGCGAGTTGCTCATCTCGTGCGCGAGGTCGCGGAACCGCGTGCTGTCGATCGGATCGGGTTCGTCCATGCTTCGCTCGGGCGCCGCCATAATCGATCGCCGGTCCGATGTCCCGGGTTAAGGGCGCGAAGGAGGTGTTCTTGGACGGCTACGAAGCCCCTCCCTCACCGATGAAGAACTTCGTCGGGGGCGGTGGATGCGGGTGCGGATGCATCGGCATGCTCGTCGTCCTGGCAGCCGGCATGGGCATGGCGGCCGTGCCGCTCCAGTTCTTCCCGGTCGAGTACGGCGGCACCGTCGGGCTGCTGTCGGCCGTCGGGGTGGCCTGTGGCCTGCTCCTGGCCGTGCTGGGCGGCGCGATGTGGGTCGCGAGCCTCTTCCTCGAGTAGCCCCTCCGTCCCTCCTCGGCGGCTACGGCGCGGAGACCCAGCCCGTCGAGACGCCCACGTTGCCCGCGGCATCCGCGCTGCGAACGTCGAATGCGTACGTCTGGGACGGGTCGATCTGGAAGCCGAGCGAGTGCACGGCCACGAGGGAGTCGTCTCCGAACTCCCCGAAGCCCTCGAAGAACACCTTCGACGTGGCGGGCTCGGAGGTCGTCCACCGCACGACGAGGGAAGCGCCGTCGCGCTCCAGCGTGACGCCGTCGAGCACGGGGGCGTCGGTGTCCTGCACGTCGGGAGTGGGGGAGGGCGCCGAGCCGACCGCCTCGAGCGCCGCGACGGGGTCCACCAGTCCCCAGCCGCTCCAGGTGTCCCAGCCGGCGGAGCCGAGGTCGATGGCGGTAGTGGCGAGCAGGCCCTTCACCTCCTCGGGACGGGCGCCGGCGTCGAGCAGCATCGCGGCGATGCCGGAGATGTGGGGCGTCGCCATCGAGGTGCCCTGGAAGAACTGGTAGGACGTGCCTCCCTGGCCATCGAGGGTCTCCTGGAGGATGCCGTCGCCGTACCCGTCGCCGTTGGTGTCGACCGCCATCTCGCCACCGGGGGCCACGACGTCGAGGCCAGCACCGCCGTTCGAGTAGGACGCCACGGACCCGTCCGCACCGACGGCGCCCACCGCGATGACCCAGTCGTACGCGGCCGGGTAGCCGATGCTCCCGCGCGCCTCGTTGCCCGAAGCGGCCACCACGACGACGCCGTTCTGCTGTGCGTACGCGATGGCCTGCTGTTCGGCGGAGGATCCCCACGCGCTCCCGAGGGACATGTTGATCACGTCGGCACCGTTGTCGACGGCGTAGACGATGCCCTGGGCGACCCAGAACGACGAGCCGCTGCCGTTGTCGCCGAGCACGCGGACCGGGAGGACGTTCACGTCGGGGGACACGCCCGCCACACCCCGGCCGTTGTCGGTGGCCTGGGCGATCGTGCCGGCGACGTGGGTGCCGTGCCCGCCCACGTCGGTGGGATCGGCGTCGTTGCCCGCGAAGTCCCAGCCCGCGAGCAGGTGGACCGGCGTGTCCTCGCCGTAGGTCGCGACGCCCGTGTCGAGGACCGCGACCGTCGTGGACCCGCCGCGCGTGTGCGTCCAGGCCGTCTCGATGTCGAGCATCTGGAGGTTCCACTGGAGCGGGTTGTAGGGGTCGACGGACAGGGCCTCGCGGGGACGGTTCGCCTCGACGAGCAGGTCGGCACGGGCGGTTCGGTGAGACAGGGCCGCTTCGACGTCGGTGCGGGTGACCCCTGGCTCGACCTCGTACAGGCCGATGCCGAGCTGCGGGATGAACGCGACCTGGGTGAGGCCGTGCTCCGCCGCCACGTCCGCCGGGAGGTCGGCGTCGATCACGAGCTCGCCTTCGATCGCTTCGCCGGCCGCCTCGAGCCCGAGGGCCGGGAGGTTCATGTTCCCGTTGGAGCAGGCGGTGACCGCGAGCAGGCTGGCGGCGAGCGCGGTGAGGCGGGCGAACGGCGTGGTCGAAGGGCGCATCTCTTCCTCGCAAGGGGGCCCGGCAAGCAAAGGAGCCCGTGAAAACGACAAGCGCGGAGAGAAGAGAGACGACAAACACGCCCATGCGGCGCACCTCCCCACGAAGCAAGCCCCGTGCCAGGCGCCTGGAGACGGGGGGATCCCGGGGGAGGCACCAGAAGGTCCCGCTCGGAACGGCGGATCTTCCGGGTGTCGCGACCTGACGCCGTAGCGGTGTTGCGGAAGGAATGTCGCAGGTGGGTGGGCGGGCATCGCGGTGGTACGGCACCGCATGCCCGTCGACACGACCGCACTGCTCACCTGGTACCGCTCCGTGGGGCGCGATCTACCGTGGCGCGTGGATCCGACGCCGTACCACGTGCTCCTGTCGGAGTACCTCTGTCAGCAGACCCGCGTGGAGACGGCCCTTCCGTACTACGAGCGCTTCACGGAGCGCTGGCCTACGCTCGAAGACCTCGCGAGGGCCGGAGAAGACGCGTTGGTCGAGGCCTGGGCGGGTCTCGGGTACTACACGCGGGCCCGGAACCTGCACCGGTGCGCGGTGGCGGCGGTGGAGCGCGGCGGTCTGCCGTCCACGGCCGAGGCGCTGCGCGAGCTGCCCGGGATCGGGCCCTACACGGCAGGCGCGATCGCGAGCATCGCGTTCGGGGAGCGCGCCCCGGTGGTCGACGGGAACCTGCAGCGCGTGCTGTCCCGCGTGTTCGTCGTGGAGGACGCTCCGTCGGGCACGGCCGGCTCGCGGGCGATCTGGGGCCACGCGGCCGACCTGCACGCGAGCGCTCCGGAGGGCGCGCATCCCGGAGACCTGAACCAGGCGCTCATGGAGCTCGGCGCACGCGTGTGCACCCCGCGGAACCCCCGGTGTGGCGGTTGTCCGCTGGGGTCGCAGTGCGGAGCGCTCGCGCAGGGCCGGGTGTCCGAGCTGCCGCGTCCGAAGGTGCGCAAGCCTCCTGTGGCGATCGCGGGCGTGGCGGGCCTGCTCACCGGGCCGGAGGGCGTGCTGCTGGTGAAGCGTCCGCAGACCGGGCTGCTCGGTGGGCTGTGGTCTCCGCCGGTGGTCATGGAGCCCGAGGGGCCCGACGAGGCCGTGCTGGTCGATGCATTCGCGCGCGCGGGCCTCGATGTGCGCGTGCGGGAGAGGCTCGGCACGGTGGTGCACGTGTTCAGCCACCGCAGGCTGACGGCGGCGGTGTACGAGATGCAGGGCGCGGGAGTGCCGCGAGCGGGGGAGGGCTGGGTCGACGCCCGGTTCACGCGGTCCACGGCCGGTCTGTCGGGCCTGGCCCGCAAGATCCTCGATCTCGCGGGGCCTTCGGGGCCTCAGCTGTCTTTGTTGGCCGCCGACGCCGAGCGAGCGTAGAGAGCTTCATGCCGTCCGCTGCTGCCGTGATCATCGGAAACGAGATCCTCACCGGGAAGTTCGAAGACGAGAACGGCCCGTTCTTCATCCGGCGGCTGCGCATGCTCGGCACCGATCTCCGCCACCTGGCGGTGATCGCCGACGACCTCGACACGATCGCCGACGAGGTCCGCCGGTGCAGCGAGCGCTTCGACCTCGTGTTCACCACGGGCGGCGTGGGTCCGACGCACGACGACGTGACGCTCGAGGGCATCGCGCGGGCGTTCGGGCGGCCCCTCGTCGTGGCGGAGCCGCTGGTCGACCTCATGCGCGCGTTCGACATCGCGATCGACGACACCACGCTCCGCATGGCACGGGTGCCCGAGGGCACCGAGCTGGTCGAGTCGAAGGCGAGCTCGTACCCCGTGCTCCGATGCGAGAACGTCTGGATCTTCCCGGGCGTACCGAAGCTGATGCAGATGAAGTTCGAGGCGCTCGCGCAGCGCTTCGCCGGAGAGGCCGTGCTGACCGACCGTCTGTACGTCACGGCCCACGAGACCGACATCGCAGCGCGGCTCTCGGAGGTGGCTGCGCGCCACACCCGGGTCGACATCGGCAGCTACCCGAGGTTCGGCGAGGGCGACTATCGCGTCATCATCACGCTGGAGTCGCGCGATCCGGAGGCCCTGCGCGCGGCGGTGAGCGAGCTGTCGGGAACCCTTCCGCTGCGGTCGGCGTCAAAACCCGTCTGAGACCGTTTGCTCGGCGGGTGCCGGAGCTACATTGCTCTCGTACCTGCCGGCCGCGACCTCCGGAGCCCATGTCGACCCACGCGCTCATCGCTACTGCGCACTTCCACGGCGAGGTCGTTCAGCACCGGTTCGCGTCGGAACAGCCGGTCGAGATCGGTGGTCACGCTCCGTTCGCGCTGCCGCTTCCGGCTGAGCTGCACTGGCTCGCCCGGGTCGACTGGGTGTCCGAGGCCACGGTGCGCGTCACCGACGCGAACGGCCGGCAGTACAGCCTCGAGCCCGACGAAGCGCTCGAGATGGAGTTCGGCGACGTGCGGCTCGATCTCGAGCTCACCCCGCAGTTCACGCTCCGCCGCACCGAGGGCTTCCCGTGGAAGCTCTCCACGGGGTGGATGCTCACGGTGCTCCTGTTCACCATCTTCACCAGCTGGTACGACATGGTGAAGGAGCGCGCCTGCCCGATCTTCGGCGTCACTCCGGAGCTCGCGGTCGCCCTCGGGTGCGTGCAGGGGCAGGGTGGGGGCAGCGACGTGGGGGTCGACTTCACGGCCGAGTACCTCGCGCGCCTGCTGAAGAAAGACTACGCGGGCGAGGAAGATGGCGTGCTCACGCGGCTCGATCGCCCGAAAGACGGCGTCCAGGAGCACCAGGAAGACGACATCTACCTGCCGGCGGGCAACGAGGGTCCCGTCACCGACCTCGGGGGCGCCGAAGACGTGGCTCCCGACGCCGTTCGCGCCCCGCGCACCGAGAAGCTCCCGGAGCCCGAGCGCGCCGAGGCGGGCAAGCCCGAAGAGCTCGCCCTGAACGCTCCGCAGGACGTGGGCACGCCGATCGAGGTCCCCGACACCGACGGTCTCACCGAAGGCGAGGGCGATGCGGCCGACGACGAAGCCGAGGAAGCCGTCGAAGAGGTGCTCACGCCGGCCGAAGAGCACGAGGGCTGGGGCCTCCAGGACTGGTACGACGAGAAGGATCGCCAGATCGACCAGGTCGAGATCGACTACACGATCGACATCGCGAACCGTCGCCTGCGTATCGATCCGAACGATCCCACGGCGCTGTCGCTGCTGTCCTACTACCAGTACCTCGCCGAAGACTACAAAGCGGCAGAGAAGACGTACGACCGGTACATCGAGCTGCTCCCCGACGAGGCGGCCGGGTACAACAACAAGGCGCTGATCTACAAGCGCCTCGGCCAGTACCAGAAGGAGGAGTCGCTGTACCGGGTGGCCCTGTCGCTCGAGCCGCTCGATGTCACCGCCATGAACAACCTCGGCGTGAACCTCGCCCACCAGAAGCGGTTCGACGAGGCCCTCGCGGTGATGGAGCAGCTCGAGCTGCTCGACCCCGACGACCCGTACGCCGATCTGCACCGCGCGAAGATCCACGCCGAGATGGGGAACGACGAGAAGGCGTACGAGTACCTGGAGCGCTCGCTCGAGGGCATGGCGAAGCTCGACACGCTCCACCACATCGAGTTCCGGCAAGACATCCGGTTGGACCCTTCTTTCTCGAAGCTGCGCGAGACCCGGCGATTCCGCGCTATACTCTTGAAGTACTACGGGGACGACACCCCGTTGCAGGAGTGAGCGTGCTGCAGCTGGCCGTCACCACGCGCTTCAACGGCGTCGCCGTCGACACCTGTGTCGTCGCGCTCGATCGCCCGAGGCTCGTCGGAGATGCCGCCGGCTCGTCGGCTTCGTTCCCCGGTCCCACGCTCGAGGTCGAGCCGATTCCGGGCGGGGCCCGCATCGGTCAGATCACGCTGCTCCCGGGCGGTCAGCTCACCCTCGATCTCGGCGACGTGGAGGTCGAGTTCACGGTCGTCGAGCCGAAGCCGATGGCGCGCGAGCGCTTCCCGGCGGCCGACATCCGCATCCTGGTCGCCACGGGCGCGATGCTCGTGTTCGGGATGTGGTGGGATACCGCGCATCGGTGGGCGAACACGAATCCGTCCGTCGTGGCCGAGCTCGAAGCGCTGCCGGCGATGTGGGAGCGCTTCCGGGGCGTCGAGCCCGAGGCCGTGGTCGAGGAGCCCGCGATCCGCGCACCCGAGGTGCGGTTCGAGATGCCCGACGGGGCGCCGGAGTAGCTCTCTTGGGTCGCACTCGTGCCATCTACGCGGGCTCGTTCGACCCGCTCACCAACGGCCACGTCGACGTCATCCGGCGCGGTGCTGCGCTGTTCGACGAGGTGCTGGTGGCCGTGGGCGACAACCCGGCCAAGAAGTACACGTTCGATCGCCCCCGTCGCGAGGCCCTGCTCGCCGAGGCCGTCGCAGGCGTGCCGAACGTCGGGGTCATCGCGTTCTCGGGCCTCCTGGTCGACGTGTGCCGGAAGCACGACGCGAACGTCATCCTGCGGGGCCTGCGGGCGCTCTCCGACTTCGATCTCGAGTTCCGCAACGGGCTCGCGAACCGCGACCTCACGGGCATCGAGACGCTGTTCCTGCTCACGGAGCCCGAGAACATCTTCGTGAGCAGCTCGCTCGTGAAGGAGATCCACTTCAACGGGGGCGACGTCTCGCGGTACGTCCCGGCCAACGTGCTCGAGGCCCTGCGCACCCTGAGCTGACGCCACTGCGGGCCGGGCGGTCCGGGAGAGGGTGGGGTATTCAGGGGTTCGTGCTCGGAACGGCCGAGCGGGAGGGCCTGGATGCTCCTGACATGGCTATCGCTCGGCTGGGCGGCAGAGATCGACCTCGCGCGCTCGAACCGGGCGCTCGCCGAAGGGCGCGTGCCCGACGCGCTCACGCACGCCCGCGCCGCCCTGGATGCCGACGAGGCCGACCTGTCCGCGTGGCTCGCATGGCTCGACGCCTGTGAGGCGGGCGGGCTCGCGGATGCCTGCCGCGCCGAGGCGGCGGTGCGGGGCGAGAAGCTCCGTGTGGCCGCGGTCGCGGGGGTGTGGCACGACATCCGGTACGAGCGGCTCGACGAAGCGGGCCTCCAGGAGAGCGTTCCGGAGCTCGTGGCCCTCGACCAGGGCTCCTGGGAGGGGAAGGCCATCCCGGCCGCGCAGGCCGTGATGATCGGCGAGCTGGTGGAGGCCGACCCCGACGCCGCAGCCGGGCGCGGTCTCGAGCTGCTCGCCGCAACCCCGTCGCACCCGGAGGTCCTCATCCCGCTGTTCGCGGAGGGGCTGCCGGCGCGCTCTTCGCTGGGCAAGGCGCGGAAGAAGCTCGTGTCCACGGGGGCGAAGGCGATCCGCAAGGCCTCGCCGACCGAGCTGTACCGATGGCACGAGGTGTTCGTGGCCGTCGCCGAGAGTGCGCTGGCGGAAGACACGGCAGCGCGCCTGGAGACGGCTGGTGAGCCCCGGCCGCTGACGCGTACGACGTGGACGCGTGCGCAGTCGGTGCAGGCCGCGCGGGCTCTGATGGACGGCAACGGCACGCTGCCCGACATCGTTCCGGGCGAGCGCGAAGCCGTGGCCCTCCGTCTCGCCGAGATGCTCGACAACGCCGGTCGGCACGAGGAGTCGGCGAAGCAGCTCGCCACAGCACGTGAGAAGCACGACTCGCCGTCGCTCGCGATCTCCCAGGGTGAAGCGGTGCTGAAGGCGGGGGACACCGCCGGTGCGGCGCGCATCGCCGACGAAGCGCTGCTCCACTCCATCCTGCCGTGGCCCACCGACGTCGCGGGCACCGACCGGATCAGCCGGCGCACGGGCGTCGCGAAGAGCCTGGCGCTCCGTGGGCGCGCGCGCCTCGAAGCGCAGGACCACGGGGCTGCAGCGGTCGACCTGATGATCGCGAACCAGCTCGCGCTCCAGCCGCTCGACACCGCGGCGCTCGAGAAGGCCATGGCGAAGGGCCGCTACGCGCTCGAAGCCACGAAGGCGAAGCTCGAGACGGCGAAGGACGGCGCGGTGGCGGTGGCTCTCGCCAATGCTCGTGCCGCGCTGGAGTCGGGCGACTTCCCGACCGTGGAGTCCGCGACCTCCGATGCCATCGCGGTGCTCTGCCTGCCGACCCACCAGCGGGCCCGTCTCACTGCGAAGATGGCGTTCACCCCGGAGCTGGCGAGCGCGTTCGCGCTGCGTGGGCTGGCCCGGTCGAAGGCCGGAGACGCGGAGCGGGCCCGGGTGGATGTCGCGGTGGCGCTCCTGTTGCTGCCCTGGGATGCGCCCGCGGACTGGTGGGCGCTGTCCGCCGAGCTCGCTGCGGGCTCGGATTCCGAGATGGCGTTCTTCGATGCTGCGATGGCCGCGTCGGTCGACGGAGCGGGGGAGCACGCATTCCCCGCATGGTTCGGATCGGAGGAGGCCGGGCAGGCCGCCGGGGCCGCGATGGTGGGCACCTGGATGCGCGGTCACGAGCAGGTCGAGCCTCCGAAGGACCGCATGGTGGTGGAGCGCGGGCGCGTGATCGCCTTCCGCGCGCCGTCTGGGGGCGCGGGATCCTCGCAGCCGGTGATCAACCGTCCGTTCCCGTCGTTCTCGGTGACCGATGCCGCGGGCACCATCGCGCACCAGCCCGGCCGGATGGAGATCGTGACGTTCTTCCGCACCGACAGCCCGAGCTCGCTCCGTCTCCTCGACGAGGTCACGGAGATGGCACGGGAGTTGCGAAAGCAGCGCGGAGTGAACGTGGTGCTGTTCGGGATCTGTGTGGATCCCGACGCGTCCAGCCTGGAGGAGATGAGGGCCCGCCGAGAGATGTGGGGAGACACCAAGTGGGACCCGGATCTCGGCAAGAGGTTCGGGGTCACGGCCTTCCCCACGACCTGGATCGTCGACTCCGAGGGAATCGCGCGCTTCAAGCACGTCGGTTACGTCGGGCGGTCGGACTACGAGGCGGAAATTCGCTTCATCGCCGGGATCTGAACGCACCCGTTCACGGTGCTCCGAGGCCTCAGCCACGGAACCGCGAAACCCGAGCAGCTACCGAGGACAGATCGAATGTGCGGAATCATTGCTTACGTCGGCGGAGAGCCGGCGCTCCCCCGACTCGTGGACGGCCTGCGGCGCATGGAGTACCGCGGCTACGACAGCGCGGGCGTGGCGCTCGTGGTCGACGGGTCCCTGTGGATCCGGAAGAACGTGGGCCGGGTCGAGAACCTGGCGCGTGCCGTCGACGGGGGGCCGCCCGGGAACATCGGCATCGCCCACACCCGTTGGGCGACGCACGGCGGCATCACGCAGCCGAACGCACATCCGCACGTCGACACCGACCAGCGCATCGCGGTCGTGCACAACGGCATCGTCGAGAACATGAACGCGCTGAAGGCCCAGCTCCTCGCTGACGGCGTGGAGTTCCGGTCCGAGACCGACACCGAGATCTTCGCGCACCTCATCCGCCGTGCGTACAAGGGCGATCCGCAGGCCGCGGTCGCGAGCGCGCTGAAGCACATCCGCGGCACGTACGGCCTCGCGGTGGCCTTCGCCGACCACCCCGGCCTGCTCGTGGCCGCGCGGAACGGCTCGCCACTCGTCATCGGGCTCGGCGATGGCGAGACGATCATCGCGTCCGACCCGCAGGCGATCGTCGCGCACACGCGGCGCGTGATCTACCTGCAGGATCGCGAGATCGCGACGATCACGCGCGAAGGCGCGAACGTGCACCACATGGAGGACGGCACCGAGATCGGGCGCGAGATCGAGCTGCTCGACAACGACTACGGGCTCGCGGAGCGCGGCGGCTTCGAGCACTTCATGCTCAAGGAGATCCACGAGCAGAGCGAGAGCATCGAGCGCGCGCTGCGCGGCCGGATCCAGGTGCGCGAGGGGAACGCGAAGCTCGGCGGGCTCGAGATGTCGCCTCGGGATCTCCGTGCCGTCGCGCGGGTCATCATGATCGGCTGCGGCACGAGCTACCACGCGGGGCTCACGGCCGCGCTCGCCATCGAGGATCTCGCGCGGGTGCCCGCCCGGGCAGAGATCGCGAGCGAGTTCCGGCACCGCCACCCGATCGTGCCGCCCGACGCGGCGTTCTTCGCGATCTCCCAGTCGGGCGAGACCGCCGACACGCTGGGCGCGGTCCAGGAGATCATGCTGAAGGGCGGCGACGTGCACGGCGTGGTGAACGTCGTGGGCTCCACCATCGCGCGCACGTGCGGAAAGGGCGTGTACGTCTACAGCGGGCCCGAGATCGCGGTCGCTTCGACGAAGGCGTTCACGTCGCAGGTCACGGCGATGCTCGTGTTCACGCTCATGCTCGCGCGCACGCGGAACCTGTCGCTCGAGCAGGGGCAGCGCGTGGCACAGGCGCTGCTCGGCGTGCCCGACAAGGTGCGCGAGTACCTCGCGGCTCCCGGTCCGGTGCAGAAGGCGGCCGAGATCGTGGCGAACGCGCGCTACGTGCAGTTCCTCGGTCGTGGCTACAGCTACCCGGTGGCGCTCGAGGGCGCCCTGAAGCTCAAGGAGATCGCGTACATCCCGTGCGAGGGCTACCCGTCCGGCGAGATGAAGCACGGCCCGATCGCGATGCTCGAGCAGGGAACACCCGTGATCATGGTCGCTCCGCGCGGGTCGCAGCGCGACAAGGCCATCTCGAACCTCCGTGAGGTGCAGGCCCGCGGCGCCCGCGTGATCCTCGTGCACAGCGCGGGTGACGACGAGCTGCGTGACATGGCCGACCTGTCGATCCCCGTGCCCGCCACTTCGGAGTTCGTGAGCCCGCTGCTCACGGTCATCCCGCTGCAGATGCTCGCGTACGAGGTGGCCCGGAAGCTCGGTCGAGACATCGACAAGCCCCGGAACCTCGCCAAGTCCGTCACGGTGGAGTGAGCACGTTGGCGCTGGAAATCCGACCTGTCCGGCTCCCCGAGGACATCGCTGCCTTCGTGAAGTCCTGGTGGCCCATCTACGAGGGCTGCGACGAGTGGGTGCCGCCGCTGATCTTCGAGCGGAAGCGCTTCTTCCACCCGCAGAAGAACCCGTACTTCCAGGTGGCTCGCGTCCAGTGCTTCATGGCGTACCGCGATGGCGTGGCCGTGGGCACGATCGCGGCCACCGTCGACGAGGAGCTGCAGAAGGCGGAGCCCGGGGTCGGGCTGTTCGGGTTCTTCGAGTTCGTGAACGACGACGCCGTCGCGAAGGGGCTCTTCGATGCCGCTCGCGCCTGGCTCTCCGCGCAGGGGATGACCTCCGTGCGCGGCCCGTTCAACTTCAACACGAACCACGAGTTCGGGCTGCTCATCGACGGCTTCGACACGCCGCCCGCCATCGCGAATCCCCACAACCTGTCGTACTACCAGCGCATGTACGAAGAGGTGCTGGGGCTCGAGAAGGCGATGGACTGGTACGCGTACTGGATGGACAAGGGCCCCGTCCCCGAGACCATCGGGCGCATCGCGAAGCGCTTCATGGACCGGAACCCGAACATCCGCATCCGGAACCTCGACCTCGCGAACTTCGACCGCGATGTCGCCATCGTGAAGGAGATCTACAACGACGCGTGGACCGACAACTGGGGCCACGTCCACATGACGGGCGCGGAGCTCGACTTCACGGCCGAGGGTCTGAAAGAGGTGCTCGACCCGAGGCTGTGCTTCATCGCGTACGTCGACGACGTGCCTGCGGCGGTCTCGGTCACGCTGCTGGACTTCAACCAGGTGGCGAAGAAGATGAACGGCCGCATCTTCCCGTTCGGTTGGTACCACTACCTCCGCGGTCGCTCGAAGATCGACGCCCTGCGCATCTTCATCCTGGGCGTGAAGCGCGAATACCAGAAGCTCCCCATCGGAGCGCCGCTCTACCTGAAGACCTGGGAGAACGGCATGGTGATGAACATCCGCGGTGCGGAGGCCTCGCTCATCCTCGAGACGAACACCCGCATGCGGGGTGCGCTCGAGAAGCTCGGAGCGCGGATCTACAAGACGTACCGCACCTACGAGTCGTCGCTCGCGACGAACCGGTAGCCCACGCCGCGCACCGTCTTGAAGTGGCGGGGCTCGCCCGGAGTGTCGAGCTTCTGCCGCAACCGGTTGATGAAGTTGTCGACCGTGCGGTCGGTTCCGAAGTACCCGTGGCCCCAGACCGACGACAGGATGGAGTCGCGCGGCAGGGCGCGGCCTTCGCGCTCCCACATGAACTCGAGCAGGTCGAACTCCCGCGACGTGAGCTCCACGGGCTCGTCACCGCGCCGCGCCGTGCGCTCGTCGAAGTCCACGACCACATCGCCGAATCGAGCCGTCGTGCTGGGCGGCCGGCGACGGAGGTGGGCCTTCACGCGCGCCAGCAGCTCGCCGAGACGGAAGGGCTTCGTGACGTAGTCGTCGGCTCCGAGCTCCAGCCCGCGCACGATCGACTCCTGGTCGGTCTTCGCGGACAGGAGGATGACCGGAACGTCGTCCTGGCGCCGCCGCAGGCGCTCCACGATCTCGAAGCCGTTGAGGTAGGGGAGCATGATGTCGAGGATGACGAGGTCGAGACGCTCTCCGAGGAGCTCGATGGCGCGCTTCCCGTCAGCGGCCGTGAGGGTCTCGAACCCCTCGAGCTGCAGGTTGAGCTCGATTCCGCGGCTGATGGCGGGGTCGTCCTCGACGATCAGGATGCGGTGTGCCATGGTCCGGCCGTAACCCTCCGATGGAGACTGTCGCGTGATCCTCGCATGCCTCACGTCCTTCGCGGCCGCTCCACCCGTGCCGTGGGCCGCCGATTGGGAGGGGGAGGGCGCGCGGATCGCGATCGTCGGAGCGCTTCCGGACGACGACCATGGGCTCGCCGAAGCGGTGCTCGCCCGCGACCCCGATCTGGTGGTGCTCACCGGCGTGTCGGCCACCGCCGACCTCTCCGCATGGCGTCTCGGCGCGGAGCACCGCGTGGTGGCCCGCTCGGTCGGCGCTCCCCGCAAGGCATGGCTCAAGCGGTTCGACGGAATCGGGGTCTCCGGCATCGACAAGCCCGTTCCGTACGGCGCGGTCGACGCCGTCATCGGGGGCACGCGCTGGCGCATCCTGTACCTCACCACCTGGACCACGCCCGCGCGCACCTGGGAGGAGCAGTCGTACTGGCTCCCGAAGGCGCTCGACCGGTCGTCCTACGACCGCCTGCTGGTGGTGACCGACGCACCGGCGCATACGCTCGCGGAGGCCGCCAGTCCCGCACGGGGAGCCGACATCCTGCTCGACCGCGTCCAGGAGCGCGCAGACCCCTTGTCGTTCGTGGCGATGATCGCCGGGAACACCGACACGAACGAGCTGTTCGCGCCGGGGGGCCGCTTCGGAGAGGTCCACCTCGTCGCCGGGAGCAGTGACGGTGGGGGTGCCGCCTTCGCGCGGGCGGGTGGCGGCGGGCTCACCCGGCGTCGCGAGCTCGAGCCGGCCTTCGTGGGCGCGCTGGAGGAGCAGGGGTTCGGTCCGGAGACCTACACGGGCGTGAGCGGCTTCTGGACCCTCGAGCTCGACCGGGGGAACGCCGTGCTCGACTTCTGGATGGAGCGCGAGGCCCGTTGGGAGGTGGTGTACCGGCTCGTGCGCGACAAGCAGGGCTGGCACCTGCCCTGACGGTCATTCGGCGAGCTCACCCACGCACGTGCGGGTGGACACCGCGCACACCACGCGCATCGGCGTGGAGGCCTTGACCGTGATGGCGCCCGCATCGACCGGCGCGCCACCCGCCTCGAACGACGCGAGGATGCGGTACTCGCCGGCGCTGACGACGGCGGGAACGGGCCACTTCTCGTCGGCGTCCTGGAGCATCACCGCCTCGACCTCGCCCACCACGTCGACCTGGGCCTTGTCGTCGCTCGGGGTGACCTTGCCGCCGCGCGCCTTCTGCTTGCTCTTGGCCTTGCCCTTCGCGGCCATGCCGCCCCCGCCGCCGCCTTCGAGGGAACGGACGCGCTTCTCGAGGGTGGACAGGCGGCGCTCCAGCGCGTCGACCTCGGCCTGGCTGGGGCCACAGCTCGCGACGAACGACATGCAGACGAGGACGGACACCAGGCGAACAGCGGACACGGCTTCCTCCAGGCGTCGCCGGTATGTCGCGTGGCCCCGGGGGTCAATGCCCGGAAGCGGCGTCAGCGCGCGACCGGCAGCCACAAGGTGAACGTGCTCCCGCGGTCGACCTCGGACTCGAGCTCCACACGCCCCCCGTGCCCCCGGACCACCGCGCGCACGATGGACAGACCCAGCCCACTGCCGCGGTTCGCACCGACGTGCGAGGAGAGCCGCGTGTCGGCCTGGTAGAACTTCTCGAACACGCGCTTGCGGTCGGTGGGGGCGATGCCCGGGCCGTTGTCGGAGACGGAGATCCCCACGAAGTCGCCGTCAGCACGGCTCCGCACGACGATCTCGCGCGGCGGGGGCGTGTACTTCACGGCGTTCTGGAGCAGGTTCACGAGCGCTTCGACGATGGCGTCGCGGTCGACCGCGACCGGCGGCACGGTGCCGAGCTCGGTGCGCAGTCCTTCGGTCGGCTCCATGAGCGTGTGGGACCGGAGGGCGGACAGGGCGTCTTGGACGAGGTCTTCGACCACCACGGGCTCGGCGTCGTAGGTGCGGCGACCCGCCTCCATGCGGGCCCACGACAGCACACGCTCGATCATCCGGGAGAGGCGGTCGGTCTCCTGGCCGAGCAGATCGAGGCACTCCGCGACGCGCTCGGGATCCTCGAGCCTCCCTGACTGGAGCGTCTCCACGAACATCCGGATCGAGGTGAGCGGCGTGCGCAGCTCATGCGAGACATTGCTGACGAAGTCCGTCTGCAGGCGGGAGAGGCGGATCTCCCGGGAGGCGCTGTTCAGCGTGATGACCGTGCCGGCCATGACGGTCGCGACCAGCGCCACGAGCCCGAGCGGGTAGAGCCAGCGCGTGGGCCCGAGGATGGCGCGCACGGGGTCGTCGTCGAGGTAGGTGAGCTGCACCTCGAACCCCGCAAGGGGGCGCTCCAGCGGGAGCACAGCCTCGAACCGGTCGGTCTCCCAGCGGGCCATGATCTCTTCGACCGGTGTGGCCGGACCGGCCGGGGTGCGCCGGAGGTTGAGGTGGATCTCCGGGAACTGCTCGCTCGCGCGGCGCTGGGTTCGCGTGACCATGCCCTCGATGGCCGCGTCGTCGAGCAGCCACGCGCCCTTGCGCTCGCCGACCACGAAGATGCCGATCGTGCCCTGTGGTGTGGCGTGCCACACGGTGTCGCCGCTGTCGGGGAGCGCGATGGCCGCCGCGAGGGGAGGGGGCTCGTCGCGCCATCCCCAGGCCGCGGAGATCCCCCGTGGGCGCGGGGCACACGGGAGCTCGCAGCCCAAGACGGCCGTGCGCACGGCCTGATCGAGCCCGGCGACCTCTTCGAAGAACATCGAGGCCCCGACCCGGAGGCGCTCCTCCTGGTCGCGCCGGACCTGTTCCTCGATGGCGGCCTGCTGGTTCCGGATCGCCATCACGCCGTACAGCGTGAGCAGCACGGTGGGCACGATGACGGTGCCCACGAGGAGCCAGAGCAGGCGCTGGAACGCATAGGCGTCCCCGATTCCGCGGATTGCCATGGAGGATCAGCCACCCGATGCGGGTGCGGCGGGCTCGGGACGCAGCCAGGACGGGTCGGCGAGACCGAGCTTCGCCCGCAGGACCTCCTGCCCCTCGTCGTGCTGGCTCCAGTACGGCTCGCGGATGGACCCCGTGAGCTCACCGACCTCGCCGTCCGGACCGGTCCACCGGATCAGGCGGTGCGGCGCCGCCTTCTCGGTCTCCCAGGTCCACACGCTCGAGCCCGCCTTCACCGTGGTGCGCTGGACCTCGAACGTGCCGGCCGGAACGGACACGGGCTCCGGAACGGCCTCGCGGGACAGCGTGCCATCGAGCCAGCTGGCCTCGCGGTGCTGGAAGCGGAGGTCCATCAGACGGGGGTGCACCTTCACGTCGACGCTCGCGCCTTCCTTCACCAGGGCGCCGGCGAGGGCGCGCGCGTAGATGGGCATCGCGTCGAGGAACACAGCTCCGCGGGGGATCTCGCGGGATCCGCTGCGATCGGCCTCGCCGTCGAAGTAGCTGTGCGACGTGCGCTCGTAGCGGTCGCCGAACGTGAGCAGGTGGTCGTACACGTGGCCGCACCACTCCTGGGCGCCGAACGCGACCTTCGTGGGGACGCCCAGGGCATCGCGCCCGTCGAGGGCCACGAACGCGGACGTCATGGCGTTGTAGTCGTAGATGCCCGTCTGGAAGTCGAGCGCCACGTTGAGCTTCAACACGGGGAACTCGTCGCCGTGGCCGCCGTCGGACTTCACGCGGGTCTTCGCGGTGAAGTCCTCGGTGACGAACACGAGCACGGCCTCGCCTCGGCGCTCCTCGCCGTACCGTGGCTGGACGACCCGGTACCCGTCGAGCTCGGCACGCCCGTCTCCCCAGGCATCCCAGAAGCCAGCGGGGGCCTGGCTCTTCCCGGACGGCTCCGCAGCGTCGGTGGTGCAGGACGTGACCAGAAGCAGAGGAAGGAGCGTTCGCATGGGGGCGTCCTTATCCGCGCGAAGCGGCGCGCGTGGTGGAAACGCTGTTCCGCCGGGTTACCCAGGCGCGGTGGGCGTGCGGGGCCCGCGCCCCGAAGGCCGCGATGCGGCAAGAACCAGGAGCGGTGTCGTGAGCACTCTCGAGGAGATCCTCGCGCGTGTCGAGAAGCCTTCGCGCTACCTCGGCAACGAAGTCAACAGTGTCCAGAAGGACCCGTCGAAGGTCGACGTGCGCATCGCGCTCGCGTTCCCCGACCTCTACGACCTCGGGCTCGGCAACCTCGGCGTGCACATCCTGTACGCCGTGATCAACCAGCTCGACTGGGCCTACTGCGAGCGTGCGTACGCTCCGGCACTCGACATGGAGCGCGAGCTCCGCGAAGCAGGGCTGCCCCTGTTCGCGCTGGAGTCGAAGGATCCGCTGTCCCAGATGGATGGTCTCGGCTTCACGCTGCAGTCCGAGCTCACGTTCACGAACATCCTGAACATCCTCGACCTGTCGGGCATCCCGCTCCGCACGGCCGATCGGCGCCCGTCCGACCCGCTCACGTTCGCGGGCGGTCCGGCCGTGTTCAACCCCGAGCCGCTCGCGCCGTTCATGGACTTCTTCGTCATCGGCGACGGGGAGGACATCGTGCTCGAGATCGCGCAGGCGTTCCGTGAGCACCGCACGCGCGAAGCCCGCCTCCAGGCGCTGGCCGCGATCGAGGGCATCTACGTGCCCGCGCTCTACCCGTTCGAGACCCTCGCAGACGGCCAGATCCTCCCGGATCCGTCGGCACCGAAGATCCGGAAGCGGATCACGCGCGATCTGAACGGGGCGACGTTCCCGGTCGACTACATCGTGCCGTACACCCAGCAGGTGCACGACCGCATCTCGCTCGAGGTGCTTCGCGGATGCACGCAGGGCTGCCGGTTCTGCCAGGCAGGGATGACGACGCGTCCCGTGCGTGAGCGCTCGCTCGAGGAGGTCGACAGCCTGCTGCAGCGCACGCTCGACACCACCGGGTACGAAGAGGTGTCGCTCGTCTCGCTGTCCACGTGCGACTACTCCCGCGTGCGGCAGCTCGTCGAGAACAGCGTCGAGACGGCCCGCGCTCAGAACGTGTCGGTGTCCCTACCGTCCCTGCGGCTCGACAGCTTCTCGGTGGAGCTCGCCGACATGGTCGCCGAGACCCGCCGCACCGGGCTCACCGTGGCTCCAGAGGCCGCGAGCCCCCGTCTGCGCGCGGTGATCAACAAGTGGATCCCCGACGAAGACCTGCTCGACATGTCGAATGGCGCGTTCCAGCGCGGCTGGAGCCACGTGAAGATGTACTTCATGATCGGCCTGCCGACCGAGCGCGACGACGACATCCTCGCCATCGCCGACCTCGCGAACCGATCGCTGGCCCAGGGCAAGGAGTTCAACCGCAAGGCGCGCATCAACCTCGGCGTCAGCACGTTCGTGCCGAAGCCGTTCACGCCGTTCCAGTGGGCCGCCCAGATCGGGCTCCACGAGACGGAGCGCCGGCAGGACCTCCTGTCCGCCGAGCTCCAGCATGCGAGCGGCATCAAGTTCGGCCGGCACGACCCCGAGGAGACGTTCCTCGAGGGGCTGGTGTCGCGTGCCGACCGCCGTGCGGCCGACCTCATCGAGCTCGCGTACCGCAAGGGCTGCCGCTTCGACGCCTGGCGGGAGCACCTCCGCTTCGACCTGTGGACGGAAGCCATCCTCGAGCTCGACTACGACGTGGCGTTCGCGCTCCGTGAGCGGTCGGTCGACGAGCGGCTCCCGTGGGACCACATCGACGTGCTGATCGACAAGCAGTGGTTCGTCGACGACTGGAACCGCGCGAAGCGGCTGGAGCACGCGCAGGACTGCAGGCATCGCAAGTGCCACAAGTGCGGCGTGATCGACCACGAGCGCGAGCTGTGCGCGTCGATGCTCCGCAAGAGCATCCAGGGTCGCAAGCCCGAGGAGGCCTGGGAGCGCAAGCCCGCGCCCGAGCGCCCCGTGGCCGAGCCCGTGCAGCGCATGTGGTTCCGCATCAGCCGCGTGGAGTCCGGGCGATTCCTGTCGCACCTCGAGGCGATGAACGCGTGGATCCGAGCGCTCCGCCGGGCGAAGGTGCCGATTGCCTACTCGAACGGGTTCCACCCGCACCCGAGGGTGGCGTTCAGCTCGGCCATGCCGATGAACCAGGCGAGCATCGGCGAGTACATGGACATCACGCTCACCGAGCGCCGCGACCCCGCGGAGCTGCTCGAGCGCCTGAAGTCCGTGCTGCCTTCGGGCTTCGGCATCCACGGCGTGCAGGAAGTCGCGATGAACGCCCCCGCGCTCATGGCGATGGTGCACGGGGCCGCGTACACCGTGTACTTCCCGCAGCTCACGCACGACGAGCTCGCCGCCCGGGTGGCGGAGCTGAAGGCGCGTCCCGAGATCCTCGTCGAGCGACGCCTGAAGGCCCGCAAGAAGAAGGGTGCGCGTGGCAAGGCACCGCCGCGGAGCGAGCACATCGACATCAAGCCGATGCTGGCCGAGCTCTCGATCCGCGAGACGGTCGAGGTTCCCGCCATCGACGTCCGCATGACGAGCTTCGAAGGGAAGGGCGGCAAGGTGCGCGAGGTCGTGCCCCTGCTGACCGACCGTCCCGACCGGTGCCGCATCCTGCGTCGCGAGACCCTCACGCTCGATGGCGACCAGCACGTGCCACTCGCGTCGATCTGGGATCGGTTCGCGCCCAGCGCGGGCCAGTCGGTGTCCCTCGATGCTTGACACGTGGGCCGGTCTGGCTAACGGTTCGGCTGTCTGCGGAGGAGAGTCCCCATGAAGCGCGCCCTGCTTGCGCTCCCGCTGGTCCTGCTGGCCGGCTGCACGTTCAAGAGCCACACGATCCCGGAGGCCGCTCCGGAGTTCGCGAAGGCGGACTACCGCGTGCTCGGCAAGACCAACCACGAAGAGTGCGGAACGTACATCCTCGGCATCGACTGGGGGCACCTGTTCTCGAACCAGCGCGGCACCCGGATCTCCACGAGCCCGCTGGCGGCCATCCCGTTCCTGGGGGGCGGCGGCAGCCCCGAAGAAGCGCGCGCGCTCTACCACGCGCTCGACAAGATGCCGGAGGCCACGCACCTCCTCGCGCACCGCGCCCACACCACTTCCACGGGCCTGGTGCTGCTCGGTCAGCCCATCTTCGGTCAGCGCTGCTCGGCGGTCGAAGCACGCGGCGTGAAGATCGGCGAGAAGCCCGCGGGCGGCACGCCGACCCTCTGAGGTCTCGGCGTTCTACCGGATCTTCCTGGCCACCTTCTCCTCGAGGGTGATCAGGAAGTCCTGCATCTGGGGCCCGGTGGGCGAGAACACGCGCTCGGAGATCCGGCTGGCGTCGACGTCGCGGTACCCGAGCACCTGCCCGTTCGCGTCGTAGGCGACGAGCAGCACGCGGATGCGCGCGCCCCCACCCGTCCCGTACTCCTGGCCGAAGAACCAGCCCCCGTTGTGCGTGACGTACGTCACCACCCACGGCACGAGCGTGGGCTCGGTGAACGTGCCTCCGGCCTGAGGGCGCAGCTCCATGCGGGGCAGGCTCACGTTGTCGTGCCCGTCGTGGCGTCGGGTGCCGCGCTCGTCCCGCCGTACGGGCGGCGGGGGAGGGGGGTCGAGCACGACGGTGGGCGGACCGAGGGTGTCGGCGAGCCAGTCGGACACCTGCGTGCGGTAGAGGTCCTCGCTCGCGAGCGACACCTCCTTCGACACGTTGAACAGGCCCGCTCCCGTGTTCTCCGTCACGAAGCCCCCCGTGAACGTGAGGTTCCCGACGACCGTGTTGCGTCGGAACGGGTCGCCTTCGTCGTGGTCGGCCAGGAACAACGGTGCGGACACGGCGAGGTGGTCCGCGGGCAGCCCGTCGGTGGCGACCTCGAGGTGGTTTCGGTGCGTGGAACACGCGGTGAGCGCGTTCAGCAGGAGCCAGTTCGTCACGGTCGGCACGTGTATCCGCTGTTAGGTTCGCCGCCACACCGGAGACCGACGCGATGTTCGAAGCGAACGAAGAACAGGCCGCTCTGGCCGAGGCTGCGCGGGAGTTCTGCCAGGGCACCCTCACGGAGTCGCTCAAGGAAGACGACGAGTCCGAGAGGTTCCGTCCGGAGCTCATCCGCGCGATGGGTGAGATGGGTCTGTGCGGCATCCCCACACCCGAGGCGTACGGTGGGCTCGGGCTCGGCTACTACGAGTACTGCCTGGTGCTCGAGGAGATCGCGAAGGTCAGCGCTTCGTACGCCGTGAGCGTGGCGGTCACGGGGCTGCCCCAGGTCATCCTGAACCTGTTCGGCTCCGACGCGCAGAAGGAGCGGTGGCTCCCGGGTCTTGCGGCCGGCGAGCTCCTCGGGGCGTTCGCCCTGTCCGAGCCGGAGAGCGGGTCGGACGCCGCATCGCTCAAGACCACCGCGGTGCGCGACGGCGACGACTACGTGCTGAACGGCACCAAGTTCTGGATCACGCACGGGGGCTACGCCGACGTGTACGTGGTGATGGCCCGCACCGGGGGGCCGGGCGCCAAGGGGGTGTCGGCGTTCCTGGTGCCGGGCGACGCGCCGGGCCTGTCGTTCGGCAAGAAGGAGCAGAAGATGGGGATGCGTGCGTCCCCTACGGTCGAGGTCGTGCTGGAAGACGTGCGCGTGCCCGTCTCGAGCCGCATCCGCGACGAGGGGTTCGGCTTCACGGTCGCCATGACGGCCCTCGACTCCGGGCGCATCACCATCGCGGCCACGGCCGTGGGGCTGTGCCAGGCCTCCCTCGAGTACGCCACGCGGTATGCCACCGAGCGCAAGCAGTTCGGGAAGTCGATCATCGACTTCCAGGGCGTGGGCTTCATGCTGGCCGACATGGCCTGCCGCACCGAGACGTCGCGACTGCTCGTGCACAAGGCGGCGCGCTTGAAGGATGCCGCAGCCCCGTTCGCGGACGTCGCCGCGATGGCCAAGGTCACGGCTACCGATGCCGCCATGTCGGTGACGACCGACGCCGTCCAGGTGCTGGGCGGCTACGGCTACACGCGCGAACACCCGGTGGAACGCTGGATGCGGGACGCCAAGGTGATGCAGATCGTCGAGGGCACGAACCAGATCCAGCGGCTCGTGATCGCACGCCATCTGAAGCGGCGGTTCGGAGAGGGCTGATGCGATGGCACGGCCGTGTCGCGCACGTTGACCGCGTCGCACGCCATTGCATAAACTCGTCGGGCCTCGGGACCCGGGGTGCGAGGACCGATGAAAGTCTGCCCACTGTGCGGTGAGAACTACAAGCCGTTCGTCGACTTCTGTTTCGTCGACGGCGAGGTGCTCACGCTGGAACAAGCGGTCGTGGAGGTCCCGGAGCCCGAGGGGTTCGATGCGCCACCCCCGCCGAAGATGCTCCAGGGGTCGCAGCAGTCCTCCGGCTACACCCGGTCGGCCACTCCGGTGCCGCGCGCACGTCGTCCCGGCCGCAGCCTCATCAACCGTCCCGAGAGCGGGGGAGGGGTCTACTCCCCGCCGGTCGCGGAGGAGCCGTTCGACGCGGCTTCCGACGTCGCCTCCGATGCGGGCGAGGGCGATGCGTTCGACGACGAGGTGCTCGAAGCGCCGCCGCTCGTCGACGAGGTCGAAGAGGTCCAGGCCTTCGACGATGGCTTCGGAGAGCCCGAGCCGTCCGAGCCGCAGCCCGAGCCCATCCTCCCGGGCAGGTCCGGCGCGAGCTCGGGCCGTCCGCGTGCCGAGACACCGCAGCCTCTGCAGTCGAACAAGCGCTCCAGCACCCCCGTGCCCGCGAACACGCCCGTCCCCCACGAAGACGAGCAGGAAGAGACCGGCGCGATGGGCCTCGTGCTCTTCGGCCTCGCGGGCATCATCCTGATCGGCCTCGTCGGAGCGGTGGGCGCCCTCGTGGTCGGCACGATCTTCTCGAGCAACGGCGACGACACGAACACCGTGATCCTCCCGGAGCCGCCGGTCGATCCCGATCCAGTGCCCGTGCCCGACCCGAACCCGAACCCGGATCCGGTGCAGGTCGGCAAGGTGGGCCCCGATGGTCCCGACGGCACGGAGCCCGAGCCGCAGCCCGACACTCCGGAGCCCGTCGAACCCGTCGAGCCCGTCCAGCCGCAGCCCTCGGTCCCGGATCCCGTCCCGCCGACGCCCACACCCGTGCCGCAGCCCGTGGTCCCCAACCCCACGCCGCGCCCCGATCCGAACGACGGCGTGACGATGGTGGAGCCCGTGGCCCCCAGGCCCCGTGCCGACGTGGGACGCGTCGTCATCACGTCCAACCCCGATCGCGCCACGATCAAGATCGACGGCAAGGCACAGGGCACGACGCGGTTCGCGCTCGATCTCCCGTACGGCGAGCACTCGCTCGTGCTCGAGAAGGAGGGCTACGAGTCGCTCGAGACGAAGTTCAACCTGTCGGTCGCCGAGCTCACGCTCAGCACGTACTCGCTGAAGTCGCTCACGCCGGAGCCCGCACCCGCCCCGATCGCGCCCCGTCCCACGGGCGAGCCGCGCCTCGTGATGTTCTTCCACTCCGAGACGGGCATTCCGGTTCGGGTGGGCGGCACGACGCAGGGCTGTGAGGTCGACGACGGCGGGAAGTGCGTCACTCCCGCGCGGTTCCAGCTGCCCGTGGGCGAGTACACGGTCGAGTTCACGCCCTCCACGGGCAAGAAGTCGTGCCGCATCGTGGTCACCGAAGACTCCCGCCCCGTGCGCAAGCTCCACGAGGAGTGCCCCTGACGCGCCCCTGAGGGCGAGGCGACAGGGATCGGCGGCGCACGGACGGCGTTCGACGGCGCGTTCACCGCACGACAGGGCCGCAGGCTACGACCGCGGAGCCGCAGGGCTAGAGGCGGCCGCCGATGCCGACCGTGGCGCCGCCGCCGGGCAGGGGAGCCGCCTGGAAGCCGACGGAAGCGGCCTTCGCCTTGTTGTAGGCCCGCATGCCGACCGCCTGGTTCGTGACCACGCTGATGATGTAGAAGCTGCCCGCCGTGATGACGAGCGCGTCGACGGGGTCGACCTCGTTGGCCACCATGAGGCCTGCCACCGCACCGGTTCCCGCGACCCCGACGGCGAGACCGAGCCCGAAACCGCCCATGTCGTCCTGCGCGAAGGCCGTGTAGCCGGGGATGGGGGTGAAGGCGGACGAGTACACGCGGTTCTTCGTCCACCCGAGGCCGGCATCCGGATCGGGCGCGGGGTCGGGCACCACCGCGACGTCGGCTTCGCCCACCTCGGTGAGCACGGCCTTCGGCACGTTGCCTTCGTCGATCAGCCCGATCACGCGGTGCGCAGCGTGCCACAGGTCTGCCGCGGAGTCGGTGGCGGCGTCGGCACGGTCGATCTGGGTGCCCCCGCTCGTGCGACCGCGCACGACGAGCGCCGCCTCGGTGTCGTCCTGGGGAGGGGCCACCGTGACGAGCCACATCCAGTCCTGCCCGTCGAGCTTCGACTCCATGCAGTCGAACTCGGCGCCACAGTCGGTGAGGCCGATCACCACGCCCGGCGGCAGGTTGGCCTCGGAAGCGAGGTTCAGGTCGGGCACCGACTTGTAGATCGCCGCCATCTTGGCGTCGTAGCCGGGCGCGTGGACCCACACCTTGATCGGATCCTGCGCGCGGAACTCGGTGGAGTCGATCGGCACCATGTCCATCAGGATCTCGAAGCTGATGAGCGTGGTGCCCTGCTTCGTGCGCATCTTCAGGCCGGTGGCGACGGTCTCGAGGACCTCTGCCTTGATCTCGCGACCGTCTGTGAGCTTCAGCCGACGGTATTGCTTGTCCTGCGCCAGCGCGGACGCGGGCAGGGTGAGCGCGAGGAGCAGAACGGCGAAACGCATCCGGGGTTCTCACGGTGAGGCACCCGTGTCATACCGCACCCGCGGGCCCTACCTCAAGCGTTGGGATGTCCGACGGGACGGGAACCTGTTAGACCCAACCGTCGCGATGACCGAAATCATGCGCGGTCGCCGCCCGTACCGGGGGCGAGCAGGAGGACCGGTGGCCAACGAGCTGACCGACGACGATCTCACCGACGAGGAAGAGAATCTCTCGCTGGAGCCGCAGCAGGCGGGCCTGGCGTTCCGGGCAGAGATGTGGGCGATGGACACCCTGCTCGGCTACTGGCCGTACCTCCTGGGTGCGATCGGGGTCGTGCTCGGCGCCGTGTTCTTCTACGGGCAGTACGCCAACTGGACGAAGAACCACCAGCGCGCGTCCGCCAAGGCCATCGCGCAGGTCGAGCTGAAGCTCCCGGGCTCGCGCGTCGCCGATCTCGCGTACCTCGAGGCCAGCGGTCAGGAGCTCGATGTCGCGAAGCTCGTCGAAGCCGCCGCCAACCTCGAAGCCGTCGACGCATCCGGAACCGCGCGCACCGAAGCCCTGCTCAAGGCCTCCGAGCTCTACCGGCTCGCCGAGAAGCCCGAAGACCAGCGCCGTGTGCTCGAAGCCGCCGCTGCGAACGCGAGCGGGGTGTTCGCATTCGTCGCCGAGTCCGCGATCGCGAACCTCGATCTCGAGGCCGGCAACAACGACGCCGCCGTGCAGCGCCTGCAGCGTCTGTCCGATGCGAGCTCCGACTACCTCGGAGAGCAGGCGTCGCTCGATCTCGCCCTCGTGCTCGAGCAGCTCGACCGCAAGGCCGACGCCCAGGGCGTGTACACGAAGTTCCTCGAGCGCTGGCCCGAGTCGCCGCGCGCCGAGGAGGCCCGCAAGCGTCAGGCCGCCCTGGGTGCAGGGTGATCCTGGTCGCGATCGCGGCCTTCGCGAACGGAGATGCGCCCGAGCCCGAGACTCCGGGTCCGGAAGCCCGAGCGGCACGCTGGCTCGGGGTCTTCGACCGCAATGACGCCACTGCCCGGTTCGACGGTCCGTTCGACCGCGCTCCTGCGCTCCAGTGGCGCGTCCGGCTCCCGGGCCCGCCGCTGAACAGCGCGTCGCACACCGAACGGGCGCGTCCCGTGGCGTCTGGAGACGAGCTGTTCGTCGGATCGGCCGCCGGGCGTGGGCTGTATCGCCTGTCCCGCGTCGACGGGGGCCTGCGCGGCACGTTCGAAGCGAGCGCGAGCGTCGAAGCCGAGCCCACGGTCGTCGGAGACCGCGTGTACTTCGCCGACACCGCGGGAACGACGTGGTGCTACGGGCTCGATGGCGAGCTCGTGTGGTCGAGCCGCGGGAACGCGCCCATCCTCACGCGTCCCACCATCGCGGACGGAGCGGTGTACATCACGAACGTCGATGATCTCGTGGTCGCGCTCGATGCCGACACCGGCGAGCAGATCTGGCGCTACAAGTCGAAGCGCGATCTCACGCGGGTGGCCGAGCTCGCGCTGTACGCCGCGCCGGGCGCACTGGTCGACGAAGGCGAGGTGGTGGTCGGGTTCTCATCCGGCTCGCTCGTCGGGCTCGACGAGAAGGAAGGCACGCTCCACTGGTCGGTCGACGTGGGTGAGGGGAGGTACCCGGATCTCGTGGCCACCCCCACACGCGCAGGCAGCGACCTGTTCGTGAGCGGCTACTACAAGCCGCTGCTCGCGATCGACCGCAAGACGCGCAACGTCCGCTGGCGCGCGGAGTCGGGAGCCGCGTTCCCCGTGCTCGTCCAGGACGGCACCGTCTACCACCCCGGAACCGACGGCATCCTGCGGGCTTACAGCGCGCTCACGGGCGCCGAGAAGTGGGCGTGGGACAGCGGAACCACAGCGGCGCTCACCGAGCCCCAGTGGACCGAAGCGGGCGTGCTCATCGCGGCGTCGGCCGGGAGCGTGTACCTGATCGACCCCGAGACCGGCGAAGCCACGTGGACGTGGTCGGAGACCGAGCTGCTCGAGGGCATCACGGCGACCCCCACGCTGGTCGGGCGGCAGATGCTGTTCGTGACCAACGCGGGCTATCTGTACAGCGCGGTCGTGCCGAAGGGCGAGCTGCGCGAGCGGCCGTCGAACCGCACGCTGTTCAAGGGTCAGCCGTAGCCGGAAGGCTCGGAACACCCGTGAACACGGGGCTCTGCGGAGGTCAGGGACAGAGGGTCGTCGGCAGGGCACCCGGCGTGCCCGCGTCGCCGGACGGCGCCGTGCCGGACGACACGCACCAGGACGACGCCACGTCGTTCGCGTCCGGGTCGAGCGCAGGTGGGTCGAGATCCGCGGCAGTGTGCAGCTCGGGTGCCGCGACCGCGAGGTCGACCTCGTCGAGCAAGACGGAAGCCCGCGTGAGCTCCAGGACGCCGGCATCCGGGACCGGAACGACCGCGAAGCAGTCGAGATCGCCGTTGTCCGCGGGCACGTCGCTCGCGCAGATCAGGCCGGTGGTGCCGGGCTGGACGCGCCCCGGACCGGTGACGGGCACGCCGTTCAGGGCGAGCAGGTCGAGCTGGAGGCCGGCCGGGCCGAGGTTGTAGACCTCCACGTACGCGCCGGCGACCGCAGACGGCATCGTGTGGACCTCGCTGATCACGACGTTGCCGCGCACCACGAAGTCCTCGTCGGCGACCGTGTCGCAGTCCTGGTCGATGCCGTCGCCGGGGATCTCCGGGTTCCCGGGGAACGCCGTGGGCTCGAGATCGTCGCAGTCCTGGCCGACCGGGAACCCATCCAGATCGCGGTCGTCGTCGTTGCCGTCGCAGTCCTGATCGACGCCGTCGTACCAGATCTCGAGCGCGCTCGGATTCACGCCGGGCGCCATGTCGTCGCAGTCGGTGCCCAGCGCGACGAACCCGATGGGACGGGCGCATCCGGCGTTCGTGGTGACGTCGGGGTCGCCGAACCCGTCGAGATCCGCGTCGCGGTACCAGACGATGGGCTCCGAGGGGTCGTCGGGCGTGCCGCTGCAGTCGTCGTCGAGCCCGTTGCACAGCTCGGGTGCGCCGGGATGCACGGACGGGTCGCCATCGTCGCAGTCGTCGCCACCGACGAGCGCAGACACGAACCCGTCGAGGTCGGCGTCGACCAGGCCCGCAGCCGACACGACCAGCGTGAACCCGGAGTCGTCGTCGGTGAACCGGATGGCGAGCTCCTGGGGCTCTGGCGTGTCGAGCGTGACCTCGGCGCGCACGGACGCCGAGCCCCCCGCGGGCACCGCGAGCACGGCCGGACCGTCGGCGTGGTCCGGATACCGGATGGAGGCGCGTGCATCCCGGAGGCCGTCGTTGAACACGAGCACATCGAACGTGGCGGGTGTGCCGAGCGCCACGTTGCCGAGATCGATGCGCTCGACGTCCGGACGCAGCAGCGGGACGGCGACCGCGAAGCCGCCGGAATCACACGCGTACAGGGCCAGGAACCATGGGAGCACGCGACCGGGTATCCCATCCCCGCACCTCCTGAAATGTCCGATAACGTGTATTATGTCAAATATGGACACGGTATACCGGGATGATAGACGGCACACTTCCTGGAGCCTGCCCACACATGTCCGAGTCCGACCGTCTCAACAAGATCCTCGAGCGCGAAGCGCCTGCGGTCTATCGCTGCCTCTCACCTCTGGGTCGTGAGGCCGCGTTCCCCAAGGGCATCCCGTGGCAGTCCTCCCAGGCCAGCGGCACGCGCATCAACGCGACCATCGGCCAGCTCACCGACGGCCACGGCAACGCGCTGCCGCTGTCCGTGATGGAGGGCCTCACCGACTCGCTCGATACGGCGATGACGTTCCTGTACGCGCCGGTCGAGGGCCATCGCTCGGTCCGTCAGGCCTGGCGTGCGCGCGAGACGATGCTCGCCGGTGACTACGCCGTCCCGGTCGCGCTCCCGATCGCCACGCACGGCCTCACGCACGGCCTCACGCTCATGGCCGACCTGTTCGGCGACCCCGACACCACGCTCATCCTGCCGAAGCCGTTCTGGGGCAACTACCGGCTCATCTTCACGATGCACGCGCGGATGAAGATCAAGACGTTCGACTTCTTCGCCGACGGTGCCTTCAACATCGATGGCCTGGCCGACACGCTCGCGCAGACCACCGGCAAGGTCCTCGTGCTCCTGAACCTGCCCGGGAATCCCACGGGCTACGCGCTCACGCCGGACGAAGCCCAGCGCATCACCGAGGTGCTCGCGGCGCAGGCCGGCCCGCTCGTCGTCGTCGTCGACGATGCCTACCAGGGCTTCGTGTACGAAGACACCGCGCTGAAGGAGTCCGAGTTCTGGCCGCTCGCCAAGGGTCTCGACCCCGAGCGTCACGCGGTGTTCAAGGTCGATGGCGCCACGAAGGAGCTGCTGTTCTTCTCGAGCCGGCTGGGCTTCCTGACGCACCCGTACGTCACGCCCGGTGCCGACGACGCCATCCTGTCGAAGCTGAAGTTCCTCATCCGCGGCACGGTCGGCTCTCCACCGGGTCCGTCCCAGGCGCTCGTGCTGAAGGCCCTCGAGGATCCCGGGATCGAGAGCGCGTTCGCGGCTCGGTTCGAGGTCATGAAGGGCCGGTACCGCGCGCTCAAGAGTGGCTTCGAGGCCGTCCGCTCCGACCGGATCGTCCCCTACCCGTTCAATGCGGCCTTCTTCATGCTGCTCGAGCTGCACGGAGTCGACAGCGAGACCATCCGCACGCGCCTGATCGAAGAGATGAGCGTGGGCACCATCTCCGTGGCCGACCCCAACGCGCTCCGCATCGCGCACTGCTCGGTCGACGAAGCCGACATCCCCGAGCTCATCGACCGGATCGTGCGCACCATCGGCTGACGACCGACCGCGGGCGGCTCGAGACTCGCGAGCCGCCCCGGGCTCAGACGGCCAGAGAGACCTGGTCGCCGCGCTCTGCCTTGCGGCGCAGGTAGAAGTGCGGCCCGACCAGCATCACGAGCAGGATGACACCGAGCAGACCGGCCGCCAGCGCGGTCGGGAGCAGGTACACGGCGAGCGGGAGCAGCACGGAGAGCGCAGCCAGGTAGCCGATGAGCGCCGCAGGCATGCGGACCGAGAGGTCGGCCAGGAACTCGGTGCACCCGAGCACGCTCGTGTACAGCCCCGGCACCACCGCCACCATCACGACGGCCACGGTGTTCAGCAGGAAGTGGCACAGCGCGATGGTCATGCCCGCGTGGAAGCCCTCGGTGCCGAAGCCTGCCGTGGCCGCCATCAGCGCGGTGACCGTCGTTCCGATGTTCGCGCCCATGATGAACGGGAAGATCTGGCGCACCGAGAAGAAGCCCATCCCGGCGAGCGGAACGACGAGCGACGTGGTGGCCGAGCTCGACTGCACGAGCATCGTGAGGATCAGGCCGCGCGCGAACGTGTCGAGCGGGCGCGTTCCGAGGAGCGTACGCCCCATGGCCTGCACGTCGTCGGGGTCGGTTCCGGCGAGCAGCACGTTCCGCATGCGCGAGCTGAACAGCTTGAGGCACACGAACAGCAGCACGAACCCCACGAGCACCAGCGCCCAGCCCGGCAGGCCGTTGTCGAGCGCGAAGCTCGTGACCGGCTTGGTCCACGCGCCCGGCGTGATGACCTCGAGGGCCTCGACCACGGAAGCGCTCTGCGACACGGACTCGTCGACGAGGGACGCGATGGCGTCCGCGCCCTTGTGGATGAGCCCGAACGGCATCTCGAGCACGAGGATGATGAACGTGACGAGGATGGCGTTGAACATCCCGTGCACGACGGCGGTGCTGACCGCGCGATGGAAGCCCGGCAGCCGCGGTGCGAACAGGAGGTTCTTGAGGTCGGTGAGCACATTGCCCGTCATCGGGCGCGTCTCGGCCGCGAAGGCCACCAGGCTCGACGTGACGGACGTTCCGAGGTTGGCGCCGTGCACGATGCCGATCGCGATGACCATCGGCACGATGCCGTCGGCGGCGAGCACCACGGCCATGCTGGTGACGGTGGACGAGCTCTGGACGACCGACGTTCCGATGATGCCGATGACGAACGACACCAGCTCGGTGAAGTCGGCGGCATGGTCGGCCAGGAAGTGCTTGAGCGGCTCCTTGAAGCTCGCCTTCATCCCTCCGCCCATGAACGAGATGGACAGGAAGAATGCGTACGTGATGGCCAGGAGCGCGGGGATCTCGCGCAGGAAGGCTCTGGTGCGAGTCGAGGCCCCGGAAGGACCGGTCGGTTCCGGCGGATTCCGTGACGGTTCGTGAGTCGACAATCGAGTCCTCTCGCCGTCCGACTATCCGTGCTCCGTGCCAGTTCGGTGACACGGACGCCACGTTTGGGGGTCACCGCCCGCGGGGGTGATGTTCCGCATGAAGTCTCGCGAGTCGGGCCTTGGAGACGTGCGTGTAGATCTGCGTCGTCGAGATGTCCGCATGCCCCAGCATCGCCTGCAGCGAGCGCAGATCGGCGCCGTGCTCCAGGAGGTGTGTCGCGAACGAGTGCCGCAGCACGTGCGGGGACACCTTGCCCGGGATGCCCGCGAGCGCGGCGTAGTGCGTGATGCGCACCCAGAAGTTCTGTCGGGTCATCGCCGTGCCGCGCTTGCTCACGAACAGCGCGGGCGACCCGTTCGCGGGGTCGAGGGTCGGGCGACCCGTCTGCAGGTACCGCCGGACCTCCGCGAGCGCGCGGTCCCCCACCGGGACCAGGCGCTCCTTGTCGCCCTTCCCGTGCACCTTCAGCAGCCCGACCTGCGCATCGACGTTGCGCCACGGGAGCTTCACGAGCTCGGACACGCGGAGCCCGCTCGAGTACAGCACCGCGATCATCGCGGCATCGCGGGTTCCGAGGGCCGTCGACCGGTCGGGCGCATCGAGCAGCGCTTCGACCATCGCGCTCGAGAGGACCGTCGGCAGCGGGCTCGTGAAGCGCGGCGCCTGCACGAGGACCGTCGGGTCGTCTTCGAGCAGGCGCTCCTGGATGAGGTACCGGAACAGCTGACGCACGCTCGTGCGGGTGCGCGCGATGCTGCGGCGCCCGATGCCCTGCGCCTCGAGCCACGCGAGGTGGTCGACGACATCCTGGCGGGACACGTCCGAGAGCTCCTCGATGCCCGTGTCGGCACACCAGTCCGCGAACCGCCTGCAGTCGCGAAGATAGGCCTCGACCGTGTGGTTCGCGCGGTTCCGCTCGACCTTCAGGTAGTACATGAAGCCCTCGAGCGCGTCATCCATCGGCGGGCTCGAGCATCGCTCTCAGGCGGTACAGCGCTTCGTGGGCGTCGCGCGGCGACAGGGCGTCGGGGTCGAGCCCCCGCAGGGTCTCGCGCAGGAGATCGATCCCGGACGGCTCCTCTTCGGGCACGGCCGTGGGGTGCGCGCGCACGGATCCGAACAGCGAGAGCTGCTCGCGCTCGTTCCGCGGACCGTGCTTCTCGAACCGCTTGAGCAGCGAGCGGGCCCGCGACACGACCGGCGCCGGGAGGCCGGCCAGACGGGCGCACTGGATGCCGTAGCTCCGGGAGGCCCCGCCCTCTCGAAGCCTCCGGAGGAACACGATCTCCTCGCCCAGCTCCGAGACCGCGATGGACTGGTTCACCACGCGATCGACGCTCTCGGCCAGCTCGCACAGCTCGTGGTAGTGCGTCGCGAAGATGGCGCGACAGCGGGTCTTCTGCGCCAGGTGCTCGGCGACCGCCCACGCGATGGAGAGCCCGTCGTACGTGGACGTTCCGCGCCCGATCTCGTCGAGCAGCACGAACGAGCGGTCGGTGGCTTCGTGGAGGATGGTGGCGGTCTCGGCCATCTCCACCATGAACGTGCTCTGCCCGCTGCCGAGGTCGTCGCTCGCGCCGACCCGCGTGAAGATGCGGTCGACCAGGCCGATGCGCGCGCGCCGGGCGGGCACGTAGCTTCCCATCTGCGCGAGCAGCACGATGAGCGCCGATTGCCGCATGACGGTCGACTTCCCGGCCATGTTCGGACCGGTGAGCACGATGAGCTGGCGCTCGGCGCCGAGCATCAGGTCGTTCGGGACGAAGCGCGCGTCGTCGAGGCTGTCGGCGACCACGGGGTGCTCGCCGCCTTCGATCTCGAGGTCGCACGAGGCATCGACCACGGGCGGCGTCCAGTTGCGTACGACCGCGACCTCGGCAAGCGCCGACAGGGCATCCAGCTCGGCCACCCTGCGTGCGAGCGCTCCCAGACGGGCGGCCTGCTCCCCCACCCGCGTGCGCAGCGCCGAGAACAGCTCGAGCTCCAGGCGCTTGCGCCGCTCGTCCGCTCCGAGCACCCGGTCTTCGAGCTCCTTGAGCTCGGGCGTGATGAACCGCTCGCAGTTCGCGAGGGTCTGCTTGCGCAGCCACCGGTCGGGCACCTTGTGGAGGTGCGAGCGTGTGACCTCGAGGTAGTACCCGAACACCTTGTTGCTGCGCAGCTTGAGGCTGGGGATTCCCGACGCGGCCCGCTCGCGCTCCTCGAGCTCGGAGAGCACGCTCATCCCGTCGAGCGCCAGCTGCGTCAGCTGGTCGAGCTCGGGGTGCGCTCCGGAGGGGACGAGCCCCCCTTCCGTCATGATCTGCGGAGGTTCCGCGACGAGCCACTGCTGGATGTCGCCCTTCACGTCCTGCACGAGGTCGGACGGAAGCTCCGCGTGCAAACCGGGCTCTCGCCCGCAGACATCGACGATGCCCGGCACGACTCCGAGCGCACGCCCTAGGCTCGCGAGGTCGCGCGCATGGGCGGTGCCCTGGGTGACCCGCGCGACGATGCGCTCGATGTCGGCGACCTGATCGAGCAACGCCCGCACCTCTTCCCGCAGGCCTGGCTCGCGGACGAACGCGCCCACCGAGGCCTGGCGCACGGCGATGGCCGACGGGTCGAGCAGCGGGAACGCCATCCACTCCCGCAGGCGCCGGCCTCCCATGGCCGTGACCGTCTGATCGAGCAGGTGCAGCAGGCTCCCCTTGCGCTTCGCCGTGCGGAGCGTGCGCACGAGCTCGAGGTTCCGCCGGGTGGTCTCGTCGAGCACCATGAACCCGGCCGCCTGGTAGAGCTCGAGGGACGTCACGTTGTCGAGCACTCCCCCACTCACCTCGCGACCGTACGAGAGGGCCGCTCCCACCGCGCTGATCGTGGCGGGGGAGAGGCCTGCGGGCAGGCTGCCCAGAGTGGCGACGATCACGCTCCGCGCAGGGCCGTCGTCGAAGCTCCCGTCGATGGCCGGGCTCTCGACGGCTCCCCTCGTCCATCGCTTGAGGTCCCGCGCCAAGCCGGCGTTGGAGTACAGGATCTCCCGAGGCTCGAGGCGCGCGAGCTCGGCGCCGGCCTGCTCCGAGGTGCGCACCTCGGTGCCCTTCAGCTCCCCCGTCGAACAGTCCAGCAGTCCCACGCCGTAGCGGTCGCCCACCTTCACGACCGTCGCGAGGTAGTTCGGCGACCGCTGGTCGAGCTGGGTGGGGTCGAGCACCACCCCTGGCGTCACGATGCGCACGATCTCGCGCCGCACCAGGCCCTTCGCGAGCGCGGGGTCCTCGACCTGCTCCGCGATGGCGACCCGATGGCCGGCCTCGATCAGCCGCTGGATGTACCCACTGGCCGCATGGTGCGGCACGCCCGCCATGGGCACCGCATTGGGGTCGCCCTTGTTGCGTGCGGTGAGCGTGAGGTCGAGCTCGCGGGCCGCCACCTTCGCGTCGTCGTAGAACAGCTCGTAGAAGTCGCCCATCCGGAAGAACAGCAGGGCCGTCGGGTTCGCCGACTTCAGACGGTCCCACTGCTCGAACATGGGCGTGGTCATGCGTTCCTTCGCATCACGAACGCCTGGTGCGCATCCTCCTCACCGCTCGGAGGGGCGCTCGACCAGTCGAGCTCGCGCAGGAATTCCGGCGCTCGTTCCAGGAATCTCGACACGACCTCAGAACCTTCCTCAGGTTCCGGGCTGCACACGGCGTACACGAGCACGCCGCCGGGCTTCACGGACTGGGCGGCTGCATTCAGGATGGCGAGCTGGCGCTCCGCGGACGAACGGATGTCGTCGACGGTCCGGCGCCACCGGATCTCGGGGTGACGGCGGAGCGTTCCGAGGCCCGTGCACGGGGCGTCCACGAGCACCCCGTCGAACGAGCCCAGCTCCGCGGGCGTTCCCTGCGTCCAGTCCCACGCCTGGACGTCCACGGCGGGCCCCTCGGAACCCGAGGTGATCCGCTCCATGTTCGCGCCCAGTGGGAGCAGGCGCTCCTCGAGGTCGGTCGCCGTCACGTCGAGCCCGCGAGCCCACAGCCGGGCGGACTTCCCTCCCGGCGCCGCACACGCATCCAGCACCCAGCCGGAGCCCACCGCGTCGGCGAGCAGGTCCGCCACCTTCACGCTGGACGGGTCCTGGACCCAGGCCAGCCCGTCTTCCACGCCCGGCAGGTCTGCGCCGGCGGGCACCACTCGGGTCCCGGGCAACGCCATTCCTTCGAGCATCGCCTCAGGTGCGGCGGATTCCAGGCGTGCGTCCAGGGCTTCTGGATCCCGGGTCACGAGGCAGATCGGCGCGATCGTGTTGTTCCGGGCACACCACGCGTCCGTGGCTTCGGCGCCGTACCGCTGGTCCCAGCGGGCGACGAGCCAGGCCGGGTGGTCGAGGGACTCCGCGCGCGAGAGCCCGGTGGGCATCGCCACGCGCCGCAGGACGGCGTTCACGAGGCCCGACGCGCGACCGGCCCCGGTGCGGCGGGCCACTTCGACCATCTGCTGCACGACGGCATGATCGGGCGTGCGTGAGAACAGCTTCTCGAACGCACCGACGCGGAGCACGGCCCGAACGGGCGCGTCGAGGGTCGCGAGAGGCTGGCGGAGGTGCGGACGCAGCGCGGCGTCGAGCACCGAGCGGTGGCGCAGCACTCCGAACACGTCGTGCCAGGCCAGACGGCCATCCGGACCTTCGGGGAGCCCGCGTGCGAGGGCGTCTTCGGCGTGCCACCCCTCTTCGACCGAGAGCAGGGCGCGCACGGCACACACCCGACCCGGGTTTGCAGGCGCAGACGGACGGCCACCCCGTCCGCCGTCGTTCTGGCGTCGACCTCGCACGAGGAGACCCTCCTCAGCGCCAGGAAGATGCGCTGTCTGTGGTGCTGCTCATCGCGATCTGCTGCTCGAGCTGCCGTACGCGGCGCCCCTGCCGCATCCCGCGGAACAACATGGGCACGAACGCGAGGGCGAACCCTGCGCCGGTGCTCCACGCGATGAGCTCCGGAGCCGTCATGGTCCGCCCGTAGCGGCCCAGACCCCAGAGCTCGAAGCTGACGGTGACGGACTGGCTGCTGTTCTGGACCCAGAACAACCCTCCGGCGCCCACGAGCGCGAGCCCGAGGACGACCAGGAGGAGGAACAGCCAGGTCCGCATGCTCACTCGGCGGACTCGTCGTTCGTGAACTTGGCCGACAGATCGCCCATCACGTCACCGAGGCGCGCACCGGCGTCGCCCTGGTTCTGCATGTAGCCATCGACATCGCCTTCGCTGCGCTCGAGGGCGCCACGCTCGGACAGGCTGATCTTGCGATCGTGGCTGTCGATGTGGATGACCTCGGCCCGGATGGCCTTGTTGTCGGGGTACTGGCTCTGCCAGTCGTCACCCTCGTGCGCGAGCTCGGAGAGGTGCACGAGGCCCTCCACGCCGTCCTCGATCTCCACGAAGATGCCGAAGTCGGCGCGGTGCACGACCGGACCCTCGACGACCTGACCCAGGAAGTAGCGGCTGTGCACCGTGTACCAGGGGTCTTCCGACAGCTGCTTGATCCCGAGGGAGAAGCGCTCGCTGTCCTTGTCGATGGAGAGCACGCGGGCCTCGACCTCGTCGCCCTTCTGGTAGCGCTCGGACGGATGCTTGATCCGCTGGCCCCAGGAGAGGTCGGAGATGTGCACCAGGCCGTCGATGCCGTCGTCGATGCCGACGAAGATGCCGAAGTCGGTGATGTTGCGGACCTGGCCCTTGATGAGGCTGCCGACCGGGTACTGGTGCTCGACCACGTCCCACGGGTTCGTCTCGAGCTGCTTCATGCCGAGGCTGATGCGCTTGTTCTCGACATCCATGCCGAGCACCTTGGCCTCGATCACGTCGCCGACGTTGACGAGCTTGCTGGGGTGCTTGACGCGCTTGTTCCAGGTCATCTCGGAGATGTGCACCAGGCCCTCGATGCCGTCCTCGAGCTCGACGAACGCGCCGTAGTCGGGGATCGAGACGACCTTGCCGCGAACGATGGCGCCGACCGGGTACTTGTACTCGGCCTCGTCCCACGGATCGGGGCGGATCTGCTTGAAGCCGAGGCTGACGCGCTGGCTGTCGGGGTCGTACTTGAGGACCTTGACCTCGATGGCCTGGCCCACCTCGAACATCTGCGACGGGTGCTCGAGGCGTCCGTAGCTCATGTCCGTGATGTGCAGGAGGCCGTCGATGCCGCCGAGGTCCACGAACGCACCGTAGTCGGTGATGTTCTTGACCACGCCCGTCATGATGGCGCCGATCGTCAGGTTCTTGAGGGTCTCCTCGCGCTTCTCCTCACGCTCCTGCTCGAGCAGGACGCGGCGGGAGAGCACGATGTTGCCGCGCTTCTTGTTGAACTTGATGATCTTGAACTGGAAGCTCTCGCCGAGGAGCTTGTCGAGGTTCTTGACCGGGCGGAGGTCGACCTGCGAGCCCGGGAGGAACGCCTTCACGCCGATGTCGACCTGGAGGCCACCCTTCACGCGGGCGATGACCACACCTTCGACCACCTCGTCGCGCTGGACGGCCAGGGAGATCTCCTCCCACGCCTTCATCAGGTCGGCCTTCTCCTTCGAGAGGTAGAGGACGCCGTCGTCACCGCCCATGCTGTCGAGGTAGACATCGACGATGTCTCCGACCGCGATGGTCATCTCCCCTTCCGGCCCGCGGAACTCGCTCGCGGCGATCAGGCCCTCGGCCTTGTACTGGATGTCGACCGTGATCCAGTCGTCGGAGATGCCGATGACGCGGCCCTGCACGACGGACTGCTCGCGGATGCCCTTCTCGGACATGTAGTCGTCGAAGAAGGTCTTGAACTGGTCGTCGGAGAGCTGGGTGAGGGGGAGATCGGCGATGTTCGAGTCGGTGTTCATACAGGTCCTGGGCCACGGCGTGTGCCGCGACTGTGTTGATTCACGAGCGGGAGGTAGTGTGAGCGCCGCACTGTCGTCCCGATCGACAGGCGTGCTTGGGTTTTCCGGGACGTCGCCCGGAAGGGCGCCCCCTATTCGACGGACACGGACCGTGTCAAGCGCCGCGGCGCTCCCGCGCGAGGCGGACGACGGTGTCGATGGCCTGGCGGACCGTCATCTCGGACGTGTCGAGCACGACGGCGTCTTCGGCGGGCTTGAGGGGCGCCAGCTCGCGCTCCATGTCCTGCCGGTCGCGCTTCTTCAGGGCGTCGCGGACCGAGCCGAGCGAGGCGGGCTGCCCGCGGCGGACCAGCTCTTCGTACCGGCGGAGCGCGCGGACCTCGAGGTCGGCGTCGAGGTAGACCTTCAGCTCGGCGTCCGGAAGCACGACGGTCCCGATGTCGCGGCCGTCCATCACGATGCCCCCGTTCGCACCGAGCTCCCGCTGCAGCCCGAGCAACGCGGCCCGCACGCCTGGCACCTTGGACACCATGGACGCGCCCATGCCGATCTCGTCGGACCGGACGAGGCCCGTGACGTCCTCCCCGTCGACCAGGACGCGCAGCACATCGCCGTCGAACGGGAAGCGGAACGACAGGGACGCCGTCAGCGTCGCGAGATCCGCGTGGTCGTCCCACGAGATGCCCTCGCGCAGCGCACGGAGGGCGACCGCCCGATACATCGCGCCGGTGTCGATGTACTGGTACCCCAGGACCCGCGCGACCCCACGGGCGACCGTGCCCTTCCCGGCACTCCCGGGGCCATCGACTGCAATCGTCAGCTCGCTCACGTCCGCAACCCCGCCAGCACTTCGAAGAATGCGGGGTAGCTCGTCGCCACCGATTCGGCATGCGCGATTCGGACGCCTCCGGACGAAGCCAGCCCGGCCACCGCGAAGGCCATCGCCAGGCGGTGATCCCCGTCGGCATCGACCGTCGCGGAGGCTCCGGAGAACCCGCCGCCCGCGATCACCATGCCGTCGGGCCGCTCCTCGACCTCCCCGCCCATCGCGCGCAAGCCCGCGACCACACGTGCGATGCGGTCCGACTCCTTCACGCGGAGCTCCCCGGCGTCCGCGATGACGGTCTCCCCTTCCGCCATGGCCGCCGCGACCGCGAGCACCGGCAGCTCGTCGAGGCTGCGGAGCGCGAGCTCGCCGTCGATCCGGGTTCCACGCAGGCCCGCCGAGCGGACGACCACGGTGCCCTGGGGCTCCACCTGCCCTGGATCGGGCGTCACCTCGAGGGACGCACCCATCGCGCGTAGAGCGTCGATCACCCCGGTGCGCGTGGGGTTCGTGCCGACGCCCACGAGCTCCAGCTCCGAGCCCGGCACGATGCTGGCAGCGACCATCCAGAACGCCGCGCTCGACACGTCTCCGGGCACGTGCACGTCGACCGGAGCCCACCGGCCCGGGCCGAGCACGAGGGTGCCGTCGGATTCCTCCGTGAGCGGCGCGCCCATCGCGTGCAGGAACCGCTCGGTGTGGTCGCGGCTCCGCCGGGGCTCCCGGATCCGGACGCCGCAGTCGCGGGACCCCAGCAGGAGGGCGCTCTTCACCTGTGCGGACGCGATGTCGAGGTCGTGCGCGCCGTGCGCCAGCCCGCCCCCATGGACGACGAGGGGCGCCAGACGCCCGCCTTCACGGCCTTCGATGCGCGCGCCCTGCTCCCGCAGCGGACGGACCACGCGGAGCATCGGACGCCGGCGCAGGCTCGCATCGCCCGTCAGCACCGACATCCCGGCGACCCCGCTCACCACGCCCGTGCCGAGCCGGATCGTCGTGCCCGAGTTCCCGCAGTCGACGACATCGGCCGGCTCGCGCAGCCCCTCCGGCACGCGCAGCACGAACCCGGCTCCGTCGCGCTCGACCGTGCACCCCAGCGCGCACGCGAGGTCGCGAGACCGCCCGACATCCTCGGAGTCGAGCACGCCCGTGAGCCGCGCGGACCCGGGTGCGAGCGCATTGATCAGGAACGCGCGGTGGCTCACCGACTTGTCGCCGGGCACCACGACGCGCCCGCGCAGCCCCCTGGACGCGGGCTCGACGCGCTCCGACCTCACGCCAGCGGGCGTTCGGTGACCGGACCCATCGCGCGGAACCGGTCGTACCGCGTGGACCGGAGGTCTTTGCGCGACAGCGGCAGCAGCTCGGCGAAGTGACGCCGGATCGCGGCACCCACGGCCTCGATCGTGGACTTCCGGTGGCGGTGCGCGCCGCCCCAGGGCTCGGGCACCACCTCGTCGACGACCCCGTTCTCGATGCAGTCGTTCGCCGTGATGCGCAGGGCTTCGGCGGCCCGTGGGCCCTCCGCGCGGTCGCGCCACAAAATGGCCGCGCACCCCTCGGGCGAGATGACGGAGTAGACGCTGTTCTCGAGCATGAGCACGCGGTTCGCGACGCCGATCGCCAGCGCGCCGCCCGAGCCACCCTCGCCGGCCACCACCGCCACGACGGGCACGGTGAGCCGGGCCATCTCGATGATGTTCCGCGCGATGGCCTCGGCCTGGCCGCGCTCCTCGGCGTCGATTCCCGGGTACGCGCCGGGCGTGTCGATGAACGTGAGCACCGGGAGCCCGAACCGGTCGGCGAGCTTCATGAGCCGGAGCGCCTTCCGGTACCCGTCGGGACGCGCCATACCGAAGTTCCGCTTGATGTTCTCGCGGGTGTTCCGGCCCTTCTGGTGGCCGATGATCACGACGGGCTGGCCGTCGCAGGGGTCGCCGCCGAGCGTGCGGAAGCGCGCCATCCCGGTGACGATGGCCTGGTCGTCGTAGCCCGCGCGGTCGCCGTGGAGCTCGCTCCACTCGGTGAACAGCGCGTTCACGTAGTCCATCGTGAACGGACGCCCGGGGTGCCGCGCGATGAGGGTGCGCTGCCACGGCGAGAGCTGCGCGAAGATGCGCGCCTGGAGCTTCACCGCCTGGTGCTCGAGCTCGGAGATCGACGCGGACAGGTCTACTCCGTTCGAGTCCTGCAGCTCACGCAGCTGATCGATCCGCTTCTGGAGCTCGACGATGGGCCGCTCGAAGTCGAGCACGACGTCCATGGGGTCCTCCGACAGTGGGCCGCTATACCTCGCTCCACAGGGTCCGCGCCAACTCCACGGCTCCGTCGACCCCGTCGGGGGCATCGTCCAGCCCGAGGTGCTTGCGCCAGGTGCGCTGCTTGCGGGCGAACCGTCGGGTGTCGCGCTGGGTGCGTCGGATCGCCTCGTCCAGATCGAGCCCGTCGAGCACGTGGTCGGCGAGGTGCCGGTAGCCGAGCGACCGGAACGGCTTGATGCCGCGATCGAACCGCTCCAGCAGGCTCCGGACCTCGTCGAGGTAGCCGGCGTCCATCATCTGTCGCACCCGACCGTCGATGCGCGCGTCGAGATCGTCCCGATCGAGCCAGACTCCAGAGAGCTCCACACGATCCGGCTGGGCCTCGTGCGCTGCATGAAGGTCCGACAGGCGCTGGCCGGACGCCTCGTACACCTCGAGCCCGCGCAGGATGCGCACGTGGTCGTTCGGGTGCAGACGGGCGGCGAGCACCGGGTCGACCTCGGCGAGCCGGGCATGCGGGTCTGCGAGGCCAGCGAGGCGCTCGCGCAGCTCCGGGTCGGCGTCGGGCGTCTCCACCAGCCCACGCGCGAGCGAGCGGACGTACAGCGACGTGCCCCCGCACACGACCACACGGGGATGGCGCGCCATCACGGACTCCGCGAGCGCCACGAAGTCCGCGGCATCGAACGCCGCGTCGGGCTCCACCACGTCGATCCCGAAGTGCGGGACGCGCGCCTGCTCCGCGGGGCTCGCTTTCGCCGTGCCGATGTCGAGCCCGCGGTACACCTGCATCGCGTCCGCCGACACGATCACAGCGTCGAGCCGCTCCGCGACGGCGAGCGCGAGGGCGGTCTTGCCGGCCGCAGTGGGGCCCGCGACCACGAAGGCCTTCACGGGCCCTTCACGAGGGTCGCGGCCGGCCAGCGCGCGACCACGGCGTCGAGCCCGGCCTCCTCGAGGCTCGCGAGCATCGCGCGCATGGCCCGGGCATCGGGGATGGTGCCGGGCGTCTGCGCGTCGGCGAGCACCCCGGCGACCTCCGCTTCCGCGCAGCGCGCGAGCTTCTCGAGCAGCCCGTCGACGTGCAGGCGCGGGAGGGCCTGCGGCACGGCCCGGATCGCGAGCTCGGTCGCGCTCATCGCGACGATCTCGAGCCCGAGCGAGCCCAGGAGGTCGGCGCGGGCCGTCAGCGTCGCGGCGTCCGCTTCGGTCATACGCTGGCGGCTCGGCACCAGCAGGCGCTGGGAGAGCCCTTCGAGCTGTTCGAGCCGGCGCCGGGCCAACAGGGCCTCGCCCCGCTGGTGGTCGACCACGACGAGCTCCCCTGCCCCGTCCATCAGGAACCACTGCTTTCCGTACGGGCCGATCGGACGCAGCGCGCGCATGCTGCTCTCGGCAGGGGCCCAGGGCTCGCTGGGCTCGGCGGCGACCGGTGGGGCCGGAGCGGTGACCGTGCGGTCCGCGACCACCGGACGCGCCTCGACGACTGCTTCGACTGCAGGCGCACCGGAGACCTCACGTGGCGCCTGAGGGGTTCCGAACAGGGCCTGCTCGACGGGCATCTCGCGAGGTGTGCTCACGGGGGCGGGCCGGAGCGCGAGCAGCGGGTCGTCGTCGGGATGGGCCGCGAGCGGCGCCTTCACGGGGGTGAGCGGGAGCGCCGGAGCGTCGTCCTCCGACCACCGTGGGCGGCGGTTGGCCCCCGGCTGCGAGAGCTGGCGCTCGATGCCCTGGAGGCGCAGCGCGGCCCGGATGCCCTCGGCGAGCGTCTCCTGGACGTGCCGCGGGTCGCGGAAGCGCACCTCGGTCTTCGCCGGGTGCACGTTCACGTCCACCAGCGCGGGATCGAGCGCGATGTGCAGGACCAGGAGCGGGTGTCGCCCACGGGGGATCCGGTCGCGGTAGGCCTCCGCGACGGCCCGGCGCACCACGGCGTCCTTCACGAACCGCCCGTTCACGTAGAGGTAGAGCGCCTTCCCGGACGGCCTGTGCACGGCGAGAGGGCTGGCGAGGCCCGTCACCGTGAGCCCACCGCGCTCGAAGGCGACCTCTACGAGCCGCGCAGCGTCGGTTCCGAGCACCTGCCGTGCGCGGGTCGCGGTGTCCGAGGGCTCGGCGGCGAGCGCCACGCGCCCTTCGTGGGTGAGTCGGAAGGCGACATCGGGACGCGCGAGCGCCACGCGGACGATGGCCTCCTGGCAGTGTGCGAGCTCCGTGGAGCGCGTGCGCAGGAACTTCCGGCGGGCAGGCACGTTGAAGAACAGGTCCTTCACGTCGATCTCGGTGCCCGGGGCGCAGCCCGCCGCGCGCACGCTGGCCAGCTCGCCCCCCTCGACGTGCACGCGAACCCCCTCCTCGAGGTCGGGCGGGCGCGTGAGCAGCGTGAACCTCGACACACTCGCGATGGACGGCAGCGCTTCGCCGCGGAAGCCGAGGCTCGCGATGCGCTCGAGGTCTTCGGTGCTCGTGATCTTCGAGGTCGCGTGGCGCTCGATGCACATCATCGCGTCCTCGCGGTCCATGCCGGAGCCGTCGTCCGTGATGCGGATGCGGTCGGCGCCCCCGCCCACGAGCTGGATCGAGACGTGCGTGGCGCCCGCGTCGAGCGCGTTCTCCACGAGCTCCTTCACGACGGACGCCGGCCGCTCCACCACCTCACCGGCCGCGATCTGGTTCACGACCTGGTCGGGGAGGACGCGGACCGAGCTCATCCCTCTTCCTTCTCCTGGCCTGGCTTGCGCTTCCGGCGGAACACGATGCGCAGCGGGGTGCCGTCGAGCTCGAACTCCTCGCGCAGCCGGTTCGACAGGTAGCGCTCGTACGCGGCAGGCACGCCCTCCGGGGTGTTCGAGAAGAACACGAAGGTCGGCGGACGCACCCGTGCCTGCGTGGCGAAGTGGATGCGGACCGGACGATGGTGCCGCTGCGGCGGGCTGTGCGCGTGGATGGCGCTCTCGAGGAAGCGGTTCAGTCGCGCCGTGCTGATGCGCGTGTCGAAGCCCTTGAACACCTTCTCGACCATCGGGAGGATGCGGTGCACCCCCTTCCCCGTCTTCGCACTGATGAACAGGTACGGCGCCCAGTACGCGTGGGGAAGCCGGCGCTCGAGGTCGTCTTCGACCGTGTACGAGTTCACGTCCTCGAGGTCGGGCACGAGGTCCCACTTGTTGATCAGCACGATGAGCGCGCGCCCGCGGTCGGCGACGAGCTGGGTGAGCCGGGCGTCCTGGTCGGTGGGGCCCTCCGTGGCGTCGATCATGAGGAGCGTCACGTGGCAGCGCTCGATCGCGCGGATCGAGCGCAGCGACACCCACCGCTCGACGACATCGTCGATGCGCGTGCGGCGCCGGACGCCCGCGGTGTCGACCAGCACGTAGTCGCGGGTCTCCGTGCTGAGCGTGGAGTCGACGGGGTCCATCGTGGTGCCCGGGGAGTCGTGCACGACGTGGCGTTCCTGACCGAGCAGGCGGTTCACGAGCGTCGACTTCCCGATGTTCGGACGCCCGATCACCGCGATGCGGATGGGCCCTTCGAACTCCGGGTGGTCTTCGATCTCGACGTCGAACTCCTCGACCTCGGGGTACAGCTCCCCTTCTTCCTCGCTCTTCGGGGGCAGGCGCTCCTCGATGGCCTCGAGCAGCTCGTACGTGCCGCGCCCGTGGGCCGCGCTGATGGTGAGCAGGTCGGGCAGGCCGACGCTCCAGAACTCCGCCGAGAGGTCTTCCTGCCCGGCGCCGTCGATCTTGTTCACCACGAGCAGCACGGGCTTCTGGGACCGGCGCAGCAGGTCGGCGACCTCGGCGTCTGCAGGCGTGAATCCCGCGCGCCCGTCGACCAGGAACACGATGACGTCGGCTTCCTCGACCGCGACGAGCGACTGGGTGCGCATGCTCTGCAGCAGGTCGGTGTCGGGCTCGGGCTCCAGACCGCCCGTGTCGATCATGAGGACCTTGCGGCTCAGCAGGTCGGCCTGCTCGTACAGCCGGTCGCGGGTGACGCCCGGCCGATCGTGCACGACGGACTTCGAGAACCCGATGAGGCGGTTGAAGAGCGTGGACTTGCCGACGTTCGGACGCCCGACGATGGCCACGACCGGCAGGGACAAGGGAGCCTCCAGGAGGGGGCGCTCTGTATCGTGGTGGACAGGGCACGCCGAGCGAGCATCGAATACTGGGGACGGATGAAGGTCGTCGTCGCCATGAGCGGAGGCGTGGACTCGTCCGTCACGGCGGCACTCCTCGCCGACCAGGGCCACGAGGTGGTGGGCGTGCACATGAAGCTGCACGACGCCACCGGTGGGGGCCCCGGGCACTGCTGTGGCCTGGAGGACGCCCTCGATGCGCGCCAGGTGGCCGACCGTCTGGGAATCCCGTTCTACGTGATGAACCTGAAGGAGGCGTTCCAGAAGGCCGTCATGGACGACCTCGCCGACACCTACCTCGCCGGGCGCACGCCGAACCCGTGCATCCAGTGCAACGGGGTGCTGAAGTTCCGGGTGTTGCTGGCCCGCGCGATGGCGCTCGGCGCCTCCCACCTCGCCACCGGCCACTACTGCCGCATCGTCGATACGCCCCGGGGCCGCCGGCTCGCCACGGCGGTCGACGCTTCGAAGGATCAGTCGTACTTCCTGTTCCCGATGCGCCAGGAAGCCCTCGACCGCACGCTGTTCCCGCTCGGCGGCCTCACGAAGCCCGAGGTGCGCGCGCTCGCCGAGAAGTACGGGCTCGTCACGGCCGAGAAGCCGGAGAGCCAGGAGATCTGCTTCATCCCCGACGACGACCACGCGGGGTTCGTGAAGCGGCACCGTCCAGAGGCCCACACGAGCGGCGACATCGTCGACGAAGCGGGCAACGTGGTCGGCAGGCACGAGGGCTTCGAGCGGTTCACGGTCGGCCAGCGGCGCGGGCTCGGGGTGGCGCTCGGGAGCCCTGCGTGGGTCGTGCGCATCGAGCCCGAGTCGCGCCGGGTCGTGGTCAGCACGAACCCCGAGGCACTGCTCGACACCGGGCTGCTGCTCGGCACCGCGAACTGGTTCGAAGACCCCGCTCCCGGCGAGGTCCTCGAGGTGCGCATCCGCCATCTGGGCCGGCGCATCCCGTGTGTCGTCGAGCCGGGGCCGCAGGAGGGCGTGTCCATCGTGCGGTTCGCGGAGCCGGCCCGCGCGGTCGCACCCGGGCAGGCGGCCGTGCTCTACCGCGGCGACGTCGTGGTGGGCGGCGGCTGGATCCGTCGGGCGCTCCGCGACGGCCTCGTCAGCGCTCCTCCCCCGGAGAACGCCCTCCCCCACGGGCTCGCATGAACCTCAACAAGCTCCAGGGCCGCATCGGCTACGTGTTCCGCGATGTCGCGTTGCTCGAGCGTGCGCTCACCCACAGCAGCTACGCGAACGAGCGAGACACCGGCGACAACGAGCGGCTCGAGTTCCTCGGCGACGCCGTGCTCGAGCTCGCCGTGTCCGCGCTGCTGCTGGAGCGGTTCCCCGAGGCCCAGGAAGGCCAGCTGTCGCGCTTGCGGAGCCGGCTCGTCAACACCACCGCGCTCGCCCGCATCGGGCGCGACATCCAGATCGGTCCCGCGCTCCGGCTGGGGGTGGGCGAAGACCAGACCGGCGGGCGCGACCGCACGTCCGTGCTCGCCGATGCCGTGGAGGCGCTCCTCGGCGCGGTGTTCCTCGACGCCGGCTTCGCGCGCGCCCGCAAGATCGCCGTTGCGTGGATGGAAGAGCGGCTGTCGGGCCTCGACGGCGAAGGGGCTCCGGTCGACCTGCGCTGGAAGAACAGCCGCTCGCTCCTCCAGGAGCACGTCCAGCACGAGCGCCAGCAGACCCCCCGCTACCGCGTCATCGATCACTCCGGTCCGGCCCACGCGCCCACCTTCACGGTCGAGGTCTACATCGGCTCCGAGGTGCTCGGGGTCGGCTCGGGGTCCAACAAGCGGGAGGCCTCCCACGCAGCCGCCGACGCCGCGCTCGACCTCCTGGGGGTCACGGCATGACGCGCGGTCCCGAGGCCACGGGCCGCGTGGTCGCGCCCATCCAGCTCGGTTGCTGCCCGGAGTCGGAGCGGTGCCGGCTCTGTGCACCCTCGCCGGACTGGCCCGACGCCGCGTACGTCGAGGCGCTGATCGCGAACACCCGCCACCGCCGCGGCACGGACGACGTGGTCACCGCGTTCTTCGGCGGGCCCCCGCCCGACGACGCCCAGCTGGCGGCCGCTTCCGGGCGCACGATTGCAGCGCGCGTCCGTCCCGACCTCCTGAGTCGCGCGGCCGCCGAGCGCTTGAAGCGCCATGGCGTCGGGGAGATCGAGCTCGACGTCCTCACGTTCGACACCCCCGTACTGCGCGGCCTCAGGCGCCGGTACCCGGGTGAGCGCGTGGTGACGATGGCGCGGTCGCTGCGCGAAGACGGCTTCCAGGTGGGGCTCGTGCTCGCCGTGGGGCTGCCGGGCTCCTCCCACGAGCGCAGCCTGGAGGATGCCCGCATCGCCGCGGAGCTGGCCGACACCGTCCGGCTGCACCCCGTCCTCGTGCTGCACGGCTCCGAGCTCAAGCGAGCCCACATGGACGGGTTCTACACGCCCTTGTCCCTCGGGCAGGCCGTCACCACGTGCCGCGCGATGCTCGACGTGCTCGAGCCGGCTGGCGTGCGCGTCATCCGTGTGGGTCAGCAGCCCGGCCCGGATGGGCTCGGAACGGCCGTCGCGGGTCCCCGCCACAGTTCGCTGCGCGAGCTCGTGGAAGCGCGACGCACCCTCGACAGGCTACGGGATCTGCTGAGGGCCGAACGTTTTCGGGGGGAGGTCGTGATCCACTGCGCCAGTGCCGACGAGACCCGCACCCGGGGTCCACTGAACGACAACGTCCGCACCCTGCGTGCGGAGTTCGGGCTCGAAGCGCTCGTGGTGCGCGCCGACCCTGGGCTGGAGCGCGGTGAGCTGCGGTGCTCGGTCGAACCCCGCATCGAGGAGGCCTCATGAGCGACGACACGTTCGGTGCTTCCGCGGAGAGTCCGGAGTTCCGCTGTGGCTACGTGGCCTTCGTCGGCCGTCCGAACGCCGGGAAGAGCACGCTGCTCAACCAGATCCTCGGCACGAAGCTCGCCATCACGAGCGACAAGCCACAGACCACCCGCAACCGCATCGCCGGCATCCACACCGACGAGCGCATGCAGGCCATCCTGGTCGACACCCCGGGAATCCACGAGGCGTGGACGGCCCTGAACCAGTCCATGGTGAAGGTCGCGCATCAGGTGCTCGGAGAGGTCGACGTGGTCGCGCTCGTCGGCGACATGACCGAGCTCGCCCGGCGTGCCGAGTCGGGCCAACCCGTCATCGATCCCGCGATGGAGGCCATCTGCGCGGCCATCGAGGCTTCGGGGCGCGCCACGATCTTCGTCGCGAACAAGATCGACGTGGTGCCCTACCCGCTCGTGCTGCCCGTGATCGACGCGCTGTCGAAGCGCCTCGCGCTGCGCGCGGCCGTGCCGCTGTCCGCCCTCACCGGCGATGGCGTGAGTGGCTTCGTCGACGAGCTCTTCGCGGCGCTCCCGGTCGCTCCGGCGCTCTTCCCGCCCGACGAGTGGACGCAGGTGACGGAGCGCTTCCTGGTCGCCGAGATCGTGCGCGAGAAGATCTTCCACCTCACGAAGGCCGAGATCCCCTACTCCACCTACATCGAGGTGATGCAGTTCGACGAGGAGGAGCGCGAGACGAAGGGCCTCGTGCGCATCCTGGCCGACGTGATCGTCGAGCGTCCGAGCCAGAAGGGCATCCTGATCGGGAAGGGCGGCGAGATGCTCAAGCGCATCGGCACCCTGGCGCGCAAGGAGATCCAGAAGGTGCTCGACTGCCGCGTGCATCTCGAGCTGTTCGTGAAGGTCGAGCGCGACTGGACCCGATCGAACCGCGGGCTCACGCGGGTGGGCTTCGACCCCGGGAAGTAGCACTCGGGGAAGTAGCCCCCCAGGAAGTAGCCGGCTGATCCGCGGGGCCTTATCATCGGCCCCCGCGGAGGTTCGATTGAAAGTCCTGGCTCTCTGGTTCGCCATCTGGTTCGCCGCCCTGTCGCCCGCCCGCGCGGCCGGCCCGAGCGACGCGGCTTTCGAGGCCGCATGGCAGAAGGCCCTGAAGAACGCGGAGCCGAAGCCGGAGCCCGACGTCTTCGCCCAGATGGATGGCCAGTTCGGCGCCTACGTCGTCGGGCCCCTCGCGACGGTGATGTTCTTCGACATCGTGATGTGGGACGACACGCTGCCGGCCGGCGAGGGCATCGGCAAGGTCGAGGCCGGGAAGGGGCACGTGCTCCAGATCACCGGGTACGAAGGCGGCAAGGGCTACGCGCGCCAGCAGGGCTTCGTGGTCCCCGCCGTCGAGCCGGTGCTCGCGGCGCCCGTCTCGAAGCGCTACGGCCCGATCGACGTGCAGCTGAAGACCGAGGAGGTCGCCGGGAAGCGCATGGTCATGGCGCACATCGCGGCCCAGCCCGTCGATCTGAGCGCGGTCGGCCTCCAGCCGTGGGATCCCACCGTCGCCGGCGATCAGCCGGTGGCCATCGTGACGGTTCCGGGGCTCGGCTTCCCGGTCAGCGTGAACCGCAGCACCGGCCAGGTCGAGCCCACCGAGGGTGTGGCGCCCGCAGGGGCCGTCCCCATCGAGGTCGGCTCCACCGTGTTCGTGCCGTCGCAGGAGGCCGAGCGCACGCTGGTAGGCGGCCAGGAAGGCGCCTGGCACGTGCTGGCCCCCGAGGTGGAGTGGAGCGACGCGCCCCTCCCGAACCCCGAGAACGTCGCGCTCCCCGTGGTCGTCGCGTGGCTCGTGTTCGGTGCCGTGTTCTTCACGCTCCGCATGATGTTCATCAACCTGCGCGGCTTCCCCCATGCCGTGCTCGTCACGATGGGCCGCTACGACGACCCCGATCACGACGGCGAGATCAGCCACTTCCAGGCGCTGTCGAGCGCGCTGTCGGCGACGGTCGGGCTCGGGAACATCTCCGGGGTCGCCATCGCCATCGGGATCGGCGGGCCGGGGGCCGTGTTCTGGATGTGGGTGGCCGGCTTCCTCGGCATGTCGAGCAAGTTCACTGAGTGCACGCTCGGCCAGATGTACCGGGTGCGCAAGGCCGATGGCTCGGTCTCCGGTGGCCCGATGCACTACCTCGACAAGGGGCTCGCGGAGCTCGGTCTCGGGCCGGTCGGAAAGGTGCTCTCCATCGTGTTCGCCCTGATGTGCATCGGCGGCAGCTTCGGCGGCGGGAACATGTTCCAGGCCAACCAGAGCTTCGAGGCCGTGGCCACGGTGATGCCGGGCATCGCCCCCTACTCCTGGCTCTACGGCCTGATGCTCATGATCGCGGTGGGGGTCGTGATCATCGGCGGAATCAAGCGCATCGGAGCGGCCGCCAGTGTGGTCGTGCCGCTGATGTGCGGCATCTACATGCTCGCCGGGCTGTACATCCTCGTGATCAACGCGGCCATCGTGCCCGCTGCGTTCGGCTCCATCGTCAGCCAGGCGTTCTCGCCCGACGCGGGCATGGGCGGCATGGTGGGCGTGCTCGCCATCGGGTTCCAGCGCGCGAGCTTCAGCAACGAAGCCGGCGTCGGGTCGGCGTCGATCGCGCACAGCGCGGCCACCACGAACGAGCCCGTGCGCGAGGGCATCGTCGCGCTGCTCGAGCCCTTCATCGACACCATCATCGTGTGCTCGGTCACGGCCCTCGTCGTCGTGCTCACCGACGTGCACGTCGCACCCGGAAGCGGGATCGGGCCCACCATGGCCGCATTCGAGACCGTGCTGCCGTGGTTCCCGTACGTCCTCGCGTTCGCCGCGATGATGTTCGCGTTCTCCACGATGGTGAGCTGGTCGTACTACGGCGAGAGCTGCGCCACCTTCCTGTTCGGCGAGGGAGCGCGCCTCCCCTACCGCCTCGTGTTCCTGGTCTTCGTGTTCATCGGCTCGGTCCTGAAGCTCGGCAACGTGCTCGACTTCTCCGACCTCATGATCCTCGGCATGGCGTTCCCGAACATCCTCGGCGCCATCCTCCTGTCCGGGAAGGTGAAGGCCGCGCTCGACACCTACCTGTCCGACCTCGGCGCGGGAAAGTTCGACACGGGAGCCTGACATGCGCATCGGTCTGCTGACCTCCGGCGGCGACGCCCCTGGGATGAACGCCGCCATCCGATCGGTGGTGAAGGCGTCCATCGCCCGTGGCCACACGGCCATCGGCATCCGCAACGGCTACGAGGGCCTGCTCGCCGGGAACGTGGTCGAGCTGAAGCTCAGCGACGTCGACGGGATCTCGCGATTCGGCGGCACCCTGCTCGGGAGCGCGCGCTCGAAGCACTTCCCCACCGCTCAGGGGCAGGCCGACGCCCGCGTCCAGCTCGCGGCCATCGGGCTCGACGGGCTCGTCGTGATCGGCGGCAACGGCAGCCTCGCCGGCGCTCACGCCCTCGCGGACGGGAAGCCGTGCCAGGTCGTCGGTCTGCCGGCGAGCATCGACAACGACATCGGCCACAGCCGGCTGTGCATCGGGGTCGACACCGCCGTGAACACCATCGTGGAGGCCTGCGACCGCATCTCCGACACCGCCCGTGCCCACCGCCGCGCGTTCGTGGTCGAGGTGATGGGGCGCCACAGCGGCTACCTCGCGATGCGTGCCGGGATCGCCGCCGACGCCGACGCCATCCTGTACGCCGAGGAGGGCACCGACGAGGAGACGCTCGTCCAGCGGCTCCGCGGGCTGCTGCGCGACAGCTTCTCGGATGCGCGCGACAAGAAGCGCGTGCTCATCATCAAGGCCGAAGGGGTCGAGGTGCCCACGTCGCGCCTGGTCTCGCGCCTCGCGGCGTTCCTCGACGAAGACGTTCCGGGCGTGGGGATCCGCGAGACGATCCTCGGGCACGTCGTCCGTGGCGGGTCTCCCAGCGCCCTGGATCGCCTGATCGCCCAGCGGCTCGCTCTCGGCGCCGTGCTCGGTCTCGAAGCGGGCGCCCACGACGCCATGCTGGCCTGGGAGGGTCCCGACGACGTCGGAAGCGCCACGCGCGACCCCTCGGTGCGCGTCGTGCCCCTCCAGGATGTGCTCGACGAGACCGCCCGCATGCTCGACGGCACGAGTCGCTCGACCCAGGCCCGGGTCGCGCTCCTCCAGGCCTACGGGGCGCTTCTGGCCCTCTGACGGGGCGGTCGCGCACCCCACACGCCCGCGCGCACTGGCGGAGGCCGTCCCCTCCAGGTAGTTTCCCCTCGACACGAGGGTTTCTCGAATGCGCGTGGGTTCTGTCTTGCTCGTCTCCGTCGGTCTGGTCGCGCTCATCGCGTGCAATCCACCGAATCCCGAGAACGAGCCGCCCAACATCCAGCTGCTCGACCCCGTCGGCACGTACGATCGGCTCACCACGATCACCACGTACCCCGCGGCCGCCGAGGTCTCGCTCGACCTCACGTTCCGCCTGCGCGACCGTGATGGCGACTCTCCCCTGTCCATCGAGCTCTACCTCGACCCCACGCCCGCGAACGCCGACGACGTCGGGTCCGACATCCTCCTGGCCTCCGCAGAGGGCCTGGAGACGGTGCGCACCGAGATCCCCGAGATCCCCGACGAGCCCGATGGCCCCACCCTCATGGTCGACCTCGTCGATGTCGTGCTCAACGTGCCCGACGGCCTGCCCGAAGGCCAGCAGACCCTCGTGGCCGTGGCGAGCGACGGTACGGGCATCGGTGATCCGCGCCGTGCCACCTTCCTGTTCGAGGTGAACGCGTCGATCTCCGCACCCGAGATCTCCATCACGCCCGAGGGTCCCACGGCGCAGGTCGCCCTGATGGGCAACCTCGTCGCACCGTCGGTCGATCCCGAAGGCGGCGAGCCCTACCACGAGTGGATCTGGCAGCGCGTCGATCCGGCCGATCCCCCCGTCGTCCTGCCTCCCGACGAGCCCGGGTCGAACTTCCCCGGCACGCTCGCGGCGGTCCAGACGTCCCGCGGGGAGACCTGGGAGTTCTGCGTCACGGCGTACGAGTCCGCGAACGGCAACCCGCCACCCGAGGGTGCGGTGGTCCAGAGCCGCACCACCTGCGAGCAGGTGCTCATCGAGAACGCGGCTCCCGGTGCGCCCGGAGCCGTCGAGGTGCTGCCCGAGCGCGCCACCGCGGCCGACCCGCTGCTGTGCAACGTGGCGGTCGAAGCCACCGATCCCGACAGCGACCTCGTCACGTACCAGTACGACTGGGCCGTCGGCGGCACCACCGTCGTCACGGGGGCCACGGAGCCCTGGCTCGACCCCGCCGAGGTCGCGGGCGGCGACGTGTGGACGTGCACGGCCACCGCCCTCGACGAGTCCGACGGTACGGCGCTCGCCGGAGGGTCGCTCACCTCGCCCTCCATCACGGTCGCTGCGGCCTCCGTCGGCGCTTCCGTTCGGGCCTCGCGTACGGTCAACGGCGCGGTCGGCTCCCAGACGGGCCAGTACGTGGGCGTCGCCCCGCTGGAGTCGTTCACGGCGGGCTTCCCGCAGGAGTGTCTGCTCGTCGGCATCCCCACCGGCGTGGCGGGTGCGGGTGTGGTCGACGTGTTCCGCGGCAGTGCGCTGCAGGTGAACAGCCCGAACCTGTCGATCGCGGGTGGCACGTCCACCGGCTTCGGCGGGCCCATCGCCATCGGCGATGTCGAGTCCGATGGCGACAACGACGCCGTGGTCGTGGGCGACGGCACGGTGTGGGTGCTCTACAGCGACGCCTACGCGCCCTCCACGAGCGACTACGAGGTCACCCAGGCCACCACGGCGGTCGTGGGCATCTCGAGCTCCGACACCGGCTTCGGGGCCGCCGTCTCGGTGGGCGACGTCTTCGCGCTCTCCCCCAACGAAGAGGTCGTCGTCAGCACGATGGCCGCGGGTGTGGCCAACACCGTGCGCATCATCGACGGCGCGAACCTCGGGCGTGCCGCGTCCGACATCGACCTCGACGTCACGGCGGCGGCCTCCACCATCACCGCCCCCGGCACCGACGATGCGTTCGGAACGGTGGTGCACGTCGCCCCCGACCTCACGGGTGATGGCCTCGGCGACCTCGTGGTCACGAGCCCCGGCAACGCGACGGCCGTGTACGTCTTCCCCGGCGGCAACGGCCTCGCGGGCGCCCAGACCACCGCAGCGGCCTCGTTCACCGTCACGGCGACGGGCGGGCTCACCGGCGCGTCCGCAACCACGGGCGACATCGACGGCGACGGCGCGGCCGACCTGATCATCGGCGGCCCCACCCGCGGGACCAACGGCGAGGTCGCGGTCTTCCTCTCCGGCACCGTCGCGGCGGGCGGGTCGCTGTCGTTCGCCGCAGCCGACTACATCCTCGTCGGAGGGGCTGGCAGCCGCTTCGGGGCCGACCTCGCGGTCGTGCCCGACCCCTCGGGGCTGTTCGGCGACAGCCTGGTCGTCGGTGCGCCGCTCGAAGACAACGGGAGCACCACCGGAGCCGGCTACGTCTACGTGTTCACGTCCGACGACATCGTGGGGGCCGCCGCACCGAACGCGATCCCGCGCACGGCTGCGTCGGTCGCGTACTTCGGGAGCGGGGTCGACGCCCACCTCACGGTGCGCTCGAACCCCACCGACCTCGACAACGACGGCTACCCCGACCTCGTGCTGTCGGCGCCCGACTACTCCCCCACCGCGGGCGACCTCTCCGGTCGGGTCTACGTCCTGTTCAGCACCACGCTCTGAGCGGTCAGGCGGGCTCGCCCGGTGGCGGCTTCCCGAGGACCATGACGACCGCGATGCACGCGGCTCCCCCGAGCGGGAGCAGGATCCAGGGCGAGATGCCGAAGCCGACCGGCAGGTAGCCGAAGAGCACGGCGATGGCGCCCGTCGTCAGCGCGTACGGTAGCTGGGTGCGCACGTGGTCGACGAGGGGCGAGTCGGCGCCGATGGCGCTGAGGACCGTGGTGTCGGAGATGGGGGACGCGTGGTCGCCGAGGCACGAGCCCGCGAGGACCGCAGCGACCGTGCCCAGCACGATGTGGCCGAACGGATCGGGCGCGAGCTGCGCGGCGACGGGCACCGCGATCGGGATGAGGATGCCCATCGTGCCGAAGGACGTGCCGGTCGCGAACGCCGTCAGGCCGGCCAGGACAAAGGTGATCGACGGAAACGCCCATGCGGGAAGGCGCCCCTGGAGGGTGCCCGAGATCCATTGGGCCGCACCGGTGTCCTTCATCGCGGACGACAGAGCCCAGGCGAGGAAGAGCACGACGAGCGCCTTCATCACGGTGAGCGCGCCCTCCTTCCCGGCCTCGTACGCGCCGCGTGCCGTGAGCAGCCCCCACCCGAGCGCGGCGGCCAGGCTCGTCACGAACGCCACGATCGAGCCCGACAGCATGGCGTGGTAGGCATTCGCGTTCCCGAGCACCTCGGATGCCAGCGAGAGGCTCGCCGCGACGACCTGCAGGCCCGACGCCGTGCGGACCTCGTTCATGCCGGCGGCCCACACCTCGGGGTCGATCGAGCGAACGCCGTCGCCGACGAGCTGACCCAGCGTCACCGCCACGAGCAGGAACACCGGCACCGCCGCGACGAGCGGGCTCGCTTCGGTGGGCGGCAGCTCGATCGCCGGCCGGGCACGGGCACGCGCCTCCGCCTCGCGCATCGGCCCGAAGTCGCGCCCCGACATCGCGATGGCGCCCACGAACACGATGGTGAACAGCGAGTAGAACCGGTAGGGCACGCTGCTCAGGAACACGGAGAAGGCCGAAGGCGACAGCCCGTCGACCGTCTTGAACGCATCGGCGATCAGCCCGACCTCGTAGCCCACCCACGTCGACACCAGCGCGAGTGAAGCGATGGGAGCTGCCGTGCTGTCGACGATATACGCCAGCTTCTCGCGGCTCACGCGGTTCCGGTCGCACATCGGCCCCATCGCCGACCCCACCACCAGGCAGTTCGCGTAGTCGTCGAAGAACACGATGGCGCCCGCGATCCAGCTGCTGACCATCGCGCCGCGACGGCCCGAAGCCCGCGTCTCCACGAGCTGGATGAGGGCCCGCGTGCCTCCGGCGGCCCCCATGATCGACACCGTGGCCGCCACCATCAACGAGAACACGGAGATCTCGAGGTGGTCGACCCCGAACGACCATCCGTTCTCGGCATGCGTGAACCCGATGGCATCGGCGACGTACAGCACGACGCGCCAGGCGGCATCCACGAGGTCCATCCGAGCGGCGACGACCCCACCGATCACCACGCCGACCGCGAGCGCCGGCTCGACGCGCCGCGTGACCAGGGCCACCACGATGGCGACGAGCGCGGGAAGCACCGTCAGCCCGCCATCCCAGGACACCAGCGCTGCAAGACCATCGACCATGGGCCCGCTGATACCCCGCGAAGCGCTATGTTGCCTGCCGGAGGTCGGATGTTGACCACGATCGTCATGTTCTCGTTCACGCTGATCGCCACCGTGGCCGTGGGCATCCCCCTCGCCGCCCGGATGGCGCAGGCCCACGTCTGGAAGCGTACGGCCCTGCCCGAGATGCCGTCCGACCGTGATCAGTACGAGCGGATGCGGTTCGAGCCGGTCGACTTCGGCCCCGACCTCATCCAGTGGCCCTCGGAGATCGAGCGCGAGTCGTTCGCCGTGGCCGAGCCCCCCTGGCCGAGCGCGAGCTGGAACGACGAGCACTTCGGTCGCTACTCCGGGAGCGCGATGTCGCCCCAGAGCACCGACGAGGCGAAGCCGCGTAGAACCCAGAACGAGGCGCAGAAGGCGCTCAAGCCGAAGGAGCGCCGGCGTCAGGCGCCTCCGAAGGAACAGCAGCGGCCCGCACAACAGCAGCAGCGCGCCGAGGCTCCCCGTCCCGAGCCCCAGGCGCGTCCCGAGCCCCAGCGGCCGGCCACGCGTCCCCCGCCCGCGCCCGCCGGGCGCGGCCAGCTGCCCGACTCCGCCGAGGTCGAGCGCATGGTCGCCGAGATGGGGCTCGCGGGCACCGTTCAGCACCTCATGAAGACCCAGGGCTGGGACTTCAAGACGGCCGCCGGATGGTTGGGACGGGCCCGCAAGGGCTGAGCGAAGGGTCCAACTGGAAAAGCCCCGCGCGCCGCTGTAGGGTGTCCCTCCTCAGGAGGGAGCGACCCGGATGAAGACCATTCCCGCGCGGCTGTTGGAGCAGGCAGAGAACCTCGGCGACCGTCCGGCCCTGTTCTCGAAGGTCGGAGACGCCTGGAAGCCCACGAGCTGGCGCGAGTACGCCGACCGTGCGCGCAAGGTCGCGAAGTCGCTCATGGCGATGGGCTTCGAGTCGGGCGACACCACGTCGATCCTCGGGTTCAACACCGAAGACTGGGTGGTGTTCGATGTCGGCACCATGCTGGCCGGAGGCGCGTGCGCGGGCATCTACACCACGTGCTCGCCCGCCGAGGTCCAGTACATCGTCGACCACTCGGAGTCGAAGGTCGCGTTGGTCCGCAACAAGATGCAGTGGGAGAAGATCGACGCCGAGCGCGGCAACCTCCCGAAGCTCCAGAAGGTCGTGATGATGCGCGGCGGAGAGGTCGTCGACGACGAGCTCCTGCTCTCCTGGGATGCGTTCCTCGCGCTCGGTGAGAGCGTGTCCGACGAAGCGCTGCTCGAGCGCCTCAAGGCCATCGAAGACGACCAGCTGGCGCAGTTCATCTACACCTCGGGCACCACCGGTCCGCCGAAGGCCGTGATGCTGTCGCACCGGAACATCGCGTGGACGGCCGACTGTGCCGTGAACGACCTCGCGAAGCTCACGAGCGACGACACCACACTGAGCTACCTCCCGCTCTCGCACATCGCAGAGCAGATGTTCACCATCCACGCGCCGATCACGGCCGGCAGCTCGGTGTACTTCGCAGAGAGCCTCGAGAAGCTGCCCGACAACCTCAAGGAGGTGCAGCCCACCGTGCTGTTCGGTGTGCCGCGCATCTGGGAGAAGTTCCACGCGAAGGTCAGCGCACGCATGGCCGAGGCCACGGGGCTGAAGAAGGCCATCGCCGACTGGGCCTTCGCCACCGGCAAGGAAGTGTCGTCGGCCCGCTGCGAGGGCCGTCCTGTCGGGGGTCTGCTCGGCATCAAGTACAAGATGGCCGACTCCCTCGTGTTCTCGAAGGCGAAGCCCGCGATGGGCCTCGGCAAGGCGCGCATCTGCGTCACCGGCGCCGCTCCGATCGCCCGCGAGATCCTGGAGTTCTTCGCCGGTCTGGATCTCGTCATCCAGGAGGTCTACGGCCAGTCGGAAGACTGCGGGCCCACGTCGTTCAACGTGATGGGTCGCACGCGGTTCGGCACGGTCGGGCCAGCGCTCCCCGGCACCGAGGTGAAGATCGCAGAAGACGGCGAGATCCTGGTGAAGGGCCCCCATGTCTTCCTCGGCTACTACAAGGACGAAGCGGCCACGAACGAGACGCTCATCGACGGGTGGCTGCACACCGGAGATCTCGGCGAGTTCGATGCCGACGGCTTCCTGAAGATCACCGGTCGCAAGAAGGAGATCATCATCACGGCCGGCGGGAAGAACATCGCGCCCAAGAACATCGAAGCGGCCATCAAGAACATCGACATCGTCAGCCAGTCGGTGGTCATCGGCGATGCCCGCAAGTTCCTGTCGGCGCTCATCACCCTGTCGCCCGAAGACGACGCCGTGAAGGAGTTCGCCCAGTCGCTCGGCATCGAGGTGTCGAGGATGCACGAAGACCCACGCGTCATCGAGCACGTCCAGAAGCAGATCGACGAGTTCGTGAACCCCCAGTTCGCCCGCGTCGAGCACATCCGGAAGTTCACCATCCTCCCGCGCGACTTCACCATCGCCGACAACGAGCTCACGCCCACGCTGAAGATCAAGCGCAAGTACGTGAACCAGAACTGGTCCGAAGTGATCGAGGCGATGTACGCCTGAGCCGCGCTGCCGTGTGGTCCGGGCCATTCCCGGTTACTGCGTCAGCCCCGGAGGGTCCCGAATGAGCATGCGGCGGCGCCAGTACCGTCCCCCACCGGCCTCCCTCGCGGACGGCCGGTACGAGCTCGTGGAGTCCATCGGCTCGGGCGGCATGGCGAGCGTGTTCCGCGTGCGCGACCACTGGGATGGCCTCGATCGCGCCGTGAAGATCCTGAACGAGCACGGGGCCTCGAAGGACAAGACGCGCTCCCGCTTCCTGAACGAAGCGCGCACCATGTCGCAGCTCGATCACACGAACATCGTGCGCATCTTCGACATCGGCGAGGAAGACGGCCACTACTACTTCGTCATGGAGCTCGCCGCGAACGGCTCCCTGGCCACCCGCATGCGCCAGAAGGGCGCCATCGAGCTCCCCACCGCGCTGCGCTACGCCTTCGAGGCCCTGCTCGGCCTCGAGCACGCCCACACCGCCGGGGTCGTCCACCGCGACGTGAAGCCGCACAACATCCTCCTGTCGGAAGACGACGAGGTGAAGCTCTCCGACTTCGGCATCGCGCGCCTGCTGTCCGACGCCGAGAGCATGCGGATCACGGGCACCGGAGACATGCTCGGAACCGTCGCCTACATGGCGCCCGAGCAGCGTCTCGATCCGCGCAAGGTCGGCCCCGAAGCCGACATCTACAGCGTCGGCGCCACGCTCTACATGACGATCACGGGCCGTCGCCCGATGGACCTCGCGCTCGCCAAGCTCGATCCGTCCGTGCTCGAGCGGCTGCCGCCCTCCGTGCGCCCCATCGTGCGGCGCTCCATCGCGCACCGCCCCGAAGACCGCTACCCCACGGCCCGCCAGATGGCCGAGGCCGTCGCGGAGGTCATGGCGCTCGAAGAGCCCGGCACCAGCGCCCAGGTGCTGATCGACTCGCTCGACGAAGACGACCAGACCATCCTGCGCGCAGCCCGGCCGAACTTCTCATCCAAGGAATGACCGGAGGCCCGTCACGACGGGCTCGATCGCTCCCAGGAACGTGTCGACCTCGGCGTCCGACGTGCGTGGACCCAGACTGATCCGGAGCCCCCCGTCCGGCTCCGGGTGCCCCATCGCCTGCAGGACCGGAGAGGGCTCGACCGACCCCGAGGCGCACGCGGACCCCGCGCTCACGGCGACCCCGCGGAGATCGAGCGCCTGGACGAGCGTCTCGGCCGGCAGACCCGCGAACACCACGTTCAGTACGGACGGAACGACGTCGCGGCCCTGCACCTCGCCCCCCAGGGCTTCGACGGCCCGCACGAGCCTCGCCCGCTGCCCCGCCCAGCGCGCACGCCGCGCCTCCAGCTCCTCCCGGGCCAGCCGTGCGGCTGCCGCGAACCCGACGATCAGCGGCGTGGGAAGGGTTCCCGCGCGCCTCCCGCGCTGCTGCCCACCCCCTTCCAGCAGCGCCGGGATCGGCTCCGCATCGCGCAGCACGAGCGCACCGACCCCCATCGGCCCGCCGAGCTTGTGGGCGGACATCACCACCGCCTCCGCCCACCCGAGATCCAGGGGCACCCGGCCCGCAGCGGCCGTCGCATCCACGTGCCGCCACCCGGACCGCTTCCGCAGGGCCTCCAGCGGCTGGACCACCCCGGTCTCGTGGTTCACGGCCATCAGCGACGTGCCGTCCGTCGCGGGCACACCCTCGAGCACCGCCACCCCGTCGGAGCCCATGGGCACCGGCACGATCGTGCCCGACCGACGCGCCGCCGCGACCACACAGGGGTGCTCGTACGAGCCCACGGCGATCGAGCCGGCCCGCACGGCGTGAAACCACGCGTGGTTCGCTTCCGTGGCGCCGCTCGTGAACACCACCCCTTCCGGACGGCCCCCGACGAGCGCGCTCACCTCGACCGCCGCATCACTCACGGCCCGTGCCGCAGCCCGCCCGAAGCCGTGCACGCTCGACGGGTTCGCAGGCACTCCCCACCATGGCGCCATGGCCTCCAGGACCTCCGACAGCACGGGGCTCGTCGCGTTGTGATCGAGGTGGATCACGGCGTCACCACGACCTCGGATGCCAGCCCTTCGAGCACCGCGGGGCCCACGCCCGAAACACGCGCGAGGTCGGAGAGCGCCGTGTACGGGCCGTTCTCCGCGCGATCGACCACGATCCGGGCCGCGAGCACGGGCCCGATCCCGGGCAGGGTCTCCAGCTCGCCCGCCGTGGCCGTGTTCAGATCGAGGGGCCCGACCTCCGACAGCGCCAGGAAGGGCTCGAGGTCGTCGAGCGTGTCGGCCCGCAGCCCCGGAACCCTGCGCAGCTGCTCGAACGTCCGGAAGGGGCCGTGGGCCTCGCGATCCGCGACGATGCGCGACGCCAATGACTCCCCCACCCCCGGGATCGCCTTCAGCTCCTGCACGGTCGCGACGTTCGGATCGATCGGGATCGACACGAGCACCGGGTCGGACGGCCGCTCGATCGAGACGTGCCCGTTCGCGACGACCACGCGGTGACCGGCCGGAACCGGGCCGTCGGCCAGGCCGTCCGGCGAGCCCCCCGCCGCGACCACGGCGCCATGCACGGTGCCCTCCGCCAGCGCGTAGAGGCCCGGGTGTGGAACGTCGCCGGCCACCTCCACGAGCACGGGTGCCACGGTGGGGGCCGGCCAGAAGCTGCGGAGCACGAGCAGCACCGTCACCACGCCCAGGAGCAGCACCAGCGACCACGGAGCCCCGCGATCCGCTGCGCCGCGCTCGGGCCGGAAGCGCGGCCGATCATCCACCGAGCGCATCCAGCAGGGCCCGCGAGCGGGGCCCGTGCGCGACGAGGCCGACCGAGCGGGCCTCGTCGACGATCTCGATGTGCACGGCCAGGTGGTCGGCCGGCAGGACCTCCGGAAACCGCTCGGCCCACTCGATCGCGACCACACCGTCGCCTCCGATCACGTCGTCCAGGCCGAGGTTCTCGAGCTCGTCGGCCTCGGAGAGCCGGTACAGGTCGGCGTGATGGAACACGAGCCGCGCGTCGGTGTACTCGGCGACCACGATGAACGTGGGGCTCGGGATGCGCCCCTCGATGCCCAGCCCGCGCCCGATCCCACGAGCGAGCACGGACTTCCCGGCGCCGAGATCCCCGGAGAGCGCGATCACCGTGCCGCGTTGCGCGAGCTCGCCGATCCGCCGCCCGAGCGTCTCCATGGCTTCCGGATCCGCGACGATCACACGAGCTCCGCGATCGCACCGGGGAGCGCCCCTGCGATGTCGTCGGCGATCCAGCCCTCCGCGCGCTGTTCGTGGAGCCGCTCGCCCGCTCGCCCGTGGACCCAGGCGGCGAGCCGTGTGGCGTCGATCGGGGCCACCCCACGTGCCAGCAGGCCCCCGAGGAGACCGGTGAGCACGTCGCCCGAGCCGGCCGTCGCGAGGGTCGGCGCCCCGGTGGGGTTCACGAACACCCCGTCGCCGTGCGCGATCAACGTGTGTCGCCCCTTCAGGAGCACGGTGGCGCCACTCCGGGCGAGGTCTCGAGCAGCGCCGAAGCGATCGGACTCCACGGCGCCCGCCGAGCGCCCGAGCAGTCGGCCCGCCTCTCCGGGGTGCGGAGTGACCACCACCGCCGGGCCTGCGGGCCCGTCGTGGGCGACCAGCGCATCCGCGTCGAAGACCACGGGACGATCGGCCGCCCACAGCGCTGCGAGCGCGGCCACGTCGTGCGGACCGAGGGGGTGCCCTCCGCCGACCCCGGGGCCGACCGCGATGGCGTCGTAGTCCCGCGCGCGCTCCAGCGACTCGACCAGCGTTCCCGTGCGCACCATCACGCTCGCAGGCAGGCCTGTGAGGCGTGGCAGGGCCTCGGGGACCGTGAGCAGGGTGACGAGGCCCACACCGCTCCGGACGGCCCCCAGGCAGCTCAGGACCGCCGCACCGGCCATCGCCTCGCTGCCGGCGACCACCGCCAGGTGTCCGAGCCGGTTCTTGAACGCATGCACGTCGCGGTCGGGCCACGTGAGATCCGTGCGCTCGGTGAGGTGCGCAGACGCGTGGCGTGTGCGGTGCACCCCGATGTCGACCCGCTGTACCTGACCGCAGTGACGGGCCCCGGGGGTGAAGAACGCCTGTTTCAGGCGGCCGAACGTGACGGTGAGGTCGGCCGGGAGCACCATTCCGAGCACGGCGCCGGTGTCGGCGTGCAGGCCGCTCGGCAGGTCGACGGCCACGACCGGGACCGCGAGGCTCGCGAGCCGCTCGAGCGCGGTGGCGTACGCCCCGGAGACCTCGCGCGCGAGACCGGTCCCGAACACGGCATCCACCACGATGCCCTCGCCTCCGGGCCCGTCGACGAACGGGACGCCCTGCTTCACCACGGCATCCCGCATCACGGCGGCGTCCCCCGCGAGCCGGTCGGAGAGCGCCCAGATCCGCACCGGCACGCCCGCCGTGTGGAGCCAGCGCGCGCACCCGAACCCGTCTCCCCCGTTGTTGCCCGCGCCCGTCACCACGAGCACGCCGCGCTCGTGGGCGTCCGGCCACCGCTCGAGGAGGGCGAGCGCGACCCCGCGGCTCGCGACCTCCATCAGCGCGACGCCCGGCACCCCGAGGCCGTCGATCACGTCGGCGTCGAGCGCACGGCACTGGGCCGCCGTGCTGATGGGCTCGCTCACAGCGACTCCCGAGCCACCGCCTCGACCGTCGCGGCCACCGCAGCGACGCTCGCGGCATCGCGGCCCTCGACGAGCACACGCAGCACGGGCTCGGTGCCGGAGTAGCGCAGGAACACCCGGCCCCCGGGGCCCAGCGCGGCCTCGCCCTCTGCGATGGCCCGGACGATCGGCGGCACGGAGTCGAGCGCCGGACGGGCGGACACCCGGATCTTGGCGGTCTTGCGCGGCCAGGGCTGGAACGGCGCGAGCACGTCGGACAGACGCCCCTGCGGCAGGGCGTGCGCCAGGGCCCGCAGCCCCGCCAACAGCCCGTCTCCGCCGGGATGATCGGCGAACAGCACGTGCCCCGACTCCTCGCAGCCCAGCGGGATCGGCGCGGCACGCATGGCGGCCTGGAGGTGCTTGTCGCCCACGGGCGTGACCGTGAGGTCGACGCCAGGCAGGGACGGCGCCAGCGCGCCCGTGCTCATGACGGTGACCGCCATCGACTTCACGCCCAGGGCGCGGGCCAGCATCCAGGCGAGCGCGTCGCCGGGAACGACCTCGCCACGCTCGTCGACCAGCACGCACCGGTCGGCGTCGCCGTCGACGGCCAGCCCGGCTTCACAGCCCTCGGAGCGCACGAGCTCGGCGAGCCGCTCCGGGTGCTCGCTCCCCACGCCGTCGTTGATGCGCTTGCTGGGCACGACCACCCAGTCGGCCGGCACGGCGCTCTTCAGCCACGCGAGCCCCACCATCGCGGCGCCTCCGGCGAGATCGACCGCGATGCGCCGGCCTTCGAGCGCCGTGCGCTCCGGCACCCGCTCCTCGAGCGCGCCCGTCCAGCCCCACAGGATCGGGCGGTGCGCGTCTTCGACCGGCCCGTACGTGCCGCTGTCGCCATCGGGCTCCGCGAGCCAGCCCTCCACCGCGGTGGTCTCGGCGTCGGAGAGCTTTCGCCCGCCCTCCGAGAGCAGCTTGAACCCGTTGTCGGGCCATGGATTGTGGGACGCCGTGATCATCACGCCCGCCGTCGCGCGACCCCGCGCGAGCGCCACCGCCAGCGCAGCGGTCGGCACGACCCCGGCGTCGATGGCCGAGGCCCCCCCCGAGGCCACGCCCGCGAGACAGGCCAGCGCGAGCGCACCCCCGCTGGGACGGGTGTCACGCGCGACGACCACCGAGCCGCCCCCGTTCTGACGGGCGAGTCGGGCCGCAGCCCGCCCGATGCGCACGGCGGACGCGGTGTCGATGGGCGCGGTGCCCGCGGGACCCCGGATGCCATCGGTTCCGAACTTCATCGTGCCACGACCTCCACTCTCGAGGGCTCCACCGCGATGACGTGGAGGCGATCCTGGGCGCTGTGGAGCACCCGGAGTCGGGCGCCGTCCTTCGGGCCCCACGCGGCTTCGTACCGCGGCGCGTCGGCGGTGTCCGGCAGGTGCACGAACGCCGCGAGGTCGGTCGCGTCGAGCTCCTTGAGCTGGGCGGCCGGACCCTGCACCGTGACCTGCACGCTCCGCTCGATCGACCGGTACTGGGCGTCGCCCCAGACGTAGACGGGCACGGCGGCATACGTGCGCTCGGCGTTCTGCGCGACGACCTCGATCTCCGCGGTGAACCGCGTTCCGTCGGCATTCTCGAGGGTGCGGGGAAGGTCGAGCTCGAGCGGCACCACGGTGTTCCCCGCGAACCCCGAGAGGTCGATGGGCTCCGTGTCGACCTCCATCAGGTCGGCGAGCGTGACTCCGGGCCCGCTCAGCGACGCGACGGGTGGCGTCACGACGATGGACTCCACGGCGTACCCGGGTGCGGGCTCCCCCACGACGACGGCGTGCACCTTCACCTTGCGCTGACTCACCTCGTCGAGCGCGAACCGGACGCCGGACGGCGCGTGCCCCATGATCTCGAGCGCGCTCGGGATGTTCGACACCGGGAACGGACCGAACTCGAGGTTGTGGTCGCCCGGACCGATGTCGCGGATGTCGACATCGATGCGAACGTCGAGGTCGCGCGCCCTCCGGATGGCCGCGCGGGTTCCCCGGACCCGGATGGACACCTGCGTGGGCAGCGGGTCGACCGAGACCAGGCCCGGCGCGAGCGTCCACGCCACACGGGCCTTGAGCGGCTCCTCGTGGAGCTGGTCGGACTGCACGTACAGCCACGCCATCACGGCGAGGAACAGCGCGGCCGCCTTGTAGTGCGGGTTGCCGAAGATCCACTCAAGCATTCGTGGCTCCGGCCGGCGCGGGCTCGGTGACACCCTGCTTGTCGAGCTGCTCGGTGAGGTTGTGCCGGAGGTCGTTCATGTCGGCCACCGGCACGATCTCGCCGCGCACCACGATCGCGACGGTGCCGCGCTCCTCGCTCACCACGATGCACAGGGCATCGGTGATCTCCGTGAGGCCGATGGCCGCGCGGTGCCGCGTGCCGAACGCGCGGCTGATCTGCTTCGACAGGCTGATCGGCAGGAACACGCCAGCCGCAGCGATTCGGTCTTTCCGGATGACCACCGCGCCGTCGTGCATGGGGCTCGCCGGATGGAAGATCGACTGCAGGAGCTCGTGGCTCACGGCCGCATCGACGATGTTGCTGCCCTCGGTCCAGGCTTCGAGCGACGCGCTCCCCTGGATGACGATCAGCGCCCCGATCTTACGCCGCGACAGCGCGAAGGCCGCCTTGATGACCTCTTCGAGGATGGTGGCATCCGCACGGGCCAGCGACATCCGCGTGAAGAACCGCCCACCCGCGTTCGCCAGCGCGCGCCGGATGTCCTGCTGGAACAGGATGAGCACCGCCAGCACGAGGTAGACGAACAGGTTGTCGAGCACCCAGCTCATCGTGGAGAGCCCGCCCATCCGGGCCACCGCATACAGCACCACGAGCAGGAGCATGCCGAGCAGGCTCTGCATCGCACGCGTGCCGCGGAGCACCAGCAGCACGCGGTACACGACGGCCGCGAGCAGCAGGATGTCGATCCAGTCCACCCAGGTGGCCGTCGCGAACGGGCTCTCGGCGAACCAGGACCAGAGCGACTGCACCGAGCCTCCCGGGCGTGAGCCCGTGCGTGGGCGGGAGGACTATACGCCCATCCACGCCAGGTTTGCGGGACGCACGGGGCCGGCTTCCTCGACCAGATGCGCGAACTCGTCGGCGTCGAGCGTCTCGATCTCCATGAGCCGCTGGGCGACGGTGTGCAGCACGTGCACGTTCTCCTGGAGGATGTTCTTCGCGGCCGCGTAGCCGCGCGCGAGCATGTCGCGCACCTCGGAGTCGATGCGGCGGGCGGTCTGCTCGGAGTACGACTTCACCTGGGACATCTGGCGGCCGAGGAACACCTCGCCATCGCCTTCGTTCCAGCTGACCGGGCCGAGCTCGTCGCTCATGCCGAGGTCGCAGATCATGTGCCGCGCGAGCTTGGTCGCCTGGCGGAGGTCTTGCGCAGCGCCCCCGGTGACCGTGTTCATCGCGATCTCCTCGGCGGCGCGGCCCCCCATCATCATCGTGATCTGCTGGAGCATCTGCAGGCGCGTCATCGACAGCTGATCTTCGTCGGGCAGGATCATCGTGACGCCCAGCGCGCGGCCGCGCGGCACGATGGTGACCTTGTGGACCGGATCGTGCTCGGGCAGCAGGTGCGCGATGATCGCGTGACCGGCCTCGTGGTACGCCGTGTTCTTCTTCTCCCACTCGGGCATGACCATCGAGCGCCGCTCGGGGCCCATCATGATCTTCTCGCGGGCCGAGAGGAAGTCGGACATGTCGACCTGGCGCTTGTCGGCGCGGGCCGCGAGCAGGGCGGCCTCGTTGCAGAGGTTCTCGAGGTCGGCGCCCGAGAAGCGCGGCGTGCCCTTCGCGATGGTCTGCAGGTCGACGTCGGTGCCGAGCGGCAGCTTGCGGGTGTGGATCTCGAGGATGCGGCGGCGACCGCGAACGTCGGGCGCGGGCACGACCACCCGGCGATCGAACCGACCGGGGCGCAGCAGCGCCGGATCGAGCACGTCGGGACGGTTGGTGGCGGCCACGAGGATCACGCCTTCGGTGCCTTCGAAGCCATCCATTTCGACCAGGAGCGCGTTCAGCGTCTGCTCGCGCTCGTCGTGGCCCCCGCCGAGCCCGGCACCGCGGTGGCGACCCACGGCATCGATCTCGTCGATGAAGATGATGCACGGAGCGTGCTTCTTGCCCTGCTCGAACAGGTCGCGGACGCGGCTGGCACCGACGCCCACGAACATCTCGACGAAGTCGGAGCCGCTGATCGTGAAGAACGGAACGCCCGCTTCGCCGGCCACGGCGCGCGCGAGCAGCGTCTTGCCCGTTCCCGGCGGGCCCATGAGCAGCACACCCTTCGGGATACGCCCACCCAGACGGGTGAACCGGCGGGGGTCGCGCAGGAACTCGACCACCTCGGCCAGCTCTTCCTTGCTCTCCTCGATGCCGGCCACGTCGTCGAACGTGACGAGCTTCGAGTTCTCGTTCTGCAGGCGGGCCTTCGACTTCCCGAAGTTCATCGCGCGGCCGTTGCTGCCCTGGATGCTGCGCATGAACCAGAAGAACAGCCCGACGACCACCACCAGGGTGCCCGCCGCGAGCAGGGCCGACAGCCACACGCCACTGTCTTCGGCTTCCTTGAACGACGGCGTGATGCCCTCTTCGACGAGCTTGTTGTAGACCGGCTCGATGAAGTCGGGACCCGTCGTGTAGAACGGGCGATCATCGGCCAGGGTGCCCGAGATCTGCTGGCCCTTGATCGTGACCTGCTTGATCACGCCCTCGTCGACCTTCTGCATGAACTCGGGGAACGCGAGCTCCTCGGGCGCACCCCCGGAGTTCGGGAGCCCCACGAAGAGCAGCACCATGCCGAGGACGACGATGAGGAGGAAGATATTGCTGCGTGACACCGCTGAACGGCCCCCGGTGAGGGTACGGAAGAGAAAGGGCTTAACGCGGACCCGTCGTGGGATCCGCCCCGCCGACCATAAGGACGTCGGTCGCCGAGACAACCACCGCGGTGTCGCGCGACAGCTCCACCCGGCCCCCTCCCGCGCGGGCCGCTCGCAGGACGGCGTCGAGCTGGGCCGTGGTGACGGGGCCCAGCGCCGCCTGGAGACGCCTCCGGGCCAGTGGCGCCGGGGCTGCTGCCAGGGCGGACGGCTCGAGGGGGAGCCCGTCGGCGAGCGCCTGGAGCAGCGCTTCGTCCTCCCCCGCCCGCGTCGCGCTCCGCGCCAGGGCGCCCGTGGCGCCGGGACGGATCTCCTCGAGCAGCGGCAGGAGCTGGAGCCGGATGCGATTGCGCAGGTACCGCGCGGTGGCGTTCGAGGGGTCGTCGAGGACGGGGAGCCCGCGCTCCGTCGCGTAGGACCGCACGGCGTGGTGGTCCATGCCGAGCATCGGGCGCACGAAGCGCTCGCGGCGGCTCTGCATGCCTCGCAGACCGCGGGGACCCGTGCCCCGGAGGAGGTTGACGAGGACCGTCTCGGCCTGGTCGCGCTGGTGGTGTGCGAGGGCCACCCGATCGACGTCGAGGGACTCGAACACCGCGTACCGAGCGGCTCGCGCCTCGGCTTCGGATGCATCGGGACCGAGCTCCGCACGCACCCGGGTGGTCGGGAGCCCCCGCTGGTCGGCCTCCCGGACCACGGCCTCCGCGAACGACGCGCTGTGCGCGTGCTGACCGTGGTCGACGGTCACGACGGAGAGCACGGCGCCATGGAGGGCCGCCGTACCGACCGCCAGATCGAGCAGCACCATCGAGTCCGCTCCTCCCGACACGGCCAGCGCGACCCGATGCCCGGGCTCCCACAGGCCATCCGCGCGCACGGCCTCGAGGAAGGGCTGGCGAAGGTCGGTCATCCCGCGTGGCTCGCCAGCGCGCTCACCTTCGCCCAGTCGTCGGGAGGGTCGCCGTCGAGCAGCACCTGGTTCCGGCGCACCGCCGAGCAGCGCTCGCACCGGTACTCGAGGATCCATCGACCCTTCTCGCGGTGTACCCGGACCGCCACGAGCACCCCGCCACACTCCGAGGCGCGGTCGCCCGGCACGTCTCCGTCGACGTGCAGGCCCGACAGGCAGAACGGGCAGTGGTCGCGCGCAGACCGCCCGTGGGCCGGGACCTCCGCATGGCAGGCGACACAGGTGAAGGCCTCGTCCCGGCGGATCGGGTTCCGGCGCACCTGGGAGGCGTCCTCGAGCCCCTGCGCCCGGCGGAGCAGCTTCTTGCCCGGCCACTCGTGCGCGTCGTCGGGCAGATCCACACCTCGCGACCGCGCGAGGTCCGCCACGGCGTGCTTCAGCGAGGGGTCGGCCCCGTCGAGCTCGGCCCCGAGGCGCTTCTGCGCACCCCTGGAGCTCGCGGCGGCGATCATCTCCGCGGCCCGCGCAGGGACGGTCCGTGAGTCCCGAGGGCTCGCAGGGACGGTCCGTGAGTCCCGAGGGCTCGCAGGGACGGTCCGTGAGTCACTCACCCCCGGTGGCCCCCTGCCGGAGGATCTGCACGTCCTGGATGCGATCGCCCTGCTCCAGCCGACGCACGACGTCCGTTCCGTCGACGAGCTCTCCGAACCACGTGTAGTCGCCGTCGAGGAACCGCCCCGGCCCGGACATCACGAAGAACTGCGAGCCCCCGGTGTCGCGATCGCCTCGCGCCATCCCGAGGCCGCCCGCCACGAACGCGTGATCCGACACCTCGTCGACGATCGTCCAGCCGGGACCGCCCCAGCCATCTCCGCGCGGACAGCCCGCCTGCACGACGAACCCGGGCACCACCCGGTGCCACAGAACACCCCGGTAGAACCCGCTCCCCGCGAGCGAGGCGAAGTTGTAGACCGCGAGCGGCGCCACCTCCGGGTGCAGCGCCAGGAACAGCGTGCCCTTCTCGGTCTGGATGCGGGCCCCGACGATCTGCTCGACCTCCAGCAGCTTCGGGAGATCTCCCGTGGTGGTCGTCACCGTGCCGTCCGGCAGGATCAGCTCGCGCACGAGGGCATCCGGCGGCGGCCCGGGCAGCTCCACGCCCAGCGCGCTGCCCAACTCGCGGGCCGCCTTCTGCAGCCCCGGAGACCGGTGGGTCGCGCTGCGCTTGAGCACGGTGGTCAGGAATCGGCTCGCGCGGACGCTCGACGCCTTCTGCTTCCGGAAGGACGTGAGCAGGTTCAGGCCCGCTCGCAGCACCTCGCCGTCCTTCTCGACCCGCAGGGTGAGCTCGACCTCCTCGACGATCGCGGCATCCGGCGGCCCCTCCAGCCAGGTCATCGCGGCTTCGCGAACCCCCACGTCGGGCGACTGCAGCAGCTTCACGATCACCGCACGATCCACGCCCAGATCGTGCAATCGGCCCGCTGCGGCGGTGCGAAGCGGGGCCGGGTGCCCCTCGCCGATGGCGACGTCCACGAGCGTGTCGACCTCGTCGGACTGCCCGAGCAGCGCGGCCTGCACGGGCCACGGCTCCTTCCCGCCGTACTGGAGCGTGCCGCCGTGCTCGAGGATCCACGCCTGCCGGAAGGCCGACTCCGCCGTCGGCGCGGCCCCGTCGCGCAGCGCGGCGATCTCCGGCCGGCTCGCGATCTCCGGCTTCCGGGCGATCGCCGGCGACCACACCCACGCGTCGTCGTAGTGCCGCACCAACGCCGCCAGGAACGCGTCTTCCGAGGGATCCGGGTGGTGCTGGATCGCCGTGCCCACGACCAGCGGATCGTCGGACATCGCCAGCGCGAACACCCGGTCCACACGGGCCCGATCGTCGATCGTCATGGCGGCACGCGTCCACAGCGCGCGGATCGCGGACGTGCCTGCGAGCATCGCGCGCTGCTCGACGGCGTCCAGCAGCGCGGCATCCTTCACCCCGCCGAGGCCGATCCTCGCGACGACCCCCGCGATCGTGCGCTCCGTCCGGGGATCCCGACCCGACGCTCCCGCCCGGATCAGCGGTGCCAATGCGGCCTGCAGGTCGACTTTGCTGCGCTGCAGGCGGACGAGCGACCGCGCAGCGGCATCGTCGAACGGCCACGGCTCGTCCAGCAGGCCGACCAGCAGGGGCACCTCCGCCTTGCCGCCCGCCCGCCCGAGCGCTTCGACGAGCTGCCATCGAACCCCGTGCTCCGCGAGCAGCGGCTCTGCCGGGAGCTTCTCGCGGTACAGCCAGGCCCGGAGGGTCGCGGCCGAGCCCGGCGTGAGGCCGAGCGCGAACGCGACCTCCCGGCGCACCCCTTCGTCCTCGTGGCTCTGGAGGGCCTTCAGGAACGGCAGCGCCCGCGCGTCGCGGAGCCGGCCGAGCGCCTGCGCACGGACGCGCACCACGGCGGGGTCGTCGAGATCGCTCGCGGCCACCACCTCGGCTGGGGACAGCCGCTTCCACTCCGCGGTTCGGATGGCCTGCACGGCCTCCTGCACGGGCGTATCCGCGACCGCGACCCCGATCAGCGCGGCCAGCGCGAGGATCACAGCCGGCCCGCGGCGATCCAGCCCGACAGGCCCGTGAATCCGCCACCCGGATGCGCGGCGCTGCTCGCGAGCCACAGACCCGGGATCGCCGTGGCGTACTGCGCCGTGCCGAGGAACGGACGCGCCACGAACAGCTGGTCGATCGCCAGCTCGCCGTGCCACAGGTGCCCCTGCGGGAGCGAGAAGCGGGCCGCGAGATCGGCCGGGGTGAGCACCTCGGACCCCACCACGCGACCCGAGACGCCCGGCGCCACGGACTCGAGCGTGCCGAGCACGGCGCGGTGCAGGCGCTCCTTCGCGTCTTCCGTCCACCCGCCGTCGAGCACGTACGGCACGGCATGCACGAGGATCGACACGACGTGGTGCCCGCTGGGCGCGAGCGACGGGTCGGACACGGTCGGCACGCGGATGTCGAGCGGCAGACGGTCGGCGAAGCTGCGGTACTTCACCTGGTCGAACGCGCGCTCGAGATCGTTCGGCAGACCCGCCACCAGCACGCGCTCGTGAGCTCCGGGACGCGAAGCGAGGTCGAGCGGGCCGGACAGCGCCAGGTGCACCTTCGCGGCGAGCCCGCGCGCACGCACGTCCTGGATGTCGCGCTCGAGAGCGGGCGGGAGGTCGAGCGGATCGACCAGATCGAGGAGCCCGGCCTTCGCGTCGCACCCGAGAAGCACGTGGTCGGCCGCGATCACGTCGCCGCTCTCGAGCTCCACGCCCGAAGCCGCGCGGCCCGCCATCGTGACGCGCTTCACCCGCGCATCGCAGCGCAGCGTGCCGCCCGCGGCCTTCAGCGCGTCGACGAGCGCCTTCACGACGGCTGCGGGGCCGCCCAGCACGTCGGCACCGCGCAGGGACTCGAGCAGCAGGAGGGTCGCCGTGCTCGTCGGGCTGCGCGGACCCATCCACGTGCCGTGCAGGCCCTCGAGCGCGAGCCCGGCCCGGAGCACGGGGTCGTCGAAGAACTCCGCCAGCCAGTCGTCGACGGCCATCGGACCGATGCGGAGCAGCTCCATCATCGTGGCGTTCCCGAGGCGGCGGAACTGCCAGGCGGACTTCGCGAGCGGCAGGAGCGGCGCATCGGCGTCGGTGCGGGGCGGAGCCTCGGCCAGCACGGAGGCGGCGTACTTCTTGATCTCTGCGAGACGCTTGCGCCACGCGGAATGGGCCGCCGGATCCGCCACCTCCGCGCCCTCCCCCACGATCCGGCTCGTCTCGGCCGTCGCGATCACGGCATGGGGCAGCGGACGGCGCGTCAGGGCGAGCCCGAGGTCCTTCGACACCGCTTCAGAGAACGTGGAGGCGTCGTGCAGCACGCCCTGGTGACGGTAGCCGGGGTGGAACTCGGCGCCAGCCGCGACCCCGCCGGGCTCCGACCGGGCTTCGAGCACCGTGACCGTGTGCTTCGCACGAGCGAGGCGAACGGCCGCGGACAGGCCGTTGTGACCGGCTCCGATGACGATGACGCGCGCCATCACACGCCTCCCTGGGCGAGCAGGGTCTTCGCCGCCAGCGCGCCCGGCGCGCCCATCACACCGCCGCCAGGGTGTGCACCGGAGCCGCACATCCACAGGTTGCGCACGGGCGTCGAGTAGCGCGCCCAGCCGCTCGTCGGCCGCTGGAACAGCAGCTGCTCGAGCGACAGCTCGCCCTGGAAGATGTTGCCCTCCGAGAGCCCGAACTCCTGCTCGATGTCCCACGGCGTGAGGACCTGGCGGTGCAGGATCGACTCCTTCAGCGTGGGACAGTAGTGCGACAGGGTGTCGATCACGGCGTCTCCGAAGGCCTCCCGGCGCTCCGGCCAGTGCTCGGGGCCCTCCTTGATGTCGTAGGGCGCGTACTGGACGAAGATCGACGCCACGTGCTTGCCCGGCGGGGCCATCTCGGGGTCGAGCAGGCTCGGGAACACCACGTTCATGTACGGGCGCGAGCTGAAGTCGCCGTACTTCGCCTCGTCGTACGCGCGCTCGAGGTAGTCGAGCCCGGGGCAGATCGCGATGTCGCCCATCACGTGCATGCCGATGCCGGGGCGGTCCTTGAACTCCGGGAACCGGTCGAGCGAGAGGTTCACCTTGCCCGAGCTGCCGCGGAACTTGTAGCGCTTGATGCCCGTCGCGAAGTCGTCGGGCAGGTGCTCTTCGCCCACGAACCGGAGGAACGTGAGGCGCGGGTCGCACGAGCTGATCACGGCCCGGGCCGACAGCTCGTCGCCGTTCTCGAGCACCACGCCGGTCGCGCGGTTGCCCTTCACGAGCACCTTGTGGACGGGGGCTTCCGTGCGGATCTCCGCGCCGAAGGCCTGTGCGGCGCGCGCGATCGACATCGACACCGCGCCGTTGCCGCCCTTCGCGAACCCCCATGCTCGGGACGCGCCGTCGATCTCGCCCATGTAGTGGTGCAGCAGCACGTAGGCCGTGCCGGGCGAGCGCACGCCCAGCATGGTTCCGATGATGCCCGACACGCTCATCGGCGACTTCAGGAAGTCGGACTCGAACCACTCGTCGAGGAAGTCGACCGCCGACATCGTCGAGAGCTTGAACTGGATGGCGCCGAGGTCGTCGCCCAGATCGCGGAACCGCCGCCCGAGGCCGAGCAGCTGCATGAGGTCGCTCGGGCGCCACGACGCTGGGTCGGGCGCGGGATTGTCGATGATCTCCTTCGCGAACCGCGCGAGGCGCCCCATGGCGCGCCCGAACTCCGGGTACACGTCGGCGTCGCGCTTCGAGTACCGCTGGATCTCCTCGCGCGTCTTGTGGGGGTCGGGCCAGCGGCACAGCCCGGGGCCTTCGACGTCGGGCGTGTAGCTGCACTCCAGCGGGGTGATCTGGAGGCCGTGCCGCACGAGATCGAGGTCGCGGATGATGTACGGCCGGAGCAGGCTCACCACGTAGCTGCACACGGTGTACTTGAAGCCCGGGTAGAGCTCCTCCGTGACCGCCGCGCCGCCGAGCACGTGGCGCCGCTCGAGCACGAGCACCTTGCGGCCCGCCTTCGCGAGATACGCGGCGCAGACGAGCCCGTTGTGCCCTCCGCCGATGATGATCGCGTCGTAGCTGGTGGCCATCACGCCCTCCCGGGAGTGGCGCGCTTGCGCTCGGGGTCGAAGAACGGACGATCGACCACCGTGGCCGTGATCGTGCGCCGCTCGTACTCGACGGTGTGTTCGATCTTCAGCTTCGTGCCCGGCACCGCGTAGCGCGGCGCCACCGAGGCCAGCGACAACTGCTTCTTCAGGAGCGGCGACCACGTGTGGCTCGTGGCCTGCCCCACCTGCGTGCGGCCGTCGGCCTCGAACACCGGCACGGCGTCGCGGCATGCGGCCGGAGCGAGATGCGGCGGCAGCGAGTACTCCTCGTACAGGGCCTCGAGCTCGGGCCAGCTCACGTCGAGCCCGACCAGCGCCCAGGTGTGCCCGCGCGTGAGCTCGGCTTCGACGGCCTCCTGGCCCACGAACCGGATGTCGCGCTCGAGGTCGACCGCTCCTCCGAGACCCAGCTCGTGTGGCGTGGACTTGCGGGCCTCGATGATGCAGCTCTTCGCGCTGAAGTAGTCGACGCCCTGCAGCACGTAGCCGGCCTCGATGCGCAGCACGTCGAGCGCGTCGAGCCCCATCGGCGTGATGCCGTGCAGACGGCCCGCCGCCATGAGGGCATCCCACACCCGGAGCGCGTCGGCCGCCGCGACCCACACCTCGAACCCGAGGTCGCCCGTGTAGCCCGTGCGGCTGATCCACACGTCGACCCCGTCGAGCTTCGTGCGGCGCACCCGGAAGAACCGCATCTTCGACATGTCGAAGTCGACGCACTGATCCAGGATCGCCCGCGCGTTCGGGCCCTGCAGCGCGAGACAGCCGAGCGCGTCGGTGGTCTCCTCCACGCGCACGTCGAGGCGTCGGCCGTGCCGCTCCAGCCAGCGCTGCCACGGCTCGCTGCTCGTCACCCGGAAGTGCCCGGGCGCCAGGTGGCTGATCGTGCCGTCGTCGAGCACGTTCCCGTTCTCGTCGCACCAGGTGCAGTACGTGACGCGCCCCACCCCGAAGTCGCGGCTCACGTCGCGGGTGGCGACCCTCGACAACAGCTTCGCGCCGTCGGCCCCGAACACGTCGTACTTGTAGAGCGGGCTCGCATCCATGAGGCCCGCGGCGTGCCGCACGGCGTAGTACTCACGCTCGCTGTGGCCGTCGTACGTGCACACCGCGACCTTCCCGGCCCAGTCCTTGTACTTCCAGCTCTCGCACAGCGCCGTGGTGCGCTCGTGGAAGGGCGTCGGTTTCAGCATCTTCACCAACCAGGGTTCCGGGAGCGGCCTCCCGGTCAATGGACGCTGAGTGTAGAGGCGTCAGGGCCCCACGTCGAGGGTGAGCGACGCGTCGATGCTGGCGAGCGAACCCGGCACGTCCGACAGCGCATCGGCGACGATCCGCAGCCGGGTGTCGGCCAGCGCGACGCCCGCGGGCACCGTGGCGGAAGGGCCCGACACACCGGGGGCCGCAGACCCGCGGACCTCGAAGTACCCCGGCTGCGCGAGCCCGATGCCGTCGGCCTGCACCACGCGCAGGGCCACCCCGTCGGAGGCTCCGGAGTACAGCCAGTCGGGCCCGAGAGCGCTCGGTGTGCCGCCGAGACCCGCGCTGAACGACACCACGCCCGACCGCCAGTCGATGGGGTCGACCAGCGTGGTGTCGGCGAGGGACTCCATCGTGAGCGAGCCGTACAGCACGGGCTGACCGGAGATCACGAGCCACTCGGCCGTCCATCCGAACGACCCCACCGCGTTCGTGGACGCACCGACGGCCTGCACCCGTGACACCGCCGGGTGGGCATCCACGAGCACCGCGCTGGCCGTTCCCAGCCCGAGGCTGCCGGCGGGGGTCTCGAGGCGCGGACGGAACGTGCCCTGCGACAGCTCGCCCGTCGACAGGCCCGTGATGGCGAGCGATCCGTCGAGGTCGGCCGCGAGTACCCCCGAGCTGACGAACGCCGCGGAGGCCTGCGCGCTCCCCGCCCCCACGCCGGGCGCGAAGTAGAGCCAGGCGTCTTCGGTGCCGGCCGGGAACGCGTCGCGCGTCGCTGGGTCTCCATCGGGGTCGTACACCACCACCAGCAGGCCCGAGCCGTCGCCGGGCAGGCCCGGTGTGGACAGCCCGTCGAGGTCGTCGAGGAAGCGCACGGGCAGATCCGCGAGCCCCGCGCCGCACGTTCCGACCACCGCCCGCAGCCGCGACGGGTCGAGCGGGCCGCTCCCACCGGCGTCTCCGTAGGCGGTCTGCAGGTCGACCAGGGCCGTGAACACGGGCGCTTCCACGTCGAGGGCCGCGGAGAGGCCCAGGGAGGTGCGGGGACCGGCCACGAGCGGCGCGTCAGCGGCGTCGATCGCGCCGTCGCAGTCGTCGTCGACGCCGTTGCAGAGCTCGACGGCCCCGGGGGCGACCGTGTCGTCGAAGTCGTTGCAGTCGCCGGCATCGGCCGACCAGCTCCCGGCGGGCGGCGCGCAGGCCAGGACCTCGAACGCGTCGGTGCCGAAGCCGTCTTCATCGGCGTCGGGGTACCAGGCGGGCGGGTTCACCACGTTCGTGTCGTCGCCGTCGACGAGCCCGTCGCAGTCGTCGTCGATGCCGTTGCACCGCTCGTTCGCGGCGGGGTTCACCATCGGCCGCTCGTCGTCGCAGTCGCCGCCCACCGCGATCCACCCCGCGGCCGGCGTGCAGGTGTGGAGCGCCGAGGCCTCGTCGCCGAAGCCGTCTTCGTCGGCGTCGCGGTAGATCGGGGCGTCGGGGCGCACGTCGACGAGCCCGTCGCAGTCGTCGTCGATGCCGTTGCACAGCTCGGTGCGGAGCGGCCGGACCTCCGGATCGTCGTCGTCGCAGTCGAAGCCCCGATCGACGTAGCCCTCGGGACGCTCGCACGCGGACATCGGGGCGTCGCCCCACGAGTCGGCGTCGGCGTCGCGGAACCACGTGCGCGCGTCGACCGCGTCGTCGTCGATGCGGCCGCTGCAGTCGTTGTCGAGCCCGTCGCAGAACTCGAGAGACCCGGGGAACACGTCTGCGTCGGCGTCGTCACAGTCGACGTCGGCCGGGAACCCGTCGTGGTCGGCGTCGGGGACGGTCGACGACGGGGACGTACACGCGAGCATGGCCCAGGAGATCAGCACCGGGCCGTCATATCCCAGCGAGCGAGGAATACGCGTCGAACGTGCGCTGGCGCAGGGTGGCTGCCGACAGCCCGTCGGGCAGGCACGGCTCGGGCCACGGGTCGGACAGCGCCGCCAGCACGGCCTCTGCGAGCTCCGACGGAGCCGCTTCCGACACCAGCCGGGCGCCGGGCCCGGCGATCTCGGGGATCCCGCCCCTGCGTGTAGCGACGATGCGGCACCCCGCAGCGCGAGCCTCGATCAACCCCTGTCCAAGGCCCTCGTCGACGCTCGGGTGGCAGAACACGTCGGCCGTGGCGAGCAGATCGGGCACGTCGTCGCGCTGGCCCAGTAGGGTGACCGGGGCGTCGAGGCGAGCGACGAGGCGCTCGAGAGAGCCACGCAGCGGGCCCTCTCCGGCGATCCACACCCGGAATCCCCCGAGCGCGGCGGCCCGGACGAGCGACGCATGGCCCTTGTGCGCCACGAGCGCGCCAACGGCCACCACCAGGGGCCCGGACGGACGTGCGATCGGCGTGCCCGGCGCGAACCGCACCCCGTCGTACACGACCCGGATGCGCTCTCCGGGCACGCCGGAGCGCTCGAGCACGTCGGCGACGGCTCGGCTCACGGCCACGAACCCGAACGCGGCGGCGTACTTGAGCCGCGAGGACCGCCGGGGCGGGAAGTCGAGCCGACGGTGCACGATCACGGGCACCCGGCGCTGGAGCACGGCGAGACCGTGGGCCTGGGACGTGTGGGCCGCGATCAGGTCGGGCTGCACGGCCCGGATCGCGCGGAGCAGGCCGACGGGCCCGTACGGCCAGGCGTCAGGGAAGCACGACCTGAGGAGCGCGCGGCGCGGCAGGACCAGCGCGTCGTCGGACCCCTCCACGAGCCAGCGGAGCTGCGTCTGCCCGCCCCGCCACTCGCGAGCGGAGTCGACGTGCAGCACCCTCACGAGCGCTTCGCGCGCTCCGGCAGCATCCACGGCACGCCGTCGACGATGGGGTACACGAGCCGATCGGCGGGGCAGCGCAGGCCGTCGGGCACGTCATCGAGGTCGCCCTTGCACACCGGACACACGAGCAGCGCCCGGAGGCGCTCGCTCAGCGCCCGGCTGGGTCCATCGGGTCGGTCGTCGGAGTGTTCCACTGCTGGATCGCGCTCGGGCCGGAGGTATTCGGAATCACCTCGCGCGTCTCGCCCACATCGACGGACTCTTCGGGCGTGAGGCGACGCAGCGAGCCGCGCTGGAGGTACTCGTAGCCCGCGGCGCCCAGCGCGATGGGGCTGCCGGGAGTGGGCTCGCCGCGCATCGTCCACGTGCGCTCCGTGGGTCCGGCGCCCGGCTGCATCATCGTGTGGGCCGCGAGCTCGCAGGTGAACGTGTTCAGGCTCTCGCCCGGCGACATCGTGCCGCGACCGTTCGTGGCGATCTCCACGAGCCCGTCGCTCATCGAGGCCTGGTGCACGATCTCGGCGCCGCCGGCCGTGCCGAGCGTGGTGGGCAGCGTGCACAGGAGCGACTCGTTGCTCACCCACAGCGCGTCGCCCTCGCGGCGGGAGACCGGCACCTCCATCCCGGCGGCGAGGAATCGCGTGAGCAGCCGCATCGACTCCTTGCGCGAGCGGGTGCGGAGGTTGCGGACCGGCACCTGGTCGAGGTTCACGTCGACGATGCGCCCATCGTCGCGCACCATCAGCTGGAGCACGGCCTCGTCGAACAGGGCGTCGTACTCCTCGAGGATGTGCACGATCATGCCCTGATCGCCCGCCACGCCGCCCGCGACGAGCCCGATGTCCTCGAAGCGGCACTCCACCTGCTGCTTGCGCGCCGTGGACTTGTCGGTGGCGACACAGTCGAGCACGGCGCGGATCTGGAACCCGATGACGCGTGCGCTGCGGTTCTTCTCGGCGTTCACCCACATCAGCTCGGGCAGACGCACCTCGGTCTCGACGTACAGGCGCTGGTTGGCCGACCAGTCCCACCCGAGCGCGGGGATCTGGGGCTGCTGGGCGGCGGATGCGAGAGCGACGAGGGTGATCATGGGAGATCCCTAACGGAGCCGACCACACAATGTCGCTGGAGCGGACATCGCGGGCAGACCTCGGGTTGGAGGCGACCGTTGCAGCCCTCGCTGATGCCGAGGTGTGCGAGGGCGAAGTCGTACCGCACCGGATCGACGGGGTCGAAGCGCTTCAGGGCCTCCGTGAGCTCCACGGACGTCCGCCAGTCGGCGGTCTTGCGGCGCGTGAGCCCGACCAGGAGGGCGATCCGGTGTACGTGGGTGTCGACGGGCATCACGAGCGCGTGGCTCGGCACGTGGGGCCACAAGCCCAGATCGACCCCGTCGGACCGCACCATCCACCGCGCGAACATCGCCATGCGCTTGGCCGTGCTCCCGTCCGCGGGATCGGGCAGCAGGTACCGCAGACCCCGGCTGGCTTCGCTCCACGCGCGCGGACCGGCCTCCGAGCCCACCACGGCGGCTCGGATCGCCCCCACCATGCGGGAGAGCGCCGGCCCCACGTGGGTCTCGCCGGGTCGGAGCGCGACCAGTGCCCCCAGGCTGCCGTGCTCGGCGAGCAGGATGCGCAGGCCGTCGAGCAGCGCGACGTGGTCGGCACCGCGGTTCCACCGGTAGTACAGCGGCTCGAGCACGGGGAGCTCGCGGTCGGGGTCGAACCCCGAGACCCACGCAGCGGGGCCGCCCATCGCGTCGGCACGGGCGAGGAGGGCCGCGATCACGGGCGAGAACAGCGACACCCTCCCGTAGGCGAGCCCAGACGCCAGGAATGCGGCGATCTCCTGATCGGCGGGCGCCGTGTAGCGGTGGGCGAACCGGATGGGGTCGTTGAGCAGGAGCTGGTGCGCGTCGACGTCCGCCACCATCGCGTCGAGCGCGGCCTGGAGCGTCATGGGAGCCTCTCCAGCGGGAAGTCCGGGATGTCGAGCTCGACGCCCCGCCAGCACAGGTTCAGCGCGGCCCGCTGCTTTGGCGCGAGGCGCACGGCGTCGCGGTCGGTGGTCACGAGCGTCTCGCCGCGGCTCCATGCGCGCAGGCCCTCCACATCGGTCTCCGAGTAGGTGTGGTGATCCGGGAAGCTGTGAACCCCGATGGGGTCGAGCCCCGCGAAGAAGTCGGCGTTCCGGCCGATCCCCGCGAAGGCCCGGTAGGGCGTGTGCGGTGGCTGGGGGGACCAGATCCCCGCGCGCCTCACCGCGGCTACTGCGTGCTCCACCGGGAACGCGGGGTCTGCATGGTGAGACACGCGGACATCCGCCGCCGTGAGGAGCCCCCTCCCCTCCCCGGCCGGCAGCGTGCCGCGGGCCCCCGGAAACCGTGCGTCCACCGTCTCGATGCGGAGGTCGACTGCAATCGAGGCCGTCTGGAGGCCGTCTTCGAGCACCAGGACGGTGCAGCCGCGCAAGGCCTGGACGGCGCGACGCCGATCGGGGTGCGCTGCGACCCGGTAGCCGCGGAGGGCGAACAGCGCGCCCTCGTCGCCCAGGTGGTGGGCATCCGGGCCGTGCCGGTCGGACTCTCCGAGCTCCCCGCTCGCGCGGCCGTGCCCCCGCGTGGCGATTCCCACGACGTGCCCGCGCTCGGCCAGCCGGTCGGCGACCCAGAGGGCCGTGCTGGTCTTCCCGGATCCACGGGCGTTGTGTGAGCCGACGGCCACGACGGGCACCCCCGGCTGGACGGCCGAGCGCGACCGGATCCGGCGTGCGGCCATGCCCGCGCGCTGCACGAGCGCCAGGGGGCGCGCCCACGGCCGGGGTGCGGACTCCGGAGCCGGGCGGACCGCGAGGGCCTCGAGCCCCCGGACCACCGGGGGGAGCGGGTCTTCGGGAGCGGCTGGGCGGGTGCCCCACGCGAGCGCCAGCCCGCGCGCGAGGTCGGAGGGGTCCGACACGCGGGTGCAGCCCTCGAAGTCCTCCGCGTTCGCGAGCGTCTCGGGGCCGTGCACCACCGGAACCCCGGCCCAGCGGGCCTCAGCGGGCGAGTGCCCCCCGATGCGGGCGTCGAGCGTGCCTCCGATGAACGCCACTCCGGCCCCGACGACGAGCCGGTCGAGCTCGCCGTGGGTGTCGACGAGCACGTCACGGTCGGGCGGGAGCGCGCTGAGGCGGCTGCGCAGCACCAGATCGGGCATGGCCACGAGCAGCTCCGGGATGCGGTGCAGGTGGCGCGGCGCGATCAGCAGGGGCACGCCGGGGAGCACGCGGTCGCGGGCCTCCCGGAGCGCGACCTCGTCTCCGGGACGCGTGGAGAGCCCGGCGACGAACGGAACGGCCGGCTGAAGCGGGTTGGGCCCGGGCACGCCCCCCTTCAGCGACCCGGAGATGCCGGCCACCCGCGCGCCACGGTCCGCGAACCACTCGGCCGCACGGGCGTCTCGCGCGTACACCACGTCGGGGACGCCGAGCACACGGGCCCGGAGGTCGGCATGCCTCCCGGGCCGCGCGGCGACGGACACCACGGGCACGCCGGCAGCTCGCGCCATGCGGGCGAGGCCGGGGTACCACGCCCCCTCGACGAACACGACCAGGCGCGGCCGGGCTTCGGCCCACAAAGGCGCGAGCACCCACGGGTGGTCGACCGGGCGGTGCAGGTCGGCGACCGCTCGCCCGGCGTCCGTATCGGTGGTGACGAAGGCCGGCAGCTCGAGGGCATCGGCGAGCCGGCGTGCGATGCGCCCCTCTCCCAGGCTGGCGCCATGGATCCAGATCGCGCCGGGCTGAACGGGCGGAACGCGCCATCCGAGGCGCTCGGGCGAGCCCGGCCAGCGGCCCGCGGCGAGGAGCGCGAGGTCGAGGGGCCAGGCGTTCATGCGACCGCCCCGAGCCCGGACCAGTGCGCGCGGTACGCAGCGTGGGTCTCGAGCAGCCGCGCGTGCGGGCCGTCGGCGACGATGCGGCCGCCCGACAGGAGCAGCACGCGGTCGGCGTGGCGGGCGAACGTGGGGTCGTGGCTCGCGAACACCACGGTGCCCGGGCGATCTGCGAGCTGGCGGGCGATCCGGTCCGACGAGACGGGGTCGATCTCGGAGGTCGCCTCGTCGAGCAGCAGCACCGGCGGGTCCGACAGCAGCGCGCGCGCGAGGCACAACCGCTGGCGCTCGCCCCCGGAGAAGCGCTCGCCGCGCTCCCCCATGTCCTCGCCGAGCCCACGGTCGAGCGCCACGTCGAGCCCGACGGACACGAGCGCATCGCGCAGGACGTCGTCGGAGGCGCCGGGATCCCCGAGCCGGAGGTTCTCGCGGACGCTCCGGTCGAACACCCAGGGGTTCTGGCGCAGGAGCAGCGCGCGACCGATGCGGAGGTCGCCCTCCCCCTCCACGAGGCCCGCCAGCACGGCCAGGAGCGTGCTCTTCCCGCTCCCCGACTCCCCGACGAGCGCGACCTTCTCGCCCGGCCGGAGCACGAGCCCGATCGGCCCGAGCCGGCCGTCGACACGTACGTTCCGGAGCACGAAGGCATCGCCGGTGGGGCGCGCTGCGGCGGGGGTCGCGAGCACGGCCTCGATGCGCTCGAGTGCCGCGAACGACCGCTGGAGGAGCGTCCACACCTCGGTGAGGCCCGTGAGGGGCCGCTGGAGGAGCGCGACGGCCGCAGTGAAGGCGACGAGCTGGCCGGCCGTGAGCGCCCCTCCGCGGACGGCCGACACGCCCCAGGCGAGCAGACCGACCAGCGCGAGCGCGACGGCGAGCTGCACGGCCGCGGGGGGGAGCGCGCGGACCCAGTCGCGCAGGGCCCGATCGCGGGCCTCGGCCTCGGAGAGCACGTGTGCACGGGCCATCTGCAGCTCGACCGCGCCGAGGTCGAGGGTGGTGCGCAGCCCGGCCTGCTGGTCTTGCAGCTCGGCCTGGAGCGCGCGCTGGGACGCGGCCCACCGACGGGTGGTGGCGCGTACGAGCCGGCCTCCGAGCGCGGTGAGCACGGCGAGCACGGGCACGACGAGGAGCGTGCGGGCGGCCAGCGCGGGCGCGAGGCCGATGGCAGTCATCCCCAGCACCACGACGGCGATGGGGTTCCGGAGCGCGGTGACGAGCGCGGAGACGCCGTACTGGAGCTCGTCGGCTTCGACGGACAGCGCGGCGAGCCGGCTCCCGACGGGTGCGAGCTCGGCGTGGGCATCGTGGAACCGGCGGTGCACCTGCATCCTCAGCCGGTGCACGAGATCGGCCGCGAGGCGCCGGGTGAGCACGGCCCGACCCACCATCGAGACCGACTGGAGCGTGGCGGCGAGCCCCAGGGCTGCGAGCCACGGGCGTGCATCGGAGCCGTCGACGAGCGCATCGAAGGCCCGCTGCAGCGCCAGCACGGCGACTCCGGGGAGGGTTCCGGACACCCCGAGCAGGACCGCCGCCAGCGCCAGGATGCGGCCCGAGCCCCGAAAGTGCGCGAGGTACCGGCGAACGCGGCTCATGGCCCGACCTCGAACAGGTCCCAGCGGCCGACCGTGCGGCCGGCGCCATCACGCGGCGCGAGGGGGTGGCGCACCTTGGACGGGTGCGTGGCGTCGGTGCAGAGGGCGTCTCCCGACGTGGAGGGGCGCACGAACAGGAGGCGCTCGGGCACCTCGGAGGGCCAGAGGTCGTACTGGTCGGGCCGAGCGCACCCCGGGAGCGCGCGGGCGTCGATGCCGGTGTACCAGCGGATCAGCGCGGCTTCCTGGTAGCGCTCCGTCCGGACGGGCGTGGCGTCGATCACCCCGGGCTCGCGGGCCCCGACGCCCACCGGGAGGGCCCAGTCGGCCACGGCGGACGCCAGGGGCCGGCCCTCGCGGATGCGGTTCGCGGGATCGGGGTCGAGCGCGAACACCCCGCGCTCGGCGTGCAGCACGAGCAGCAGGCTGCCGAACAGGCCGGTTCCGACGGCCAGCCACGACGCCTTCGCCGTCACCCCCGTGGTGCGCGAGGCGAACAGCCCGACCCCGACCCACACGGGGGCGAGCCAGTGGGCCTCGGGCGGACCGCCGAGCGAGGCCAGCACGAACAGGAGGAGGACGGGCGCGCTGGACCACCAGGCCACCTGACTCACCCGGTCGGCGGGCGGCCGCCGCGCGAGCACGGCCACGGCCACGAGCACCCCGAACGGGGTTCCGACCCCCAGCTGCTGGCCGAACACGGCGAGGGGCCCGGTGAGGCCCGGTGCAGCGGGGTTCCACAGGCCCTCGCGGAGCTGGAACGCGACGCTGACGGCGTCGTGGGTGGCGAGCCACGCGGCGTGCGGGAGCACGAGGACGGCCGCAATCGCGCTGCCGGCCCACATCCACCGGTCCTCCCAGTCGCGGGTGCCGAGCCAGAGCAGCGGGAGCAGCACGACGGCCGTGTACTTCGCGAGGATGCCGAGGCCGACACACACTCCGGCGAGCAGCCAGTACCGGCCGCCGCGGATGGCGCACGCGAGCGCGCCGGCCCAGGCGAGCATGAGGAAGGCGTCGGGCGTGCAGAACCCCGTGAGCCAGGCGAGCACGGGGATACCGACCCACCACAGCGCGAGCAGCACGGGGTCGCGGGCCATGGGGAGGAGCACGAGCGGCGCGACGAGCCCGGCGAGGATGGCCGGGACGCGCACGGCGAGGTCGTGGTCGCCGGCCGTGTGGCGCACGACCCACAGGATCCATGCGATCAGGGGCGGCTGATCGTAGTATCCGAGGGCCGGATGCTCGGCCCAGACGGCGTAGTAGGCCTCGTCGGCGAGCAGATCCCAGCGTGCGGCGAGCACGAGCTTGCCGGCCGCCGCGGCGAGGAGCCCGGCGACAGCGACGAGGAGGGCGTTTCGCTCTGCACGCATCGTGGAGGGTTATCGAGCACGCACGGAGGGGACATGTCGGAAGCGCTCTCGAGCAAGCACTGCGTACCGTGTCGGGGTGGCGTCCCGCCCATGACGTCCGAGGAGATCGCGGGGTTGCTGCCCCAGCTCGACGGCTGGGAGGTGGTCGACGACCACCACCTCACGAAGACGTACGGGTTCCCGGACTTCGCTTCGGCGCTGGCGTACGTGAACCGGGTGGGCGCGGTCGCCGAGGACGAGGGGCACCACCCCGACCTCGTGCTGCGCTGGGGCTCGGTGCGCATCGACATCTGGACGCACAAGATCGACGGGCTGACGTACAGCGACTTCGTGCTCGCCGCGAAGTGCGACGACGTTCACGGCTGAAGCAGTCGGGCGACGCCCGAGAGCGCGGTGTCGGGCGAGAGCAGTCCCCTCACCTCCAGGAGCGCCGCTGACACGGCGTCCTCGCGGGCGACGAGCGAATCGAGCCGTGCGAGCAGGCCGGGCACGGTGACGTCCTGCACGAGCTCGGGCACGACCTCCCGTCCGAGCAGGAGGTTCGGGAGCGCGAGGTGTGGCACGCGGATCAGGCGCCGTGCGAGGGCGTACGAGAGCGCGGAGGTCTGGTAGGCCACGACCATGGGGACGCCCGCGACGGCGAGCTCCAGGGTGGACGTTCCGCTGGCGGTGAGCGCGAATCGCACGTGCTGCGCGAGCTGAGCGACGGAGTCCACACGGGTGGCGTGCGGGACGACGGGCCGGAGCCCTGGTGGCACGGCTTCGACCACGGGCATGCCGAGCCTCGTGGCGGCTTCCGAGAACAGCGGGCCGAGCCGGGCGCGCTCGTCGGTCCGGGAACCTGCGGCGATGCCGAGCGCGTCGGGTCGGCGGGATCGCGGGGCGCGGCCGGCGGGATGGCCGGTGAACACGGCCTTCGGACCGAACAGGGCGGGCTCGAAGGGAAACAGGCACGCAAGCGCGTCGATGTTCCGGTGGATGCGGGCCGCCCGGTGCGGACGCCAGGCCCAGACCTGCGGAGCGACCCAGTGCACCACCCGGAGGCCCCGTGCGCGCAGTCGCGGTGCGAGACGCAGGGTGAACGACGGGCTGTCGATGGTGAGCACGGCGTCCGGACGCCACGCGACGATGTCGCGCTCGAGCCGATGCATCAGGGCGGCGAGCCGAGGCAGGCGGGGCACGATCTCTGCGAGCCCGACGAGCGACAGGGCGTCGATCGACGCCAGCGGGGTGACACCGGCGTCCAGGAGCGCCGGGCCGATGACGCCCGCGACCTCGGCGTGGAGGGTACGGACGAGCCGGGCGCCGAGCGCATCTCCCGAGCGCTCCCCTGCGAGCACGACGAAGCGCGGGAGGGTCAGTGACCGAGCCCGCCCCGGCACACGCCCCGCTCGGAGGCACGGATGAAGGCCGCGAGCTCGGCGACCTCCGCGACGCCGGGATGGGCCTCGCCGGCGCGCATGAGAGCGACCTTGCGCGGCAGGCCTTCGACGAACAGCGTGCGCCAGGCGTCCTTGAGGGCGCTGATCACCTCGTTCGAGGCGCCTGCGCGGCGCAGCCCGATGATGTTCAGGCCGTACAGGCGGGCCCGATCCCCTTGTGCGAGCGTGAACGGCGGCACGTCCTGCGCGCACATCGCTCCGCCACCGACCATGGCGAGCCGACCCACCCGGCTGAACTGGTGCACGGCACACAGGCCGCCCAGGATGACGCCGTCTTCGATGGTGACGTGCCCCGCGATGGCGGCGCTGTTGGCGAACATGCAGTCGTTCCCGACCGTGCAGTCGTGGGCAACGTGGCTGTTGGCCATGAAGTAGTTGCGGTCGCCGATCGTGGTGAGGCCGGTGGAGGCGGACGATCCGCGGTGCGCGGTGGTGAACTCGCGGAACACGTTGCCCTTCCCGACCACGAGGCGTGTGTCGGCAGAGGGGTCGTGCTTGAGATCCTGCGGGAGGTCGCCCAGCACGACATGCGCGTGCAGCACGGTGCCCTCGCCCACCGTGGTGGTGCCGTGGATCACGCTGTGCGGCCCGACCTTCACGCCGTTCGCGAGGGTGACTCCGGCGCCGATGATGGCGTACGGCCCGACCTCGACGTCGCCGAGCACGGCTCCGGGATCGACCACGGCGGTGGGATGGATGGCCATGGCTACTCCCTGTCCACGGTGGCCATGAAGGTGCCCGTGGCTGCGCGCTTTCCGCCGACCCGGGCGGTGCCCGAGAAAGTCCACATGCGGTGCCGCTCTTCGACGACCTCGACCTCGAGCTCGAGCACGTCGCCGGGACGGACCATCTGGCGGAACCGCATCTTGTCCATGCCGACCAGGTAGACGTTGCCGCCCGCCCGCTCCGCGTTGGCCGACGCGAACACGATCCCGGCCGTCTGTGCGAGGGCCTCGCTCATGAGCACACCCGGCAGGATGGGCTCGCCGGGGAAGTGACCCACGCACCAGAACTCGTCGTCGCGCACGTACTTCCGCGCGACGGCCCGCTTCCCGGGCTCGATCTCCACGACCTCGTCGACCATGAGCATGGGCGCACGGTGTGGAATCAGGGCCTCGATCTCAGCTCGCTTCATTCTTCCTTCCCATCGGCTGGACCTTCTACCTTCCGACGCAGCCGTTCGACCACCCGCAGGGCGTCGGGGAGCTGACGCAGGGCGGCGACTTCGCGCAACCAGAGCGCGTAACGGCGTGCTGGAGAGCCTCCGAGCCGAACACCGCTCGGCACGTCGCGGCTGGCGCTCGCGAGGCCTGCGAACACCACGTCGTCGCCGACCTCGATGCCGTCGATGACCGCGGTTCGGCCGGCCATGACGACGCGGTTGCCGAGCTTCGCCCCTCCGGCCACGCCCGCGAACGCGGCGAGCAGGCAGTGCGCGCCGATACGGACGCCGTGGGCGACCTGGACGAGGTTGTCGAGTCGCGTGCCCTGGCCGATGTGCGTCTCGTCGAGCGCCGCGCGGTCGACACAGGCGTTCGCCCCCACCTCGACCTCGTCCTCGAGCCGCACGGTGCCGAGCTGTGGCACGCGGAGCACGCCCTGGCGGCCGACCACATGCCCGAATCCGTCGGCCCCGATGATGGCGCCGGGCTGGATCCAGACGCGCTCGCCGAGGATGCAGCGCTCCATGACGACGGCGTGCGGCATCACCCGGCTGCGCGCGCCGATGACCGCGTTGCGCCCGATGAACGCGTGCGCACCGACCCAGGCGCCCGCGTGGACGTACGCGCCGGCCTCGATGACGGCGAACGGCCCGATGGTGGCGCCCTCGACGGTGGCTGCGGGGTCGACGAAGGCCGTGGGGTGCGTGCCGGGCTCGGGCCACTCGAGCGGCACCATGTGGGCCGCAGCGATGGCGTAGGCGAACCGGGGATTGGGGTGACGAAACGCGACGGCGCCCTCGGGAACGGCCATGTCGGGCTTCACGATCACGGCGCCGGCGCGGGTCGTGGCGAGCGCGCCGAGCCAGCGGCCCCCGGTACAGAACGTGAGGTCGGCGGGGCCGGCGGTCCCGAGCGACGCGACGCCCGTGAGCGGACGGTCCTCGGGCCCCTCGCACGCGGCGCCGATCCACCCGGCGACCGTGCCCGTGGTGATGCCGCTCATGTCACTTCTGGGCGGCGTTGTACCGCTGAACGAGCTCGTCGGTCATGTCGATGGTGGTGCCGCCCATGTACACGACGGCCGCACGGTCGAGCACGATGTCGTAGCCCTTGTCCTTCGCGAGCTTCTCGCTGATGGCGCGCATCTTCACGTCGAGGTCTTGCAGCATCGTGTAGTAGGTCTGCTGCATCTCGACCTCGTACTTCTGGTTGAGCTGGAGGAACTGCTGCTCCTTGGCGGCCAGCTTCTTCTCCTCCTCCATCTTCTGGGCATCGGAGAGCACGAGCGCGCGGCTCTGGAAGTCCTTGAACTCCGTCTGGAGCTGCTCTTCGAGCTTCTTCAGCTCGCCGAGACGGCTGGAGTACATGTTGTCGAGCTTCGTCTGGGCGGCCTTCCCCTCGTCGGTCTCGTTGACCGCACGCTGGAAGTCGACGACGGCGATCCCGCCCGCGAGCGCGACGCTGGGCGTGGAGAGGCTGGACAGGACGATGAAGAGGGCGATGGCGAGCGCACGGATCATTTGCGGGTTCTCCTCGCAGGACGGACACGGACCCGCCTGGTAGCGGGTTCGAGGGCTCGATGCCATAACGGCCGAGCCGTGCTGCATATTTCCTGGGGCACCGGGAAGCCGACGCTCAGAAGAAGCTGCCGATGCTGAAGTCGAAGACGCTCTTGCGCTCGTCTTCGAAGGGCTTGAGGGGGATGCCGTACTCGAAGCGCAGCGGCCCGATGGGTGACCGCCAGCGAACGCCCGCGCCGACCGCCGTACGGAGGCCGAGCGGGTTGAGCGTACCCTTGTTCCAGGGGTCGCCGAAGGTGTTCCCGGCGTCGAAGAACACGACCGCGGACACGCCGGCCTGGCGGATGACGGGCGCTTCGATCTCGAAGTTGTTCACCCAGGTCTGGGTGCCGCCCACGATGATGCGGTCGTCGGCGCGATCGGGGTCGTCGGAGCTGACCGCGCGGATGCTCGGGCCGAGCGAGAACCAGTTGAAGCCGCGCACGCTGTTGATGCCGCCCGCGCGGTAGCGGTGGATGAACGGGATGACCCGCCCATCGGTGCTGATGATCTGGCCGACCGTGCTGTTGACGCGCAGCACGAGGCGGTCGGAGTTCTTGATGAGCGGCTGGAAGTACCGGACGTTCAGGCGGTTCTCGATGAAGTTGAACTCGCCTCCGAGCAGGTTGAGCACCTTGTCGTCGGAGATGCGGAACCCGCCGGCCAGGCTGGACGAGAGCGAGACGAACACACCCTGGGTGGCGAAGATGCGGTTGTTCCGCTTGTCGATGTTGAGCGAGAGCCCGAGGCTCGACGTGATGCCGTTCCGGTACAGGTCGCCGCCGAGGAGGCGCTTGCGGAAGGGGTCGATGTTCGTGAGACCCACGTCCTCGATGGTGTACTCGAGCCGGAGCTGCACGTCGTCGCGCTTGTCGAGGTAGCGACCGACGGCGAGCGAGCCGCCGCGCTGGAACTCGTTCAGGCCGTTGCTGACCTGGAACTGCCCGAACCGGCGGTCGATGCTGTAGGCGTTGATCTGGAACGACCAGCGCGTGTCGAGGAAGTACGGGTCGACGAACGACAGGTTGAACTGCTGGCGGAGGCGCGAGTAGTTCACGGCCAGCGACATGCCCCAGCCGAGCCCGAGGAAGTTGTTCTTGCTGACGTTGGCGTTGAAGACGAAGTTCTCGAGGTTGCTGTACCCCATGCCGAGCGAGAACGAGCCGGTGGGCTGCTCGCTGACCTGGAAGTTGAGGTCGAGCACATCGGGCCCGTCTCCACGGGGCGTGGAGATGTTCACCTCGTCGAAGAACCCGAGCCGGGAGAGCCTGGCGCGCGACGCGTTGATGAGCGAGCCCCGGTAGAGGTCGCCTTCGTCGATCTGGATCTCGCGCCGCACGACCTTGTCGAACGTGGGGTCGTTCCCGGTGATGTTGATCCGGCCGATCCGGATCTTCTCGCCCATCGAGATGTCGTAGACGATGTCGACCGTGCGGGTCTCGGGGTCGGGCTCGGAGAGCGGGACGACGTTGACGAAGGCGTAGCCCTGGTCGCGGTAGAGCGACGCGATGTTCTCGCCGACGGTGTGGATGAGGCTGTACTTGAAGACCTCACCTTCGGCGATGCGTTCGGCGCGGGGGTCGAAGTTGAGGCCGGGCAGGAACTTGCGGCGCCCGGTGTACTCGCGCCAGGTCTCCTCCTGGACCTCGTGGACGGGACGGCCGAGCGCGATGTCCTGCGCGGCTTCCCCGGTGAGGCCTTCCTCGGGCAGGAACTCGCCGCTGACCGAGACCTTCCCGAAGTCGTACCGCTCCCCTTCTTCGATGTTGTAGCTGATGAAGATGAAGCGCTTGTCGGGCGACAGGTAGACCTTCGGCGGGTCGACCTTGACGTCGACGTAGCCTTCTTCGAGGAACACCGCGGTGACGACCTGCTGGTCGGCGTCGAGCTGCTCCCGACGGAAGGTGCCGGTGTTCGTGAGCCAAGGGAGGAAGCCGCCTTCCTTCACCTGGAGGAAGCGCTTGAGCTTGCTCTGCGGGATGTGGTCGTTCCCGTGGAACTCGATGCGCTGGACGAGGACCTTGCGGTTCTCCTGGATCTGGAACTTCAGGTCGACCTGGTCGTCGGCGACATCGATGCGCTCGACCTCTACATCGGCGAGGTAGTACCCCTTCTCGACGTACAGGTCGCGGATGGCCGACACGTTGTCGGCGACCTTCGCATCGTTCAGGACGCTGAAGCTGCGGAGGTCCATCACCTCGCGCACGTCGTCTTCGTCGATCTTCTTGTTGCCGACGATGAGGACCTCGCGGATGGCGGGCTTCTCGCGGACGACGAACAGGAGCTCGACCGTGCCGTCGTCGGCTTCGGTCTTCTCGACGACGACATCCTGGAAGAACCCCGTGTCCCACACGGACTTCAGGTCGCGCCGGACCTTCTCGGGCGTGAGCGTGTCTCCGCGACGCAGCCCGATGTTCGACAGGACGGCGGCCTCTTCGATGCGCCGCGTGCCTTCGACCGACACCTTGCCCACCTTCCCGGTGGCTTCGGCCGGGGCTTCGGCGTGTGCAGCGCCGGACAGGAGCATCGCGAGGAGCAGGAACAGGGCCTTCACGAGGCCTCCTGCACGACGCCGTCGACCAGCCGCAGGACTCGGGGGAACTGCTCGGCGAGGTCGATCGAGTGCGTGACGACGACCAGGGTGCTGCCGAGCTGTCGGTTGAGTTGCAGCATCAGGTCGAAGACTCCAGCGGCCGTCTCGGGATCGAGGTTCCCGGTGGGTTCGTCGGCCAGGACGAGGCCGGGGCCCATAACCAGGGCGCGAGCGAGCGCTACCCGCTGCTGCTCCCCGCCGGACAGGGCTCCCGGGCGATGATCGAGCCGATGCGCCAGCCCCACCGAGCGCAACAGGACCTCCGCGCGCTTCCGGGCCACGGACTCGGGCGTTCCGGACAGCCGGACGGGCATCATCACGTTGCCGAGGGCGGTCTGCTCGCGGAGCAGGTTGTGCGCCTGGAACACGAAGCCGATGCGCCGGTTGCGGATGCGGGCGCGCTGGTTGAAGCCCATCGAGCCGACCTCGTGGCCGTCGAGCTTGAGAGTGCCCGACGTGGGGCGGTCGAGCAGGCCGAGCAGGTGCATGAGCGTGGACTTGCCGGACCCGGACTGCCCGACGACCGCGACCATCTCCCCGGGCGCGATGTCTGCCGTGAGGCCGTCGAGCACGACGATTTCGCGGCCACCCAGGCTGTGGACCCGACGGAGACGCTCGATCTCGATGCGCACGCCCGACTCGCTCATTCGACGCGGAGCCCCTTCACGGGGTCGAGCATCGCAGCGATGGACGCGGGCACGAAGGTGCTGCCGAGGCTCGCCAGGAACGCGCCGATGGCGATCATCACGACGTTGATGGGCTCCACGACCACGGGGAGCGTGGAGAGGTAGTACACGTCGGTCTCGAGCGGCCAGCCGTACGCCCACAGCGCCCAGCACCCGAACATGCCGACAATGGTGCCGAGCACCACGCCTACGGCCCCGATGAAGCTGCCTTCCATCACGAACACGCGCAGGATGGACAGATCGCTCGCGCCCATGGCCTTGAGGATGGCGATCTCGCGGATCTTGGTGAGCACGACCATGATGAGGGTGCTGATGATGAGGAGAGCCGAGACGAACACGATCATCGACAGGATGGCGCCCATCACGAACTTCTCGAGGCGCAGGGCATCGAAGAGCTTGTCGTTCAGCTCCTGCCAGTCTTTCGTGTAGTGCGGGTACCCGAGCTTCTCCTCGATGGCCGCTCCGATGCGGTCGACCCCGTAGATGTCGTCGACCTTGACCTCGATGGCGTTCACGGTGGGCCCGATCTTCAGGAAGTCCTGGGCATCGGCGTTGTTCACGTACGTCCACTTGTTGTCGTACTCGAACATGCCGGAGTCGAAGACCCCCGCGATGCGGAAGGTCTTCACGGTGGGCGTGAACCCACCCAGCACGCCGACCCCCGCTCCGGCGGGGTTGATCAGCTGCACCTTGTCGCCCGGCCGCACGGTGAGGGCCTCTTGCAGCTGCGAGCCGATGAAGATGCCCGGGAACGAGAGGTCGTCGGGGTCGAGCTCCGGGTTGAGCGGCGGCAGCTTGTCGGCGATGCGGGCGAAGGCCGCGTTCTTCTCTTCGAGGGTGGTGAGCTCGCCGTCGTAGCCGAAGGTGAGATCGTCGCGCAGGTGCGTGACGTCGGGCGTGCGCACGGGATCGACGCCCTTGAGGATGATGCCGGTGTGCCCGAACTGACTGCGGATCATCATCTCGGTGTAGACGAAGGGAGCGGCCTTCACGACGCCCGGCACGCTCTCGACCTCGTCGCAGATCCGGTCGGGGTCGACCACGTACCCTCCGTGTCGCATCACCACGATGTGGGCGTTCGAGCCGAGGATCTTGTCGCGGAGATCGATCTCGAAGCCCGCCATCACCGCGATCACGCAGTTCAGCACGGCGACACCGACAATCACCGCGATGATCGCGATGAGCGTGGTGATGTTCGTGAGCACGCTCGTGCGCTTCGGCCGGAGATGGTCCCACGCGATCCACCACTCCGCCCAGAACGGCGGAGCGGGCCGGAGCGGTGGGAGCGCCTCGAAGTCCGGGAGGACGTGCGGGACGCGCATCTCGGGCTCGGACAGGCTCATTCCCCGCTGCCGCCCGCGGACTCACTGGACTCTGCGGGCGTGCCTTCCGAGCCCGTTCGCTGCGGACGGAGTGTCGGGAACAGGATGACCTCGCGGATCGACTGGCGGCCCGTGAGCAGCATGGCGAGACGGTCGATCCCGATGCCCTGACCCGCGGTGGGCGGCATGGCGTACGTGAGCGCGCGGACGTAGTCGGCGTCGAAGTACATGCCCTCGTCGTCTCCGGCCTCGCGCGCTTCGACCTGAGCGGCGAAGCGCCCGGCCTGGTCGACGGGGTCGTTGAGCTCCGAGAACGCATTCGCGATCTCCCACGTGGCGATGACGAGTTCGAAGCGGTCTACGCGCGAGGGGTCGGCATCATTGCGTCGCGAGAGCGGACTGATCTCGGTGGGGAAGCCCGTGACGAACGTCGGGTTCACGAGCGTGTGCTCGACGTAGGCGTCGAACAGCCACTCCCACCACTTGCCGCGGATCGTGGGCAGCTCGGCGTCGCCGGCCACGCGGTGCTTGGAGCGCCAGAACGCTTCCATCGTGGCTGGATCCTGGAGGTCGGCGAGCGAGAGCCCGGTGGCCTCGGCGATGAGGGCATCCATGTCGGCGCGGCGCCAGGGCGTGCGGAAGTCGAGCGTGTGCTCGCCGAACTCGATGACCTGGGTGCCGCGGAGCTCCTGGACGAGCCCGCTGATCAGGTCTTCCGTGAGGTCCATCAGGTCGGCGTGGGTGGCCCAGGCCTGGTAGAACTCGAGCATCGTGAACTCGGGGTTGTGCTTCACGCTCACCCCTTCGTTCCGGAAGCTGCGGTTGATCTCGAACACGCGTTCGAAGCCGCCGACCACCAGGCGCTTCAGGAACAGCTCAGGGGCGATGCGCAGGTAGAGGTCCATGTCGAGCGTGTTGTGGTGCGTGACGAACGGTCGCGCGGCCGCGCCACCCGGGATGGGCTGCAGCATGGGTGTCTCGACCTCGAGGAACCCGCGGTCTTCGAAGTAGTTGCGGATGTACCGCAGCATGCGTGACCGCAGCCGGAACGTCTGGCGCGTCTCCTCGTTCATGAACAGGTCGACGTAGCGCTGGCGAGCGCGGAACTCGCTGTCGTTCACGCCGTGGAACCGGTCCGGGAAGGGCTGGATGATCTTCGACGCGAGGCAGGCCTCTTCGACCGCCACGGTGAGCTCGCCCGTCTTCGTGCGCATCATCGTGCCGCGCGCCCACACCCAGTCGCCGATGTCGAGACCCTTGAGGTTCTCGAACGCGTCGAGCCCGACCACGTTCTTCTTCACGTAGAGCTGGAGGGTTCCGCCGTGCTTCACGGCCTGGCCGTCCTTGTCGGTGCCCGGCACCGTGGCTTCGCCGGAGTCCTGGATGCGCAGGAACAGCGAGCCGCCCATGCGGTTGCGAAACTTGAGCCGCCCGGCCACACGAACCTCGCCGTAGCCGGCCTCCTCGGGGTTCTCGGAGCCCACGAGCGCGGCGTGGATCTCGGTGGAGACGTGCGTGACGACCATGCCGTTGGGGTACGGCTCGATCCCGCGGCTGCGGAGGTCGTCGAGCTTGGCGAGCCACTCGCCATCGAACGTGTACATCTTCGGTCCCGTGTGAGACCGGGGGACTAACGCGCTCGCGCCAGCGGGGCGCGTTCGGGGCTGACCCCGCGCCCCCCCGCCGTGGGGCTCACCACTCGGAGAGGATCTGCGACAGCGTCTCGTCGTCGACGTAGAGGTCGGCCACGGCGGGCTGCTCGAGCAACCACTCCGACAGGGCCGTGGCCTTGCGGTCGTCGCTCATCGGCGTGGCGAGGATGCTGGCGACGCCCGAGCCGAGCTCTTCGGCCTCGTGATCGTCTTCGAGCTCGAGCTCGTCGCGATCGACCAGGAGCTTGAGCAGGCTGACGGCCTCGGCCACCGGACCCATCATCTGGTCGCCCTGCTTGGGCTCGGAGCGCGGAAGGTCGGGCATCGGGACCTCTTCGGTGACGGGAGCGACGGGATCGGCATCCTCGTCGTCGAGGTTCTTGAGCGCCTGGAGCAAGGCAGCGAGCCCCTTGGGGCCGGGCGACTCGTCTTCGGGCTCGGGCTCCTCGAAGTCGTCGGTGATCTCGCGCTCTTCGGTGAGCAGCGCGGCGTCGGGCACGTCGCCGGCGATCGCTTCGAAGGTGGTCTCGTCGCCCCAGTCGAGCTCGTCTTCGTCGGGGCTCTGGTTCCGCGGACCGCCCGCTTCGGGCACACCGGCGGGCAGACGCACGGGGATCTCGGCCTCGAGCGGGTACAGCAGGCCGTTCTCGACGTCTTCGAGCCCGGCGTTCAGGAACAGCTTGCCGTCACGCACTGCGACGACGGCATCCTGCAGCTGCGCCGGAGCCCCATCGATCGCGGCCTGGCACTTGAAGAGGATGTCGAGCTTGTTCAGCTCGACGCCCTCGGCCAGCTCGATCGTTCCGTCTGCGGGCACCGGGAGGGCCGCGAACCGGAGCTGAATGTCCTCGAGATCCGCCGAGAGCTCGAGCTCGAACCCGCGGTCGGAGAACCAGGTGAGAGTCGCCGTGCCAGACATTCTCGCGCCTTAACCCAACCGGGTTCGGGGTCACGCCCCGTCTTGCAGGGTTCCTTCGGCCCGCGCTGCGAGCCACGATTCCATGAACCTCGAGATGTCTCCGTCGAGCACTCCGGACACATCTCCAATCGCGAGGTTCGTGCGCAGATCCTTCGCCTGCTGGTAGGGCTGGAGCACGTAGGAGCGGATCTGACTGCCGAAGTCGATCTTCTTCTTGGCTGCGTTCACCGCGTCTTGCGCTTCCTGCCGCTTCGCCAGCTCCATCTGGTAGAGCTTGGCCTTCAGCATCTTCATCGCCTTGTCGCGGTTCTTGTGCTGCGATCGCTCGGCCCGGCACAGCACCGTGATCCCCGTGGGCAGATGTCGCAAGCGCACCGCGGAGTCGGTGGTGTTCACGTGCTGACCGCCGGCCCCGCTCGCCCGCATCGTCTCCATCTCGATGTCGGCCGGGTTCAGCTCGACCTCGATGGAGTCGTCGATCTCGGGGTACGCCATCACGGCCGCGAACGCGGTATGGCGGCGCGCGTTCTGGTCGAACGGCGAGATGCGGACGAGCCGGTGCACACCGCTCTCGGCCTGCAGGTATCCGAACGCGAACGGCCCGCGAATCGCCAGGGTGGCGCCGCGAATGCCCGCTTCTTCGGAGGGTGCGTGGTAGAGCAGCTCGGTGGAGTACCCCTGGCGCTCGGCCCAGCGGCTGTACATCCGCAGCAGCATCTCGGCCCAGTCGGCGGCGTCGGTTCCGCCGGCACCGGCGTTGATCTCGACGATCGCGTCCATCGGGTCTTCCTCCTCGGAGAGGAGGCGCCGCGTCTCGAGGCTGCGCAGGCGGGTCTCGAGGAGATCGAGCTGCTTCTCGGCCTCGGCAGCGGTCTCGGCGGCCGTGGCGTCGTCGTCTTCCTCCGCCGCGAGCTCGACCAGGGTGCCGACGTCGTCACGGAGCTCGGCCAGCGCGTGCCAGTCCTTCACGACCCGCTCGATCTGGCCCTTCTCCTTGAGCACCTTCTGGGCGCGCTCGTTGTCGTCCCAGAAGCCGGGCGTGGCGCTCTGGGACTCGAGATCGGCGACCTTCCGCGTCTTCCCGTCGACGTCGAGGTGTCCGCGAAGGATCTCGATCCGTTCGGCGAGGGGCTTCAGGGCTGTGGTGATGTCCTCGTACATGGACGGTGCCTATCCCTGCGCAGACGCGCGCGCGACGAGACCCTCCGCAGGAAGCCCCAGCGCAGCGAGCAGTCGGGCTTCCACGCCGTTCATCACGCTGCGATCCGCGTCGTCTGCGTGGGTGTGACCGAGCAGGTGGCACACGCCGTGGACGAGCAGCACGCGCATCTCGACATCGGTGGGGTGCCCGAGCTCTCCAGCCTGGCGCGCGGCGGTCTCGAGCGAGATCACCACGTCGCCCAGCAGCACGGGCTCGGGCGGGAGATCACGCGCGACGTCGGGGGCATCCCACTCGAGCTGCGGGAACGACAGGACGTCGGTGGGACCGCTCTTCCCGCGCCACTGCTGGTTCAGGGGCGCGATGAACGCGTCGTCGCACACCAGCAGGGACAGCTCCCAGTCGGGATGTGCGACGCCATCGAGCACGGCCTGCGCGTCGTTCGCCAGCGCTTCGATGTCGAAGTCGCCCGTTGCACCCGTGGTGCTCGCGATCACACCCATCACTCACGCCCACGTGGGAGGTACTGCACGGCTTCGTAGTCGGGACCGGCCGCTCCGAGCGGGCCGTCGGGCGCCACCGTGACGGGCGGCGGCAGCTCGTCGCCCTCCCCCACGAGGCCGCGACGCTTCAGCACGGACGGCGGGCTGTTCTTGGGGAGCTTGTGCTGCTGCCCCTGCGCGACGGGGACCGGAGCGGGCTCGGAAGCCGGGGGCTCCGGCGGGAGCGGCTCCATCTCGGGCATGGGCTCCGGACGGCTCGGACCGCTGTGGAGCTCGAGCGTGATGAGGCCGGCCGTGCGCGTCGGCGCGGGACGACCCGTGGAGCTGTCGCCGCCGTTCGAGATCTCGGCGGTCTGCGGGTACTCGATGCGCTGGTGGTAGATGCCCAGGAGCACCGTCACGAACGTGTCGGCGATGGTGTGGATCTCCTGGAACGTCAGCGGGCACTCGCTGAACTGGCCGTCGGCCATCACCGAGCTCACGATCCGGCTGATCATCGCACGGATGTTCTCTTCGGTGGGCGACCGGATGGTGCGTGTGGCGGCCTCGACCTTGTCGGCGAGCATGATGATGCCCGCTTCGCGCGTGTCGGGCTTCGGACCGGGGTACCGGAACGGAGACTCGGACACCTCGGGCGACTGCTCCGCGGCCTTCGCGTAGAAGTACTGGAGGATGCCGGTGCCGTGGTGCATCCAGATGTTGTCCTGGATGGGCTTCGGCAGGTTGTGCTCGGCGGCCATGCGACCGCCCTCCGTGACGTGGCTGATGATGATCTGCGCCGACGTGTGCGGGTCGAGCCCCTCGTGCCGGTTGCCGCCCTTGCCCTGGTTCTCGACGAAGTACTGGGGCTTCAGGGCCTTCCCGATGTCGTGGAAGTACGCCGCGACCTTCGCCTGGAGAGCGTTCGCGCCGATGGCCTCGGCCGCGGCCTCCGACAGCGAGCCCACCATCACGGAGTGGTGGTAGCTGCCCGGCGCGCGCAGCATGAGCTGGCGCATCAGCGGGTGGTTCAGGTTCGCGAGCTCCATGAGGCGGTAGTCGGTGACGAAGCCCGCGGACTCGAACAGCGGCGTGAGGCCGAGCACCAGGAACGACGACGCGATCCCGCCGGCGAGCGCGAACGCCATCGACCACACCGGCCGCATCGTGGTGGCCAGCGTGACCTCGCCGTCGACCACGTAGAGCTGCACGAAGTGGATGACGAGCACGGCCGCGGCGTTCACGAGCGCCACCTGGAGGCCCGCGCGGAGTACGGCGATGCGCTCGCGGGTCTGCGACACGGACGCGATGGCCGTGAGCCCGGAGATGACGAAGAACGCGACGGGCAGGGCCGACATGTCCATCACGAGGCCGACCGTGACGCTCGCGACGAGCGTGAACATCACGGCCCACTCGACGCTCATGAGCAGCCGGACGAGCATGACCGCGCCCGCGACCGGCACGACGTACCAGACCGACTGGGGCTCTGCTTCGTAGCCCACGAGTACGGCGACCCCTTCGGCCGTGGCCACCGTCACGCGGGCCATCAGCGACGTGAGCACGAGGAGCGCAGCCGCGCTGGACACGTGCCGCATGCGCGTCTCGAACCGCTCGAGGTAGTTCGCGCCGAAGCTGTAGGCGATCCCGATGAGGAGCAGCAGGAAGACCGCGATGGACCCCCACGACAGCACGATGGCCTGCTCGCCCTGCTGGGCCTGGAGGGCTTCGTAGCGGAGCACGTCGCGCTGGCTCAGCGTGTCGCCTTCGCGGAACAACACCGTGCCGCGCTTCACGCTCTGGGGCTCGAGGCGCACCTCGCGGACCGCGCGCTTCCGGCGCTCTTCGGTCTTCAGGGGCGAGAACGACAGGTTGGCGCGCACGAGCGACCGCGCGATCGCGGCCGACGCCTTGCCCGCCGCGGTGTCGCCGAACTGGGAGTCGAGCGCGCGCAGGCTGATGCGCTGGCGGGCTTCCGGTGCGGTCACGACATCCTGCACGTCTTCGAGCACCCGCTCCGAGGGCTCGTCACCGAGCTCGATGACGCGGATCGAGCCGCCGTTGCGGGGCAGATCCGCGCGGTCGGCGATCACCATGCCGGACAGCGCCTCGGACAGCAGGGCCGCCACGAGGTCTTCCCACTCGGAGCTGAAGCCCACCTCGGCGAGGGCCTGCACGTCTTCGGGGACCAGGTGCACGCGCAGATCGCGGGTGAACTGCTCCATCACCGTGGGGTCGAGACCGGCGTCGCTCCCCTGCCCCTTGCGAGCCGCGACCAGGGCCCGGGCGTTGGCGAACGCCATGCGGACGTTGATGAGCGCTTCGTCGCGGGCCTCGCGCTGGTACACGAACACGGGGAGCTCGCGAGACTCGGCCTCGGACCGGGCGTCTTCGTACTCCGCGAGATCCTGGTACTTGAACGTGACGGGCGCTTTCACCGTGCGGGGCGCGACATCGCCAGCGACGAGCTGCTCGGACGGTGCGCGCGCCCAGTCGACCCCGGTGGCCGCGCAGATCAGGCACACCGCGACGAGCAGCGCCACGCGGACCATCCACGAGCGCTCGCCGCCGAGCTCGGCGGGCTCGTTCAAATCGGCACCTCGTCGTGCTTCGCGTACGCGTCGATGATCTCGGCCACGAGCGGATGGCGGACCACGTCGATCGAGGTGAGCTTCACGATGCCGATCGACGGGATGCCCGACAGCACCCGGAGCGCCTGGATCATCCCGGACTGCACGCGCGTGGGGAGGTCGACCTGCGTGACGTCGCCCGTGATCACCATCTTGGAGTCGGGACCGAGGCGCGTGAGGAACATCCGCATCTGCTCGCGCGTGGTGTTCTGCGCCTCGTCGAGCACGACGGCCGCGGACTTCAGGGTGCGCCCCCGCATGAACGCCAGCGGAGCCACCTCGATCGTGCGGCGCTCCAGGAGCCGCGCGACACGGTCGGCCGGGAGCATGTCTTCGAGCGCGTCGTACAGCGGACGGAGGTACGGATCGACCTTCTCGTTCAGGTCTCCGGGGAGGAAGCCGAGCTTCTCACCCGCTTCGACCGCTGGACGCGTGAGGATGATGCGCTCGACCTCACCGCGCTTGAGGGCCGCGACGGCCATCGCCATCGCGAGGTAGGTCTTGCCGGTGCCCGCCGGACCCACGCCGAACACCACGTCGTGCTTGCGCAGGGCCTGAAGGTAGGCGCGCTGACCGGGTGAGCGTGGCGTGATGCGCCGCCCGTCGACCCCGATGAGCACGGTGTCTTCGAAGTACTGCTTCAGCCGCGCATCGGGATCGTGCGTGAGGATGCCGATGGCGTGCGACACGTCGTCGGGATCGAGCGGATGCCCGGCCGCCACGAGCCCGTAGAGCTCACGCAGGAGGTGCTCGCCCCACTCCACGTCTTCGCCGTTCTCGGCGCTGATGAGGATCTGCGTACCGCGCTGGGACAGGGACAGACCCGTGCGCTCGCCGATGAGCTGGAGATGCGAGCCCATCTGGCCCACGAGCTCCCGGACTCGGTCGTTGTCCTCGAACTGGACGGACTTGGCTTCGCTGGTCGTCGGCCTCACACACCCACGCTAACAACGAACCCGTCGGGCGGGAACCCCCCGCACGCGGGGTGCGCGCGTCGATCGGGCGCTGTCACGGTGGGATCAGCTGGCCCGACGGAACGGCGAGTCGGCGATGGCCTCGGACAGGATGTGGTCGGGCGCGGGCTCGTAGTGCGAGAACTCCCCGTAGAAGCGGCCTCTTCCAGAGGTCGCACCCTGGAGTCGCGGGCCGAACGTGCGCAGCTCGCGGTACGGCATCTGAGCGCACACCCGCGTCTCGGTGCCGAGCACCTCGAGGCCCACGATCCGCCCGCGACGCACGCTGATCTCGGAGATCACGTGCCCCACCTCGGTGCCGCGGGCGTACACGTCGACCTGCCACCACGGCTCGAGGATTCGCGTGCCCGCCTGCTCCAGCGCGCTACGCGCCGCGAGCTCTCCGGCGATGCGGAAGTGGTCTTCCGTGGACTGGAGGATGTCGTACTCCCCGCCCGTGAGGCGGACCGTCGCGCCGAGCACGGGGTACCCGGCCGTCGGGCCGTGCTCGAGGGCTCGCCGCACCCCCTCGTCGATCGCGGGACGGAACTTGGTCGGGAGCTCGTCGGGGTCGGGGTGCGCGTCTTCGAACCCGTTGCCCTCGTCGGGTGGGAGCGGCGTGACGTCGACCTGGCAGGCGCCGTACTCGACCGGGAGCCCGTCGTTGTCTTCCTTGCGGTGGATGCCGGAGACGCCCACCACCCCGCTCGCGGGCATCTCGCGGTACGGGATCGGGGGCAGCTCGGCCGTGACCGCGACGCCGAGACGGCTCCGCAGGCGCTCGAGCGCGAGATCCAGGTGGGCGTCGGAGTAGCCGCGCAGGAGCAGCTGACCGGTGGTCTCGTCGGTGTGGACGTCGAGCGAGCCGTCCATCGCGAGCAGCTGTACCAGGCCTTCCTGGAGGCGGCGGGCATCGCGGTCGGAGGTGGGGTTGAGCGCATAGGCCATCATCGACGGCGGGAGCTCGGGGGCGGGTACGTACAGGCGCTCGCGGGTGTTGAAGCAGGCGCCGGGACGGCCCGGGAGGGGGTCCCACGTCGCGACGAGCCCGCCGGCACAGAGCGTCTGGGCCGTCGACCTCCGGGGACCGCGGATCTTGTAGAGCTTCCGGACCTTCGCGGACTCGCCGGTCGTCGCGTTCGTCCACACCTGGTTCGGCTGTGCCTCGCCCTGCCAGATGCGAAGCACGTGGAAGGGCTGCCCATCCCCGTCGAGCTGCGTCGCCACGAGCTGGGCCACGAACGACCCCGACGGCTCGAGCTCCACGGGGGTGCCGTCGTACTCGAAGGCCGTCGGACCCGTGCGTGTTCCCGCGCTCGGCACGAACGACGTGACGAAGTCGAGCAGCCGGCGCACGCCGTACTGGTTCGTGGCCGAGCCGAACAGCACGGGCACGATCTCCCCGCGCCCCACGGCCTTCGCGAGAGCCGCACGCAGGCGCTCCTCCGGCACCTCCATGTACTCGAGGTAGTGCTCGAGCAGCGCATCGTCGGTGAGCGCGATGGCCTCGGTGAGCTGCTCCGAGAAGCGCGCCATCCAGCTCTGCGTGACCGTGATGGGCTCGCAGCCCTCCTTCATGTCGACCGCACCGGACAGCAGATCCACGACACCCGTGCACTGCCCGCCCTCCCCCACGGGCGCTTCCACGGGGATCACCCGCCGCTCGCCCGCGGCCGCCTGCAGAGCGTCGAGCACCGTGCCGAGATCGTGCGGCCGGTCGAGCTTGTTCACGAACACGAGCGTCGGGACGCCGCGCTGGAGGGACTCCGCGAACGCGATCTCCGCAGCTGGCGTGATCTCCTCCCCGGCGTCGACCACCACGATCACGGCCTCGGAGACGCCGATCCCGAGCGCCCGCTCGTAGGCGAGCGCGGAGAGGCCGGGCGTGTCGATCAGCTGCATGAGGTCGTCGCCCCACTCGATCCATGCGAACCCGGTCTGGAGCGAGAGCTGCTTCTTCCGCTCGACGTCGTCGAAGTCGAGGAGGGCGGTGCCGTGCGTGACGCTGCCGGCGGTTCGCACGGCGCCGGAGACCGCGAGGATTGCTTCGGCGAGGCTGGTCTTTCCAGCGCTTCGATGGCCGATGAGGGCGACGTTTCGGATGAGGGTCGGAGTGTACGTCGCGCGTGCGGCCATGCAGCAACCTCCTGTTCCGATCCTACCGAAATCCGCAGCGGGGTGCCAAAGGGGTGCCGGGCCACGTGCCGTTTGAGGCCCCCTCCTGCAGGGCATACAGTCCCGGAGGATCGGAGATCCTCGATGCTCGCTCCCGGCGATCAGATTCACCACTACATCGTCGAAGCCGCGATCGGCGGCGGCGGGATGGCGACCGTCTACCGCGTCCGGCACGCGATCCTGCAGGCGCCCCTCGCTCTGAAGGTGCTGGATCCCCGGTGGGTCGACCGGCCGGATCTCCGGAAGCGGTTCCTCGCGGAGGGCCGCATCCAGGCGCTCGTGCGCCATCCGGCGATCGTGATGGTCACGGACGCGGTGGTCGACGCACCCCTCCGGATCGCCGGGCTCGTGATGGAGTACGTGGAGGGCCCGAACCTCGCCGAGCTCGTCGCGCGGATGCAGGCTCCGCCCGACCCCGCGCTCGTGCGGTCCATCGCGCTGCCGGTGCTCGAGGCGATCCACCACGCGCACTCCGAGGGCGTGATCCACCGCGATCTGAAGCCCAGCAACGTGCTGCTGTCGCGCGACGGAGCGGGCGTCTGGCACCCGCGGGTCGCCGACTTCGGGATCGCGCACGTCCACGAGGCTGCGACGCGGCTCACGAAGGTCCGTGTCACCGAGACCGAAGGTCGCCTCGGAACCCCCGCGTTCATGGCTCCGGAGCAGATCGCGGGCGAGGTCCCCGACCGTCGCTGGGACGTGTTCGCGCTCGGGTGTGTGCTGTACGAGCTGGCCACGGGCGGAGTGCACCCGTTCGAGCGCGACACCGACAGCGGCACGCTCGCCGCGATCCAGGCCGGGGTCTACCGCGATCCGCGCGAGATCGTGCCCGACCTCGACGACGGGGTGCTGGCGTGCATCGTGGCCGCGCTCGACCCGGACCCCGATGCGCGGGCCCCCGACTGTGCCACGCTCATCCGACTGCTCGACCGCAAGACCGGCGGGCTCGCCCCCGCGCCCGTGCACGCGGCTCCTCCCGCGTCGGTGGCCGCGCCGTCGTCGGAGATCCCCCCGTCGTTCGTGGAGACGACCGGCCCCGCCCACGAGCGCAAGGCCTGGCGTCTGAGGTCTGCCGAGGTCCGCGTGGGTCGGCAGGATCTCGAGGTGTCGCTCGGTACCGTGGCCAACCTCGAAGCCGAGCACTGTGCGTTCCTGTGGGATGGCTCCGGCTGGATCCTCGAGGATCGCAGCACCGTGGGAACGCGCGTGAACGGCGCACGGGTCACGCACATCCGCCTGGAAGACGGCGATCTCGTGGGCGTCGGGCACCAGATGCTCAAGTTCCACACGGTGTCGACGGGCGTTCGGCCCATGGAGCCCGCTCCGGAGGTGGTGCCGGAGGTTCCGGCCGTGAAGGGCCCGCACCTCGAGGTGGCGGCGCGCCTCGTTCGGGGCGACCACACGAGCGATCCCGTGCGGATCCCCGTGTCGTTCGAGGGAATCGTGATCGGGCGCGCCGACAGCTGTGAGATCCCCCTCGAGGAGCCCAGCGCGGCGCCCCGGCACTGCCGGGTCCGGCTCCAGGGCATCGACGTCGTCGTGGAGGACCTCGGGTCGGCGGCCGGCACGCGGGTCGACGGCCAGAGCGTGCGCTTCAGACGGCTCGCCGACGGCGCGAGCATCGAGATCGGGTCCGCAGTGCTGCGCTATCGCCAGCGCTGATAAGGTCTCGCCAGGAGCTGACCGATGCAGTGCCCGCGTTGCTACTTCACCAACCCCGCCGGCTCGAGGGTCTGCGAGTACTGCGGGGCCCGCCTCGAAGGCACCACCGATGCCGGTCAGCAGGGTTCGGGGTCGGCTTCCGAGAAGCGGAAGACCATGCTCGGCCCGGTCCCTTCGGTCGTGCGTCAGGCGGGTACGGGCGTTCCGCCGCGGTCCACCCGCATCGACCCCGACGATCCGTTCCGCATCGCGGCGCAGGGCATCGTGGCGTCCAGGGCGCCTGCGCCCGAGCCTGCACCGGTCCGCAGTCCTCCCGAGCCCGCTCCCGTCCGCCCGCCTCCCGTGCCGGCGCTCGCCCAGACCGTCCCCCCGCTCGCAGACCGTCCCGTGCCGCCGGCCCCCGTGGAGAAGCCGTCCCCACCGGTCGCTCCCCCACCGGTTGCAGCGGTGCCTCCGGCGCCGTCGCCCGTCCCCCGATCCGCCCGTCGAGCCACGGTGGTCACGCTGGCGTGCCCCGAAGAGCCCTCCGTGGCGGGGGCCGCCATCCTCATGCCCCCCTCCGGTCCCGCGTCGGCCGTGCTCCTGCGGGAGGGGCGCACACGCATCGGACGCCGCGACGACGTCGAGATCTGCCTCGACGACCCCAAGGCGAGCACGGACCACGCTTTGTTGCGCATCGAAGGCGGTGAGGCCTGGCTCCTCGACACCTCGGCCAACGGAACGCTGGTGTCGGGCGTCCCCTGTGTGAACGACCGCGTGAACGTCACCGATGGGGCCGTGTTGCGCATCGGCGACACCCTCATCGTCCTCAAGCTCCTGGGGGACGAGGCGCTCGTGCACCTCGCCGGGGAGTCCTAGGCCAGTGCTCCTGCTGATCGCCGCCGCGTTCGCGGGACAGGGGGTCTCGTTCGTCGAGCCACCCCGGCTCAACGGGCCTCGCATGGACGCTCGCGTTCGTGTGGAGGACTCCGAGGGCGACCGGCTGAAGCTCCATTGGATCATCGACGGGCACGTGCGTCCGACCCGTGCGCACCGGGCGATCCGCGATGGCGTCGCGACCATGCTGACGTTCGACGCCAGCGGGAGCTTCCGGCGACACCACGACACCGCGTTCGCCCTCGCCGACACCTACGTGACCGACCGCCTCCAGGGCGAGTCGGTGGGTGTGATGGTGTTCGGGCGCAGTGCCGAGCAGTGGGCACCCTCGTCCGACGAGACGGTGATCCGCGCGAACCTCGACGCCGCCCGGGGCCATGGGGCTGCACAGAAGGAGACGCGCCTGGCGGCCTTCATCCGCGAGGCCGTGGATGCCGTGAGCGACGCCCATCCGGGCTCCGATGGCGGAGTGCGTCGCGTGGTGGTGTTCACGGACGCCGGTGAGGAGTCGCAGGTCTACGACGTCGACGAGATCGCGAGGTTCGCCCGCGATCGCCGGGTGCTCGTCGATGCCGTGGTGTTCGCCCGTACCGGTGCCGGCTCGTACGCCGAAGACCTCGACCGGATCGCGCGGCTCACCCAGCTCACGGGCGGCGACGTGGTCGAGATCCACGGGAGCGAGGTGCCGGAAGGCGCGATGGAGGCGCTCTCGAAGCGTCCCCTGTCGCTGTTCGACGTGCGCGCGAAGGTGTGCGGAGACGGTCCGCTGTCCGTGGCCGTGCGTGGCCCGCTCGGCATCCTGTCCGAGACCGTCGTGGCCGAGGGGGTGCCGCCGAAGTGCCGCCCGAAGGGAGACGGACGCTCTCCGCAGGACACTGGCGCTGCCAGGCCCGCCACACGGCCCGTCGAGCCCGCCATGGCGGCTCCGCGGGGTCCGCCGGGCAAGCTCGCGGGTCTGCTCTGCCTCGCGCTCGCGCTGCTGGTGCTCGTCTTCCTGGGCGCTGCCGCCTGGCTCGTGGCTTCGCGGGACGAGGTCGATCCGAAGCCGCGAGACCCGGCTCCCCGACCGCCCGTTGCACCATCCCCGCCCGAGACCCCACCGGTGGTCGAGCCGCCGGTGCCCGAGGTTGTCGAGCCAGAAAAGCACGCTTTCTCCATGAATCTTCCGGAGACCCACCTGCTGGTGGTTGGCGGAGAGATCGCCGCCGGGACACGCTGGAGGTTCGCGGGGCGTATCCTCCGCGTGGGCGCAAGCGCGGAGGGCAACGAGGTCGTGGTGGACCTTCCCCAAATCAGCAGTCGACACGCGCGATTCGAGCTCTACCCATCCGGCTCCGTGTTCGCGGAAGACCTCGGGAGCTCCAACGGCACCTGGGTCGGGCCTCGACGTCTGGTCCCCAACGAGCGCGTCGAGGTGCCCCCGGGCACCCGGATCGCCTTGTCCAGTCAGCTCGTCGTCGTGGTCGAGCAGCCGAATTCCGTCGTTCCGGGGACGGTGCCGCGGAATTCAGCAGCCGGCGCACCCAACAAACGCCACCGGACCCATCGGGGGAACGCTTGAGCCTCGTCGTCGATACGCGCACCCACATCGGCCTCGTGCACCACACCAACGAGGACAGCCTCACGGTGTTCGAGACGCCCACCGGCCAGCTCCTCGCCGTGTGTGACGGCATGGGCGGCATGGGGCGGGGCGACGAAGCCAGCGCCATCGCAGTCCGCGTGCTCGAGGAGGAGCTCTCGGAAGCCGTCGGGTTCGCGCCCGAGCGCATGGAGTCCGCCGTGCGTGCGGCCGACATCGCGATCCGCAAGAAGCTCGCGGTCCCCGGCAATACGCCCGGCTCCACCGCCGTACTCGTTCACGTGGACAGCGGGCTCGCACACGTCACCTGGGCTGGAGACAGCCGCGCCTACCTCCTCCGCGGGGGTGTGGTGGCCGATCGCACGCGCGACCACAAGCTCGTGAACGAGCTCGTCGAAGCGGGCGAGCTCACCGAAGAGGAGGCCAAGCTCTCCACGCTGGCCCACGTCGTCACGAAGGCGCTCGGCGGGCGCGGTCCGAACGAGCCGCCCATCCGTCCCGACAGCCTCGGGCATCCGTGGAAGCTGAAGACCGGCGACCTCATCCTGCTGTGCTCCGACGGCCTGTGCGACCTCGTCGACGACGACGAGCTGGGCCCGGTGGTGAAGGGCGACACCCTCTCCACCGATCTCGACACCCTGGTGCAGATGGCCCTCGATCGGGGGGGGCACGACAACATCACCATCATCCTGGCCCGCTGGGATGGGCCCGATTTCGACGAAGAGGCGCAGCAGACCCCGGTGTTCTCCGACCATCGCGAGCACCACCCGCTCGTGGCGAACCCGGATCTCCACGAGGCCTCCGAGCGCAAGAGCGCGTCCGTCACCTGGCAGGACGACGACCTCACGCCCCGTCGCCCGCGCTTCGGGTCGAACGAGGCAGAGCAGGAGACGATCCCGCCCGCCCCCGATCGCGACCCGGAAGCCCCGCCGCCCGAGGCCCCCCGTCGTGCCCCGCGCCCCGACGAGCAGCCGAAACCCTGGCTCGCCGCCCTGGTGGTGTTGCTCGCGCTCGGCCTCATCCTGATCGGCATCCTGCTGATGCAGGGCGTGTTCACGAACAACGTGAAGGTCGACGTCGACGAGGTGCATCAGAAGTGATCGGGCTGCTCCTCTCCTTCTGGCTCCTGCTGCAGCCTGCGCACGCGACCCGTCCCGGAACGGAGTTCGTGATCGTCCTCGACAACAGCTGCTCGATGGTCGAGCCCCACAACGTGAAGGGCTGGGACCACCCGGCCGCCGACCCCGACCGGCGGTCCGTGCTCGGCGCCCTGCTCGTGGAGGGGCTCACCCGCGGGACCGACGACGCGCTCACGGTGCTGGCGTTCCCGAAGGCCAACAAGCCCGGTGTGGTCGTGGTCGAGACCCACGAAGACCTCCAGAACCTCGGGGCTTCCGGCGGCACGTTCTACCAGGCCCCCCTGAAGCGGGCGCGGCAGATCCTCGAGAAGAGCGACCGGCGCGACAAGATGCTCCTGTTCCTGTCGGACGGTGCCCCCAACGACTACGAAGACCCGTCGGTCGGTCCCGAGCTCCTCGGGCTCCCCGGGGGCGACTTCGACACGCTCGTGCTGGGCCTGTTGAGCGAGGACAACCCCGAGGCCGAGGGGTTCATGCGGCCGCTCGCCCGGAAGCCCGACGACTACGTGCGCGTGTCGAACGGCGCCGACATGGTGAGCCACTTCACCGCCGGGTACGGCCGCGCGCTCGGCTCGAAGGCGCTGTCGGGCACGCTCTCGCCGGGTGCTGAGCACACCGTGGAGATCGGGCGCTACGTCACCGAGGTGCTCGCCGTCACCACGAGCGTGGACCGAACGGGCCCGTACACCGCGGAGCTCTCGAGCCCCAAGGGTGGGATCCGGCCGCGCGCGACGGGCGACAACGGCTGCAACTTCGGAACGCGCCGGAACGCCACGTTCTGCGACCCGCCCCGGCTGCACTACGCCGTGTGGCGCGCCCCCCACGACCCGAAGCGCACCGACCGGTGGACGATCTCCGTGAAGCAGGGGTCGGGCGAGGTCGCGTGGGGGCTCATCCTCCGGTACGACCTCACGGCGGAGGTCCTGCTGCCCGACACCGCGAAGGTCGGCGAGCCCACTCCGGTGCGCGGACGCCTCGTCGTGAACGGCGAGCCCTTCGACGATGCCGAGTTCTTCGGCCGCGACGGCTTCCAGGCGGAAGCCCAGGTCGGCGACCAGACCGTGCCGCTGAAGCACGTGGGTGACGGAGTGTTCGAGGGTTCGTGGACGCCTTCGTCCTCGAAGCCCACGCCCGTCGAGATCCGCTTCCAGAACAACTGGATGCAGAAGAAGGCGCGCGACACGCTGCGTCCCGAGACCCCTCCGCCGCTCGAGCTCACGACCGACCAGCAGGTGCTCGACTTCGGGCACTGGAGCGGCGCCCGGAGCGCGACCGAGGTCTGCGTGCCGTTCCACGTCCAGACGAACCACGCGGTGCTCGTCGAGAAGACGCGGTTCGAGTTCGAGGGCATCCCGCGCGACCTCGCCCTGTCGGTGAGCGCCAAGGGCGACGGCTACGAAGCCTGTGCCCGTGCGCGCGGCTGCTGCGGGCACCTGGCGTCGTCCGGGGCGTCTGCCATCCGGATCTACGGCGTCGATGCCGACGGGAGCACCGCGGCACACCGCACTCCCGTGCTCTTCGAGGTCGACCGCACGGGCTTCCTGCGCTGCTGGTGGCCCTGGCTGCTCGCCCTGCTCCTGCTGCTCTTCATCCTGTGGTTCCTGTACGGCTGGATCCGTCCCCACGACTTCGACGAAGACACCACCATCCGCATCGCGGGCAGCGAGCGCCAGCTGTCGCGTGCTGCCGCGCTCGTCCTCCGCGAGCAGCCCAAGGGCCGGCGGGGTTTCTACAGGAACGCCCGCATCGCGCTCACGGCGTCGGGCGACTTCGTGGCCAACCCCCGCAATGCGGCCGTGTGGGTCGAAGCGACCGGCGGTGGCGAGACCACCCTCCACCTCCGTGGGCCCCTCGAGGTCCACGACCGCCGCACCCGCAAGTGGGTGCGCCTGGAGCCCGAGGCAGCGGCCGACGGCATCCGAACGAACGTCGTCTACCGTCTGGGCGACATCTACTTCCGCTTTCAATAGGCTGTCCGCCACTGGAGGAACCGCATGGGTCTGCTCGCAGGCGAGAAGTTCTCCCCCACCCTGTTCATCGGGCTGGGCGGCGCCGGGAGCCGCGTCGTCAACCTGCTCGCGGGCAAGCTCAAGCGCCATCCGCAGTGGAACCGCCTCAAGGACCTCACGCACTTCTGCGTGATCGACACCAACAAGGACGACCTGTACAAGAACGCGGAGATCAAGCCCGACGCTCGCTTCCTGGTCTCGGCGTTCGACCGACGTTCCTACGTGAAGCGCAAGCAGGGTCTGCTCGAGCTCCCCGAAGACCCGAACCTCACCCAGTGGGTGCACCCCGACTACGACTTCCGGTCGACCCAGGGGGCCGGTGCCGGCCAGATCCGCGTGGAGTCACGGCTCGGGCTGTACTACAACCTCGAAGACGATCGGGCGGGCATCCGGCGCAAGATCAACGCGATGCTCGACCTCGCCACGCGCCGCGAGAACCCGTGGCGTGACAACGAGCACCGCGTCGTGAACATCTGCATGTACGCGTCGGTGGCCGGCGGCACGGGCTCGGGCGGCTTCCTGCCGATGGCGTACCTGATCAAGGACCTCGTTCGCGACCACGGCTGGGGGCGCCCGAACCTCGTGTCCACGCTGTCGCTCCCGTCCACCTTCCTCGACCGCGTCGAGCGCCAGCTGCACGACGACATCCGTGCGAACGGGTACGCCGCGCTGAAGGAGCTCGAGTACCTCACGAAGCTCGGGTACCACGGGCATCCCGACTCCCTGCCCTTCCACTACGACCCCGACGCCAACAGCGATCACCGGCGAGTGGTCGACGAGCGGCCGTTCTCGCTCACGTACATCGTCGACAAGCCCGCCGAGATCAGCCTGGAGCGCTACGAGCACGCCGTCGCGGATGCTGCGTTCCTCCAGATCTTCAGCCCGCTGCTCGGCGCGCAGGCCGGCGAGTACGACAACTACGACAAGCACCAGAAGTCGCTCGCGCTCGACCACTTCGCGGTCCACTACGGCTGCTACGGCACCGCGCTGCTCCAGCTGCCGCGCAACGACCTCCTGCACTACGCGGCCATGCGCTACACGGCCCGGGCGCTCGAGGGGCACCTCGTGTTCGGCGCCGATCACCCCGAGTTCCGGGTTCCGTGGGGCGAGCCGCGCTTCGAACGCCTCGACCAGGCCGAGAAAGACCGCATCGCCGACGAGAAGTTCCTCGGCTGGATCGCCTGGCAGGCCGGCCAGGAGGAGGCCGCCGACGAGAAGGGCGTGTTCACGGCCGTGCACGCCCAGCTCGACCGCCACGGGCGCACGTGGTCCGATCACTTCCAGGAGCGCCTGCAGGCGATCTTCGACCGTCTCGACGAGCTGATCGACATCGCGCCCGTCAACCAGGGCGACATCACCACGGGGAACCCGTCCCTCACGCGCCAGCTCGAGGGCCTGCGCCGCGACACCGCCACGTCGCGCGCGAAGGTGATGGGCGAGTTCCTCCAGGCTTCGATCACGGACCTCCGTACCGACCGCTTCTTCTCGAAGCTGTTCGCCGACCTCGAGCTGAACCCGCTCGGGCAGCGCACCTTCCTCATCCACCAGATCCTGCGTGCGTTCCTGTCGCCCTTCCACGACCCCGAGGAGGGTGCGTGGCTCACCGAAGAGGGCGGGAACCCCTCCGACCTCGACAGCGACGGCGTCGTGCGCGAGGTGAAGGAGTGCGAGGAGCGGCTCCAGGCCACCGCCGAGCAGGGGCTCATCGGGCGCATGTTCTCCAGCGAGAACAAGGAGTTCAACAAGGCGAAGCGTCGGTCCGTGCAGCTCTTCGACCGGCTGGCCGCCGACCAGCGCGACTTCCTGAAGCGCACGTTCTGGCGCTCGTTCGAGGGCGAGCTCCGCCTGAACATCGAAGCCCGGCTCTCCGCGTTCCGGAAGGTCGCCGAGATCGCCAGCGAGCAGGCCCGCGACGCCTCCGAGTCGGCCGATCGCTTCCGGAAGGACCCAGCGACCCAGCCCGAGTCGGACGTGGCCCGCTTCTACCTCGACACCGAGGTCATGCGGAACGACCGCGCTGCCGACCGCCTGTGGGACCGTCTGTACGCCCACCTCCTCGACCGATCGGCGAGCTTCGACGACAAGCGCATCTTCGAGATCGTCACCGCCGCGTTCTCTCCCGCTCGTGACGACGACACCGGCCGGGTGCGAGCGCGCGACGCCACCGAGATCGTGCAGGCCGTGCGGTCCGCGCTCATGGTGGAGGGCCGCGAGGTGTTCACCGCTGCGCTCGCCGACCTCGATCTCCAGCGCGCGCTCGAGCTCGAAGCCCGGTACACCGTGCTCGAGGAGTCCGGGAAGTCGATCCTCGGTCAGCCTCGCAAGGAGCTCGAAGCCCTGCTCGCGTCAGTGTCGGCCGACGACATCCGCAAGCGGGTGCTCGACAAGCTGCAGCGCGTGGCCGACGAGTGCGTCACGCTCGCCCACCTCGACAAGGCGCGCATCGGCGTCGACGACACCGTGGTGCCCGCGCGCATCTTCTACGCCGGCGTGGCGCCGCGGTACGACACCGACGAGCCCGGCAGCCTGGGCCGGATGCTGCGCGAGGTCGCGAGCGGGGTCGACTTCGTGGAGGGGTGGTCGGAGCCCGACTCCATCGTGCTGTACCGCGCGATGCTCGGCATCCCCCTGTACTTCTTCAAGCGCGTCACCGACGAGCTGTTCACGGCGTACAAGAAGGTCGACGCGAAGTCGAACCGCACGTACCCCCTCCACATCGATCGGAACTTCGAGGGGGGCCGCGTGCCGAACCTCGACCCCATCGAGCTGAAGGAGGCCCGCGAGCGCACGGCCCGCGAGTCGGAGGCGAAGAAGGCCGCACAGGAGCGGGGCTCCCGCCTGCGGGGCTTCACCCTGTGCGCGCTGCTCGGCACGATCAACCGCGACGAGTCGGGGTACTCCTGGACCATGAAGGGCTTCGGCAAGCCGCTCGCGGCCCGCCGCGCCGACGCGTTCGAGGCGTTCTGGCAGCTCGACCCCACCTTGCGGGACGACATGCTCGCCGGAGCCGAGAGCACGATGCGGGCACGCACGGCCGAGAAGCCCGACCGCGCGCGGTTCCGGTCGGAGCTCGAAGCCCACCGCGACGCGCTGTCCGGCCTGTACTACCAGGCCGTCGCCGAAGAGCGCGAGGCCGAGAAGCGCTTCCTCGACGACGAGCGACGCGCCGTCGACGAGCTGATCGCCGGGCTGTCGTGAGCGAAGCCGCGGTCGCGCACCCCCTGGTGCTCGTCGGGCTGGGTCCGATGGGCACGCGCGTGGTCGACGACCTCGACGACACCGCGACCGCCATCGCGGCACCCGCCGCGTCTCCGCACACCGCGGTGACCGCGCCGCTCGGCAAGGCCGACCGACTGCGCCGAAAGCTCGCAGACCAGGCCGGTCGCCTGCTGGAAGCCGGAGCCGGGCGTGGCTCGGGACGCGTCCAGCTCGACATCGTCGTGGTGGCAGACGGCTCCGAGTGCGACCCGGACGGCCTGATCGCGAACCTCGACGCGATCACCGACGTGCTGGCGGACGACTTCCCCGTGCTGTTCCCACCGGGAACGCCGCCGGAGCAGCGCTCGGTGTGGCTCACCGTGCTGCTCGGTACGCCCCCGTTGGTGGCCACCCCCGACGGGCTCGCGTTCGCCGGCATCCTGTCCGCGATCGAGGCGTGGTCGCAGCGCGCCCGTCATCCCGCGCTCTCGCGCGTGCTCCTGCTCCCACGGCAGACCACCGCGGGCCGACTGGACGGTGACGGCATGGAGGTCGCGCTGCGGGCGGGCGTTCAGGCGCTCTACCTGTCGGGGAGCCGCACCCACGACCGCGTCCGCACCGTGCTCGCGCACCGCGCCGACCATCGCCGGTACGCGTCCCTGGCCGTCGCCACCGCCGAGCTCCCGGTCGCGCGGATCCGCCGGTACGCGCGCTGGCGCCTCGCGCTCTCGGGGCTCGAGGTGCTGCTGGGGGTCGCCGAGAGCCCCACGACGGATCCGAGCCGGGCGCAGAGCCTCGCCGAGCGTCTGGATGGCGCGACGCTGCTGTCCGCCTTCGACAAGGGGTCCGCGGCCGAGCGGGTGCGCGCACGAGCCGCACGGCTGTCGGGCGCCGAAGACCACCTGCCCGACAAGTGGCGGGTGCGCATCACCGAGCGGCCGGTCGACATCCGCACCCGGTACCGCGTGCTGTTCGATGCCATCGCGAAGCCCTGGAACCGCCGCACCGACCCCACGACCGATCCCGATCACGAAGCCATGCTGCGCCTGGTCGACCAGGCCGAGGCCGACGCGCTGGGCGAAGCCGACCGCCGGCTCACGGCCCTGCTCGACGAAGAGCTCGAGCCCCAGACCGCCCTGCGCGTGCTCTCTCCGCTCGAGCACGCCCTGAAGCAGGCCATCCACGACCTCGAGGAAGACCTCGCTGCCGACGTCGCACCCCTGCCCTCTCCGGAACCCCCGCCCCCACCGGACGATCCGGGGCTTCGTGCCCTGGAGCGCGTGATCGACGGGCGCCCGGGCGTGTGGCGCACCTGGGGCGTGCTGCTCGGGCTGTTCGGGGCGTCGGGAACGCTCGTGCTGCTCGTCGTGAGCTGGCTCATGGCCGCACCGCCGCTCACGGGCGTCACGGCGGCGTCGTCCACGTTCCCGCCCACCACGACCGAAGCGTGGGCAGCCGGCATGCTGGCCGGGTTCCTGACCGCCGGGGTGTGGCAGCTCGTGGTCCTGTGGATCTGGCGCCACGGGGCCGAGCTCGCGCTCGAGAAGCGCACGCACGAGCTCGCCGAGGCCTGGCGTCGCGGAGGGGCCGGCCAGGAGCGCGATCAGGCCGAGCGCCTGCTCGCCGTGCGTCGGCGCCGTACGGCCCGCGACCTCGTGCGTCGGTACGAAGCGGCGCTGGAGCGGCTCGCGGCCCTCCGTGCGGCCATCCGTCAGATCACGGGCACCGCCAAGGACACCCTGGTCGACCTCCGCGTGCGGCTCGGCGCCACGCCCCGTCAGGACGACCTCTCCGGCCTGCTCGGCTCGGAGTCTCCGCTGCACCGGGCGCTCGTGGCGCCCACGGATCTCGCCGTGCGGCTCGAGGGGATTGCCGGGCAGCGCGACATCCAGCGGTGGGCCGGCCAGATCCTGGCCGCGACCTGGCCGCGCGTCGGCGGGCTCTCCGAGGATCTCCCGTGCCTCGATCAGGAGGCCCTCCTGCGCGCCTGCGACGAGCAGCTCGGCACGCTGTCGGCCGCGGGGTTGCTGTCGGAGGAGCGGGAGGGCGTGCGGGGGCGCGCCCATGCGTTCCTGTCCGAAGCCGGAGGGGCCCTCGGCTGGGGCATCTCGCCGGTCGATCCCCACGGGGATCCCGTGCGCGGAGAGGGCCGCGATCGCCGCTTGCTCGTCGCGCCCACGGGGATGCGGGTGGCCGTCCAGGCCGCGCTCGCCGACGCTCCGGTACTGCTCGAGCCCTGCTGGAGCGAGGCGCAGGTGCCGTGGCTCTCGATCTTCGCCGTGTGGGAAGGGCTGTCCGTCGACGAGGTCCTGCGCGGCATGGGGGTGCAGTCGTGATCGCCACCGGCATCCTCCACGAAGCGACGTGGCACTGGAACGTGCTCGCGTGGTTCATCGGGTTCCTCATCCTCGCGATGACGCTCCTCGCAGTGCTGCTCGTGACCGCCGCCATGCGGCCGCGGCAGGGGCCGCTGTTCGAGCGCAGCCTGTTCGCATTCGGCCCGGCGGCGGCGGCTCCTCCGCTGCTGTTCCTGTTCCTGCGGCTGTTCGAGCAGGTCGAGTCCACGTTCGGTCCGGGCCCGCAGTACTGGCTGCTCGGCTGGATTCCGAACATGCGCGGCACCTGGGTCCACCCGTACGACACGCTGGTCGCCATCCACGTGATCAGCGCGGCCACCGCCGGTGTGGTCGCCGTGCTGTCCGCGATGATCCTGCCTCCGTCGCAGCGTCCGTCCCGCCAGGCACCGCTTCCCGGCCGCACCGGTGCGGCGGTCGTGCTGGGTCTGGCGGCCCTGCTGATCCCGTTCTTCGCCTTCCGCGTGTACCTCGAGGACAGCGACGCCGCGCGTCTGCTCGAGTGGGTCGCGGCCATGCCCACCCTCGCCCTCTGTGTCGCCCTGCGCGCCCAGGCCCGGCTCGCTCCCCCTCCGGAACGCGTCGCGAAGGCGACGACCGACGTGGAGGCCCGGCCGGTGCCGGACTTCCGGAGCGCCTGGATCGCGGCGGGTCTGCTCGACAGCGACGCGAAGCCACTCGCGCGGGTGCGTGCCGACGAGAGCGGCGAGATGCCGTCGTCGCGGGCCACGAGCGCGTGGACCGCCGTGGGCGCGCCAGGACGCCCGCCACGGGCGCTCGACCTGCTGCTCGACACGCTCGAGGGGTCGAGCGACCTGTACGTCGTGGGCGACCTCCCCGAGGAGTCCGGGCATGCCCTGCTGACGGCCCTGCTCGCCGATCTCGTGGGTGCGCGGGGGCTCCGCGTGCTGGTCGTCCATCCGGAGCCCGACCGCATCGCGGCCGACCTCGATCGTGCGATGCGCACGGCCCGCACGTGGGATCCGGGCGCCGTGGTGTGCGGCCCCGACGCCCTGTACGAAGCCCTCGCGGGGCACCAGTTCCCCGCGCTGACGCTGGTCACCCAGCAGCACGTCGGTCGACGCCTCGTGAAGATGGCCTCCTCCACTGCACGGCCGTGGGTGGTCGGGCTCGATCTGGTGATCGTGCACCGCCCCGACCTCGGTACGCCCATCGAGGTGACGCACACCGCGTTCGTCTGGCGGCGCTGGCACCTCGCGACCGGTCGCTCCAGCCAGCCGCCCATCCTCGTGAACGCCCCCGACACCCCGCCGCACCGGGCCTTCCTGGAGCAGCTGTTCCCCGGGCGGGAGTCCCACCGGGTCGCGTACGGCGCGCGCAGCACCGCCGACACCGTCGCATGGCCTGGGAAGGAGCCCCAGGCCGACTCCGCGCTCCCGTGGCTGGGCCGCGCCACCGAGGTGGTCACGAAGCTCGGCTTCCCGTCCACGGCCTACGACCCGAGCGGCCGCTGGGGGCGTGACGTCCTGGGCGCCGAGGTCACGCTGGAGCGCCGTGCGAGCTGGATCCACGACGCCAGCGCGGCCGATCTGCAGCCCTCGAGCCTGGTGGAGGCCGCCGCCACGCTCCCGAATCGCCTGCCGAGCCCTCCGGCGCACCAGTCCCTGTGGCTGCTCCCGTCCGACCCCGTCGCGCGATTCCTCCATCCCGGCCGGCTCCAACACCTCACCGAGACGGGCCGCCTCCCTCGCCCCGCGCCCGTCGTCGGGATGCGCAACCGGTTCCTCCGGCTCGCCCATCTCGACGTCGCGCTGCGCGAGGCGCCGAACGACGAGCTCACCCTCCGGTCCTCCTTCGGTGACGACCTCGTCGACTTCCGGCTCCGCACGACCACCGACCCCGTCACCCGGTCCCAGAACCACTCCGCCTGGCGCCACGGCGACACCATCCGGCGCAGCCCGCACCTCCAGGCGCCCGCGTCGACCGGCGCCGAACCGGGCTCCGAGACGGTCACGAACGACGTCGTCGAGGTCGTCGAGCAGCGGTCGGGCGAGGTGCTGATGCGCGTCGACGCGAGAACGGCACCCACACGGTTCTACCCGAAGCGCGTCTTCGGGCTCGGAACCCGCCGATACCGCGTGCCGATGCACGCCTTCGACGCCAAGCGTCGCAAGCTGCAGGTCGAGCTCGCGTCTCCGCGGGATCGCGTGACCCGACCGGTGCTCTCCTTCGGGCTGGAGCTGCGGCACACCACCGTGGAGCGCGTGACCCGACGGCATGGGCGCTTCACGATGCACACGCTGTCGGCCGACGTGCTCGTGACCGAGCGCGCTCACGCCGCCTGGGTGCCCGCGACCGACCAGGAAGAGCGCTTCGATGCCGTGGAGTCGCAGTACGACACCGAGGCCCGGTTCATCTTCCCGGAGCGCGCCGAGAAGGGGCTCGGGCTGTTCCACCTCGCGGCGACCGTGGAGTCGCTTCTCCCCGTGTTCCTGCGGTGCGATGCACAGGACGCCGCAGTCTCCCCCGTGCGTGCCGGGTTCCTCGAGGGGATGGGCGCCGGAATCGCCATCGTGGACCGCTTCGTCGGGGGCATGGGCTTCGCGGGGGCCCTCGACGACGGGGCGCTCGTGGAGCTGCTCGTGTGGACCCGCGCGATGCTCTACGAGTGCTCGTGCATGGAAGGGTGCGAGCGGTGCTCCCCGCCCGTGGTGCTGCGGGTCGGTCCCGACAAGCAGGCCGTGCTGCAGATGCTCGAAGGGCTGTAGGACCGAGCCTGGGCTCGATCAGCCGGCCATGAACCAGAGGCCGATCACCGCGCCCAGCGAGATGGCCCCCGCCAGGAACACGAGGGCCGCGAGTGCGCCGGCCACGAGCATCCAGATGCCCACACCGCCGCGCTTCTTCTCGGGCGGCGGCAGGCGCGTGGACGAGGTGCCGGGGGTGCGCGACGACGCGGGTGCAGCGGCGGCGGGTGCCCGATCGACATCGTCGGGCGGATCGAGCGTCTCGCGCCCGCTCTCGTCGTCGAACGTGTTCTCCGGCCGATCCGGGAGGTAGTTCTCGGGGACGTAGTCGGAGTCGAACGCTTCGGTGCGCTCCCCCGCGACCACCACCGCCACCGTGACGTTGTCGTGCCCACCGCGCTCGTTCGCGAGCTCGACGAGCTTCTCGGCGGCTTCTCCGGGGGCCTTCCCGGCCACGACCTTGGCGACCTCCCAGTCGTCCACCAGGTCGTGCAGGCCGTCGCTGCAGAAGATCAGCGCGTCGTTCTCCTGCAGCGTGAGGGGATCGGCGAGCACATCCGGCACGAGCGGCTGACCGTCGGCCATGCGGCTGTGCCCGAGCGCACGCGTGAGCATGCCCGCTTCGGGGTGGTTGCGGGCGGCCTCTTCCGTGATCTCGCCGCGCTCGATGAGCATCTGCACGCGCGTGTGATCGAGCGTTCGCCACACCAGCTGGCCGCGGCGCACGTGGTAGAGGCGCGAGTCTCCGATCAGGCCGACGTGCACCTCGCTTCCGCGGAAGATGCTCGCCACCGCCGTAGTGCCCATGCCGCGCGTTCCGGACCGCCGGCCTTCCTCCAGGATGGCCTCGTTCGCCTCGAGCAGCCCGTGGTACAGGCGCTCGCGGGGATCCTGCCCCGAGTCGCGCGCCACGGCGTCTTCGAGCACGCGGACCGCGAGCCCCGACGCGACCTCGCCGGCCTCGTGGCCCCCCATGCCGTCGGCCACGATCACGAACAGCGAGCCGTCGTCGAGCCAGGCATGGCCGAAGCTGTCTTCGTTGTTCGCGCGCACCCGCCCCACGTCGGAGCGGACGGCGACGTTCAGGGGGAACCCATGGCTCCGGCGAACCTCACTCATCGCGGACGCGTCCCGAGCGAGGGTACAGGGGCCCCGTGATCCTGTGGTGCGGTCGACGCGCGCAAAAAGCAACACTCCGTGGACGGCCCACTCTACCGTGTCTCGACGGTTCGGGGCACCCGACGATGCTCGTGGGGGCCGGCATCTCGGGGCGAGCCGGCGCGAGTGGGCATTCCAAGCGGCTCACCGGAAGATCATGTCCAGGAAGGGGAAGCTGTTCTCGGTGTCGCCGATGGTCTCGCCCTGTGCGAGCCGTTGGGCCAGCCGGTAGGCGTCGTACGCAGCGAGCGGCACGAACAGGTACAACAGACCGAACGTGCACATGCCTCCGAGCACGACGATGGCCCACGTGATGAACGCCTTCTTCTTCTGGCCCAGGAGGTAGTACCCCACTCCCCCGAGCCCGATCAGGTTCAGCCCGCCGAGCATCAGCGGATTGGCATCTGGTCTGGTGATCATCTCGCCCATCAGGCGGGAGCCTAGGGGAACGCTCGACACGGGTCAAGGAAGGTAGAGGTCTGCCCAGGCGGGATACTGCGGAGCGATCGCGCCGTCGGTCACATAGATCGTCAGGCGGTGCTCCAGCGGGAAGTCGGGCGTCACGTAGTACCCGTACACCAGGTCGTAGAACCCCGGCTCGAGGCCGAACACCGCGTACCGTGCGGTGGGGCCGGCCGTCTCGGCCTCCGGATCCCACGCGTCGCCCGCTTCGTTCAGGTAGCAGGCGTCGATCACGTCGCCCGAGGCGGTCTCGACCCACGCGAAGGCCGTCTGAAGGAGCGGGCTCGTGCCGTTCTCGTCGGTCGCGCCGAACAGGCGCACCTCGCCCGTGATCACGGGCCCGGGAGCGCTGCACCCCGAGAACTCCTGGTCGAGCGTGGCGCGATCGGCTTCCGGCCAGGCGAACAGGAAGCCCGGCTCGACCGTGAAGTCGCCCTGCCCCATCGAGCCCGAGAACACCGCTGGGGTCATACCGGCGCCTTCGATGACCGCGAAGATGTTGAGCCCGATGGGAGCCGTGGCCTCGAAGCGCCCGTCGCGGTCGGTCGTGGCTTCGTCGAAGCGCTCCGCACTGTCGCCCAGGATGGTGACCTTGCCGTTCTCGAGCGGGCTCCCCACGAGACCGGGGCCCACGAGCACCGTGCCGGAGATCACCCCGACCTTCTCGGCGCAACCGAGCAGCAGCAGTGCGAGCATGCATCCTCCCGTCGTGCCTGAGTACCCGATCCCGGGACGATTGTTCACCCCGTGAGCCCCGCGAGCAGCACACGGCTCTTGAGCGCGCTCCCGAGCTGGTGCTGCGCGAAGTCGGCGAGCAGCCAGCCCGCCGGGGACGGCACCACACCGGGGGTCTCGAACAGCGGGGTCCTGCGGAGCTCCTCCAGCCGCGCGAGGCCTCCCTGCGCGACCGGCTGCCCCTGACCGCAGCCTTCGTGCATCGGGCCCACCTCGAAGGCCAGCACCGCTCGACCCTCGAGCGGGAGCCCGCAGGCCGAGCACGTGGTGAGCGACGGCAGCAGGCCCGCGAACGTGAGCGCCTTGCCCTCGAGCGACTGGCGGCTCGCGACCTCGGGACGGGCTTCGCCCTCGAGCAGGTCGAGCCACACCACGAGGAGCTGCGCGAGCCTCCGCGACGGCATCCCCTCCCCGGCGAGGTTCCCCACGAGCTCGCAGCCGTACGCCAGCAGGGCGATGCGCTCGATCTCGGTGCGCGCGCGGTCGACGGCGTCGACGAGCTCCACGTCCGCGATGCGGTCGAGCTTGCCGCGCCCTCTCGCTCGCTCGATCCGCACGCGCATCCCGAGATCCAGCAGACCGCCGAACCGCTTGCGCGACGACCGGGCGCCCCGCGCGAGCACGGAGATCCGGCCCTCTTCGGCGGTGAGCAGGCGCACGATCCGGTCGGCCTCGCCGAGATCGACGTGCCCGATGACGATGCCCGAGATGCGCTCAGAGCCCAAGGAGCGTGCGGGCGATGTTGAAGTAGATGAGGATGGCGAGCATGTCGACGGCCGTGGTGACGAACGGGCCCGTCGCGATGGCGGGATCCGCGCCCGCACGCCCCAACACCACCGGAATCGCGGCCCCGATGGCACTCGCGGCCGAGATGGCCAGCATCACGGAGAGCGCCACGCTCGCCCCGATCGGCACACCGAACCGGAGGGCCCCGTACCCACCGAGCAGCCCGGCGAAGAGCAGCCCGAGGAGCACCCCCACCTGGGACTCCTGCGCCACGAACCGGAGCGCTCCCCCGATCTGGATGTGCCCGGTGGCGAGCCCGCGCACCGCCACCGTCGCGGACTGGATGCCCACGTTCCCGCCCATCCCCATGATGACGGGGATGAAGCCCGCGAGCACGGCGACGGCCTCGAGCGTGGCCTTGTACGTGCCGATGATCTCGGCCATCAGGATGCCGCCCACGGTGGTCGCCATCAGCCAGCCCGCGCGGCGGAACGTCTGCGCGATCGGGCCCGTGCTTCCCGACCCTTCGGACACGCCGGCCATGAGCATCATGTCTTCGGCGGCCTCGTCGCGGATGACGTCGAGCACGTCGTCGACCGTGACGATGCCGAGGATCCGCCCCTGGTTGTCGACCACGGGCACCGCGAGGAGGTCGTACCGCGCGACGAACCGCGCGACTTCCTCCTGGTCGGTGCGCGGGCCCACCTGGATGACCTCGCGGCTCATGAGCGCGATGAGCGGGGTGTCGGGCGCGTGCGTGAGCAGCGAGCGCAGGGACGTGACGCCCACCAGGCGGTCTTCGCCGTCGACCACGTAGACGTAGTGCACGCTCTCCAGCGCGTCGTGCTCCTTCTGGAGCTGCGCGATGGCGGCACCCGTCGTGGCCGTCTGCGGCATCTTGAACACGAGCGGGCTCATGATCCCGCCAGCGGTGTCGCTGTCCCACTCGAGCAGCTCGCGAACGCCCTCGTCGCCTTCGAGCTTCTCGATGACGCGCGAGCGCAGGGCGTCGGGCAGGATCTCCACGACGTCGGTGGCGTCGTCGGGCTCCATCCGGTCGAGGAGGTCCATCACGGAAGCCTCCGACTCGTCCTGCAGCAGGTGCAGGATCGACGCCTCGGAGAGGTTCGCGATGACGGTGGCCTTGTAGTCGAGGTCGTCGATGAGCTTGTGCAGGCGGCGCTGCTCCGCCCACGTGAGGTGCTCCATCGCCGCAGCGAGGTCTTCGGGACGGGTCTTCGCGAGGAGCTTGCGGATGGCGTTGGACGCGTCGCGTCGGACGAGGCGCCTCAGGAGGCCCTCGGTGCGCTGCGTGAGGACGTTCGCCATCAGCCGGGACCGTCGTCGACGAAGACGAGGCGGCGCGGCTCGTCCTGCCGGCCCTGGGGGACGATGCGCTCGCCGTTGAACCGCAGCTTCACGGCGTCGACGGCGGGGACCTCGATCTCGATGATGTCGTGCGCGGCGAACTCGAGGGTCTCCCCGCCCGTGAGGACGGCGTCGTACGCGCTCTCGCCGTCGACCTCGACCCGGAGCGCGACGTTGCGCAGCGCGGAGATGGCGACCTCCTGATCGGGGCCGGCCGGCACGGGCGGTCGCACGTCGACCTTGCGGCTCGGACCCCACTGGAGCCACGCAATGAGCCCGAGCGCCATGAACAGCGTGCCGAGCCCGAGCGCGCGGACGACGTTGAGCGGGACCAGCGGCGGCTCGCCGGGCGACGGGAGGTCGATCGGCTCCTCCACGTCGACGAGCTCGCAGTAGGTGCGCAGCCAGGCGCTCCGGTAGGGACCGGGCGGGAGCGCGTCGAGGCGGTCGGCCTCGATCGACGCGAGGTGGGCCTCGGGGATGCGGGTCTGCGCGGCGACGTCGGAGAGCGCGAGCCCCCGGGCTTCGCGTGCTTCCTTCAGCCTGGCGCCGATCCCGCTCACCCCAGGTACTTCTTCACGAGCAGGTCGAGGCGCGAGCGCTGCTCGGGGTCGACCGCTGCGGGGTTCGTGAGGATGGCGTTCTTCAGCGCGCGGGATGCGGGCGCGGGCCCGTCGTGCGCGGCGATCAGCGGAACCGACCGCGCGAGGATGCGCTTGGCGAGGGCCACGTTCTGCATGAGCACGCCGATCACCTGCTCCACCGTGACGTTCCCGTGCTCCGGGTGCCAGCAGTCGTAGTCGGTGGACATGGCGAGCGTGGCGTACGACATCTCGGCTTCGCGCGCGAGCTTGGCCTCGGGCAGGTTCGTCATCCCGATGACGTGCGCGCCCCAGCTCCGGTAGAGGTTCGACTCCGCGCGCGTGGAGAACGCGGGCCCCTCCATGGCGAGGTAGGTGCCGCCATCGTGCACGGTGGCGCCCTCTGCGCGGGCCGCTTCGAGCAGGTAGCCGCGGAGCGTCGGGCAGATCGGGTCGCCGAAGCTGATGTGCGCGACGATCCCGCTCTCGAAGAACGTGTTCGTGCGGCTGCGCGTGCGGTCGATGAACTGGTCGATCACCACCACGTCGCCGGGCGCGATGTGCTCCTGGAGCGAGCCGACGGCGCTCACCGAGATCACCCAGTCGACCCCGACGGACTTCAGAGCCCACAGGTTCGCCCGGTACGGCACGGACGTGGGGCTGTGCACGTGGCCGCGCCCGTGGCGCGCGAGGAACACGAGCTCGGTGTCGCCCATGCGCCCGCGCATCAGCGCGTCGGACGGAGCTCCGAACGGCGTCTCGACGCGCTCTTCGCGACGGTCTTCCAGCCCTTCGAGGTCGTACAGACCCGAGCCGCCGATGATCCCGATGGTGTGCGCCACGGCTGCCTCCGTCTCTCGGTGCAGGCGAGTAACGTCACCCGAGGGCTTCGGCTTGCTCCCGCATCCGGCCGAGCTGACCGCACGCAGCGGAGATGTCGATGCCGCGCGTGGTGCGCACCGTGCAGCTCATCCCGCGGCTCACGAAGTAGTGCTGGAACGCCTTCACCACCGCGTCGGACGGGCGCTTGAGGTCGCGGTGGGGGTTCTCGTTGTACGGGATCAGGTTCACCTTCGCGGAGATCCCGTCGAGCAGGCCCCACAGACGCTCGGCGTCTTCGAGGCTGTCGTTGAACCCGGCGAACATCACGTACTCGAACGTGATGCGCTTGCCCGCGGGCAGCGGGAACGCGCGGCAGGCATCGAGCAGCTCGGCCATGCTGTGCTTCTTCGTGATCGGCATGATCGCGCGGCGCTGCGCTTCGGTCGTGGCGTTCAGGCTCACGGCGAGGTTCACGGGCAGCGCGGCCGCCAGCTCCCCCATCTTGCTGACGAGCCCCACGGTCGACACCGTGATGCGGCGATGGCTGAACTTCAGCGCATGGTCGTCGAGGCAGTTCTCGAGAGCGGGCACGAGCGCCTTCAGGTTGTGCAGCGGCTCGCCCATGCCCATGAGCACGAGGTTCGTGATGCGCTCGCCCTCGGGCAGCTGGAGCTGGACCTGCAGGGGCTGGTTCGCGATCTCGCTCGCCGTGAGGTGACGCTTCAGCCCCATGTCGCCCGTGAGGCAGAACGTGCACGCCATCGCGCAGCCCACCTGGCTGCTCATGCACAGCGTCACGCGGTCGCCGTCGGGGATGAGCACGCTCTCGATGGTGTGCCCATCCGGGAGCTGCCAGAGGAACTTCCGCGTGCCGTCGGCCGACTTCAGCTCGAGCGCGGGCTCGAGGAAGCGGATCTCGGCGATCTCGTCGAGCCGCTTCCGGAGCGGACGGTTCACACCCTCCATCTCCGCGAACGTGCGAGCGCCCTTCTGCCACAGCCAGCGATACACGGCGAGCGCGCGCGTGGGGCCCTCGTCGAGGGTGTCCCGGAACCAGTCCACGAGCTGTGTGCGGCTCATGGCCTTGATGTCGACCTTCTGCACGACGCCCTCCGCCTGGCCCCCTTATCCCGCTATGCTGTGCCGCCGGAGGCTCCATGTCGACGCTCGCTCAGCTCAACCACGCCCTGCATGCCGTCCCGTTCCTCGCCACGATCGGGATCCGCGTGGAGGAGGCCCGCCCGGGCCACGTGGTGTTGCGGCTCCCCCACAGCCCCGCGATCTGCAACCACGCCGGGGCGATCCACTCCGGGGCCGTGTTCACGCTGGGCGAGCTCGCGGGCGCCGTGGCGCTCGGAACGCACCCCGATCTCGCCGGCACGAAGCACCTCCAGAAGTCGTCGAAGATCAAGTACTACCTGCCTTCCACGAAGGATGTCACGGCACATGCCACGGTCACGCCGGAGATGGTCGACGCCGTGAAGAACGGTCAGGCGGCCGTCGAGCTGCCCGTGAAGATCCTCGACGGGCACGGCCAGGACGTCGCGGAGCTCGCCACGCGCTTCGCCTTCAAGTAGTTCTTCAGGGGCTTGCGAGACGCTCGGCCAACGCCGTGTTTCGCACGTCGCCGCGGTTCTCGCGAACGGCCCTTCCCCACGCCCGCTCCGTGCCGACCACGCACAGGAAGGCCTTCGCACGCGTGACGGCCGTGTAGAACAGGTTCCGCCGCAGCATCAGCCCGTGGGAGTGGTGCAGCAGCAGCACGACGGCCGGGTACTCGCTGCCCTGGCTCTTGTGGACCGTGACCGCGTACGCGAGCTCGATGCTGTTGAGCTCGTCCCACGGGAACACGACGCTCCGGCCGTCGAAGTCGATGTCGAGGCCGTCCTTGAGGGACCGTGTGGCGACGCCCAGATCTCCGTTGAACACCTCGAGGTCGTAGTTGTTGCGGGTACAGATCACCCGGTCTCCCGCGCGGATCTCGCGATCTCCGGCGCGGAGGACCTCGCCCTCGGGGTTCAGCGCGAGCTGCAGGCGACGGTTGATCTCCCCGGTGCCCAGCGGGCCGCGCCGAACCGGCGTGAGGACCTGGATCTGCTCGGGACCGAAGCCGTTCGCGGGGAGGCGGTCGCGGACGACCTTCAGCAGGGTCTCCTGGACCTGGTCGGCCTCTTCCCGCTCGAGCAGGAAGGCGTCCTGGCGGGGCGAGCTGCGGGGAGGCACGCGACCGCTGCGGATGGCGTGCGCCGCCACCACGATCCCGGAGTTCTCGGCCTGGCGATGCACGGTGTCGAGCTCGACGACCGGGATCACCCGCGACGCCAGGATGTCGGCGAGGACCTGCCCGGGCCCGACCGACGGGAGCTGGTCGGCATCCCCCACGAGCACGAGGGAGAAGTCGTCTCCGGGGTACGGGAGGGCCTCGCACAGCGAGCGCATGAGCGGCAGATCGACCATCGACGCCTCGTCGACGATGAGCCCCGAACCTTCGAGTGGATTCGAGGCTCCCCTCTGGAACCCGCCTTCGCCGGGGTTGAACTCCAGCAGCCGATGGATCGTGGACGCGGGACGCCCGGTCGCTTCCTGCAGGCGCTTCGCGGCGCGGCCGGTCGGCGATGCGAGCAGCCAGTCCTCCGCACCCACGGCCCTCAGAAGGACCTTCAACAGGGTGGTCTTCCCGGTTCCCGGGCCTCCGGTCACCACCACGACGCCCCCCTGGAGCGCGGTGAGCACGGCCCGGCGCTGGCTCGGGTCGAGCTCGATGCCTTCGAGGCGCTCCGCTTCGCGGACCCGACGGTCAGCGTCGAAGTCGAGCGGCGGCTGGAGATGCGCGCGACCCGACAGCTCCCGCGCCACGAGCTCCTCGGCGTCGAACAGGGCTCCCCGCCAGAGCCGGTCGACCGGAGCCTCCGCGCCGGGCTCGACGACCACGTGCCCGGCGGCGGTCGCGGCATCGATGGCGGCGTCGAGCCCGGGGGTGGGTACGCCGAGCCCCTCGACCTCACGCGCGACCTCCCCGCGGGTCAGGAAGCAGTGCCCGTTCTGGGTGGCCTGGTCGATCACGTGCACCACCGCGGCGCGCACGCGCGACGGGTCGTCCTCGGGCAGACCCTGCAGGCGGGCCAGCTGGTCGGCCGTTCGGAACCCGATGCCCGAGATCTCCTCGGCCAGACGGTACGGATCGCGCTGCACCACTTCCGCGGTGCACTCGCGGAACCGGCGCGTGACGCGCTGCACCAGCCGGCTCGACAGCCCGAGCCCGCGGAGTGTCACGACGACCGCCCGCCCCTCCTCGTCCGCGACCCAGCGCTGCTGGATGGTCTTCGCGCGCTTCGCGCCGACGCCTTCGACCTCGACCAGCCGCTGTGGCTCGTTCGCGAGCACGTGGAGGGTCTGCATCCCGAACCGGTCGACGATGCGCTCCGCGAGCTTCGGACCGACACCCGGAACCCCTGCGGAGCCCAGGTAGAGCTTCAGGCCTTCGAGCGTGCGCGGCGTGCCCTGGAGGAAGCCCGACGCCCGGAACTGCTTGCCGTGGACCGGGTGGGTCTCCCACTTTCCCTCGAGTGCAACGAACGTCCCCTCGTCCTGCTCGGCCAGCAGCCCGAGCTCGCCCACAGCGGTGATCTCGGCACCTTCGACCTCGAGCCCCACCACGGCGTAGCCGTTCTTCGCGCTGGCCCAGACGACGCGCTGGAGCCGACCCTCGACCCAGTCAGCCACGGGCGCTGACGTACACCTCGTACTGCTCGGGGTGGTAGTGCCCCAGCGCACGCACGACGATGCGTTTCCCGAGATCCTTCTCGATGGCCTCGAGGTCCTGGTAGCGCGCCCCGTAGAGGAGGTCGGCGATGGCGGGCGTGGTGTTCACGTAGATCGAATCGGCCCCGTTCGCGCGGTGTGCTTCGCGCTTCACCTCGCGCAGGATGTCGAACGCGATGGTCGACTTCGACCGCACGTGCCCGGTGCCGCCGCAGGTCGGGCAGTCTTCGCGCAGGTAGCGGTCGAGGCCCTCCTGCACGCGCTTCCGGGTCATCTCGACGAGCCCGAGGTCGCTGATCCGCAGCACGTTCGTGCGGGCGCGGTCTTTCTTCAGCGCGTCTTCGAGGCGCCGGTAGACCTGCTCGCGGTTCTGCTCGCGGTCCATGTCGATGAGGTCGATGATGATGATGCCGCCCATGTTCCGCAGGCGGAGCTGGTTCACGACCTCGTCGACCGCTTCGAGGTTGATGCGCAGCGTGGTGTCTTCGAGCGACGAGCTGCCCACGAACTTCCCGGAGTTCACGTCGATCGCCATGAGCGCTTCGGTCTGGTCGATCACCAGGTAGCCGCCCGACTTCAGCCACACCTTGCGGCCGAGCGACCGTCCGATCTCCGTCTCGACCCCGTACGTGTCGAAGATGGGCTCCGTACCCCGGTAGTGGTGCACGCGGTCGACGGCTTCGGGCATCACGCCGGCGATGAAGTCCTTCACGGTCTCGAAGACCTTCTTGTCGTCGACCACCACACGCTCGACGTCTTCGTCGAACAGGTCGCGCACGGCCCGCAGCACGATGTCGAACTCCGCGTGCAGCAGCGCGGGGGCCTTCTTCTTCGGGAGCAGCTCGGCGACGCGCGCCCAGCTGGTCTCGAGGAACTTCATGTCGGCCCTGAGGGTCTCCGTGGACTGGCCCGCACACACCGTTCGCACGATGTACCCGGCGCCCTTGGCCCGGTTCTTCTCGACGATGCTCCGGAGGCGGCGACGCTCCTTGTCCTGATCGATGCGTCGGGAGATGCCCACGTGGTTCACGGTGGGCATGAACACGAGGTAGCGACCGGGCAGCGCGATGTGCATCGTCAGCCGCGCTCCCTTCGTGCCGATCGGGTCTTTCGCGACCTGGACCACCACCTGCTGCCCTTCCTTGAGCAGATCCTGGATCGGGGCCTGGCCGGGCTTCGGTGTGGCCCGGGACTCGGCGTCGGTGGTGGGCGGCGCGGTGGAGTCGCGGCCTTCGAGCTTCAGGACGTCGGCGTGGATGTCGCCCACGTACAGGAACGCCGCACGCTCCAGCCCGATGTCGACGAAGGCGGCCTGCATGCCGGGAAGCACCCGGACGACCTTCCCGAGGTAGACGTTCCCGACGTACCCACGCCCATCGCCGCGATCGACGTGCAGCTCCGCGAGGCGGCCGTTCTCCAGCAGCGCAACCCGCGTCTCGCGAGCCGTGGTGTTCGTGATGATCTCGACCGTTCCGCCGCCGGAGCGACGGGACTCCCCTGCGCTACCGGAGGACCGGCGTGAGTCGCGCGAGCTTTTCTGGGAGTCGCGAGAGTCCGCAGCGACGTTCTGGGAGTCCGAGCCGTTGGAGCGGCGTGAATCGACTGACAAGGTAGGCTCCAGAACCGGATGCACGACGCGGGAGGCCTGGACGCCTGCGACCGCGGGTGCACACGGAGTGTTCGGATCGGCCGGGATTCCCGGGGGCGCGCAGGGACAGTCCCTGAGCCCGGCCGTAGAGGGGTGGAAGGGGGCCAGGACCGGAGAGCGCAGCGGATCGTGCCTGCGACCTGACGCGGTGCGGCACGCGGTACGAATCTTCCCGGGGCTCTGGCATTGGATCGTTTTCCCACGGGTGTGAGGGCGCGTCAACAGAACGCTTCAGAGTCGGCGCAACAACGCGAACTTCAGGTAGTGCCCCTCGGGGTGCCCGAGCGCGACCGGGTGATCCATCGGGGCGCGGGACTGCCAGCACCAGCTCCACGGCCCGTGCTTCGACAGCCCTTCGGCGACGGCCTTCGTCCAGTGCTCCCAGTCGATCTGCGCCGTGCAGCTCGAGCTCGCGACGAGCCCGTCCCGCTCCACGTGGTCTCCCAGGCCCGCGTGCAGCTTCCGGTACGCCGACAGCGCCGCCCCGCGCGCCTTCACGGTACGCGTGAGCGAGGGCGGATCGACCACGAGCACGCCCAGCCGACCCTTCGGTCGCCACGCGAACGCGTCCGTGGCCTCGAACACGTGCGCCTCGGGGTCGAGCCCGTTCAGCCGGAAGTTCTCGCGGGCGTCCTCGATGGCCGCTTCGGCGATGTCCACCGTGATCACCTGCGAAGCCCCGCCGAGCGCGGCCGCCAGGGAGAACCCGCCGTTGTACGCGAACAGGTTCGCCACCCGGCGCCCCGCGGAGATCTCGCCCACGATCCGGCGATGCTCGCGCTGATCGAGGAACGTGCCGGTCTTCTGGCCCGTCCACGGGCGCACGAGCATCTTCATCCCGTGCTCGGTCACGACCACCGACTCCGGGGGCTTCCCGAACAGGGGCTCTGCCCCCTCCTTCCCGTCCACCGACTTCACGCCGAACCGCCGCAGCATCGACGCGCTCCAGCCGAGCCCGCGCACGGCCTCCTTCAGGGTGTCGAGGTGGGGCACCCACGCGCGCGAGTAGATCTTGCACACCGCCACGTCGGCGTAGCGATCGAGCACGAGCCCGGGGAGCCCGTCTCCACCGCCGTTCAGGATGCGCCAGGCATCGGTCTGCCCGCCCACGACGCGGTTCCGGAAGGTGTCCGCGCGCTGCACCCGGTGCCGCACGAGCTCCGCGAGGGTCTGCTCGGGAGGAGCCCCGACGCCCAGCACGCGAACCGTGATGTCGCCGCGGTCCGCGAGCCCGTACCCCACGATCCGTCCGCGAGGGTCTTCGAGCCGCACAGGGGTGCCCACCTCCGGCAGCCGGAGCTGCCCGAAGATCCAGGGGTGCCCGCGGCCCACCGCGGCGGCGGTGTCGGGCGGGATCCGAACGATGGGAGCACTCGACAGCTTCGTGTTCACGGGGGTTTTCGCTCCCTGGCGAGAAAATCTGCGCCTGCCTCGAATAACGCGATGGAGGGGGCGTCCATGGGTTGTCAGGCAGATGCAAGGAACCCCGCGCCCCTCGGAGGCCCCCATGAACAAGCTCATCGCTCTCGCCGCCGCCGCTACCTTCGGTCTCTCCGGCTGCGTCGTCTACTCCGACGACTACTCCGAGCCCGATGTCATCGTCGTTCAGGACAACGGGCCGCCTCCGGTCGTCAACTACTCCCCCGTCGTGCTCGGCGCCGACGCCGGGGTCTACTGGGACGACTACTACTACGACGACATCTGGTACTTCGAGGCCGAGGTCGACGACGCCGACAGCCCCTACGACGTGGTGAGCGTGTGGGCCGACGTGTACGACGAGTACGCCGGTGGCGTCTACATCGAGAGCTTCGAGCTCTTCCCGACGAACGACCCCTACGTCTGGTACAGCGACTGGCTCGGCTCCACGACCTACCTCGACCCCTTCTACAGCGGCTACACCGTCGACATCGTCGCCTACGACACCTTCGACGACTACGACTACGTCACGCTGTGGGCCGCCACCTACTGACCTCGAACGCCCCGAGACCCGAGGCCGCGCACACCCCACCGGGCGTGCGCGGCCTCTCTCGTTCCGGCGCTCGTTGGATTGCGCGACATGATCCGTTGAACGCCGATTCAGCTGGGTCCGCACACATAATGCTCCGGCGGGTTGGCGATCACACCGGGGCACGAGGATCGGAAAATCTCGCCCTGTTGTTGCACGGTCTCCGAACCGCGTGGTACCCAATGAACACTTCCTTCCTTCCGGCACTCCCCCGCCGAACCCCTCCCGCTCTCGCCGCTCGCCTCCTTCTTCCCTCCCGCCCCCGCGACGCCCATGTCCACGCACACCGTTCCTGCGTCCGACGCATCCACGTGCCTCTCGCCTTCTGTTCGAGAGATCGCGCTCCATGTACGCTTCGACGACACGGTGCCGGTCATCACGGTCCCGAGCGCGCTCGCGTTCGACGACCTCCGAGCTTGGGTCCGCGAGGCCTTGCCTGCACAGCTCTCCGAGATCTCCGGGCGGTCGAGTCGTCTCGACCTCGGTGACCGCGAGATCAAGCTGTTCGATCTGCGGCGGCTCATCCACCTCCTGCGCGACGAGTTCAGCGTCGAGATCACCGGGCTGTACGTGCGGCCCGCAGAGATCCAGCGCTACGCCGAGCGCGAGCTGAAGCTGAAGCTGTTTCCGTCCGACGGGGTGGCGGTGCCCGAGCCCCTCGTGGTCCCGAGCGCCGACGAGCCCGCGGAAGAAGCCGAGGTCGTGCCCGACGAGCCCACCGAGGAGTACCCCGACAGCGCCGACGCCGAGGAAGCCCTCGAAGGGATCACGCTGCCGAACGATCTGGAGCCGGGCGACCTCGACGATGTCGATCCCGAGCTGGCGGCCGACGACCTCATGGAGCTCGCCACCGAGGCGCCCCGCCGCAATGCCCCCGACCAGGGGCGTCGCACGCTCACCGTGCATCGCACGCTGCGCTCGGGCGCGGTGGTCCGGTTCGACGGCGACGTCATCCTGTTCGGCGACGTGAACCCCGGCGCGAACGTCATCGCCACCGGGAACGTCGTCGTGCTCGGCGCCCTCAAGGGCATGGCCCACGCAGGAGCCCTCGGAGACGAGAGCTTCACCATCCTCGCTTTCGACTTCCGCCCCACGCAGGTCCGCATCGGTCGCAAGATCGCGATGCCCCCCAGCGCGCGGAAGTCCGTCCCCGAACTCGTCGTCGTCCGTGGCGGCGAAATCGTCATCGAGCCGTACACCGGCCGATTCCGCTAGCCCTCGGGCTGGCAAAGGCGCAGGCGATCCTGCGCTTCTCTCCCTCATCCCACCTCGAGCGCGCAAGCGCACCCCCTCCTCAAGGAGAATCCCCATGGCAGAGTGCATTGTCGTCACGTCCGGCAAGGGCGGCGTCGGCAAGACCACTACCTCCGCGAACCTCGGCGTCGGACTGGCGCTCGCGGGGAACAAGGTAGCGGTCGTCGACGCGGACATCGGTCTGCGCAACCTCGATGTCATCCTCGGCCTCGAGAACCGCATCGTGTACGACCTCGTGCAGGTCGTCGAAGGCGAGTGCCGGCTCAAGCAGGCGCTCATCCGCGACAAGCGCGTCGAGGGGCTCTTCCTGCTTCCCGCCGCCCAGACCCGCGACAAGAACGCGGTCAGCCCGGACGACATGCGCCGCCTCGTCGCCGAGCTCAAGGAGTCGTTCGACTACGTGCTCATCGACTGCCCCGCGGGCATCGAGCAGGGCTTCAAGAACTCGATCGCGGGTGCCGACCGCGCGCTCATCGTCACCACGCCGGAGGTCAGCGCGATTCGCGACGCCGACCGCATCATCGGCATGGTCGAGGCGCACGACCTCCCCGAGCCCGAGCTCATCATCAACCGCTACCGCGCCGGCATGGTGGAGCGCGGCGACATGATGAACAAGGAGGATATCCTCGAGATCCTCGCCATCCCGCTCATCGGTCTCGTGCCCGACCACGAGGACGTCATCATCAGCGCCAACCGTGGAACCCCCGCGGTGTTCGACGAGACCTCCGTGGTCGGCCAGGCGTACCGCCGCATCACCGACCGCGTGATGGGCCACGAGGTCGCCTTCCCGGACTTCACGCAGAAGAACGGCGTGTGGGCGACCATGAAGCGCTGGATGGGCCTCGCGCAGATGCGGGAGGTGGTGTGATGCGTGGGTTCTTCTCCAAGCTGCAGCACTCGGTCTTCGGAACCGAGCAGACCAGCAAGGACGACGCGAAGCAGCGTCTCAAGGTCCTTCTGATCCACGACCAGGTCGCTCTCACTCCCGCACAGCTGGACGCCATGAAGATCGAGATCATGGAGGTCATCGGCAAGTACGTGGAGTTCGAGGCCGATGGGGTCGAGTTCAAGCTCTCCCGTGAAGACGGGTCGATTTCGCTCGTGTCGAACGTACCGGTTCGACGGGTGACCGCGCGCGCCTGACGCGTGAGATGAGGAGACGCCAAGGGCACGTCCTGTCACAGGGCGTGCCCTTTTCCTTTTCAGCGCGATAGCTCTGACCCATGCGGCCGGATTCGAGAGGACATGCCTGGTGGTGGCCCGTGGGGCCCGCTCTGTGCGCAGGTCTCGCGGCCGTTCCCGCCCTCGGTACCGAAGCCCTGGGGCTCGCTGGGCTCGCGCTGCCCGGGGTCGCGACGGTGTTCGCGGCCTTCCTGGGGGCCGGGCTCGCCAGTGAGGACTGGGCGCACGAGGGCCCCGATGGAACCGCCGAGCAGGTCGCGCGCGGGCTCGCCGACGCTGCGCTGTTCGGCACGGTCGCCGTGGGGCTGTCGGGGTGGGCGTACGGGGCGTCGGTGGCCGGTGCGTCGGGCGCGTGGGCCGTGCTGCTCGTGTGGTCCACGGCCGCGTTCGCGTCGCTCCTCGGTCCGCGGGGCGCGCTGCTCGGCCTGCTGGTGTGGGCCGTCGTGCTCGGGGGTGCGGCGCGCATGGCGACCCTCGCTGCCCCCTGGAGCCTGCTCGAGCCCTCCTTCGACTCCTGGCGGGGCTGGCTGTCGGCCGCGCTCGGTATCGGGGCGCTCGTGAGCTGGGCATCGGGTCAGTGGTCCAGCGCGCCGATGCCCCAGCCGGGTCGCATCGCGCTCCCCAACCTCGCGACCGGGCTCGCGCTGCTCGCGCTGATCGGGGGTTGCCTCGCGGTGGGCTCGGGCTGGGAGGCGACGCTCGGGGGCCCGTCGCCCGGGCTCGTGCGCGCCCTCATGTGGTCGTGCAGTGCGGCCGGCGCGCTCGCGGTGCTGGCCCGTGCGCCCACCACCGGCTGGCGCGTCATCCTCGCCGTGGCGGGCCTGCTCACGACCCTGTGGTTCGCGGGCCCCGCTGCGAGCGCCCGGTGGACGTGGTGGGCCGCGGAGCTCCCCGCCCTCCTGGGGGTGGCCGCTGGCATCCGAGCGGTCGTGCGCCGCGATGCGCGCTGGGGGCTGACGTCCGCCGTGCTCCTCGTTGGGGCGACCCTGTCGTTCCCCGGCATCCCCAAGATGGTGCTGCCCGCAGCCGCGTCCGCCCTCCCCCTCGTGTTCGCGGTCTGGTTCGCCGGAACACGCGCCGTGCTGCGGAGGGCCGCATGATCGCGCTGCTCGTGCAGGTCGCGATGGCGGGCATCCGCTTCGAGACGCCCGCATCCGTGGGCACCGAGGTCATCATCGTCGTCGACCGCGACGGAACCCCGGGGCGCGGAGAGACCGTCCGCGTCGTGCATCGCCCGGGCACGGCCCACGAACGGGAGCGTGCCATCGGCATCACCGACGGGCGCGGTCGCGTCTCGTGGACGCCCGAGGAAGGCGGTGTAGCGGAGGTCCGCGCGGGCGACGAGATCCTCGCCATGCACGTGGCCTACGACGCCGTCCCCACCACCACCGCCACCGTGCTCGGTCTGCTCGGGGTCACCGCACTCGGCCTCGGCATCACCGGCCTGCTGCGCCGCACCCGCAAGCCTTCCCGACGGAGGGCGACATGAGAGTGGCCCACGCCACCGACATCCACTGGACCGAGGACGTCCCGCTCTCCCGGCTCCCGGGCAAGCGGGTCCTCGGAACGGCCAACCAGGTCCTGCGGGGTCGTCGCCATCACTTCCCCGAAGCCGTCCAGCAGGCCCTGATGGACCACCTTCTCGCCCAGGCTCCCGACGTGTTCGTGGTCACGGGAGATCTCACGGCACAGGCCCTGCCCTCCGAGTTCGAGAAGGCGAAGCGCTTCCTGCAGCCCGTGATGGAGGCCATCCCCACCGTCGTGCTCCCCGGAAACCACGACCTGTACACGCAGGGGGCCCGCGACGCCGACCGGATCGGCGAGTACTTCGGCCCATGGATGCGTCGTGACGGGGCTCTCCAGCGGTTCGAGCACGAGGACCTCGTGGTGCTCGGCCTCGATCCGAACCGTCCCACCTGGATCCACGCGAGCGGGGTGATCCCCGATGCCCAGCTCGAAGCGCTGGCCGAAGCGCTCGACGACCGCGCGCTGGAAGGCCGGTTCGTGCTCCTCGCGCTGCACTACCCCATCCTCGACCGCCACGGCGCGGTGTACGACGGCACCCACCACGGGCTGCTGAACGCCCGCGCGCTCATCGACGTGCTCGCTGCGGCGCGCATCAAGCCCGACCTCGCCATCTTCGGGCACGAGCACCACGGCTACCAGGCCTCGCTCGACCTCGGCGGTACGGCCCTGCCCTGCGTCAACTCGGGGTCGTCCGGATACGCGTTCATGCCCGAGAAGCGCCGCGCGGCCGCGATGAACATCTACGACGTCGGCACCGACGGGTTCACGATCGAGCGGTTCCTCTACGACGGCGCCGGGTTCGCGCCCGAGCCGGGCGGAGCGTACGCCACGGGCCGCTGACGATGGGGGTGGAGGGACTCGAACCCTCACGACCACTGGCCACTCGATTTTGAATCGAGCGCGTCTACCGATTCCGCCACACCCCCGCGATCAGCGCGTGCGCGACCACCGCCCTGCACTCTTGCGCACCCGGCCGCCCTTCAGCAACTCGTTCAGCACCATCGTGATCTCGTGCGGAGCGAGGTGCGGGTAGACCGTCTTCGCGCGGTGCGTGATGCCCGCGATCAGCACGGCTTCCCCGAGGCCCGTCTCGACGGCGCTGCCGAGACGCTCGAGCGCGACGTCGGCAATCCAGTTGCGACGATCGATGTCCATCACCGGCTTCGAGCTCGATGCGGACGGCGTGGAGCGCGTGGACGACCCCTTGGACGCGCTGCGCTCGCGGGGGCGCGTACGGCTCGCGATGCCCTGCTTCGGGCTGTTCTGCATGCCGGCCCGCTGCACGCGGACCTGACCGGCACCCAGCACGAACGGCTCGGGCTCGCCATCGGACCAGGCTTCGAGCAGCCCCCGGAGCGGCGTGGCATCGCGCCCTTCGCGCTTGGTGAGCCGGAGCACGAGGTCGCGGAAGGACTGCGGAACGCGGCTCGGCTCGAGCGCCGCGAACTCGGTGGCGAACTGCACCATCGACGAGCCGTCGGGGATCTCGGCGATCTCGGCGCTGCAGCGCTTCACGAACGCGGCCAGCTCGCCACGGATGGCCCGGGGGGGCTCTTCGAGCTCCGACAGCGCGAACAGGTCGCACAGGTTGAGCGGCTCCAGCTGACCGCTCGGACGACCCAGCAGGTCCTGGATCTGGATCTCGAGCAGGGTGGGGTCCGAACCGCGGAGCTTCTGGAGGGGGACTCGACGACGCATGGGGATGACGACTCGCGTTGGCGCAGCAGGATAACGTGTACGACCCGTTCCGCATCGAGGCGACCCATGAGAATCACGCGTGTGTACACGCGCACCGGCGATGCCGGTGACACCCGTCTGGTCGGTGGAACGCCGGCTCGGAAGGACGCGCCGCGCATCGAAGCGTACGGCACCCTCGACGAGCTCAGCACGATCGTCGGGCTCGCGCGCACCTTCAACTCCGCGCCCGCCGACCCGCACGGGGCGAGCCCTGGCGCGCGGATCGAGCCGATGCTGCGGGCGATCCAGAACGACCTGTTCAACGTCGGCACCGACCTCGCAACGCGCGTGGAGGATCGCTGGGAGGGCATGTTCCTGCCGGGCGACGCCGAGATCACCCGGCTCGAGGGGTGGATCGACGAGCTGAACGACGAGCTCGAGCCCCTGAAGGAGTTCATCCTCCCCGGCGGCGGCCCGGTGGGCGGCTTCCTGCACCAGGCGCGTACGGTGTGCCGAAGGGCCGAGCGCCGCGTCGTCACGCTGATGGACGCCGATCCGTCCGTGGGGCCCGACCCCATGAGGTACCTGAACCGCCTGTCCGACCTGCTGTTCGTGATGGCACGCTGGGCAGCCCGCGCCAACGGGGAGCCCGAGTACACCTGGGACAACCCCAACGCGAAGCCCAAGCGCTAGGGTCGTGCATCCGCGGCCCGCGCGGAGATGCGGAGCAGGCTCATGAGGTTCACGGTGAAGTGCACCGCGATGGCCGCGCCCAGGTCGCCCGTCCAGACGGTGAGCCCCCCGAACCCCACGCCCATGACGAAAGCGTAGAGCGGCCACGGCCACAGCGTGCGCTCGTAGGGAAGGTGCAGCAGGGTGAACCCGATCACGGCGGGCCAGAACCCGAGCCACGCCTGGATCACCCCGCGGAACACGAGCTCTTCGACGACCCCCGACGCGATGGCGAGCCCCACGGCCGTCGGCATCGACAGCGGACCCGTCAGCTCACCCAGCGCCTCCTCCATCTCACGGAACGGCCATCGGTCGGACACGAGCGACGTGAGCCCAGCGATCGCAGCGCCGAGCAGCAGCCCGGCACCGAGCCCGGTGGTGCCCGAGACGATCGGGAGGCCCGACCACCCGAGCCACGCGAAGCCGAACAGACCCGCCGGCCCGTAGAGGGCGAAGATCGCGAACCACCAGACCCATTCGGGCACGAGCTCGTCGTCGGGATCGCTCAGATGCCGACCCCGACGAGCACCACCAGCACGCCGAGCAGCACCAGCGTGACCACCTGGAGCGCGAGCACGGCGACGAGCGCGACCCCGATCGAGGTCGGCACTGCGGACACCGGTAGAGCGGGCGCTTCGGTCGTCCGACCGGCGCTCAGCGCGTCGATGCGGGCCTGGAGCCGCTGGTTCTCACGGGCGAGCCGCTCGGCCCGGACCGCTTCGGCGTCCCGGTCGCGCACGAGCTGATCGGTGGTCTCGTGGATCGTGGCGCCCTCGGCACCGGCGTCGGTCGCCGACAGCTGGATGTACGTGCGGGTGAGGTTCTCGAACGCCGCCGCGAGGTCGCGGCACGACGTGTAGCGGTGCGCGGGGTCGATGGAGAGCGCGCGGTCGAGGACGTCGAGCAGCTCGCGGGCCAGCTCGTCTTCCGCTTCGGGCGTCGGGAGCAGGCCGCTCAGCGCATCCCGGACGCTCCGCCGGTCTTCCTCGGGCAGTCGGATGGGGTTCGCGAACGCGTCGGGATCCAGGTCGCGCTCGCGGAACTGCCGCGGATTCCGGGCGTACACCTGGTGCACCTGGTTCATCCGCTCGGTGCGGAACCGCGGGGAGTGCGTGCCGTTCCGGGGCAGCTCGGCACCATCGGCGTGCAGCCGGCGCAGGCGGAGCAACGCGAACACGCTCGCCCCGAGCGACCACGTGTCGATGGCGGCCGGGTAGCGCTTCCGGGCGTTGAACAGGACCTCCGGCGCGAGGAAGTTCTCGGTCGCCACCACCTTCTTCGTCTCGTCCCACGCGTCGTCGCCTGGCGCGGCGACCTGGGCCGTACCGAAGTCGGAGATGAGCCAGCGCCCATCGACCGAGAGCAGGATGTTGCTCGGCTTGAGGTCGCCATGGGCCGCAACCGCCTGACGGTCCGCGAAGAACACGTGGTAGTCGCTCACCCGCCGCGCGACCTCGGCCATCGTCGCCATCAGGCGCCCGAACGCGTCGGGCGTGTCGAGCCGGTCGGCCCACCAGCGCCCCAGATCCGCCGAGCACCACTCCATCACGAGCGCCGTGATGAGCGGCTCCCCCACCACGTCGTACAGGCGCGGACACGGGATGTCGCCGTCGCTCTGGGCGATGGACATCAGGATGCCGGCCTCCCGCTGGAGCTGGTCGAGCGAGGCTTCGTCGCCTTCGTTCCACAGCTTCAGCGCGAGGTTCGTGCCGTCCGGCACGACGGACGCCCCCACGGGCCCGCCCCGACCGGCCACCTTGCGGACGGTCGCCATTCCCCCCCGACGGACACGGGCTCCTTCGATCGGGACGTACTGGCGGCCCGAGCGACCCGTCCAGACCAGCGGGAGGGTCGCGGTGGGCATCAGAAGCGGATGTTCACCGTGGGCATCGCCGTTCCGCCATCGAGGATGATGCCCCAGGTGGTGGTGCCCGCGCCGATGGCGAAGACCGCGACGGAAGCCACGACGAGTCGGTTGGTGACGCCGGCCAGACGGTCGATCTCGGCGCCCGGATCCCGAACGCACCCACCGTCGCCGAGCTCCTGGCCATCGCGGCACGTCTTGAACGGCTGCGTGAGGTCGAGGCCGGGGTTCACGTCGGCCGCCGTGGTGATGCCCTGCATCTTCGCCGCGGTGCGGGTGGACCCGTAGTAGAGCCCGAGCGCGCCCGCCATCACGACGCCACCGGCGATCATGAGGGGCGTCTTCTCCTTGGGGCGCTGGCGCTTGTAGTAGACGGTGCCGTCGGCGGCGACGGTGGTCTTCACCTTCGAAGCGCTCTTCTGCTTCTTCGCGGCTTCCTTCTCGCGGGCCTTCTCGGCCTTCGCGAGCTGCTTGTCGGACAGGGACGTTCCGGACTTGTCCTTCGACTTGTCCTTGTCCTTCGTCTTGTCCTTCTCGCCGTCTTTCTCACCACCGCCATCGGCCACCGCGGCCGCCGAGAGGACCTCCGCCGGGAAGTCGTTCCCCTCGATCACGTGGCTGGCGACGCCGTTGTCGTCGAGCTGGTAGACGTGGAACCGATCGACCCGGGCCTTCGGCTTCGAGATCTTGCGACCATCGAGGTAGTGCGAGCCCTCGACGAAGTCCTTGCCCTCGAGCAGCGTCGGCTCGTCGCCGGTCATCTTCAGCTTCAGGGACTCGAAGTCGTTCCGGAGCGGGTGGCCCTCGGGGATGTCCTGCAGGCCGTACGTCCACGTGGGCTCGAGCTCGAGGGACGTGCGGAACCACTTGTTGGCGGGCTCGGGCTCACCCGCGGCGTAGAGCCCGGCGCCCACGGCGCGATAGGCACGAGCGGCGATCATCGCCGGGAGGACCTCGTCGAGGCAGCCGAGACCGGCGCGGAGCTTCCCCCCCGCCGCGGCTGCTGCGGCGTCGTCGTACTCCCGCATCGCCGTCTCCACGCCCGTGAGGTCTTCGATGAGACCCTCGGTGGTGTAGGGAGTGGCGCAGTCTGCCGCCCAGGCCATGGGGCTCGCCAGGAGCGCGGTGATGAGTGCGATCGAACGCACGGGGACCTCCATTCGTGGGTGCAGGGTAGCACAGGCACGACCCGTCGGGCTGTTTCAGGATTCCCGCATCCAGATGAGGGGTTGGCCCGTCTCCACCGAGCCTCCATCGGCCACCAGGACCTTCTCGACGACCCCGTCGCGGTCTGCGCGGATCGGCGAGAACGTCTTCATGACCTCGACCAGCGCCAGGGTGTCGCGCGCCTTCACGGCCGTTCCGGGCTCGACGAACGTGGGTGAGCCGGGCTCGGGCCGCGTGTAGAAGGTTCCGTCGGTCTCCGCCCGCAGCACACGAACCCCTTCGGGAACCCCCGCTTCGGACGCCTGGACCGCGAGCCCCTCGCCGACCGCCCCGCCCTGCCCGACCCGGCAGAGGGCCGTGCCCGCTTCGACCCAGCCCGAAGCGGGCGAGGCCAGCACGCCCGCCGTTCCCGACGGCACGAGCACGGCGACCTGCTGCCCGGCCCGCTCGAGCACGCCGAACGCAGCACCGGCGACCAGAGGGCTGCCCGCCGGACCCAGCGCGCGGAAGTACCCCACGGACGGGCTCTCCAGGCTCCCGTCGCGCTCGCGCGCCTCGAGGTTGGCGGTCGGCGTGGACGCCCGGCCGAGCACGGCGAGGTCGTGCAGGCTCCAGATGCGAGGGTTCTTCGTGCGCCGGTACCCGGCCCCCTGCCACGCGCACTCCGCGAGCACCTCGAGCCAGCCCCGGAGCCGTGCGACCTCCACGACCTCGTCGGTGTCCATGCGGGACGCGGCCTTCACGGGGTCCATGTCGGCTTCGATGCGAGCGGCCGTGCTCCGCATGCCCTCCTCGATCGCCTTCCGCTCCTCGGGGTCGGTCGTCGCGATCTCGAAGTCGTCGTCGAGCTTGCTGTTGAACGCCGCGATGGCCAGCGTGCGCCCCTCCATGACCGCGAGGCGCGTCATCGCCGTGGACAGCTGCACGACCGGCTCGTACGGCATGCCGCTCATCGCGTAGTACCCGGCACCGCTGGCCTTCCGGAGCAGCACCGTGAAGAACGGCACGGCCTGGGTGGCGTTCGTGTAGATGAGGTTCCCGCCGTACCCGAGCAGCCCGAGGTGCTCGGCTTCGACGCCGATGTCGAAGCCCGAGATGTCCTGCAGCCACACGATCGGGATGCCATCGTCGCCACAGGCCCGCGCGAACGCGGAGATCTTGGCGATGCCCTCGCGGTAGAGCGCGCCACCGGGACGCTTCCCGATGCCCGGCTCGTCGACGAGCCCCTGGCGGTTCGCGATGAACCCCATCCACAGCCCGCAGATCCGGGCGACCCCCGTGATCATCTCGCGCCCGAGGCCCGGCAGCACCTCGTGGAACAGCGAGTCGTCGACGAGGCGCGCGAGGACCTCCTCGATGGCGTAGCCCTGGCGGGGATCCTTCGGGAACACCCCCATCAGGGTGTCGGGCTCGAAGCGCGGCGAGCTCGCATGCGCGCCGTACCGGTAGAACCCGACCGCAGACGACGGGAGGCGCGCGACCTCCGCCCGGAGCACCGCGAGCGCCGTGGAGTCGTCGGGCACCCGGACGTCGGCGCACTGCGACTGGTGCACGTGCACCTCGGGACCGCCGATGTCGAGGCTCGTGAGCTTCAGCGACTTGGCACCCCGGATCAGGGCCGCACCGGCGATCACCATGTAGGCGTTCTCGGTCATCACGACGCGATCGCTGATGATCGGCATGTAGCCGCCGCCCGCGATGCAATCGCCGAACACGCCCGCGATCTGGGGAACCCCGGCATCCGCGAGCCGCGCGTTCTTCGTGAAGATGTGCCCGGCTCCCGTGAGCCCCGAGAACGACCGGCTCTGCTCCGGCAGGAACAGACCCGAGCAGTCGACCAGGTAGACGACCGGCAGGCGCATGCGGAGGGCCATCTCCTGCGCGCGCTCGATCTTCTCGGGCGTGCGCGGCCACCATGCGCCGCTCGCGACCGTGTTGTCGTTCGCGATCACCATGCACCACCGGCCCTCGATGCGCGCGAACGCCGTGACAACGCCCGCACCCGGCGCCGGGATCTTCGAGCCCTCGAAGTCGACGCCCCAGTTCACGAGGGTGCCGACCTCGAACACCTCGGACCCGGCGTCCTTCATGTGCTCGATGCGCTCCCAGGTGGTGAGCTTGCCCTTCTGGTGCACGCGGTCCGCGTACTTCGGCCCCCACCCGGACCGCACGACCGCGTGCTTCTCGGCGATCGCGGCTTCGCGCTCGGCGAGCCCGGACCGGTTGCGGGTGATCTCGTCTTCGCCGAGGAACGCGTCGAGCTCGCTTCCGATGGGCTGGAGCAGGGTCTTCTTCACAGCTCACCTCCTGCGAGCCCGTGCTCCAGGGACTTCGTGTGGTAGGCGCCCGTCGTGAACGGCGCCCAGTCGAGGATGCGCAGGTGCAGCCCGATGTTCGTGGTGACGCCCCGCACCTCGCTGGCTGCGAGCGCGGATCGCATGCGTGCGATCGCCTCGTCGCGATCGGACCCGTACGCGATCACCTTCGCGATCATCGAGTCGTAGAACGGCGGGATGCGGTCGCCGGAGCGCAGGTGGGTGTCGACGCGGATCCCCTCCCCGCCCGCGAGCCCGAGGTGTTCGACCACCCCGGGACACGGCCGGAAGTCGGCATCGGGATCTTCGGCGTTGATACGGCACTCGATCGCGTGACCCGCGAACGTCACGTCCTCCTGGCGCAGCGGCATCGCTTCACCCGCAGCGATGCGGAGCTGCAGCTCGACGAGGTCGAGGCCGGTGATCGCCTCGGTGACGGGGTGCTCGACCTGGAGGCGGGTGTTCATCTCCATGAACCAGGCGCGGCCCGACGCATCGACGAGCATCTCGACCGTGCCCGCCCCGACGTACCCGGTGCGCGCCACCACCGAAGCGACGAGCGGCAGGATGCGCTCGCGCTCCTCGGGCGACAGGCCCGGCGACCGGGCCTCTTCGAGCACCTTCTGGTGCCGGCGTTGCAGGCTGCACTCCCGCTCGCCGAGGTGGAGCACGGTTCCGTAGCGGTCGGCCAGGATCTGCACCTCGACGTGCCGCCCGCCGTCGATCCGGCGCTCGAGGTACAGCCGGCCATCGCCGAACGCGCTGAACGCCTCCGACGACGCGCTGTTCCACGCTTCGGCGAGGCCCTCGGGGCCGTCGACAGCGCGCATCCCGCGACCTCCGCCGCCGGCCACGGCCTTCAGCAGCACCGGATAGCCCATGCCCGCTGCGACCCGCCGCGCCTCGTCGAGGTTCTCGAGGGCCCCATCGCTGCCCGGGATGCCCGACAGGCCGAGGGCTTCCATCGTCTGGCGCGCAGCGGCCTTGTCGCCCATGCGCCGCATCAGCGGGCCCGGCGGGCCGATGAACGTGAGCCCGGCGGCCTCGCACCGCGTGGCGAACGCGTCGTTCTCGGCCAGGAAGCCCCAGCCGGGATGCACGGCCGCGCACCGATGGTGCAGGGCGGTCGCGATGAGGGCGTCCTGATCGAGGTACGACTGCGCAGCGCGGGGCGCGCCGAGCGTGACCACGGTGTCGACCTCCTCCAGCCACCGCGAGTCGCGGTCGGCCGTGGACGCGACCGCCACGACCTCGACACCCATGCGGCGCGCGGTTCGCGCCACGCGGGCCGCGACCTCCCCACGGTTCGCGATCAGGATTCGACGGAACACGGCACCCCTCCCGAGCAGGCGGGCACCTTAACCCCTGTCGACCCCGGCGGGCGGCGCGGCGTCGGCCCAGACCACGCGGGTGTTCGCGATGCGGTCGTGGGCGCAGCGCCGGTCGTCTCCGAGGCCCGTGACGGCGTCGACCACCGGCCAGGCCAGCGGGAGGAGCAAGCCCAGGAAGCGGACGCCGATCCACTCGCGCACGACCACGAAGGCCACGAACGACGGCGGTGTGCCGTCGACCCGCTCCACACGTGCGCCGACCGCCCGCATGCCGAGCGTCGTGCCGGTGCGCGACAGGGAGACCCACTGGACCACGTCGTACGCGAGCGCGAGGACGAGCCCGATCGCGAGCCCCCCGCTGAGCGCGACTCCAGAGGGCGCTCCGACCTGCTGCGCCACCACGCCCGCACCGAGCGGGAGCGCGATGAGCGACAGCTGCACGGCGCTGTCGAGCCCTCGCGCCACGAGCCGGAAGCCGAGCGGGACCTCCGGCCCGTCGACGGCCCCCTCGAGCGAGGTACGCACGACGCGGGTTCCGGAGAGTCGGTCGTGCGGGGCGCGGGAGTGCCCGAACAGCAGGGGCACCGAGCGCACGAGCTCGATGGACGCATACAGCACGGGCCAGGCGCCCATCGCCACGACCACGCGCAGCACCTCGAGCCGGAACAGCGCCGCGATGCCGAGCGCTTCGACACCCCAGACCGCTCCCGTGCCCGCGCCGATGGCCAGACCGGTCGCCAGCAGCGCTGCGAGCCCCTCGGGGAAGGCGTGCCGGACGACCACTCCCCTCACCCAGCGAGGCGCCACGTCGCGGTCGGACTCCACCGTGCGGATGTCGAACAGGATCTTGCCCAGCGTCTGCCCGCGGTCGACGATCCCGGCCCACTGCACGGCCGTGATGGCCACGCCCGCAGCAGCGGCGCCCACGAGCGGCCACGTCCAGGCCACGGCACCCCAGTCGATCGTGCCGACCGTCGCGAGGATGCCTACGAGCACACCGCCGCTCATGCACGACACCAGCAACACCAGGTCGACCCACCGAGCGAGCAGTCGCCGCACCGCCGAGGCCTCGACGACCGCGATCGGGATGGCCGCCTCCGAAGCGCCGCGCTTGCGCTTCCGCACCACCAGGGGGACCTCGATCGCGGCCTCTCCGGCGGCGATGTCGTAGAAGCGCTGCTGGGCGTGGTCGCGGCGACGGCCCACCGCGTTCGCGCCCGTCGCCACCAGCACGACGAGGCCGAGCAGCGGGGACGCGAGCCCGATCATCCCGGTGGCGATGACCCCGCCGCGGAACCACTGGGCGAAGAAGCCGTACTCGACGAACTCGGTGGCGCCGGTAATCGGGTCGAACATCCACTGGCCGCGGAGGTCGGGGATGAGCTGGAGCGCAGACGCCGCGATGAGCATCCACAGCGGGAGGATCAGCGCGACGAGGCTGCCGCAGCCGAGCCGGAGGGTGCCGGTGGCGTCCTCCTGGACGGTCGCGGCGCCGACGCTCAGGGTTCCTCCGCCGGGGCTTCGGGCTCGGGTGCAGGAGCGGGAGCCGGAGCAGGAGCCCGCGTGAGGTCGACCGGGACGAAGCCCGCGTAGTCGAGCCGCGTCAGCATGTAGATGCCCGCGAAGAACATGATGACCATGCCGTATTGCGCGGGCGTGAGGTTCAGGTACCGGGCGTCCTGGTGTGACAAATCGTTGTTTCTGAGGAAGTCGAGCACGAAGCGCACGGGCGCGTACGCGATGGCGAACCACGCCAGGAAGAAGCCGGGCGGACGGTCTCTCCGGCCGAGCGCGTAGAACAGGATGCAGACGAGCACCATGTACGCGGCCTCGTAGATGCCGAGCTCGTGGCGGATGCCCGACGCCCACGGCGCCGGGTCGCCGGCGTACCAGTAGAAGTCCTTCAGGCCGTGATCGAAGTCCATCGCCAGCGGGAAGGTGGTCTCCGAGCCCACGTGGTCGTGCACGCTCGAGCAGCCGAGCCGGCCGAAGAACCACCCGAACGGGAAGCCGTACGTGATGACGTCGGCGTGGCGCAGGGCCGCGCGCGGGCGGATCATCTTGTAGAACACGTACGCCCCGATGACGGCCCCGATGAACCCGCCCGTGCTCGAGAAGCCCTCCCACACGCGCAGGATCGACATCACGCCCTCGAGGCAGGCCGCGCTGTCTCCTGCCGTGCACTGCGGGATCTGCAGGCGCTCGGGGAAGTAGAAGACCACCGTGACCACGTGCGCGATGGCGAAGCCCATGAGCACGATGAACACGGCTCCGTCGACGATGTCACGCACATCGAGCCCGAGCCGGATGGCGCGAGCGCGCGCGACCTCGAGGCCCACCACGAACCCCGTGCAAACGAGCAGGGCCCACGGATCGAGCGGGATGCTGTCGAGGGTGGCGATCCAGAGGCCGGTGATCTGGAAGATCCATTCGGCGACGGACTTGAGCGGGATCTCGATGTACGGGATGGCAGCGATCAACGTTCCTCTCCGGCCCAGCCTGTATCACAGGAAGCCGACGTCACCCGTGATCACGCGCTCCACCCCCGTGCCCGTGTCCACGAGCAGGGCTCCGTCGGGCCCCAGGCCCACCGCGCGTCCGCGCACGCCTTCCACCTGGACGTCCCGGCCGAGGGTGCACGACCGCTCGCTCCAGGCCCGGAGCACCGAGGGCCGATCGAGCCCGACCAGACCGGCCCGGATGCGCTCCGCCAGGGTATCGGCGTCGGTGTGGACGCCGTGATCCGCGAGACAGGTCGCGGGGACCCCCTCGGGAGCGGCGACGACGTTGACCCCGATCCCCACGACGACGTGCGCCAGGCGGCCCTGCTCCCACGACGCCTCGCACAGCACGCCCGCGAGCTTGCGACCGGCGCGGTCGAGCACGTCGTTCGGCCACTTCAGCTGGAAGCCCTCCCCTACCGCATCGACCACGACCACCCCGGCACCCAGGGTGACCAGCGGGAGCTCGGCCGCGACGACATCCTTCAGCAACACCGACAGGTACAGGTTGCCCGACGCTTCGGCCCACGTGCGCCCCAGGCGCCCGCGCCCGGCGGTCTGTCGGCGCGCGGCCAGGCCCGAGCCGTGGGGCAGATCGCGCGCACGGGCGGCGAGATCGGCGTTGGTGGAGGAGGTCTCGTCGACCCAGTGCAGCATGCGCCTCGGATATCGTGTTCGCTCCATGACGCCGCCCTCCACATCCGGAATCCCGCTCGAACCCGAGGAGCTGGCGCTGCTCCACGCGGCGCTCGAGTCCGGGGATGCGGAGTCCCGGTCGCGTGCGACCGCTGCGAGAGCCGTGCTCACGGACCGCCTGCTCGAGCGCGGGGACGACATCGGGCGCTGGCTCGCCCTGTCGCGGTCCGCGGGTCTGGCGCCCTCCGACCTCGCCGAGCGAGACCGCCTGAAGCGCAGCGCTGCGCGGTACCTGCTGGGGGACGTCGATCGGGTGCTCGCGTCGCAGGGTCGGTGGTACCGCGACGGCTTCCTGGCGGGCGCGCAGCTCCACGTGCAGCACCCGGCCCACCTCGAGGGCGCGCGCCACCACCTGATGTGGCGGACCCTCGAGTCGCTCGACCTCCACTGGACGAGCGACCGCTCGGAGGCCTGTGCCCACTTCGTGGGGACGAACCCCACCTTCGCCGCGCTCACCTCCGTGTCCGTGAGCCACCCCGACCTGCTCGCGGTGCTGGTCGCCTACCCCGACCTCCCGCTGCGCTCGCTCACCCTCGACGTGCTGCCCCGCCGCCTGGCGTCCTCCCTCGCGCGCTCGACGACGTTCCCGGAGCTCGAGTCGGTACGGCTACGTCGGCTGCCCGAGCACGACATCCTCCTGGAGCGCCCGCTGCGACGCCTCCTCGTGGAGCTGAACCTGAAGGGAGACCAGCGCCTGGGGCTCCGCACACGCATGGAGCGCTCGCGGGCCGAACACGTGGAGCTCCGCTACGGGCAGGCCGCGCTGCGGTGGGACCGGAGGTCGGACGCGTGGACGGCGACGCAGCCGCGGACCTGGCAGCACGACCGGTTGGAGCTCGCTCTGGGCTAGGAACAAGGCACGCGAAGCGGGGCTTGTTCCTCCCGTGCCCGCTCCCGTGCCCGCTCCCGTGCCCGCTCCCGTGCCCGCTCCCGTGCCCGGCGCGGTGCGTGGTTTCGGAGGTGCTCCGGGTCGAACGCCGAGCGCCGGCCTTGCAGCGGGTTCGCCTCGGTCCGGGGTCAACACATGGGTGACACAACAAGGTCAGGACATGGGTGACACCTCCACAGGGGGTCTCGCATGCCTTGGCCGAAGAGGTGCACCTTGAGTTCCAAGGAAGAGTTCGTGCTGCGCATGTTGGATTCCGGCCGCATCAAGCCAGTCGATGCGTTGTGCAAGGAGTTCGGCATCAGCCGAAAGACAGCGTACAAGTGGCGTAAGCGCTATCTGGACGATGGTGTGGCGGGATTGGACGAGCGGTCTCGACGCCCCGAGAGGACGCGCATGACGACCGATCCGGACATGGTCGTTGAGGTCGTCAGGATTCGCAGGGAGAAACCACGATATGGGCCGAAGAAGCTGACCTGGACGAGCTCTCGGGGGCGGCGAAGTGACTCACACGGAGCAGGAATCGGTGAGACCTCGAGGCACCGGAAGTGTCCCCGTGGGCGCGAGATTCGAGCGCTTCGCGTCGGGACGAAACCTCGCGCCCACGGGGCCCCTCCCTCCCCACCGACAGGAAAGCTGGAAGAGCAGATACGGCGGGCCCGGCGCTGTCAGTCCTCGGAGCCCGGAAGCGCTCCTGGCGTTGGAGCGGAATCCGCGGGGGCTCCTGCGGGCGTCCGCCCGATCGGGAAATCGTAGCTTCCCGTGTCACCTGCACACGGGTACAACTGTCACCTATGTCCCGTCTTGGACCCCTCCATCCGCGGGCACGGGCATGGGCACGGGCACGGGCACGGGCACGGGTGGGTACGGTCGAGTGCTGGGGCCTCGATCTCTTCAGGTCAGTGCGCGATCTTCATCGACAGATCGACCCAGGTCGCCTGATGGATGAGCCCTCCCGCGCTGATCACGTCGAGCCCGAACCCCTTGATCCGGCGGATCCGCTCCGGCGAGATGTTCCCGGACGCCTCCAGCACGACGCCGGGCTTCACGGCGCGGCACCTCGCGATGGCCGCCTGGAGCGTCGCATCGTCGAGGTTGTCGAGCAGGATGACGTCGGCATCGGTCTCGAGGGCGGCGTCGACCTCGTCGAGCGTGCGGGCCTCCACCTCGATGCGGATGAGGTGGTGGTTCTCCTCGCGAGCCCGGCGCACGGCCTCCTGGAGCGAGCCCACCGCCCAGATGTGGTTGTCCTTCACCATCACGCCGTCGTACAGCGCGTGCCGGTGGTTGTGCCCACCCCCGCACCGCACGGCGTACTTCTCGAGCGCCCGCCACAGGGGCGTGGTCTTGCGCGTGTCGACGATGCGGACCGAGCTGCCTTCGGCGGCATCGACCCACGAGCGCACGTTGGTGGCGATGCCCGACAGCTTCATCAAGCAGTTCAGGGCCGTTCGCTCGCCCACGATGATTCCGCGGAGCGACCCGCGGACATGGGCGATCACGGTCCCCTTCGCCACGCGGGCCCCGTCGGCATGCACGATCTCGTAGTCGACCTCGCTCCCGTACCGGTGCGCGGCGGCCTTCAGCACCCGGCTCGCGACCTCGTGCCCGCAGACCACGAGATCCGACTTCGCGAGCACCGTGGCGGAGCCCACGGCCTCGACCGGAATCACGGCCTCGGACGTGCGGTCGCCCGGACCGATGTCCTCCTCGAGCGCCAGCGCGACGAACGTATCGAGGTTCATGCGCCCGCCTGGAGCTGATCGAGGCTCGACTGGAGCGCCGCGAGGCGCGCGTTCGCGGCAGACCGCTTGGACCGGAAGCCCTCGACCACGTCGGCCGGAGCGCGCTCCACGAAGCTCTTGTTGCCGAGCTTGCGGTCGAGCTGGGACAGATCGTCCGTGACCTTCGCGATCTCCTTGCCCAGACGGTCGATCTCGGCCTTCAGGTACTGCTCGGGCAGCGGGATGGCGCAGGCCACGCTCTGCACGACGGCCAGGCTGGACGCCTGCGGGAAGGTGTCAGCCTGCTTCAGGGTGGCGCCCGCCAGCTCGTCGAGCGCGCGACGGTGGCGGTAGAGCGCGGCGTACAGCCGGTCGTCGGTCACGAGCAGCTCGACCTTCACGGAGTACGGGATCTGGACCTCACCGCGGATGCGGCGGACCTCCGTGACGGCCTCCTGGAGGCGCGCGATGTCGGCCAGCGCGGTGGCATCGGACGGGTAGTCGCTGGCCTTCGGGTACGGCGCCGTCGTGACGAAGCCCCCGGGCGTGCCGGGCAGGCGGCTCCAGATCTCCTCGGTGAGGAACGGCATGATCGGGTGCAACAGGCGCACGATGGCGCCCATGGTGTCGAACAGCGCGTGCCTGACGGCGTTCTTGCGCGCCTCGCTCGCTTCGGCGTCGTAGATCGTGGTCTTCGACAGCTCGAGATACCAGTCGCAGTACTCGCCCCACACGAAGTTGTAGATCTCGGACGCCGCCTCGTTGAACCGGTATCCGTCGATGGCGTCGCGAACGCGCTGCACGGCCGCGCCGGTCCGCGCCCGGATCCACAGCTCGTACGGGCCGTCTTCCATGGGGCCGTTCGGGTCGTACCCCTCGCCGTTCATGAACGCGAACTTGAGGGCGTTCCAGATCTTGTTCGTGAACTTGCTGTAGCCCTCGACCCGCGCTGGGTCCCACAGGACGTCGCGGCCCTGCGCGGCGAACGCCACGAGCGTGAACCGGAACGCGTCCGCACCCCACTGGTCGATCACGGTGAGGGGGTCGACCACGTTCCCCTTGGTCTTGCTCATCTTGTCGCCGTGCTGGTCGCGCACGAGCGCGTGGATGTACACGTCGGCGAACGGCACGCTGCCCGTGAAGTGGATGCCCGCGAACATCATCCGCGCGACCCAGAAGAAGATGATGTCGAACCCGGTGACGAGCACGCTCGTCGGGTAGTACTTCGCGAGATCGGCCGTCTTCGCAGGCCATCCGAACACCGAGAACGGCCACAGCGCCGAGCTGAACCAGGTGTCGAGCACGTCGGGGTCCTGCACGAGGTCGTCGCGGCCGGCCTTCGCGACGGCCTCCTCGAACGTGCGTGCGACGTAGAGCGTTCCGTCGGGCGCGTACCACGCGGGGATGCGGTGCCCCCACCAGAGCTGCCGGCTGATGCACCAGTCGCGGATGTCGCGGAGCCAGGCGTAGTACGTGTTCTCCCACTGGGTGGGCACGAACGTGGTGAACCCCTGCTCCACGGCCGAGCGCGCGGGCCCCGCGAGGGGCTTCATCCGCACGAACCACTGCGTGGACAGCATCGGCTCGACGATGGCGCCCGAGCGCTGGGACCGGGGGATGTTCATGACGTGGTCGCGTGCGCCGCGATCGAGGCCGAGCTCCGCGATGGCCGCCTTCACGGCCTTACGGGCGTCGAAGCGGTCCATTCCGGCGAACTTCCCACCCTCGGCGTTCAGCTTGCCGTCGAGCGTGAGGATGTTGATCATCGGCAGCTTGTGCCGCTTGCCGACCTCGAAGTCGTTCGGATCGTGCGCCGGCGTGACCTTCACGCAGCCCGTTCCGAACTCCGGATCGACCAGGATCGCGTCGCCGATGATCGGGATCTCCCGGTCGACGAACGGGTGCTTCAGGGTCTTGCCGATGAGGTGCCGGTAGCGCGGATCGTCGGGGTGCACGGCCACCGCGGTGTCGCCCAGCATGGTCTCCGGACGCGTGGTGGCGACCACGATCTCGCCGCCCCCGTCTTCGGGCCGGATGGGGTACGCGAAGCTCCACAGCTCGCCCTTCACCCCTTCGTCCTGCTCGACCTCGAGGTCGGAGAGGGCCGTCTGGTCGAGAGGATCCCAGTTGATGAGCCGCTGACCCCGGTAGATCAGGCCCTCTTCGTACAGCCGCACGAAGTGCTCGGTGACCGCCTTCTGCAGATCGGGGTCGAGCGTGAAGCGCTCGCGGCTCCAGTCGCACGACACCCCGAGGTGCTTGAGCTGGTTCACGATGGTGCCGCCCGCTTCCTCCTTCCAGGTCCACACCTTCTCGACGAAGGCCTCGCGCCCGAGGTCGCGGAAGTCGATGCCCTGGGCCTCGAGCTGGCGCCGCACGACCCACTGGGTGGCGATGCCGGCGTGGTCGGTGCCGGGCACCCACAGGGTGTTGTAGCCGTCCATCCGCTTGTAGCGGACCAGCACGTCCTGCAGGGTGTTGTTGAGCGCGTGGCCCATGTGCAGCGAGCCCGTGACGTTGGGCGGCGGGATGACGACGCTGAACGGCGGCCGATCGTCGGCGACGTCGGCGGTGAACACCCCGGCGTCCGTCCATGCCTGCGACCACCTCGCCGCAGATCCCTTCGCGTCGTACTCCTTGGGCAGCTCGGCCATCCCGTCCTCCTGAGGGGGGACCGTTAACCGCGCGGACCCGCTACAGCGACAGACCGAGGTCGGCGGAGAGCGTCATCTCACGGACGCCCGCCGGCTTGTCGCTCGGAGACAGACCGACCCAGCTCGCCAGCGGGAACAGCACGCCCGCGCGGAGCCGGAAGCCCTCGATCTCCCGGGGCTGCAGGCGCGCCCAGACCGAGGCGTCGAAGGGCGATGGGTCCCACACCGACAGCGCGGCCTCCCCCGTGAGCCCGAAGGCGTTCGTGACCGGGACGTCGAGCCCACCCGCGACGGACGCGAACACGTAGACGTTCGGGTACGGATCGAACCCGGCGGTGCCGTGCACTCCGAGGGCTCCCCGCCCGATCACGTCGACGGCGCCGAGGTGCTTGCGGACCTGTGCGATCGCGGTGACCCCACCACCCGGCCAGATCCCGGTGGCGGAGTTCGTCCACGTGTAGGCCCGCCCGAGCGGGAGGTGCACGCTGGCCCCGAACAGCCAGACGGTGTCGCTGTCGGCCTGCCAGCGCCGGAACGCGTCGATTCGCAGGTTCCCGAGCCCGGTGGTGCGACCGTCGGGCACCCGGTACGTCGCGAACGGCAGGTGGGCGGCCAGCACGAAGCGCTGGGTGGCCCAGCGCGCGGATACGCGGGTGGCGAGCGTGCCCCCATCCCCTCCGACCACCCACTCCTCGCCGAGCCCGACCGCCGTTCCCACACCGTCGGCGTCGAGTCGGTTCGCGAGGCTCACGTAGCGCGTGCCGCGGCTCACGATCTCGTAGGTGTCGCGCGCGTCGACCTTCGCCGGTGCGGCGGGATCGTCGACGGGGATGGCCAGCTCCTGCTGGGCGAACGCGACGGAGAGCGCGACCACGGCGAGGCTCACGAGCCCCTCCGCACGGCGGCCACCATGTCGAGCGGCTCGACGTGGAACAGGTCGCGCAGCCACGACGCGTCGTCGACGAAGATGCGGGCGCGCGCGGCATCCTGGGGACCGGTGAGCCGCAGACACACGGCCCCGATCCCGTTGTCGCCGTTCTCGAGGTCGGTCTGGTCGAGCGCTTCGGGCTCGAGGATGCGGGACGCGAGCACGTCGACCTCGAGATCGTCGAGGGTGACGTGGATGCGCTGCGAGACGTCGGTGGGCAGCAGCGGCTGGGACGTGAGCACACACAGCTCGCTCGTCTCGCTCCAGCCGGCGTGCAGGATGCGCAGCTCGCGTCGCGTCGAGAAGCTGGCCGACCCCTGGAGCGCGGGATCGATCTCGAGCTCCGGACGGCGCGACTCGTCGAGGGGGTCGCGCACCGTCCACAGGTAGTCGCGGTCGTCGGGCCACGCCTCGTCGGGCGCGAACACCAGGCGCTCGCCGTCGTACGTGACCGTTCCCGGGATCGTGCCGCCGCCGTCGAGATCGACCACGGTGAACAGGTCGGGCAGCGGGTAGTCGGCCGGGAAGTGGCCCACATCGCCCGCCACGACGAGCGGGACGAACCGCCCCACGTCGGTCTGCCCGTTCGCGGGAGTGATGCGCTGGAGGGCGACCTCGGGCTCGGAAGCACACCCAGCGACCAGCACGAGGAGGGAAAGCGCGCGCACACGGACTCCGGAGGGACGCCCGAACGGTAGCACGGCGCCGCGCGACCTACCGCTTCCCCTTGCCCTTCGCTTTGATCTTGGACCGATCCATGCGGTTCACGAGCTCGATCGTGCCCGACACCTTCATCACGGTGCCGTCTCCGTCGACCGCGTTCAGGTGGGTGACCGTGCGGAGCCCGCCCGCCTGCTGCTTCATGACGTTCGGCACCGACACCTTGATGGCCTTCTCCATCTCGCGGGCCACGATGCCCTCGCCGAGGAAGAACAGCGGGTCGGCGAGCGCGGCACCCTTCGACTTCTCGCCTTCGGTGACGTTCTCGGCCTTCAGCTTCACCTGGTCGTTCCGCACCCCGACCTTCCCCGCGATGCTGTAGTCGCGCCACCACCCGGCTCCACCGACCTTCCAGAGCCGCAGGTCGAGCGCGAAGGTCTCCTTGTTCACGGCCAGCCCGCGCGGCTCCGCGACGAGGTCGTAGTCCATCGGGCCCGCCTTGAACGACTCCGCGGCCGCGAACCGCACGACGGTGTCGGTGGCGACGAGCGCCATGAAGCCCATGCCGGGCTTTCCGTCGTCGGGGCCGAGCTGACCCGGGTTCGGCGCGCTCGACAGCATCTCGACCACGAGCCCCTTGCCGACCGGACGCACGCGAGCGCCGCGCAGCGGGACGCCCGCCGTGTCGAACGAGCTCACCTCGATGGGCTCGATCTTCGAGACCACGTTGTCGTCGAGCCACTTCTTCAGGGGTGCTTCGGCGATGTTCTTCACGGCACCCGACCAGCCGCTGACCCGCACGTCGACGGAGCGCACGTCGCGGGGCTTCGCCCACACCGTCCAGGTGTCGCCGTCTTTCTGGGTGTCGAACTCGGAGTCGAACGCGACGCTCGCCGTGTAGTCGACCGTGCCCGAGCCCAACAGGCCCGCGTTCCACACCATGTCGCCCGAGAGGTCGAGGTCGATCGCCATGCAGGTGGGGCACGCCTGGCTCTCCGACAGCACGAGCGACTCGATGACTGCCGTGGGCGTGAGCTGGACGCCCGGCACCTTCACCTCGCCGGTGATCTCCTTGCGCCGCTCGAGCACCGCGGTGAGCACCTCGTCGAGCAGCTTCGACGACAGGTGCACCTTCACGTCGGGCTTCCAGTTGGGCGGAGCGGGCCCGGGGTCGGAGAGCGCCGCGGACTTCGCGTCTTCGTACGCCCGGTACACGGCCTTGTTCTTGCCGCACCCGGGCAGCACGAGCAGAAATCCAAGAGCGAGCACGACTCCTCCCAGGAACCCGACGAACGGGACGGCAGCCGAGTAACCTGTGCGCGGAGGTTCCATGAGTGAGACCGAGGACGCCCACGCTTCGCTCGAGGCGAAGAAGATCTCGGAACGCGCGGCCGCGACGCGGGATCTGGCGCGAACGGGAGGGCTCGCCGACGCCGAGCGCATGATCGCGATGGCGAACGGAGACAAGAGCCCGTCCGTGCGGCTCTACGCGGCGGCTGCGGCGGTCGCGATCCTGATGCGCGGCCGCGGGGCGTATGGAGCCACCCGCTGGACCGACGACGAGCGGAAGGCCGTGCTCTCGTGGGTCGGCTCGAGCGACCCCGCTCGCACGCCCAGCCTGCTGCTCTGCTACGCGGCCTTCCCCGACACCGACGTGATCAAGCGGCTCACCCGCATGCTGAAGGATCCTCGGAACGGCGTCCGTGCGGGCGCGGCCACGGCGCTCCGGCGCATGGCGCTGTCGGGCGCCGCAGTCGGCGAGAGCACCGAGCTGCGCGAGTGGGTCGGTGAAGCGCTGTCGAACCGCAAGCTGCCCGCCGACGCCGCGGTCGAGCTCGTGCGACTGGTCGGAGAGGCCGGCTGGGACGTGCTGCTTCCGAAGGTGCGCACCTTCCGCGCCGCCATGCCCGAGGCCGTTGCGGAGGCCGAGGCCCGGTGTGCCGAGCGGTCCACCCCTGCTGCCTGGACGGGGGTGTGGGTGGACGAGGGGCGCGATGTGCTCGACGAGACCGCCGCGGTTCGGGCCGACTGGTTCGTGCTGGGCGACGACACGACGCCCGAGAACGGTCACCTGGCCCACGGCAGCCGCACGTTCCGCAGGATCTGGGCTCCACGGCCCGCCGCCGAGGGGAGCCATGCCGCGCTCCAGGCCGACGGCCGCACGTGGTGGCGCCAGGAGGGCAAGGATCTCGCGCAGTTCGTGATCGACGCCGACCGGGAGCTCGCGGCACTGGCCGACCAGGCCCCCATCCTCGCGCGCTTTCTCGAGTCCGCCGAAGGTGCCACGGGCATGCGTGCGCGGGCGTTGCTCTGCGCCCGATGTGGGCGCGAGCAGGAGGCCCTCGACATCCTCGAGGGTCCGCTCGCCGCGAAGAAGCCCCGCAACGACCTGTACTTCGTCCAGGGGCTGGCGCTCCACGGGCTGGGCCGGGCGTCCGAGGCCCGCCAGGCGTTCGAGGCCTACCTCGAGAAGGCGAAGAAGACCGAGCCGTGGCGCGCCGAAGCCGAAGCGCTGCTCGCGGACGGCTGACGATCTTCGAAATCACGCCGACTCTACAAATTAGAGATGAGCCCTTGATGTAGCAACGGTCCCAGCCCGTACGGCATGGTCTTCGATGTTGGCACGGCAGGTGCAATGACCCAGAGTGTTCATTCCGGACACTTCCAGGAGGTCAACGCACATGCATCGCACCCTCATCGTCACGCTCGCCATCGCAGGTCTCGCCGCCTGCGGAACCCGCTCCTCCGAGGTCCAGGCGCCGCCCCCGGTCGTGTCTGCGATCGAGGTCCACGAAGACACCGACCTGCCGGTCGTGCCCGAGGTCTCCGAGGTCGCCGTGCTCGAGGTGGCTCCCGAGCCCCAGGAGTCCGTCGTCGAAGAGCCCTCCACGCCCCTCACCTTCTTCGAGCTCCGTCGGGGCGAGACGCTGGCGCACTTCGCGCGCTGGTCCGACCTGCCCGTCGAGGAGATCGCGAAGACCAGCGAGCTCGAGCTCGACGGCTCCTACGCCGTGGGCACCGAGATCGCGCTCGCCATCTCGCCGGAGGTCCGCGGCCTCGTCGAGTCCCGCCGCGATGCCCACCATCGCACGCGCGCGGAGAGCTACCTCGCGAGCCGCGGGTCGACCGGCACGGAGTTCTACGAGGTGAAGACGGGCGACAGCGCGTGGACCATCGCGCGCGACCGCCACGGCATGCCGGTGTGGCTGCTGGAGAGCCTCAACCCGTCCGCCGATCTCGACCGGCTGCGCCCGGGCGACGACCTGCTGGTGCCGGTGTTCAACGACACCGTCGCCGAGGTGACCGAGGACGAGCCTCAGGCCGACTGACTACTCCTCGACGCCTTCGAGAGAGCCGCGCAGCGCCTTCAGGGCGCTGCGCCATTCCTTGTCGTACCGCTCCATCACCTCGGCATCGTCGAGGAACGCACCCGTGTGGACCACCGCCACGCGGGTCTCGTCGCCGTCGCGGGCGACCTGGAAGCGAACGCGGCTGCCCGCAGTGGGCGCCTGGCTGCCGCTGTCCCACTTGATCTCGAGCTTCCGGGTGGGACGGTGCTCGAGGAAGATGCCGCGCTCCTCCCACGTCTCTCCGTCGTCGCCCTCGCTCTCGAGCACGATTCGACCGCCCTGCTGTGCTTCGAGGCGCGCCTTGTCGGCCCACCAGGCACAGAGGCCCTCCGCCGTGGTGAGCTGACGCCACACGACGCGCGGCGAGGCCGCGATGTTGATCTGCTGCCGAACGGACGCCATCAACCCTCCGCCGCGGGCGTAACTCCGCGAATCCGCCTGAACAACTGGACGTTCTGATACGCGAACGAGCCCGCGAACAGCGTCACGAAGATGAAGCCCATCTGCCACCCGGCGATGGCCACCAGCACGCCGAGCACGGAACCGAGCCCGAAGGTGACGATCGCGGCGTTCTTCGGCGCCGTGATGAAGTGCAGGCTCGCGAGGAGCGCGTGCCCACCGTCCATCGGGTAGATCGGCAGCAGGTTGAACAGGCTCCAGAACACGTTCACGAACGTGGAGTAGACCATCACCTCGGACGTGAACTCGTTCCGGCTGATGAGGAGCACCCCGAAGCTCGCCACCCCCAGCAGGAGCCCTGCGAACGGGCCTGCGAGCGAGATCGCGAGCTGCTGGCCCACGGTGGCAGGGCCGTGGGTGACGTGCCCTCCGAACCCGTGGATGAAGATGCCGCCCACGGGCACCTCGAAGTACCGCGTGACGAACGCGTGGCCGAGCTCGTGCACGAGGATGGACACGAAGATCACCGCGGTGAACGCCGCGATCATCGCCAGGCTGCGCTGAGCCTGGAGGCCGAAGATCAGCACGATTCCGCCGACCAGGAAGAACCCGGGCCCCACGTTCACCGGGAAGCCCAGGAACCGGAAGCTCACACCCTGTTCCATGCGCTCCCCCCTATCGCACCCGACGCAGGATCACGTGCCATCCCGCAGGAATCGCGGTGACCTCGGCGTCGGCCACGTCACACAGCACGAGCGACGCCCGGCCGAGCGCCACCGGAGGGCGGCAGTCGAGCGCGTCGATCGGGAACGCACCGCCGCACGAGGGGCAGACCGTGTCACCCTGCTTCCGGAATTCGCGCGCCAGCCCCGTGCCGCACGCGGGACACCGCACCTGGAAGCCCCCGACCTGGTTGGCGTACAGCACGACCTCGCCCGGATCGTCCTTCCGCGCACGGACGAATCCTCCGGCCACCAGCGCGTGCGCTCGTGCCCCCGGCTCCGAAGACCGGCCCGCACCCGCGAGGAACCCCTCGGACACCCAGGAATCCCAGAGGGCGTCGACGTGTCGCAGAGCGGCGTCGGTCCGGTCGTGCGGGACGAGGTGGATGTCGAGGCGATGAGTCGGGCGGGGCGGCAAGACTGCGGGTTATGGAGGAAGTGGAGGGTTGTGCAACCCATCACGGCTCGAGGGCCAGGTGTGGCGCGCTCCAGGGCGGAGCGCATCCGGGCGAGCGACCGCCTGAAGTGGTCGATCCTCGCCAGTGGATGGGTGCACGTCGGGGCCGCGCTCGCCCTCCTGATCCATCGCATCGCGGTGCCGCCCGGAGCGGAACCCACGCGCGGGCCGCTCGTGCTCGTGAGGATGGCGCCGGCCCCGGTCTCCGAAGCGCTCGACGAAGAGACGCTGATCTCGTCGATCGACCGCGAAGCCGTGCAGGCCGAGCCCGCCACGGAGTCTCCCGCTGATCGGCGCACCCGCGTCGAGCCCCCGGAGCCCGAGCCGGTCGACGCGATGCCGCACGAGGCCGTCGAGTACGTCCGGATCGACGCTCCCGGCGAGGCCCCCGAGCACGCCGACCGCATCAGCTCCGAAGACCACAGGGCCCGCGAGGAGGTGCGCGCTCGCGTCACGACCGACACCCCCGGCCCACTCACCCCCCGTCAGGCCGGCGCCGCGGGGTCCTCGCAGGGGGGCGCTGCGTCCGCCCTCCGCAGCGGGATGCGCGTGTCGCGGGTCGACGGCGGAGGCGGGAGTCGCGCCCAGGGCTCGCATCGGGCGACCACGGGCCAGTCCGGGAACACCTCCGAGGGGGGAAGCCCCACACGGGCCGCAGCCGGCAGCGCCGTCCCCTCCGGCCACCAGGTCGCCGGCGGCAGTGGATCGACGCAGGTGCCGGAACACCCCGACGCGACGCGGCGCGCCACCGAAGCGGGGCCCACGCTCGCCCCCGCCGACGCGTCCGGCCGGGAGACCCCTTCAGCATCGGCTTCGTTCGGGGCTGCCACCCCACCGACGTCCCGCCATGACGCCGCCGACAGCGCGTCGCCCACGAACGGCGACGGTCTCGCGACGCTCGATTCCCCCGGGTCCGACGCTGCGACCGGAGGCGAGCCCGACCACGACCTGGATGCGCCCGCGTCCCCCGGCCACCGCGACGCCACCGATGCCGGCGTGCGGTCCACGGCCACGCTCGCGCCCTTCGACCCCGTCGAAGACCTGCGCGCGTTCATGGGATGGCAGCGCCCGGAGTTCGCCGACGGTGGCGGGGCGTCGGGCACCGGAGACGCCGACGGGGCTCCCGACACGTCCCCGACGGCCGCGAACGCACGGGTAGTCCGCGACTACGTCGACGTGTCGGCCCGCCAGGACCCGCTCGGGGTCTACATGCGGAAGGTCGAGGCCGTCCTCACCGACCGGTGGATGGACAACGACCTCTCGGTCCGCGACCGCGCGCGCGGCATCCAGGGCGACGTGGTCGTGCGCTACACGATCCATGCCAACGGTCGCATCGACGGCGTCGAGCTGGTTCGACAGTCGGGCCACTCCGAGCTCGACCTGCTCGCCCTCGCCGCAGTGCCCGACCGCGTGCCCCGCATCCCCCGCGAGCTGAACCGCGAGGCGCTGCACCACCAGGTCACGCTGCGGTACCGGAACCCGTTCATCGTGACGGTCGACCGATGAGGCGGCTCTCCCACCAGCGTCGGCGGAACCCGTGGGTCGTGCTGCTCGTGGCCCTCGTGCCCGCAGCGTTCCTCGATGCCCTGCTGATCGCCGGAGTGCTGTACTTCATCGACGAGCTGAAGCCGGAGCGCGACTTCAAGGCCCGCCCCGTGAAGCTCGTCATCCTCGACCCCGTCGAGAAGGACACCGAGGAGGACGAGCCCGAGGAGCCCGAGTTCGAGGGGCAGATCGTCGAGGTGGCGCCTCCGGAGGTCGAGGAGAAGCCCGAAGACGCCGACTACCTGGCCGAGCACGACCAGGTCGTGCCCGAGGAGACCCGAACCGAGAAGTTCAAGATCAACCCGGAGATCCTCGCCAAGCAGTACTCGCGTGAAGAGCAGCTGAAGATGGAGGACCTCGTGGACGTGAACGTCGACAAGCAGTCGACGGGCGCGCAGGTCGGGAACGACCGGTTCGACCCCGACCGCGACGGCACGCTCGCGTCCCTCCCCTCCCCGTGGACGGTGACGAACCGCGAGGGCATCCAGGACCCCATGCTCGCGAGCCACGCCGACGCCGCGCTGTCGGGTGCGCCGCAGAACGACAAGCTCGACGAGCGCATCTCCGACGAGGTGAACCTGAACACCAAGGAGTACCTGTACGCCTCGTACCTGAAGCGCATCCGGCGCCTCGTGAACTTCTACTGGAACCAGAACCTCGACAACCTGCCGGCCTCCGTGAAGTTCTCGAAGTCGAAGTACAACACCGTGGTGAACGTGGTGCTCGACTCCGACGGTGCGCTGGAGTTCATCGAGGTCACCACGCCCTGTGGCAGCGACCCCCTCGACGAGGCGGTCGTCAGCGCGTTCAAGCTCGCGGGGCCCTTCCCGCACCCGCCCGAGGGCCTGGTGGCGAAGGACGGGCGCGTCTACCTGCCCGACATGGGCTTCGAGGTCGCGCTCGGCACGGCCCGCATGCAGTACCAGGGCATCGACCCGCGTGCGGGGGTGCAGTTCCCGGGCATCCTCAAGTCGCCCCGCTGATAGCTCACCTCGGGACTCACGGATCGTCCCTGCGAGCCCTCGGGACTCACGACACGCGACGGCTCGTCGGATCCTTCGGAGACAGCACGAAGCAGCCCCGGCCGGGCTGGCAGTTCTCGGGCACGGAGGCGTGGTCGTCGGGGCCCCAGGGCTGGCACGTCTTCAGGCAGCTGTACTGGGCGTCGTTGAGCTCGAAGGCGGCACGGATGGAGGCGTCGTCGGGGAAGCTCGCCGTGTACCAGGACTTCCAGCGGAGGTAGCGACACAGTCTCATGGCGTGGTTCCCGAGCGCGCCCAGGCATCCCGGAGGGTGTCGCCCACCGTGACCCGGAGCAGAGGCAGCTTGTAGGCGGTCTGTGGGAGGGTTCCCGGCTCGACCAGCGTGCTGTCGATGATGCCCTGGAAGTCGGCAGGCGGATGGCCCTTCAGCGCTTCGGCGAGGGAATCGAGCCGCTCCGGACGGTTCGCCGTGCCCCCGACGGTGAGCACGGCATTCGCCAGCGTGCCCCCGGCACGGACGCAGCGCGCGGTGACCTCGACGAGCGGCCACTCGGCGCGCGCCCGCGAGATGGTGCGGCGGTACGCGCCCCCCTCGCCCACCCACGGCATCGGCACCTCGACCCCGACCAGGATGCGCCCGGCCGGGAGGGCGTTCGTGCGCTTCGGATCCCGCCCGGGCCCGAGCAGCTCCGGGATCGACAGGCGCTCGTCGCCGTCGAGCACCACCGTGGCGTCGTACGCCCACAGGGCCACGGCGAGCGTGCTGGGATGGGGCGCGATGCACGGCCCCCGGTCGTAGAGTGCGTGGTAGAGGGCGTCTCCGGACTTCGCCAGGCAGCGGTCGCCGCCGCTCTTCGCGCACACCAGGTGCGGGTTGCGGAAGTACCAGCACCGCACCTCCTGGAGGAGGTTGCCGCCGATCGTGCCGCGGTTGCGGATCTGGGGGGTGGCGAGCCCACCGGCAGCCGCGACGAGCCCCTGCCAGAGCGTGGCTCCGGGGTGCTCCGCGAGGTCGGTGATGCGCGCGAGCGCGCCGATCTTCAGCACGCCATCGACGATCTCGATCGTGTCGAGACCCTCCAGATCGCGCAGATCGACGAGGGCACCCGTGGAGAGCCCGTGCTTGCGGCGCTCCTGGAGGTCGGTGCCGCCAGCACGCACGGTTCCGGCGGTGGTGGCGGCCTCGGCGAGGCTCGTGGGGAACCGGATCATGCGAGCACCCCCTTCACGACATCCGGCCGCAGCGGCAGGCTCCGCATGCGCTTGCCCGTGGCGTTCGCGACCGCGTTCGCGATGCTCGCGGCACATGGGGTGGTGCAGATCTCGGCGAGCCCCACGCCCCCACCGCGCACGTCTTCGAAGCCCTGCTCGTCGAAGTGCACCACGACGGGCGGCACGTCGCCGATGCCCGCCAGCCGGTAGTCCTCGAGGCCGGCCGTGAGCAGCACGCCCTTGGAGGGGTCGAGGCGCCGGTCTTCGTAGAGCGCGTAGCTGATGCCCTGCACGACGCCCCCTTCGACCTGGCTCCGCGCCAGCGGGGGTGCCACGATCCGCCCGACGGAGACGCCCACCCAGGCGCCCGTGACGCGCACGCGGCCGGTCCAGGTGTCGACCTCGACGCGCGACATCTGCACGGCGCCGGGGCTCTGGCGGCCGATCTTCAGGTTCCCGACCGCGATGGGCAGGAAGAACGCGCGATCGTCTCCGCGCCGGCGCCCGACGACGGTGATCGGCGGAGCGTCGGCCAGCAGGTCGCTCCAGGGGGTGAAGCCACCGGCATCGTGCTGGAGCCCGTGTCGCTGGGGCTTTCCGCGGATCCCCCGCGCTTCGCGGGCGTGGTCGGCCAGCGCATCGCGGATCTGCTCGGCCGCGTGCTCGGCGGCGGGCACGAGGCTCGCGGTGGTGCGGCTGCCCGCGGACATCGGCCCCACGACCGACCCGGAGCTGCCGATGTCCACCTCGATCGCCCGGGGATCGAGCCCGAGCGCGTCGGCCAGCCCGTAGGCGATGGTGGACCGGGTGCCGTTCCCCATGTCCTGCGCGCTCGTGCGTGCCGTGAGCCGCCCCTGGTCCAGGGTGACCTCGAGCTGGCTGTTCACCTGCGTGAAGTAGAACCAGGCGGCCGACGCGACGCCGATGCCGACCCGGTAGCGGCCGGTCTGCTCGCCCGTGGCGCGCTCCTTCCAGGCGTCGAGGCTCTCGAGCCAGTCGTAGATTCGCAGCCGGCCCGGGTTCTCGTCCCACCGGCGCCGGAGATCGAGGGGCGACTCGCCGCGCCGCACGGCGATCTCGTCGACCGTCTGCTCGAGCGCGAAGAAGGCCGGTGGCCCGCCCGGCGCCCGGAGCGGCTTGCCCGGAGCGCTGTTCGTCACGACGTCGTAGTCGCGGAGCTCCTTGCGGCTCGACGGGTAGATCAGGCGCATCAGAAAGCCCGTGATCGTGCCGACCGCCACGCCTCCGTTCGCGTACGCCTCGCTGTGCAGGGCCGCGAGCTCGCCCGACTCGGTGGCGCCGAGCCGGATCGTGAATCGCTGTGCGGGCCGCACGCCGCCGACCGCGATCTCGTCTTCGCGCGAGAGCACCACGCGCACGGGGCGTCGCGTCTCGTAGGCCAGCTCGATGGCGACGACGGCATCGATCGTGATGCCCGCCTTCGCGCCGAAGCCGCCCCCGACGTAGTCGGCGTGCACGACGATGTCGCGCTCGTGCACGTCGAAGCGCTCCGCGATGTCGTGGACGAGCTGGACCACGGCCTGGGTGGACGCCCAGACCTCGATCTGCCCGCTCTCGTGGACCTTCGCGACCGTGGCGTGGGGCTC
>JAWKRP010000010.1:0-293797 GCA_041389565.1 Myxococcota bacterium
CGGTGGCCATCGGGCTCAAGGTCGTGGGCTACCTCCTGATGGCCCACCTCACGGACTTCTGGGGCTTCTTCACGGGCTGCATGTTCCTCGCCGCGGGCACGGCCGTGTTCAAGCCCGGCGTCCAGGGGCTGCTCGCCCGCGTGATGAAGAAGGAGTACGCCAGTGTGGGCTGGGGCGTCTTCTACCAGCTCGTGAACGTGGGGGGCTTCCTCGGCCCCATCCTGGCGGGCTACCTGCGCCTGCTCGACTGGGTGTACGTGTTCTGGGCGTGTGCGGGCATCGTGAGCCTGAACCTCATCACGCTCGCCGCGTTCGAAGAGCCCGCCCACCGGAACGAGAAGCGCGACGAGCGCACGGCGGCCGAGGTGCTGTGGGAGAGCGTGACGGGCGTGCTCCGCCCTCGCATCCTGGCGTTCGTCCTGCTGTTCTCGGGCTTCTGGTTCATGTTCAACCAGATCTTCGACATCCTGCCGAACTTCCTCGACGACTGGATCGACTCCGGCGTGCTCTGGGGCGTGTGGGCGGACCTCGGAATCCCCGGGAGCACCCTCGCGGCCGAGATGTCCGCGAAGGGCGAGCCGTTCAATCAGGAGTGGCTGATCAACCTGAACGCCGGCCTCATCATCCTCATCATGGTGCCCATCGCCTGGCTCACGAGCTTCATGACGCCGCTGCGCTCCATCCTGCTCGGCATCCTGGTGGCGTCGGCCGGCACCCTGTTCATGGGCGCGTCGACCAGCGTGTACCTGTGCATCGCCGCCATCCTCGTGTTCTCGCTGGGCGAGATGCTGTCGAGCCCGAAGAAGATGGAGTACCTCGCGAGCCTCGCGAAGCCCGGCGAGCAGGGCCTGTTCATGGGGTACGCGAACGTGCCGCTCGCCATCGGCTGGGGGGTGGGCAGCGTGGTGGGCGGGTGGTTCTACGAGACCTTCGGCGACCGCACGAACCTCGCGCGCCACCACCTGCTCGAGCACTTCGACGTGGCCGACACGGTGAGCCAGGCCATCCCGAAGGACGACGTGCTGCCCATCCTCGCGAGCCTGCTCCACCAGACGGAGCCCGAGGTCGTCCACATGCTGTGGACCACGTACGAGCCCGGCCAGATGTGGATGTTGTTCGCCGGGATCGGGCTGGTGAGCCTGGTCGGTCTCGGGGCGTACGACGTCGTCTTGCGACGCTACGACAGCGTCACCTGAACGTCACTGAGGCTTCGGGGAGGGCGAGAGAGGCGGGAACGGCGGGGAGCCGGGAGGGATCAGAGTGTGGCGAGCCAGGACAGCGACACGAGCGTGCCGGTACCCACGACGGAGTACCAGGTGAGCTTGGCGTAGACTTCGGCCGACAGGGTGGGGTGGGACATGGGGGAACCTCGCTTACGGAAGTAGTGTCACACAGCCGTCACACAATCGCAACTGTGACACCGAAATTCCTGTGGACGGTGCCCGCTCCGAGCTGGGGACGAAATCGGGGTCGATTCCCGAAGCGACCGTGTTAACGGGCGCCTCCGGAGGTTTCCGTGGGACGATTCATCGTGTTCGAGGGCCTGGATGGCGCGGGCACAACGACACAATGTGACCTGCTGGTGGCGCGACTGACGGAGCGTCCGTGCGGTCCGTCGGGTCTCGGAGCCCTGCGCACTGCGGAGCCCACCGCTGGTCCCATCGGTCGCATCGCCCGCGAGACGCTCGGTGCCCGTCCCGACGCCCCTGCCATCGAGGTCCTCCCGTGGCTGTTCGCAGCCGACCGCGCCGACCACCTCTCGCGCACCGTGCTCCCGGCCCTGGCGGTCGGCCGTCCCGTGGTGTGCGACCGCTACGTCCCGAGCTCGCTCGCCTACCAGAGCCTCACCATGCCACTCGGCGAGGTGTGGTCGCTCAACCGCACGTTCCGCGTGCCCGATCTCGTCCTGTACGTCGACGTGCCGGTCGACACGGCGCTGGCCCGCATCGACGCCCGGAAGGGCGAGCGCGAGATCTACGACGACAAGAAGCGCCTCACGCAGATCCGCGACGCGTACGAGCGCGTGATGGGCTTCCTCGACGACGAGGGGTGGCCGATCGTCCGGATCGACGGGCGTCCCCCGGTGGCGCAGGTCGCAGCGGCCGTGGCTGCCGCGCTGTGACGAGGTTCGTGCGGCTCCCGGGAACCGTCGACTACCGCGAGGTGCACGCGCTCCAGGAGTTCCTGCTCGGGCGCCGGATCCGCGGCGAGATCGACGACACCGTGCTGCTTCTCGAGCACGCGCCCGTGTTCACGGTGGGTCGCACCCGGGGAGCGCTCGCGAACGTGCTCGATCCCGGTCCGGCGCCCGTCGTGGAGGTCGAGCGCGGCGGAGATGTCACGTGGCACGGCCCGGGCCAGCTGGTCGCGTACCCCATCGTCGACCTGCGGAACCGCCGCGAAGATCTACACCTCCACATGCACTCGCTGGAAGACGCCGTCATCCGGCTGCTGGCCGACCTCGGCGTGCCGTCGGGCCGCGACGACCGCAACACCGGCGTATGGATCGACGGCCACAAGGTGTGCTCGATCGGCATCGCGTGCCGGCGCTGGGTCACGTGGCACGGCCTGGCCCTCAACGTCGCGCCCGACCCCTCGTGGTTCGCGCGCATCAACCCGTGCGGCTTCGACAGCACCATCATGACGCGCCTGGCCGACCACCTCGACCCGTGTCCGTCCCTCGAGTCGCTCGTCGAGCCTCTCGCCGACCACCTCGCCGACTGCCTCGGGATCCCGCGTGGCCCGGTCGAGACCCGAACGATGGATCAGCTCGTCTGAGCGCGCCGGCGCAGCGGCCACGGTCGCTGCTTCCGCTCCGCCACCAGGGCGTCCATCGCCGCCTGCATCCGCTGCGTCACCAGCGCGTGCACCTCGTCCCACGCGGCCGGATCGTCGCGACGGTCGAGCCACGGGTCGACCGGGATGGGCTCGAGGACCCGTGTGATGCACCCCACCGGGAGCGGCAGGTGGAACATCGGCGCCAGCGCCACGCCCCACGGCAGCGCCACCATCAGCGGCCAGGTGTCGGACCGGAGCCAGCGGTCGGCGCGGAGCACCTTCGCGAGTCGCTGGTTGTCGCTCACGATGAACAGGCCCGAGTGCCCTCCCACGAACACGACGGGGACGATGGGGACCCCGTGCTCCAGCGCGAGCTTCACGAAGCCGCGGCGGTCGCCGAAGGCCACGCGGTAGCGGTCGCGCCACGGACGGAACGCCTCGCGGTTCCCGCCCGGGAACACCACCACCTTGCGCCCCCGCGAGAAGGCCCGTGCGGCGGACTCGTGGCCTGCGGTGATCGCGCCCACGCGGTGCAGCAGGGGCCCCACGACGGGCAGCCCGATGATGTTGTCGTGCGCGAGGCCGTGCCAGGCCTGCGAGTCGTCGTCGGAGTGGAGGTACCAGCGGGCCCCCAGCCCGATGGCCTCGAGGAACATGGCGCCCGAGTTGTGGTTGCCGACGAGCAGGGCCGGCCCCTCGGGGACGTTCTCGAGGCCCCGCACCTCGAGGTCGAACCACGTACGCGCCCACCCGTCGACCGTCGGTGCGATCGAGCGCACCAGCTCGAGATCGAGCCCGTCGGGGTCGTCGGGATTCCGCGGCGCCCGCGGGACGATCGAAGCGAGGCGTCGAAAGACGCGGCGTACGTGGGGCAGCTTCATGACACGCCCCTCCTATGCACCGTGGACCGCTACGGCCGCCGCGAATATCAGCCACGAGACCTGGAGAAGCCCATGCTGGACAAGAACCTGCTCGTCGAGCAGCCCGAGATCGTCAAAGAGAGCCTCGAACGTCGGAACGCCACCGACTCTCTCGCCCGGGTGGATCAGGTCGGCTCCCTGGTGGTGCAGCGCAAGGGCCTCGTGGTCGAGCGCGACGAGCTGAACGCGCAGCGCAATCGGCTGTCGAAGGAGATCGGCGGTCTGTACAAGGCCGGGAAGCCCGAAGAGGCGGAGGCCATGAAGGCCCAGGTCGCCGCGGGTGCGGAGCGCATCAAGGTGCTCGAGGGCGAGCTCGCGGGCGTGGAAGACCAGATCCACGCCATCGCGATGGAGCTCCCGAACCTCCTCCATGCGGACGTGCCCGCGGGGAAGGACGAGTCGGCGAACGTCGTCGTGAAGACGTGGGGCACGCCCCGCGAGTTCGAGTTCGAGCCCCAGGCCCACGTCGAGGTGGGCGCGAAGCTCGGCATCCTCGACTTCGATCGGTCGGCGAAGCTCGCTGGAGCGCGGTTCTCGGTGCTGTCGGGTGCCGGCGCGCGCCTCGACCGCGCGCTCGTGAGCTTCTTCCTCGACACCCACACCGAGCGGAACGGCTACACCGAGGTGGCCGTGCCCTACATGGTGCACCGCCAGGTCGCCGAGGGCACCGGCCAGCTGCCGAAGTTCGAGGCCGACATGTTCCGCCTGGCCGACAAGCTGAACGGCGAAGACGCGTTCCTGATCCCGACCGCCGAGGTGCCCGTCACGAACCTCCATCGCGACGAGATCCTCGACGACGCCGTGCTCCCGCTGAAGTACTGCGCGTTCACGCCGTGCTTCCGCAGCGAAGCGGGCTCGGCGGGGAAGGACGTGCGGGGTCTCATCCGCCAGCACCAGTTCCACAAGGTGGAGATGGTGTGGATCGTGCGCCCGGAAGACGCCGAGCAAGCCCACCGCGACCTCGTCGCGAACGCCGAGGGCCTGCTGGAAGCCCTCGGTCTCCCCTACCGCACGGTCCTCCTGTGCGGAGGCGACACCGGCTTCGGCGCGCACCGCTGCTACGACATCGAGGCGTGGATCCCGAGCCAGGGCTACCGTGAGATCAGCAGCTGCTCCGTGTTCAGCGACTTCCAGTCGCGCCGCATGAACACGCGGTACCGGCCCGCGAGCACCGACGGGAAGAAGGCCAAGCCGCGCTTCCCGTGGACGCTCAACGGGTCGGGGCTGCCGACGGGCCGCGTCATCGTCGCCATCCTGGAGAACTTCCAGCAGGCCGACGGGTCGGTCGTGATCCCGGAGGTGCTGCGCCCCTACATGGGCGGGCTCGAGGTCATCGAGCCCACCGCGTAGGGAGCGACCGACCGCGGGCTCCGGGTCAGGGGAGCCCGGCGATCACGTCCTGCACGGCCTGGAGCAGCTCCTCGGCCGTGGGGTTGTCGTTGCCCGACGGGGTTCCGTGGTTCGTCGTGTACTCGATCACCATCGAGTCGCGCGGAACCACGATGTCGAACCCGCGCCCCCGACTGAACGGCGAGTCGTCCCACTCCCCCGGCTCGGGTGCGGTCTCCGCATCTCCGACACACCAGCCCGTGGAGGCCTCGGAGCCGACGAAGTCGTAGCAGGACTGGAACGTGCCCGGCGTTCCGGAGGTGTCGGCCTCGAGCACCCAGATGATCTCGGCACCGGCGGCCTGGATGTCGTCTTCGATCTCGGCCACGCGCACGGCGTGGGTCCGACAGGCGGGTCACCAGGCGGGGATGGACACGAACAGGAGCACGTCGAACGGGCTCCAGTCGATCTCGGGGTCGCTCGCACAGGGCACCTGACCCAGATCGAGCGCCACCTCGGCGCCCGTGGACAGGCTCTTCGCCGTGGGCCAGCTGTACGGGTACAGCACGCTGCCCAGCTCCATCGGGCGCACGGCATCGGCCGGGTACCCGTCGCACACCTCGTTCGGCGTGCCCACCTCTCGCGGCGTCCCGCCGCCGCAGCCGACCAGCGCCAGCAGGCCGGCCCAGGCTCTTCGCACCGTCATCGCAGCTCCTCCAGGTCGATCCCGGCCTCGCGGACCCAGCGGTACACGGTGTGCCGTGCGACGCCGAGATCCTTGGCCAGATGCGTCACGTTACCGTCCTTCGTCTTCAGCAGCTCGAGCAGCTCGTCGGCTTCCGGGCGCTTCGTGATCCGGGAAGGCGGCGGGCGCGAGATGTCGGGGGGTGGGCGACTGCTGATGGGGATCAGCCCGTCTTGCCAGCGCACCTCGGTCTCTCCGGCGCAAGCGACACAGGCCCGCTCGATCACGGCATCGAGCTCGCGCACGTTCCCGGGCCAGTGGTACTCGAGCAGCGCGAAGGCGAGCTGGCGGTGCAGCACGGCCGTGGGCGCGAGGTGCCGGCGCGCGAAGTGGGTCGCGAGCATCGGCACGTCCTCGATGCGATCCTCGAGCGACGGCACGCGCAGCCACAGCCGGCGGAGACGCGTGAGCAGGTCGAACCGGAAGCGGTCTTCGCGCACCGCCTTGTCGAGGTCGCGGTTGGTCGCCGCGATCACGCGCACGTCGGCGAGGATCGGCCGGTCGGACCCCACCGGCCGGTACTCTCCCTCCTCCAGCAGGCGCAGCAGGCTCGACTGCAGCTCGGCGGACGCATCGCCGATCTCGTCGAGGAACAGCGTTCCGCCCCGGGCCTGCTCGATGAGCCCGCCGCGCCGGGTTCGCGCGCCGGAGAACGCCCCCGCCGAGTGGCCGAACAGCTCGCTGTGCATCACGCCCGGCGCCACGGCTCCGCAGTCGAAGGTGACGAACGGCCCCACCCGGCCGCTCCGTTCATGGAGCGAGCGGGCCACGAGCCCCTTCCCGACGCCCGCCTGGCCTTCGATCAGCACGACCGACTCGCGGGGTCCGAAGTCGTGGATGTTCCGGAGCGTCGTGATGTGCCCGGGACCCGCCCCGATCAACCGCGTCGACGGCTCCGGCGCGGTGTCGGGCATGTCCATCCACCGCGCGACCAGCGCCAGCGACCCGATCCGCACGATGTCTCCGTCGCGGAGCGGCCGATGCGACACGCGCTCGCGGTTCACCCACGTGCCGTTGCGGCTCTTGAGGTCGCGGAGCACGAGCTCCTCGCGGATCCGGATCACCTCGGCATGCGACCGGCTCATGCGGCGGTCCTGGTGCAGGGCGAGCCCGGAGTCGGGGTGGTCCCGACCGAAGGTCAGGCTCCCCGAGCCGAGGGTGACGACCCGGCCGAGGTACGAGGCGTCCGGGTGGTACGCCACGATGAGCGCGACGGAGTCCCTCCGGGCGGCATCTTCCTCGGTCGAGCCACTGGTGATGGTCTCGTCCACAGCGCAAGCCTACAGGACGCCGCCCGCCCCCGAAAGGCCGTTCCGGCAGCGCTGTTTCCACCGTCACGCCCGAGATCACACCAGGTGACGTTCCACCGTTCCGTGGAACGTCACATCGGAGGGTCGCCCCCCCAAATAGTCGGCGTTCCACCGTCGCGGACCCCTGGCACGGGAGTTGAACTGTCTCCCTGCACGCCCGTGTCCCGACAGGTTCGCTGAACTTCCATCCTCGGAGGATCCGATGAAGACCCCATCGCCCCGCAGGCCGCGCCCGGCCCAGGTCGCCCCCGCTCCGCGTCGTCCGGCTCCTCCGCCCAAGTGCAAGGGCCGTCCCACCTACATCGTGGACGACATCGTCGACTTCCGCTGACGCAGCGGCAGGAGCCCCCTTGAACCCTACGCAACCCATCCTGGGGCGCTTCCAGCTGATCGAGCCACTCGCACAGGGCGGGATGGCCTCGGTCTGGCGCGCCGTGCACCGCGAGCAGGGCGTGGCGGCCGCCGTGAAGGTCCTCACCCGCCGGTTCGCCGGGAAGGACAAGGCCGAAGCGCTGCGGGCGGAGATCCGGGCGGTCGCGCTGCTCGACCATCCGCGCATCGTCACGGTGTTCGATCAGGGCGAGGTGGATGCGCGCGCTGCGAAGTCCTCGGGCGGGCTGCTCGCGGAGGGAAGCCCGTGGCTGGCGCTCGAGCTCGTCGAGGGAGGCACGCTCGCCACGCTGTACAAGGGCCTCGACTGGCGCATGCTGAACACGGTGCTCGTGCAGCTGCTCGAAGCCCTCGCACACGCCCACGCGGCCGGCGTGATCCACCGCGACATCAAGCTCGCGAACGTGCTCGTGTCGAGCCACACGGCGGGCATCAAGCTCACCGACTTCGGCATCTCGTACGCGCTCGGGAGCCACGAAGACGGCGAGATCGACGGCGCCATGCACGCAGGAACGCCGCGCTACATGGCTCCGGAGCAGCTGTTCGGGCGGGTGGGCGAGCAGGGCCCGTGGACCGACCTCTACGCGGTGGGCGTGCTCGCGTGGCGCATGGCGACCGGCATCACGCCGTTCCCCGACGACTACGACCAGAGCGCGCTCGCGAAGTCGCGGGGCGAGCTCGCCGACTTCCATCCCCGCTTCCCGGTGCCCGAGGGCTTCCCCGGCTGGTGCGCCCGGATGATGAGCCCCTACCCCGCCGACCGGTTCACGACGGCCGCCGACGCGATGTGGTCGCTGCGCAAGGTCGGGCCCGTGCCGTTCGACGACCCCGCGACCGGCCCCACGACCCTGTCGGCCGACTCCTCGCTGCCGCCCCCGATGTCCCTGAAGCAGCCGCCCCCAACGCCTGCGCCCCTGCCTCGCGACTGGCGGACGAACGCATCGTGGCAGCGGCCCGTGGAGCTCGTGGGGTGCGGGCTGCGCCTGTTCGGGCTGCGCGGGATGCGGATGGTCGGGCGGCAGGCCTTCCGGGACCGCCTGTGGGACGCCCTCTCCGCGGTGCATGCCGACCACCGGCCCCGCGTGATCGTGCTCCGCGGGCCCTCGGGCTACGGGAAGAGCTCGCTGGCGCAGTGGATCGGGCGCCGGGCCGAAGAGGTCGGCGGAGGCGTGTCGCTCCGCACCAGCTGGACCGACGAGAACTTCGCCGGGCTGCCCGGCCTCGTGGGCCGCAAGCTCCGGTGCATCACGGGCGACAGCACGGTCGTCCGCGCCCAGATCGCCGCTCACCTCCGGCGCGCGCGCGACACGTCGCCGATGGAGGCGCGTTTGCTGCTCCAGCTGCTCGCACCGCTCGAGGCCCGCAAGAAGGGCGAGCAGGCCGAGCTCGGCCAGGAGGAGCGGTTCGAGCTCGTCACGCGCTCCCTGCAGCGGTTCGCCAGCGAGCGCCCGCTGATCGTGCACTTCGACGACGCGCACGCGAACCCCGACGCGTTCACGTACCCCCTCTCGCTGCTCGACCGCCCCGACGCTCCGCCCGCGCTGTTCGTGCTCACGGTGCAGGAGGAGGCCCTCGCCGAGCACCACTCGGCACGCGCGGCCCTCGGGGGTCTCGCGAGCCACGACCGCGTGCAGATCATCGAGGTCGGCGCGCTTCCCCTGGAAGACCAGGTCGACTTCGTGCGTGGCCTGCTCCGCCTCGAGCCCGGGCTCGCGGCCCGCGTGGCCAAGCGAACCGAGGGGAACCCGCTGTTCGCGAGCCAGCTGCTCGACGACTGGGTGTCGCGCGACCTGCTCGAGCTGTCGGTCGACGGGTTCCGGCTGCGCAACGCGCTCGAAGCCAGCCTGCCCAACACGCTCACCGAGGTCTGGCACGACCGCGTCGAAGCGCTCCTCGACGCGACCCACCCGCACTTCCGCGTGCCCCTCGAGATCGCTGCGTGCATCGGGTCCGCCGTGGACGTGGCGGAGTGGCGCGAGGTGTGCGAGCACGCCGGCTGGGACGCCCCCGATTCCCTGATCGACGAGCTCCTGGCCCGTCACCTCGCCACGCTCGACGGCGACGGCCAGTGGCGCTTCGTGCACGGCATGCTCCGCGAGGCGATCCTCAAGTCGTGCGCGAAAGCGGGCCGCATGCAGACCCACCACCGCGCGATCGCCGACTGCCTGGCGCGCTCGGGAGGCGCGGCCGTGCGCATCGGTCGGCACCTGCTCCAGGCGCACGCGGGCGCCGAAGCGATCGATCCCCTCGAAGAGGGCGCGGAGCAGGCCACCGCGAACGGGGACTACAACGAAGCCCTCGCCCTGCTGCGCGCCCGCGCGGCCCTGATGCGGCAGGTCGGCATCCCCCGGTCCGACGAGCGCTGGGGGCGTGGCGCCATCGCCCAGGCCGAGCTGCTCGCGAGGCTCGACCGCTGGAGCGAAGCCGAGTCGCTCGCACAGCAGGTGAGCACCGAGGCCCGCGACTTCGACTGGCCGCGCGTCGAGGTCGAAGCGCTGATGCTGCTCGTCGAGAACCGTCCGGCCACCGACCTGAAGCGCGCGCGCCGGCTCCTCGATCGCGCGTACCAGGTGGCTGTGCAGCCCGGGAACGAAGACACGCTCGCGCCGGTGTGCCTGCTGGCGTCGCAGGTGGCGCGACGCTCCGGAGACCTCGACGGCGCGCTGGTGTCCGCGAAGCAGGCGCTCTCGCACATCCTGTCGCACGGCGGGCTGCGCCGGTCGCGCTGCGAGGTCGACATCGCGCACACCCTCATCAAGCTCGGCCGGGTCGACGAGGCCGCACGCCACGTGAAGCGCGCGGAGCAGCTCGCCGAACGCCAGGACAGCCGGTTCGACGCCGCCGTGTGTGCGTACCTCCGGGCCAGCATCGGCCGTACCCGTGGGGATCTCGACGCCGCAGCGCGCGGATACCGCGACGCCACCGACCGCTTCAGCGTGCTCGGAGATGCGAACGCGTGGGCGATGCGCGCGCACCTCGGGCTCGTGCTGGCCGAGCAGGGCAAGACCGATCAGGCGCAGACCCTGTTCCGCGCGGTGTTCCGCTCACCGACCCAGGTGGGCGACCTGCTCGCACACCTCGGCTCCATGCTCACCACGGCCGACGACGTCGATCAGCGCGCGTTCGCGGAGCACGTGCTCGCCGTGAAGCGCTACGTGCAGCGCGGGTGGTGCGATCCCCTCGTGGCCCGGTTCGTGGAGATGGCGGCAACACGGGCGAAGAAGGCGGGCTTCATGAAGCGCGCGAAGCTGCTCATGGCGCTCTCCCACCACCAACGGAAGCGCCTGCCGCCCATGGCGTCGGCATCGGCTTGACGCTCCGGGGCCTGAGGTTAAACGCAGATGTCCGCCACGCTTGGAGGCGTGGCCGAGTGGTTTAAGGCAGCGGTCTTGAAAACCGCCGACCGAGAGGTCCGTGGGTTCGAATCCCTCCGCCTCCGTGCTCTTTTCAAAACGCCCTGCGTACTGTACTGGAGTCGTGACCGAGTGGCCGAAGGTGCTTGATTGCTAATCAAGTGTGGGGGGAAAACTTCCACCGAGGGTTCGAATCCCTCCGACTCCGTCACGAGATCAGACTTCTCAGCACACTCCCTTCTGCACCCATAGCTCAATTGGATAGAGCGTCGGACTACGGATCCGAAGGTTTGGGGTTCGACTCCCTATGGGTGTACCATCTGAAAACCCCCGTCGAGACTTGTCTCGGCGGGGGTTTTCTCTTTTCCACCTCCGTACTGCTCCTGGAGACCGCATGCCCTGGTTCGAAGGCTCGCACACCGAGTCCCGCACGATCGCCGCTCCCCTCGCCACCGTGCGCGACCACTTCGCGAACCCCGCCTCGATCCTGGCGAACACCAAGGGCGTCGAGGATTCGTCCGTCGACGACGGCGTGATCCACTTCGTGATGAAGGAAGAGGACCACGGGGTCGTGAAGTTCAAGGGCGACTTCCGCTGCCGGTACGCGCTCGAGGGCGACACCCTCACGTGGACGCCCGTGGGCGACGGCAACATGAAGCAGTCGGGCAAGGCCACGTTCACCGCGAAGGGCGACGCCACGGTCGTCGACTACAGCGAGACCGTCGAGATCGACCTCGGGGTGCCCGGCATGATGGCGCCGATGCTGAAGCCGGTGATCAGCGCGCTGCTGGCGAACGAGATGAAGGACTACGTGAAGCGCATGGCGGCCTCGCTGTAGGCACTCGCGCGCCGGTGGGACGCGGGATGAGTGTGGAGTGTCGCAACGACGGGCCGGGTTCGCTGGCGTGGGCGGCCCACCACTCGAAACGCTGATTCTCAACGCAGAGATCCGCAGAAGGCGCGCCGAGGTGACGCAGAGGTCCGGTCCGACACCAAAGCGCGTGACCTTGTCTCTGCCGACGCGGACGCGGTCGGACCCATCGACCGCGCAAGCGACCCGGTCGAACCGTGCTCGATGCAGGCCGCAGTGGTCTACAGGACCGCAAGCGGAGGACGAAGTCCGGAGTGCGCAGCGCGCTTGCGCGCGGAGGAACTGGAGCTTGTCGGGCCCTTCGGACGCCCTGTGGGTCGAGGCTCCGTCCCCGGTCCTCGTCAGGGGGTCGACGTGGGCGCTGTCCTGACCGACGTGCTCGTCTCCGCCGACGCGGTCGTACCCCTGTCCCCAGGGTGCTGTGGATTCGCTGACATCCGGTGGCAGCGAAAGCCGAGCGTCTCGAGACCCCATCGACGTCCTTGGGCGAACGCCTGATTTGAACACGGTGGACGCAGGGGTACGCAGAGGTCCGGGGCCGACGGTCCGAGGACCAGTGCCAACGCGGGGCCCTCTGCGCATCCTCGGCGTGCCCTCTGCGATTCTCAGCGTTCGAGCCCTGAGTCTCGAGTGGTGCGGAGCCCGCCCGAGCCAACCCGGCCGGACATGTGCAACGGACCCGTCTACACCGGCGATCTCGGCCGCCGCCCGGCGTGCTACCGCCCGAACTCCCACGTGTACGCCAGCATCAGCTGACCCGACAGGTACGGCGGGTAGCCCGTGACGCGCATCTCGAAGCCGTGCTTCCCTCCGGTCTTCTTCTCGAACGGGAGCACGGCTGCACGCAGGCCCACGCCGAACAGCACGAGCCCTGCGTTCACGAACGGCCCGATCCGCACGGGCCCGGGACGCACCTCGAAGCCCAGGGTGCCCGCCAGCACGTGGTTCTGGCGACCCGCCTTCGAGAGGTAGAAGAACGTGGGTGCACTGTCGGCCCCCAGGAACCAGCCCGCCTTCTTGCCGCCCCCCGCACAGCCGAGCGCCACGGCCGGGCTCGCCGACGGCACGGCATCCGGGAGCCCCACGTTCGACCAGCTCGACTGCCCGTTCTTCGACAGCCCACCCGCCACGCCCGCGCTCACGAGACACTCGCGGATCGTGAAGAACCCCGGCTCGCGGAACGCGTTCGGCTCGGCCTCGACCTCGGCGACCACCGCCTCGGGCTCGGGCTCGGGCTCGGGGACCGCCGCGACCGCCGGAGCGTCGCCCGGGACGACCTTGACCACGATGCCCGTCCACCGCTCCTGCGTGCCGTCGCTCACCAGCACCGCGACGCGCCACAGCCCGACCTGGGTGGGCACGGCCTTGTAGCTCAGCCCGCCGTCTTCGGTGAGCGAGAACCCCGTCGGGCCGCCACGCGACGCGAAGTGCGTCCAGCCGTTCATCCCGTCGACCAGGCGGCGCTCCGCCCGCACCCCGGCCTTCACGTCGAGCTGCGCCCAGCGCTCGCCGACCACGAGGGTGTCCGCATCGGCGGACACGGGAGGCTCCTCTCCCACCGGCACGGCGAGCGGTGAAGCGTCGCACACGCCCGTCACCACGGTGCCTTCGGAGCCATCGGCCGCGACCGCCACGAGGTCGGCGCACCCGTCTCCATCCAGGTCTGCGGCCGTCAGCAGGTCGCTCGCGACGGGGAGCTCCGTGACCTCGAGCGCGGCATCGCCCACCCGGAGCGCGACCGAGCGCCCTCCGAGCCCGACCACGAGGTCGTTCGGACCGCCCAGCGCGAGACGCTCGATGGTGCGGGCCTCCGCGGGCAGCGGGACCTCCGTGCCGTCGGCCATCACGAGCCGCGGCGCCTCACCGCCGTACGCCACCGCCCATCCCGGGCCGTCGGGACCGATCGCGCTCACCGACCCTTCGGCAAGAGCCACCGGAGCGGGCTCGGGCCCCGTGATCATCGCGTCGGCCGCGCCTTCCGCAGCCGACCCCACCACCGCGAGCCTGCCCCCGGTGGTCGCCAGCATGCGGGGCTTCGCCGGACCCGCGAAGTCGGCACCGACCAGGCCATCGCCGCCGGGCGTCCAGATGCGGGTCTTCGTGCCCGAGAGCGTGACCAGCGACGCGTACAGGTCGCCCTTCAGGGCCGCCACCGCACGGCACGGCTCCGTGGACAGCGAGATCGGCTCGCCGAACCCGAAGGCGTCGCCCTTCTCGGCCCCCTCGGGAACGTCGACCACCCGGAGCACGTTCAGGCCGTCGGGCCCGCACACGACGAGCTCGGGCGACCCGTCGGTGTCGAGATCCTCGATGACGAGGTCGGCGACGTCACGGGTGGCGCGCGCCCTCTCTGCGCCATCCGCACCGAGCACGCGGATGCCCCCGGGCCCAGCGAGCGCAATCGAGGGCTGGCCTCCGAGAGACCCCGCGCTCACGGCCAGGATCGTGCCCTCGACCGCAACGGGACGCAGCTCGCCGGGCTCCCAGGGCCCCGCACTCGCGAGGCCCGGCACCAGGCAGACCAACGGGATCCAGGCGCGCATGAAGTCTCCACTCACCCCATGAAGCTAGCAGGTTAAGCGGCGACCATGGCACGCATGACGGCACTCACGTTCGATCGAACGCGTGAGGATTGGGACTCCAGCACTGGCATGGTTCTGGAGCAGGTCGACGTTCCCCGCATCACCGACGAACCCGAGGATCGGAGCGAGGTCATCGTCAAGGTCCTGTATGCGGGCTTCTGCGGCTCGGATCGCGGGATCTGGTGGCGAAAGGCCTTCGGCGACATGGTGCTCGGGAGCCTCGACAACGAGCGGAAAGACCGCCGGATCTTCGGGCACGAGCTGCTCGGCGAGATCGTCGACGTGGGCGCACGCGTCACCGAGAAGTACGGCTACCGGCCCGGCGAGATCGTGAGCACCGAGTCGCACATCGTGTGCGGCACGTGCCTGCAGTGCCGGCTCGGCGAGTACCACGTGTGCGCGCGCGACCGCATCATCGGCATCAGCCTCGACGGCTGCTTCGCCGAGTACGTCAAGCTGCCCGCAAAGGCCCTGTGGCGCACGGATCTGGAGCGCATCCGCCCCGAGGTGGCCGCGATCCAGGAGCCGTTCGGCAACGCGATGCACGCCTGTCAGGTCACCGACCTCCGCGGCAAGACCGTCGCCATCCTCGGCACCGGCACCATCGGCCTGTTCGCGCTGCTCATCGCGCGGGGCATGGGAGCCCGGAAGGTCATCGGCATCGAGGTGAGCCCGGAGCGCCGCGAGCAGGCCGCCCAGCTCGGCTGCGACCTCGTGCTCGACCCCGGGCGGGCGCCCGAAGACCGCCCGTGGGGCTCGTCGGCGAGCCTGCGCGAGCAGGTGATGGATGCCACCGACGGCGCAGGGGTCGACATCGCGATGGAGATGGCGGGCTTCAACTCCAGCGTGAACAACGCCATCTCGATCACCCGCCGCGGCGGGCACGTGGTGCTGTTCGGCGTCCAGAACGGGAACCAGGTGTTCCAGGATGCCCACCGCATCATCATGAACGGCCTGCAGCTCCACGGCGTGGTCGGTCGGCGCATCTTCCAGACGTGGCACATGACGCGCGCGCTGCTCGAGAACCGCGACAACGGCATCCAGGATGCCATCTGGAACGTCATCCTGAACCGCGGCGAAGGCACGCTGGTCGACATCCAGGACTGGGAGCGCAACGCCTTCGAGCAGGTGATCTCCAAGCACCCGAAGGCCATCCTGCGCTTCGCCGGCACGTGAATCACAGGCCGTCCCTGCGAGCCCTCGGGACTCACGGACCGTCCCTGCGAGCCCTCGGGACTCTCAGTACGCGTCGTCGTGGACGCCCCGCACGGCCCGCCCGCTGGGGTCGGCGAGGCTCTTGAACGCAGCGTCCCACTCGAGGGCCACGGACGTGCTGCAGGCCACCGACTCCTGGTTCGGCACGGTGGTCGCCGCGCTCGGGAGCGGGAAGTGCAGGTCGAAGATCTCGCGGTACACGTAGGCTTCCTTCGTGCCCGGGGTCCCCACGGGGAACCGCTCCGCGGCCTCCGCCATCTGCCGGTCCGACACCTGCCGCGCCGCCCGCGCCTTCAGCCCGTCGATCCAGCCGTACCCGACGCCGTCGCTGAACTGCTCCTTCTGGCGCCACAGCACGGCGTCCGGCAGCCACCCCTCGAACGCGGTCCGGAGCAGCTCCTTCTCGATCCCGCGCGGTCCGACCTGCTTGTGCCGCGCCGGGATGCGCATCGCGTGGTCGACGAAGCGGGTGTCGAGGAACGGGACCCGTGCCTCCACCCCCCACGCCGCCATCGCCTTGTTCGCGCGGTTGCAGTCGTAGAGGTGCAGCTGGTGCAGCTTTCGAACGGTCTCCTCGTGGAACGCCCGCGCAGACGGGGCCTTGTGGAAGTACAGGTACCCGCCGAACAGCTCGTCGCTGCCCTCTCCGGAGAGCACCATCTTGATGCCCATCGCCTTGATCTTCCGCGCCATCAGGAACATCGGGGTGCCCGCCCGGATGGTCGTCACGTCGTACGTCTCGAGGTGCCGGATGGCCTCCGAGATCGCGTCGAGCCCCTCTTCGACCGTGTACGTGAACCCGTGGTGCACCGTGCCGATCGCGTCGGCCACCACCTTGGCGGCCGCGAGGTCGGGCGAGCCCTGCAGCCCGATGCTGAAGCTGTGCAGCCGCGGATACCAGGCCGCTCCCCCACCCTCCACGCGCTCGGGCGCGTACCTCGCGGCGATGGCCGAGATGACGGAGCTGTCGAGGCCCCCCGAGAGCAGCACCCCGTAGGGCACGTCGGACATGAGGTGGCAGCGCACACTGTCCATCAGCGCGTCGCGGAGAGCGTCGGGGTCGCGCGGCACGTCTTCCGGCACGGCGTCGAAGTCGAACCACTCGCGGGACCACCAGCGCACGGGCTCCGGATCGGACTCCGTCTGCAGGTGGCCCGGCGGGAACGTGCGGATCGACGTGCACACGCCGACCAGCGCTTTCATCTCCGAGCTCACGTACAGCCGGCCCTGCGCATCGCGGCCCGTGTACAGCGGGATCACGCCCATCGGGTCGCGCGCGATCATCCAGCGCCCGGTGTGCGTGTCGACCACGACGAACGCGAACATCCCGCGCAGGCGGTCGAGGAAGTCCTCGCCACCCGCGTACAACGGCAGGATCACCTCGCAGTCGGAGTGGGTGCGGAACGCGTACGACAGGGAGTGCCGCAGGGCGTCGTGGTTGTAGATCTCGCCGTTCACCGCGAGCACGTACCGGCCGTCGGCCGACCGCAGCGGCTGCTCGCCGGACTCGGGATCCACGATGGCGAGCCGCTCGTGTGCGATGGCGAACCGCGCATCGGTATACGCCCCCGACCAGTCCGGACCGCGGTGACGCAGCGACTGCGCCTGGGACACCACACGGGACCGCGCGTCGGGCAGCCCCCCGTGCTCGAGGATCGCGACGATTCCGCACATGCTCGCCTCCGCACGGGAGCCTACCGCGCTACCCACACAGCATGGCGTTCGAGGACGAGCGGCTCGAAGATCACCCCTGGACGTGGGGCGCAGCGGCCATGATCGCCGCGGGGTGCGCACACCTCGGGTCGGTCGTGCTCCAGGTGCTGCTCGTGGGCGGGCTGGGTGCCGCACTCGCCATCAACGACCCCAGCACCGACCCGCTCGGCATGGTGCTGCTCGCGCTGTGGTTCCTCACGCCCATCCTCGGCACGCTCGTGGTGGTCGGCCTGCTCTTCATGGGCGCGCGCACGCTCCGCTTCGAGGGGCCCGGCCCGCTCGTGTGGCTGGCCCTCTCCGGAGGCGTGTTCTGGCCGATGCTGCGGATGGGCCTCGCACTGCTCGCGTGCGGCGTGTTCGAGGTTCCCCTGCACCTGATCGGGGCCCTGGCCACCCTCGCCGCGACCCTCGTCGTGGCGGTCGACCCGGGCACCCGTCAGCTGCTCACTTCGCCGAAGCGCCGCCGTTGAGCAGCGGGCCGAGCGCGGGCACGGCCTTCGACACACGACCCACGGTGTCCTTCATGAACCCGGCCGCCAGGGCTGCCACCGGGCCCGTGTTGGCCTGGTAGAGGTCGGCGAGGATGTCTTCGAAGGAGCTCAGGAAGTACGCGATGTCGTCGTCGGTGACCACGACCGGCGGCAGGATCTTGATGGCGTTCTTCCCGGGGCCCGGGAGCTGCGCCACGATGCGCGACCGCACGAACAGCTGCGTGTGCACGGCCGCCGCGAAGGCGCCGCCATCGACGGCGCTCATGATCTTCTGCTGCGCCATCAGCGCCGGCTGCGAGGAGTCTTTGAAGTAGACCGTGATCATCAGGCCCATGCCCTCGATCCGGTCGATCACGTCGTACTTCTCCTTCATCGCCACGAGGCCCTCGCGCAGGAGCTCGCCCTTGCGCGCGGCTTCGGCGGGAGCATCGAGCTCCTCGAGCACCTCGATGGCCGACAGCGCGGCGGCCATCGCGAGGTTGTTCTCGGCGAAGGTGGAGAAGTAGACGAGGCCGGTGCCGAACTTGCTGTAGATGCGCTCGTACACCTCGTCGCGGATGAGCACCGCGCCGACCGGCGCCTGGCCGCCCGACAGGGCCTTGCTCGACGTGAGGATGTGCGGACGCACGCCCATGCCGGTGCTGGCGAACCAGTGGCCCGTGCGCCCGAGGCCCGTCTGCACCTCGTCGATCACGAGCAGGCTGCCGTTCTGCTCACAGAGCGTCTCGGCCTCGCGCATGTAGTTGGGGTCGAGCGCGATGCCCGTCATGCCCTGGACGGGCTCCATGAACACCGCCGCCACGTCGCCCATCTTCAGCTCGCGGCGGAGCTGGCGGATGTCGTTCGGCTTGATGGGGGTGCACGTGGGCATCAGGGGCTCCATGCCTTCGCGCATGGAGTTGTAGCCGCACATGGATGCCGCACCGAAGGAGCGCCCGTGGAACGCGCCCTCGAGGAACAGGAACCGACGACGCCCGGTGGCCACGCGCGCGAAGCGGATGGCGACCTCGTTCGACTCGGACCCGGAGTTCGCGAACACGACCTTGCCGAAGTCGCCGCCGGCGATCTCGAGCAGCTTGCCCGCGAGCACACCACCGAGCGCGGAGGCGTTCACGACGCAGAGGTTCGGGAGGTCCATCTCGAGCACGTCGCGCAGGGCCGCGTTGATCTTCGGATGGTTGCGCCCCATGAAGTACACGCCGCCGCCCGCGAGCAGGTCGAGGAAGCGGTTGCCCTCGGTATCCCAGAGGTACTGACCCTCGGCGCGGTTGAAGACGGCCTTGATACCGCCCATCTCGAACATCTTCAGCAGACGCGGGTGGACGTGGCGCTTCGAGAGGTGGGTGCTCGAGGAGAGGTAGTCCTCGATGCGCTCCTTGAACTCGGACATGGAGGGCCTCCGGATGTCCACGCCCCGTAACACGCCCGAGCTGACGAGCGTGCAAGCACGGGGGCTTCACAGCGTTGCGGGACCCGCGGCGCGGATCAGCGCACCGGACCCGCGTTGTACCTCGCCGCGAGATCGAGCACGTCCCAGCGCCGGGCGCGCAGGCGGGCGGGCTCCTCGCCCGGGTAGACGAGGGCGGTCCACGCAGCGGCCTCCACGAGGTCGGCCTCGACGATGCGCACGAACAGTCCGCCCTTCTCGCTGTACCAGGGGTCGTTGCGGTGCTGCTCGCTCTTCCACCCGGTCTCGACGGCCTGCGCCCACGACAGGATCAGCAGCTCGAGCTGCGCCGCCGCGACCTGCACGTCGGTGGACTGCACCCGACGCGGCGCCACCGAGGCCAGAGGACCGCGGAGCGCGTTCCCGCCCGCCCACACCGTGGGTTGGGTGAGGGCCGCCCGCAGCGCGACGGCGTCTGCGTCGCGGGTCGGCGACATGGTGTCGAGCCGCGCCCAGAACAAGGCCATGGTGGACAGGCTCTTCTCGGCCTGGGCCTCCATGGTGGCGGCGAGCTCGGAGCACGCTTCGCCCTGGTACGCGGCGGGCCCCCGCGATGCCCGCAGCAGCCACCGCTCGGCACCGACGAGGTCGCCCTCGTCGCGGTGGGCGCGCGCGAGCTCGATCCGCAGGCTCGGAGCCTCCGCGTGCTGCGCGATGCCCTGCTGGAGGAGGTCTTTCGCTTCGGCGAGCCGCCCCAGCCTCCGTGCGCTGTGACCCGCGACCCACCACAGCTGCGCGTTCGTGAGGCCCTGTTCGATGCCGCGCAGGGCCCACTCGAGAGCGGCTTCGTGCTGCTCGAGGGCGGCGTGGGTCTCGGCGAGCCGGACCACCACCTCGCCGTTCGCTGGGTCCTGCAGGTACGCCTTCTCGAGGTGGACGAGCGCCGTCGCGAAGTCGCCGGAGTCCATCCACAGCCGTCCCGCGTGCAGCTCGCTGAACGACGGCCCGGTGGGCGCGACCTCGAGCTCACCCACCAGACGCCCGTTCGACGCGAACAGCACACGGTCGACCATCTCGTACACGCTCCACGAGACCCGCAGGAACCGCGCCTGGTCGAAGGGTACGGGCGCGGCCGTCCCATCCGACGGATCGACGGCGTAGGCCTCGAGCTCGGCGAGGCCCGCCATCGGGTAGCCGTACTCGGGATCGTGCAACGTGAGGTCGGGGCGGTAGCCGCCGAAGTCCGTGGGTTCCGTGAGCTCGAGGTCGGCGATCACCCATGCGCCGTCCGGCGACCGCCAGGCGCGCAGCGGCACCACGGGGTCGGCGGGCGGGAGCTCGGGAAGCCCTTCCGTCAGGGTGTCCGGGAGGTCGACGGGATCGAGCTCGCCGAGCTCGAAGGCCTCACCCAGGAGCCCGTCGCCGAACTCGATCTGCCCGCTCGCCCGGCCTTCGGGCACCTCGAACACCGCGCGCCAGGTGCCGTGCTCGGGCGTCGGGTCGCAGGTGCCGAGCGTCTCGCCTCCCACCGTGCACTCGAGCGCGGCCATCGGAATCGGGGACGGCTCGTCGTCTCCGCCGAGCTGCAGGCTGGAGCCCAGCAGGGACGCCGGAGTGCCCTTCATCTCGGCCTCGACCACGAGGTAGCGCGTTCCCGGAGGCGCCACGCGGAGGTCTTCGGGGTCGACGTACTCCGAGACGCCCGTGATCACGAACGACTCGGGGAGTCGGAAGTCCATCTCGTCGACGAGCGTGTAGTCGATGGCCGGCATCGCAGGGGCTCCGCCGCCGGGCTTCACCTCGAGCTTCGCGACGGTCTGCCCGTACCAGTGGAGGGTGTGCGTGCCGACGGGCTGCAGCGACTCGAACCGCACCCGTACGCGCCGCTTGCCCTCGTCACGCCAGCAGTACTCGTACGCGCCCTCCTTCGTGAGGCACTCGGTCTCGACCCCACCAAGCTCCCCGTCGAGCGACAGCTCCAGCGTGTCGAGCATGCGATCGAACTTCGCCACCGTGAGGTCGACCACCACATGGTGCCCGTCGGACCAGGCCCCGTCGACCTTCACCTTCAGCTTGTCGAGCGCGGCGTTGGTGCGCTCGTCGAGACCCGGGTGGCGACCGGGCTCAGCGCCGTGAGCGAGCAGCGAGAGTGCGACGAGCATGCGACCTCCGCCCGCCCGTTAACCCGCCGGCTCGCCCCGTCGCGGGAGCGCCGGACCCTCGGGATCGATGGACACCTTCCCCGCGAGCTTGTGACCGTACAACGTGAACTTCAGCGCACCGGCCTGGTCCGACACCGTCCACACCAGGCGCACGCGCGGCTCGGGCCCGGCCTCGGAGCACGCGAACCACGCCTCCGACGCATCCAGGCACGCGAACTGCGGGTTGCCGTACGCGGCCTTCGTGGCGGGGTTCAACGCTTCGATGTCGGAGAGCACGAGCCCCGGGTACACCCCCCGCAGCTCCAGCTCGGCGGCCACGTAGCGCTTGCCCTCGGGAGGCGTGCTGTGCGTGGCTCCCCCGTACACCCACGCCGCCACGGCGCGGCCCTTCACCTTGCGTGCGGCCTTCAGGTCGACGTCGTCGGACCCGTTGGCGAGCGCGGCCGCGAAGAGCAGCGCCAGCACGGTCAGACCTTGTACTCGGTGTCGTACCCACCGTGCTCGAAGGCGCTCCGCCACATCTCGGCCACGGCCTCCTTCTGCTTCGGCTTGATCTTCAGGGCGTTCCGCTTGTAGCCCTCGAGACCCGCCGTGTACTCGGAGAGCACCCGCTCGGCGCCGGCCCAGTTGGGGAGCTCGAACTGCGACCACAGCGACTCGAGCACCTCCATCTCGTTCCCGCAGAGCTCTTCGTACTTGAGCTCGATGAGGTTCTGCTCGGGGATGAGCCGGCGGTCTTCGACGTAGCGATCGAACAGGCGCTGGCCGAGCAGGAGGGTCTGCTGCTCGCGCTGCGACTCCCAGTTCTCCTCGGGAACCTGGAAGAAGTTCTCCCAGTCGGTGTGCGACCGCATGTGCAGCGTGCTCGCGAACACCTCGTACGGGTGCCGGTGGATGTACACGAACTTCGCGTTCGGGAACATCTCGAGCAGCAGCCGGATGCGTGCCGTGTGCGTGCAGCTCTTCACGATCACGCGCTTCCCGCCGGTCGCGAGCATGATCTTCTTCAGGAAGTACGAGAACGCGTTCTTCCACTTCTCGCGCTCTTCCGACGTGCACTCCTGGAAGTCGATGTACTTCTCGTACTTCGCCATCTGATCGGGGAACATGAAGCTGATATACGGCGACATGCCCGTGAGCTTCGCGAGGGCGATCTCGTCTTCGGCCGCCTCGTTCCAGCCCTGCTTCACGTTGTCGTACGTGCGGGTGTCGTCCATGAAGCGGGCCGTGAGCGACGGCACGATCTCGTCGGTGCTCAGGAACGCCGTGGGGAACACCGCCTGGTAGACCGTGGGGTACGTGTGGTCGGGCACGCGGCCGAGCAGGTTGTGGAGGTGCGTGGTGCCGCTGCGCCAGTGCCCCAGCACGAACAGCGGCTCCGGATCGATGTTCAGCGCAGCGAGGTCGCGGCCGTAGCGGGCATCCTCGATGCGCCCCATCACGGTAGCGGGCAGGCTCCACCCTCCGACCCAGGCGACGCGGTGCGCGTACGCCGGATCGACGCGCCACTTGTTCTCCGCGAGCAGCTTCACCCAGTCCTGGGCCTCGATTCCGGTGATCAGCTGATCCGTGGACCAACGCTTCAGGATGTTGCTCACGCGACGCATACCGCCTCCAGTCCGCCCCAATAGGCGCTTCTCGGTCTTCACGCCATCGAATGTGCGCCGCACCGGGCGGCCGGGCCATTGCAGGCGCTTACGCGGCGGACGGCTTCACTACCGTGGCACGTCGGTGGCACGGGCGGGGCTGGCGTGTGAAAAACCCCGACCGGAGGCACCGTGCGCTTCACCATCACCGACGAGCTCCCGCATCCGCGCGACCTCGTGTTCCAGACCCACCGCGACAAGCTCCTCGAGCTGATCGACTACCTGCCGAACATCGAGAACGTCGAGACGGTCAGCCGCGAAGAAGACGGCCCGGTGGTGCGCCTCGAGAACCACTGGACGGGCGCGAGCTCCGATGTTCCCGCCATCGTGCGGCCGCTCATCAAGGACGAGTACCTCACCTGGGTCGACTACGCCGAGTGGGACGAAGAGAACCACCGGTGCAAGTGGCGCATCGAGCTCGGCGTGCTGCCGGGGGCCATCGAAGCCCACGGCGAGAACGTGTTCATCGAAGAGGGCGACGAGACGGTCGTGAGCATGAGCGGCGAGTTCGTCATCCATCCCGAGCACATCCCGGGCGTGCCCGCATTCGTCGCCAAGCGCGCCGTGCCCACGCTCGAGAAGTTCATCGTCGGCCTCGTGCAGCCCAACCTCCGCAAGAGCAACGCCGCGGTGGTCGAGTACATCGACGACAATCTCTGAGCTCATGGAAGCGCTCCTCGTCAGAGCTGGTCCGTCCGTCTACGTCATCCTCGGTCTCACGGGCGCCTGGGCGCTGATCTCGGTGCTGTGGACCGCCCTGGCCATCGCGAGGGTGCGCGTGCCCGCCCCGTTCTGGTGGGTGTTCCCGGGCCTCGTGCTCACGGCAGGCGGTGTGGCCACGCTGCTTGGCTACGACGAGGCGCGAAAGGCCCTCGAGCTCCTCCAGTCCTCGAGCCCGCTGGCCCAGCTCGCCGGCCGCGCCGACGCTGCGCTCCCGCTGTGGATCGCCTGCTGGACCACCGCGGTCGGGCTCGTGATCACCACGCCGTTCATGGCGGCCGCGAACATCGCGCGCGCGGGCGACTTCGCGAAGTGGAAGCCCATCCACGCCGTCACCGCGGTGATTCCGCTGTTCGGGTCGCTGTTGGGCCTGCTGTCGAGCTTCGAGACCGTCGCGTTCGGGCTCGTGGGTGCGTTCGCCATCGCGCTCGCCGCCATGCGCCTGGGCACCGGTGACGACCGCCGCCGGATGGTCGCCGGGCGCGCGTTCGTCGGCGCCATGGCCACGCTCGGCACCCTCGCGCTCGCACTCGCGCACGGGATCGGGAACCGCATCACCGTGCTCGACACCTGGGCGCACGCGGGCTTCGAGAGCCGGGGCGACCTGGTGGCGGCCGCAGAGGCGTCCCTGCCGTGGCTCGCAGCCGGAGACCTCAGCGTCGCGGCGTTGCTGGCCGTCGGCTCCCTCGGCACGCTCGCGCCCGTCGCTCGTGCCGTGCTCGACGGTCGCACGAGCGGAGGGCTCCTGTTCAGCGCGTTCCTGGCGGTCGTTCCGACGGCTGCAGTCGCTCCGGCCGTGCTTCCGCTGTTCCAGTTCGAGGTCGTCGACGAGCAGGGCGAGCGTCAGGCCGCGCTCCGCTCGGCGGGCATCGAGCTCGTGGAGGCGGCCGCCTCCGACCCCTGGACGCCGGGAACCCCCGTCACCGTGGGCGTGTACTGGGCCCATGTCGCGGACGAGCGCGTGCTGCCCTTCAAGGACGGCAAGGTCGACGAGGGCGACCTCGACGGAGACGTGGCCATCCCCGTCGCGAGCGCCATCCGGGGCGTACGCTTCGACCCCGTGCGCATCGAGATCGACCGTCGGGCCGACATGGTCCGCCTGCGCCCCGTGCTCATGGCGCTCCAGCACGAGGGCATCGACGACGTGTGCTTCGTGGTGCGCTCGAAGACGGGCGCATTCGGGTGCCTGCCCGCGCAGGTCCGGGAGCCCACCACCGAGCCCGGCCACCTGCTGCTGCGGAGCGTCGACACCACCCTGATCCACGGAGAGCAGGAGCCGCTCGCGCTCGACCTCCGCACCGACGAAGCGCGACTCGGCGAGGTCCCCGGCCCGCTGGTCGTGCACCCCGACCACTCCGTGAGCGCGCAGCGCCTGCTCGAAGCGCTGGCCCACGTGAACCGCGTGGGCGATCCTCCCCTCCTCGCGCTGGAGTGATCGTGCGGCCCCACTGGAGCCAGGTCGAAGCCACCCTCGATCGGTACGAGGAGCCTGCCGTGCGCGAGGTCGTCGTCCGTGTGCTCCGCGCCGAGCTCGCCGACGACCCCGCTGCGCGCGGCCCGGTGGCCCACGAGCTCTCCAAGGCCCTGTCGGCGCACTTCGGCGCCTGGTACGCGCAGGGTCCCACGGTCGGCGACGAGACCGTCTCCCCGTGGTGCTGGTGCCACTCGTTCTGGAAGCCCTGGGCGGCGGAAGGGTCGCGGGAATCGCGCATCCAGGCCGTCGCAGACGGGGTGATCGAGCAGATCGAGCTCTGCCGGTCGTGGCGCCTGCAGCTCGCTCGCTGGTTCTGGGACCGGGAGAAGGCCGGGCTCGACGAGCGCCTGGAGTCCGACCTGCTCGATCTGGTCGCCGTGCTCGTGGATCTCGGGCTGCACGACGCCTGGTACGTGCACGTCGAGGCCGCAGTCGCGTGGTACCTCGAAGCCCTCGGCCACACCGTGCCCGCCGACCTCCCCGACGTGCTCGAGGGCATCGCCGGCACCTCCTTCACGTCGTGGGTCGACCCCACTCCCGCCGACCGGAAGCGGTTCGCCGAAGCCGCGGCATGGGCGGTGTTCGAGCGGATGTTCGACGCAGCGAACCCGCCGTCGTGAGCCTCACGCGCCTGCTCCGGCACCCCAGGGTGGTGCGCTGGTACCCGGCGCGGTTCCGCACCACCGCCGAGCAGGACCTCCTCCCCACCCTGTGGGGCTGGCTGCGCGATCAGCGCGACCCGGAGGGGCTCGCGTGGGACCGGGAGCACGGCACGTCGACGTGCCTGTTCGACCGCGGGAACTACGAGCCCACGCCTCCATCGGTCGTGCGGCGCGTGCTGGACGCTCTCCCCGGCGACCCCGAGCGCTTCGCGTTCGTGGATCTGGGGTCGGGCAAGGGTCGGGTCGTGCTCATGGCCGCCGGGCGCCCGTTCCGCGAGGTGGTCGGGATCGAGCGCCGCCGCGCCCTCCACCGGCGGGCGCTCCGCAACCGCCGCGCCTACCGCGGAATCGTGGTCACCGAGCCCACCTGGGTGAACGCCGATGTCCGCGAAGCCCCCCTGCCAGACGGGCCGATCGCGCTGTTCCTGTTCAATCCGTTCCACGCCAGCGTGCTGGACTCCGTGCTCCAGCGCGTCGAGGGCCAGGAGTGCGTGCTGCTCACGGTGAACCCGTACTCCGAGCCGTGGTTCGAGAACCGGGGGTTCACCGAGCTCCAGGCCGTGCGGTTCGGCGCCGAGGATCGGCGCTGGGCGTGCTACCAGCGCTGACCGCCCGGAGATTCAGGACCGCGGGGTCCACCGCCCCTCGAGCTTGCGGCGCGTCGCGAACTCGTCCCAGAAGTTCTGGAGATCCCGCATCATCCCGGGCTTGTTCTCCTCGAGCACATCGACCCGCACGACCATCTCGTTGCCTTCGAGCGCCACCGCCACGCGCTCGCCGTGGTGCGTGCAGATGCGCTCCACGAGGTTCGACCACTCGGGAACGAGCGTCATCTCGATCTTGAACGCGAGCACCTCGCCCTTGATCGCGTCGTCGTCTTCGGCTTCCGGGGTGACGTCGTCGTCTGCCATGGGGCCTCCCGCGCGGAGTCTACTCCAGCAGCTTCACGAGGACAGCGACCACCCGCGCATCGCCCGGCGGCTTCGGCACGCGCACGATGGCGCCCATGTCCGGCACCGGCCAGCCCGCGCCCGCGAGCACCCACGACGCCCACAGCACCGCCGCACGCGCGTTCCCGTCGGCGAAGGGATGCACGTGGATCACGTCCAGGTACAGCCGGATCGCGCGCACGACCGGGGAGCCGACCTGCGCGTCCCGCGCGATCTTCCGCGCGAACCGGTCCTCGAGCCCCTCGCGCCAGCCGTACCTGCGGCCCCGGCAGTGCGCCGGCCCCGTGCGGAAGCCCCCGTGCCCACACAGCGCCTGCTGCACCTCGCACATCGCGGCCCACGACACCGGCCTCGGGTGCGGAACGAGCGCTTCGAACGCGGCGGCCTCGGCGGCGGCGTGCGGACCGGTGCGGCCGCGCCGCCACGCGGTGATGCGGTCCACGAGGGGCTCGCAGGGACGGACGGTGAGTCTCGCGGAATCGGTGGAGCCGACGGACACCCCGTCCCAGTCGAACCGCTCGGTCCACACGAGGTGGTCGAGGGTGGCGTCGCCGCTCAGAGCAGGTCGAGCCCGACGGCGTACAGGCCGTCGATCGGCGCGCCGTTCTCGTCTTCGATCGCGAACACGCCCGTGATGCGGGGCTCCGTGCCCTCCACCCCCGGGATCAGGCCCGCGCCGAACAGGTCGGCGAGGTCGATCGACAGCGAGCTGCCGGCGAACCCGATGAGGATGTCGAACAGGCCGCCGAGCCCCTCGATCACCTCGGCCTCCTCCCACGGATCCGTCGCGCCGTACGAGAACACTGCGCCATCCGGTGCCGCGAGCTCGAAGTCGAGCTTCGACCCGTCGACCACGAAGCGCGCCTCCAGGGCCAGCGAGGCGTCGAGCCACGGATCGCAGTCGATCCCGTCGTGGGTGATGCCGACATCGAGGCGCAGATCCGGCAGGTAGATCGTGGCGAAGTCGTCGAGCGCCCCCCCCATCCGCGCCGCGCGCGCCTCGCCCGGCACCACCGAGACGCACCAGCCATCGGCGTCGGGCGCGGAGTCGCCGCCCGGGAGGTTCGTGAACACGAGCCCCAGCCCGGCACCGAGGATCCCGCCGAGCTCGAGGTCCTGAGACACGAGATCCAGCAGCTCGCTGTCGACCAGCGACGCGAACAGCCCTTCGTGGAGCGCGATCACGACATCTGCGGCCGGGCCGCCCTCCGCGAGCGTGGGGCGATGCACGACGAGGGGATCCGGGATGGGATCGCCGAGCCCGAGCCCGAGGTCCATCCAGATGCCTTCGACGTCCGTGCCGAGCCCGGCGAGCGACACCTCGAGCGGAGTGCCCAGCAGGTCGGCCTCGAACGCGAACGGACCGCCCAGCGGCACCGTGCCGACGAGCCCGAGCACGACATCGAGCGCGAAGTCTCCGATGCCGGCGATCAGATCCCCGACCGCCTGCACCGCGAAGCCCAGGAAGCTCCCGTCGATGGGGCCGAGCTGGACGACCGGATCCGACAGCTGGAGGTCGGCCTGGCCGAGCTCGAGCGTGAGCAGACCGTTGGCGTCGACCCCCACGGAGGCCCGCGCGGTGATCACCATCTCCTCGAACCCGATCTCGCTGGGCGTGTCGACGAAGGTGCCGTTGAGCGAGAACCCCGCGTCGATGACGAGCGTGAGGTCGCGGATGCGGAGCTCGAACGCCAACCCCTCGTCGTCGGGGATCAGCAGCACCTCGGCCGCGCGGTGCCGGAGGTCGGTGGGCACGAACCGGAACGTGTCGCTCTCGATGCCGGTGCCGAGCAGACCGAGCAGGCTCTCGTCCCACCCGCTCGCGTCGACCTGTACGGCGATCGACTCGGCGATCGGGTCGAGCAGACGGGGCGTGAGGCGCAGGCCCATGCCGCCGGGCCACTGCGTCGCGGGGTCGACCCCGGAGAACACCGGGATGCGCTCGCGCAGCTCCTGCTCGAAGTAGTACGCGCGCACGTCGATGTTGCGGTAGTCGCCCGAGATCGGCACGGTGACGTCGAACGTTCCGTCGGTTCCGACCACCGCGCGGCGGTTCTCCACCGTGACCACGGCCGCCGGCAGGTTCACCCGGCCGGCCACGCGCACCTCGTCGTTCCCCGTGAACACGGCGTACACGGGCGCATCCACCTCAAGCACGAGGGTCTGCGGCGGGACCTGGAGGGTTCCGGAGCTGCAGCCGAGGACCAGGAGAGGAAGCATTGGCCGCACGTAACGCGGACCGCGCCACCAGGCGCGACACGGCCGGACCGACCCGATAGTCGGCGGTGCGCAGGAGGATCCGATGCACAGCGACGTCGCCACCGGGATGAAGAAGGAGCTCGACGCCATCCGCGAAGCCGGCACCTACAAGGAGGAGCGGATCATCGTGTCGCCCCAGGCCGCCGACATCCGCGTGCGCGGCGACGTGGAGGTGCTCAACTTCTGCGCGAACAACTACCTCGGTCTCGCCGACGATCCCGACCTGATCCGCGCCGCCAAGGAAGCCCTCGATCAGTACGGGTTCGGGATGAGCTCCGTGCGCTTCATCTGCGGCACGCTCGACATCCACAAGCAGCTCGAAGACCGCATCACCACGTTCCTCGGCACCGAGGACACCATCCTGTACACGTCGTGCTTCGACGCGAACGGCGGGCTCTTCGAGACGATCCTGGGCCCGGAGGACGCCGTGATCAGCGACGCGCTGAACCACGCGTCCATCATCGACGGCGTGCGGCTGTGCAAGGCCATGCGCTACCGCTACGACCACGACGACATGGCCGACCTCGAAGCGAAGCTGCGGGAGGCCCGCGATGCCGGGGCCCGTCGCATCCTCGTCGCGACCGACGGTGTGTTCAGCATGGACGGCGACATCGCGCGCCTCGACCTCGTGTGCGACCTCGCCGACCGGTTCGACGCGATGGTGATGGTCGACGACTCCCACGCCACCGGGTTCGTCGGGCGCACGGGCCGCGGCAGCATCGAGCACCGCGACGTGATGGGCCGGGTCGACGTGGTGACGAGCACGCTCGGCAAGGCGCTGGGCGGCGCGAGCGGCGGGTTCACGAGCGGGCGCCAGGAGATCGTCGATCTGCTCCGCCAGCGCAGCCGTCCCTACCTGTTCTCGAACACCGTGGCGCCCGCCATCGTGGGGGCCAGCCTCGCGGCGTTCGAGCGCCTGTCGGCCTCCACCGAGCTGCGCGACCGCCTCGAGGAGAACACCGCGTACTTCCGCGAGCAGATGACCGCCGCCGGGTTCGCCATCCGTCCGGGCGTGCACCCCATCGTTCCGATCATGCTGGGCGATGCGGCGCTCTCCGTGCGCATGGCCGACCGCCTGCTCGAGCGCGGCATCTATGTGATCGGCTTCAGCTACCCGGTCGTGCCGCAGGGTCAGGCCCGCATCCGCGTGCAGATCTCCGCGGGCCACACGCGCGAGCACCTCGACCACGCGATCGCGTCGTTCACGGCGGTCGGGCGCGAGCTCGGCGTCCTCTGACGCCGTGTGGCATGCTGGCCCGATGATCCTGTCGCTGCTGGTCGCGTGCACGGGCCCGACGGACGTGCCCCCTCCCGACACCGACGTGCCCGTCACCCATACGGCCGACACGGCGGCGCCCGTGCGTCCGAACGTGCTGCTCGTGCTCGCCGACGACCTCGGGCTCGACAACATCTCCGTGTACGGCCTGCATCCCCAGCCCGCGAACACCCCCACGATCGACGCGCTGGCGGCGCAGGGGGTGCGGTTCACGGAGACGTGGGGCACGCCGTCGTGCAGCCCCGCGCGGGCCCAGGTGCTCACGGGCCGTCACGGCCGGCGGTACGGGCTCGGCAACCGCGTCGACATGCGCCCGAACCACCCGACGTACGCGCTGCCCCAGGCGGAGGTCACGCTGGGCGAGCTCGCGCGCTCGGTGGGCTACAGCACCAGCTTCATCGGGAAGTGGCACCTCACGAGCTACGCGGAGGGCTGGGAGCAGGCGCCCGCCGAGCAGGGCTTCGACTGGTTCGCGATCTCCGGCGGGAACCTGAACGTGCCATCCACGTCGGAGGAGACGAGCTACTTCCACTGGGAGCGGAACGAGAACGGCACGGTGGCGTTCACCGACACGTACGCCACCACGTCCCAGGTCGACGACGCCATCGCCCGCATGCGCGACATGCCCGAGCCCTGGCTGCTCGTGCTGTTCCTGAACGCGCCGCACGACCCGTTCCACGCGCCTCCGGAGTCCCTGCACACGCTCGGGCCGGTGGCGGAGGACGCGCCGATCCCGCTTCGGTACCGGGCCACGGTCGAGGCCATGGACACCGAGCTCGGGCGCATGCTCGACTCGATGCCCGCCGACCAGCGCGCCCGCACGACCGTCGTGTTCACGTCCGACAACGGCACGCCGCTCCCGGCCGTCACCGCGCCATTCCCGCCGGGCCAGGGCAAGCCCACGCTCACGGAGGGCGGCCTGCGCGTCCCGCTGATCGTGGCGGGCCCGGGCATCGAGCCCGGCGTGTCCCCGGTGTTCTCGTCGCTCACCGACCTGCTCCCCACGGTCGCCAGCACGATCGGTGCCGACCCCTCGACGCTGGGCGCAGACGGCGGTCCGCTGGCGCTGGACGGGCTCGACCTGGCGCCCTGGCTCGCCGACCCGCTGGCGCCGTCCGCGCGCGAGAACCTGTACGCCGACACGTTCCAGACGTACGGAGAGCCCGACCGCGTCCCGAAACAGGCGGTGAAGGCGGGCTCGTTCAAGCTGGTGCGCACCTCCCAGGGGGAGTTCCTGTTCGACCTGGGGGCGTTCCCGTTCGACACGCCCGCGCGCGAGCTGATCGGTGCCGGCGAAGCCGATCCGGCCGTGGTGGACGACCTGCGCGCGCGGCTCGACGCCGAGATCGCGGCGCGTCCCTACGCCTACTGAGCCGACGGGACGCCTTGCGTTCACTGCCATCCCATGGCCGCGCGGTGTTCGTCGGCGCGGGCGGCGAACCACGCGAAACGTAGATTTTCAACGCAGAGATCCGCAGGATGCACGCCGAGGTCACGCAGAGGGACCCGTCCAACGTCGAAACGGGTGACCCCTTGTTCGCCGACGCAGACGCTGACACCCGCGATCGCCTCGTCTCCGCCGGGGATTCTCGCCGCAGGTGTCCCCTGAATTCCGGACGCTGTGCATTCGCTGCCACCCGGTGGCCACGAAAGCTCAGGCGGCTCCACATCGGGCCTCGACGACGCGGTGGGTCCGGACCTCACCCTCTGCGCATCCCCCTGCGGATCTCTGCGTTGAAATCAGGCGTTTCGCTCGGTGTACCGTCCGCGCCAGAGAGGGGGGTCGAATCCCCGGGTCGAGGCTCCGTCACCGACGTTCGTCCCGCAGATCGAGGCGTCGGACCCCGATCCTCTGTGCACCACTGTGCTCCTCTGTGTTTCAATCCAGCGCTTCGCGTGGCAATCCGATCCCGACGACACCGACCACGCCCCGAGTGATCAAATGGGGCTGCCCACCGCCAGCAGCGTGATCGCCTTCTTCTGGTGGTTCTCGAACGGCCCCGAGGCCCGCGCGATCTCGGCGCCCGGCGCGAGCGTCTGCCCGTCGTGGCGCGGCCGGCCGGCCACCACGAACAGCGCGACCCCCGGAGGCGGCTGCCACGCCGTGCCCGCTTCGATGTGGACCCGGTAGGCGGCCTCCAGCGGCGTCGCTTCGAGACGGTCGAGCGTGGTGCGCGACGGCGCCTTGGTTCGCACGAGCTTGCACCACTCCTTGGTGCGGCGGAGCGTGACTCCCGGGACCGCGAGCCCGTCGAGGATGGTGGGCTTGCGGATGCGGACCTCGACCCGCTCGACCTGCGCACGCTCCTCCTGCTCGCCCGGAGGCGCGAGGAGCGCGCGGCACACGGCCGTTCCGAGGCTCTCGATGAGCCGCCACCGGCCCTGCTGCGCGATGAACCGGACCTGGTGCGCGATCGAGGCGTAGTCGACGGACTTCGAGAGATCGCCGGTGCCACCGGACTCGTCGAGGTCGACCCCCAGCTTCACCTCGACGTCCAGGGGCTGTGCGGCCGCCTGCTCGCGTGCGAGCACCCCGACGACGGCGTCGAAGCGCAGATCCTGAAGCACGATCCAGTCCATGTTCACGGGCCCCTCCATCGCGGGCTCAGTAGCGGACGTGGAGCCCGCCATCCACGGGCACGACGATCCCGTTGAGGTAGTGCCCTTCCATCGCCAGGAACCGCACCAGACGCGCCACGTCTTCGGGCGTTCCGGCCCGCCCCATGGGGATGCGTCGGCTCAGCGCAGCCCGCTTCTCGGCGCTGTAGTCCTCGGGCCACGCGACCTGTCCGGGTGCGACCCCGACGGTGCGCACGCGCGGCGCGAGCTCGACGGCCATGGACCGCGTGAGCATGACGACCCCGGCCTTGCTGACGCTGTAGGCGGTGTACCCGGAGACGGGACGCTCGGCGCCGATGTCGCAGAGGTTCACCACACAGCCCCCGCACTCCCCGGACAGTCGGCCCGTGCGCAGGTGCTCGAGCAGGTCGCGGGCGAGCAGGAACGGCGCACGCACGTTGACGGCGTGCATCCAGTCCCAGTGCGCGAGGTCGATCTCGCCGAACGGCTTCGGCTCGAAGATGCTGGCGTTGTTGACCAGGAGCTCGAGCCCGTCCCAGCGGGCCTTCACGGCGTCCGCGACCGCCGTGCACCCGGCCACCTCGGCGAGGTCGCCCTGAACGGTGTCGGCGGTGCCTCCGGCGTCCCGGATCGCGCGCACGACCTCCAGCGCGGGCGCTTCGGACCGGTTGTAGTGGACGAGCACGTCCCAGCCGGTGCTCGCGAGCTCGAGCGCAATGGCACGCCCGACGCGACGGCCCGCTCCGGTGACCAGCGCGCGCATCACGAGGCCGCCTCGGGCAGCTCGTCGCGCAGGAGGTGCTGGAACACGTAGACGCCGAGGTAGATGAACGGGGTGTCGAGGATCGCGAACACGAGCTTGTAGACGTAGATCGTGCACATGATGCCGATGCCGGTCCACAGGTCCATCCCGAACCCGATGTAGAACAGGATGGAGTTCACGATGGCGGTGTCGACGATCTGGCTGATCCAGGTCGACCCGTTGTTCCGCAGCCAGAGGTGCTTGCCCTTCGTGAGGTTCTTCCAGAAGTGGAACAGCCAGTTGTCGGTGAGCTGAGCGCACATGTACGCGAGCATCGAGCCCACCAGCAGCACGCCGTTCAGGGAGAACACGCTCTCGAAGGCCGTCTGGTACTCGCCCTCGGTGGCGTAGAACGCGCCTTCTGCCGGCACCCAGTACGGGTGGGGCTCGAGGTGGAGCGCGAGCTGCATCATCACGAGAGCGAGCAGCGACATGCCGAAGCCGAGCACGACCATGAAGTCGGCGCGGCGCTTCCCGTAGATCTCCGACACGAGGTCGGTGAACAGGAACGTGAGCGGGTACGTCAGGATGCCCGTGGTGAGCGCGAACTCCGGGTAGAACGGCGCCCGGAACAGCTTGATGCCGATGATGTTCGTCAGCACGAGCGTGACGACGAACGACGCGGCCAGCAGCAGGTACAGGCGCTCGTACAGCGGGTAGGCCCTGGCATCGACGTTCTGCTCGGCCATGTCGTCGTCCTGACTCACGAGGGATCCTCGGGGCCCGCACTAACAGGCTACCCTTGGCAGCGTGTGGTTCTCCCTGCTCTGCGCGTTCGCGGGTGTGGTCACGACGGTCGAGCTCGACGACGGTTCGGCCCGTGTGGTGCGCGCCGTCCGCACGTCGTCGCCCGCGCGCGCGACCGGATGGGGGGTGCCCGCACACGATCCGCGGCTGCGCTCCTTCGATGGCGAAGCCGTGACCGTGGAGCGCGCCCTGTTCCGCGTGCGGGTGCCCGACGGGTCCGTGCTGGCCGACCTCCCGCGTGCGGCCCCCACCGCGGAGCGCGTGCACGGCGGGGCTCCGTCCACCGACCGTCTCGATCTGCTCGTGCTGGCCGAGGGCTACACGGCCGAGCAGTCCGCGGAGTTCGCGGCTGACACCGAAGCCCTGGTCGCCGAGCTGCTCCGCACCGAGCCCTACGATCGGTACGGGCACCTGCTGAACGTGTGGCGGTCGGCGGTCGTGTCCGACGAGAGCGGCGCGAGCAAGGACACCCGGTTCGAGACCGTGTCGGTCGACACCGCGCTGTCGTGTACGTACGGCTGCGGGGGCGCCGACCGCATCGTGTGCTGCGACGACGACGCCGTGTTCGCGGCCGTCGACGAAGCCCTGCCCGATGCCGATGCCGTGTTCGTGCTGGTGAACGACGACGAGTACGGCGGCGCGGGCGCGTTCACGTACGGCGTCAGCTACACCGGTCCCGACTGGCTCCCAGTGGCCGTGCACGAGCTGGGGCACGTGCTGGGCGAGCTGTACGACGAGTACGACTACGGCTACGCGTCGGCGGGCTACGCCCCGAACTGCGCGCCGTTCCCGGCGTTCGTGCCCTGGAACGAGTGGCTCGGCGAGCCCGGCATCGGCGCGTTCGAGCGCTGTACGTACACGAACCTGTACCGCCCCACGGAGTCCGGCTGCCGGATGCGCGAGCTCGACGGGCCGTTCTGCCCGATCTGCCGCGAAGCGCTCGTGCGGTCGCTGGTCGCGCACCTCCCTCCCCTGCTCGTGGCCCCCGCCGAGGTGGCGCCCGGATCGTCCGTGTCCGTCGAGGCCGCAGCAGACGCCACGGTCGAGTGGCGCGCGGACGACGCCGTGTTCGCGACGGGCCTCACCGCCACGCTCCCCACGTGCGGCACGATCACCGTGACGGCCCGCGTGGCCTCCGACTGGGTGCGCGACGATCCGGAGCAGGTCACGAGCGACACCCGATCCTGGGACCTCGGGGCGTGCCCGCGCACCTGCAGCGTGCAGCCGACCGCCGCGGTTCCCGTGCTCTCCTTCGCGAGGCGCCGATGACCGTCGGAATCGTGGTTGCTGCAGTGGCCGTGTGCGTGGCCCTGCTCGTCACGGCGGAGTTCCGCCACCAGGCCGTGCTGAAGGGCGTGTCGAAGTCCTCGGCGTCCGCGGGGTTCGTGCTGCTCGGCGCGTTGGTGGGGTTGCCCTCCGGATCGCCCGCTCAGCTGGCCGTGTTCGTGGGTCTGCTGTTCGGGGCGGTCGGCGACCTGTGCCTGCTCTCCCGCGACAAGCGCTGGTTCCTCGCGGGGCTCGTGAGCTTCCTGCTGAACCACGTGGCCTACGTGGTCGCGTTCGTGTTGCTCGGCGTGGAGCCCGTGTGGGCCGGGCTCGCAGCGGTCCCGCTCGCGGGGTTCGCGTGGCTCGTGTGGCGCTGGCTGGCGACGCGGGCGGGCAAGCTCGCGGGGCCGGTGTTCGCCTACATCGTCGTGATCTCGGGGATGGTCGCGTGTGCGGTCGGCACCCTCGGGTCCGCGGGGCCGGTCCTGCTGGTGGCTGCGGTGCTGTTCTTCGTCTCCGACCTGTGCGTGGCGCGGGATCGGTTCGTGTCCCCCGGTCCCGAGAACCGCCTGGTCGGCCTGCCGCTGTACTATTCGGCCCAGCTGCTGTTCGCGTGGGGCGCCGGGGCGCTCGGGTAGAGGGAAGATCCGGCAGCGTCACGCGTTGTAGGATGCACCATGATCACCACACTGCTCCTGTCCTCCGCCCTCGCGGGTGTTCCAGCCGGCTTCACCGAGGTGAAGCGCGACAACGACTGCGTCGTGTACAAGGGTCCCGCCGAAGCCGACGGCGTGATCCCGATCTTCGCGGCGTGCGACTGGGCCGACGTCCAGCCGGCGAAGCTGAACGCGCTCCAGTACGACTGGGAGGGCCACGCGAAGGTGTTCTCGACGGTGAAGTCGTCGAAGATCACCAAGACCGAAGGCGAGAAGTCCCTGGTCCACCAGGTCCACGCGATCTCGGGCGTGTCCGACCGCGAGGTCTCGATCTGGATGTGGCGCGACACCGTGCCCGGCGGGTTCCAGTACAACTGGAAGTCCGACGGTCCGATGGAGCCCGCGAAAGGCAACGTCGCCACGGCGCGCCACGAGGGCTTCTGGCGTGTCACGGAGCGTCCGGAGGGCGGAAGCCACGTGGAGTACGAGCTGATCTACGATCCGGGAGGGAGTGTCCCCGGCTTCCTGGTCCGCTGGTTCCAGACCTCCGGCACCATCACGACCACGCAGGAGCTGCGCGCCGCCGCGAAGTAGAGCGGCCGTGGTAGGGTCCCGCCCGCACAACGGAGAGCACGAATGCGCTGGCTGATCCTCCTGGGCACGGCGACCCTGTTCGCCGGGTCTCCCGCGTACGCGCAGGCCAAGAAGGTCGAGAAGGCCGAGAAGACCCTCGCGAAGGCGAAGGCCGGCAAGCCCGGGCTGTACGCGAAGGCGTGGGACATGCTGGCCGACGCGAAGGAAGACCCCGAGACCCGCGACGACGCGAAGACCTGGGTGCTGCTCGCCGAGACGGCCTACCAGTTCGTGGCCGACCCCTCGCTGTCGTCCCCGGTGCCGGAGCCGTGGGGCGTCACCTGGAAGGCGTGGGACACCGCGATCGGCAAGGGCGCGGGCGACCAGTACGCGGAGCGCGCGCTCGAGGGCCTCGCCACGATGGAGGCCACGGCGAGCAACCAGGCCACGAACGCGTACGAAGCGGGCCGCGTGAAGGAGGCGTGGGACGAGCTCCAGCGCGCCATGCGCTGCCAGCAGCTCATCCGTCAGGTCGGCACGCTCGACCCCGCCCGTGAGCTCGCGTCGCTGAAGCTCGCGCTCGTCGTGGCGACCGAGCTGGGCAAGCTCGACGAGGCCCGTGAGCTGCACGAGTCGCTGGGCAAGGCCGGCGGAGCCCGCACGGGCACCACGCTGGCCGTCGCGCGGGCCATCGAAGACGGCGAAGGGGTGGAGGCCGCAGCCACCTTCCTGAAGCCGTTCGCCGAAGCGTCGCCCGACGACGCCACGCTGTTCGAGACGTACGCGGGCTGGCTCCTCGAGCTGAAGCGCGACGACGACGTGCGTGCGCTGCTCACGAAGCACGCCGACCAGATCGGGAAGGCCCCCGCGATCACGCTCGTGCACGCGCAGACCTGGGCGGCCCTGCGCGACTTCCCGAAGGCCACGGAGGCCTACGAGCAGGCGCTGAAGGTCGATGGCCGCAACCAGGACGTGCTGCGCGGCTTCGCCGACCTCTCGCTCGCCGTGGGGCGCGACTACGGCAAGCAGGCGGCGGAGGCGAACGCGTTCAAGGAGCGCAAGTCGCTGCGCCAGAAGCGCGACGAGGCGCTCATGAAGGGCATGACGCTCCTGCAGACCAGCCGGGAGCTCGAGCCCGGCCACCTCCCCACCCTCGAGCGGCTGCACGAGGTGTACGAAGAGGTCGAGCTCGACGACGCCGAAGAGATCGCGGCGCTCGAGCAGGCGATCGACGCCGCCCGCGAGAAGGCCGCGAAAGAAGCGAAGTAGTCGCTACGCGACCCGTCCGCGGTACGAGCGGATGCCCGCCGCGAGGATCTCCGCCGCCCGCTCGAGCCGGGAGCGCTCCAGCACGGCGGCGAGCCGGATCTGGGTGCGCCCGCGGTGCGGCTCCGCGTAGAACCCGCCTCCCGGCGCGACCACCACGCTCTCGCCGTTCAGACGGAACGTCGTGACGAGGTACTTCGAGAAGGCCTCGGAGTCGTCGATGGGAAGGTCGAGCATCGTGTAGAACGCGCCTGCCGGGCGGTTCGCGCGCACCCCGTCGACCGCGGTGACGGCGTCCATCATCGCAGACACGCGGCCCTTGTACGTCTCGCGGATCTCCTCGTAGTACCCCTCGTCGAGACCGAGCGCGGCAATCGCCACGTGCTGCGCGAGGGGTTGTGGACCCAGCCGGCTCTGACCGAGCCGCTCGACCTTCTCCATCAGCTCGCCGTTCCGGGAGATCAGGAAGCCGAGCCGGATGCCGCACGCCGAGTACGTCTTCGACAGGGAGTCGATGATCACGACGTGATCGGGAGCATCGAGCTCGAGCGCGCTCGTGGGGGGCGCCTCGAACCAGATGCGCCGGTAGACCTCGTCGGCGATGACGAACAGGTTCCGGCGCTTCGCCCACGCGACGATGCGCTCGAGCTCGGAGCGGCCGTACACCGCGCCGGTCGGGTTGCCCGGGTTCGCGAACAGGATCGCGCGGGTCTTCTCGGTGACCAACCCGTCGAGCACGGCATCGGACGGGATCGCGAACCCGTCTTCGAGCGTCGTGGGCACGGGCCGGATGCCGACCCCCACCACCGTGCCGAAGCCGTTGTAGTTCGTGTAGTACGGCTCGGGGACCAGGATCTCGTCGCCCGGATCGCAGATCGCACTGAAGGCGAACAGCAGCGCTTCACTGCCGCCCGTGGTCACTGCGACGTGCTCGCGCCGGAGGTCGGGGCACCAGCGACCGTGGTAGGCCGCCGCCGCATCCCGTGCCGCAGGGGTTCCGCTCGCCGGACCGTACGCCACGACCGCCGGCTGGAAGTCGCGGATCGCGGCGAGGAGCGGTGCGGGCGTGGCCACGTCGGGCTGACCGATGTTCAGGCGATGGAACACCACGTCGGGGTGCTTCATCGCCGTCAGGTCGAGCTTCCGGATCGGGCTCTCCTGCAGGACGTGGGCGCGCTTCGAGAGGGTCGGCATGGGGGCCTCCGGAGGGTGTTCCTCGCGACGGCCCGCCTAACCTCCCGAAGCCGCTGGGTCAGCTGCAGCAGGTCTCGATGAGCAGACGGGTGACGACGTACGGGTCGACGTTCGCGCACGGACGACGATCCTCGAAGTACCCGTAGCCCTGCTTGGTCACGTCGAGCGGGATGCGGATCGACGCGCCGCGATCGGCCGTTCCGTAGCGGAACTGGCGGTAGTCGCAGGTCTCGTGGAGGCCCGTGAGACGCTGCTCGATGCCGTCGCCGTAGTTGCGGATGTGCAGGTCGTGCTTCTTGCCGAGCTTCTGGATGGCCGCCTCGATGACCGCCATGCCGCCCGCTTCCCGCATCGCCTTCGTGGAGAAGTTCGTGTGCGCGCCGGCGCCGTTCCAGTCGCCGTGGACGGGCTTCGGGTACAGCGTGACCGAGATGTTGTGCTTCTCGCCGAGCCGGTAGAGCAGGTAGCGCGCGATCAGCAGGTGGTCGGAGACCTCGATGGGGCCCGCGGTGCCGATCTGGAACTCCCACTGGCCGGGCATGACCTCGGCGTTGATGCCGTAGAAGTGCAGGCCGGCGGCGAGGCACGCATCCAGGTGCTCCTCGACGAGCTCGCGACCGAACACCTCGTCGGCGCCGACACCGCAGTAGAACGGACCCTGCGGAGCCGGGTAGCCGCCCTCGGGCCAGCCGAGCGGACGGCTGTTGCGGAACATCGTGTATTCCTGCTCGATGCCGAACCAGGGCTCCTCGCCCTTGAACTTCTCGAACGTGTTGCGGAGGTTCGCCCGCTCGTTGGTGCGGTGCGGGTTGCCGTCGGCGTCGTAGACCTCGCACAGCACGAGGATGTGCGGGTTCCCGCGGATCGGATCCGGGCACGTGAACACGGGCTTCAGGATGCACTCGGAGTTGTTGCCGGGCGCCTGGTTCGTGGACGAACCGTCGAAGCCCCACTGCGGCAGGTTGCCCGCGTCGGTGACGATACGGGTCTTGGAGCGGAGCTTGTGGGTCGGCTCGGTGCCGTCGACCCAGATGTATTCGGCCTTGATCTTCACAGGTCCCTCGCGGGAGAGGAGACGCTGAGTGAGGCTTCACCCAGCCCTGCGGGGCAGGGGCCTCGCGTAACACGAGGGTCCCGGGCGACCAGAGGAAAGCGCGAATCGATCTACGCACCTGGCCATTCCGTGCGTTCGCGCTTGTGTCTCGACATGCGGCCGTGCTATCCGGGCGAAGATTCCGGACTCTGGGGGCCCCATGTCCAGGCTGCTCGTCGTCGCGTCTCTCCTCGTCACCATGGGCGCGTGCGTGCACGACAAGTGCGGTCCGGATCCGAGCGATCTCGAGTTCGGCGACCTCCTCGCTCCGAAGCCACCGTGTCCACGGTCGCGCCGGGCGCCCCCTTCTCCGTCGGCCGTTCTCCGCGGACGGACGGGCCAGGCGTGGTGCTCGAGGTCACGTTCTCGCCCGCCACCATGGGCACGTGGGACGTGCCGCTGGAGGTGTCGGTGGAGGGCTCGAACATCGAGCCCGACACCTTCTTCGTCGACCTCACCGGCATGGCGCACGCGGCGGAGGTGCCCACCGAGCCCGTCGACGTCGGGATCCACGTCGTCACCCCCTCCGGTCCGCTCGCCGACGTCAGCGGCTCTGCGAGCAACCCGGGCTGCCTGCCCGGCTCGAGCGACGGCACGGGGGCCTGCGAGGTCGGGAACGTCGCGCCCGATGCCAACCTGGTGGTCGACGGACGCTTCGTGGGCACCGGGCACGGCTGGTTGACGCTCCCGCCGAACGCGTGGATTCCGCCGTGGACGCAAGGAACGCTCGAGATCTCCCTGCCCGACGACGCGATCGTCGAAGCCGCCCCCGTGTCCACCAGCGTCGGAACGCTCACGTTCGAGGCGCCCGCCGGCACGATCCTCCGGTTCGGCGAGCTCGTGCCGCTGGTCTCGGCCGACGCCTGGCTCGCTGGCCTCGGCATCGACCCCACCCGGGTGGTGTGGTCTGCACACATCGACGCCGGGCTGCTCCCCCGCGACGTCGTGGTCACCTCGGACACCGCGTTCCCCGCGAAGGGCGTGATGTCGCTCGTGCGCAGCCAGGATGGCGCCGTGCTGCCGCTCGCGATCACGGGCGGCACGTCGTTCACCGTTCCCGAGGCCGGCATCGTCGTGCTGACGGACTGACCGGCCCGCGGGCCGGACCCGAGCCGCCTAGAACTGATCCTGCCGGACGTACTTCTCTTCCAGCGTGTCGGCGACCGCCGCGACGCGCGACAGGCAGAAGTCGAAGTCTGCCATCTGCAGGTTGTCGAGCAGCGCGTTGTACACGACCAGGTAGACGTCGCCCGACAGCGCGACCGTGGCGAGCGGGAGCTTGCTGTTGTCGGCGAGCATGGTCTCGGCGTCGACATCCCCCTTCCGGGCGAACGCGCTCTTGAACTCGACCATCTCGCGACCCGCGGCATCGAACCGGCGGACGATGATCTTCTGCGACCGCCCGTCGTCGTAGGACCACACCATCGACATCATGTCGGGGTGATCGTCCTGCAGCTTGTACTTGCCGCGCATGTGCTTCTGAAGGTCGGACCAGCTCGTCATCGGAAACTCCTCCGCACCGCCTAGAAGCGGTCGGTGCCCTCTCTCTGTTCGAGACCATCGGCCAGCAGGCTCACCTGGGTCAACTGCCAGAGCAGACCCTCGACGGTCGTGTGCGTCACGACTGCTTTCTGGACGACCACCAAGAAGCGACCGTGCTGAGCCACGGCGCCGATCGGGAGTGTCAGGTTGGCCGCCAGGAGGTCGGGGGCTCCCAGGGCTCGCGCCTCCGCGAACGCCGACCGCAGCTCCACCATCTCGACGCCCTCGAGCAGATACCGGCTCACCAGCACCCGCTGCGCGCGACCGTGGTGGTGCAACGTGACGGCGAACGCGTCGGGGTCGTCGCGATCGAGCGTGTGCGTGGCCCGGACCACCTGGCGGAGCTCCTCGAAGGTCGCCATCAGCGAGCAGACCGCCGACGCGCCAGGAACGCGAGCATCAGCGTGAACAGCCCCGTCGACACGGGGCTCCCCGACGCACACCCGCATCCACGCCCGAGCTCGCCGAGCGGAACGCGCCGGGCGTTCTGGACGACCGGACCGTCGGTGTCGCCCGGCGGCACATCGGTGTCGGGCGGCGGCTCGTCGGTGTCGATGGGCGGCGGGTCGGGGTCGACCACCGGAGGCGGCTCGACATCGGGGATCAGCTCGGTGAGCAGCGCGTCGAACACCGCGGTGCGCTGGGCTTCGTCGCCGATGACGTCGAGCGGGAACCCGAAGAACGCGACGCCGCCCCCGAGCACGCCCGCGACCTCACCCCCGTTGTAGCGCGCGATGACGGGGCTCCCGGGCGTCAGCACGTCGGCGAACTCGGCCGGGTAGCGCCCATTGCCGTAGTCGACGTTCAGCCCCGCGAGCACCCCTTCTCCGACGACGACGGTGCTCGCCGCCGCATCCGCCGCGAAGGTCGCGCCCAGCACATCGGATGCGAAGGCGCGGTCGGTCGTGGACCCACGATTGTCGAGGTCCCACAGCACCTCCGACCCGCTCGCGATGAGCGCACCGCCTCCGTCGACGAACGCGCGGATCGTGGCCTGTTGCGCATCCGAGAACGTCTCGTCGACCGTGCTCTCCTCGCCCGCGCCCCACACCACGAGGTCGTACGCGGACAGATCGACGGACGGCAGCGCTTCGTCGGCGATCGAGTCGAAGAACCAGCCGGCATCCCCGACCGATCGGCCGAGCGGGACCACGATGTCGGACGCATTCACGGCCCGCACGTCGAACCGGCGCACCGTGCCGAGCGTGTTGATGCTCTCGAACCCGAGCTGGCCCGTGTCGAACCGATCGAACGCACCGACGACCAGGATGGGTGCGAAGCCCTCGGGCGAGTGCCGCGCCCCCACGATGTCGGACGGGAAGCTCTGCCCGCCGCCGTTCGTGGCCACCACCCGCCAGAACCGCGTGGCGTACGGCGGATTCACGAGGGTGGTCGTGCCGGACACCGCGAACCCGTTGTCCCAGCTCCGCCCGTCGACGCTGGTGTACACGATGTACCCGGTGGGCGCGTCTCCATCGAGCCCCCCGCTCGGACCGGCCGCCCACGACAGGCGGATCCCACCGCCCGGCTCGTGCAGCGCGCTCACCGACTGCGGGGACTCCGGCGGGAACTGCGGCGTGACGCCATCCTGCGCGGCGAAGTAGCGGATGATGCCCTTGGCCATGCCCCGCGACACGTCGCGCCGGAACCCGGGGTCCTTCAGGGCCGCTGCGTCGTCGGGGTTGTCGTGGAACGCGAGCTCGATGAGCGCGGCCGGCATCTCGCTGTTGTTGGACGGGCTCACCTCGGAGAAGCACTCCCGGTTCACGCCGCGGTCCTGCCAACCGGCGTCCCAGCGGCCCACGATCTGCTCCATGATCCCGTCCTGGAGCTCATCGGCCAGCGTGAAGCTCCCCGTGACCGCCCCCGCCGAGCACTCGGCAGCATGCGGCGAGTCGGAGCCACCGCCCGCGTAGTACACCGTGGTGCCTCGCGCGGGGCTGTCGGGCTGGCCCGTGAGCGCGTTGCTGTGCCACGACACGTACACGGCCTCCTCGCCGGACGGGTGCTCCCAGGCCGCCCACCGCGAGCGAGAGGTGGGATCGCTCCCGTCCCCGTCGCTGAAGGGGTCGTAGATGGAGCTCGGCGCTCCCAGGAACTGCACCCCCTGGACCGCACCCCCTTCCCAGCGCGGCCGCCCGGTGGTCACGCCCTGGCGCGTGATGACGCCCATGCCGCCCCCGATGCGCACGGCATCGGCGTTCAGCCAGGCGCCCGTCTGCGTCGAGTCTCCCACGAGCTCCACGGTGAGCCCGCCGACCCCTGCGGGCAGCCAGAGCTGATCGGTGTACTGCCACGTGGAGCCGTGCACCTTCTGGTCGTAGTACCGGTCGATCACCCCGCCGGGATGGACGATCCGGTAGTGCGCGTCGCTGGCGTTCGCGGGATCGGAGTCCCAGCTGACGTACACGTTGTAGTACCCGTCGACCGGCACGCTGGGAGTCCACGTCGCGACCCCTCCACCGGTCGCCGGGAAGCGACGGGTCGTGCCGCTGTCGAACGGGTCGGTTCCGTAGGCGTACGTCGACGCGTTTCCGAAGCCGTCCAGATAGGTCTCGAATCCGGTGCCCGACTCGGAGTAGCCCGACCCGTCGTTGTCGGCGATCGCCGTGGCGGTCTGGAGATCGCGCTCCTTCACCGTGAACACCGCGGCGCCCGCATTCTCGAGGTAGGCCGTGAGGTACTGGTTCATGCCCTCCGGGTTGTGCAGATCCTCGACCGTCTCGTGGATGTTGCCGCGCTGGGTCGCGAACCGTCCGAGCGACTCCTGGTAGATCCACCCGTGGCACTGCGACAGGTACACCGCCTTGCCCGACAGGATGCCCGTCGCCAGACCGGGATTGTCGGCCGGTGCGCTCGTGAACGGCTCCTTCTCGGGAACATCGGGCAGGACCGGCAGGCGGTCGAGCACCCGCACGAGCTCCCCCGTGATCGCATCGCGCCCGACGAGGCGAACGACGTGGGTTCCGCTCGGGCGCGCCCCCGACGCCAGCTCGAGCAGCTCGTCGAAGCGGTCGGCGTCGAACACCGGGCCGATCGGCTCGCGCAGCTCGGCCTCGAACACCTCGTCGTCGACCACGCGCCCGACGAACGGGAGGGTCCGTGAGTCCCGAGGGCCCGCAGGGACGGACTGGGGGTCTGGAGCAGCACTGGCGAGTGACGAGAGGAAGAGCAGCATGGCACCACCTACCCTCATTCCGCGGGATCGTCCGCGGGGACCGTACATCCCCCGTCAGGGGTAGGCGGTGGCCGAGATCGAGACCGGACGCCCCTTCAGCAGGGGCGGTGCCGACGTGACCCGGCAGCTGTCGCGATCGTAGGTGAACGGCGCGGCACCGAGCGGATCTTCGGGGATCGACGTGAGGATGCCGTCCTTCACGAGGTCTTCGAGCTCCCGCGGGCAGCTGCCCCGGGCCTTCTTGTACCGACGCAGCCCGACGGCGATGTACAGAGCGCGCCCGAGCGAGTGCACGTGGGTGGACAGCCCATCGACCTGCAGACCGGCCTTGCCGAACCCGCGGAACTTGAGGTCCCACGTGGACATGTCGTGCGCAGCGACCCATTCCTTCATGGTCGCGTGGCGTACCGGGTACGGCTGGTTCGCGACATCCGGCATGCTCTCGAGCGACTCGATCACGCCGTCCATCGACTCGAGCATGGCGCGAGCGCGGAGCGGCGTCGGTGGGTTGGAGTCCCAGTCGGCGCCGAGCACGTCGGCCAGGAGGAGCCGGGCGCCCGCCCGCCAGTGCAGCTGGGCGTTGTCTTCGTTCTGCATGAGCTGCTCGAGCTGACCCTGCAGGCTCTCGAGCACCCCGTCGGCGTAGCCCTCTGCGAGGGCGTGGTGCAGCGCGATGTACGCCGACTCCATCACCTCGGCGCCTTCCTTGAACTCGTACAGCCCGCCGCTCGCCTGGATGTCGCGCCCGACCCAGAGCGCCGTGCGCACGTCGCCCAGCCGCTCGGGGTCGGTCCACGAGGACACGAGGATCGCCCGTGTGATCACGGGCCCGGAGGTCTGCTGCTCCGTGCCGAGCCGCGCGAGCCGGTTGTTCTCCTGGCAGGTGCCCGCCTGGAGGAAGGCCTGGACCGCGGGGTCGAGCTGCTTGAGCGTCGATTTCAGCTCGCGTGCGCGCTGGTCGTTCGGCGCTTCCTTGAACCGGTCGACCTTGCCCACGTCGAACGCGCCGACATCGGCCATGAGGCGCTCGGCCTCCTCGCGCAGCTTGCCGCTGTCGCAGTCGCCGGACCAGTTGCGCTTCACGCGCTCCGGGCTCCAGTCGGCCGTGGCGAGGACGCGCTCCCGCACCTTCAGCCGCTCCTGCCCGTAGTAGTACGAGCCTCCGAACCAGCTTCCGGCAGCCACCACGAGCACGCCCACCACCGTTGCAAACGCGAGACCGCCAAGCGCGATCCCGCCGCCGTTTCCCTTGCTCACTTCACTCCCTGGAGCTGGCTGGGCGCATCATGCCACGCTGCGCCGCGTCGCGTCACCCGGGTGTGGGCGCGATCACACGGGTCGTCGGGAGGTCCGCATCGTGCGATGGTGCACCGGATGCGCATCACCACCTGGAACGTGAACGGGCTCCGAGCGGCCATCGACAAGGGCTTCGGGGCCCACCTCGACGCCATCGCGCCCGACATCCTGCTCCTGCAGGAGGTACGCGCGCGCCCCCATCAGCTGCAGCCCGGCTGGGCCCATCCCGACGGGTGGCACGCACTCTGGCATCCCTCAGGGACGCCCGGCTACTCCGGAGTGGCCGTGTGGTCCCGCGTGGCGACCGGCCCGTCGGGGCGCGAGCAGGCCACTCCCGAGATCCTCGAGACCGGGCTGGGGGCCGCCGACCCCGAAGGGCGGGTGCTGCGCGTGCGGGTGGGCTGGCTTCAGGTGGCGAGCGTGTATCTCCCGTCCGGGTCGAGCGGTCCGGAGCGTCAGGCCGTGAAGGAGACGTTCATGGCGGAGCTGCTGGAGTGGTCGCGCGCGCTCGCAGCCCTCGACGAGCCCGTGATCCTGGGCGGCGATCTGAACATCGCGCCCACGCCCGACGATCTCTTCAACCCCACGGGCAACAAGCGGAACTCGGGATTCCTGCCCCAGGAGCGCGAGTGGTTCGCGGCCCTCCTGGCGTCCGGCTGGACCGACCTGTTCCGCGCGCACCGTGGCCCGGGGAAGGGCCCGTGGAGCTGGTGGTCGAACCGCGGGAAGGCGCGCGAGCTCGACCGGGGGTGGCGGATCGACTTCCTGCTCGGCAATGCTGCGGCGGCCGCGCGCCTGAAGTCCGCGGCGATCCGCAAGGAGGCCGGCATCACCGTGTCCGACCACGCCCCCGTCACCGTCGATCTCCGCAGGCACGCGTAGTGCGCTGGCTCTTCGTCGGGCTCGCCTCCGTCGGCCTGTTCGCAGGGTGGTGGGCGTTCTGGTTCCTGTGCGACGACGCGTTCATCGCGTTCCGGTACGTGTCGAACAGCCAGCTCGGGTACGGGTACACCTGGAACGCGCCGCCGTTCCGGCCCGTCGAGGGGTACAGCTCGTTCCTCTGGGTGTTCCTGCTCGACTGGATCTGGACGCTCACCGGCGTCGAGCCGCCCGAAGCCGCCAATCCCCTCGCGCTCGGCTTCGCGTTCGTACAGCTCGGGCTGATCGTGGCCCTGGTGGATCGCCTGCCGCTCACCCGGCTCGAGCCGTACCGGAACGCCGTGCTCGGCGTCGTGCTGCTCGGCACCCTCACCAACCGCACCTTCCTCGCGTGGACGAGCAGCGGCCTCGAGACCGCCATGTTCGACGCGTTCGTGCTGGCCTGGCTGCTCGCGGGGCTCCCGCCTCGCGCGCGCACCGAGGGGGCTCCGCCCGTCGGGAACGTCACCGCGCTCGCGCTGTGCGCGTCCCTGCTCGAGCTGTCGCGCCCCGACGGCCTGCTGTACTGCGTCGCGACCGTGCCCATCGCGTTCATCGCGCGGCGCCCCCGGGAGCTGTGGCCGCTGGCGATCGCCGCGATCCACGAGGGATGGCGCCTGTGGACCTACGGAGCCCCGCTCCCGAACACCTACTACGCGAAGGTGGCCGAGCCGTGGCCGCTCATGGGGAGCGCATACCTGGCGTCGTTCCTGCTCGAGTACGGGTTCTGGCTGCTCCTGCCCCTGGCGGTCGCCGCGGCCGTCCACGCCGTGCGGAACGCGCCGTCTCCGCGTGACCCCACCGCTTGGCTGCCCGCCGCGGTCGTGGGCACCCTGGCCTTCCACTTCGCGTACTACACGTTCTGGATCGGCGGCGACCACTTCGAGTACCGCGTGTACGCATGGGCCGTCCCGCTCGTGTGGATCGGCGCGTTCCGCGCGCTCGACGCCCTTCGGTGGCGCCCGTCACGGGCGTTCGGCATGCTCGCCGTCGTGTGGCTCGTCGGGCTGCCGCTCCCCTGGACGCTCTGGATCCAGACCCGCGACATCGAGGTCCGCCACCAGCGCGGCATGCCCACGTACCAGGTCGACAAGCACTTCCCGCTGCCGCTCCGCCCGCTGTCCATGGCCTTCGACGCGCTCCAGGGCTACACGATCGGCCACTTCGCCGGCATGCGCTCGCAGACCCACAAGATCTACCTGAACTACCAGCGCTCCCGCTTCCCCACCCGCGAGGAGGGCTCGAAGATCCGCGGCGGGAACCCGGTGATGGCGCACACGAGCGTCGGCTGGCCCGCCTGGTCGCTCCCACACGTCGCCATCATCGACGAGTACGGCCTGAACGATGCCGTCATCGCGCGCAACCGCGAGCCCCGGCGCCGGTCGCGGCTCATGGCGCACGAGCGCAAGCCGCCCGCGGGCTACGTGGGCTGCTTCCTCCCCGACATCCGGTTCGACAAGCAGGGCCAGCTGTTGCCGCGGCCCACCCGCCAGCTCACCGACGACGACATCGTCAGGTGCGAAGCGAAAGGCTGGAGCCTGCTCGCTCGCTGACCCACCGCGGCAGGGGCACGGGATCGGTCTTCCAGCCGCCCCCCTCGAGCCCGACGTGGTGCAGCAGGAACTCGGCGCCCTCCGGAGCATCCGCGGGGGTCTCCCCGCCGCCGTACACGCGGTCTCCCGCGAGCGCGAGCCCCACGAAGGCGGCGTGCACGCGGATCTGGTGCATCACCCCCGTCTCGATCACGGCGGACCACAGCTGGCCGTTCACGCGCTCGAGCTCCGTGCGGGCCGGAATCCAGCGCCCGCGATGGGGCGTGGAGGGCCCGCGCTGTACGACCATGCGCCGCTTGTGGGAGCGGTCGTGCGCCAGCGGCCGGTCGACCCGATGGTGGTCCCACGGAACCTCCCGACGCGCCACGAACCGGTAGGTCTTGCGCAGCGCTCCGGACGCGAACGCCTCCCGCATCCGACCCAGCTCCGCCACGTCGTCCGCGACCCACACGGCCCCCGAGGTCGACACGTCGAGCCGATGGGCGATGCCCCCCGCAAAACCCTCGGGCCAGTCGAGCGTCTCGCGCCAGGCGTCCTCGGCGAGCAGGCGTCGGAGGACGCAGTCCGAGCCGGGGTCGTCGTGGCGCGGGAACACCGGGAGGCCAGCAGGCTTGGAGACGGTACGGGGCACGCGGCTTCTTATCGCGGAGCGTCCGGTGTAGGCTGCGCCCGTCGAAACGTATGACTGTCCTGGAGGCACCGTGCTCATCACTGTCCTGCTCGCCCTGATCGGCTGCGGGGGCGGCGAACCGCCCGCCACGTCCACCCCAGAGGGTCGCCTGTGCGGCCGGGCCTACGGCTCCACCATCGACTCGCTCGACGAGCTCTACACGAAGGCCGGCAAAGACATGCCGACGCCCATCGCGAAGGAGGAGTACGTCAAGATGTGCGTCTCCATGGGCTTCACCGAGGCTCAGCTCAAGTGTCTCGACGTCAAGATCCAGTCCGTCGACCCCACCTGCAAGGAAGCCCTCGAGCCCGTGATGGACAAGAGCAAGAAGCTCCAGAAGTCCCTGCTCCCGCAGGCCGCGGCCACCCCCGAGAAGGAAGACGGCGAAGGGGAAGCGAAGGAAGAGGGCGGCGAGTGACCGAAGAAGACGAGAAGCCCCGCCGGGGTCCGTTCGAGAGCTTCAAGGTCGAGATCGACCCCGAGCGCATCGACGACACGCTCGAGCGCATCCGGGAGCGCGTGCGCGACTCGTTCGCGGCCGGCCGGTACACCAAGGTGCGCCTGTCGTACCGCGGGCGGGCCGTGCTCCCCGACATCCCGCTCGCGGTGTTCCTCGCCACCGAAGGCGTGGCGTTCTGGCTGATCAGCCCGCTCCCCGCGCTGCTCGTGAACCTCGGCGCGAAGGCCGTGCTCGACGTCGAGTTCGTGCACGAGGCCGACGAGCTCGTGCAGGAAGGTCTGGCGCTCTACCTCGACGGCGAGGTCGAAGCGGCCGAGAGCAAGTACCGCGAGGCCCTCGAGCGCCGCGAAGACGACCCCAGCGCGCTGTACAACCTGGGCACGCTGCTCAGGGTGTCAGGCCGCAAAGAAGAAGCGCTGCGCGTGCTCCGCCGGGCCGCGATGGGCCCCGAGGGCCATCCCGACGTCGTGCGTGCGGCCGAGGCCGTGCAGCGTCTCGAGAACCCCACCAAGCGCCTGTAGGCCCGACGGGGGCGAGCCTGGGGCTCACTCCGCCGGCGTGACCGCGATCTCGGCCATCGCCTTGCCGCCCGCCACGGTGACCGTGACGTACGCGAGGCCTTCGCCCACCGCCACGAGCGTGCCCGCGTCGTCGATCGTGAGGACGGCGGGGTCGGACGACACGAACGTGAGGTCGGTGAGCGTCTTCTCGACGCCACCGAGCTCGCCCAGCACGTGCAGCGTGTGCGTCTGCCCGACGTTCACCTCGGCCGGCACACGCTCGAAGCGCACCACCAGCTCGGGCACGACCTCGAGCGCCCACGACACCGACTGACCCTTCCACGAGCCCGTGACCGTGGTGGTTCCCGCGCCCTGGGCGATCACGCGGCCCTCTTCCACGCGCGCCACCTCGGAGGACTCCACCGACCACTCCACACCGTCTGGAGCGCTGCCGTCGGAGAGCGCGGCCGACGGCCCGTCGACCATCCCCAGCCGCTCGACACGCACGTGATCGGCGCCATCGAGCATCAGCTCGGGACCCGACCCTGCGCAACCGATGAGTGCCACGACGAACGCCGTGAGCAATCCACACCTCCGAGCACACGGGATACCGATGCACCGGGGCCCTCGCGAGTCATCCTTTGTCACGCCGGCCCGGACGTGCACCCCGGGCCCTGCGTGGGCTATGTTCGGCGGCGCGCGAGGGGCACTGCCATGGATCTCGTCACATCATCGGTCTTCGCGCCGGGTTCCGGGGCCTCCCGTGCCTTCCTCGATCAGATCCTGCTCGAGCCCCGTCACGGCCTGCTCGCGGTCGCCGATGCCCCCGGGGGCGGAGACGAGGGGCGCGCAGGCGTCCGCATCGCGCTCGACACCGTGCGCACCCACGTCGAGCGCAACGAAGACATCCTGCAGCGCTTCATCCGCACGCCGGCTCCCGAGCTCCGCAAGCGCATCCTCGCCATCATCGAGGAGGCGTACGCCCGCGCCGCCCAGGAGATCTTCGCGTTCGCCCGGCGTCGCAAGGGTGTCGTGGTCACGCTCGACATCCTCCTGCTGCTCGAGCACGAGGCGTTCATCGGGCACATCGGCGACGGGCGCGTGTACCTCGTGCGTCGCGGGCTCGTGCACCAGCTCACGGTCGATCACTCCCGCAGCGACGATGCCGCGGTGTTCGAGAACCCCGGAGAGACCGAAGCCACCGTGGGGGATCGGCGGTTCACCCGCGCGCTCGGCCCGCAGCCGCGGGTGCGCGTCGAGTCGCTGTGCATGGAGCTCGTCCATGGCGACCGCTTCATCGTGAGCAGCGGGCACCTCCACCGGAACGTGCCCGAGAACATCCTCAACACCCGGTTCGCGAGCGAGCACCTCGACGGCCTCGGGCCCGCGCTCGTGAGCGATGCCGGCTCGAGCGCGCTCGTGGCCGCGTGCGCCCAGCTCGGGTCGGGTGAGCCCTTCACCCCCGATTCCGCCCAGTCCCGCCTGGCGATCCTCGCGCCCATGCCGCTGTTCGCCCACTGCAACGAGCGCGAGCTGCGGTCGGTCGCGCAGGCCACGCGTCCGCGGCGCTTCCCCGGCGGCACCATCATCTTCGAGCAGGGCCACCCCGGCACCGAGCTCTACCTGCTGATCTCCGGTGCGGTCGACATCATCCAGGATGGCCAGAAGATCGTCACGCTCGGCCCGGGCTCGAACTTCGGCGAGATGGCGATGCTCGACGAGCCCAGCCGCAGCGCGTCCGCGGTGGCCGCCGGGGAGACCGAGCTCATGGTGATCCCGCGCGACGCGTTCTTCGCGATGCTCAAGGGCAACCCCATGCTCGCCGTGAAGATCCTCTGGAACATGCTGCTGCGGCTGTCCGCGAACCTCCGGCGCACGTCCAAGCGGCTGGCCGACCTCGAGCAGCAGCGCCGGGGATGACGTCCAACCAGAAGGCCCTCGTGGCGTCGGGCCTCTGCGGGCTCGCGCTGGCGGGCCTGCTCGGCATGTTCGTCACCGACGACGACGCTCCCGAGGTGGAGGAGGAGGAGGTCGACCGCGAGCGTCCCGAAGGCGCCCCGCCGAACATCGTCGTGCTGCTCATCGACGACGCCGGGTATGCCGACTTCGGCATGAACGGGTCGCCCCACTTCCAGACCCCGGCCATCGACGCGCTCGCGGCCGAAGGCGTGCGGTTCACGGCGGCGTACGTCACCGCCCCGATCTGCAGCCCGTCCCGCGCCGGCATCCTGTCGGGGCGCTACCCCCAGCGGTTCGGCCACGAGTTCAACCCGCCGTCCAACGCCGGTCCCGAGGCCGGCCTGCCCGTCACCGTCACCACGCTCGCCGACGTCCTGCACGAGCGCGGCTACGCCACGGCGGCGATCGGGAAGTGGCACCTCGGTCGGTCCGGTCACTTCAACCCCACCCGACGGGGCTTCGACTCGTTCTACGGCTTCCTCAACGGGGAGCGCTCGTACTTCCCGATGACGCAGCGCGGCCCTCAAGACCTCAAGCGGGGCACCCGCCACGTCCCGGAGTCCTTCGACTACCTCACCGACGAGCTCGCCTCGGAGGCCAGCGACTGGATCGGCGCCCACGCCCACGAGCCGTTCTTCCTCTACGTCGCGTTCAACGCGGTCCACATGCCCCTCGACGCCCTGCGCGAGGACGTGATGGCCCAGGCGCCCGAGCTCACGGGCGAGCGGCGCACCCTCGCCGCCATGACCGCCGCGGTCGATCGGGCCATCGGGCACGTCCTCGATGCCCTCGAGCGCGAGGAGATCGGCGACGAGACCGTCGTGTTCCTGCTCAACGACAACGGGGCGGGCAAGCAGAACCACGGCGACAACGCCCCGTTCCACGGCGGCAAGGGCAACCTGTACGAGGGCGGGATCCGGGTGCCCTATGTCGTCCGGTGGCCCGGGGTCACCGACGACGGCACCACCTTCGATGCCCCCGTGAGCGCCCTCGACATCTTCCCCACCGCGCTCGCCGCTGCCGGCGCGCCCCCGCGCGAGGAGCTCGACGGCGTCGACCTCAGGCCGTGGCTCGATGGCGACCGCGCCGACGCCCCGCACCCGCTCCTGTTCTGGCGCCTCGGCGAGAGCTGGGCCATCCGCGACGGGTCGATGAAGCTGCTGTCGGACCGGGGGGGAACCCCGCAGCTGTTCGACCTCGAGTCCGACCCGGGCGAGCAGGTCGACCTCTCGTCACAGGACCCCGAGCGCGTGGCCACCCTGCAGCGGCGCTACGACGCGTGGAACCTGCAGCTGGCGGCTCCGGCGTTCGAGAGCGCCACGGAGGAGCGCGCCGGACGCGTCGACAAGCGCCGGAAGCGCAAGGGGAAGGCGAAGGCCGCCGACGACCCCGATCAGAGCGAGTAGAGGTTGCGGAAGAACCGCTCGGACCGGATGCTCCCGACGTTCCCGTCGCAGCCGTCCCACGAGAGCCACACGAGGTGCGCCTTGCCCTTGATCTGGTCGGCCCGGACGAAGCCCCAGCGGCGCGAGTCTTCCGAGAAGTCGCGGTTGTCGCCCATCACGAACACGTTGTCGGCGGGCACCGTGACCTCGCGCATGTCGCCGAGGGTCGACGACAGGCCCTTGTTCGTGAGCACCTCGTGCTTCAGGCCCTCGAGATCCTCGATGTAGCGGCGCGTTCCGATGGGCCGACAGCTCGAGTCGACGAAGTCGTACGAGTCGACGTACTCGCGCTTCATCTCCTCGTCGTTCACGAAGATCTTGTTGTCGCGCACGCGGATGCGGTCGCCGGGGAGCCCGACCACCCGCTTGATGTAGTTCGTGCTCTCGTCGCGCGGGTAGCGGAACACGATGATGTCGCCGCGCTGGGGCTCCGACAGGCGCAGCAGCTCGTACCGCGGCACGATCCAGGCGAAGTCGAGGAGCGGGATCTCGACGATGGTGAGCGGCACCCAGATGCCGTACGAGAACTTGCTGACCGCGACGTGGTCGCCGATCTGGAGCGTGGGCACCATCGAGCCCGACGGGATGCGGAACGGCTCGAACACGAACGTGCGGATGAACAGCACCGCGAAGATCGCGGGCCCCCAGGACTTCACGAAGTCCACCACCTTCGCCATGAAGCCTTTCGGTGCTTCGTCCTGGTCGTCGTCCAGAGTGCTGCTCAATGCCGCTCCGCCGGGTGGGGGGGTCCGTTATCGCCCAGGTGTCGTACAGACCAGCAGGCCCGGGAATTTCAGCGAGGAGTCCGGGAGCCGGGTCGCCCGAGGCTCCCGGGCACACGAAATCGGCATAGGGAACACGCGATGCCGAACGACCCGCTCGTAGACGCCCTTCGTCATTCGCCGATCCGGATCGACCCCACCGGAGCGCGCCGCGCGGGCGTGGCCCTCGTGATCGACCCGTCCGACACGGTCCTGTTCATCCGGCGGGCCGAGAAGCGCGGCGACCCATGGAGCGGCCACGTCGGGCTCCCCGGGGGGCACGCCCATCCCGGCGAGTCCTTCCTCGACGCCGCCGTGCGCGAGACCCGCGAGGAGGTCGGCCTCGACCTGTCGGGTGCGGCCACGCTCGGGTCCCTCGACGACCTGCGCACGCCCTCGTCGCTGCCCACGAAGGTCGTGCAGCCGTGGGTGTTCCGCGCGCCCGTGCTCGGGCCGCTCGTGCTCCAGCACGACGAGGTCGCTTCCGTGCATCCCTACCCGCTCGAAGCCCTGCTCGCGGGCGAGGGTCGGGGGCGCTTCGAGCTCGACTACGGCGGCTCCAGGTGGACGCTGCCTTGCGTGGACTTCGACGGGGTCCGGCTGTGGGGGCTCACCCTCCGCATCGTCGACCAGCTGCTCGACCGTCTCGATGGGCGCGGACAGGGTCTCGACCGGCAGTGACAGTGGAGTGTGTTTGAATCCAGGGGGTCGGGCGCTATGACTCCTGGGACCGTCGTCGTTCCACCGACGAACGGGAGGATCCCGTGCCTACCTTGCTCATCGTCGATGACGAGACCGCTCTCGTCCGCGTCCTGCGCGAAGCGTTCGAGCTCCAGCTCCCCGGCACGGTCATCCACAGCGCGTCCGACTGGGACGAGGCGATGCACGTGGCCGACGGGCTCGCGTCGCTCGACGTGCTGCTGACCGACCAGCACCTCGGCGCGCACACGGGCATCGAGCTCTGCCAGGCCCTCGGCGCGCGCTTCCCGGCGCTCCGCACGCTGATCTACACGGGCAAGGCGGGCCCGAAGGTCGAGGCCGCCGCGCGAGACCTCGGGGTGCGGGTGTTGTGGAAGCCGCTCCGGCTGGTCGCGCTGGTCGCGGAGGTCCGGAAGGAGCTCGAAGCCGCGGGCGCCTGACGGGAGCGTCACCCGTCGTCGAGCAGGTGCCGCACGAACAGCTCCGGGCGCTCCAGGAACTCGTGGAGGAGCTGGAACTGCGGCGTGCCGCGCAGGGTCGTCTGCGCGATGCCGTCTTCCCAGAGCCGGAGGATCACGGCATCCGGATGGGCCATCAGCACCGGGGAGTGCGTGGCCATGATGATCTGCGAGCCCGCCTCCAGCACCTCGTGCAGCAGCCGCAGCGTGCCGAGCTGACGCTGCGGCGACAGGCCCGCCTCGGGCTCGTCGAGCAACAGGATCCCCGACGGCCGGTGGTTCTGCAGCATCTGGAGGAACGCCTCGCCGTGCGAGAGCTCGTGCAGCCCCGACCAGCTCTGGCCGTAGCCCTCTCCCGCCGTGAGCACGTTGAACGCGGTCTCGGCGCGCAGGAACAGCGCGTGCCGCTCGCGCCGGGGATTCCGCACGAGCCGCAGGGCCTCCGACAGCTCCGACTCCGTGCGCCGCGCGGAGAACCGGAAGTTCTTCGTGCCTCCCTCCGGGTTGATCCCGACCAGGATGGCGATCGCTTCGAGCAGCGTGGACTTCCCGCTCCCATTCTCCCCGACGAGCACGGTGAGCGGCTGGTTCAGCGACAGCCGATCGAGCTGCGCCACCGCGGGGATGTCGAACGGGTACCGCCGGGCGTCCGGAATCCGGTCGCGGATCAGGACGATCTCGCGGAGGAAGGGCTCGTCGAAGGGCAAGGCGCGGTCCGTGCGGTGGGGAGGAACCGACGGATTGTCCGTCACTCCGCGAGCCTTCGCCGGTCACAGAATGTCCGGCCGCCCTTGGCGCGGACGCCGCGCGTGGCGACAATCGGGACATGACGACCTACGTGTCCCTCTCGGACTTCGCGGAGACCTGGCACCGCGACGATCCCCGCGACGTTCCTCCCTGGGTGGTCGCGGCACACCTCCCGCTCGACCAGCTCGGCGTGCGCGAGCGCCTCGAAGACATCCTCGACACCGTCACCGCGCTCCAGCGCGCCGACTGGCTCGAAGACGGCGTGTACATCGGGCCCACTGCGCTCGGCGACACCTACAAGGAGCTCCTGCACTGCTCGCGCCGGCTCCACATCGCCGTGCCACCTGCTGTCGCCGCAGGCGCGCCCATGAGCATGCAGGGCGCGTTCGGCACCGACGGGCGGGCGTTCCTGTACCTGTCCACGTTCTTCCTGTCCGGCACCTCCGAGTCCGTGAAGCAGTTCCAGCTCGGCCGCCTGTGCGGGCACATCGCCGCGCGCCAGGTCACCGCGAACTCGCTGTACGCCATGGTCGTCGACCAGAACGGTCTGCGCAGCGTCGCGCGCCGTGCGGTCGGGCCGCTGCTCGAGGTCTTCATGGCCCCGCTGTCGCTCGGCGTGCGGCTGGCCCTCTCCCACTGGCACCGCGCCGCCGAGATGACCGCCGATCGCGCGGGCCTCTTGTGCTCCCGCGACATGGATGCCGCCGGAAAGGCCCTGCTGAAGCTCACGATGGGCGTGAACCCCACGATCTCGCACCAGGAGTACCTCGATCAGCTCAAGCGCGTGCACGAGTCGAGCTCGCCGGGGCGGTGGGCCGAGCTGATGTCGGCCCGTCCGTGGACGCACAAGCGCCTGAAGGCCCTCGAGCTGTTCGCCGACAGCGCCATGTACGCGCGCCTCACCGACCGCGAGCCCGCCGCAGACGCCCTGTCCGACGAAGATCTCGCGGCTCGCACCAACACCCTGCTCGGAGTCGGCTGAATGGAGCGCACCGTCCAACAGCTCCTGGAGTCCGCCGGAGACCTCGCCGGCGCGTTCCTCTGGCGCCGCGTGTGCCGCGACCTCCAGGGTCCGCTGCGCATCGGCGTGGTCGCTCGCGATCCGGATGCCGGGCGCCGGCTGATGGCCCGACTGCCCCAGCGCGACGGGCTCGAGTGGCTGCCCATCCACCTCGACTTCGAAGAGGAGGCCGCCGTCTCGCTGGGCAGCCAGGACCGCCTGCTGGGCGTGCACGCGCTGCTGTTCGCGACCCCGATGACCGCCGCGCTCGGCACCACCGAGCGGAATGCCCTGTCGGCGCTCGCCGCGGCCGGTGGGCCGGGGTTCCGCGCGGTCACCCTCGTCGACGCCGAGCTGCTCGACGAGATGTCCGACGACCCCGCGAAGGAACGCGAGATGGTGGTCTCCCGCCTGCGCGAGCTCCTGCCCCCCGACTGGCCGCTGATCGACGACTCAGGTACCGTCCCTGCGGGCTCTGGGGACTCCGGGGTGGGCGGCTGGCTCGACTCCCTCGCGGCCACCGACCCCGCGCGGGTCCGCCAGGCCGAGGTCGGGCCCTTCCTGCTGTCCGAGAGCGCCGAGCGCATCGCGGAGTCGCTCGATGCCGGAAAGGCCCGTCTGCACGAGGTGGATGCGCTCCTCGCCAAGGAAGACGCAGCGCTCGCCGAGGCCCGCCGCAAGGGCCAGCGCGTCGCGGCCCACACGCTCGCCGTGATCCGCCGTCAGACCGAGCAGCTCGACCTCGACCTGCGCCAGTTCCTGCGCGACCTCGAGGCCGACCTCCCCGCGCAGATCCGCGAGATGGACGTGGTGCAGGCCCGCCGCACGCTCCCCCACTGGCTCGCCCACGTGGTGGAGGGCTGGATGAGCGACCGCCTCGCGAAGTGGCGGAACGACGTGCTCGCCGAGCTCTCCGACATCGACATCGAGGAGGTCGTGCGGGCCGAGCTCCTCGTGCCGGCCCTGCAGCCCGCGCCCGTGAAGGGCGAAGCGCACTGGGGTCGCCGGCTCGGCACCACCGCCGCGTTCGGCGGAGCGGCCGCGCTGCTCGCGCTCGGACTGTGGATTCCCGGGCTCGTCGCGCTCGCGAGCGGGGTCGCGTGGTCGGCCTTCGCGAACGGCGAGACCGACGAGGCCAGCCGCCAGAAGCTCGTGGCCACGGCCCGTGCCGCCCTGCGCCAGATGGGCACGGATGCCCAGCGACTGCTGAAAGACCAGATCGATCAGCTCTCCGAAGACCTCGAGCAGCTCGCCGACGAGGGGGAGGAAGCCGAGCGCACGGCGCGCGCCACCCTCCGGTCCGACCTCGAGGAGCGCCGCCGCCAGCACGCCGGGATGGTCGACGAGCTGCAGCGGGCGCACTCCCGCCTCACCGATGGGCTCGCAGCGCTGGAGGCCCGATGAGCTCGGTGCTCGACGACTTCGTCCGCCGTCGCGAGCGCGCGGCGAACGTGCTCGACACACTGGCCGACGCGATCGGCGACCTCGCCGAAGACCGCCATGCGAGCCAGCTCCGCCTGGCGGCGAGCCGCGCGCGGCAGGGTCGGTTCGTCGTGCTCCTGCTGGGGTGCTTCAGCTCCGGCAAGTCCACGCTGCTGAACGCCCTGCTCGGGCGCCCCGTGCTGCCCGTGAAGGTCAACCCGTGCACCGCCATCCTCACCGAGGTCGTTCACGGCGAGGAGCCCGGCGTCGAGGTGCGCTACCGCGATGGCCGCGTGGAGCCGCACACGATCGAGTCGTTCCTCGAGGCCTTCCAGCTCCGCACGGGCAGCGAGGAGGAAGCCGGCGCCGAGGTGTCCGACCGCTTCGGCGACATCGACCGCGCCGTGGTGCGCTGGCCGCTCGACCTGCTCGAGCACGGCGTGGTGCTGCTCGACACCCCCGGGCTCGACGACGACCCCACGCGCACCGCCCGCACGCTGTCGAGCCTGCCCGACGCCGATGCCGTGATCTTCACGCTGTCCGCGAACCGGTTCCTCACCGAGCTCGAGCGAAAGACGCTCCGGCGCGACCTCCTGCCGCTCGGGCTCACGAACCTGTTCTTCCCGACCACCATGGTCGACCTGCTGAGCAAAGTCGCGGCCGACCCCGAAGCCGAGCTCGGACGCATCCGTGCGCAGGCCGCCGAGGTGCTCGGCCCGCTGGCGGAGGGCCGGCTGTTCCCGCTGAACGCGCGCGGCGCGCTGCACGCGCGCTGGGACCGCTCCGCGAACACCCCGCTCGACCCCGTCGACGACGCGAAGCTCGAGTCCACCGGGATGGCCGCGTTCGAAGTCTCGCTCGAGCGCTTCCTGATCGACGAGCGCGGCATCGTGCAGCTCGAGCACCTCCGGAACACGGCCCGGCGCATCCACACGGAGCTCCGGCGCCAGGCCGAGGTCGACCGCGCCACCGCCGAGCTCAGCGTCGGCGAGCTCAAGTCCCGCCAGGCCGACCTCGAGCCGCGGTTCGCGGAGCTCGCCCGCATCCAGAGCCGGGTGGCACGCACCGTCGATCAGTTCATCGGGCGCACGAAGACCGTGATCTGGCAAGACCTCCGCGACCTCATGGCGCGCGCCGAGCACGACCTGCCCGACGCGGTCGCCGGCTTCGATCTGGGCGGTCTGGCCGGGCTCGATCTGCTCACCGAGCGCGGGAGGTCCCGCGTGGAGGCCCGCTTGCGCACCGAGCTCGAGGCCTGGCTCGAGGGGCGCATCCGCCAGTGGCAGGCTTCGCTCGAGCCGAAGCTGGAGTCCGCCCTGTCGGATCTCCGCGACGAGCTCGCCGCGGATGCACGCGACTTCGACCACATCGCGGTCGGGATCGTCGCGGACTTCGCGGGGGGCTCGCTCGCGCTCCCGAAGCCCGAGCTCGACGAGGGGAAGGACGTCGACCCCGTCGAGCGGTGGTTCTCGGTGGCGGTCGGCGCCATCCTGCTGTCGCCGGGCACCGTCGCGGCAGGCTGGTCCGAGGGGTACGAAGGTGCCATGAAGGGCGCGGCCGGGCGCTTGGGCGTGCGGCTCGCCATCCTCGGGATCGGCGCGCTGCTCGGTCCCATCGGGTGGGCCGGGCTGCTCCTGTACGCCGTGAGCGACGCCGTCCTGCTCGTGCTCACCGGGGGTCAGCAGCTCCGCCGGCTCCGCAGCCAGCTCGCCGGCACGCTCGAAGGCAAGCTGGTCGCACAGGCCGACGAGGCGCGCGCGGAGGTCGAGGCGCGGGTGGCGGAGAACCTCGAGCCCATCCGGAACGCCCTGGTCGCCGCTGCAGGCGCCGAAGCCGAAGACGTGCGCGCACTGCTCGACCAGACGATCGCCGAGCGGGAAGCCGCGATCCGCGACGCGGCGGCCCGGGAGGCCCACTGGGTCGCCGTCCTCGAGACCTTCGAGCGCGAGAGCGTCGAGCTGGAGGCTCTCGCGGCGCGGTGAGGCTATCGGAGGGCATGCGCCTGCTTCCCCTGGTCCTCCTCCTCGCCTGCACCGGTCCCGAAGAAGACCTCGAGCCGATCGAGCGATGCGGGAGCGCCCAGCTCGCCGACGCCCCCCCACCGGCCGACACGGCGTTCGGCCCGGTCGCACCGGTCGATCTGAACCAGGTGTCCGCGCAGGTCGAGGTCCGCGCCGACGGCCTCGGGGTCGACGCCACCGCCACCTTCCTCACGGACGACGCCGACGCCATCGCGGTCCTCGAGCTGCGTCCCGACGTCGAGGCCTGGCTCGACGACGCGCCCGTCGAGCTCGAGCGGATCACGGTCGGCGACCCCGCGCGCGAGGTCGTCGGCCTGGGCGTGCTCGACCCGTGCTCGGAGCACACCCTGTCCGTGCGAGCCACGCTCCCGGTCGGCTGGATGAGCGACGAAGGCGACGCCGCGCGCATAGAGTCCACCGACGACGGGGTGTTCTGGGCCGCGGGGCTCGAAGACGACACCCCGGGGCACTTCCTCAGCATGTGGATGCCCGGGAACCTCCTGTTCGACCGGTTCGATCTCGCGCTCGACCTCGAGGTGTCCGCGCTGGACGCCCCCCACGAGCTCGCCGCCACCGGAACGGTCACCGACACCGCGGTCGGCTGGCGCGTCGAGTGGTCCGACATCCAGTCCCACACGCCGTTCTGGGTGGTGTCCCCCACCGCGATCACCCAGCGGCGCTCCGCCGTGGTGCCCCTGCCCGAGGGCGACGTCACCCTCGAGGTGCGCTCGCTCACCACCGATCCCGGCGCGGATCCCGACGAAGCGCTCACACGGGGGTCCGCGGCGCTCCAGCACCACGCAGGCCTGTTCGGCCCGTACGGCCACGGCGACCGCTACGTGCTGTGGATCCGCCAGGACCACGCGAGCTCCATGGAGTACGACGGCGCCACGCTCACGCAGATGGGCGCCATCGAGCACGAGATGATGCACTCCTGGTACGCCCGGGGTGCGTCCCCCGTCGCCGACCTGCACGGCTGGGTCGACGAGGCCATCACGTCGTGGGTGACGGACCTGTTTCCGCTCCGCGAGGTCCCGCTCGATCGCTCCCTCGATCCTCGCGTTCTCCAGATCGGGACCGACGAGTGGGCGGGCGCTTCGCTGTCCACCGACACCTACGTGTACGGCTCGTCCGTGTTCGCCGACATCGCGTCGCGCCACGGCACAGAGGCCGTCGTCGAGGCCCTGCGCGTGTTCTACGTACAGCACCTCCACGCGTCCTACCGGTCCACCGACCTCGAGCGGCACCTCACGTGCTGGTTCGACGACGACGAGGTGCGCACGGCGTTCCGGCACACCGGCTACGGGCTCGAGGGCCCGCCCGACCCGCGCCCGTGGGGCTGGTGTCAGTGACGCGGCGCGATCACCAGGCTCTGTGAGCACCCACCGAACAGGCCCCGTGCGTCGCTCAGCAGGCTCTGGGACAGCCCGGAACCCAGTCCGCCCGACATCGACCGGATGTCGAGCCCCATCCAGCCCTTCTCGGGCTCGCGCGCGAACGCGACCGTGAGGTCGGGGTTCACGAACGTGAACCGGTCTGGCGGCAGCGGGAGGCCCATGCCGCTCTGGGCGTCGGCGAGGATCACGGCGTCTTCGACGGGGCTCGTGGGCTCGCCGGCCACCAACGGCACGCGCGGACGGGCCCAGAAGCGCACCGGCGTCGTGCCGAACGCCCCGGACGCCACGCGGAGCTCGACGGCCGTGTGGTAGCCCACCGGGTTGCGGAAGAACGGGAAGGTGAACGCCGCGAGCCCCTCGGGCGCGGGCCACTCGGGCTCTGCGGGCGTGAACGCCTCGACCGGCGCCTTCCGGATGCAAAGACCCGTCGCGGTGAGCACCTCCACCCCGTCGACCTCGAGCGCCGCGGAGACCCGCTGTGCCGTCCGGCCCGCGTGCTCCGTCCGCGCATGCACGACACAGCGACCGATCGGCACCGGGCGATGGAAGGCCACCACGATCCGGGCCAGGGTGCTCTGCCCCATGCCCGTGAGCTGCCGCATCCCGCGCACCAGCAGCGCCGTGGGCGGCCCCCCGTGCTGGAACCGGTCGTCCCACGGGCCCCGCGTGAGGGCGGTGGCGCCGAGGGCGTCTCCATCGGGCTCGTAGAAGGATTCCATGGGTCCCGCCTAGCACGCACGCACGGCGTGGGCAGTTAGACTGCGCGCCATGTTCTCCGCACGCCGACTCCCCTCCCGCGGGCTCGCCGCCTTCGCCCTCGTCACCGGCGGAACCGGCTTCGTGTGGGCCATGGTCGTGTACGGCCTGTACGCGGGCGCGGGCTTCGACTGGCTGAGGGTTCCGTTCCTGCCGCTCTCCGTGATGGGCATCGCGGTCTCGTTCTACGGGGGCTTCAAGAACAACGCGTCGTACGACCGGTTCTGGGAGGGCCGGAAGATCTGGGGCGCCATCGTCAACGAGAGCCGGAGCTGGGCCAGTGGGGTGCTCTGCTACGTGCGGCCGGGCGACGAGAGCGACGAGGCCCGGGCCGTCCGCCGCGAGCTGGTCTACCGGCACCTCGCCTGGATCAACGCGCTGCGGCTCCAGCTGCGGCGGGAGTCGCGATTCTTCGACAACCCGGCGCGGGGCACCGCGAAGCGCCTGGCCGCGCACGCCACCCACATGCGGAACGACTGGGACGCCGAGCTCGCGCCCTTCCTGCCCGCCGACGAGCTCACCGCCACGTCGGCGATGGTGAACCCCGCCACCCACCTCGTGCACCGCCACGGCGCCGAGCTGGCCGACCTGTTCCGCACGCAGAAGACGGATCTCTTCCACCAGATCGCGCTGATGGGCATCCTGCGCGAGCTCTACACGCTCCAGGGAAAGTGCGAGCGCATCAAGAAGACGCCCTTCCCGCGCCAGTACGCCGAGTTCAGCCGCATCTTCACGCGGGTGTTCGTGTACCTCGTGCCGTTCGGGCTGCTCGACGTGTTCGCCGACCACCTGCCCGCGGGCATCCCCACGGCCGCGAACCTGCCCTGGCTGCTCCCCTACTTCGCGGCGAGCACCATGATCGCGTGGGTGTTCCTCACGATGGACGGCATCGGCGACGCGAGCGAAGACCCGTTCGAGCGCAGCATGAACGACGTTCCGATGAACGCCCTGTGCCGCGTCATCGAGCGCGACCTGCGCCAGCTCCTCGGCGAGACCGAGCTCCCGCCGGCCGAGCAGCCCATCGACGGCATCCTGTACTGAGCGCCGGTGTGGAGCCCTTCGAGGTCATCGAAGCCGTGCGTCCGTGGGTCGACCCCGCGGAGCTCGTGGAGTGGCGCACGAACCGACACACGCGGTTCCTGCTCGTCGGGCGCACCGCCAGCGGCAAGACCACCCTGCGAAACCGCCTGCTGGGACGGGCGGATCCCGTCGGGCTCGGCGGGGTGACGCAAGCCATCGACACCGTCACCGTCCGGCGCGAGGCCTGGACGGACACCCCCGGGATCGACGGGCGCGACACCGCGATCGACCGGCTCGGGCCCGCGTTCGACACCACGGATGTCGTGGTCTGGGTGGTCGACGGGCTCCAGCCGCTCACGCGCACCGAGCGGGATGTCGTGGAGCTGCTCCTCACGCCGGGCACCGCGCTTGCCTGCGTGGTGTCGAAGGCCGACCTGCTCGAAGACGAGGTCGACGCGGTCCTGGAGCGCGTGCGGCGCAATACGGCCGAGCTCGCGCCGTGGCTCGTCGAAGCGGGAGACCTCCGCGCGTGGGCCCCCTCGTTCCGCGGCGCTCCCCGCTCCCGCCGACAGACCGAAGCCCTCGCCACCGCCCTGTCCGCCGTGCAGTCCCGCTTCGCACGGGTGGAGAAGCCCGTCTCACCGGAGGATCTCGCGGCCCTCACCGAGATCCGGCCCACCGTGCAGGCCTGGCTGAACCGCTGGGTCGCGCGCACCGAGCGGATGACGGTCAGCGAGCGCGTGGCGGACTTCGCGGAAGCCCTCGGCACCCTCCGCGACGACCTGCTCGTGCAGCTGGCGGCCGAGCCCGCGCTGTCGCCGCACCTCGCGCGCATGCCCGAGCTCCCGCATCCTCCAGGCGAGACCGACGGGCTGCTCGCGACGCTCCGGATGAACGCCGCCGGGCAGGCTGCGGCCGTGCGGGAGCTGCGGTCCTACGCGGCCGCGTGGATGGCCGAGGCCCAGATCCTGCTGTCGGAGTGGGCCGAGACCGTGCCCACCGACGCCGAGCGCGCGGCCTCGTGGAAGCGGGCGTCCCACGCGCTCCAGAGCGCCATCAGTCCTCTCCGAACGGCATCGTGAGCGCGTAGCTCAGCACCTCGCCCTCGCCGAGCTGCGTCCACGGCGCGCTCCACAGGTGGTCTTCGAGACACGACGCGAGGGCCGTCGGGATCGGCGTGTCGGTGAGCATCGTGATGCGCTCTCCGGCCTCGTTCTCGCCCACCTCGTACGTCGACAGCTCCAGCACCTGGAGGCCCCGGTCGTCGAGCGACACCTCCGCGGAGGTCAGCACCGGCGCATCGACGGTGTCGCCGCAGGCCTCCGACAGCTCGGCCATGCGCTCCATCGCGTTCTTCATCACCGCGGCCCTGCGCTCGTCGGAGAGGTCGTCGAGGTCGAGCGAACGCGGCGGTGGGACCACCGGCTCCATGGGCTCCGCGGATCCTGTGGACGCAGGGCTCCCGGCACGCACCGGGGCGGAGGGCGCCACATCCGGAGCGCGGCGGAACACGGTGCGCTTCCGGGAGAGGACGACGGGCTTTGGACCCGGTGCCGTCGGCCCCGACGCGGCCTCGGGCGCCGAGGGGGCCTCGCCCACGGGGTCGTTCGAGCCCGGCATCACCAACACGAACAACAGCGCGACTCCGACGAGCACGCCTGCCACCACCCGTCCACGCACGACGCCTCCAGTCGGCGAACCCTACGCACCCCCGAGCGAACGGCTACGGGTCGCGGGGCTCCCACAGCTCGACCTTGTTGCCCTCGGGGTCCATCACCCACGCGAACAGGCCGTTGAACTCCTCGTCGGGGCCCTTGAGGCACGGGACCCCGGCCTCGGCGAGCTGGGCCAGCAGCGCCTTCAGGTCGTCGACCCGGTAGTTGATCATGAGGTTGCTCGTGCTCGGCGCGAACCAGTCGCTGCCGGAATCGGCGAGGTGCCAGACCGTGGCGCCCTCCGCCGACTGGCTGGCTTCGTCGTCCTTCCAGTGGAACACGACGCCGCCCCAGTCCTCGAGCTTCATCCCGAGGTGCGTCACGTACCACTGCTTCAGCGCGGCGGGATCGCGCGCCTTGAAGAACACTCCGCCGATCCCCGTCACTCTCGCCATCGAACCCTCCGGGCTGTGAGCATACGTCACGGAACCGCGGCGTCCATCCGGTCGCCGGATAACCGCGGTCCATGAGACGGCTCGGGATCCTGCTGGCCCTGATCGGTGTCGCGGTCGTCGCGGCGATGGTCGCGCTCCGCCCGTCGTCCACGGCTCCGGAGCCCTCTCCGACCGCTGCGCGTCCCGACGCCACGGTGCGGCGGGTGCTGGAGATCCGCGACGAGCGCGCCCCCTCCGAGGCGCCCCCCACGCCGGTGGAGTGCGAGCTCGCCGAGATCGTCGCCCCGCTCTCCGGCCTCACCATCGAGGAGGTCGATCCCGACACGCTGGAGCCCCTCCGCACCCACCGTCTCCGGCACGACCGCACCTGGGTCACGTTCACACCCGTCCACGCCATCGGGCTCGGCATCGCGCGCGGCCCGGGGCTGCTCCCCGCCACCGTGGGCTGGGCCGACGGCGCGTGCCTCGATCTCGTCGATCTGCGCGACCCTCCGAAGGTGCCACTGGTCGTCGAGGTCCACAACGGCGAGCGCTACCCCGACGTCACCCTGCGGGTCGGGGTCGGCGAGGGCGCGCGCATCCTGCACAACGTGCCGCCCGGGTCCAGCGAGGTCACAATCCAGGTGCCCGAGCACCACGATCTCGACATCCAGGCGACGGCCCGGTTCGGGGGGCAGGTGTTCGAGGCTCCTCGCGTCGAAGCGCCGGCCGACGCGGGCCGCACGGCCGTGGAGCTACCCGACCACGACCCGCCGATGGGCTGGCAGCTCCGGATGGGCAAGCACGGTGCGGTCCGCATCCACGACCTGATGCTCGACAGCCCCCTGCGTGCGGCGGGCCTCCGCCCGGGCGACCGCGTGCTGGAGATCGACGGACAGCCCGTCGCAGACGGCCTCGATGCGGTGCCCGACAGCTTTCGCGAAGGCGTGGTCGAGCGCGACGGCGCGGAGATCGACTTCACGCTCGACTGACGCGGCTCACCCGCGCACGACCTGGCCGGTCTCGAGATCGACGTGCCACGCGCGGTCTCCGCTCGCCGTGCGCTGCACGTAGCCCACCTGCGCCTTCCCGTACGGCCGACCGAGCCCGCCCGCGTTCAGGCACAGGCAGCCGTCCACCCAGCACACGCCGGCCGCTTCGTGGATGTGCCCACACACCAGGAACCCCCGGTGCGCACGGGCCCGCTCGAGGATCGCCTCGCTCCCGGCCAGCGTGCCGCGGCGCGTCGTGTCGAGCACCCCGCGAGGCGGGCAGTGGCAGAGCAGCACGTCACAAGCGAGCGCGGGTCGTGCCCGTATCTCGTCGTCGCCCCACTCGTAGCAGAACCCGAAGCGGTCCGGACCCGCGCCGCCGATGCCGCCCACCCGCAGGCCCGCCACGTCCACGACAGTGCCGTCGCAGTTCCCGGGCAGCGAGAGGCCCGGCAGATCGTGGTTCCCGGGCACGTACGCGACGGGGAGCCCGAGCCCACGGGCCATCGAGAGGACCTCCGCGAGGCTGTCGAGGTACCGGGCGTCGCGCTCGGGGGTCCGCCGCACGGCCCACGACAGGTCTGCACTGCCCAGGTCGCCGACGAGCAGGACCCCGTCCGCGCCGGTCTCGTCGATGTGGTCGAGGACCCGGCGCAGCTTCGCCACGTCGTGGTGCACATCCCCGACGACCGCGAGGGTGATACCCTTCTCCCCCATGCTGTTGTTCATGATCTCCGCACTCGCGGCATCGCCCTGGGCCGACAAGAACGCCGACGTCGCGGTCGAGCGTACCATCCCGGCCTCTCCCGCAGCCCTCGCTGCCCTCGTCCACACCACGCAGGACATCGCCGCGCTGATGCCCGAGGCCTGCGTGGTCGACTGGGAGCACACCGAGCCTCAGGGCCCGGCGCGGGTGACGTACCAGATCAAGTCGTTCAAGCGCCGGCTGACGGCCCGGCTCACCGTTCCCGAGCCCAACCGGCGCATCGAGCTCGATCACGAGGGGAAGAAGGGCTTCGTGACGCGGTTCCTGTTCACCGAGGTCCCGAACCAGGGCACGCGCGTGCAGCTCACCACCTTCCTGAACGCCCCCCCGTGGCCGCTCCGCAAGTACTACTTCGAAGCGGTCCGCCCCGACTGGGTCGTCTGCTACGAGCAGGCGCTCACCGCCCTCGAAGACCAGGTGCGATGATGGTGCTGCTCCTGTCCCTCGCGGGGGCCGAGGAGCCCGCGGTCCGCCCCGGTCTCGACGAGTTCGTGACCGCCCTCGTGCTCGACTTCCACGAGGATGGCATCACGGCCGACGACGCCGCGGTCGACGCCGCGTACGCCACGGCCTGCGCGGCCGGAGAGCAGCTCGCGTGCGACCGTTCCTGGGGGTCCGGCGAGCTCCAGCAGGCCCGGGCAGCCCTGGAGGCGAGCTGTGGCGCCGGTCACCCGGCCTCCTGCCTCGTCGTCGGGTGGAGCAAGGCGCAGATCACGCCCGGCATCTTCCACCAGGAGGCGCCCGAGGCGTCGGATGCCGCGCGGTTCTTCGAGACCGCCTGCGCGGCGGGGCTGGAGCGGGCCTGCGTCGAGCACGGCGCGCTCTTCCAGCTCGGCGTGGGTGTCGAGAAAGACGAGGCGAAGGCGCTCTCGATGCACCAGACGGCCTGCCAGCAGGGCGAGATGGCGGGGTGCCGGCGGCTGGGCGTGCTCTACCACGCGGGGCTCGGGGTGAAGCGCGACCTCGACAAGGCCCGCGAGTACTACCGGAAGGCCTGTGACGCCGGGTATCTCGGCGGGTGCAACAGCCTCGGGCTGCTCGCCCACCTGTCGATCGACGGCAGCGAGCCCGATCCGCCCGCCGCCGTCGAGCTGTACGTGCACGCGTGCGACGGCGGGCACCTCGCGGCGTGCAACAACCTCGAGAAGCTCTACGCCGCGGGCATGCGCGCCGAGCAAGACCCGCCCGGGCGGTTGGCCCTGTGGGAGGCCGGCTGTGATCGCGGGGTGGCGGTGGCGTGTGCGAACGGCGCCGACCTCGTGGAAGACGCGAAGATGATGGGCGCGGCCGTGGATGTCGCGAAGGCGCGCACGCTGCGCGAAGCGGGCTGTACGCTCGAAGACCCGTACAGCTGCGGCATGCTCGGGAAGAGCCTGCTCCCCGAGGACTTCGAGCGCGGGCGCGGCCTGCTCCGCGACGCGTGCGAGGCGGGCATCGGCGAGGCCTGTACGGCGCTCGGAACGGCGCTTTCCGTGAAGGGCGAGCACTACGACGCCGTACGGTCGGCGAGCCTGTTCTCGAAGGGCTGCGAGGCCCGACAGGCGGCGTCCTGCAAGGCGCTGGGCGACGCGCACTGGAAGGGCATCGGGGTCGACCGCGACAAGGAGCGCGCGCGCGAGCTGTACGGAACCGCCTGTGCACGCGGCATCGAAGAGGCCTGCAAGCGCGCACCGAAGCTCTGACTAGCGGGTGGAGAAGCCCAGCTCGGTGGACTGCTGGCCGTCGTTCCCGCCGAAGAAGCCCTGGCTGAATCGCACCTCGTCGAAGTCGTCGCCGCCGAGCTCGAGGCGCAGGGTGCCGGCGAACGCATCGAGCTCCGCAGACTGGCTGAACAGCTCGGCCACCCAGCCGTCGACCGTCCAGCTGTCGAGCACGAAGGCCCCGGTGCCCACGAGGCTCGGCCCGGTGGTCTCGAGCACGAGCGTGCCGCGGGCCTCGAGCGAGAGGTCGGGACACTGCTCGCCGAGCCGGGCGGTGTCGGCCTTCACCTCCGTGAACGTGAGCGACCACTGCCCGCCGGTCTGCACGCCGTCGTGGTTCACGAGCCCCTCGACGGGCTCCGACAGCATCTCCAGGAACTCGGACACGCGGGGACCCCGCCGGATCCGCAGGTCTTCGACGTCTCCGTGGAGCGGGCACTCGGGCGGGTCGAACTCGCACCCGCCCGTCAGGACCGCAAGGACTCCAAGAAGCGCACCGGATCGACCCCGTCGCGCAGGGCGTTCAGCATGGCCGTGCCCACGATCGCCCCGTGTGCGACGCCCTCCAGGCGCTCCACGTCCGCTCGGCTCCGGATCCCGAAGCCCGCGCACACCGGCAGGCTCGTGACCGAGCGGAGCTTCGTGAGGTACGCCGCCAGCGCCGCGGGGTCGGCCGACGTTCCGGTGACCCCGGTGACCGTCACCGCGTACACGAACCCACTCGACGCCGCGCACACCCGCTTCAGCCGCTCCGGACCCGTGACCGGCGTGACCAGCTGGATCAACGCCAGCCCCTTCGCCGCGCACAGCTCCCGGAACGGACCCGCCTCCTCCAGCGGCAGGTCGGGCACGATGAACCCGCACACCCGGGCCTCCGCCGCATCGTCGACCAGCCGCTCCAGCCCGTAGGCCAGGAGGGGGTTGAAGTAGCTCATCAGCACACACGCGGCGGGCGTCTCCGTCTGCTTCAGTGTCTCGAGGATCCAGGGGAGGGTGACCCCCGCTTCGAGGGCTGCACGCGAAGTCTCCTGGATGGTGGTGCCATCCGCCATGGGATCTGTGAACGGGACCCCGATCTCGATGGCATCCGCCACTGCCCCCACTCGCGCGACAAGGTCAGAGAAACCCTCTCTCTCAGGGTAACCCGCAGTCAGGTAGGGCATGAGGGCGATCGGGTGCCCGCTCCGTGGCGACCGGAGGGCGGCTTCGAGCTCGGTGGCCCCGGTGGGACGGGCTGCGCTCACGACGACCTCCCGACGCTCTGGAGGATGCCGAGGTCTTTGTCTCCGCGGCCGGACACGCAGATCACCACGGTGGAACCGGGGTTCTCGGAGGCCCACCGCCGCGCGCCCGCGAATGCGTGGGCGGTCTCGAGGGCGACCAGGATCCCCTCCATACGTGCGACCTCTTCGAGCGCATCGAGCGCTTCGGAGTCGGTGGCGGCGACGTAGGTGGCGCGCCCGGACTCCGCGAGGTGCGCGTGCTCGGGACCCACGCCCGGGTAGTCGAGCCCGGCCGACACGCTGTGGGTCTCGCGGATCTGCCCGTGCTCGTCCTGCAGGAGCAGGCTGTACGTTCCGTGCAGCACACCGGGACGCCCGTGCACGACCGTCGCCGCGTGCTCGCCCAGCCCGGTGCCGCTGCCGCCGGCCTCGACGCCGAGCAGCGCGACCTCCGCGTCGCCCACGAACGGATGGAACGCGCCGATCGCGTTGCTGCCGCCGCCCACGCACGCCACCACGACGTCGGGCAGCCGACCGATCGCGGCCAGCACCTGCTGGCGGGCCTCGCGGCCGATCACGCTCTGGAGCTCGCGCACGAGCCACGGGTACGGATGCGGACCGACCGCGCTCCCGAGCAGGTAGAACGTGCCGAGCGGGTCGCTCACCCAGTCGCGCATGGCTTCGTCGATCGCCGCGCGCAGCGTGGCGTCTCCCGCGGTGACCGGGATCACCTCGGCCCCGAACAGCCGCATCCGCGCGACGTTCGGCGCCTGGCGCTCCACGTCGACGGACCCCATGTACACGTGGCACTCGAGCCCGAGCCGCGCGCAGGCCGCCGCGCTCGCCACACCGTGCTGGCCCGCTCCCGTCTCGGCCACCACGCGCCGCGCCCCCATCCGCTGCGCCAGCAGGGCCTGCCCGAGCGCGTTGTTGATCTTGTGCGCGCCCGTGTGGTTCAGGTCTTCCCGCTTCAGCAGCACCTCGCAGCCCCAGGCCGCGGACAGCCGGGGTGCGGGGGTGAGCGGGCTCGGACGCCCCACCCACCGGTCGAGCTCCTGATCGAGGACGGACAGGAACGCGGCATCCGACAGGGCCTGGCGGGCCTCCTTCTCGAGGCGGAGCAGCGCCCCCATGAGTGTCTCGGGCACGTAGCGCCCGCCGAACGCGCCGAAGCGCCCGCGCGCATCGGGGTAGTCCCCCCGTGGAGCCCCGCCCATCAGGCGCCCTTCGCCGCGCGCACGAAGGCCTCGATCCGCGCTGGGTCTTTCACGCCGGGCGCGCTCTCGACGCCGCTCGACACGTCGACGCCGATGGGACGCACCGCGCGGATGGCCTCCGCGACGTTGTCGGGCGTCAATCCGCCCGCCAGCACGAAGGGATGGCCCGCGGCGGCACTCTCGATGCGGTCCCAGTCGCCCACGCGTCCACTCCCGCCCGCGGCGGTGGAGTCGATGAGGACACAGCCCCGCAGGGAGCCGGACAGGATGGTGCCGACGTTGGGCGGGCCCAGGCGGGCTTCGAGGTCGGGACCATCGGCGACGGACCGGAGGAAGAACACGCCTGCGCGGCGGAGCCCATCGGGCTCGGTGCCCGCCTGGACGGCGTCGACGCCGAGCGTGAGGACCTTCTCGACGAGCGCCGGGTCTGCGACCGCCCCGAACACCGCGACCGCTTCGACCCCGGGTGGCACGGCATCCACGAGCGCGCGCGCCTCTTCGACCGTGACCTGGCGCACGGACGGAGCGAACACGAAGCCCACCGCCGTGGCGCCCGCCGACACGGCCGCGTTCACGTCGTCGACCGTTCGCAACCCGCAGATCTTGATCCTCACGTGCCGCCTCCTGCTTCCCGCATCGCCCGCACGAGCGCTCCGGGATCGCCCGCCCGCATCAGGGCCGTGCCCACCAGGGCTCCACGATAGCCCCATTCCGCCACGCGTGCGGCGTCGTCGGGGGTCTCGAGACCGCTCTCCGCGATCACCACCCGGTCGCGCGGGAGGAAGGGTGCGAGCGAGCGCAGGCGGTCGGGATCGACCTGCAGCGTGCGCAGATCCCGGCAGTTCACGCCCACCAACAGGGGCTGCGGAGCGCTCCAGTCGACGTTGCAGCGCGCGAGGTCGGTGGCGTCGAAGGCCTCGAGCAGCACGAACAGCCCGGCCTCCTCGGCGGTGTCGAGCATCTCGCACAGGGCGTCGTCGTCGAGCATGCGCGCGATCAGCAGGACCCCCGAAGCCCCCGCCGCACGGGCCTCCCACACCTGATCCGGGTGGACCAGGAAGTCCTTGCGCATCGTGAGCGCACGCGCGGACGCCGCTTCGAGGTGCGCGAGCTGGCCGTCGAACCGGGAGGGCTCGGTGAGCACGCTCACGGCGGACGCGCCGGCCTCCACGTACGCGGAGACCCGCTCCAGCACGTCGCCAGCGGGGGCGAGCACCCCGGACGACGGCGCCCGGTGCTTCACCTCGGCGATGAGCGTGAAGCCGGAGAGCTCGAGGGTCTTCGGCTGCGCGGGCGTCCAGCGGAGCGCTTCTCCATCGAGCGTGCGGGCCCGCTCGGCGCTGGAGCGCGCCATCTCGTCGAGGAAGCTCATGGGCGTCAGGCGTACGACTGGAGCCGGGTGAGCAACGCAGTGACCGCTCCGTTGTCGAGCGCGGCCTCCACGCGGGACACGGCGTCGCGTTCCTCGGCGATCCCCAGCACTTCGAGCACCAGCGCTGCCGAGAGCGCGACCGCGTCGCGGTGCGGGCCCTTCTCGCCGCGGAACACCCGACGCAGCGCCGCGGCATTGAAGTCGGCGTCGCCGCCCTGCAGGTCGTCGGCCGTGCACCGCGGGATCCCGTACGCCCGCGCGGGGTCGAGCTCGCGGTGGCGCACGACATCGCCCGGCCGCACGTCCCACAGCTCGAACGGCCCGATGGGCGTGGCTTCGTCCCACCCTTCCGCGCCGTGCACCACGAACGCACGCGTGACCGCGAGGCCCGCGAGCGCGTCGGCCATGAGCGCAGCCGCCTCGGCGCTGTACGCCCCCACGACCTGGTACGCCGGGCGGGCCGGGTTCGTCAGCGGCCCGAGCAGGTTGAACACCGTGCGGGTGCGGAGCGCGCGGCGCACGGGCACCACGCCGGCCGTGGACGGGTGGAAGTTGGGCGCGAACAGGAAGGTGAACCCGGTCTCGTCGAGCATGCGGGCCGCGTCGCGCGGGCCCTCCGGGAGGGGCACGCCGAGCGCTTCGAGCACATCGGCGCTGCCGCACTTCGACGACGACCGCCGGTTGCCGTGCTTCACGACGCCGTGCCCCATGGCGGCCACCACGAGCGCCGCGGCAGTGCTCAGGTTGATGCTGCCCGACCCGTCTCCGCCCGTGCCACACGTGTCGACCACGGGCTTCGACGCATCCGGCTCGAACGCGACGGCCCGATCCCGCAGCTCGCGCGCGAGATCCCGCACCTCTGCGGCCGTCTCGCCCCGCACGCGCATCGCAGCGAGCGCGGCGGCCTTCAGCACATCGGGCACGTCGGGATCCGACAGGCCGTCGAGCAGCGCGACCACGCCTTCGCGGTCGAGCTCTTCGCCGTCCAACAGGTTCTCGAGCAGCTCGTGCATCCCACCTCCGACCGATGGCCGCATCATAGACGGACCCCGCGGACGCGTCAGCGATGGCTTCCGAGCGACAAGGCCCCGAAACCGGAGTATCGGGGCACGCTGGAGGTCCCATGTGGCTCATCGCGGTGCTCGCAGGCTGTGGAAACCCCGTCCCGTCGGGAACGTTCGTCACGTACAACGCGGGGCTGGCCGTGGGCTTCGTGCCCGGGGCGAACGAGCGCACCGAGCTCGTGGCCCAGGCGATCGGCGCGCTCGACGCCGATGTCGTGTGCCTTCAGGAAGTCTGGCTGCCGTCGCAGGTCGACGCCGTGAAGAGCGCGTCCAGCGCGGCCTTCCCGCACAGCTTCTTCCCGGAGGCCCAGCAGGTGGTCGAAGCGGAGCCGGCGTGTCCGGGCGGTGAGCTCGACGCGCTCCTGTCCTGCGCGAACGACACCTGCGCGGGTTCCTGTGTCGACGAGCTGCCGGGCTGTGTGCAGGGCGGCTGTCCATTCCAGTTCATCGGTCTCCAGAAGCCGTGCCTCGGCTGTACGATGGCGAACGTCGGCGGCGAGCTCGACGCCATCGCGGCGGCCTGCGAGACCCAGACCACCCACTTCGCGTACGGCGGTTCGTTCGGAACGGGCCTGCTGTCGAAGCACCCCATCCTGTCGACCGAGGAGCACGTGTTCGAGAGCACGACGAACCGTCGCAGCGTGCTGCACGCGGTGATCGATCTGCCGAGCGGCGAGCAGGACGTGTACTGCACGCACCTCACGGCCTCGTTCGACCTCATCCCGTACCCGCGCGACGAAGGGAGCTGGAGCGAGGAGCAGACCGCCCAGGTCGACGATCTGCGAGCGTTCGTCGACAGCACGTCCACCGGTCCGGTGATCGCGATGGGCGACTTCAACGTCGGGCCCGAAGCCGAGGGTCTCACCGCGGAGGAGCCCGCGAACTACGCCCGTCTCGTCGGGGGTTTCGCGGTGCCGTACCTCGAGCAGGACGGCCGGTGCACGTTCTGCGGCGACAACCCGCTCGTGGCGCTCGGCGGCGACGACAACGAGAGCGAGCTGATCGACCACATCCTGTTCCGCGGCTTCGAGGAGCCCACGTTCAGCGTGGATCGCGTGCTCGACGACTCGGTGTCGCACGACACCTGCGGTGCGACCGTGGACGGCGCGTACTCCGATCACTACGGCGTACGTGTGACCCTCAACCCGGAGCAGTGAGGCGCACAGGCGCTCCCTGCACGGAGCTGGTGTGTTCGACCCGCCTCCGCAGCTGCGAACCAGCACCGATCTCGAAGCGCTCACGGTCCGCGTGAGTGGGCGCCCGTGGTCGTCGCTCGACCTGCTCCGCGACTCGTCCATCCAGAACATCGGCTGGGGGCTCGTGGTCGCCCTGAGCTTCGCCACGCCCGTCTTGCCGCCGCTCGGGTTCGTCGCGGCGGGCGTCGTTGTGGTGCTCCAGATCGCCCGGCTGCTCGAGCCGACGGGAGGCGCGCTCGAGACCCGCCTCCGGCTCACCGCCACGCAGCTCGAGACCGTGCGAGACGGCGAGAAGACCACCACGCCGTGGAACCAGGTGGGTCGCGTCCACGTGACGCCCGGTTCGGTGGTCGAGGTGATGCGCGCCGGTGCCGAGCCCCTGCTCATCCCCATGGAGCTCGAGCCCACGGAGCACGCCGTGTGGGTCGCCAGCGCGATCGAGGAGCGCGCCAAGGCCGCGCGGAAGCAGCTCGGGTCCACCGCCGACATTCCACGGTCCATCCGCAAGCTCCGCACCTGAAACCGGGGTTCGCGCGGTGGCGCGCACGCGTCCGGCCCCATAGGTTCGGCCTCCCTTCGAACCCTCCCCGAACCCCGGGCACGTCATGACTTCTCTGCAAAGCCGGCTCACGCACCTGCAGGAGCTCGAGACCGAGAGCATCCACATCATCCGCGAGGCCGCGGCCGAGTTCGAGAACCCGGTGATGCTCTACTCCATCGGCAAAGACTCCGGCGTGATGGCGCACCTCGCCATGAAGGCGTTCGCACCGGGCAAGCCGCCGTTCCCGTTCCTCCACGTGAACACCACGTGGAAGTTCCGCGAGATGATCACGTTCCGCGACGAGTACGCGAAGGACATGGGCATCGACCTCCTGGAGTGGATCAACCAGGATGGCGTGGCGCAGGGCATCAACCCGTTCGACTACGGCTCGAACCACTACACCGGCATCATGAAGACGGTCGCGCTGAAGGCCGCGCTCGACCACTACAAGTTCGACTGCGCGTTCGGCGGAGCCCGTCGCGACGAGGAGCGCTCGCGCGCCAAGGAGCGGATCTTCAGCTTCCGCGACCAGTTCCACCAGTGGGACCCGAAGAACCAGCGCCCGGAGCTGTGGAACACGTTCAACACGCGCACCCGCAAGGGCGAGAGCGTGCGTGTGTTCCCGCTCTCCAACTGGACCGAGCTCGACGTGTGGCTGTACGTCGAGCGCGAGAACATCCCGATCGTGCCGCTGTATCTGGCCGCCGAGCGCCCGATCGTGTGGCGCGACGGCACGATGATCATGGTCGACGACGAGCGGATGCGCCTCGAGCCCGGCGAGAAGCCGGAGATGCGCTCGGTTCGCTTCCGCACGCTCGGCTGCTACCCGCTCTCCGGTGCGGTCGAGTCCACGGCGAAGACCGTGCCCGACGTCATCCAGGAGATGCTGTCCACCACCTTCAGCGAGCGCCAGGGGCGGCTCATCGACCACGACGAAGACGGGTCGATGGAGCGCAAGAAGCGCGAGGGGTACTTCTGATGTCCACCGACGCAGAGCTCATCAAGACCGACATCGGCGCGTACCTCAACCGGTACGAGCACAAGGAGCTGCTCCGCTTCGTCGCGGTCGGCTCCGTCGACGACGGGAAGTCCACGCTCATCGGGCGCCTGCTGCACGACACCGGCATGGTCTACGAAGACCAGATGGCCGCCGTGCGCGAGGCCTCGAACATCGAGGGCGAGGAGATCGACTTCTCGCTGCTCACCGACGGCCTGCGCGCCGAGCGCGAGCAGGGCATCACGATCGACGTGGCGTACCGGTACTTCTCGACCAACCGGCGCAAGTTCATCATCGCCGACACCCCCGGACACGTGCAGTACACGCGGAACATGGTCACGGGTGCGAGCACCGCGAACGTCGGCATCATCCTGATCGACGCGCGCCTCGGCGTGCTCCAGCAGTCCCGTCGCCACGCGTTCATCGCGTCGCTGCTCGGCATCCCGCACCTCGCGGTGTGCGTGAACAAGATGGACCTCGTCGACTACTCGCAGGAGCGCTTCGACGCGATCCGCGCCGAGTTCTCCGACTTCGCCCGCGACCTGTCGTTCAAGGACGTCACGTTCTTCCCGATCAGCGCCCTCAAGGGCGTGAACATCGTGCAGAACAGCGAGCGCACGCCGTGGTTCGACGGTCCGAACGTGCTCGCGTACCTCGAGTCGGTGCCGGTCTCGGCCGACCACAACCTCGAGGACTTCCGGTTCCCGATCCAGACCGTTCTGCGCCCGAACCTCGACTACCGCGGGTTCGCCGGCCAGATCGTCAGCGGCTCGGTGAAGGTCGGCGACGCGATCCTCTCGCTGCCGTCGGGCCGCACGAGCCGCGTGAAGTCGGTCGACTTCGCGGGCGATCCCATCGGTGAGGCCGTCGTCCCCCAGTCCGTCGCCATCCGCCTGGAAGACGAGATCGACACGAGCCGCGGCGACATGCTCGTGCTGCAGGACAACCTGCCCCGCGTCACCCGCGAGATCCGCGCGCACCTCGTGTGGATGGGCGAGAGCGAGCTCGACTCCGGCAAGACCTACCTGCTCAAGCACACCACGCAGACCGTGCGCGCGAAGATCGACGAGATCGCGTGGCGCAAGGACATGGACACCCTCGAGAACGTCCCGGCCCCCACGCTCGGCCTGAACGACATCGGGTACGTCACCATCAAGTGCACGAGCGCGCTGTACGTCGACAACTACCGCGACAACCGGTCCACCGGGTCGTTCATCCTGATCGACTCCACCACGAACAACACCGTCGCAGCCGGCATGATCGACCTGCACGGCGAGCGTCAGGACCTCGACGCCCTGCTCCGCGAAGCCCGCGCCGGCAGCGCCATCCAGCCGAAGACCCAGGTGTCCCCGCGCGAGCGCTACGACCGCATGGGCCAGTCCGGCGCCACCCTCTGGCTCACGGGCCTGCCGGGGTCCGGCCGCTGGGCCCTCGCCTACGCGCTGGAGCGTCGCCTGTTCGACATCGGCCGCTCGGCCACCGTGATCGACCCCACGGGCGAGGACTTCCGCAGCGTGGTCTCCGCGTGCAAGGCGGCCACCGAGGCAGGGCTCATCGCGATCTGCGCGTTCCCGAGCTACCACGAGCTCGACCGCGAGACGCTGCGCGAGCGCATCGGCGCGAACCGGGTCTACCAGGTGTTCGTCGACACCGATCCCGCGCTGTGCCGCGAGCGTCGTCCGAACGCCCAGGTCGACGACTTCGAGCCGCCCCCGTCGCCCGACATCGTCGTCGATCTCGGCCGCACGCGCCTCACGAAGGTCGTGGCCACCATCCTGAAGAACCTCGACGAAGAGGGCCAGTTCGACCGGCCTCCTGCGTAGGTCGACACGCGCGTTTCGCCCGGCGAGACCGCGGGGTACCGTGGGCCATGGTCCTCGTCCCGCTGTTCTTCGCGTGCAGCAAGCCCCCGCCGACCGTTCCGGTCCCGCTCGACACCGACGTGCCGGACACCGGGCCGGTCGACGACACTGCGGTGCCCGTCGACACGACACCGCCGCTGCTCACGTTCGACTGCGGGACCGTGCCGGCCGTTCCGCCCCCACCCGTCCTGCTCGACGCACCCCGGGGCTCGAAGGACGTCGCCTTCGACGCCGAAGGCTGGATGATCGGGTCCGACGGCACGAACCTCGTGCGCGCCCGGTCCGCGACCCGGGCCTCCCTGCACACACCGAACCTCGGTCCGCTGCAGAAGCTCGCGCTCCTGCCGGACGAGACGCTCGTCGCGGTCGGCACGGGATCCGTCCATCGCCTGTGGTTCCTCCACCCCGACGGCTCGCGCGACGAGCTCCCGATGCCCCCGATGTACGGGGTCGAAGTGGGCCCCGACGGCAAGCTGTACGTGACCTCCGACATCCTCGCGCCGTTCCACGTCTACCGGGTCGATCCCGACACCCTCGCCGTCGAGACCCTGCTGGAGCTCGACGTTCCCCCGCGCGACCTCGCGTTCACCCGTGACGGCCGGTCGCTCCTCGTCGGCACGCTGAGCCCCGGGGTGTACGCGCTCGACTTCGACGAAGCCGGCCAGCCCGCCGACACCCTGCGCCTCGTCGCGACCGTGCCGGGCACCTTCCACGACGTCATCGAGCTCGATGCGTGCGGCAACCTCTACATCGCCGCGTGGGACGGCACGTCGATGCTGCGCGTCGCTCCGGACGGCACAGTGCAGACGCTGTTCGAGACCACGACCGTCGACTACGTGCACGGGCTCGAGTGGGGCCGCGGAGCCGGCCCGTGGAGCGAGCTCACGGCGTACCTCACCACGCCGAACAACGGGAATCGGGTGCTCGCGTGGGAGCTCGGCGTCCCGAGCGCCCGCTGGCCGGGCGAGCTGGTCGGGCCGTAGCGACGGGACCGTCCTGCATGGTCGTGCTACTGCCCGGTTGCCAGGAGGGAACCGTGCAGTCACTTCGAGTCGAAGGTCTCGGGCCACTGAAGTCGGCGCACGTGCGACTGGCAGACCTCACGGTGCTCGTCGGCCCCCAGGCCAGCGGCAAGAGCGTGCTGCTCCAGACGCTCAAGGCGGCGGTCGACATGGACCCCATCGTCGATGCGCTCAAGCGCCACGGGTACCACTGGAAGGACGACCCGCGCGCGTTCTACGAGCTGCTCTACGGCGAGGGCATGGGGTCCCTCGCCTCCCCCACCTCCCGCATCGAGGTGGACGGTACGCCCTGGGATCCGCTTGCCGCAGCCGACGAGAGCTGGTCGAAGAAGTCCCGCGCCGCGGCCCGCATGTTCTATGTGCCCGCGCAGCGCGTGCTGACGCTCCAGGATGGGTGGCCCACCCCGTTCGGCGGCTACCCGATCGGAGCGCCCTACGTCGTGAAGCAGTTCAGCGAGGACCTCCGGCTCCAGCTCGAGGAGCGAGAGCGTTCCTCTGAAGCCCTCTTCCCCGTTCCGACGCGATGGAAGGCCGAGCTGCGGAAAGCAGTCGCCGACGCCGTGTTCCACGACGCCGAGGTGATGGTCGACAGCACGCGGCTCCGGAAGCGCGTCGTGCTGAAGGTGTCTGGCTCCGCGGAGCTGCCGTTCCTCAGCTGGTCTGCCGGCCAGCGTGAGTTCATCCCGCTGATGCTGGGACTCTACTGGCTGATGCCCACGCAGGGCAGCGCGATGCGTCGCCCCCTCGAGTGGGCCGTCATCGAGGAGCCGGAGATGGGACTCCACCCTGCCGCTGTGAACGCCGTCGGCCTGCTGATTCTCGACCTGCTCAAACGGGGGTACCGGGTCGTCCTGTCCACCCACTCCCCGCACCTCATCGAGCTCGTGTGGGCGCTGGACCGCATCCGGGATGCGCTGCGCTTCGACTCGGGCCACCTCGCGCGGCTGTTCGATGTTCCGGCCACACCGGGCGTCCGGGAGATCGCTGAAGCCATGGTCGAGAAGACCTTCAGCGTCACATACCTGAGCGGCGGACAGAGCAAGGACATCTCGAGCCTCGACCCCGCCGACGAAGACACTGACGTCGCCGGCTGGGGAGGCCTGACCAACCTCGCAGAGCGCGCCAACGACCTCGTGGCGGAGACGCGGCTCCTGTGACCTGGCTCGACGATGAAGCCTCCGAGCTCCACCCGGACATCGCGGTCGAGGTAGGGCTCGGCGCCCTCACAGCGACCCTCAGGCGCAAGCTCACGTTCGACGACACACGACGCATCGCGGGCAGTGTGGATGTGGACACCTGCCTTCGCGCCAGCTTCCCGAACGAGCCCAGATGGGACTTCGTGGTCGGGTACGGCGAGCATGCGTGGTTCATCGAAGAACACCCCGCGAACTCGGGGACGAACTTCGACGAGATGATCGCGAAGGCCCAGTGGCTGCGGGCTCTCGTGAGGGGAAAGCGGATCGCGGCCCGTTCGCGCGGGCTCCACTGGGTCTCGACGGGCGCGACGGTGTCCCAGCTCGGCTTCTCGAGGAAGCGACGACTCCTCGCCGAGCTCGGCGTGAGAGGCCCTTCGCGTACCCTGACGGTCGGGTGAATCCCCAGGGGAACCGCGGGCGCCCGCGCAGGTCCAACGCCGGATGACCCACCTGCTCGCCCTCTCCTGGGCTTCGGGCCTCGCACAGCCCGTCCCCGCCGGCCTTCCCGCCATCCAGCGCGCGATGGACCCCTGGAACCGCGACTGGACGTGCGCGGCCGACCGCGTGTTCATCGGCACGGTGGTCACCGCGGACACCCACCGCTCCGACACTCGGGTGGGAGTCGTCACCGACGTGGTGTTCCGGGTCGAGCGGGACCTCGTCGGCGGGGGCCCCACCCCGGAGACCTTCCCCTGGACGATGCCGGGCGGACGGCTCGTCGACGAAGACGGGTCGTTCCTCGGCACGCGCGTGGCCGGCTTCCCGCACGTGGAGCGCGGGTTGCGCCTCCTCGTCGCATTCCGGACGCAGGGACCCGCCCTGCAGGACGGTCCGCGCCTCCATGGATTCCAGCCCGTCCCGGACGGGCCGCTCGCGACCCCAGCCACGCTCCGCGAGGCCTGGGAAGACGGCTGCGGACCGCATTGAGTTCAGCGCAGGAAGTTCGCCAGCAGCGCGTCCCCGTCGGGAGTCAGCACGCTCTCCGGGTGGAACTGCACCCCTTCCGCGCGGTGCTCGCGGTGCCGCACGCCCATCACGACGCCGTCGGCCGTGCGGCACGACACCTCGAGAACGTCCGGCAGGGACGCGCTCTCCGCGATCAGCGAGTGGTAGCGACCCACCTCCAGCGGGTTCGGCAGCCCCGCATACAGCGTGCGCCCGTCGTGCTCGACCGGACTCGCCTTGCCGTGCATCAGCTGCGGCGCCCGCACGATGCGCCCCCCCAGCACCTGCACCAGGCTCTGGTGCCCCAGGCACACGCCCAGGATCGGCACCACGCCCAGGAAGCCCTCGATCATCGCGAGCGACACGCCCGCAGCGTCGGGATCGCCGGGACCCGGCGAGATCACGAGGTGCGTCGGACCCAGCGCGCGGGCCTGCTCGACCGTGAGCGCGTCGTTCCGGAACACCTGTACCTCGGCGCCCAGGATCTGGAACGCCTGCGCCAGGTTGAACGTGAAGCTGTCGTAGTTGTCGATCAGCAGCACCCGTGCGGAACCCGCGCTCACAGCCCGGCCTCCGCCAGCTCGAGGGCCGCGAGCAGCGCACCCGACTTCGCCCACACCTCGCGGTGCTCGGCCTCCGGCACGCTGTCGGCGACGAGCCCGGCGCCTGCACCCCAGCTGTAGCGGCCCTCGCGGAACACCAGCGTGCGGATCGCGATGGCCTGGTCGAGGTTCCCGCCGTGCCCGAAGTACCCCACCGTGCCCGCATAGAACCCGCGACGCACGGGCTCCAGCTCCTCGATCAGCTCCATCGCGCGGACCTTCGGCGCGCCCACGACCGTGCCCGCCGGGAACGTCGCCGCGAACAGGTCGAACGGGTCGGCGTCCGCGCGCAGCCGCCCGGTCACGCCCGACACGATGTGCATCACGTGGCTGTAGCGCTCGATCACGCGGTACGGGTCGACGCGGATCGACCCGGGAACGGCCACCCGGCCGAGGTCGTTGCGCGCCAGGTCGACCAGCATCACGTGCTCCGCGGCCTCCTTCGGGTCGGCCAGCAGATCCACCTCGTGCTGCACGTCTTCTTCGGGGGTCGCGCCCCGTGGACGCGTGCCCGCGATCGGACGCAGGGTCGCCACTCCGTCGTGCAGCCGCACGAGCGCTTCGGGCGAGCTGCCCACGACCGACAGGCCGCCGAGCTCGAGGAAGTACATGTACGGCGACGGGTTCAGCAGGCGGAGCGCGCGGTACACTTGGAACGGGTCGAGCCGGCACGCGCCCTCGAAGCGCGCGGCCCCCACGAGCTGGAAGACCTCCCCCGCCCGGATCCACTCCTTCGTGCGGTCGACCCCGGCCACGTACTCCGCTTCTCCCAGGCTGGCCGCGGGCGACCCGAACCCGCCCGTGCGATTCGCCCGCCCCGCACGCTCTGGAATCGGACCGCGCAGGCACATCACCACGTCGCGCTCCACGGCCTTGCGCTCGGCTTCGGTGCCCGCGTGGAGCACGGCCGCGCGCCGGGTCACGTGGTCGAACACCAGCACGGACGTGGGCGCGGTGAACACCGCTTCCGGCTCGTCTGCACGGGCCTCTGCACGCGTCGGGAGGCGCTCGAACCGCCGCACGAGGTCGTACCCGCAGCACCCCACGAGACCGCCGGTGAACGGAACGCCCGGCACGAGCGGACGCAGCTCGGGCGCGCGCGCGAGGGCCTCGCGGAGCAGGTCGAGGGTGGCCTCCCGGGACTCGGGCGCGGCACGGCGCTCCCCCGCGAAGTCGACGTGCTCCGCGTGCAGCGACAGCGAGAACGCCTCGCCGAACCCCACGAAGCTGTAGCGGGCCACCTGCGTTCCGCCGACCACCGACTCGAGCAGGAACGAGGGCTTCAGGGGCGCGAGCTTGAGGTACGCGGACACCGGAGTGTCGAGGTCTGCGGCGATGTCGAAGGGCGGGAGCATCCCTGCGGAGTTAACGCGACCCCGAAGGAGGCGTCGTGGAGCCTGCGTTCTGGCTGAAGTCGTGGGAAGAGGGGAAGCGGGGGTTCCACCGGTCCAGCGTGAATCCCCACCTCGTCGCGCACGCCGACCGCCTGTTCGAGAAGGGGGGCACGGTGCTCGTTCCCCTGTGCGGTGCCACGCTCGACCTCGGCTGGCTGCGCGACCAGGGCTACTGGGCCGTGGGCGTCGAGCTGTCGCGCATCGCCGCCGAAGAGGTCGCGGAGCGCGAGGGGCTCAGCGACACCGGGGTCGACGGCCCGTTCCATCGCTACGACGGAGACGGGATCACCGTGCTGGTCGGCGATTTCTTCGCGCTCACGCCGGAACGCATCGGTCCGATCACGGGCATCTGGGACCGCGCTGCGCTCATCGCGCTCCACCCGACCCAGCGCGACCGCTATGTGGCGCTCCAGCGCGTGCTGATGGCGAGCCGCGCGAAGCTCCTGCTCAACACCCTCTCCTACGACGCCACCCTGGGCGACGGGCCCCCGTGGAGCGTCGACGAGGTCGAGGTCAGCCGCCTGTGGCCCGAGGCCGAGCTGCTGTCGACCGAGCCCGTCGAGCTCCAGGGCCGGTCGATCGTCGGGGCCTGCCAGGACTGGCTCTGGTCCACCTGACCCAGGAGCCCGTCGCGCAATGCGCGGCGGACTCCTCCCGTGCCCAGCCGAAGGCGGTGCCCGTGCCCGTGCCCGTGCCCGTTCAGGCTGGCAGGGGCGCTCGGGCTCGCCAGAGTCCCCACGTCCTCGTACGTCGCCCGCTCGATGCGCCGCGACGAGAACGTTCCGCTGCTGTACGCATACAGCAGGACTCCGACCATCGTCCTGGGGGAGTACGGACGCTGGCCGCGCGGGTCCTTCGAGTGAATCACTCCCTCGATCGCGCTGAGGTCCAGCATCTCGGCAACGGAGAGGACGAAGAACGCCAGATGGTCCTCCGGCAGCCAGTCATGAGGAGACGGCGGCAGCGGGAAGGACTGATCCGGCGAGGACGACGAGAGGTACTCCTTGGAGCTCATGCCCCAGTAGATCACCGCCCTGAAACGCCGTCGATCCCCCGGCAGAGAGGGCGCTCCCGACGTCCCGAATCGGGCACGGGCACGGGCACGGGCACGGAAGGAGCCTGGAGCGCGCTACGCGCGACAGGCTCCCTACCTAGCGGATGTCGAGTCGGAGCGTGAACGGCCCGCCGGCCGGGAAGCTCGCGTAGTCGTCGAGCACGAGGAACAGGTCGACCGGGACGCCCGACAGGTTCGTGTACGCGATCGACTCGTCGAGCGGCGGGATGCCGTCGTCGCAAGCGAGCGTGGACTGCGTGTCGGTGCAGGTCTCGAGCAGGTACAGCACGCCGTCGCCGCCGATCTGCTCGTAGTCGGCCTCGAGCCGCTCGCCGGGCTCCAGGTGCACGTTCAGCACCCCGTCGTTCCCGGCCGACTGGAAGCTCGTACAGCTCGGACCCGGCACCGCGAGGTCGAGCTCGTTCGAGAACCCCGCCAGCGTTCCGTAGAGCATGTGCAAGCCCGTGCCGTACACCTCGCCGCCCACCGCCGCCGCACAGTCCATCGCCGGAACGACCGGCAGCAGCGGCACGGTCTCGACGGTGACCTCGAACGGCCCCTGCAGACCGGGGTCTCCCGGGTCGTCCATCACGAGGAAGCCCACGCGGTCGGCCCCCGTCGTGTTGGTGTACTCGAGCACCCCGTACGGACCGGCGCCCTCGAGGCACGTGCTCTCGTCGGCACAGTCGGACAGCAGGTACATGCCGATGGGCGCCGTGGCCGCCACGCGCAGCACGTGGTCGTCGGGGACGTCGACCGCCACCATGGCGTCGGGACCGGGGGACGCGAGCCCCGAGCAGCCGAAGCCGCCGGGATCGAGGTCGTCGACGAGCTCGCGCAGGTCGACCGTGTGGGTGCCGGGCGCGAGAACGTGGTTGTTCCGGGCGAGCACGCACGAGTCGTACACGGCGTCGGTGGCCGCGGGCGGGAAATCGTACGCGATGTCGAGCAGGAACGTGCCGCCGCCGTTGATGTTCCAGGTGTCGACCACCAGCTGGAGCGTCTGGTCGACCGTGGTGTCGTTCGTGTACTGCACGACCTCCGCGCCCGACAGTCCGTAGTCGGAGCCCGCGACGCACGTGGACGCGTCGGTGCAGTCGAACATCAGGTAGATCGCGCCATCGCGCTGGTGCAGCTCGGAACGCACCGTGATGCGGGTGCCATCGGGCACCGCCACGCGGAACACGCCGTCCGGGCCGGGCTCTCCCGTGCCCGTGCACCCCGTTCCGAACGGGTCGACGTCGCGTGCGAGCGAGTCGAGGAAGCCGTAGTACGAGCCCGCGGACAGCAGCGGGGCCGTCGGACCGCACGTGTCGGCGGGCACCACGGGCACCCGCCCCGACAGCGGAGGGTGCACGCCGAACCACCAGCCCTCGGACCGGAAGCCGAGGTGCAGCGGGTTCCCGTTCACCACGAGATCCTCGTGGTGCGAGCGCGCCAGGACGAACGTGAGCCCGACGTTGTGGTCGTTCAGGCCGAGGGAGTCCACATCCAGCGTGTAGCTCCCGTCGTCTTCGAGCAGGTACGTGCGATCGAGCGCGACCGAGCCGGGCTCTCCGGCGCTCACCACGCGCAGTGTCACGAGGCCGTCGCCGGTGCCCGCGACCCACTGGAGGTCGAGCACGCCCCCGTCGAGCACGTCGACATCCCCGGCCGCGAGGTTCGGCGAGAGCACGATCAGCGGGTCGGGGGTCGTGAGGTCGGCGGTGCCCGCGTAGTCGCCCCAGTCTCCGCCCGCGAGGGTGAGGTCGAGCGGCACGCCGCCCAGGATCTGCGGGAGCTGCTCCTCCACGTACCAGGTGCCGATGGTCGGGTCGTCGAACCGCTGCGCGGAGTACGGGCCGAGGTCGACCGTCGCTCCCACGTCCAGGAACACCGCGGCATCGGCGTCGAACACCGCCGTGCTGTCGACGAACGTGTCCTCCACGGCCGGCAGCTGATCGAGGCACGCGTTGAAGCGATCCGGGTAGCACTCCGCGACGTTGGGGAACCCCTGGCGCGAGTCGACGAACAGCCCGTACAGCACGAGCTGCTGCGCACCCCACACAGCGCTCGCCGACCGATAGGTGAGCGTGATGCTCCCCTCTCCCGGCACGAGGTCGGTGTCGGCATCGGCGTCGGTGTCGGTGTCGGCATCGGTGTCCGTGTCGGCGTCCGCGTCGGTGTCGGTGTCGGCTTCCACGGGCGCGTCGTCGGACTTCTTGCAGCCGACGAGCGTGAGCAGCGCGCAGACGAGGAGCGTGGACACGGGCTTCATCGGGACTCCTGGCCCGAAGTAGACTCCACGGAGGCGCCATCCGCCACCTCGTCGCGCTGCGTGCGCACGAGCCCGGGGGGCGGCCACACGGAAGCGCTCGGCGGCACCGGGCGATCCGCAGGCGGACCCTCCAGGAAGCCCGTCGGCAGGAGCGGGTGGCGAACGGGGCGCTGGGCCGTCCACGGGTTCGGGCCGGCGTCCCAGCTGAAGTCGGCCGCCGGGAACAGGTCGGCCGCGTGGTCGCGGAAGGCCTCCATGCGCTTGCAGTCCGATGCCGACAGGTCGAGCCCGCTCGGGCACTCCGCGTCGAACGGCATCACGGGCAGCACCCGGAACGCGAGCTCGCCATCGGCCAGTCGATCGTCGACCCAGACGGGCGTGAAGCGGGCGTCCACCACGTGGGTCTCGCCCGTGTCGACGCAGTGCGCGACCGTCACCCGGGCCAGCATGCCCCCCTCCCGGTACGCCTCGCGCTGGTTGCTGACGAAGTTGCCCAGGCTGTACAGCACGAGCGCGTCGCGCGGGCCTTCGGGCCGCACCACCGACACCACCTCCGAGGGCTGCAGCACGTGCGGGTGGCTCCCCATCACCACGTCCGCGCCCGCATCCACCAGGCGGTGCGCCATGTCGCGCTGCCACGCCATCGGCTGGTGCTGGTACTCGGCTCCCCAGTGCACGCCCACCACCACGACGTCCGCGAGCGCACGCGCGCGCACGATGTCGTGCTCCATCTGCCCCACGTCGAGCCAGTTCACGAGCCAGGGCTCGCCTTCCGGCATCGGCAGGCCGTTCGTGCCGTAGGTGTAGGCGAGGAAGGCCACGGACACGGGCCCCGCGAGCGACTCGATCACCCAGGGCGTGTCGCGGGCCTCTGCGCTCGGCCAGGTGCCCGCCGAGCCGAAGCCATGGCGCCGAACGGCCTCGAAGGTAGCGAGCGCGCCGTCTCGACGGCGGTCGAGGCAGTGGTTGTTCGCGGTCTGGAGCACGTCGAACCCCGCCACCGTGAGCGCGTCGAGCAGGCTCTCGGGGGCGTTGAAGTACGGGAATCCGCCGAAGTCCTGGGCTTCGTCGACGGGCGTCTCGAGGTTCGCGAGCGCCAGGTCGGCGTTCTCGATCAGCGGCTGCACGGCATCGAACACCCCGCGCCACGAGGTGCTCCCGTCGGACTGGCGGGACGCGCGGAGCTGCATGCCGTGCTGCATCACGTCGCCCACCATCACCAGCTCGACGGATCGAGCCGGACAGGTCGGCGCGTTCGGGAACGTGAGGGGTTCGGGGCCCGCCCAGACCGGGATCACGGAGAACAGCACCACGCGGTCCGCTAACGTGACCCCTCCGGGCCATCCAACGAACGCCGCGAGTCGGCCCGTAGCCCCGAACGGCATTTCCAACGGTGCACCGGGTGCGTAAGATGGCGTGGACATGTCCCGATCCGAACCCGACCGCTACGTCCACCACACGCTGGGCGAACGTTTCCACATCCTGCGCCCTCTCGCCGCGGGCGGGATGTCGCACGTGTACCTCGCGCGCGACGAGCGTTCGGAAGACCCGACGGCCCACGTCGCCGTGAAGATCCTCGCCGGAAAGCGGCGGAACGAGGCGATGCTCGAGCGCATGCGGCGCGAGGCCGTCGCCCTCGAGCGCCTCGACCACCCGAACATCGTGAAGACGCTCGGGCACGGGCGCACCGACGACGGCGGGTACTTCATCGCGATGGAGCTCGTGGACGGCCCGTCCATCACGGAGTTCATCAAGGTCCACCACCCCGACCACGAAGGGGTGCTGCGGCTGCTCACGCAGGTGTGCTCGGCGCTCCGGCACGCGCACCGCAAGGGTCTCGTGCACCGCGACCTGAAGAGCTCGAACCTGCTCGTCGCGACCGACGCCCACGGTCGCGCGCGCGTGAAGCTCATCGACTTCGGCATCGTGAAGCTGCCCGACGAGGAGTCGCTGTCCGGGCACCACGAGCTGGTCGGCAGCGTTCACACGATCTCGCCGGAGCAGGTGAAGGGCGAGCCCCTCGACCACCGCGCCGACATCTACGCCGTCGGCATCCTCGCGTACCGCATGCTCGCGGGCGAGTACCCGTACCACTCACGCGTCGCGACCGAGACCATCACGCAGCACGTGCACGCGGAGGTCCCGCTGCTCGACGACCCCGAGCTCCCGCCGGGCCTCGCGCAGCTCGTGGCGCGCTGCATGGCGAAAGACCCAGCCGATCGATTCCCCGACGTCCAGGCCCTGATGGACGAGCTCTCCGACATCCTCGACGTGCCCACCGCCGCGTTCACGAAGCCATTGAAGGGCCCGCCTGTGGTGGCCAGCCTCGCGCCGGCACCTCCGAGCGCGCCGTCCGCGGCGCCCACGTCCAGCAGCCGCATGCTCGCCCTCGCAGGGGTCGCCCTGCTCGCCGCCGCCGCGCTGTTCTGGGTGCTCACCTGACAGGGACGGCCGAGTCCCGAGGGCTCGCAGGGACGATCACTGATCCCGAGCGGATGTCGTCCATCACGCGGGCGAACCCGCGGGTGCGGATCCATTGGAGCAGCCAGCCCGGGAGCGGCACGCCACCGGCGTCCACCGCGATCTCGTGCGTGACCAGCGCGCCCGGGCCGTCGGGATTGGCGCGCACCTCCCAGTAGCCCTCGTTCTTCGGCGTGCGGATCGCGCCCTTCCGCGGCTCGAGCGGCTCGTCGGTCGCGGTTTCCCACCGGTGCCGATGACCGCCGTCGACGGGCTCCGTCCAGGCCCAGAGCAGCACCTCGCGGTCGGAGATGCCCCAGATCTGCTGGAGCTGGTAGACCAGCGAGCGCTCGCCGACGGTGCGCCGCACCTCGCTCTCGTCGACCACCCAGATGTGCTCGTCGTACGCCGCGAAGTCGCCGAGCTTCTCGTCGAGAACCGCCGGATCGACGTCGGCCCACGTGCACACGGCGCGCATCGCGGAGCCCTCGGCGTGCTCCTTCGGCCGCTGGGTGTACACGCAGTCGGCCGCCTCCCGGAGAGGCTCGAAGCCGTCGCCCGGGTCGGCGAGCGCAGGGAATGCGAGCCACACCAGCATCGCGTCCACCATACCCCCGTGGGGCGGCCTCCGCGCGCGGCTACTTGCAGGCGAGCCCGGAGCTGCCGAGCTTCTGGCAGGTGTACCGGTGGCCGGGGCGGGCCGTGAGCTTCGTCGCGACCATGCCGCCCTTGAACGTCACCGTGCAGTCGGCTGCAGGCACTCCGTTCAGCGTGGCCCGACCGTTCACGAACGGCGCGCGCTGACGGAAGCTCGTCCCCGCGCACACGGCCTCGAAGTGGCTCGCCTGCACGTCGGCGGGGAGCACGAACGTCAGGCGGTCTGCAGGCTCGCCTTCGGCGACGGCCGGCGCCACGGGCTCGGGGCGCACGTCCTTCGCGGGCACCACGGCCTCGATGGCGGGCGGCCCTCCCGTCGCACGCGCGGTCTTCCCGGCCGGCGGACCCGAGCGGATCACGAGCTCCTCGTCGGGGATCTCGTCGTCCTCGGGGTCGGGCTCCACCCACCGGGTCGGCTCTCGCACCACGACGCGCTCGGGCTCTCCGGTCCCCAGGCCCACGAGCGCGGCGACCACCCCGAGCAGCGTGAGCACGAGCACCCCGCTCACCATCGTCACGAGCCCGAGCACCACGAGGTAGACGCGCGACCCACCCTCGGGTGCGGGCTCGAGGGGGGCGAAGCCCGGCGACACGCTCATCGGACCCGCGATGGGCCCCTGGAACCCGGTGGAGGCGGGCGGGAATCCCCCGATGGACGCGGCGTAGACGACCGACGGCACCGGAGGGGGCTCGGCACGACGGGGCGTCTCGAGGGGGATCATGCGGAGGTGCCCGTCTCCATCGGTCGCCGCGCCGGATCCCGCGGGATCGAGCACCACCGGGGCCGGCCGTGCATGCTCGGGAGGGGCCCGCGTGGGACGGGGACGGGCAGAGGGGCGGGCACCGCCACGCGATGCGGACGGACGGCGAGGGCTCGAGGGACGGGTCATGCGGGCTCCACGCGCGGGTACGCGGTCCGAACGCACCAGGTCGGTGGGCCTTACACGCGACGCGGTAGGATGGAGCCATGTGGACCGTCCTCCTCGCTGCGTCTGCCTCCTCCGCCGAGCTCCACGTCGGGGTCGGCGAGGCGTACACCGACGTGAGCGACGCGGTGAACGCGGCCGTCGACGACGACGTGGTCGTGATCCACCAGGGCACGTACGCCGACCGGATCTTCGTGGGCGGGCGCCGGATCGCGATCGTGGCGGCCCCGGGCGACACGGTGACTCTCGAGAGCGACGCCACGTTCCCCTGGGATGCGTTCGTGATCGTCCAGGCCGGCGCCGAGCTCTCGCTGCAGGGGCTCGTCTTCGACTCCGGCCACCGGGCGATCGACGTGACGGCGGGCGCCATCACCGTGGAGGGCTGCACGTTCACGGGGGCGAACGTGGGTGCGGAGCTCGGCGGGGCCGTCCGCGTGCGCGCCGGCTCGTTCACGGCGCGCAGCTCGTCCTTCGTCGACAACGAGGCGTATGCGGGAGGTGCGATCTTCTGCGAGGCGAGCTGCACGATCGAAGACAGCGGGTTCGACGCGAACAAGGCGACGACCGGTGCGCACATCCACAACGCCACCGGCGGCGACCTGCGGGTCGGGCGCTCGACGCTGTGCAGCGGCGACTCGTCGTCCCATGCGGGCGCGATCCGCATCGAGAACGGGTCGGCCCTGCTCCACAACAACCTGTTCTTCGAGAACGACGGAGGGGCGTACGGGGGCGCGCTGCACAGCGAGAGCGCGTCGGCCGTGCTCACCACCCGGAACAACGTGTTCGCAGCGAACACGGCCTTCGCGACGGGCAACGGCACGCGGGTGTTCGGCGGCACGCACCTGGGCCTGAACGACATCTACACCCAGCACGACAACACCACGACCGAGATCATCGCCCGCGGCACCAACGGCGGCTCGTCCACCGTCACGTGGACCACCTTCTTCGACAACCAGGCGGCCCGCTTCGGCGGAACGGTCACCGAGCTCGATCCCGTCGACGGCGACCCGATGTTCACGGGCGGGGGCGGGTGCGACCTGCTGGGATGGCGGCTCTCCCCGGGTTCCCCGCTGATCGACGCCGGCGACCCCACCGTGCTCGATCGAGACGGGTCCCGCTCCGATGTGGGCCTGTGGGGCGGTCCCGATGCACCGCCCGTCGACGACGATGGAGACGGCGCCTCGCCCCCGGAGGACTGCGACGACACCACTGCAGCCGTCGGACCCGGGGTGACCGAGGTCCAGTGCAACGGCGTCGACGACGACTGCGACCCCAACACGATCGAATGTCCCATCGACACCGGCGACACCGGGTCCGATGCCGACACCGACGCGGATTCCGACACCGACACCGACACCGACACCGATGCCGACGCCGACTCCGACGCGGACGCAGACGCCGACCTGGACACCGATGCGGACTCCGATGCGGACGTGGATGCCGACGCCGACACCGATGCGGACGCCGACACCGACGCGGACGCCGACACCGATGCCGACACCGATGCGGACGCCGACACCGACACCGATGCCGATGCCGATGGGGACACCGATCCCCTCCCGCCCGTGTCCCGGGCGACCGGCTGCCGGTGCGAGGTGGCACCCACCCCGGGCGTCCCCTGGCTCGCGCCGTTCAGCCGGCGGTAGCGCGGCTCCGGAGCGTCAGTCGTGCCGCCAGCTGACGCCCGCTCCGAACCCGAAGCCGAGCGACGTGTTCTGCGCGTAGATGTCCCAGGCCGCACGCGCCTCGACCGCGAGGCCCTCCCAGAGGGTGAACATCGCTTGAGGCCCGATGCGCACGCTCTCTGCGGTGTACGGGTCGGTCACGAAGTTCTTGTTCCCGTCGAGCCGCACCATGCCGATGAGCGGGCCCGCCTTGGCGCCGAACGTGCCCCCGAACACCACGGAGTCGACGAGCGTGCGCTCGGTCTTCCAGTTCCGGAACAGCTCCGTGCGGTGGCGGTACCCCGCCTGGCCTTCGACCCACGCCTTGCCCTTCGCGAGCGAGCCGCCCGCGAGCAGCCAGCCCGTGAAGTCGGTCTGACCGTCGCCCGGACGCCCACAGAAGTCCTTGTACACGGAGTCGGTGCAGATCCCGTCGACCCCGTACAGCGGGATCTTCACGGTGAGCGCGGCGGCGATGGGGTGCTTGCGGGACAGCGCGATCTGCGGCGTGAGCTCGAGGTCTCCGAAGCGCGCCGTGTACGCGGTGCCCGTGATGCGCCGGATCGCGTTCTCGTCCTCGAAGTCGACGTACGAGAGTGCGACCGGCACGCGCGCGGCGACCTGGATCGGATGCCCGTCGGACAGCCCGATCTCGCCGTACAGGCTGTACTGGTGCCCGAAGAACCCCGTGGTGCCGAAGTCTCCGGTGGAGCCGAGCGCCGGGTCTTCGTCGGGCAGGATGTACTTCGTCGTGCGGTAGTAATCGGCCGACCCCTTGAAGTAGTACGAGCCCTGATCGCGCGTCCACGGGCCGGCGAGGGCGGTCGCGGCGAGCATCGCGATCACGGGCGGACCTCGAACCGGATGCGCATGCCCCCGTCGTACCCGCGGGACTGCCCCGTGCCCTCGGTTCCCTGGGTGACCTTCCCGGAGGCCGTGGTGACGCGGATCTCCGCGGTGACATCCCCGGAGACGCCCGTGATCTCGTGCTTCCAGAGCGTCCAGATGTTGGCGCCGGGGCTGTAGTACACCTCGACGGGCTCCCAGCTCTCACCCTCGTCGAAGCTGATCTCCACGCTCGTGACGGGATCCTCGCCCGCGTACGACGTGCCGTAGATCGCCACCGTGTCTCCGTTCACGATGGTCCCGTCGACCGGCTGCAGGATGAAGCCGTTCTGGCGGTACGTGGCGTCGTCCGACCAGCCCGAGTTCTCCCAGAACCCGCGGAAGTCGTACGGCACGAAGTCGACCTCGATCGGCCACTTCACGTTCTTCGTGCCGTACCGCCCCTGAGCCAGGAAGCGGCACGGGGCCCCGTGATCGTACGGCATCGGCTCGCCGTTCATCCGCCAGACCAGCCACAGCTTGCTCGCGAGCAGGTCTTCCACGGGCACGCCCGTGTCGTAGTCGTCGGCACCGAGGAACCTGAGGTCGACCGCGTCTTCCGGTACGGCCACACCGAGGTGTTCGAGCACCTCGAGGAACGGCAGGCCGCCCCACACGGCGTTGTTGATGAGCGGGTTGCGCGGGTTGCCCCCGATGCACTGCAGCGTGTGCTCGAGCTCCACGGGCACCAGCTCGTCGAACGTCTGCGGGGTGATGCGCGCCACCTCGGTGCCCTCCACCTGCACCGACAGCGACCACGTGAGCGGGTCGACCTCGGGCTGCGCGCAGCACTGGTACACGTAGAACCGCTCGTTGGACGAGATGGGCTCGATGCCGTCTTCGTTCGTGCCGCCCTTGTTCTGCACGTTCACGACGACGTTCTCGCACCCCGCGAGCGCTGTGCTCGCCGCGAGCATCTCGAGCCACTGCCGCCGTGTCATCCGAGGGGTCATCGCGCCTCCAGATGCGCCCTTATGCCGGTGGTGTCCGGACGGTTACCGCCGATCGCGCGCGCACGCGGCGACCCGCCCTACCCGAACGGACAGGTGTGTTCCTCCGTTCGGGTGCGCACAGTGACGTGGGGAACCCACCGGGCGACGCGTCGCCGTTATGGTTCACACCCAGGAGGATCGATGCTCGGAGACGACCTGCGAATCGCGCTCGGCATGGCGGTGGAGCACGCCCGTGAGAACCGGCACGAGTTCCTCACGCTCGAGCACATGCTGTACGGGCTGCTCCACGACAACCGCGCGGCCGAGGTGCTCCAGGCGTGCGGCGCCGATCTCGAGGCGCTGGAGAAGGCCCTCGAGCAGTTCCTCGACAACATGGACCAGCTCGACATCTCCGGCGATCACGAGCCCATCCAGACGCTCGGGTTCCGCCGGGTGCTCCAGCGCGCCATCATGCACGTCCAGAGCAGCGGGCAGTCCGAGGTCGACGGCGGGAACCTCCTGGTCGCGATGTTCGCGGAGCCCGACTCCCATGCCGTGACGATGCTCGAGAAGGAGGGCGTGCGGCGGCTCGACGTCGTCGCGTTCCTGAGCCACGGCAAGCGGAAGGACGGGAAGACCCGCAAGGACGTCGGCGCGCCCGCGGGCGCCGAAGCGGGCGGAGAGAGCCGGTCGCCCGAAGAGGCCCTGGAGGACTTCACGGTCGACCTGTGGCAGCGCGCCGCAGACGGCAAGATCGACCCCCTGATCGGCCGCGCCGACGAGGTGGAGCGCGCCATCCACATCCTCGCGCGCCGCCGGAAGAACAATCCCCTGTTCATCGGCGACAGCGGCGTCGGGAAGACCGCCATCGTCGAGGGTCTCGCGAAGGCCATCTACGAAGGCAACGTGCCCGACATGCTGAAGGACGTGCACATCTACGCGCTCGACATGGGCGCGCTGATGGCTGGCACGCGGTACCGCGGCGACTTCGAAGACCGCCTGAAGGGCGTGCTCCGCGCGCTCGAAGACAACCCGAAGGCCATCCTGTTCATCGACGAGATCCACGTCATCGTCGGGGCCGGCGCCACAGCGGGCGGCTCGATGGACGCCAGCAACCTGCTCAAGCCCGCCCTCGCAAGCGGGGTGCTCCGCTGCATCGGGTCCACCACCCACGAGGAGTTCCGCACCTCGTTCGGCAAGGACAAGGCGCTGTCGCGGCGCTTCCAGACCATCGACGTCGACGAGCCCAGCATCGACGAGGCGATCGACATCCTGCGCGGGCTCAAGCCCAAGTACGAGCAGCACCACGAGCTCACGTACGAAGACGAGGCGATCGAGGCCTGCGTGAAGCTGTCGGCCCGCCACATCAACGACCGGCGCATGCCCGACAAGGCCATCGACGTGATGGACGAGGTCGGTGCGGCGAGCCACCTCGCGCACCGCGCCGTGGTCGAGCTGCACCAGGTCGAGGAGACCATCGCCCGCATCGCGCGCATCCCGCCCAAGCAGGTGACGACGGAAGACCGCGACAAGCTCAAGAACCTCGAGCCCGACCTGAAGAACGTCATCTTCGGGCAGGACGAGGCGATCGACGAGGTCGTGGCGTCCATCAAGCTCTCGCGCGCCGGCATCGGCTCGCCGCGCAAGCCCACGGGCAGCTTCCTGTTCGCGGGCCCCACGGGCGTCGGGAAGACCGAGCTCGCCCGTCAGCTCGCGCAGCACCTCGGGGTGGAGTTCCACCGCTTCGACATGTCGGAGTACATGGAGAAGCACAGCGTGGCCCGTCTCATCGGGGCCCCTCCGGGGTACGTCGGCTTCGAGCAGGGCGGCCTGCTCACGGATGCCGTGCACAAGACGCCGCACTGCGTCGTCGTGATGGACGAGATCGAGAAGGCCCACCAGGACGTGTACAACATCCTGCTCCAGGTGATGGACCACGCGACGCTCACCGACAACAACGGCCGCAAGACCGACTTCCGCAACGTCATCCTCATCATGACGACCAATGCGGGCGCCGCGTTCGCGGGCAAGAAGTCGATGGGCTTCGGCGGCAAGGACGGCCCGTCGAAGGCCGGCGAGATCCTCAACAAGGTGTTCACGCCGGAGTTCCGCAACCGCCTCGACGGCGTGGTGATCTTCAACGAGCTCCCGGAGGCCGTCATCCTCCAGATCGTCGACAAGAACCTGCTCGAGCTCGAGCAGCAGCTCGTCGAGCGCGAGGTCACGATCACGGCCACCGACGCCGCGCGCGCGTTCTTCTCGAAGGAGGGCTACAAGCCGATGTACGGCGCCCGCGAGATGGGTCGCGTCGTGCAGCAGCACGTCAAGAAGCCGCTCGCCGACGAGATCCTGTTCGGCGACCTGCGCGAGGGCGGGCACGCCGAGGTCGACTACGTCGACGGCAAGGTCGTCATCCGCGTCGTGCGCAAGCAGGAGCCCGAGCCCGAGAAGGCGGAAGAGCCCGCCGACGCGTAGCGCCCGTCGCGAGCGCTACTCCTCGGGCTCCATCTCGCACTGGAGCGGGTGGCCCTGCTCGGCCGCCATCGCTTCGACCTGCGCGATGCGGGTCTCCGCGACCTCGCGCGTGTAGATCCCGGCCAGGCCGACCCCGTTGTTGTGGATGTGCAGCATCACGCGGGTCGCCTGGGCCGGCGAGTGCCGGAACACCTGCCGGAGCACGAGCACGACGAACTCCATCGTCGTGTAGTGGTCGTTCAGCAGGAGCACCTTGTACTTCTTCGGCTCGTCGATCTTCTGCTTCTCGAGGACCGAGCTGTCGCCTTGTTCCTTGCGCTTGTCCGACATCCCTCGCTCCGGGTACGTGGGGAGTCCATCGACGGACACCCATGCGTACGCTCTGTATCCCCCTCCTGCTCGTCCTCGCCTCCTGCAAGGCCGGAACGCGCCTCGACCCCGCGAAGCCGTACGACGTGATGCGGGCGCCCGTGACGGTCCAGCTCACCGAGACCCTCGCGACCGGCGGAGAGATCACGTTCCCCGCCCACGGCTCGGGTCCCCACCCCACCGTGCTCCTGCTGCACGGCTCGGGCCCGCAGGACATGGACGCCACGCTGGAAGGCCCCGCCGGCACAACCGAGCTGTTCGCCGACCTCGCGGAAGCCCTGTCTGCACGGGGTTTCGCGGTCATCCGCTACCACAAGCGCCACGTCACCGGCCCGAACCAGTTCGATCTGCCGGCATTCTTCGGCGACCAGAGCACGTTCACCTACGAAGAAGACGCCGCGGCCGTGCTCGACGCGCTCGCCGACCATCCGCGCGTCGACCCGGACCGCATGTTCGTGTACGGCTGGAGCGAGGGCTCGGTGGTCGCCACGGCGCTCGCGAAGGACCGCCCGAACCTCGCCGGTGTGGTGCTCCAGGGCCCGGTCGGCAAGCCGTGGAAGGCGCTGTTCCGGGGCTGGTTCGACCTGTCCGTGCCGTACCTGAAGCGCTTCAGTCCCCGCGACGACCAGCTCGACGGCGTGGAGCTCGGGGTCGCCCTCCGGAGCGCGGCCAGCCTGCCCGTCCTGATGACCTCCAAGATGCTCGTGGTGAGCTACTCCCGCACGTCCGACGAAGCGCTCCCGTCCCCCCTGGTCGACACGAACCGCGACGGCGAGATCGACATCGAGACCGAGCTGAAGCCCCGGATCGACGACCTCGTGAAGCTCGCGTTCGGCCCCATCGGCGCGTTCCTGTCCTACGCCGACGGCAACACGCTCCCCCCCGTGCCCGACCAGCTCGACGGGGTCACCGTCCCCTTCCTCGTGCTCCAGGGCCTGCAAGACGCCCACACCCCGCCCGACAACGCCGACCTCATCGAAGCGAAGCTCGCGTCGCTCCAGCACCCCGACTACGAGATCGTCCGGCTGGAAGGGGTCGGTCACACCCTCGGGCGCGCGAACGACCCCGTCGACGACCTCGGACGCCCCATGGTGCCCGCGGCCGTCGAGATCATCGTCGACTGGCTCGCCGCCCACGCGAAGCCGAAGAAGAAGTGACTATCGTCCAAGGCGAGGCACCCGATGATGCGCGGGGCACCCGTCAATCGCGGGCCCGCGCCTCCAGCAGTCGCCCCCTGAGGACATCCGCATTCAAGCCCAAGTGGACCTCACGGTGACAGTTGGGGCAGAGTGCCGCAACGTTGTCGACCGTGTCCGAACCGCCATCGGCCAATCGGCGGATGTGATGGGACTCGAGGTAGGGTTCCCCGTCACGCGTGACGAAGGGTGCGAGGCAGCCACACCCTTCGCAATGGCCGCGCGCTCGACGCAGCGCCCAAGCGCGAACCGCGGCGTCTCGTGCGAAACCATCGTGACTCATCGGATCACGCGGAGGGATCACGGCCCCTTCAGGAGGCTCCGGCCGTGGGTACTCGAAGAGAACGTGATGATGCCAGGCCCCCTGCTGATCCAGCTCACAAAAAGCGTCTTCCCATCCTCCAAAGACCCGAACGGCGGTCCCCTTCTTCGCCGGTTGCCAGCCGAGTGGGTTCCCACGAAGCACGAGAGCCCGGACACACGCTTCACTGACCTGCTCCTTTCGCCCCCTAACCTCGGTATAAACGACCACGACCGCCGGGCACACGCCGACGTCTTGATGGGTCGAAAAGAGCTGAAGGCGCCCAGCCACATGGAACTGCACGTAGCGGTTGTTCGACAAGAACGGGTTTTGCCATTCGCGCAGCACCAAGCAGTCCGTGAAGACATCAGATACCGCAACCATTGGGTGCTCGAAGCGCCCCGAGCAGACGCTGCTCCCAATCGACGTTCCGATGATTCCGCTCCTAGTGCTGGACATGAATCCTGCCGTCCACATCGTCACGAGACAACGAGCCCGAGCGGGCGTCGAGAGCGCTGAAGGCGCGGCATCCCAACCCTATCGGATCGAAATGCCACCAGTCGCCCCAACCACACAACGAAACCTGGCGAACTACCGCTGCGACAGGATCGCCGTGCAGCCCATCTGGTAGAGCAGGCGGGCGCCGATGATGGCGTCCCACTCGCTGTCGCCGACCTCCACGAGGTCGAACCCCACGACCGTGCGCCCGGACTCGCGGAGCAGGCGCAGCACGTGCATCAGGTGGTCCCACGAGAGCCCGCCTGGCACGGGGGTTCCCGTGTTCGGGCACAGCGCGGGATCGAGCCCGTCGATGTCGAAGCTCATCCACACGTGCTCGGGCAGCGCGTCGATCATCGGGCGCGCCAGCTGGTCCCAGGAGGTGCCGCGCACGAGCTCCGCGCCCAGCTGAGCCCACGGGAACGCGTGGATGCGCGGGTCTTCCTGCGCCCAGCGGTGCTCGGCCCGCCCGAAGTCGCGCACGCCGAACGTGACGAGGGGGCCCGTCAGCCCGCCGTGGGCGAGCACGTTGCCCATGATGCTGGCATGCGACCAGGTGAACCCCTGGTACGCGACGCGGAGGTCGAGGTGGGCGTCGAGGTGGAGCACGCCGAGCCCCGGGAAGCGCCGCGCGGCTTCGCGGATGGCGCCGAACGGCACGCTGTGGTCGCCGCCGAGGAGGGCCGGGATGGCGCCGCGGTCGAACACTTCGGCGGTCTGCTGGCCGACGAGCGCGTTCAGACGGGCCCCTGCGGCGTTCACCCGCTCCAGGGAGGCCTGCAGCACGGGGTCTTCGCCCGCTCCACCCGCTTCGATCACGGGCAGCGCGTCGGCGCACCCCGCGGCGTCGAGCGGCGCGATGTCGGGGTGCACGGGCACGCCGGCGAACCCGGCCTTCCAGGCGTCACCGAGCTCGAGGTCGAACAGGTCGACCTGGTGGCTCGCCTCCAGCACGCGCTCCGGAGCCCGGGCGGTGCCGCGGCGGTAGCTCGTGGTGACCTCCCAGGGCACGGACACGATCGCCACGCGCGCGTCGGCGAGGGTGTGCGGGAGGCCGAACCAGCCGTCGTCGGCGGTGCACGACGCGTCGGGATCGAACTCCGAGAGGTCGACGCTCACTCCGGGCCTCCGCCGAGGTACGTGTAGCCGTCGAGACCGCGCTGGTACTCACGGAGCAGGATCCGCGCGTTCTCTCGCGACAACCGCTCGGTGCGGATCGCTTCTTCGGTCGCCATGCGCACCTTCGCGATGAGGTCGCGGCTCGAGTACTGCACGTAGCCGAGCACGTCGTGCACGCGGTCGCCTTCCACGACGAGGTCGATCTTGTACGTGTCGCCGTCTTGCGAGATGTGCGCGGTGTTCGTGTCGCCGAACAGGTTGTGGAGGTCGCCCAGGATCTCCTGGTACGCGCCCACCAGCATGATCGCGAGGTAGTACCGCTCTCCGTCGTCGATGGAGTGGACCTCCAGCGTTCGCCGCACGTCGCGACGGTCGATGAACTTGTCCATCTTGCCGTCGCTGTCGCACGTGAGGTCGGCGAGCACGGCCCGACGGCGGGGCTCCTCGTCGAGGCGCTGGATCGGCACGACGGGGAACAGCTGGCCGATGGCCCACGAGTCGGGCGCCGACTGGAAGACCGAGAAGTTGCAGTAGTACGTGTCGGCCAGCATGTTCTGCAGGGCATCGAGGTCGTCGGGCACGTACTCGGCGCGCTTCACCGCGGCGCGGATGCGGCCACAGACCTGCCAGAACAGGCGCTCCATGCGCGCGTACTGCTCGAGGTTCATCAGCCCCATGTTGAACGCGAGCCGGGCCTCCTCGCGCACGCCGAGCGCTTCGTGCCAGGCGCTCTGGTACGTGCGGGCGTTCACGGAGTCGTAGATGCTCCGCATGTCGCGCAGCGGCTCGGGGTCGTCGTCCTGCTGGTTCGCCGGACGCCCTTCGGTGGGCCGCTGCTCGACCCCGGTGACGTCGAACACGAGCATGGAGTGGTGTGCGACGAGCGAGCGACCGCTCTCCGTGATCAGGTTCGGATGCGGAATCTCGGCGTCGTCGCACGCGCTCATCACGTACGCGACCACGTCGGCGGCGTACTCGAAGTCGGAGTAGTTCCGCGAGCTGTCGAAGTCGGTACGCGAGCCGTCGTAGTCCACGCCCAGCCCGCCTCCCACGTCGAACAGCCCCATGGGCGCGCCCATCGCGGCGAGCTCCACGTACATCCGCGTCGACTCGCGCAGCGCCGCCTTGAACGTGCGGATGCCCGTGATCTGCGAGCCGATGTGGAAGTGCAGGAGACGCAGGCAGTCGAGCCGACCGGCGTCTTCGAGCTCCCGCACGACCTCGACGATCTGGAGCGCGGTGAGCCCGAACTTCGCGCGGTCTCCGCTGCTCGAGCTCCACCGGCCCTTTCCGGGGCTCGACAGCTTCGCGCGGACCCCGAGGGTCGGCGTGACCCCGAGCTCGTCTGCCACCTGGAGGATGAGCTTCACCTCGGTGGGCTTCTCGATCACGATGATCGGGTTCCGACCGAGCTTCGCAGCGAGCAGTGCCGTCTGGATGTACCCGCGGTCCTTGTACCCGTTGCAGACGATGTACGCCTCGGGATCGTCGAGGAGGGCGAGCACGATGAGCAGCTCGGGCTTGCTGCCCGCTTCGAGGCCCATGTGGTGGGGCCGCGCGTACCGCACGACGTCTTCCACCAGGTGCCGCTGCTGGTTGACCTTCACGGGGTACACCCCGCGATACAGCCCCTTGTACCCGGCTTCGTCGATGGCCTTGTTGAACGCGCCCGCGAGGTCGGTGAGGCGACGCTCGACGATGTCGGGGAAGCGCAGCAGCAGCGGTGTGTCGATCCCCCGCTCCACCAGCTCGTCGACCAGTCGTTTCAGATCGACCGGTGCGGCCGCGGAGTTGGCCGTGAGCGTGAGGTTGCCCTGTTCGTTCGCATCGAACAGTCCGCGACCCCAATCGGGGATGTTGTAGAGGTCCTTCGAGTCCTCGACCCGCCAGCGCGCCATTCACTTCTCCCGGGCAACGGCACGCTGGCCGTATGACCCCACCGGGCGAGGTGCAATGGCCCTGCAGCGGAGTTCACGGATCGCGCAGTACCAGCGTCGACAGCACGGGCCGGTGATCCGAGCATCCCACCTGGGGCACCTCCGCACCGCGCACCGCGAACGCATCGCTCGCGTAGATGTAGTCGATACGCAGCGGGAGCCAGTCCATCGCGAGCTTGGTGGCGCCCATCCCGAGCCCGCCACGCTCCCACACATCCGTGAGGTGCTGGCGGAGCGCCGCGTGGAGGTAGAAGTCGCGCGTGCTGTTGAAGTCGCCGGCCACCACGGTCGGATCGCGGAACCGGGCCACGCGATCGAGCAGCGCAGCGGACTGGTTCGCCTGGCCCTTCGCGGTCTGCCGGGCGTGCTCGGCCTCTCCAGACCCCAGCCGGTACGGCGTGAGATGCACGGCGAGCAGGTTGAACACCCGCCCGCCGACGTTCACCTCGGTGAGCACGTAGTGCCAGTCCTCGTCGTCGACGAAGCGCCGTGCGGCCCCGTTCACGAGGCGCGTACCATTGCGCGCACACGCCGCGAGACCGCCGTGCCGGTCGGCCCCGTTGGACTGGTACGTACCGTGGACGCAGTCGAGGCCGAGCGGACCGCTGAGGGCCGCCAGGTTCTCCCGGCTCACCTCGAGCAGCGTGACGACGTCGGGGTCGGCGGCCCGGATGGCGTCCACCACGCAGGCCAGCGGATCGCCGCCATCGTCGGGCCCGCCCCACAGGCGTCGGACGTTCCACGACATCACGCTCACCTCGGCTCCCGGCGCGTCCTCCGAGCGCACCGCGAACCCGGGGCCCCAGAGCACGGCCATGCTCCCGAGGCCGACAGTGAGGATCGCGGGGAGCGAGCGCCGGTCGGGGACCACGCACCACAGCGCGAACACCGCGACGGCGTGGGCCACGAACAGGTACGGAAGCACGAACAGGACGGCCGTCAGCCACACCGCGGGCGCGCGGTCGATCCTCCCCATGAGCGCGACCCCGAGGAGCGCGACCAGGCCGATGGAGGCCGCCAGCACGGCGCCGGAGGCGAGCCAACCTCCACGGAGCCCGGCGGACGGGGGTCCACTCGGCGCCCCGGTCCCGGAGGGCTCCATGTCGGGCGGATCAGGAGGTGACGGTGCGGTAGGCACGCCGGAAGTACATCAGAGGCTGGCCGTCGGATGCGTGGGTCTCGACGACCCGACCGATGAGGATGGTGTGGTCGCCCGCTTCGACGGCCTGGTGCAGCTCGCAGCCGAGCCACGCCATCGCGCCCTTCACGATGGGACGACCGCCGGGCGTGTAGTCGCCGGCGATCTCCGTGAAGTCGAACGTCGGCGCGCGTCCGCGGCGCGCGAAGTAGTTCGAGGCCTCCTCCTGCCCGGTGTGCAGGATGCTGACCGCGAAGCTCCCGCCGTCCTCCACCATCGCGGGGAAGCGGTTGGAGTTGTTGATGCACACGAGCACGAGGGGTGGATCGAGCGACACGCTCGAGAAGCTGGACACCGTGAGCCCGTACATCAGCCCGTCGGTGCTCCGCGTGGTGACCACGCTCACTCCCGAGCACCAGCACGCCAACGCGTCCTTGAAGCCATCTGCCAGCGACATGTCCCCTCCTCCGACCCGAATACCATGTCCGCGTGCTAGGCTCCCGCAATGATGCGTTGGGTCCGCTGCAGCGTGGTGTTGGCGCTGGTCGCGTGCAAGGGTCTGCCTCCCGAGCCGCCCACTCCCGTCGTGCCCCACACGGGGGCTGACACCGCGGATTCCGATCCGGTGGTGATCGACGAGACGTACCTGGCGCTCCCGGCCACCCAGAGCGTCGACAACGGGCGGTTCGCCACGGCCGACACGTGCGCCGAGTGCCACAGCAACAGCAGCACGAGCACCGCGATGCGCGACGCGTCGGGCAACGAGGTGGGCCCGTACGACCTGTGGCAGGCGTCGATGATGGCGAACGCCGCGCGCGACCCCATCTGGCGCGCCGTCGTGAGCGTCGAGGTGGCCGAGACGCCCGGCGCGGCCGACCTGATCGGCGAGCGCTGCATGAGCTGCCACGCGCCGATGGGCGCCACCGACGCGCAGCTCGAGAACGAGCCCAAGCCGCGCTACCCGAGCGGGCTCACCGACGGCAGCGAGCGCGCGAACCTCGGGCTCGACGGCGCGAGCTGCACGCTCTGCCACCAGATCGAGCCCGACAACCTCGGTCAGCCTTCGAGCTGGAAGGGCGGGTACATCGTCACGGGCGAGCAGGTCGCGTACGGGCCGCACCCGAACCCGAACACGTCCTACATGCAGGCGGCCGGGTGGACGCCCACGCAGGCCAGCCACATCACGTCCGCCGAGCTGTGCGCCACGTGCCACACGCTCATCACGGATGCCCTCGAGCCCGATGGCACGCCGAACGGCGGATCGCTGGTCGAGCAGGCGCCGTATCTCGAGATGAAGAACAGCTCGAACGCCACGTCCACCTGCCAGGACTGCCACTTCCCGAAGCGTGGCGTCGATCAGTCGAACATCGTCACGCCCATCGCCCGCAACCCGAACGGCGCGAACTACTCCGACCTCACGTCGCGCACGCTGAGCCGGCACGAGCTCATCGGCGGGAACACGCTCGTCCCGCAGCTGTTCCGCGACAACCACGACATCCTGAATCCCCGCGCACCGGCAGAGGCATTCGACGAGAAGATCCTGCGGGCGCGGGCCCAGCTCCAGTCCGCCACGGCCGTGGTCACCATCGAGAACCTCGCGGTCGCGAGCGGAACCCTGTCGTTCCGCGCCTACGCCGACCCCCTCACGGGCCACAAGTTCCCGACGGGCATCCCGCTGCGCCGCGCCTGGATGCGGGTGCGCGTGTACGACGGCGCCAGCGAGCTCGTGTTCATCTCGGGCAACTACGACTCCACCGGTCGCATCACGAACACGTCGGGCACGCCGCTGCCGTTCGAGCTCGCGGGCGGTCCCATCGCGCCGAACGAGAACCTCATCACGTCGGAGGATCAGGTCCAGATCTACGAGACGGTCATGCAGGACATCGATGGCGCGCCCACCTTCCGCCTGCTCCACGGGGCCGGCTTCCTGAAGGACAACCGGCTGCTCCCGCGGGGATGGTCGGTCACGAACACGAACATCGATCTCATCGCGCCGCAGGGCGTGAGCGGCGACCCCGACTACACCACCGAAGGCGACCGCATCACGTACCAGATCGACGTATCCGGGCGTCCGGGGCCGTTCCTCGTCGAGGCCCAGCTGCTCTACCAGCCGCTCGGCCAGCGGTGGGCCGAGGAGATCTTCGCGGTCGAGACGCCCGAGACCATCGCGCTGAAGGCGATGCTCGAATCGGCCGACCGTCGACCCGAGGTGATTGCCACAATCACGGCGAGCCACGGCGGGAACTGAGGCTGCCGAGGTTCGGCGTCTCTCCTGGGTTCTTGCCCCACCCACCCGTTCGGCCAGGTGGGACGTCGGTGGAAAGTCCGACCGTGGTGTATAAGTGTCGCGCTCACGGACGGGGTCGAAGAGACAGATGGAAGACGAGACGCAGTTCCGCATGGTCTGCCCGAAGTGCGGTTCCCTGAGCTTCACGGTGCGCCGCGATCAGCGGGCCTACGTGCACAAGTCGCAGCCGTTCGAGCTCGTGTTCTCCTGCCGCTGCGGCAAGCAGCTGTTCGGCGACCAGATCCAGGAGGAGTACGACCGGCAGAAGGCGGGCTGGGATGGTCCGCCGATCGTCGAGAGCGAAGAAGACAACGAAGCGCTCGAGCGTCAGCACGAAGAAGAGCGCCGCAAGGAACAGCTCCGGCGCGCGATGGAGTACCGCCGCACCTACCTCCAGGAGAAGCGTCGTGCGCAGGCCGATGCCGAGCGCAGCCGCAAGGAGGAGGAAGACCGCCGGTGGCGCGAGAAGGTCGCTCGGGTCGAGGCCGAAGAGCGCGACCAGCGCGCAACGGCCGCTGCGGCCGCAGCGAACGGCGGCAAGGCCGTGAAGCCCAAGCCCCGCCCGAAGCCCCGTCCGCCGGAGCCCACACTCGCTCCCGCGCACACCCCGGCGTACACGCCCGCAGCCCGGGTCGAGCCCGCTCCCGCGCCCGTTCGCGCGGCTCCGGCACCCGCCCCGGTGCACGCTGCGCACGCAGGCGCCGCTGCCGCCCCCCGCGCTCCCGAGCCCGAGAAGCCCGCGCCCGCGCCCGTGCTGGCGTCGTCCGAAGAGGTCGACGACGAGCACCCGCACGCCGAGTTCATGCCCTACCTGCTGAGTGGGCACTTCGCCGAGCTGTTCCCCGACGCCACGCCGCCCGACGTGAAGTCGCCCATGCTGTGCGTGTGGCCGCCGTGCGAGAAGAACCGCCGCAAGAAGAGCAAGTACTGCTCGCGCGAGTGCTCCAACAAGAACGCCCGCTGGCGCCACAAGATGCGCAAGAAAGACGACTGAGGCGCGTTCCCGGGGCGCACCCCGGGATGCCGTTCAGCCCGTCAGTGGCGCTCGAGCCGCGCCATCTCGCGGTCGGCGCGAGCCCAGGCCAGCAGCGCGTCGGGATTGCGCGTGTCGACCCACTCCGGCAGGCGCCCGATGGCGTGCTCGCGAATCTGGGCCGACACCTGGAGCTGCTGGAGCTCGACCTTCCGCTCCTCCAGGCGGAGCCATGCCCGCGCGACCCAGGCCAGCAGCGGCAGCCCGATCAGCACGCCGAGCGGCACGGCCACCAGCGACGACATGCCGAGGAACACCAACGCGATCTCGAATCCTTCACCACCCATCGGAACCTCCACGTGAAGACTTCGGGCGCGGATGCGCGGGTATTTCAGGGCACCCAGTCGATCCCGTGGACCTCCGCGCCCGAACGCCCGCGGAGGCGCGCCAGCACGGTCTTCCAGCGGGCGTACCGCACGAAGAAGTCGGCCACCGCGAGACGGTCGGCCGGTCGCACCTCGTAGCCGTCGGGCGCCACGACCCACTTGTCGTCCGGACGCCCGCCGTCCGTCACCCGGACGCAGCCCACGCCCCACCCCGAGGCCCGCACGCCGGCATCGAGCCGCGGGCCCAGGAACAGGGCGTCCTGCGGATCCCCGTCCGGCGCGAGGGGGGCGTCCGGTACGAACCCGTAGTTGAACGGGCTGCGCCACGGCGACGCATATTGGAGGCGGCCGTCGGGATGTCGCTTCACGCGGGAACCCCTCGGGACCTCGATCTCCACCACGAGCCGACGCGACCACTCCATCCGGTCCGCTAACGCTGTAAGCTCTCCCCGTGAACGCCGCCGTGCTCAACCTGCCGGATGTCCTCACGGGCATCGCACCCGAGCTCATCGGGCTCGCCCTGCCCGACGAGCACCTCGCCGACTGTGCGCGCTGCCCGATGGCCGGCCAGCCGTTCCACCCCAGCATCCGCTGCTGCACGTACGAGCCCGCCCTCCCGAACTTCCTCGCCGGGCGCGCCCTGTCCCGTGGTGACCTCGGCTCCGAGCGCGTCCGGGCCCGCATCGAGCGCGGCATCGGCCTCGGTCCGCTGGGCATCCAGCCCGATCCCGCATGGTCGGCCGACTACATCGCCCGCCGGGAGACCGACTTCGGCCGCAACGCCGACTGGCGCTGCCCGTACTGGGTCGAGGGGCCGCTCTCGTGCAGCATCTGGCCCGACAGGAACGCCGTGTGCCGCTCCTGGCACTGCCGGCACACCGAAGGGGTGCGCGGGCACCGCTTGTGGAGCGCCGTCCGCAAGCTCGCGGCAGGGGCCGAGCAGCGCGTGTCGGCATGGTGTGCGGAGCAGGAGGCCTGCCCGGCGCCCGGGTCCGGCGCGGAGGCGTGGGTCGCGTACTTCGTCGCCACCGCGCGCCACGCCGAGCAGGCCGACGCACAGGCCCTGCGCGACGCTGACGTCGAAGCGCTCCGCGAGGCGGTCCGGGTGGCGTTCGCCGCCCTGCGCGACGCGCCCCCCGAGGTGCTGGGCGTCGAGGTGAAGCAGGTCACGCCGGTGGGCGACGAGGTCGAGCTCGTCGGGTACACCCCGTGGTACCCCGTGCGCTTCCCCACCTGGGTCTTCGCCCTGCTGGCCGCGTTCGACGGCGAGCGAACCCGCGACGAGGCCGTCCAGCTCGCGCTCCGCACCGATGCCCGCGTGGATCCCGCGTGGGTGCGCACCTTGTGGGATGTCGGCATCCTGCGGGCCCGCGAGGACGGAGACGACGCTCCCTGGGGTCTCGGCGGCCCCGACCTCTCTCCCGAACAGCTGCAGTCCCGGTACGATCGGAGTGATCGATGACCCTGCGTTCCAGGCCCGGCCCCGCCGAGGGCGCCCGACAGGCCGAAGCTCCGCTCGCGGAGGTGCTGGTCGACGCCCTCCACCTCGCCGTGCAGGGCGCCACCGCGATGGCGCTCTCGCTGGAGGTCCGGCGCGCCTACCCCGACGTGGTCGCCGAGCTCGAAGCGCTCGAAGCGCTGGGCATCGTCGTGCGGAGGTCCGAAGGCCGCGACACCCTGTGGGACCTCGGGTAGCGCCTACCGCGGCACGAGGATGCTGTACGGCCGCACACGCCAGCCCGTACGCGGCATGAACGTCGGCGGACCGCCTCCGGCCCGCGGGCCCCAGGGCACCTCGGGCACCACGCTCTCGACGTAGTTGCGCTGGATGCCGAACCCGAGCGGGCGTCCGTTCCCCGAGACCACACAGGCCCAGTGGTGGGCGTCCGCCGCGGCCTCGAGGGCACGAACGCTCGCGCGGTACGGGCTCTCCCGATGGTCGATGTCCCACAGCGCGATGAGGTGGAACGACGGCGCGTGGCCGGCGAGCGCGGGCAGCCACGGATTGAACGGCGACAACACCGGGCCGTCGCAGTCGCGGAGGGCGTCGACGAACCGGTCTCCGGCCTCGACGTCCTCGGCCGTCGGCGTGTAGCGGGTGGGGTCGAAGTCGGACTTCAGGTACAGCTGCACCGCGAGGGCCAGCGAGCCCAGGACCATCACGTCGAGCCGGGGCCAGAGGTGCCGGGACGCCGCGAGCCCGACGGCCAGCCCGAGCGACAGGAACCAGTGCATCGGGATGTACACGTTCAGGAAGCCGCCGTGGTGCCCCCGCATCAGCCCGGCGGTGAGCAGCGCCATCGCACACAGGCCCACGCCGTACAGCCACCGACCGTCCAGCCTGGAGGCCCCGTCGCGACGGCTCTCGAGCCCCTGCTGGACCGCAGCGACCGTGAGGCCGACCCCCACGAACACCAGGCCGCCCGCGACACTGGCTCCCGCGGCCGTGGAGAGGCCGAGCGCCCCCACCCATTCGGGCATCACCGGAATGGAACCGGGCATCACGAGCAGCGCCACCACCGGCCCGATCGCGCGCCCCCTGCCCTTCGGGAGCACGGCCGCCGCCGCGACCACGGCGCCGATGGCGGCTCCGATCGCGACCCACGCGAGCTGCTCCACCTCGGGCGGCGGCTGGGGCATGCGGGCGGCCGCCGGGAACGCGAGACCGATGGGCCCGAGCGCCAGGGCCCCTCCGCAGGCACACAGCGCGACGAGCCCCTTCTCGACGCGCCCCTTCACCATCGCGCCCGTCAACAGGCCGAGCATCGCGGCCCCGATGACCGACCCGGCTCCCAGGTCGCGGGCGAGCTCCTCGACGGTTCCCGGCAGGAAGCGCCCCACCACCATCGGGTGTGCCCCGGGGATCCCGAGGATCGTCACGAGGAAGTGGCCCCCCGACGCCAGCTGCATGCCCAGGGTGAACAGGAGGGCCGGGATGGCGCTCGCGCCCACGAACCAGGCTGCCTCGACGAGCCCGAATCGGACGGCGATGCCGAGCACCATCGGTACGCCGAACGCCGCCAGGTTGTGCTTCACCGTGAACGCCATCGCGAGCAGCAGGCCGGACGCGACCCGAGCCCGCGTTCCCGGCTCGATCCCGAGCACCACCGCCCACGACAGCAGCCCGAGCCCGAGCGCGTCGGGGCGGACGAGGTCGTAGAACGCACCGGAATCGGGGTAGCAGGCCAGGAACAGGCAGGCGCCCAGGAGACCCGCCGTCGGGCTGCGACCGTGGCGCCACCCGGCGAACACCAGCGCCGCGCAGGCCGCCAGCGTGCCCGTCACCGAGACCGCCCTCCCCACCGTCGCCGAGAGGCCCGTGACCGTGGAGAGCCCCGCCACCACGGCCGGATAGCCGGGTGGGTAGATGTACGGGATCCAGTCGGCGTCGGGCTCCATGTACAGCGGCATCCAGTGCTGCACGCGCCAGGCGTGGGCCAGCATGCCGCCTTCCATCCACTCGAGGTCGTACGGGTACGTCAGGCGCCCGGAGAACGCGACCAGTACCTGGTTCGCGACCCACAGCCCGATCGCGAGCGGCACGGCGTCGACGAGCACCTGGAGCAGGACGGGAAGGGCGTCGACGACGCGATCCCCCACCCGACCGCGGAGTGCCTGTTGAATCCGGGACACGCGCATCGTGTCGTACCTCTCCTCACGGCCGGAGGTAACGCGCTATGAGCGCAGCCCGAAGGATTGCGTCATGAACCGCTCCGCGCCCCTCCTCGCCCTGCTGCTCGGCTGTCCCAAGCCCGCGCCCCCCGAGCCTCCGAAGACCACGCGGGTCGTGCAGATCGCCGCGCTGAACGACTTCCACGGCGCCCTGTACGAGCTCCCGAAGCGCGGCGAGCCGACCCGGGCGTACGGCGGGCTCCCCTGGCTGGCGTCGGCGCTCGACGCCCTGCGCACCGAGCACCCCGACCTGCTCGTGCTCGACGGCGGCGACATCTTCCAGGGCAGCTGGCCGGTCAACGCCACGAAGGGCCGGGGGGCCGTGCTGGCCTACAACCTGCTCGGCGTCGACGTGGCGGCCGTCGGCAACCACGAGTTCGACTACGGCGGGATCGAGGGCGGGCACCCCCTCCGCGGAGCGCTCGAGGCCGGCGGAAAGCTCGCCGAGTACGACTGGGTCGCGGCCAACATCCGCGAAGAGGGCGGCCAGCACTGGGGTCCCGAGGGGTTCGGGCGCTGGGTGATCGTCGAGCGCGGGGGCGTGAAGGTGGGCGTGCTCGGTCTGTCCACCCAGGACACCCCGCAGACCACCCTCGCGAAGAACGTCGCCGACCTCACCTTCGAAGACGTCGTCGCCACCGCGCGCGAGGTCGCGCCGAAGCTCCGTGAGGCCGGCGCAGAGGTGGTGGTCGCGGTCGGGCACCTGTCCGGCCAGTGCGAGCCCACGGCGTACGACGCGATCGGTCCCGAGTGCATGCCCGGCGGCGAGGTGGGCCGGCTGCTCACCGAGCTCGAGCCTGGCACGCTCGACGTCATGATCATGGGGCACGCCCACACGCTCATGCACCACCGCATCGGCGACACCTTCGTGCTGGAGCAGCGCGCACAGGGCCACGCCATCGGGCGTCTCGAGCTGGTCGTGGGTCCGGAGGGCGTCGACGCCGATGCCAGCACGCTCCACCCCGCGTGGTTCCTCGAGCACGACGCCGTCGACCCCGGGTGCACGGATGCGCCCTTCCCCACCGAGCCGATCGACGTGGGGGGTCGCTCGCTCGCCCCGCACGCGGGAGCCCTCGCTCTCATCGAGCAGCTCGAAGCCGAGGCGGGCAGCCTGTGCGACGAGGTCGGGTGCACCACCACGGCCCTCACGCGCGACCGCAAGACCCAGAACCCCGTCGGCGACTTCGTGTCCACGAGCATGCTGGCGGCCTTCCCCGACGCCGACGTCGCGGTGACGAACGCCGGGGGCCTCCGCGCGGACGTGCCCGAGGGAACCCTGCGTCGGGAGCACCTGCAGGCCGTCATGCCCTTCGACAACCGCCTGCTGGTGGTCGAGATGACCGGCAGCCAGCTCGAGACCCTGTTCCGCCTCGGCACCTCCGGGGGGCACGGTCTGATCCAGATCGACGGCGCTTCCCTGCGGTTCGATCCCGAGGCCACCGCGGGCACCGACCTCGACGGGAACGGCGAGGTGGAGGACTGGGAGCGCGACCGCCTGTGCCACACCGGCATCCAGGCCGCGGGCGCTCCACTCGACCCCGCGCGCACCTACCGGGTCGTCACCACCGACTTCCTGTTCAACGGCGGCGACCACCTCGGGCACGCGTTCGAAGGTCTGAAGCCCGTCGAAGAAGGGCCGCTGCTGAGAGACGCCATGAACACGTGGTTCGCGAGCCTCGACACCTGCTACACGCCCGGTGGGCCCGAGCGGATCTCGCAGGGTGCTTGTGCGCGATGATCCTCGCCTGGCTCACCCTGACGGCCCACGCCCAGGACCTCGTGTGTCCCGAAGGGAGCACGCTGTCCGGGGTGCGTCCGCCCGACGGGAACGAGCTGTGGTGCACGCGGATGGTCGACGGGGTCCCCGCGAAGGACGGTCCGGCCGTCCGCTTCCACCCGGGCGGTGAGGTCGCGGCCCGCGGCGCCTACGCGAAGGGCGAGCGCTCCGGTCCGTGGGAGCTGTGGTACGCGAGCGGCCAGGAGGAGCGCAAGGGCAGCTACCTCAACGGCGAGCTGCACGGGCACTGGGTCCACTGGTTCGAGAACGGACAGAAGTGGTTCGAGGGCGAGTACAGCGTCGGGCGCGCGGCCAAGGACTGGACGTACTGGTACGAGAACGGCCAGCTCGAGTCGCAGGGTCGGTTCATCAACGGCGCGAAGTACGGCGACTGGACGCAGTGGCACGACAACGGCGCGAAGAAGTCGGCCGGTCGGTACGTCACGGGCGCCGAAGACGGGCTGTGGCAGTACTGGCGCGAAGATGGCTCCCTCGAGAGCGAGGGGCGGTTCCGGGGCGGTCGCAAGGTCGACGTGTGGGTGTGGACCTTTCCGGACGGGCGCGTGGAGCGGCGCGCCACGTTCCAGGACGGCAAGCTCCAGGGGCTCGACGCGGTGTTCCACCCCGATGGGTCCCGGAAGTCCGAGGTCTCGTGGGCTCAGGGCGCGAAAGACGGCGCGGAGACGACGTGGACCCCAGAGGGCGTCGTGCAGGGCGAAGGCCAGTGGAAGCTCGGGAAGCGCGAGGGCCTGCACCGGTTCTTCTACATCGACGGCACCCCGAGTCGCGTGGAGTCGTGGCGGAACGGTGTGAAGGACGGCCTGTGGCAGGCGTGGTTCCGCGACGGATCGCCGAGCTACCAGGGCGAGCTGCTCGACGGCAAGGAGGTCGGGCTGTGGAAGCACTACCACGACACGGGGCACCCCAAGGCCGAGGGCTCGTTCACCGACGGGGAGCCCACGGGCCTGTGGAAGACGTGGTGGCCCGACGGCACGCCGAAGTCCGAAGGGAGCTATGTCGACGGGAAGAAGGACGGCCCGTGGACCTGGTACGCGGAGTCCGGAGCGGTCGAGCGCAAGGAGACCTGGGTGGCCGGAGTGCAGAAGTGAAGGTCGCGTGCCCGTCGTGCTTTCGTGCCGAGCGCTGGGAAGGCGGGGAGAAGCACGTCGACATCGAAGGAGGGCAGCGCCGTCCGTCGGTCGCGCCCGAGCTGGCGGCGTGGAACACGTGCCGGCAGGCGCGCGAGGCGGGTCGGGTCGTGATCGGGCCGTGTGTGTGCGGGCAGCCGATGGTCGCGCCGTCGGGCGAGTGGCACGACTGGGAGATCCCCACGCCCGCGGGCCGATTCGTCGTGCGCGCCGACGGTCAGGACGGCCCGAGCGGCCCGATCGACACCGAAGCCGCGCAGGCCCGGCTCGACGCCCTGTTCCGCGAGCCGTTCGAGGTGCGCCCGTTCCTGTGGCTGTTCCAGAGCACGCTGATGTTGTCGGTCATCGCCCCCGCGCTGCTGTGGACGCTCGCGGTCGGCATGGTGCTGCTGTTCCTGTCGTCGTTCATGAACCCGCCGGGGTTCGGCCCCTGACGGGCCGCCGTCGGCGTCAGAACCAGTAGCGAACGTGCACGCCGAGCTCGACGAAGTCGAGCCGGAAGTCGTCGTCGAGCCCGTCGAGGTCGTCGAGCAGCCAGATCGTGGGCCGGTAGTCGATGACCACGTCGAGCGGCACGGCATCGATGTTGCCCTCGATCCCGACGACGAGGTTCGCGCCGGCCACGAGGTCGAGATCGGCGTTGGCTCCCGACGCGAACACCCCACCCGCCCCGAGCGCGAGGCCGAGGTCGAACGCGTCGTCGGCGTCGACCAGCGGGACCTCCACGAGCACGTCGGCGTCGACGCCGAGCGCGAGATCGTCGAAGCCCCGCCCGATGTCGTACACCCCGAGCAGGGCCTGGAAGGACAGGTTCGGGTTCATCCAGTACTTCGTGTCGAGGCCCACGATGCTGGTGGTCGCGCCGAGCCCGAGCCCCAGGTTGCCCCCGTTCCGGATGGGGGGAGCGGCCATCGCGGGTGCGCCGAGCGCCAGAGCCGCGAGCGAGACCATCAGGGTGCGCATGGAGTCCTCCAGAGCCGCGATACTACACACACTCCTGACGCACCCGCCCGCCCTCTCGTGGTCCAACGGCCCATGCTCGCACTGTTCCTCGCCTGCACCCTCGACACCCCTCTCCCCTCGCCCGAGGTCGCGGCGGAGGCCCAGCGGCGGCTGCTGGAAGACCGCGCGCTCGAAGGGCGGCGCGACGACCTGAAGCGCTGGGAGCGACAGCAGCTCGCCGCGAGGGCCACGGAAGCGCTCGCGTCCGGAGATCTGGCCGCCGCCGCGCAGGCCGTCGCTGCGGGACGCACCGAAGACCCCGCCGGGTTCGCCTCTCTCGACGAGGCCCTGCGAACCGCCGCGACGACAGCGCCTCCCGAGGTGCAGGCCGCGGTGTGGGCCGCCCTGTACGAGGCGGCGACCACTCCCGCCGAGCGCGTGCAGCTCCGGCGGGCCACCACCGACGCCCTCGTGCGCGCCCGGTACGCCGATGCCGACGAGGTCGCGCTCACCCGACGCGAGCAGGCCGGAGTGACCCGCGAGCGCGCCCATGCGGCGCTCGCCGCCCTGCGCGCGGAGTACGTCACCCCTCTCGACGACCGCGTGCTGCTCGACGCCGCCGCGCGGCGGATCGCGCTGCTCGCCGGGCTCGGCACGCCCCCGTCCATCGATGCGGGCCCGTTCGACGACGCCTTCGACGGGCTGCTCGATCAGGCCGTCGAGCTGTCACTGTCCGAGGAGACCGCCGCTGCGGAGCTCACCGAGGCGGTGTTCTCGGAGGTCGACCCGTGGTCGAGCCCGATCTGGCCGGCCCAGATCGCGGCCTGGGAGCGCCACCACGACGGTGTGCAGTCGGGGGTGGTGGGCATCCAGGCCGACGATCTCGACGGGCGAGCGGTCGTGCGCACGCTCGTCGAGGGGGGCTCGGCGTGGGCCTCGGGGGTGCACCAGGGCGACGTGTTCGCGGAGGTCCGCCACGACCGCGGCACCGTGAAGCTGCGCGAGCCCACCGAGAGGGCCGCGGAGAAGGCGGCGTCCGCGCTGCGCGGAGCCGACGGCACGGCGGTGACGGTCGTGTTCGAGCGCGACGGGGCCGAGCGCACCTTCACGCTGCCGCGCGGGACGATCCCCGAGCGCACGGTGTTCGGCTGGGCGCGCTCCGGGGCCGGATGGACCACCACGGTCGCGCCCGGCATCGACTACGTGCACGTCGCGTCGTTCCGGCCGCACACCCTCGGCGAGCTCGACGCCGTGCTGCCCGCGTCCGCGACCCGCATCGTGCTCGACCTGCGCGGGAACGGAGGCGGAGATCTGTCCGTCGCAGCGGCCCTGATCGACCGGTTCGTGGCGTCCGGGCCGATGCTCGTGCTCGAGGGGCGCCTCACCGGGGATGCCGAGGTCGACGCCCAGCTCCTCGCGAAGCGGGCCGAGGGCACCCTCGCGAGCCCTGGAGGGCCGTGGGAGGATGCCGAGCTCGTGGTGCTCGTCGACAGCGCGAGCGCGTCGAGCGCCGAGGTGGTCGCGGGCGGCCTGCAGCAAGCGGCGAACGCGTGGGTGGTCGGCGATCGCACCGCCGGGAAGGGCGTGAGCCAGGTGCTGCGGGTCGACGAGGCCCATGGGATCGCGCTGCAGTTCACGAACCTCGCGTGGGGGCTGCCCGACGGCACGCGCATCCACCGGTCCGACGCCTCCACGTCCTGGGGCATCGCGCCCGACGAGGTGCTGGTGCTGTCACCGACCGAGCGCTTCGTCGTGGGGGTGATGCAGGCGCGACGGGAGGCGCTCGCCGTCCACGCCGACGGAACGCCGATGGTGTACACCGGTCCAGAGGTCGATCCGGGCGTGCCGGAGCTCGGCGGCGACCCGCAGATCCAGGCCGCCCTCCGCCACTTCGCGCCGGAGCCGTAGCCCCGCCCGTCAGCTCAGGGCTTCGACCACCGAGCTCGGGTCTTCGGGCGTCCACCCGATGGCCTCGGGGCCGCCGAGCGTGCCGTACCAGGCCATCAGCTCCGCGTCGATCGGCAGGATCACGACCCGATCGCGCTCCTCGAGCAGCAGCTGCGGGACTCCCGCACGCCCCTCGACCGGCAGCTCGGCGACGTACCACAGCTCGCGACGCGCGCCGTCCTTCTCGAGACCCAGGCGCCACACGCCACCCAGGCTGTCGGAGAGCTCGGCCAGCGCGGGGTTCCCGCGGCGCTCGCGCCGGGTGGTGCCACGGAACGCACGCCGGAGCGACCAACCGGCCTCTCCCGCCGCGCGGACCACACCGAGCACGTCGGACATGCCCGGCCCGCCGAAGCGTTCCGCGGCCGCACCCTTCACGAGGGCCTCGGCCACGGGCCCGCCCTGCGCGGCGCCCACTCGGAGCGCGAGCGTGGTGCCCTCGGGCACCGACAGACCGTCGGGAGCCACCCCATGGGCGGCCTCGAGCAGGGCTCCGAGGCGCGCGCTCGCATCGGCCGGGAACGTCGACCAGCGGCGGTCGGCGGCGAGGAACGCATCGCGGAGCTTGTGGAGCCCACCGAGCGGACCCGTGAGCGCTTCGGCCGTGGGCACGGCGTCGGCGAACAGCACGTCGGAGAAGGCCTCGATCGGATCGGGGCCCGCAGGCACCTCGGGGGCCGGCGCAGCGCTCGCCTTCTTCTCCTTCGGCGGGCGCGGCTCGGCACGCTCGGGACGGGGCGCACGCTCGGCGCGGGGGGCCCGCTCGGGCTCCCCGACGGGCTGCACGTTCTGGAGCGCGGAGAGCAGCTCGTTGTCGGACGGCTCACCGTCGAGCGCCACGAATCCAGCGCCCGCGACCGCCTCGCGGAGAGGGGCGTTGCCGGCGCCGGGTGCGAGCAGCACGATGCGGCTGCAGAGCGCCGGGAGCCGAGCGGCCACCTCGGCTGCGACGGCCGCCGGGTACGCCGCATCGCCCGCGGGAACGAGCACGAGCATCCGGTCTTCGCCATCGAGGCGGAGCGTCCACGCGCGGCGGTCGTCGGGCTCGGACCCGCGCCCGAGCACGCCACGGCGCAGCCCGCTGAAGCGCTGCGGTGCGGAACGCGCGAGCTGCACGGCCCGCTCGAACGCCCACTCGCCGTACACGTCGACCGCGACGGACCCGGCTTCACGGAGCTCCGCGAGCGCGGCGTCGGTCTGGGCGGCGTCGCCGAGCCGGGCCTGGGCCACGAACGCCACGAGCCACGGGGCGGGCACGCCGGCACCGGACTCCGCCAGGTGTGCGCGCAGCACGGTGGCCGCGAGCTCGTCGGCACGCGCCGGGTTCTCCTCGAGCCACCGGGCGAGCAGGCGCACGCGGGCCTCGCGGCGCTTCGGGAGCTTGCGCCCCACGAGCGCGCCGAGCGGGCCGTCTTCTTCGGTGGGCGGTGGCTCGGGCGCAGGCGCGGCCTTCGCGGGGGCGGGCTTGCCACCGCCGGAGACCGGGAGCACCTGACGGAACCAGCGGTCGAGCTTCTCGAGCTCGGCATCGCGGTCGTCGGCGGCCAGGGCCTTCACGAGGCGCACCCAGGCCCGCACGAGCTCTGCACGACCCTTGCGGCCCTTCAGGAGCTTGAGCGCGCCGTCGTGGTCGCCCTGCAGCGCGCGCTCGATGGCGTCGTCGTGGCTGTCGCGCGAGCCGCGATCCGGGCGCTCGGCGCGGGCCGGACGCTCTCCGCGATCCCCGCGATCCCCGCGCTCGCGACGCTCGTTGCGGTCGCGCCCACGCGGGCGGTCTTCCTGGATGATGCGCATGGGCGGGGCCTTCTCGCCGAGCGCGTTGAGGTACGCGTGCGCGGCGTGCCGCTCTTCGGCCGTGGCCACCGGGGTGGTCTGGCACAGCGACATCAGCGAGCGGGCCTCGCGCACGGCCGCATCGCGCTCGCCGAGCTTCGCGTACAGGTTCGACATCGCGAACGCGGCTTCGCGCAGACCCGGGATGTCGGTGAGGTTGGACGTGCGCCAGGTGCCGATCTCCGCCAGCAGGGACCGCTGGGCGCCCGGATCGGTGGCCGAAGAGATGTTGGAGCTCCAGCGTTCGAACGCCATGAAGACACCCTCCAGTCGTCGCGGAGCCCGTTCTGAACGAACGAAACCCCGTTGGGAGACCCCGCGCGACGTCGATGATCGATCTGCGAACGCTCCGCAGTAACCGAACCCCCCGGCCGAAGCCCGCCCCCCGGGGTCGTGCTACAGACTGCACGGCTTGCTGGGAGGGTCGATGGGCGACGGGATCTCCGGCCCGCCCGTTCGCGGGGATGCGGGTGGAACGGCCCTCGTGCCGTTCGCGCCCCTGGCGTCGCATCTCCGGATCGGCGACGCGATCGGGGCGGCGTGGGAGAACCGCGATCACCTCGGGTACGCCTGGAGCCTGCTCACCACCGGCGTATGCGACGGCTGCAGTCTCGGCCCACGCGGGATGCGCGACGACGCGGCGCCCGGGCTGCACCTGTGCAGCAAGCGCCTGCAGTCCCTGCGCGAGCACACCCGAGCGGCGCTCACCCCGAGCGACCTCGCGAACCTCGGGCGTCTGCGGAGGTCCACCCCCGACGAGCTCGCCGCGCTCGGGCGCATCCCCTACCCGTTCGTGCGGCGGGCCCGGGATCGCGGGTTCTCCCGCATCTCGTGGTCCGACGCGCTCCGGCTCGCGGGCGACACCCTCCGCGACACCGCACCGCACCGCACCGCCTGGCTCGCTTCGGGCACCGGCACGACGAACGAGGCCCTGTACGTGCTCGCGAAGGCGGCCCGCAGGGTGGGCTCCGAGCACGTGGCGGTCGCGGGGCCCCACCATGCCGCGCACCTCGACGGGCTCGCACGCACGATCGGCGAGCGCGCGGCCACCTGCTCGTTCGGCGACTGGATCGGCACCGACCTCCTGATCGTGTGGGGCGCCGATCTCGGCGCGCACCACCCCGTCGGTCTGCGGTACCTCGCCGAGGCCCGGAGGCGCGGCACCCGCGTGGTGGTCGTCGATCCCGTGCTCCGCGTTCCGCATGCCGACGACACGCTGCACGTGCGCGAAGGGGGCGATCAGGCGCTGATCCACGCGGTCCTGAAGCTGCTCGTGCGCGCAGAGGCCGTCGACAACGCGTTCATCGCGGCCCACACCCGTGGCTGGGAGGCCGTGCGGGCGTCGGTCGAAGCGGCGGAGCTCGGCGCGCTCGTGCGGGCGTCCGGCGTCACGCTCGGACAGGTCGAGTGGCTCGCACAGCTGATCGGTCGGTCGACCTCGATGGTGAGCGTGTGGTCGGAGGGGGTCGCCCGACACCCCTTCGCGTCCGACACCGTGGCCGCGATCGCCAGCCTTCACCTCGCGCGCGGGGCCCTCGGCCGTCCGCTCACCGGCCTGATGCCGCTGCACCGGCACCCCACCGTCCAGGGAGCGATGGACTGCGGCCTCTCCCCCGATGCCGACGCCGTGCTGGATGCGGCCCGTGCGGGGGAGATCGACGTGCTGTACGACCTCGGCGGGCGGATCGCGCGCGCGGGCTCCGAAGACGCCCTGCAGTCCGTACGGTTGCGCATCCACCATGCGTCCACACTCCATCCGTCGATGCTGGTGGACGGCGACACGGTCCTGATCCTGCCCTCCCAGACGCGCTACGAGCAGCCCGGTGGGGGCACGTGCACGTCCGCCGAGCGCCGGGTGCGGTTCACCCCCGAGATCGAGGGCCACCCCCACATCGGCGAGGCGCGCCCCGATGTGGAGATCCCGGCGCGGGTCGTGTGCGCGGCGTTCCCGGGTCTCGAGCCCGAGCTGAGGTTCGCGTCGACCGCCGCGATCCGCGCGGAGATGGGCGCCGAGGTCCCGCGGTACCGCGGGATCGAGCGACTCCAGCGCGAGGGCGACTGGATCCAGTGGGGTGGTGCGACCCTCGCGCTCGGCGGGCGCTTCGCCGGGATGCCCGACGGGCACGCGCAGCTCGAGCTCCCCGCGCTGCCGGGCATGCCGTGAGCGCGTTCGAGACCCGGCGGATCACGCGCGAGGACGGCGCCGTCGACCCCGACGCCGTGGCGGTCGAGGAGCCCCTCGAGGTGCGCGTGGAGGGCAGGTCCGTCGCGGTCACGATGCGCACTCCGGGCCACGACCGCGAGCTCGCCGCGGGCTTCCTGCTCACCGAGGGCGTGCTGGACGGCGCAGACGACCTCCTCGCCCTCGAGCCCATCGGCACGACGGGCAACGTGGTGGAGTGCCGCCTCGCCGCGGGGGTCGACGCGCACCGCGAGGCCCTCGAGCGGGCGACCCGCGAGCTCTACGCCACGAGCTCGTGCGGCATCTGCGGCAAGGCCAGCATCGACCGCATCCACATCCTCTCGTCCACCCCGGTCCATCCGATCGTGCTCGACGCGGCGTTCGTCCACGGGCTGCCGGCCGCGCTGCGCTCGTCCCAGCAGGGCTTCCACGCGACCGGCGGGCTCCACGGGGCCGCGCTGGTGCGACTCGACGGCACGGTCGAGGTCGTGCGGGAGGACGTGGGGCGCCACAACGCGGTCGACAAGGTGCTCGGCTGGAGGCTGCTCGCAGACCGGGTCCCCGTCACCGACGCCGTGCTCGTCGTGAGCAGCCGCGCCGGGTTCGAGATCGTCCAGAAAGCGCGGGTCGCGGGAGTGGGTGCGGTCGTCGCGCTCGGCGCCGCCACCTCGCTCGCCATCGACCTCGCGCGCGAGTCCGGCATCCGGCTCTACGGCTTCGTCACAGCGGAACGGTTCAACCAGTACGCCTGACCCGGGGCCTGCGCCCTTCGCGTTGTGACGCGCCCTCCGATCCGGCATCATTCGTGCGTTCCCCTGGAGTCGTGGAGTGCCGGACCTGAACCTCGGACCGTTCATGCTCGAGCGTCCGATCGGCAAGGGCGCCATGGGAGAGGTGTGGAAGGCGATCCACCGCGACCGCGGGATCCCCGTCGCCATCAAGGTGATGACGGCCCGCGAGGCGCGCGTCGACACCAAGGTGAAGTCGTTCTTCAACGAGGTGCGCGCGGTCGCCCAGCTCGACCACCCCGGGATCGCGTGGGTGCTCGACTACGGAACGGTCGGCCGCGAGATGGCGGAGGCCACCGAGGGCCACGTGCTCGAGAACAGCCCGTACCTCGTGATGGAGTACGCGAGCCGGGGCACGCTCGCCGACATCAAGCACAGCTACAACTGGACGGAGCTGCGCGCCGTCGTGCTCGCCTTGCTCGATGCCCTCGCGCACGCCCACGCACGCGGGGTGATCCACCGCGATCTGAAGCCGGCCAACGTGCTGCTCTGCTCGCGGAACGACGTGCGGCCGGGCCTGAAGCTGTGCGACTTCGGCATCGCGTTCGCGGTCGACGACATGGGCGAAGACGCCACCGTGGCGGGCACGCTCCACTACATGGCGCCCGAGCAGCTCGAGGGGCGCATCCGCGAGCAGGGCCCGTGGACCGACCTGTACGCGCTCGGCTGCCTCACCTGGCGCCTGCTCACGGGAGCCCCGCCGTTCGCCGGCAAGCGCCAGACGGAGCTGATGATCGCCCAGCTCCAGGACGACCCGCCGGCGCTCCTCACGCCCACTCCCCTGCCCGACGGGTTCGAGGAGTGGCTGCGCACCCTGCTCGAGAAAGACCCGACGGAGCGGTTCCGCTGCGCGGCCGACGCCGCGCGGGGGCTGCTCGACCTCGGCTGGCCCGAGGAGGCCGCGCTCGACGAAGACATGATGACGGGCATCATGAAGCCCGTCGTGCTCACGGCGAACCTCCCCATGCCGGCACCCGAGGGCATGGAGAACGTGGCGCCCGCCGACAGCGCGACGCTCGCGGCCGAGCCGATGACGCTCATCCTCGACGGTCCGGCATTCGCGCAGAAGGTGAGCAACCTGCACCCGGCGAGCGTGCGCGCGGCCATCCCGCTCGACTGGCGGCGCCCCGCACGGGCCCGTCCCGCGCTCGACCTCGTGGGCGCCGGGCTGCACCTGTTCGGCCTGCGGCGTCCCCCGTTCGTCGGGCGCGAAGCCGAGCGCGACAAGCTGTGGTCGGTGCTCGCCGACGTGCATCGCCAGCAGCGCGCCCACACGGTGGTCCTGACGGGCTCCGGGGGCGTCGGGAAGTCGCGCCTGGCGCAGTGGGTGGCCCAGCGCGCCGCGGAGGTCGGCGCGGCTCAGGTCCTCACGGCGCGGTTCTCGGGGTCCGACGACGCCGACGCTGCACTCCGGAACATGCTGCTGCGCGCGTTCCACGCTCAGGGTCTCGAAGACGACGATCTGGTCGACCGGATCAACGATGCGCTCAACGAGCTGGGGGTCGTGAACCCGGAGCTCCGGCAGCACGCGCAGACCCTCCTGTCGGGCGACAAGCTCCAGGGCGCTTCTCGGTATGTCGTCATCCGGCTGCTGCTCGAGGCCATCGCGAACGACCGTCCGCCGGTGCTCGTGCTCGACGACGTGCACGCCGGCATCGACGGGCTGCGCTTCGCCCGACACCTGCTGAACGCCCAGGTGGTGCGGCCATTCCCCATCCTCGTGCTGCTCACGTGCCAGGCCGAGCAGCTCGAGGAGAACGGGCTGCGCGGAGAGCTCGACGCCGTCACGACCGACAAGCGCACCTCGGTGCTCGACATCGCGGCGCTGCCCCGCGAAGCGACGATGGACCTCGTGCAGCAGCTGCTCGGGCTCGAGCCGAGCCTCGCCGAGCAGGTGGTGGAGCGCACGGCGGGCAACCCGCTGTTCGCCATCCAGCTCGTGGGCGACTGGGTCGAGCGCGACCAGCTGGCCCTCGGAAGCCGCGGCTTCAAGCTGAAGAAGGGCGTGAAGGCACAGCTCCCGCCGAGCTTGAAGTACATCTGGGTGAAGCGCCTCGCGCGCGTCCTCGAGCACGCCGATCCCATCTCCGAGCAGATGCTGGAAGGGGCCGCGGTGCTCGGCATGGAGGTCGACGAGCTCGAGTGGGCCGGGATGTGCGACGACCCCGAGGGCGTGCACCGCGAGCAGGGCCGGTTCGTGATGGTGCCCGAGAACGCGCGGCGCCGGTACGGGCTGATCGACCGGCTGCTCCAGATGAACCTCGCCGAGGAGACCGACCGCGGCTTCGCCTTCTCGCACGGGCAGTTCCGCGACGCGATCCTCGATCGCGCCCGTACCCAGGGGCGTCTCAAGCGGCACCACCACGCGGCGGCCTGTCAGCTCGGCAACGATGTGAAGGCCACCGAGCTGGAGCGGTTCGGCCGGCACCTCCTCGGCGCAGGGCAGCGGGAAGCCGCGCTCGACCCGCTGCTCCGGGCGGTTCCCGCCGTGCAGGCCACGGTCGGGCGCATGAGCGCGTGGCGCCTGCTCGACACCATCGAGCACACGCTCCGCAAGCTCGACCTGCCGCGGTCCGACGTGCGCTGGGGCCGCCTGTACCTCGAGCGCGCGCTGCTGTCGGAGCACCTGGGGCAGCACCGGCGCGCTGTGAAGTGGGCGGCGAAGGCCGGTCAGGAGGCGAGCCGCTTCAACTGGCCGTTCATCGCAGCCTCCGCGAACTTCCGCCTCGCGCGGCACTCGATGCGCAAGGGCGAGATCGACCTCGCGCACGCTCGCCTGGTGCGCGTCACGAACCAGGTCGACCCCAACGAGCACCCGTTCCTCGTCGGGGAGTCGCTGTTCCTGCTCGGCCGGCTCGGCCGGGATCTGGGCGACCCGCCCGACAAGGTCGCGCAGCTCATCAAGGCCGGTCGCACCTGGATGATGCGCGACAAGGATCCCCGGCGGCGCGCCCAGGCCATGCTGCACCTCGCCCGGGCCGCGCTCGAAGACGACCAGCCTGCGACGTGTGCCGCGCTCACCGAGCGGGCCCGGAAGATCGCCATCGAGATCGGCGACCTGCCCCAGCAGGTGAACTGCCTCAGCTTCGCGGCCGAGGTGGCCCGTTCCAGCGGGGATCTCGCGGGGGCAGCCGAGCATCTTCGCAAGGCCATCGAGGTGTTCGAGCTCATCGGCGACGCGCAGCTCGCGCTGCTGCGCTGCAACCTCGCGATCGTGCTGCTCGACCTCGGGGAGAACGGCGACGCGCTCAAGGAGCTCGACCGCGCGTTGTCCAACGCGATCGAGGTCGACCGCGACCCGCTCCGCCTGGCCGTCCAGACCGTGCGTGTGCGGGCGCTCGCGGATGTCGAGAACTACGCCGACCTCGACGAAGCGCTGTCGGCCTGCGAAGACCTCATCGGGCGCGTGCGCACCGGGGAGCGCGACAGCGCGAAGTGCCTGCACCGCGCGTCGCTCGTGCTCTCCCGGGCGGGGCACGCGGAGCGGTCGGCCCGTGCGAAGGCCCTGGCGCGCGACCAGTACGAGAAGCTGCGCGACGAGCGGGGTCTGGCCGCGCTGGCCTGATCGACGCACGGGCCTCGGGTCCACGAATCACCCGTATCCATGGGGCTCTCCGCAGGAGTCAGGAGCGTGCGTTGCCATCCCCTCAATATTGGTTAAACCACTAAACCAATCACGAGTCAGGGAGGAGTCAGCGAGCCAGCTCGCTGAAGGCTCCCGGTCACAAGAACCAGGACGCTTCCATGGGCCAGGCCCCCCGCACCGTCGACGTGTCCGCCGACCTCCTCCGCCAGCGCATCCTCGACGGCGAGTTCGCGGCCGGTCACCGGCTCCCGCCCGAGCGGCGCCTGTCCGAGGAGCTCGGCATCTCGCGCCTCACCCTGCGAGCCGCCATCGCGCGCCTCCAGAGCGAAGGGCTCGTGCAGCCGCGCCAGGGCGACGGGGTGCACGTGCTCGACTACCAGCGCGAGGCCGGCGTGGAGCTGCTCCCGCACCTCCTGGAGCACGGCCAGCTCGACCTGCTCGCGCCGTTCCTCCAGCTCCGGCGCGCGCTCGCCGCCGAAGCCCTGGCCGAAGCGAGCGTGCGGGCCACCGACGCCGAGCTCGACACCCTCGACGCGCTCGCCGGCACCCTCGCTACGGCCGACGGACAGGCCCTGCGCGACGGGAACATCGAGTTCTCGCGCCGCATCGTCGAGCTCGCGGGCAACCTCCCCATGCTCCTGCTGTTCAACACGGTCACGCGCGTGTACCGCAGCCGCCCGGACATCGCGGAGGCCATGCTGGTCGACCCCGCTGCCGTGCGTGCCAGCTTCGCGGCCATCGTGCAGCTGCTCCGGCTCCGCGACCCCGAAGCGGCCCGACGCGCCGTCCGCGCCGTGCTCGAAGCGCTCGATGCCGCCACACTCCGCTCCCTGGAGGCCCCATGAAGCTCCGGTACCACCTGCTCCACTTCCGTCCGCACCGCATCGAGGCGCGCGTGCGCGAGCTCCGCGAGGCCGGCGTGATCGACGTGGAGCCGAACCTCTGGCAGCTGTGGATGGGCGTGCTCTACATGTGGCACCGCGCGGCGTTCCGTCCCGAGACCATCGGCTTGTCGACCGCACCGGTCCGGGAGACCGCTCGGGCTCGGTGGTTCGCGTGGCGTCCGGCGCGGTCGCCGTTCCTGTTCGCGGGCCGACGCGTGAATCCGCTCGACCACACCGGGCTCGGCAGCACCACGGCCCACACCGTGCGCCACCTGGTGGGCGCGCACCACGACGCCGCCGACTTCCACTTCGATCTGCAGCTCATCGCCCACGAGCCCGGCGTGCTCACGGCCCTCGAGGCCCGCGTGCGCGGCATCGTCGAGGAGACCGCCCCGGACGCCGTGTTCCTGAAGGACCTGTGCGTGTACGAGGGCTACCACGAGGCCCTGCTCGAGGGCGTTCAGGCCTGGATCCGCGGCGACGTCGAGCTCGACCACGCGAACCCCGACGCCACGCTCACGGGCTTCCTGCGCTGGTGCGCGCAGCAGCCGCGGTCCCTGCGCGAGACCCTGCGCACGGGCCTCCCCGACTTCACGCCCCGACTGGAGGCCGCATGACCCTCGACGACCTGCTCGCGCTGGACCGGTCCGCGCTCGACGCCCTGCTCACGGCCGGTCACCCGGTGTCCACCGACGCCCTCGTGAACCGCGAGTTCCACGGAGTGAGCCTCGGGCTGCCGCGGTTCGTGGAGCGCCTGACCTGGAAGAAGTTCAAGAAGGTGTTCGTGCAGCGCGACGACGCGATCCACGGCTACAACGAGGCGGTCGAGCAGAACGCCCTCGACGCCCCGTGGATCTCGGTGCGGAAGCGCGGCGAGCCCGTACGGTACTGGCACTTCCACCTGCGGCCCTGTGACGAGCGCGTGCCCACCGCGTGGAATCGCGGCCTGCTCATCGACTACGCGCCCCCCGCGAAGCCCTGGGACGTGATGCGGTTCATGCGCGACCCGCTGGTGGCCGTGAACCCGGGGTCCGCCGACCTGCTGCTCGGCGTCAGCTACGCGGAGCTGGGTCCGCTGCGCATCCCCACGCCCACGTGGTTCGCGCTGGTGCCGGGAGACCCCGTCGCCGCGTGATGGCCAGGAACCGGCTAGAATCCAGGGATGTTCGCGTTCCTCCTCCTCGCGTCCCTCGGATGCCGGCGGTCGCTCCCCGACACTGACGCCGCGACCCCGGTCCCGACGCCTGCGGAGCCTCCCGCCGCCACGGCCGACACGGGGGTCGATGGCCGCGCCTGGCCCACCCTGGCGGGCTGGACACACGACACCACCGCGATCGGCCCGTGGGGGCAGCACCAGATCGTGTGGACCCCAGCGGGTCCCGGCATCCTGGCGTCCCGACACACCGTGCCCCCCGAGCTGGTGTGGCTGACGCCCGATGGCTCGGGTGGGTTCGACGAGCAGCGCGTCGCGATCGGCGGGGACTTCGGGCGTGCCGCGGTCCTCGGTGACGAGGTGCACGTGGCCTTCGTCGACGTCGCGTCCGCCACGCTCCGGTACGCGGTGGGGCCCGGCTCCTGGACGGTCGGCTCCGTCGACGACGCCCGCACCGTCGATCCGGCGGTCGATATCGCCGTTCACCCCACCCTGGGGCCGACCATCGCGTTCGGAGACCCCGCGGCGACCTCCCTCGTGATCGCGTACCCCTCGTCCCCGACGTGGCACACGAGCGAGGCGCCCCTGGCGCGCACGAACGGGACCCGGGTCCGGATCGAGATCACCCCGTCCGGCCGTCGCTGGACCCTCGACGTGGTCGGCCTCTCGACGCTCGGGTACCGCCTCATGCCGTACGAGGGCGACGCCTACGGGCTGGCCACCCAGTTCCAGCATCCCGGGGCCTGGGACGACCTCGACCTCGACCTCGATCCCCACGGGCGACAGCAGCTCGTCCTCGGCCACCCCGAGCGCCCGTGTCGGTGGCAGAACGGCAGCATCAACGTCGGTGCAGAGACCGACCCGCTGCCCGGCACCGACTGCCGCTCTCCGTCCATCCAGGTCGACGCCCTCACGAGGACCCAGATCTCCTGGACCAGCACGGGCGAGCCCGGCATCCACCTGGCCCGCTGGGGTGGGCTCGTGTGGCAGCACCTCCAACCCGTCGGTGCCGACGACTTCGACGGGTTCGGCGCGAGCTCCATGGTGCTCGACCCCGACGGCGTCCCGCACTTCTCGTTCCTCGCCACGCCCCTCGGAGGCTCCGAGCCCGTGCTCGTGTACGCCACCTGGGCTGGCTTCTGACCCGGGATACGGTGCCGCATGCGCCTCGGCACCCTGCACCTCCACCAGAGCGACGATCCCGACGGCCTGCTGCGCGCGGCGGAGGCGCTCGGGGTCGCGGGGGTGGACTGCGCGGACGTGTACGGCGACGGGCCCCCGCACGAAGCGGAGCGCTGCCTCGAGACCTCGCTGCCCGTGCAGACCAAGGGTGGGCTGCTGCGGAAGGGGTCGCAGTGGCGGCCGTGCGGGACGGCGAAGCACCTGACGGCCCGCGCGCGTGGGAGCCTGGCGGCATTGGGGCGAATCCCGCTGTACTTCCTGCACGTGGTCGACCCCGACGTCGGGCTGGACCGGAGCTGGCGGGCCCTGCAGAAGCTCCGTGACGACGGGGTGATCGGAGGGCTCGGGCTGTCGAACCCCCGCTACGACGACGTGGTTCGGGCCCTGGAGCTCGGCGGGCTCGACGCGGTGCAGGTCGCGCTGTCGCCGTTCAAGCTCGACGCCCTGGAGGCCGGCCTCGTGCGCCTGTGCCACGAGCACGGGGTGGCCGTGCAGGCTCACAGCCCGCTCGGCGGCTGGCGACGCAAGAACCGCACCGTGCGGGCGTTCCGCGACCTCTGCGCCGAGCATGGCGTGAGCCACGAGCGGCTGACCCTGCGGTGGCTGGAGTCGCTCGGCGTGGAGCCCGTGGTCGGGTGTACGCGCGTGGAGACCCTGACGGACGCGATGGGTCCGGTGCCTCCGGAGGTCGTGCAGGCCGCACGCGACGCGATCCCGGAGTCGGCGCTCGCGGACGGTCCCGTCGCAACGTCGGAGGGTGACGGGCACGTCGTGCTGGTGCTCGGGCTGCAGGCGGCCGGCAAGACGACCCATGCCCGCGGGCTCGTCGATGCAGGGTACGCGCGGCTCAACCGGGACGAGCTGGGCGGCACGCTGACCGGCCTGGTGCACCGCCTCGACGACCTGCTGGCATCCGGCGAGCGGCGTGTGGTGCTCGACAACACGTGGGCCGACCGCCACATCCGGCACCGCGCCGTGCGGGTCGCGACGCGCCACGGCTGCCGGGTCACGGCCATCCACGTCGACACGCCGTTCGAGCAGTGCGTGGTGCAGGCCATCCGGCGCATCCTGGCCGATGGGGGTGGGCTGCCCGAGCCCGAGCAGCTGAAGTCGGGCGATCCCCCGCACTTCTTCGGCCCCTCCGTGCTGTTCGGTCTACGCAGTCGCTTCGAGCCCCCGACCCGCGACGAGGGGTTCGCGCTCCAGACGGTCGCCGCACCTCCGCTGGAGTGGCCGCAAGGGTCGGAGACCGCCATCATCGCCAGCCTCGACGCGCTCGAGCAGCGCACGTTCGACGGTCCCGTCTACGGGGCGGTCTGGATCCCGGACACCGCTCGACAGGCCCGCCTGGATGCGGTCCTCCGCAGGCACGACCTCGCGGGGCTCCGCGTGTGCCGGCATCCCCCGGGCCCCGCGGTGTGCTGGTGCCGCAAGCCGCTGCCCGGGATGGCGATCGATCTGATGCTCGCCCACGGGCTGAACCCCCGTCAGACAGTGCTGATCGGGGGTTCGGCAGAGAAGGCGGTGGCCCGGCACGTCGGCGCGTGCTTCGAGCCCCTGTAGATCGGGCTCACGCCTCGGGTGCGTCGTCGTTCCACTCGGGGTCGCCGAAGGCGCAGAGGCTCTCGTCGCCGTCCATGAGCAGCTCGGCGTTGTTCTCCTCGTACACGACCGAGAAGTCGGAGCCCCAGCACTCGCTGCCCTGGTAGGCGAGGGGCGCGAGGTCGCCGTCGAACACCACGATGTCGCCGCGGCCCTGCCCGTCGGCCATCCAGCGCGTCCGAAGCACGATGGTCTCCTCGAGGCTGCCGTCCTCGTGGATGTCGGCGAGGTAGCCGAGGTCCATGTAGCCGGCGCCCGCGGCGTCCTGACCGTAGCGGTAGCCCGCCGTCACGCGCTCGGGGTTCGAGGTGTCGTCGGTGAAGTCCTCGAAGCCGGCCTCGGCCTCCACACCCGCTGCGGTGACGATGTAGGAGCTGTAGAACTTGCCCGCGGCGGCCTCGGCGGGGTTGAGGCTCGCGATGGCGTCGAAGTCGACCGCGAAGAAGCCGCTGCCCTCGTCCTCGGTGGCGCCGGGGGTGGACTCGCCGCCGATCACGGGGACCCAGTCCTCGTCGGCCGTGCTGCCCTTCGGGCGCTGCACGATGGCCCAGCCGTAGGTGTTGGCGGCCTCGTCGTACTCGACGTAGAGCGCGGTCTCGTTCGGGTCGAGCCCACCCTCGTTCCACGGGCCCCAGAGGAACTTGTTCTCGTCGGCGGTCCACGTGGGCTCGAAGTCGGTGACGTGGTCGACGGCGTCGAGCACCTCGCTGATGAAGCCGTTCACGTCGGTGGTGACCTGGGCGGTCGTGACGTAGGACTCGGCGAGCTCGCCCACGGCGCGGTTCCCGCCGACGGGCATCGCCACGAGGATGCGGTCGTCGGGGAGCGCGTCGATGTAGGCGGACGCGTCGGGGGTGTCGGACTCCGGCACGCACGCGGCGGCCATGAGGAGAGCGAAGGAAGCGGTCGTGAGGGTCAGTGCGATGCGCATGGGGAGTCTCCGAGGGTGTCGGTGTCGTTGTTCGTCCGTTGGACCCACCACCCCCGAGGGGGAGAAAGAAAAAGTCGAAAAGCGCGACCAGGGAGTTAGCCGAACGCATGCAGACCGCGATGATCACGGGCTGTGCGTCGGGCTTCGGCGCCGCCCTCGCACGCCGGATGCTCGACACCGGCACCCGGGTCGTCGTCACCGATCCGAACCTCGAGGCGATCGCCCACTTCGCCTGCGACGACGCCCTGTGCCTGGCGCTCGACGTGCGCGACGACGAGGCCGTTCGGGCCGCCGTGGCCGCCGCGAACGCGTGGAGCCCCGTCGATCTCCTCGTGAACAACGGGGGCTACGCGGTGTTCGGCACCCAGGAGGAAGTGGAGCTCGGCGTGGTGCGCGACATGTTCGACGTGAACGTGTTCGGGCCGGCGCGGATGACGCGAGCGCTCCTCCCCACCCTGCGCGAGCGGGCGGGCACGGTCGTGCAGATCTCCAGCGTCGCGGGCCGGGCGGTGTTCCCGGAGTCGGGCTGGTACGCCGCCAGCAAGTACGCGCTCGAGGCGATGTCCGAAGCGCTGCTCCAGGAGTGCGCGAGCTTCGGGGTGCGCGTGCGCCTCGTCGAGCCGGGCTCGTTCGCCACGCACTTCCTCGAGACGGCCGTTCAGGCGAGCCCGCAGCGCGATCCGGGCTCTCCGTACGCGTCCGAGCGCGCCCTGTGGGACCGCCGCAAGTCCAGCGTGCTCGAGCCCCCGCAGGATCCGTCGCTGGTGGTCGAGGCCATCGTCGCGAGCCTCGCGCGCAACGTCCCGTTCGAGCGCGTGGTGGTGGGGCCCGACTCCGTGCGGATCCTCGCGCTCCGCGAAGCGCTCGGTGCCGACGGGTTCTCGATGCTCAACGCCCGCCGGAATGGCCTCGTGGTCGGGCACTCGCAGCCCGGGCACGTGCTGCTCCCGTCGGAGGTCCAGGCGGTGCTCGCGGCGGATCCCGTCGATCGCGCCGCGCTGGAGCCCACGCTACAGGCCCTGCAGTACGGGCACCTCGATCACTGGGCCGACACCGAGGCCGGCCGCGCGGCCCTCGCCCTGCTCGACGCCCACCAGTCCGCGCACTGACGGACAGTCGGGGGCGGCGGAAGTAGACTCCCGTCGTGAGCCCTTCCCTCTTCATCGCCAGCCTGCTGGTCGGCTGTGGTCCCGCCGAGGACACCGACGGTCCCGGGGTGATCACGGCACCCCCGCTCCCGCCGGAGGTCCCCGACCCGTGGGTGCGCGAGGGTCAGGTGGGCGACCTCACGCTGATCCGGCAGGAGGAGTCGCTGTCGGTGGGGCGTCAGCTCCGCTCGGCCGCGGTGTTCGCCGACCGCCTCGACAGCCTGCGCTGGCCCGCCGCCTGCGAGCTCGCCGACCGCCTGTGCGTGCCCGCCGACGCCGCGCTCGAGACCGAGATCGACAGCACCGACGTGCGGATCGACGCCGACGCCGCGTTCGCCTGGCTCGGCGACGAGCTGGCGCTGGGCGACCTCGTGGCGACGTTCCGCGTCGACGACGAGACCGGAGTGGCCGGCTACCGCGGGCGGATCGCAGGCACGGGGCTGCTCGAGCCGCGCTATCCGCTGGCGTTCGACGGCGGCGAGTGGGGCGACTTCGCGGCCGACGACGTGGTGGAGCTGCCCGACCGCGTGACGGTGCTGGCGCCTCCGGTCGACCGCCCGATCGAGCTCGACGGCGGGCACCTCACCCGGTTCCGCTGGGTGCCGACGGGGGTCGGGCAGATGGTGCTGTCCGTGAGTGGCCCGTCCGGAACCACCGTGCGGCTGCTCGAAGACGATGGCGATGCGTGGCTCGACACGGCGGGCGTGCGGTTCTCGGAGCCGCTCGACGTGCGCCTGTCGCGCGTGGTCGACGCCGGAACCGTCGAGATCGCGGGGAACTCGCTCGCCCTGCACACCATCGCGGAGCAGGGCTGGTGCCTGTACGACACCTGCGACGACCAGCCCATCGGGGGCGTCACGACGGAGCTCGCGTTCGAGTTCTGCTGGTCGACCACGTCGTGTGGAGACAGCCGGTGGATCCTGCAGCCGAACGGCACCTGGACCACCGACGAGGGCTACGTGGGCACCTGGGACTACGACTGCTGCTCGCGGCGAATCGACATCGTGTTCTCGAGCGGCACGGTGTACTCGGGCGAAGTGGCCGACGACGGCTGCATCGAGGGCGAGATGGTGTCGTGGTCGGGCAACCAGGGCGACTGGCGCGGCTGCCTATAGCCACCAGCTAGGGGGTCTGCACCCACTCCTCGCGGTGCGTGAACACCGACTGGAGCAGTCTCCACCGGCCCTCTTCGTTCTTCTTCATCGTGTGGACCCCGCGTGCACGGGCCGGAGTGAAGGGCTCGTTGTTGTTGTTCCACGTGAGCTGGGTGAACGTGACGAGCGCTTCGTCGCTGCCGACCATCTCCACGGCGAGCGGGCCCTCGAACTTCGCCTCGAGGTCGTACGTCTCGAACACCCCGGCGGTCTGCAGGAACGACGCCGTGATCTGCGCGGAGTCGGGGTGGAACACCCCCATGTAGCAGTCGAGCTCCTCGTCGCGCATGGCGTCGGCATTGCCGAGCACCACCTGGTCGGGCGACCACGTGGGCATCGTGCCGTGATCGATGTAGGCGTCGCACCCGGTGAGATCGGTGGGCGCGCCGATCTGGGGAAGGCCGGCACAACCGAGCGAGGCGAGCACCACGACTCCGAGGACCTGCTTCATGCGGAGCTCTCCTGCGCGTAGCACTTGATGGCGTCGATGAACGGCGAGCCGTAGCGCTCGAACCGGACCGGCCCCATTCCGTGGACCGAGAGCATCGCCCGCTTCGTGGTGGGCCGCAAACGCGCCATGTCTTCGAGCGTCTTGTTGGAGGCGACCACATAGGCCGGGATGTTCCGCGTGTCGGCCAGCTGGCGGCGCGTCTCCTTGAGCATCGCCATCAAATCGCCCGGCAGCGTCTCGACGGTGGTGGCCGGGCGCTTCCGGGACAGCTTGCGGGCATGGGGGAACACGAGCGTGAGGTCGGGGCCCTGCCCCTTCAGCACCTCCCACCCACGGCGCGCCATCGCACACTCCTTGTAGGTGACCTCCTTCCCGTTGATCTGCCGAGTGACGTAGTTGGACTCCAGGCACTCCGCGACCACGAGGGCCTCGAGCAGGTCGGCGACCTCGCCGAGCGTCCACCCGGGGCGGCAGGCGGGCGCGGCCAGCAGACCGAACGTGGAGAGCGTCTCGAAGCCCCACTTCGTGAGCTTCTGGTCGCGGCTGCCGGTGAGGGTGCGCGCGATGAGATCGATGCCGAACCCGCGCTTGCCCGAGTGCCGCTCCATGCGCGCGACGGCCGACAGGGCCTTGAGCACGACGGTCTTCTCGTCGGGCGTGAGGACGCGCGCGATCTCGAGCGCCGTGACGCCCGCCCGGCACGCGTCGCACGAGCCACAGCTCTCGAACGGCGCCTTCTCCCCGAAGTACTCGACGATGAACCGACGCCGGCACGTGCTGCCGGTGTACGCCTCCATCCGGTCGAGCTTGCGGTACTCCCGGTTGCGGCGCTCGCGCATGCGCTTCTCGTCGAGCTCGAGGGGCCGCTCGGCGTCGACCAGCTCGATGCCCCCGATGCGACCGCCCGTCTGCAGGCGCAGCACACCGCGCTCCTCGAGCCCGCGCAGCGCCGCGAGCAGCTGGACGCGCTCGATGCCGAGCTCGCGCCCCCAGTCGTCGGGGTAGAACTGGAGTGCGTCGCCCACGTCGAGCTGGCGCACGTTCAGCAGGTTCCAGATGGCCCCGCGGTGCCCCGTGGGCTTCTCGCGCGGCAGGCTCGTGATTCGGAGCAGGGCGGCGCGGTCGGACGGCGCGATCTTCCGCACGCGCCCCTCGCGCCGGAGGATGTTCACCACCGCGGAAGCCCCGCGATCCCCGGCCTCTTCGGGCATCGCTCGCGCCGAGAGGTCTTCCATGCGGACGAACACCGGGTTCTCGTTGCGTGCGAGCAGCCAGCGCCACACCCCGTGCACCCAGTCGACCGGCGGGTGCGAGGTGTTGATGAAGAACTCGTGGATGCGGCGATCGGTGGCGTGGTGGAGCAGCACCGCACGGCTCATGCGGCCGTCGCGGCCCGCGCGCCCGATCTCCTGGTAGTAGGCCTCGACCGTGCCGGGCATGTCGTAGTGCACGATGTTCCGGATGTCTCGCTTGTCGATGCCCATGCCGAACGCGTTGGTGGCCACGACCACGGGCACGCGCCCGGACATGAAGTCGTCTTGCACCCGCGTGCGGTCGGAGGGGTCGAGACCCGCGTGGTACATGCCCGCGCGCACACCCGACTCGCGCAGGGCCTGCGTGGCGCGCTCGACGTTCTTGCGCGTGGCGGCGTAGACGATGCTCGGGCCGGGCGTGACCAGCTCGGACAGCAGGCCATCCTTGTGCTTCTTGCTGTCGACCGCCAGCACCTCGAGCACGAGGTTCTCGCGGTCGAACCCGCGGATGAACACCTCGCCCTGCTCGATGCGGAGCGTCTGCACGATGTCGCGCTGGACCTCCGGCGTCGCGGTGGCCGTGAGCGCGACCGTGGGGACGTGCCCCAGCGCTTCGCGGACCTTGCCGAGCCGCAGGTAGTCGGGCCGGAAGTCGTGCCCCCACTGGGAGAGGCAGTGCGCTTCGTCGATCGCGAGCAACCGCACGTCGACCGACGCGAGCCACTGGAGGAAGCGCGGGCTGAAGCGCTCGGGCGCCACGTAGAGCAGCTCGATCTCGCCGGCGCGCACGGCGTCGGAGCGCTGCTTGTACTCCTCGGAGCTGATCGAGCTGTTGAGGAAGGTGGCGCGCACACCCTTCTCGACCAGCGAGTCGACCTGGTCTTTCATGAGCGCGATGAGCGGGCTGACCACCACCGTGAGGCCGCCCCTCGCGAGCGCGGGCACCTGGTAGCACAGCGACTTGCCCGCTCCGGTGGGCATGACCACGAGGGCGTCGCCACCCGCCGCCACATGGGCGCAGATCTGCCGCTGGCCCGGCCTGAACTCGCCGAACCCGAATCGATCCAGCAGCAGCCGCTCGAGGTCCATGGGAGCCGTGTAGTCCTGCGGGATCGGCGCCGCTACCGCGAATCCGAGCACACCGCTCGGATTTCCTGTCGTGCTAGGGTTCCGCCGTGAGCGCGAGCCCGTCCGAGCGCTGGTTTTCGCGGGCGAGAACCCTCCTGGTCGCGGTCGCGATGGTGGGGCTCCCGCTGCTGATGTGGCTGCCCGTGGCGATGTCGGGCTGGCTGTGGTTCGTCGCTGCGTTCCTCGTGCCGGTGCCCGCATGGCTCCTGTCCGCACGCTTCCTGCGGTTCGACACCCCGATCCTGGTCGACGAGCCCGCAGACGACTGGGGGGTGCGCTGGGGGCGTCCGTGGGTGCGCATCGGGCACCGCACGCACTGGGTGTCACGTGCGCAGATGGAAGCGCTCTCCCGGAGGGACGCCGCACGCGCGTCGGAGTCCGTCCAGCCGAGCCTCACGCACCAGGGGTTCGTGCTCGAGGTCCCGGCCCCCCATCACGGCATGCCGAACCAGGCGTTCACGGATGGGCTCGCGCTCGCCGCGCTGATGGTGCCCACCCTCGTCGCGCTCGCCGTGTGGGTCGGCCTCACACTCTTCACCGCGCCCGCCGACCTCGGGCCGGTCGTCGCGTCGGCCCTGTACGGCACGCTCTGCTCGCTCGCTGGCCACGGCATCCTGCTCGCGCCCTGGGCGTTCGCGGAGCTCCTGGTGCGCGCGTCCGTGCAGGGCTGGGAGCGGCCCACGGAGGTCCGGCTCGAGGGCCGCACCGTGCAGGTCGGCGACCAGACGTTCGCGCTCGGGCAGGAGGGCCAGACGATCCGGCAGGACTGCGGCACGCTCGTGCTCGAGAACGCCCGCCAGCGCCTGGTGATCCAGGGGGCGGCCGCTCACCTGGCCTTCCTGCACGAGGCCTTCGAGCGGGCGTCCCGCCACACGGGCACGACGGCCGATGTTCCCGACGCCCTGCGCCGCCTGCACGGCAAGGTCGGCCAGCCCGGCTGACCCCGGTTGCGCATCGTCCGCCCGGGGCGTATCCCAACCTCATGGTCTGGTTCGTCCTCGCACTCGCGCACGCCGCCGACCGCCGCACCCCGGTCGTGGAAGCGGTCGAGATCGCCACGCCCAGCGTGGTGGCCCTGCAGGTCGACGTGCCCACGCAGTCGCCGTTCTCGGTGTTCGGAGGGCCCACCATCGCGAGCTCCCAGGGCTCCGGCGTGGTGATCGACGACGACGGCATCGTGCTCACGAACGCGCACGTGGTGCAGGGGGCCACGCGCATCCAGGCCCACACCATCGGCGGCGAGGTGTACGAGGCCCGTCCCATCGCGCTCGATGCCGAGCTCGACCTCGCCGTGCTGCGGCTCGAAGACGCCAAGGGGCTCGTGGCCATCGAGGTCGCGAACAGCGACGAGATCCTGCTCGGCGAGACGGTCATCGCCATCGGGAACCCGTACGGGCTGGGCCTCACCGTGAGCACGGGCGTGGTGGCGTCGAAGGAGCGTCAGGTCGAGATCCAGCCCGGCCTGTACCAGAGCTACATCCAGACGGATGCCGCGATCAACCCGGGGAACTCGGGGGGCGCGCTGGTGGACGTCGAGGGCCGGCTCATCGGCGTCAACACCGCCATCCGGGCCGAAGCCGAGGGCATCGGGTTCGCCATCCCCGCGAACCGGGCTCGCAAGATCGCCGACGACCTCCTCCTGTACGGCTCCGTGCGCGCGCCGTGGCTCGGGTGCGACTTCACCGACATCAGCGCCCGCAAGCTCGCCGGGACGGGACTGAGCGGGGCACTCCGCGTCGCCGCAGTGTTCCCCGAGAGCCCGTGCGCGGCGGCGGGCATGGAGATCGGCGACGTGGTGTACCAGATCGACGGGCGCCCCACGTCCAGCCGCGCCGACCTCAACGCGTGGCTGGCCCAGAAGAAGCCCGGCGACACCGTGGTGCTCGAGGCCGTGCACCGCGATGCCATCGTCGCCCGCGAGCTCGCCTCGTCCGACCTCCCGAAGAACGCCGCCCGGCGGGCCCTCGAGCGGCTCGGCATCGTGGTCGCCGGCCTCGATGGGCGTGGGCTCGCGGTCACTGAGGTGAACCCCGAGGGCACGTGGGCCCAGAACCGGCTCCGCGTGGGCGACATCATCGTGGCGGTCGACGGGGCCCGCACGAACCGCCCCGAAGACCTCGTGAAGTCGCTCCAGCAGGCGAAGGCCCGGCACCAGCCCGCAGCCCTGTTCACGGTCCGGCGCGGCCGCATCCAGGGCCACGTGCCCGTGGAGATCTGACGTGCTGGCCGTCTTCGTCGGGCTCGCGTCCGCGTCTCCGCCGCCCGTCATCGGCGGAACCCCTGCGCCGCCCGGCCGCTGGCCCGATGCCGTCGCGCTGTTCTCCGGCACGCAGCCCGTGTGCACGGGCACCCTCATCGCGCCCGATCTCGTGCTGTCCGCCGAGCACTGCTACGGCATCACGCACGCGCTCGTCGGCGTCACCGACAACTCCGATCGGGCCGGATCCATCGACGTGGTCGAGCGCTTCGACCACCCGGACGCACCGTCCACGTTCGACGTCTCGGTGTTCCGCCTCGCATCCCCCGCGTCCCAGGCCCCCCGCGACCTCCTCGTCGAGTGCCTGTCGGACTTCTACGTCGACGGGGCCACCGTGACGGTCGTGGGCTTCGGGTACACGGAGCCCTTCGGTCCCGGCCAGCCCGTGTTGATGGAGGTCGACCTCCCGATCGACGACGCCGACTGCTCGGACCTGTCCCGGGGCTGCCGGGAAGCCGTGTCCCCCGGCGGCGAGCTCGTGGCGGGCGGCGATGGCCTCGACAGCTGCATCGGCGACAGCGGCGGCCCGCTCTACCTCGACACCGGCGCCGGCGTGTTCCTGGCCGGGGTCGTGAGCCGCGGGGCGTTCCCGGCGACCGAGATCTGCGGGGACGGCGGGATCTACGTGCGGGCCGACGCCATCGCGCCGTGGCTCGAGTCCGCCACGGGCGTCGTCCTCGATCGACCCGACGGGTGCGAGGGCTTCAACCGTCCTCCCTCCCCCACCGCCGACCCGATCGAGGTGACGCAGGGGCGCAGCGCGGCCATCACGCTCGAGCCGAACGACCCCGACAGCGCCGACACGCACACCGTTCGCGTGGTGGTCCCGCCGGAGCGGGGCTCGGTGTCGTCAGACCTCGTGTTCACGGCGGAGCCCTTCCAGCTCGGGCCCGACCGCGTGGTGCTCGAGGTGACGGACTCGGGGACCCCGGCCCGCAGCGCGACGATCGAGGTCCCCATCGCCGTGTACCCGGCGGGCTTCCTCGACGACGAGATCGGCGAGGCCCCCGGAGGCTGCGCCTGCGGGACCGCCAACGAGCCCGTGTGGACGGGGTGGTTGCGAGCCCTGGTCCGAAAGCGCGAGATTCTTCCAAACGCCCGGTAGGGGTGCGGGGTACCGGGTGTGATGGCCCTCCCCCCTCCCCATCCTCTCGAAGAGTCGCGGCCCGTCGCCGTCGGCGGACCTGGTCCGTCCCTTCGGGACTGCGACTCACAGACCGTCGCAGCGGCGCGCGAGGGCGATCGCTCGGCGGTTGACGACCTGTCCCGTGCGGTGTGGCCCCAGATCCGCCGCATCGCGCTGGCCATCACGGGCAACCCGGTGCTCGCGGACGACGTCGCCCAGGACGCCATGCTGCGCGTGCTCCGCGCGCTCCCGAGGTTCGATCTGTCCCGCCCGCTCGGGCCCTGGGTGCGCACCATCGCGCGGAACGCCGCACGGAACGCCCGCGCACGCACGGACCACCCCGCCGAGCCGACGACGGACGTGGGGACCCGTCCCGACCTGGAGCGCGCCATGGACCTCGATGCCGCGGCCCGCTCCGCGCTCACGGCCTTCTCCGGCCTCACGGAGCGCCAGCGCGAGCTCATCGAGCTGTGCGACCACCAGGGCCTGACGCCGGCCGAAGCCGCCGAAGAGCTCGGCATCGCCGGGGGGACCGCCCGGGCCACGCTGCACGCCGCCCGTCACGCGCTGCGCGTGCGCCTCCTGGCCGACCGCCCCGACCTGCTCGACCTCCTGAGGGACGCATGACCTGCGAAGAAGCCCGCGAGGCGCTGCTCACGATGGACCCGACCGCGCTCGGCGACCTTCCGCACCTCGCGGAGTGCGACGCGTGCCGGTCCCTCGCCGAAGCGCTGGGGGCCCGCCACGGCGACCTCGATCGCGCACTGTCCACGTTCGCGCACGCCCGTCCGGCGCCCGCCGAGCCCGTTCAACCCGCCAACCGCCCCTGGAGGTGGAGAATGTCGACCCCGTCCGCCCTGCTCGCCGCTGCTGCGGCCGCCACCCTGTTCCTCGGCGCGCGGAGCGCGTTCGGTCCCGGTCCGCAGCGTCCTGCCGCCGATCCGTGCGCGCAGACGCCCGAGCTGGAGGCCTCGGCCCTGGCGGGCACGCTCACGAAGGCCGAGATCGCGTGCCTGGCCGCGAAGGGCACGTCCATGCCGAACCGGATGCTCATCGTCGACGCGTGGGAGCGCGGGGACCTGGTGGCCTGGCGGGAGTGGGTCGACCGCGAGCAGGAACGGAGCATCGCCGCCGGCGCGTTCGACCCGGACCTCGGCTACAAGCTCGCCCTGCACTGCGCGAAGAACGAGGAGTGGCCGTGCGTGGTGGAGTCGGTCACGGGCACGCTCGGACGCGTGGACGTTTGGGACGAGAAGACCCGGGAGTCCCGCACGCGGAGCCTGCTGAAGCTGCGCGCCCGCGCGGGTGCGGCGCTGGCGGAAGCGTCGGACGACCCTGCAGTGAAGGCGCAGGCCGCGGAGTGGTTGCAGGCCTGGGAAGCCGTGCGCGAGTCGGAGTAGCCGGGCCTCACGGGCGATTCATGGAACCGGTGCTGCCTCGGGTTCGTCCGGGGAGCCCACGAGCATCTCGTACGAGAACGGCTCTTTGTCCGGATAGGCGCAGTCGATGGTGGCCATGTCGCCGTCGTGGATCACGAGCCCGCATGCGTCGTCGACGCGCATGGCGCACTGCGGGAAGTAGATGGGCACGCGATGCGGGGCTGGCGGAGACCAGATCGTCTCGAGGGTCTCGACCTCGTTGGCGGCACCCTGGACCTCGACGGAGAACACGGATCGATCCACGTCCAGGGTGAGAGAGCGAATGGAGGTGTGGACGTCGGAGAGGCGGCCGCTGTGGTGTCGCCGGATGGCGAAGTCCGAATCGGTGATCACCGCGGTCAGGAACTCAGGCACCGCGCTCAGCATGACGAAATGCCCCTGGCACGCATCCGGCAGTGGGACGATCTTGAGCGATCCGGAGGAGGCTCCATGCTCGCACACCGTCTGGACGTTTTTCGTCGTGAGGTGCCACGGGATCCCTTCAGGCGTGGAAGCCGCGCGGTCTCCATCATGCTTCGACGCCCCGCCACACCCCGTGAGAGTGATCACCAGCGCGATTCTAGTTCTAGTTCGTGACATTGAGCGTGTCCTCACTCACCACGACGTTGTCGGAGAAGTTGGTCTCAGTAGAGCTCGATACGATGGAGGCACACACGCGCGCCTGACCGAGCGGCGCATAGTCGGGGACCTGGAGCAGGCTCCCAGCAGTGGGAACCTCGATATCTTCGCCGTTCGCGGCGAAGGTGAGTGTCTGACGGAACATCACGCGCTGTCCGGAACCCGCCGCGACACCGTTGTCGAGCCCGATCGCGTCTCCGCAGTCGGCGTCGCTGGCGTACAAAAGAGACCAGGTGATCGTCGCTGCTCCAGTGAGAACACCCTTGTAGGACGCGGTGATTTGACCCAGGTTATTGCCCGAGAGCCCCGAACCTCGGGCCACATTGGAAACGTTGAAATCGTCAGTACGTACTTCATCGACGTCGGCCCACTTCTCGATAGAGGCGGCGACCATCACTCCTCCTCCCAAGTCGATCAATCCATGCTCGTACCGTCTCAGGGTGAAGTTCTTCCACTGGTCTTCGGCTGCGTTGGACGACCGGTAGATGAACTCCTGGAACGGATGGAGATCGATGTTCTCTCGGGCCTCACGCAGGCACTCGTAGTCTTCCCCCATGGTGGAGACCACGCCCAGACCGGCGTCGCCACCAAAAGGATAGGCGATGTTCATGATCTGCATGGTGTCCACGGCGTGCCCGAGACCCAGCACGTGCCCGACCTCGTGAGCGAGGACGGCCTGCATGGACGCCGTGCACGTAGGCCAGTTGACGTTGTTCGTAAAGCACACATCCGGGCGCTCCGGGCCGTCCGGGTTGGTCTCCAAGGTAGACACGTCGTGCAGTGTGTCGAAGAAGTCATTGTTGATGATGACATCAGCGCCCTTGAGCGCACAGGGCGTAGAGTGGTTGGTGTTCCGGAACGCCCGAAACGTATGCGCGATCTCATCCCCAGAGAGACCGTTGTTCTGCATCCACTGGGACGTTGCACGGCTGACCGTGTAGTTCGTATCCGTGAAGCTGACGGACGAGGTGGTACCCACGTACCGGAAGTCCACCTCGAGTGCCGGATTCCTGGTTGCACCGCCGATGTTGTTCCACGACTCGTACCCTTCCTGGATGCCTACGGTGTAGTAGCCGTGGATGTTGGTGCTGATTCGGTACTGCACCGGAAAGTCGCGCACATGGCGAGGGGTGGTGAGCGAACACCCCGAGGGCTGGCTCATGTCGGAGTCGGAGATTCCGATGTAGAAGCACGGCTCGTCGGCCACGGCGAACGGGAGGAGGAGCGCGATCATCGGCCCACCCCCAGGCTCTCGACCGCAGCGATGAGATCACTCCACGATGCAGCCGGCTCGAGCGCGGCCAAGGAGTCGTCGCCGTCAGCGGGACACTCGCCCGTGACCTCTGCAGACACGGAGCCGGGCCCGGCGGGCAGCCACGAGTGTCGCAGCAGGCGCGCCTGCCCATCGCGCACGACGGGTACAGGCCCAGCGGCGCGATCCTCGACGAACACTCCCGACGACCAGTGCTTCAGCAACACAACGTCTTCGCCATGAGCCACCACAGAAGCGCTGTGGGTGCCCACCAACACGTGGTCGTCGAGCTTCAACGAGGGCGTACCGACCACCGAGACGATCGTGCCATCTTCCGCGACCCCACCTGGAAGCAGGAGCCGCACCTCGGCGCCGGCGGCGCCTCGGAACACCCGCTCGACCTCGACGTGCAGGTAGGTGACCGGAATCGGGGGCGGATCGTCAGGATCGTCGGATGGAATCCCCATTCCGGAGGTCACGTCGATCACCCGACCTTCGAGGATCGTGTGACTCGCGTCCAGCGTCACGAGTGCGCTGGCGCCATCACTCGATGCATCCGCCGAGATCGGCGTCGCCACGCAGGTGAACAGGAACGCCAAAGCCGAGGCGCGGAGGCGCGGAGGCGCGGAGGCGCGGAGGCGCGGAGGCGCGGAGGCGCGGAGGTGGAGTGAGCATTCGAACATCCTGGGTTCCGAACACGCTACCAGACGCGATCCGGAGCGTCTATCTGGATTCCGTTCGCGTACCGGAATTCTCGTGCGCGAGCTCGAACGATCTCACAGGCAGGTAAGGCCCGCCGCTTCGTCTGCCTGCTCCTGGTCGGACAGATCGATCGCACACTGATCCTGCACATCCGGACCCGCGCCCGCGTACACGTCGATCAGGTCGTTGCAGTCGACGCCCGGCTCACCGTCGTGGCAGGCGCACATGTAGTCGACGTACCGGTCGCAGGGGGTCTCCTCGCAGCCGACGAGCAGGCCCACACCGACGGTGAGGGTGAAGATCAGGGAACGCATGCATCCTCCGCGGTGCGCATCATCACCGCTACACGTGACGCCCGCCAGGGATTCCGCCGGCTCGACCGACAAGCGGCCTCCGCCGGACGGAAGCTCACGTGATCGGGAGCCTTCAGCGAGCTGGCTCGCTGACTCCTCCCTGAATTCCGATTACCTGCACCGCGCGGAGGCAGTGTGGAAGCAGCGGCGCTCGAGGTCCGTCAGCTCACCCGGAGCTATGGGAGCCGGAAAGCGGTCGACGCGCTCGATCTCACGGTGCAGGTGGGCGACGTGTACGGGTTCCTCGGTCCGAACGGGGCCGGGAAGACCACCGCCATGCGCTGCATCCTCGGGCTCATCCCGTACGACGCGGGTGACGTGGTGATGTTCGGCGAGACCGACCCGGTGGAGCGGCGCCGCGGCGTGGGTGCCGTCGTGGAGACGCCCGCGTTCCACGGCTGGATGTCGGGCATCGACAACCTGAAGCAGGCCGCGTGGTACGGCGGGCTCGCCGGACGCACGGCCGACGACGAGATCGCCCGCGTGCTCGACCGTGTCGGGCTCACGGAGCGCGGGAAGGACTCCACCCGCGGGTACAGCCTGGGCATGAAGCAGCGGCTCGGCATCGCGCGGGCCCTGCTCGGCAAGCCCCGGATGCTGTTCCTCGACGAGCCGACGAACGGCCTCGACCCCGCCGGCATGAAAGAGGTGCGCGACCTCGTGCGCTCCCTCGCCATCCACGACCGGATCACGGTGTTCATCTCGTCGCACCTGCTGGCCGAGGTGCAGTCGATCTGCAACCGCGTCGCGATCCTGCAGCACGGGAAGCTGCGCGCCGAAGGCCAGGTGGCCGACCTGCTGGCCTCGACCGGAGACCCCGTCTACCTCGTGCAGGCCGACGATTCCGCAGCCCTGAAGGCGCTCGTCGAAGCGTCGGAGATCGTGCGGCTGCTCACCGAGGAGAACGTCGGGATGCGCGTGCAGACCGCACTGTCGGGCGGCGAGCTGAACGCCCTGCTCCACGCGGGCGGCGTGTCGCTGAGCGGGCTGGCCCGTGAGCAGCGGAGCCTCGAAGACGTGTTCATGGAGGCCGTCCAGTGAAGCTGCACCTGCTCGTGATGGCGGAGTTCCTGAAGCTGTTCTCGCGCATCTCCGCGAAGCTCGGGCTGCTGGCGTCCCTCGCGCTGGGCCTCGCGATGCCGCTCCTCGCACTGCTGCTCGTGAACAGCGGGCTCACCGTGAACGGCGCGGAAGCGCAGAACTACTTCTCGTCCACGCCCAACGACGCCCTCGTGAACGCGCTGTACGTGCGCAGCTTCCCGGTGGGCATCCGCGCGTTCCTGGTCATCCTCGGCGCACAGGCCGTCGCCGGCGAGCTGGCCTCCCGCACGCTGCGCGAAGACCTCCTGCGTCCGGTGCCGCGCTGGGCGGTGGTCGTCGCGAAGCTCGCGGCGCTGCTCATGTGGGACGCCGTGTCGCTCGGGGTGATGTTCGGAGCGGGTGCGCTCATCGGCGTGGTCGCGCTCGGCACGGACGGCGCGTGGATGGCGACGATCCTCGCCTACTTCCTGGCGCTCGTCTGCGACGCAGGCATCATCGCCATCGTGCTCGCGACGGGCGTGGCGACGCGGTCCACGGTCGCGACCATCGCCGCGCTCATCGTGTTCTTCGTGCTCGACAAGATGCTCGGCTGGGCGATGGTCATCGCATCGACGGCCGCGATGATGTTCACGACGTCCGAGGTCGTCGTGCGCCTGCTGAACCAGTGGCCGCTGCTGCCGTCCGCCGCGTTCGCGTCGTGGGCGTTCGTGCTGCCCGACGCCACGGTGAACTGGGTCAGCGTGTGGTCGGCGCTGCTGATCACCGCGAGCAGCCTGCTGTTCACGCTGTTGTGGATCCGGAGGATGGAGGTCCCGTGACCTCCTCCGCGAACCGCACGAGATCGACGGTCTCGTGTCGCGGAACGGCCCGCTCGAAGCCCAGGCGCGCATAGAAGGGCTCGGCATCGCGCGTGCGCAGGGCCGTCCAGCGGGTGTGGCGGACCCGGGGGTGGTCGAGCAGCAGCCGCATCACGGCCGAACCCACGCCCTGACCGCGCAGCTCGGGATGCACGCCGACATCGCCCACGTACGTCATCTTCGACCCGTCCGTCATCGCGCGGGCCGTCGCGACGAGGCGGCCGTCCCGCTCGGCGCCCACCCAGATCTCCGAGCCGCGCATGGCTCCCGCGATCACGGCGTCGGACCATCGGTCGTTCCAGTACTCGTCGCGCACGAGCGCCACGGCTTCGTCGACCCGATCGTCCGGGATGCGCGTGACGAGGCGCGTGCCGGCAGGCCCACGCAGGCGGGCGGGTGGCGTGGACCCCTCGGGAGCGGCCTGCCAGATGGCCTCGATCGCGCGGTCGTCGCCCGGAGCCCCCCGTGTCCACAGGCCGTCCAGGATGGCGTGGCGCTCGGCGTCCGTGCGGTCGTGGCCGAGCTTGGCGCGCCCCACGGGCTCCCCGTCGATCGCGTAGATGCCGATGCCCCGGATCGCGCCCGTGTACATGGGGTCTTCGAGCGACAGCGGCCGGTACCCGCCTTCGGGCTGGTAGCGCTCCATCAACGACTGGAGCACGGCGAGCTTCAGGTCCAGATCGTCGATCTGCACGAGCGGACCGCGAACCTCGCCGCTCCGGTAGTAGGTGGTCGCCGGGCAGGCACGCTCCGGATGGCGGAACCAGCTCGGGATCTCCGCGACGACCTCGTGTGCGGTCAGCACGGCCGTCCGGCCGACCCACTCCGACTTCTCGCCTTTGGTGGCCCCGTGCCAGAACACCCGGCCATCCAGGACGATCGGGTGCACGGGACGCACGTGGGGCCCGTCCACCGCGAGGTGGGCGACGGGCACCGACCGGAACACGTTCAGCGCCAGGGATGCTGGCGCACGGAGCTCTCGACGACGCATGGCGGGGTCCTCCGGGCACGACGCGGCTCGCGACGGCCTCCGGTCCGCACTGTCACCGGTCAGCGGTCTACCCAGATGTGCCAGTTCAGAGAATCTGGATAGACCACTTCATGGAGTACGTGCCGCACATCGCGTCCGAGGGTCCGCGCTACCTGGCGCTCGCCGACGCCATCGTGCGCGACATCCGCTCGGGTCGGCTGGCGCGGGGGGCCGTGCTTCCGGGGTCGCGCGTGCTCGCGGAGCGGCTCGGGCTCCACCGGAACACCGTGCTGCGGAGCCTCACCGAGCTCACGGCCCAGGGCTGGCTCACCGCGGTGGCGGGCAGCGGTACGCGCGTCGCGGCCGACCTCCCCGTGGAGCCCGCCAGCACGGGCGTTCCCGCGGTGCTCGCCGGATTCCGCCTGCCCACACGGGGCCCGCCGGCGCTCCCCCTCGAGCCCCACACGCCGTTCCGGTTCGTCGCGGGCCAACCCGACCTGCGCCTGCTGCCCCTCCAGTCCCTGGCACGGGCCTACCGCCGCGCGCTCGCAGGCCGGGGGCGAGGCCTGGTGGACTACGGAGACCCGCAGGGCTCGTACCGCCTCCGGTCCTCGCTCTCAGGCTGGCTGGCGGCCCATCGCAGCCTGGCGATCGAGCCCGAGCGGCTGCTGCTCACCCGCGGCGCCCAGCAGGCCCTCTACCTGGCGGCGCACACGCTGTTCGAGCCGGGCGACCGCGTGGCGGTGGAGGCGTACGGCTACCGTCCCGCGTGGGCCGCGCTGCGCTCGGCGGGCGTCGAGCTCGTGCCCGTTCCGGTCGACGCCGACGGGCTCGATGTGGAGGCACTGCGCGGAATCCCCGACCTGCGCGGCGTCTACGTCACCCCGCACCACCAGTACCCGACGGGCGCGATGCTCTCGGCGCCGCGGCGGGAAGCCCTGCTCAGGCTGGCGTCCGAGCAGCGGTTCTGCGTGCTCGAAGACGACTACGACCACGAGTTCCACTGGCACGGGCACCCGGTGGCTCCCCTCGCCGCCCGCGACCGGTACGGCGTCGTGGTGTACATCGGCACGCTGTCGAAGGCGTTCGCACCGGGCTTGCGGGTGGGCTGGATGTCGGCGCCGGGCGACGCCATCACCCGCCTCACGCACCTCCGCCGCCTCATCGACCGCCAGGGCGACCGCGTGGTCGAGCACGCCGTGGCCCAGCTCGTCGACGACGGCGAGCTCCAGCGGCACATCCGCCGCATGCACCGCACGTACCGCGAGCGCCGGTCCGTGCTCCTCGAGCGCATCGCGGTCGACCTGCCCGAGCTCGTGCCCACCGACCCGCCCGGCGGGCTGGGGATCTGGTGCGCGGCGCCGGCCATCGACGTCGACGCCTGGCAGGCCGAGGCCCTGAAGGGCGGCGTGCTGTTCCAGACGGCGAAGGCGTTCCGGATGGACGGGCAGTCCGAAGCGGCCGTGCGGCTGGGCTTCCCCGCGCACGACCCCACCGAGATCCGCGACGGGATCGGGCGTCTCGCGGGGGTGCTCGCGAAGCTGCGCGACCGGCTGGGGATCGCGGCGTCGTGGAGCGTGCGCCAGCCGGGCACGTCGTGCGACACGGTGCTGCTCCGCACGCCCGAGGGCGACCGCATCCAGAAGGTGTACCGGAGCGAGCGAGCCTTCCAGCAGGCGCGTGCGGGGCTGGAGCGCGCGGATCCGGGGCGCGTGCTGGCGTCGGGCCCGCGCACGCTGGTGCTCCGATACCTCCCCGGCGTCACGGAGAGCCTCGATCCCGAGGTCCACTCGGCCGCTGGCCTGTGGTTGCGGCACTGGCACCGGCCGATCGAGGATGCCGACCTTCCGCTCGTGGACGCGTTCGCGGCGCGCATCCGGGAGAGCGCGCACGTCGCGGCGGAGCTCGGGGTCGACCTGAGCCTCGATCCGTCGCTGTTCGCGGGCTCCCGGGTGTACTGCCACCGCGACTTCCGGCCGGCGAACTGGGTGTGGAACGCGGAGCAGCGGCGGTTCCACGCCATCGACTTCGAGCATGCGCGGCCCGACCACCCGCTGGTCGACCTCGTGAAGCTCGCCACCGAGGTGTGGCCCGAGCACCCGGAGCTCGAGCGGGCCTTCCTGCACGCGTACGGACCGGTCGATCGCGCCGTTCTGGACGGGCTCGTTCGGCTCCATGGCGTGAACACGCTCGGCTGGGGCGTGCGCCACGACGATGCGCGCTACCGCGAGCTCGGCCGGCGGATCCTCGGGATCTGAGCCCACGGCCAGCGTGCGCGCGGCCCATCCGACCCGTCGCAGTCGGAGTCGACGTGGTCTCCGCGAACGTCCCGTGCGCGCGGGTGCACCGCGGGGTCGCGGTCGTTGCAGTCGCGACCGAACGCCAGCACGCTGGGCTCGCCGTCTCCGTCGAGGTCGACGAGATCGCGCCCGTCTCCGTCCTGATCGATCCCGTCGTACGGGATCTCGGGGATCGCCATCCACATCAGCCACCACATGCCACACCTCCGGCGCGGCGCGTGTTCAACCTCCGTGCCGGCCCAGAGTGTCGGTTCGACCGTGAGACCGGTGACGACGGTCGTCAGCCTGGCGGATGGAGCATCAGCCACACCCAGACGGCGGTGAGCAGCGCCGTGGGCGGGAGCGACAGGGCGAGGGACTGGAGCGCGGCACGCGGCCGATCGCGGCGCAGCCAGAACCAGCACGTCCACCCGACGAGGGGCGTGAGCAGGAGGGAGCACGCGAGCAGACCGACGCGCTGCCCGACCGTGAGGCCCGGATCGGACGCGAGGTCGCGCCCCAGCGCACGGCGAGCCTTCTTGAGCATCGCGGCGCTGGGCCGGATGGACTCTCCGCTCGCGATCCGGCGCGCCGCAGCGGCCCTCTCCGCGGGGCCGAGGTTGGCGTCGGACAGGAGCCACGCGACCAGGAGACCCTCGTCCGCCGGGCGGTGCCCGCATGCCGAGCACACGGCGTCGAACGCCGGCTTGTCGGCGCCGCACTTGATGCAGACCCCCGCGGGCTTCGCCTCGGTGCTCATGGGGCGACCAGGACCTGCTCGAGGGTGGCGTCGTCGCCTTCGGTCTGCGCGACGAGCCACGCGTGGACCTCGGTGGAGACGGGCTCGCGGACCACGAGCACGTCGGGGTGCTCGACGTGCACGGCATGGACGAGCCGTGCAGCGTCTTCGGCCGCACGCCCGGACCAGTGCAGGGGCGCCAGCGAGTCTCCGACGGCGAGCTGCACATCGGAATCACGGACCGTCGCGGCCCGCGACTCCCGCACGATCTGGAGCGGCACGGAGAACGGCGGTGCGGCGACGTCCTCGAGCGCGTGCGACACGGCTTCGCGCCTCGCGGGGTCGGGCGCGAGCAGGCCGTCACACAAGGAGCGTGCGATGGCTTCGACCGGTGTGCGCCAGTCGACGAATCCGATCCGACCCCCGATGTCGGCGAGCACCCGGTCGACCCACGGCGGACGGTCGGCCAGCGACACGGGGACGTCGCCGAGCGCCACCCCGAGCAGGTCGAGGCTCGCGACCGCGAGGTCGGGAGTGAACAGCCAGCCGACCCGGATCGTGAGCGACCCCTGACCGAGCCCGCCGGCGAGCTGCGGATCGCGCAGCACGGCGTCGCGCAGGCGCCCGAACATGGGGGGATCGGGCTGCACGACCACCTCGACGGTGACCTGGGGCCGCGGCCCGACCTCGAGCACACGACGCACGGCGGACGGACGACCGATCGTGATCTCGCGGTCTTCCAGGGTGCACTCGCCCCAGCCGAGCATCGCGGCCACCTCGACGGCACGCGACGGACGCAGCGCCGCCACCAGCAGCGCCAGTGCATCGCCCACCGGCCCGGCGGGCTCCAGGGTACCCAGGCGATCCCACTCGGTGCCGGCCTCGGCGGCGAGCCCACGAACCTCTATCGACGAAAGCCACATGGCCTGGGTTCTATCGCGACCGACCGCGCCATGCTGCCGCCCTCGCCGTGCACGCCATAGACGGTTGCAGGTGGTTGGCCCCTCCACCGGCTTCGGTTACTGCGCGCGACCTCACCGGAGACCTCGATGCACATCATCCCGGATCTGGGGCCCTCGCTCGCGCTGACGCTCCCGTTCTTCGTGGCTTTCTTCGGCCTTTGGTTCATCCTGTGGAAGCCCCTCATGCAGTTCCTCGACGAGCGCGACAACGCGACGGTCGGGGCCCGCAAGGAAGCCGAGGCGTTCGCAGAGAAGGCCGACAGCCGCGCCACCCAGCTCGAAGCCCGCCTCGCCGCGGCCCACTCCGAGCTGGTCGACCTGCACGCTGCCGCCCGCAGCCGCGCCCAGGCGAAGGAGAACGAGATCCTCTCCGCCGCCCGTGCCGAAGCCGAGAAGAAGATCTCCGACGCCCAGGAGCGGATCGGCAGCGAGAAGGCCGCCGCGAAGGCCGAGCTGGAGGTCAGCGCCCGCGCCCTCTCCAACGACATCGTCGACAACCTGCTGGCCTGAGGAGCACGAACCATGCGCAAGACTGCAGCTCTCCTCGGCCTCCTCCTCGTCGTCTCGACGCCCGTGTGGGCCGCCGGCGGTGACGAGCACGGCACGGGGCACGGAACCGAGCACGGCACCGAGCACGGCGCGAACGACCACGGCGCGAACGACCACGGTGGCGACCACGGCGCGAACGCGGGCGACCACGGTGCGGGCGCGCACGGCGACAGCCACGAGGGGGGTCACGGCCACTACGAGTACACGGCCGATGCCGATGGCGACGGAACGCCGAACTGGCTCGACACCACCGACGGCACCGAGAAGAACGAGCACTTCCCGTTGTACGGCATCCTCTTCCACGCGATCAACCTGCTGATCCTCGCGGGCATCCTCGTGTGGTTCGGCCGGCGTCCCATCTCCGATGCCCTCGCGAACCGCGCGCTCGCGATCCGCAAGGAGCTCACCGACAGCGCCCGCCTGCGCGACGAAGCCCGTCAGCGCGACGAGGAGCTCGCGGCCCGCCTCGACAAGATCGAAGCGGAGATCTCCGGCATGCGCACCGAAGCCGAGCAGGAGGCGGCCAAGGCCGAGGCCGCGCTGGTCACGCGTGCGCACGCCGAAGCCGAGCGCATCCAGGGTGCCGCCGAGCGCAGCATCCGCGACGAGGTCCAGCGTGCGCGCGCGGCCCTGAAGCGCGACGCGGTCGCGCTCGCGGTCGAGCTCGCCGAAGGTGCTCTGAAGGAGCGCGTGAACGCCGACCACCAGCAGCAGCTCGCGCGTGACTTCCTCGACAGCCTCCAGAACGGCGGAGTGAACCGTGTCTGACGTGAACGTGGCCCAGCGCTACGCCGAAGCCCTCATGGAAGTGGCCGTGGAAGCCGGCGAGGTCGAGCGCATCGCCGCCGACCTGCATCGGGTCGAGGCCGCCATGCTCCTGGAAGACGGCCTGCTCCGTGGCGTGCTCGCGAGCCCCGTGTTCACGAGCGAAGAGCGCGAGCGCGTGCTGAACGACGTGCTGCCGAAGCTCGGTGTGCACGGCCTCACGGGGAACCTGCTCAAGGTGATGAACGCCAACAAGCGGTTCTCGATCGTCGCCGAGCTGCGCCGCCAGTTCGACCTCCTCGCCGACAAGCGCGCGGGTCGCGTGCGCGTGAAGGTGAGCACGGCCGAGCCGCTCTCGCCCCAGCTCGAGAACGAGATCAAGGCGGCCCTCGAGGCCTCCACCGGCAAGTCCGTCATCGTCGAGCACACGATCGATCCGTCGCTCATCGGCGGCATGGTCGCCCGCGTCGGCGGCACCGTCTACGACAGCTCGCTGCGCACGCGCCTCGAGCAGCTCCGTCACACTCTGGTCGTGGCCCAGGCCTGACCCTCACCCTCTCTTCAACTTCTCCAGATCGCACACAGGGAGCGGAACATGGACATCCGCGCTGACGAGATCAGCCAGATCCTCAAGGCTCAGATCAAGAACTACGAGTCTCGCGTCACCGTCACCGAGACCGGCTCCGTGCTGTCCGTCGGCGACGGCATCGCTCGCATCCACGGCCTGGAGAACGCCCTCGCAGGCGAGCTCATCGAGTTCCCCGGCGGCGTCGTGGGGATGGTGCTCAACCTCGAGTCCGACAACGTCGGTGCCGCCATCTTCGGGTCCGACACGGACATCCACGAGGGCGACGAGGTCAAGCGCACGGGTCGTATCGTCGAGACCGGCGTGGGCCCGGGCCTGATGGGCCGCGTGGTCGACGCGCTCGGCAACCCCATCGACGGGCTCGGCCCGATCGAAGCCGCCGAGCAGCGGGTCGTCGAGACCAAGGCGCCGGGCATCATCCCGCGCAAGTCGGTCCACGAGCCCATGCAGACCGGCATCAAGGCCATCGACTCGATGACCCCCGTGGGCCGCGGCCAGCGCGAGCTCATCATCGGCGACCGCCAGACCGGCAAGACCGCCGTGGCCATCGACGCGATCATCGCCCAGCGCGTGTTCAAGGACGACCCGCAGCGCAAGATGCACTGCATCTACGTCGCCATCGGCCAGAAGCAGTCGACCGTCGCGCAGGTCGTCGAGAAGCTCCGCCAGCACGGGGCCCTCGAGTACACCTGTGTCGTGTCGGCGCCCGCCGCGAGCCCCGCTCCGATGCAGTTCCTCGCGCCCTACACCGGCTGCACGATCGGCGAGTACTTCCGCGACAACGGCATGCACGCGCTGGTCATCTACGACGACCTCTCGAAGCACGCCGTCGCGTACCGCCAGCTGTCGCTGCTCCTCCGCCGCCCGCCGGGCCGCGAGGCGTACCCCGGCGACGTGTTCTTCGTGCACAGCCGCCTGCTCGAGCGCGCCGCGAAGATGTCGGATGCCATGGGCGCCGGCTCGCTCACGGCCCTCCCGGTCATCGAGACCCAGGGCGGCGACGTGTCCGCGTACGTCCCCACGAACGTCATCTCGATCACCGACGGTCAGATCTACCTCGAGACCGACCTGTTCAACGCCGGTCAGCGTCCCGCGATCAACGTCGGTCTGTCGGTCTCCCGCGTCGGTGGCGCCGCGCAGATCAAGGCCATGAAGGAGGTCGCCGGTACCCTGCGCCTCACGCTGGCCTCGTACCGTGAGCTCGCCGCGTTCTCGCAGTTCGCGTCCGACCTCGACGCCGCCACGCAGCGTCAGCTCACCCGCGGTGCGCGCCTCACCGAGATCCTGAAGCAGAAGCAGTACGCGCCGCTCCCCGCCGAGCGTCAGGTCGTCCAGATCCTGGCCGGCAACATGGGCGTGCTCGACAACCTGCCGATGCCCAAGGTGCTCCCCTTCGTCACCGCCATGACCGACCACTTCCTCGCGAACAAGCCCGAGCTGCTCGCCGAGATCGTCGAGAAGGGCACGCTGAAGAAGGACGGTCTGCAGGGCCGCGTCGAAGCCGAGATCAACGCGTTCAAGTCCAGCTGGAGCTGATCCGCCCATGGCGAACCTCAAGGACATCCAGGTCCGCATCAGCTCGGTCAAGAAGACCCGGCAGATCACGAGCGCGATGAAGCTCGTCGCGGCCGCCAAGCTCAAGCGCGCCACGGCGGCGGCCCTCGCGGCTCAGCCCTACCGTACGCAGCTGGCTTCGGTCCTCGGGCGCGTCGCCGGTGCGACCACCGAAGACGACGACGAGCCGCTCCTCCAGGCGCGCGAGAGCATCGAGACCGTCCAGGCGATCATCCTCACCTCCGACAAGGGGCTGTGCGGGCCGTTCAACAACGGCCTGCTCCGCAAGTTCGAGGAGTGGTACCAGAGCCGCAAGGCGAAGGGCCAGAAGATCGTCATCCGGGTGTACGGCAAGAAGGGCCGCGACTTCCTGCGGAATCGCGGGTACGAGGTCCTCGAGGCCAAGGCCGACATCGCCAAGCTCGCGAAGATGGATCTGGTCCGCCCCCTCACCGAGGCCGCCGTCGCGAGCTTCGTCGAGGGCGGAGCCGACGAGGTGGTGCTGATCTACAACCACTTCGTCAACACGCTCGTCCAGGAGCCCACCTTCGAGACGGTGCTCCCCCTCACCGTCGAGGAGAGCGACGCCGACAAGGAGCGCCTCGCTTCCGGCGACTACCGCTACGAGCCCAACGCGGGCGAGATCATCGGCAACCTCCTGCCGCTGTACCTGCGCACCCTCGTGCTCCAGGCCTTCCTGGAGACCGACGCGGGCTTCTTCGCAGCGCAGATGACCGCCATGGACAACGCGACCCGCAATGCCGGCGACCTGATCCAGAACCTGACCCTCGAGTTCAACCGCGCTCGTCAGGCCGCCATCACCACCGAAATCATCGAGATCACGTCCGGCGCCGCGGCGCTGGAGTAGGAGTCCCCCCAATGGAAACCCAGGGTTTCATCAAGCAGGTCATGGGACCGGTCGTCGACGTCGAGTTCCCGCCGGGCCAGGTGCCCAACATCCTCAACGCGATCACCACCTCGAACCCGAGCATCAACGACAAGGCCGACAACCTCGTCCTCGAAGTCGCTGCGCACCTCGGTGAGAACACGGTCCGCACCATCGCGATGGACAGCACCGACGGTCTCCGCCGCGGCCAGCCGTGCCGCAACAGCGGCGCGCCGATCTCCGTGCCCGTGGGTCGCGAGGTGCTGGGACGCATCTTCAACGTCATCGGCGAGCCCGTCGACGAGCTGGGTCCGCTCCAGACCACCAAGGCGTGGCCGATCCACCGTCCGCCGCCGGAGTTCACCGAGCAGTCCACCCAGGCCGAGATCCTCGAGACCGGCATCAAGGTCGTCGACCTCCTCGCGCCCTACGCGAAGGGCGGGAAGATCGGCCTCTTCGGCGGTGCAGGCGTCGGCAAGACCGTCCTCATCATGGAGCTCATCAACAACGTCGCCAAGGGGCACGGTGGGTACTCCATGTTCGCGGGCGTCGGCGAGCGTACGCGCGAGGGGAACGACCTCTGGCACGAGATGCAGGAAGGCGGCGAAGCCTCCGTCATCACGCCCGGCGACTTCAACAAGTCGAAGGCCGCGCTGGTCTACGGCCAGATGAACGAGCCGCCCGGTGCGCGCGCCCGCGTCGCTCTCTCCGCGCTCACGATGGCCGAGTACTTCCGCGACGAAGAAGGCCAGGACGTGCTCCTGTTCGTCGACAACATCTTCCGGTTCACGCAGGCCGGCTCCGAGGTGTCCGCGCTCCTCGGCCGCATCCCCTCCGCCGTCGGCTACCAGCCCACGCTGGCCACGGACATGGGCGCTCTGCAGGAGCGGATCACGACGACCACCAAGGGCTCGATCACCTCGGTGCAGGCGGTCTACGTCCCTGCAGACGACCTCACCGACCCCGCGCCCGCGACCACCTTCGCGCACCTCGACGCGACGACGGTTCTCAACCGGAAGATCTCCGAGAAGGGCATCTACCCGGCCGTCGACCCGCTCGACTCCACCTCGCGGATCCTCGAGCCCGACGTGCTCGGCGCCGAGCACTACCAGACCGCTCGCGACGTGCAGCAGGTGCTCCAGCGCTACAAGGAGCTCCAGGACATCATCGCCATCCTCGGGATGGACGAGCTGTCCGACGACGACCGCCTCACGGTCGCCCGCGCCCGCAAGGTCGAGAAGTTCCTGTCGCAGCCCTTCCACGTGGCCGAGGTCTTCACCGGCACGCCGGGCGTGTACGTCAAGCTCGAGAACACCATCCGGTCGTTCCGCGAGCTGCTCGACGGCAAGCACGACGATCTGCCGGAAGACGCCTTCTACCTGGTCGGCGACATCGACTCCGCGGTCGAGAAGGCCAAGAAGCTGGCGGAAGGCTGATGGCTACCGAACTCCGGGTCGAGATCGTCACCCCCGAGTCGTCCATCTTCTCCGGTGCCGCGCAGGAAGTCGTCCTGCCGGCCTGGGAAGGCCAGATGGGCGTGCTCCCGGATCACGACGCGCTCCTCTCCCTGCTGAAGTCCGGCCTGTGCGAGGTCATCGCGGGCGGCACCAGCAGGAAGTGGGTGATCGGCCGGGGCTTCGCCGACATCGGCACCGACCACGTCACGCTGCTCACCGATCGCGCCGTGCCCGTCGACCAGCTCGACAAGGCCGGAGCGAGCGCCGAGCTGGCGAAGGCCACGGCCGAGATCGACCAGCACCCGCTGGGCTCCGAGGCCCAGAAGGCCGCGGTCGTCCGGGCGGAGTGGGCGCAGGCCATCCTCGACGCGTGAGCGCCGAGCCAGACGGGCTGAACCCGACCCAGCTCTGGGTCGCGGGAACCGCCCTGCTCGCGGGTGTGGTGCTCGTGCTGCTGTTCCGGATGCCGGTCCTGCTCGGGACCGGCTCCGACGTTCCGCGGCTCGTCGTCGACGTGTTCGAAGGCGGGCCTGACGGGCTCCGGCTCGTGCAGGACTGTCATCCCGCCGGGACCGCGACTCACGGACCGTCGCGACCTACGGCGGACCTGGCCCGTCCCTCCGGGACCGCGACTCACGGACCGTCGCGGCCTACGGCGGACCTGGCCCGTCCCTCCGGGACCGCGACTCACGGACCGTCGCGGCCTACGGCGGACCTGGCCCGTCCCTCCGGGACCGCGACTCCTCTGTTGGTTCGCGCCCGGACCCCCGAAGGCGGCCACGTGGCGGTCTACTGGCGTGATGCTGCCGGAGGCCCCGTGCAGCCGATGCTCGCGCGCGGACTGCGGTCCGAGCCCGCCGCGATGGGCGTGAACGACCTCGAAGGGGCCGTGATGCCCGACCGTGCGGGCTCGATCGTGGTGGTGCGCTGCCCCAGCGCGTTCGTGGTGGACCCCGAGCGACCCGAGGCACTGTGGAGCTGCGAGTCCCGTGCCCTGGTGTGCACGCCTCCGAAGTGACGTTCGGGTCGCGTTCCGGCCATAGAGGGTGAGGCACTGGAGGTCCCCGATGAACGGTCCGAAGCTCCCCACGATCGACCCGAAGCTGGCCGCCCTGCTCGGACTGGTGGCTGCAGGCCCGTTCCTGGGCTGTACCACCGCCCTGTACGGCATAGCGGCGACCCCTCCGGTCGTCGTGGATGGTGACGGGGACGGCTACACCACCGTGGAGGACTGCGACGACTCCGACCCCGCGATCCATCCCGGTGCGGACGACCCGGTCGGCGACGGCATCGACCAGGACTGCGACGGCGTCGACGGGACCACGACCGACACGGGGTCCTGACACCCGCGCGAAACGTGTGAGATGGGCTACAGAATCGAGCCCCCAGACGGTCTCAGAGGAAAACCGAACCTTCAATCGGGCCCGTACAGCACGGGTGTTTCGGCGGTCTCAGAGGGAACCTGAACCCTGTTCCGGTATGCTGCGCACATGAAGCGCGGCGACCGACTCGGCGAGTTCGTGCTCCGGCAGCCCATCGGGGTCGGCGCGCAGGGACGCGTCTGGCGCGCACAGCACGTGCAGACCGGGGAAGAGGCCGCGATCAAGGTGGTCGGGCGCCACCACGGCGGCCGCACGCACACCTGGACCGCCGAGCTCAACGCGCTCGCGCGCCTCGACCACCCGAACATCGCGCGCGTCCACGACTACGGCCTGCTCGACGAGCCCACCGACGAGTACCTCGACGGCGCCGCATGGATCGCGATGGAGCTGTGTGCATGGCCGTTCGACCGGGTGGCCGACACGCTCGAAACCTGGGACGCCACGCTCACGGTGCTGCGCGCCATCGCGGCCGGGCTCGCGCACGCCCACGCACGCGGGGTGATCCACCGCGACCTGAAGCCCGGGAACCTCCTGCTCGGCGGGCGTGAGCCCCGCATCGACGACGTGAAGATCGTCGACTTCGGCATCGCCGTGATGGACGGCGCCACCCTGCGCCGCGCGCGCGGAACGCCCGCCTACATGGCGCCGGAGCAGTTCTCCGTCGAGCCGCACCGCCTCGGCCCGTGGACCGACCTGTACAGCCTCGGCATGGTCGCCTGGCTGCTCGTCACCGGGATGCGGCCGTTCCCCCCGATGGACCCCGCCTCGCTGCTCCTCCACAAGCGCGGGCTCGTGCTGGAGCCGTTCCTCCCGAGGTTCGAGGTACCCGAGGACCTCGAGGACCTGCTCGTCCGGCTGCTGCACCCCGATGTCGGCAGCCGCTTCCTGTGCGTCGCGGACCTGATGGCCGCCCTCGACGCCTTGAGCGAGGTGACCGTCGCTGCGACCGCCGGACCCGGGCCCGACCCCGCGCTCCTGCCCACCGTGCCGGCGCTGCCGCCCCAGGACGTGTCCCCCGAGGTGCCCGCGCTCGCACCGGTCCCGCCCACGCCGAGGCCCGCGCTCTGGACCTCACCGCCCGCGCAGCCCCGGATGCCGGGTCCGCTGGACGGTTTGCGCGACCCGCCGTTCGAGGGGCGCGAAGCCGAGCGGGACGCGCTGTGGGCTCGGCTCGTGCCCGGCGCGCGGGTCGCGTTGACGGGTCCCGGTGCGCTGGAGCTGGCCCGGTGGGCGCTGCGTGCGATGCGCGAGCAGACGGGTCACCTGGCGCTGTCCGTCGAAGGCCACACGAGCGATGCGCCCGGTTCCGCGGCCCTCCGCATCCTCGACGAAGCGCTCGGGCACTCCGGATCCGGGGACCGCGAGGCCGCCGCCCACGAAGCCCTCGCCCGATACCGAGCGAACTTCGGAGCCGCCGAGTCCGCGCTCGGCGTGCTGCTCGGGAGCCGGGGGCAGTCGTCGGTGGTCCGCAACGGTGCGCTGGCGTCCGTGCTGGGCGCCCTCGCGAAGGCCCGCGGGCTGTTCCTGTTCGTTGGCGGCACGGACCGCGACCGCGACCTCGCCGGGCTGGTCGCCCGCATCGAGCGCGCGGCCCCGGACGTGGCGCTCGTCACCGTGGACTCACGGACCGTCCCCGCGGTCGGTTGGACGACCCTCGCCGTCCCCGCCAGCCCCCTGCCCGCGGGCCCGGCCACACGGGAACCCTTCGATCCCCTCGCCGGGCTGCGTCCCTCCGAGCGCTCGGCCGTGGAGCACGCCGCCGTGCTCGGCACCGTCGAGCGGTCGGTGTGGGCGGACATCGTCACGCTGACGCCCGGAGCGCTGCTCGGACTGGAGGACGAGCTCGTGCGGCGCGGGGTCGCCCGCAGACGCCCGGGAGGCTGGGTGTTCCGCGATCCCGGCCTCGAAGCCGAGCTCCGCGAACGGCTGGAGGACTCCGGGCGCCTGCAGAGCGCGAGCGCGGCTGCGGCGGACGCGCTGGATGTGCGCGACGACGACCCCGTGCGCCGCGGCCGGCTGTGGCTCGCAGGCGGCCATCCGGGCCGGGCCGTCCACACGTGGCTGCGCGAAGCCGACCGCATCGAGGACACTCACGGGAGGCGCGCGTCCATCGACCTGTGGGGCTTCGCGCGGGTCGTCGCGCACGAGCTCCCGCTGTCCGAGCCCCTTCACGGCGAGCTCGAGACCCGCCACCTGGCCGGCATGGTGATGCTGCTCGACCGGCGTGACGAGGCCGGCGAGCTCGCTCAGGTCCACCAGGCGATCTTCGAGGAGCGCGGCTGGGTGCGGTCCGCCGCGCTGTGCTGCTGGGTTCGGGCCGTCGCCGCGGGCACGCCGAATCCCGGTCCCGCGTTCGCGGCCCTCGACGACGGGCTCGCGCTCCTCGAGGGTCGCGACGGGGACCGCGACATCACCGGACGCCTGTGGGGCATGCGGTTCCGACTGTCCCACGAGCACGCCACCGGGGAGCACCTCGACGATCTGCGCCGCTCGCGGGACGCCCTCGTCGGGCTCGAGGATGCCCGCTCGCGCCTGCTGTTCCGCCGGATGGCCGGCCTGCATGCGCAGATGTCGGGCGACCTCGACACCGCCATCGAGCGCTTCGCGGAGCAGGTCCAGATCGCGCGGACCGAGCGCCCCACGGCCCTCCCCGAGGCCATCGTGCAGCACGCCGTCGCGCTGTCCATGGCCGGCGACACGTCCGACCGGCTGCAGTCCCTGCTCGAAGAGGCGCTCGACCTCGCCACCTTCGGTGAGAGCGCACACCAGGCCGCCTATGCGTCCATCAACCTCATGACGCTCGCCCTGAAGCGCGACGACTTCCGCCGCGGCGCCGAGATGGCCGCCCGCACGCTGGACTTCGCGCGCCACAGCCCCCACGCCGCTCTCGCCTGCCACCTCGGCCTCGCACTGTGTGCCGTGGGCCTGCGCGACCCCGCCGCACCGTCCGCGTGGAAGCGCGCCCGGGAGGGCCTGCAGCACGAGCACATCGCCGAAGCCGACTTCCTGGCCATGCTGCTCCGCATCGCCGAGCTCGCCGAACCGCCCATCGCCGCCGAGGCCGCCGCGCTCGCGACCCTCGAGCGGGCCCGCCTGGAGGCCCCGTGACGCGCCCCCCTCCCGAGACCGTCGCCCGCGCCGTGCTCGCCCGCGAGCATCCCGGGGCCGTCGGGGCCTTCATGGCCGGGTCCATCGTGCGGGGCGAGGCCACCGAGACGAGCGACATCGACCTCGTCGTGCTGTACGCGTCCCTGGAGCACGCCTGGCGGCACTCCCTCGAGCTCGACGGGTGGCCGGTCGAGGTGTTCGTGCACGACCCCGAGACCCTGGCGTGGTTCTTCGAGGAGGACCGCAAGCAGGGCATCCCGTCGATGCACTCGATGGTCGCGGAAGGCTGGATCCTGGGGGACCATCCGCTGCTCCAGGCCGCGAGGGACCGCGCCCGGGCGGGCCTCGCAGCGGGTCCTCCACCCTGGAATCCGGACTCCGCCCGCTACGGGCTCACCGACCTCCGTGACGACCTGCGCAGCCCCCGCAACCCGGACGAGCGGTTCGCCATCGTCGCCCGCCTGCACGACCCCCTCGCGGACTTCTGGCTGCGCGCACAAGGCGAGTGGAGCGCCAAGGGCAAGTCCGTGCCGCGCCGTCTGAAGGCCGTCGACCCCGTGTTCGCGGCGCGATTCGGGGCCGCGTTCCGCGATGCGCTCGGTCCGGACGGGCCCAAGGACCTGCTCGCGCTCGTCGACGAGGTGCTGGCGCCTCACGGCGGCCCCCGGTTCGCGGGCTTCCGGCTCGACGCGCCCGCCGACTGGCGCATTCCGGGGTCCGAGCACGAAGAAGCCCCGTGACGCCAGGCATCACGGGGCTCTCGGACCGTCGGGCCGCGATCAGGGCGCCAGGTAGACCACCTCGAGCGCCAGGTTCGGGCGGTTCAGCACGATGAGGTCGTCGTCGTGCTCGAGGTCCGTCGGATCGTCGAAGTACGCCAGGAACTGTGCGCGGTCGCCGCGGAAGGCGCGCTCGGAGAGGTCGTCCTGCACGTCCGCCGTCACGTCGAAGTCGATGAACGTGACGCCGGGCTCCACGAAGCCCTCGTGGCTCGCCAGCGACACCTGCGTCGCGTTGAACGCCGCGTTGATGCCGAGCTCGGTCTGGAGCGTCGTGAAGCTCACGTGGTCGAGGTGCACGGCGTCACCGAGGTCGTCGTACGGCGTGCCGATCGTCCAGTTGATCAGCTGGGCGGCGCGGAGCCGAGCGCTCGTGATCTCCGCCGTGTCCGCCGGGAGCGGCGCGAGGTCGAAGGTGAACGCGGCGCGTACCCCGCCGTCCGACGCGTCGTCCCCGATCTCCAGGTGCCCCCCATCGACCTCCACGACCTCGGAGGGCGTGATCGAGGCCGTCAGCGCGGGGATGTCCGACAGGACGGCGTCCAGCAGCCGCAGCGTGCCGAGCTCCACGCGCACCCCCACGTCGAGCGGGTTGCCGGCGAGGTCGTGCGCGGTGTCGGCCAGCGTGACGACGTACAGGAGCGGGTCGACCGTCGCGGGGTCCTGACCGAGGCCGTCGGCGTAGGCCAGCGGCACGAGCGGGGTGATGGTGAACACGGTCTGGTCGGTGTTCCACGTCACGTCGACGAGGCCGAGGGCGGTGGTGTCGAGGGCCTCCCGAACGGAGTCCACGTCCATGGGCTCGGAGAACTCGAGGTCGATGGAGACCTCGGCGAGCTGGCCGAGGGCGCCGTCCTCCGGCGTGGTCGACACCACCGACGGGGCCGTGGCGTCGGGGACCTCGGGGTCGGTCGGGTCGGTCGGGTCCGTGGGGTCGGACGGGTCGGTCGGGTCCGTGGGGTCGGACGGGTCGGACGGGTCGGTCGGGTCCGTCGGGTCCTCCATGGGGTCGATGGGGCCGATTCCCATGGGCTCGGGGTCGGAGCCACAGGCGATGGCGACGAGGGCGAGGGCGACGAGCAGTGGATGGCGGGTCATCGGAGTCTCCTGGGTTGCCTGGGACAGAAGCAACCCCGGTGCCAGACCGGCCCCACGCGGAGCGCACCACGAACTCCCGGGCTACATCCTGCCTCATCGCCTCGAGCGGACGGCTCCGGCGCGCCGCGGACCATGCGCGGTCATGCGCGGCGATGCGCGGCGATGCGCGGTCATGCGCGGGCGCGCGCTCAGAGGTCGGACAGCCACACGCCAGCGAGCAGCGCGAGGATCAGCCCGGCGAACGCCAGCACGCACCATGCGAGCCCCAGGGCGAAGTAGGACGCGAAGGTGCGCGGCCAGGGGCTCCCGTATGCCGCCTTCAGGCTGAACAGCGCGTGGGTCTGGAGCCAGCCGTGCACGAGCCACAGCATCCAGGCCGTCGGGAAGAGCATCCACACCGTGACGCCGTACAGCACCAGCGCATGGAAGGTGACCGTCACCAGCACGTGGACCGTGGCGGGCTGGCGCCACCAGAACAGCTTCAACAGCAGCGCGAACACGGCCATCATCGCGCTCAGGGCCAGCGGCAGCTGCTCCAGCGACATCGTCACGACCATCACCGTGATCTCGAAGTCCGATCGCCCCAGCGTCATCCGCGAGAGCTTCACGGCGAGCCCGTCCCACCCGTCGGCGTCGCACAGCGACTGGAGCGACGGGTCCTCGTACATCGAGTCCACCCAGTCGTAGGAGACGGGCGCGCACATCGGGTCCCAGAACGGCAGCCCCTGCTCGGCCTCGTCGGATACGTCGCCGCGATCCGACACCGCGAGGTACAGCGCACGGCGGTCCTTGGCCTCCCGCTCGGCCCGCCGTCGCTCGCGGACGTTGTCGCCCACGTCGAAGAAGAGGCCCCCGTCCTTCTGGACGATGGACACGGATCCGTTCTCCACGGCATGCAGGGCCGCGCTCTGCACGCGCCAGCTCGTCACCACGACACACAGGAAGGCGGCGAGCAGGTAGAAGCGGAGCGGGCTCACGAAGCTGCGCCGCTGGCCTTCGAGGTAGCGGTACAGGAACTCGCCGGGCTTGAACAGCACGGAGAAGAGCGTGCGCGGCAGGCGTCCCTCGAGCTCGAAGGTCTCGCTCACGAACTCGCCCGCGAGCTCCCACAGGTCGACCCGCGTTCCGAAGTCCTTCTGGCCGCACTCCGGACAGTACGGGCCCGTCAGCGGCGTGCCGCAGTTCAGGCAGTGGGAGTTGGGCTCGTCCAAGGAAGCTCGCGAGGTGGGGCGAGCCATAGAGTACCCTCGACGCACGAGGACGCGACCATGTGCATGTTCGGCGGCGGAGGCGGCGGCCCGATCCAGCTGAAGGTCGGAGGCACGTGCATCTTCGCGCGGGCCCAGGGCGAGCGGCAGATCCTGGTGTACAGCATGAACGTGGCGGCCGCGGAGCCCGTCGCCATGGTGCTCCCGCTGCCCATGCCCCCGGAATCCCCCGATGACGCGGTGCGGTTCGTCGACCTGTCGGCGTATCCGTCGTTCTTCGTGGACCTGAACGACGCCTTCCCGCCCATCATGGCGCCCGCCTCCAAGGGTCCGAGCCGCGGAGGCGGCGGTCCGCTGAAGACCACGCTGAAGGTGCACCGGGCCGGCGACTTCGAGGCCTCGTTCGTGCCGACCCTCGCGGACTTCGACCGCCTGGACGCGCGCTTCCGGCTCGACGGGTCGGTGTGGGACGCCCTCCCGCAGTACGCAGACTGGGGGTTCGCGGTGTTCCAGCTGTCCGACCTCGGCCCCACGTCGTTCTGGCAGCGCTGGTTCGGCGTGCGCCCGAAGACCATCCACCCGATGGCGCTGGAGTTCCCGCGGCGCGACGCGTCCCGCCTGTTCTTCCCGACGGTGCACGTCCACGACGGGCAGGTGCACCTGAAGGAGAGCTTCGACCACTCGCTGTTCTGGCAGTCCCCCACCCCGCCGCCGATGCTGGCGCCGTGGGACGTGTCTCCGATCGCACGCGAGGCGGTCGACGTGGCGCGTACCGCGGGGCTGGTCGACGCCGGCGTGCCGTTCTACCGGCGCCAGGTGCTCGGCGTGCGCGACAACACCGACCACTGGCTCGTGGACGGCGAGCTCGTCGCGCGCTGACTACCGCGCGTAGACCTTCACGGTCTCGCCGATGTCGGTGAGGATGGCGCGGACGGCGTCGTAGTCCGGGTGCTTCACGCACACGTACGCGTTCGCGAGGTAGCCCGCCTCGACGGGCTGCGTGCGGTGGCCGACCGGCGGCAGGTGCAGCTTGAAGATCAGGCCGCCGTATTTCGCCTGCATGCGCTCCACGCCCTCGTAGCCGACGATGTGGCCGTCCTGGCTGGGCCGCAGCGCGATGAGCCCCGCTGCGAACCGCCGCGACGGGCCGTGGTGCACGGTCTTGTGGCAGACCGCCCGCGCCCACTCCGTGTAGAGGTCGAACTCGTTCGCCTCGCAGTACAGGTCCCAGAAGTTGCAGCCCGGCGGCCGCGCGCCGATCTCCGAGAACAGCAGCCCCTTCGGGCCGGCGAACCACTCCATGTGCGTGGCGGTCGTCTCGAGGCCCATGGCCGAGATCACCTCGCGCCCGAAGTGCCGCAGCGGACCGTAGCCCTCGGCGTCGATGCGGTTCGTGGTGACCATCTGGGGCGAGATCCACCGGGTGCGCATCGCTTCGAGCACGTTCGGGTAGTAGTGCGTGATGCCCTCGAACGCGACGCGCCCGTCGACCGTGAGCGTGTCGAAGAAGCCCTCGTGGCCGGAGATGAACTCCTCCATCGTGAAGTAGCGCTCGCCGCTCGTGAGCCCCTCGGCGTGCAGCGCGGCCTGGAGCTCGGCGTCGTTCGTGATCTTGTGGGTGCCGTGCGCACCGGCTCCGTCGCGCGGCTTGAGGATGACCGGGAAGCCGACCTCCTTCACGAACGCCACGGCCTGCTGGGCGTTGCTGACCTCGGCGTTGCGCGCGCACGGGATGCCCTTGCTGCGCAGGAACTGCTTCATCACGAACTTGTCGCGGCACAGGTTGACCTGCTCGGGCGTCATGCCCGGGATGCCGCAGGCCTTGCGGACGCGCGCCATGAAGTTCATGTGGACCTCGATGGTCGCCTCGAGGCGGTCCACCCACGGGCCCCGCTTCTGGACGCGCCGGACGGCGTCGTACATCGCCTGCTCGTCGGTGAGGTTCGGCACGTACTCGACGTGATCCAGGAGCTGGCGGAGCTCGGGGTCGAGGTGGCGCGGATCGACGTCGATCAGGCCGGTGACGTAGGCCCCCACGGCCTTCAGCCCGCGGACGTACCGGCGCTGGTTGGCGGGAAAGTGCGGTGCGACGAAGATGACGTGCGGCATGGGGACCCCTCGCGGAGCGCGGCAGGTATCCCGGTACGATATGGAGGCCAGCCATGGTCGATCCGGGGTCGGACCCCGGTGTGCCGGCCTCCGGAGGTCCCGTGTCCGTCGAAGCATTCCAGGCCGCCATCCGTCAGGGTCTGCCCGCCTCGCTGCCCGAGGCCGCCCCTCCGATGGAGCCCGGCGTCGACCGCGCCCCGAAGCGCACGCCGAAGCTCACGTCCGCCGAGCGCCGGCTCGCGCTGCGGAACGCCCTCCGGTACCTGCCGCGCGAGTGGCACGCCGCGTACGCTCCGGAGCTGGCGCGCGAGCTCGACGAAGACGGCCACATCTACATGCGGCGGCTGCGCCCCGACTACGCCATGCACGCGCGTCCGATCGACGCGTACCCGGCGGCGTGCCGGTCCGCGGCGGCCATCCAGCTCATGGTGCAGAACAACCTCGACCCCGCGGTCGCCCAGCACCCCTACGAGCTCGTGACGTACGGCGGGAACGGCTCGGTGTTCCAGAACTGGGCGCAGTACCTGCTCACGATGCAGCTCCTCTCCGAGATCACCGAGGAGCAGACGCTCGTGCTGTACAGCGGCCATCCGCTGGGCCTGTTCCCGAGCCACCCCGACGCGCCCAGGGTCGTGCTCACGAACGGCATGATGATCCCCGAGTACAGCACGGGCGACGAGCTCGAGCGGCTGAACGCGCTGGGCGTCACGCAGTACGGCCAGATGACCGCCGGCAGCTTCATGTACATCGGGCCGCAGGGCATCGTGCACGGCACGACCATCACCCTGCTGAACGCCGGTCGGAAGTACCTCGGCACCGGCGAGGCCGGGCTGGCGGGCAAGGTGTTCGTCACGTCCGGGCTGGGCGGGATGAGCGGTGCCCAGGCGAAAGCGGCCGTGATCGCGGGCGCGGTGGGGGTCGTGGCCGAGATCAACCCGGCTGCGCTGCACAAGCGGCACGCGCAGGGCTGGGTGCAGGAGGTCGAGACCGACCTCGACAAGGCACTCGCCCGCATCGAGCGCGCGCGGAAGTCCGGCGAGGCCCTGTCGCTCGGGGTGCTCGCGAACGTGGTCGACCTGTGGGAGCGGTTCGCGAGCGCGGGCGTGCCCATCGATCTGGGGTCCGACCAGACGAGCCTGCACAACCCGTTCGGCGGCGGGTACTACCCCGCGGGGCTCGACTTCGACGCGGCCCGGCACGTGATGCAGTCCGACCCCGCGGGCTTCAAGGAGCGGGTGTACGCGTCCCTGCGGCGCCAGGTGGCCGCGATCAACACCCTGTCCGACGCGGGGATGGCGTTCTGGGACTACGGGAACGCGTTCCTCGTCCAGGCCCGCGAGGCCGGCGCCGACGTGGCGGGCACCGACACGGAGTTCCGCTACCCCTCGTACGTCGAGGACATCATGGGCCCGATCTGCTTCGACTACGGGTTCGGCCCGTTCCGGTGGGTCTGCACGAGCGGGTCGTCCGAGGACCTCCGCCGCACGGACGCCATCGCGGCCCGCGTCATCGAGCGCCAGGCCAGCGAGGCGCCCGACGACGTGCGCCAGCAGATGCTCGACAACCTGCGGTGGATCCGCGCGGCCGAAGAGAACGCCATGGTGGTGGGCTCGCAGGCGCGCATCCTGTACGCCGACCATCCGGGCCGGCGCGCCATCGCGAAGGCGTTCAACGAGGCCATCGCGGCGGGCGAGATCTCGGCGCCGGTCGTGCTGGGCCGCGACCACCACGACGTGAGCGGCACCGACAGCCCGTGGCGCGAGACCGCCAACATCAAGGACGGCTCGCGGTTCACGGCCGACATGGCGGTGCACAACGTCATCGGAGACGCGATGCGCGGCGCGACCTGGGTGAGCCTGCACAACGGCGGCGGGGTCGGCTGGGGGCGCGTGATGAACGGGGGCTTCGGGATGGTGCTCGACGGTTCCAGCGACTCCGGGCGGCGCGCCGACACGATGCTCGACTGGGACGTCGCGAACGGCATCGCGCGACGGGCGTGGGCGCGAAACGAAGGCGCGGAGACGGCGATCTCGCGGGCGATGCGGGCCGATCCGCGGCTGCGGGTCACGATGCCGGTGCACGCCGACGACGCCGTGCTGGACGCCGCGCTGGGAGACTGAGTGTAGTGGGACTTGGACACGCTCAGAATGCGGGTTGACACGGGTGGCCGCCAGGGCGATCCTCAGACGAAGAATCCGAGGTTCCCATGCTTCTCATCGCCGCTCATTTCGCCACCGCCGCCACTCCGTTCGACAACTGCTACTCGGGTGTCGCGCCTCCCGCCTACGCGAGCGCCCCGTGTCGCGCGGTGTGCCAGGACTACAGCTCGCCCGCTCACTTCAGCTGCACTGTCGACACATTCACGAACACGACCGACCCCGAGCTCTACGCCTCCAGCGGTTGGGGAACCTCCGACAACACGTCCATCTGGGGTACGAACAAGGCAGGCCAGACCTTCTGCTGCACCCGCGAGAACTCCAAGGGATGGAAGAACTGGTTCTTCTACGGAACCGACCGGAAAGACACCTTCGAGATCGGGAACAACTCGACGCTCTCATTCTGCCCGCCGTCGGGGCCCAAGAAGGTGACGGTGAAGACCTACGGCCAAGGCGACGATGTCGTGATGGCCTGCAACGACGGCACGCCGCACGACGACACCTTCGTCTACCTCGGAACCGGCAGCGATATCCTCGATGCCAGTGGCTGGGTGACCACTTCCACCACCGTCACGCGGATCCTCGGCGAAAGCGGGGGCGACATGATCGACGGAGCGAGCCTCACCGTGAATCACATCGACGGCGGTCCAGGGAACGATGTCATCATAGGAGGGCTCGATGATGACGTGCTGTTCGGCGGAGAAGACAACGATCAGCTCACCGGGAGCTTCGGCGACGACGTGCTCCAGGGCGGAGAGGGGGCAGACGAGCTCTTCGGGGACTCGGGAGAAGACATCCTGTGCGTCGGAGACCCGGGGGATGCCGACAAGCTTACGGGAGTGACGGTGGTGGCAACCATGCAGATAAGCTGTTCGCTTGGTCGTCCAACCCCGGTACCACTCGCCGGGATTCAACCTCGACGACCGCGGACGTGTGTTCATCTGTTCGGCATCGTCCCGTCGGCGTGGGCCGGCCTCGTTCTCGACTTTCGGAGACGGACCCAGGGCACAATGGCAGGGATGTCCGGCCCCCTCTCGCTTCTGCTCCTGCTCGGCTGTCCGCGTGCGACGGTCCCGGACACCGATGCACCGCCCCGTCCGGTACCCACCGCCGAGACGGGTGAAGGCCCCTTCTGGCCCGCGCTCACGGGCTGGACGCACCAGACCGTCGCGAACGGCCCATGGGGACAGCATCAGATCGTGTGGACCCCCACCGGCCCCGGCATCCTCGCGTCCCGCCGCACCACCCCTCCCGAGCTGGTCTGGCTCACCCCCGACGCATCGGGCGGCTTCGAAGAGGAGCGGGTGGCCCTCGGCGCGGACTTCGGCCGTGCTGCTGTCCTCGACGACCAGGTCCACGTGGCGTTCGTGGACGTGGCGTCCTCCACCCTTCGCTACGCCGTCGGTCCGGGGACGTGGACGGTCGAGTCCGTGGACGACGACGTGGTCGCGGACGAGCAGCTCGACATCTCGGTCCACCCGCTCCTCGGACCCACCATCGCCTTCGGCGATCCGGCGACCGAGTTCATGACCCTGGCGATTCCCTCGTTCCCGACGTGGCTGTTGCGTGAGCCACGGCGGCGGCGGACCCTCGGCACCCCCGTCCGGATGGAGGTGACCGATGGGGGTCGCCAGTGGACCCTCCACCAAACCGAAACCGGGCCCTGGATGGGAGAGCCCTGGTTCGCTCTCCAGCTGTACGAGAATGCCGAATTCGGTTCGGGTACGCTCTTCAACTACCCCGAGGAGTGGAACGACGCCGATCTCGACCTCGACCCGCGCGGCCAACAACAGCTGGTCTTCGGCCACCCCACACGCCCGTGTCGTTGGCGGAACGGCAGCATCAACATCAGCGCACCCACCGACCCGCTGCCCGGCACCGACTGCCGCTCTCCCTCCATCCAGGTCGACGCCCTCACGAGGACCCAGGTCTCCTGGACCAGCGCCGGACAGCCCGGAGTCCACCTCGCACGCTGGAACGACCCCCACTGGGAGCACCTCCGGCCCGTCGGGCCCGCGGACTTCGACGCCTTCGGCCCGAGCTCCATGGTCATCGACCCCGACACCAGCACCCCGCACTTCTCCTTCCTCGCCACCCCCATCGGCGGGTCCGAGCCCGTGCTCGTGTACGGAACCTGGGCCGCGCCCTGACGTGACGACACGAGCGTCGGTGACGTGGACCGAAGCGCGAGGAAGACCGTGGAACGTCAGCGGCCTCGCTGCTTCTGGACCTCGACTGTGCCTGCAGCCCGGAGGCCCGCGCCTCGCGCAGCTTGTGGAGCGACTCCGCTCGGCGCGCCGACGACGCCGTGCTGGACGCCACGCTCCGCGCGCACTGGGACACGCTTCAGGTAGAATGGAGCGAGGAGGATGCCATGTGGATCTTCACCGCTCTCGTCGCCTGCACATCACCCGAGGGCCCCGGCGCCCCCCTCCCCTCGCCCACCGACACCGAAGTGTCGGGCGCCCTGTGGACGGTCGACGAGCTCGCGTTCCCCGCGATGTACGAAGGAACCCCGAAGACGGTGTACTTCACGATGCGGAACGTCGGCAGGGGTCTCCTCACCATCGAACGACCGCAGCTCGCGAACGTGGTGAACGCCACTGTCGAGATCGGCGAGATGCCGGATCGGATCGAGCTCGAAGGCGGTCGGGGCTTCAACGTCCCCATCGACATCACGCCGACGCAGGCGGGCGTGCTCGCCTTCGACCTCGAGATCGGGAGCGACGACCCGGCCCTCCCCCTCCTCGTCGTGCCGCTCGAGGGCAGCGCGGGCACAGCAGCGCGGATGGCCGTCGAGATCGATGGCGTCCCGGTCCAGTCGGGTGCCGTGGTCGCGGTCCCCTACTCAGGTTCCATCGCAGGCACCTTCGAACCCCAGGTGCGTGTCACGAACGCCGGCGATGCAGTCCTGATCGGCGACCTCGTGTTGACCGGTGCAGTCGGCGTCACCGGAGAGATCGTGGGCTCCTTCTCGATTTCTCTGGAAGGCGGGTCCGAGCGCTCCCCCCTCATCCTCCTCACGCCCACCGCCGACAAGTGGTGGATCGACTTCGAGTTCGAGCCCTTCGACAGCGACCCGTTCGTCGTGACCTTCGTGCCTCAGGCGAACTGAGCTGCGCGTACCGATCCCTCAGCTCCCCTGACCCGTCACCGCCGCGAGCTGTGCCCGTGCCCGATCGGCCGCCTGCCGGTCGGGCATCGCTGCCACCGCGCGCTTCCAGACGCCCGAGTACACGTCGTGGATGCGCTGGATCTCGAGCCGCGGCGTCTGCTCCATCATCAGCTCGTGCCGCTCGCCCCCGGTCTCGATCCACAGGCTGTAGTCGGTGCACCCCATCGCCGTGATCTCCGAGAACGCGAAGAAGCGCTCGGGATTGGCGGGCGGCGCGACGTACGGAGGAAGGTCGTCGTCGCGCACGTGGCTCACGCTCGGAACCTGCCGGAGCGTGCGCGTGAACACGTGGTCGACCTTGATGCCGTGCTGCGTGCACCGCAGCCGCCACCACGAGCAGTTGGGCGTGCGGGCGGCCCACCACAGGAGCAACGGGAGGCCCACCATGGTGCAGGCCACCAGCACCATGAACGTCACCATGAGGGGGCCCGGCGTCACCCGTGCGGTGTCGACGGGATCGAAGGTGGCGCACACGAACCCGTCGCCGTGCTCGATGATGCGGACCTCTGACGGAGGCTGGAAAACGACCTGGTTGTTCGACATCCCAGCTCCCGGGGCCCTCTAGATCGAGTCGACCGCGATCTCGAGCCACTCCTCGGCATCGAGCGGACCGTCGTCGTCCTCCAGCACGAAGCAGCTGCCATCGAACGACGCGCGGGTCTTCCAGCCCTCGTCCTTCGTGACCTTCACGAGCGCCTTGGTGATGCGCTTCACCGCATCGTCGAACGAGAGCCCCTTGTCCGCGGCGACCTGCTCCACCACGCCCCGATCCGACTCCGTCGCTCTCTCTGCCATGCTTCCTCCAGCCAGTCCCCGGACTCTACTGCGATGTCCACCGGGGCGTCCGCACTTCGCGCATCCCGCACGAAAAGCGCGCCACCACCGCGGTTCCCCTACTCCGCGGCCGCGAGCCCGGCGCGGATCCGCTGCGCCATCTCGGTGCCCATCGCGTCCCCCCCGGTCGACTGGGCCATGCCCAGCACCATTCGTGCCTGATCGAGCGCGACGGCCTCGCGCTGATCGAGGTCGGCCTGCATCCGCTCGGCGCGGCGCGGCTTCATCCAGTCCGGCACGGGCGTGCTCCCGATGGTGGACGCGAGCTCGAGGTACACCTCGCCGAGGCTCACGAGCGCATCGATCTTCGTCGCACGATCGGGGGTGGTCTCCGCGAGCTCGGTGAGCTCCACGATCAGATCGTCGAGCTCCTCGGACCGCACGTCGACCGCATCCATGCGCAGCTCCTGCGCCTCGGCATCGGTGGCGTCTTCGGGCACCACCACCTCGAGGTGGCTGCCCATCACCCGGCGGAACTTCCCGTGCAGCGCGGGCCACGCGGGGTCGGCGGGCTCCTGGGCCGCCGGGACGGGCGCCTTCGGCTCGGGGACCTCGGAACCCCCCACGCCATCGGGAGCTTCGAAGCGCGTGATGCGCGGACCCGGGCTGTCGGGCGTCTGGACTGCCGCCTCGGCCACCGGAGCGTCTCCGCCGGGAGAGAGGACCCAGAGCCCCAACAGGCCCGCCGCAGCGACGATTCCAGCGATGAGGACGTGTCGATTCACGGGCCTACCTTAGCGCGGGACGGCGGGTCCCATCGAACCCGCTTGCTCCCGATCGGACAACCCCATACATCGAGGGTTGCGCCCAGGAGTGGAAATGCAGTTCGCCATCGGCGACAAGGCCGTCGTTCCCGCCCTCGGAGTCGGGATCGTCAAGGAGATCGTCGACCTCGAGATGGGAGGCGACACGTACTCCGTGTACGTCATCAAGATCCTCGACAACGGCCTCACGTACAAGGTCCCGGTCAACAACACCGGCGCGAACGGCATCCGCGAGGTCATCCCGATGGATGCCGTCGAGAAGGTCTACGAGGTCCTGCGCGACCGGAAGACCCCCGCCGACAAGCAGACCTGGAACCGGCGCTACCGCGAGTACATGAACAAGATCAAGACGGGCGATCCCCTCGAGGTGGCCGCGGTGCTCCGCGATCTCGCCCGCCTGAAGTCCGAGAAGACCCTCTCGTTCGGAGAGCGCAAGATGTACGACCAGGCACACAGCCTGATCGTGCAGGAGGTCGCTGTCGCGAAGGACGTCGACGAGCAGGTCATCAAGGACGAGATCGAAGAGATCTTCAAGAAATGAGCCGTGCAGGCGCCGGATGGACCGCATCGGAGCGATGTCGCCGCTGAGGTGAGCCCCACCTCTGCTGGCGCGGCCAGCGTCCTGCGAACTCACGGTTGGTCCCTGCGAGCCCTCGGGACCAGCTCACGGTGGGTCCCTGCGGGCCCTCGGGACCAGCTCCCGTCCCTTCCATCCTGGGTTCCGCTCGCGCGCGCGAGCACCGGAGAACCGGCATGCCTGCTCCCTTTCGCATCTACAACACGCTGTCCCGCAAGGTCGAGGACTTCGAGCCCCTCCAGCCCGGCAAGGTGGGCCTCTACGTCTGCGGCATGACGGTCTACGCCGACTGCCACGTCGGCCACGCCCGCGCGATGGTCACGTTCGACGTGTTCACCCGCTACCTCCGGTACCGCGGCTGGGACGTGACGTTCGTGCGCAACTTCACCGACGTCGACGACAAGATCATCCAGCGCGCACAGGAGGCCGGAGTCGACGCCCAGGCCTGGGCCGACCGCTTCATCGCGAACTTCCACCGCGACGTCGACGACCTCGGGCTGTCGCGTCCCGACCTCGAGCCCCGCGTGAGCGGGTCGATCGCCGACATCCTCGCGATGATCGGCACGCTCGTGGAGCGCGGGCACGCCTACGCGGCCGAGGGCTCCGTGTGGTTCGCGGTCGAGAGCTTCCCGCAGTACGGGCGGTTGTCCGGGCAGAAGGTCGACGAGCTCCGGTCCGCCGATGCCGACTCCGGCAAGCGCCATCCGGGCGACTTCGCGCTGTGGAAGGCCGCGAAGCCGGGCGAGCCGAGCTGGGAGAGCCCGTGGGGTCCCGGTCGGCCGGGCTGGCACATCGAGTGCTCCGCGATGGCGGTCACGTCGCTCGGCCAGACCATCGACATCCATGGCGGCGGGCTCGACCTCGTGTTCCCGCACCACGAGAACGAGGTGGCCCAGTCGGAGTGCGCCCACGGCACCACGTACGTGCGCTACTGGATGCACAACGGGCTGCTGAACCTCGGCGACAAGAAGATGGGCAAGTCCACCGGCAACGTCGTGAACATCGGCGATCTGCTGAAGGAGTGGCCCGCAGAGGCCGTGCGCCTGTACTACCTGCAGAACCACTACCGCAGCCCGCTGCCCTTCAACGACGACGCCATCCCCGCCGCCCTCGCGATGCTCGCCCGCCTGTACGAGGCGCGCGAGAACGCCGAGGCCATGGAGGGCGAAGAAGACGCGAAGGTCGTGATCACCCAGCTCGGGGCCGACGCCCAGCGCGTGTACGAGCTCGGGTCCACGTTCACCGACCGCCTGCACGCCGCGATGGACGACGACTTCAACACCGCGCAGGCCCTCGGCAACGCGTTCGAGCTGGCGCGGGCGATCAACCGCTTCGCGAACCACAAGAAGGCGAAGAAGCGCGGTGGGCCCGTCGTGGCGCCCGCGTTGAAGGGTCTCGCGGCCTTCGCCAAGGCCACGGGCACGCTCGCGCTGTCGGCCGAGGCCTTCCAGGACGAGGTGAAGGCGAAGCGCCTGCCCGCCATGGGGCTCACGGCGGCCGGGGTCGACGCGCTGATCGACGCGCGCCATGCCGCCCGGGTCGCGAAGGACTGGGCGCGGGCCGACGAGCTCCGCGCCGAGCTCGAGGCCCAGTCGATCGTCGTGATGGACCACGCGAACGGCAGCCACTGGCGCGTCCGGCTGAAGGACCCACGCGACGAGGAGTGAGCGGTGCGCTCGGCTCCCGACCCCCTCGTCGAGGCCAGCCGCACGGACCCCGTCGCCCGTGCGGTGCTGGTCGACTGGCTCGAGGAGCACGGCCACCCCCACTGGGCCGCGTGGCTGCGCAGTGATGCCCGCGGAGACGCCCGCAGGAACGAGCTCGCGCGGGCCCTGAAGCGCTCCGGGCTCCGCCTGCGCGACCCCCGACCGGACGCCACCCGCGGCTCCGCCCGCGACCCCGAACCCCGGTGGTTCCGCCTGGACGAGCCCTTCGACGGTCCGTTCCTGCACTCGCTCGCGTGGACCGTGCGCGATCCAGCCCTGCTCCGCGTGCTGCTGGCGTTCCCCCCCTTCGCCCTGGCGACCCGGGTGCACCTGGCGAGCTGGCGCCCACGGTCGGCCATCCCCACCGTGCTGGCCGAGCTCGGGTCCCGCCGGCCCGGCGTGCGGCATCTCGATGTGCTCGACGTGCCCGTCCCACTGGCCGCCCTCGCGCCGTTCACCGGGCTCGAGGGGCTGGGCATGCGGCTCGACGGGTCCGGTCCGGCGGAGCTCTCCGTGAAGCACCTCTGCATCCGCACGCTCCAGCCGGCCGATCTCGAGGCCTGGGTCGACGTCCGCACGCCGGGACTGGAAATGCTGGAGATCCACCGCGTGCCGGGTCCGCTGACGTGGGACCCCAGCCTCCTCGCGCCCGCGAGGATGGCCGCCCTGCTCGATCGGCCCGCACATACGGTGTGGATCGACCGCACGCTGTTCGGGCACTACCGCGACACCATCGACCGGCGCCGGGCAAGGGTCGGCCTGCTGCCCCGGCGTCGCGCGCTCGACGAGACGCCCGAGCCCCGGTGGACCGTGCTCGCGTGATCACGGTCACGCCGCGCGGCGGGCTCCCGCCCAGTCCGACAGGCGCAGCGCGCACGGCTGCTCCAGCAGCCCGAGGAACACGTGTCCGATGTCCTCGAGCTCGGCGCGCGTCACGGTCGGTGCGCTCCCCACGGCGTTGAAGCACAGCCGGCCGTTCACGCAGCGCAGCCAGAGCATCACGGCCGGGCCGCCCGGAACCGCGCCGTTCATGCCGAACACCCCCGTGAGCACGAGCGTTCCGTAGGTCGTGCGGTGCGGGAAGCGACCGAGGTTGCTCACCGCGACCCAGGCGCCCGGTGCGCTCCGGGGCTGCCAGTCGAGCCCGTCGGCGATGCAGTGCGCGAACCGCGGGATGCCGAGCCCGATGTCGCGCTCCACGTCGGCCTTCAGCCAGCGCGCGAGCGACCAGAAGTCGAGGTCGCCCGGGGTGTTCGTGCGCACGCCGCCGGTGTGGAACCCCACGCGGTCTCCCGGGATCACGGGGTCTGCGCGCCGGCGCAGGTCGACCTCGACCTCCACGGCCACGGGGGCGAGAACCCCGGTGCGCGCGGCCCGGACGCGTCCGAGGGCGAAGGAACCCGCGGCCATGGCGGCTCCGCCGACCGTCACGCCGTGCACGCGACACGCGGCCGCGAGGCGGTCCATGCCGGCCGACGTGCCTTCTCCGAACACACACACCGATCGCACGGGCCCCTCCTTCGCGCCCTCCGCGAGCAGCGAGCGCTGGTCGTGCTCGACGATGTGCGGAGCGAGCCAGCTCGCGACGGGCCCCGCGAGGTCCTGCCAGAAGGCCCCGTCCACGGCATCGAGCACGGCGGGCGCGAGCGGCTCGCAGGTCACGGGCTCGTTCCGCCCGGCGGACACGGCCGCGCAGTGGTCGAGCAGGTCGCGGAGCAGGCGCAGCAGGGAGGTCCCGTCGACCAGCGCGTGGTGCACGGACAGGATCACGGCACCCGGCGCCAGGACCACGCGGAACGCCTCCGCGTCGTGCAGTCGGAGCGGGCGTCCGAGCTCGGCTTCCGCGTGCGCGCGCCAGTCGCCGTCCACGATGTCCACGCTCACGGGCACGGGTCCACCGACGACCAGCTCGTCCCCTTCGACCCGACAGCGCAGGGCCGCGTGCTGCATCTGCAGCCGGTCGACCGCACGTCGCAGCACGCCCGCCGGGAGGGCGCCCTCGAAGCACCCGACCACCACGTCCGGACCCATCAGGGGCCCGACCTGCACCATCGTCCGCTCGAGACCCCGAAGCTCGCGTCGCATGTGTCCTCCTCGCGGAGCCGTGGGCTCCATGGCTCGAACCTAGGTCGCGACCCGACCGCCGGGCAGCCCGGCGTAACGGGCGGTAATCCAGCGGTGCCCCAGTAAGCGCCCGTAACGGCGGGCCCGTCCGCCGGAGGCGAACGAGAGGACGGAGGTTCCGATGATTCCCGTCTCCAGTCCCGCCATCCACCTGACCCTGCTGACCGACACCCTCACCGGCATCACCCGCGCGGCCCGCGAGCACGGCGACGTGGTGATGCATCGCATCGGGCGCACGAAGCTCGTGCAGGTCACGCACCCCGACGACCTGCACACCGTGCTGCACGCGCGCTGGCCGACGCTGCAGAAGTCACGGGTGGTGCGCGGGCTCTCGGAGATCCTCGGAGACGGCCTGCTGACGGCAGAGGGCGAGCGCTACCAGGCCCTCCGGAAGGCCGCGACCCCGCGCTTCACGCCGCGCCACATCGATGGCTGGGCCGCGCGCATGAACGCGGTCGCGGCCCGCTCGCGGCTGCCGACCGGCGAGGTCGACGTGCTCCCCGCGCTCAGCCAGATGACCCTGGAGATCCTGGTCGACACGGTGTTCGGCACCGATCCCGGGCCCGAGCTCACCGACGCGCTGTCGTGCCTCGACGTGCTGCTCGACGACTTCCAGGCGCAGACGCACTCCTGGCGACGCCTGCTCCCGGAGCTCCTCACGCCCGGTCGGGTGGCGCGCCGGGACCGGATGCGGGACGGGCTGCGGTCCGCCGTGGACGCGCTGGTGTCGCGTCGCAGGCAGCGGGGAGCCGCGCACGGCGACGACCTGCTCGGCGGGCTGCTCGACCTCCCGGACGCCGAGCTGCACGCGCACCTGCTCACGCTGCTCGTGGCCGGGCACGAGACGACGGCCCTCACGCTGGGCTTCGCGCTGCACCACCTCGCGAACGACCCCGTGTCCGCGGACCGGTTGCGCGCCGAGGCCGCGGCGGTGGGCGGGAGCCCGAGCAGCCTCGCGGACCTCCAGGCGATGCCGTTCGCCCGCGCGGTCGTGCAGGAGACGATGCGGCTGACCCCTCCGGCGTTCGGGCTGGGCCGGGAGATCCGCGAGCCGCTGGCCCTGCGCGAGCACGTCCTGGAGCCGGGCATGCAGGTGGTCACGCCGCAGTGGGTCGTGCACCGCGATCCCCGGTGGTGGGACGCGCCGCTGGAGTGGCGTCCGGAGCGCTTCGTCGGCGAGCACGACCGGCCGCGGTACGCGTACTTCCCGTTCGGGGGCGGTCCCCGGGTGTGCATCGGCACACACTTCGCGATGCTCGAGGCAGTCGTGCTGCTCTCGCACCTGCTGGTGCACGCGGACGTCTCGGCCGCGCGCCCCCTGTCCCTGCGCCCGACCCTGACGCTCCGCCCGACGGGAGGAGTGCGGCTGGAGGTGAGCGCACGCACGGAAGGAGCTCCGCGCGGTCTCAGAGGGAAACCGAACCTCAGGATTTGCGACGTTTCGGCTTGACTCTCGCAGCCCCCAGATGCGAAGCGGGACTCAGGAGCCCCGCTCGAGCTGGTCCTTCAGGGCTGCCGGCACGTCCTTCGCGGTGCCGCTGCGCTCCCGGTTCGCACGACCCACCGCGCGCACGGCCTCCGCGACCCACGTGCGCTGCTCCTCCGTGAGCCCGGTGGCGTGCGCAGGCGCGGTCGCGACGCGCGCGACGTCCACCTCGCCGTTCGCGTCCCGCACGCCGAGCACCACCTCGCCCGCGAGCCCGGGACGCCAGAACACGTCGCGGATCTGCGCCGCCGGCACCTTCACGTCACCGCACCGGACGCCCGTGCTTCCGACCTCGAGCGTGTCGTCGCGGTCGCGGTCGGGACCGGTCTCCTCGAACACCACGGTGGTGCCGAGCGCCAGCAGCCCGAACACGGGAAGCACCGCCGTGGCGGGCTCCACCGCGAGTGCGACGGCCGTGGCGACGGCCAGCACGGCTCCGACGAGCAGGCGCACCGACCAGCCCCGCGGCGCCCGGACCGTGAGCGCGATCCGCCAGCCGTCGGGATCCCCGGGGGTGACCACGAGCCCCTCGGGCGGACGGCCCGGATCGAACCGGTACGGCCGCTGGGGCAGCTCCTTCGCCACCCGCTCCGGGATGCGGGCGTCGGGCGAGCCGGGCAGCCACTTCGCCTCGCCGCGGTTCTTCCAGCGCTTCACCTGGCCCGCCCTCGGACGTGCCACGGATCCGCGATGGGAGCCGCGGCGCGCCATCAGGGCATGTCCACCTGGTCGAGCAGGATGCCGGCCAGCTTCTCGGAGTCGAGCCCGTCGGCCTCGGCTTCGTACGTGGGCAGGATGCGGTGCCGCAGCACGTCTTTCCCGATCGCCTTCACGTCTTCGGGGTTCGCGTAGGGGCGCCCCTCGAGGAACGCGTGGGCGCGGGCCGCCGCGGCGAGCGCGATGGAGGCACGGGGCGACGCGCCGAACTCGATGGCGTTCGCGAGCTTCTTGTCGACCCGGCCGGGCTCACGCGTCGCCCGCACGATGTCGACGATGTACCGCATGAGCACGTCGGTGACCTTGATCTGGCGCACCAGGCGCTGCGCGGCGACGAGCTGGTCGACCGACATCTGCGGCTTGAGCGTGGGCACGGGCTCGCTCGAGCGCGAGATGATCTCGAGCTCTTCCTCGAGGCTCGGGTAGGTGACCGAGAGCTTGAGGATGAAGCGGTCCATCTGGGCTTCGGGCAGGGGGTACGTGCCTTCCTGCTCGACCGGGTTCTGCGTGGCGAGCACGAGGAACGGGTACGGGAGCGGGTACGACTGGTCGCCCAGCGTGACCTGGCGCTCCTGCATGGCCTCGAGCAGCGCCGACTGCACCTTGGGCGGAGCGCGGTTGATCTCGTCGGCGAGCAGGATGTTCGCGAACATCGGGCCGAGCCGCGTGCTGAACTCGCCCGTGGCGGGCTGGTAGATCTGCGTGCCGAGGAGGTCGGCGGGCAGGAGGTCGGGCGTGAACTGGATGCGCGCGAACTGCAGGGCCGTGGCCTCGGCGAGGGCCTTGACCGCGGTGGTCTTCGCGAGACCGGGAACGCCCTCGATCAGCACGTGCCCGTTGGCGAGGAGCCCGATGAGCAGCCGGTCGACCATGTACTTCTGGCCGACGAGCACGCGGCCCATCTCCTTTCGCGCGGCATCGAACGTCTGCGCCTGGCGCTCGACCTGTGCCTGGACCTGCTGGATGTCGGGCAACGGCTGCTCCTGTCGGACCGGAGGACGGACGCCTCCTAACCCCCCCGGCGTTAGGATGCGGCATGGACCCCTTCCTGATGCCGAACGCGTTCGTGGACTCCGATCACCCCGCCGTGATCGCGTTCGCGGAGGCCCACGCACCCGGACTGTCCGGGGTCGACGCCGCGGTCGCGCTGTACCTCGCGATCCGCGACGGCTGGCGCTACAACCCGTGGCGCGTGCGGTTCACGCGGGCGGACTACACGGCGAGCGGCGTGGTCCTGCGCGACCGGGCAGAAGGCGGGCACTGCATCGACAAGGCCCTGCTGCTCGCCGCGACGTGTCGCGTGAAGGGCATCCCGAGCAAGCTGCACTTCGCCGACGTGCGCAACCACATCGGAACCGCGAAGCTCGAGCAGAAGCTCGGCACCGACCTGCTCGTGTTCCACGGCTATGCGGAGCTCTACCTCGACGGCCGCTGGGTCGCGGCGACGCCCGCGTTCAACAAGGAGCTGTGCGCGATGCTCGGGGTGGAGCCGCTCGAGTTCGACGGTCGGAACGACAGCATCTTCCAGGAGTACGACCCGGTCGCGGGCCGGTTCATGGAGTACGTCGCCGACCACGGGAGCCACGCCGACATCCCGTTCGAGCGCATGATCGCCGCCTGGAAGGTGCACTACGAGCCGCTCGCGCGCGACGGTCGGTGGCCGACCCCATGAGCGTGCTGCTGGCGCTCCTGGCCTGCGGAATGCTCGGTGGAGACGGGCCGATGCGAGGGGAAGCCGCGCTTCGCGTCGAGCTCGAGGGGAGCGGTCCGACAGCCGCCACGGATGGTCCGATCCTGGTCACACGGCTCGAGAAGCTCGGCGCCACCGCCACCAGCACGGCCCCTTCGCCGGATCGCATCTCGCTCGCGATCACGCAGATCCGCGATGGGCAGGCGCTGCAGCTCGCGATCCGTCCGAACCGCCTCGAGGTCGCGTTCCCCGACGGTCAGACGCTCACCTCGGCCGACATCGCGAGCGCCGAGGCCGCGCCCGACGAGATGACCGGGCAGCCCCGGGTGAACGCCACGTTCACGGACGCCGGCGGGAGGCGGTTCTGCGAGCTCACCCGGGCTGCGGTCGGGAAGCCCATCCCCATCCGGGTCGACGGTGTCGAGCTGTCCGCCCCCATCGTGCGCGAGCCGATCTGCGGGGGCCGGATGTCCGTCATGATGGGTGGCGCCTCCACGAATGCGATGGACGAGGCCCATGCGCTGGCCGTGGCTCTCGGGACGCCCGTGCTCGGTTCGGACTGGATCCTCGCGGTGATCGAGTAGGCTCACGACTCACGGACCGTCGCGGCCGTTGGCGGACCTGGCCCGTCCCTTCGGGACCGCGACTCACGGTGAGGAGCTCGACATGTGGTGGGTCAGCACGGTGCTCGCCTTCCGGGTGGATGCCACCCTCCCCGCGGACGGTGCGGTCGAGGTGCCCGTCGACAGCGTGCCCGTGGCGATCGGAGACTTCGATGGGCCCGTGACCGCGGGGCTGTCGGGGCCGGGAGGGGACGTCGGCACGACCCTCACGGCGGGTGCGCGCCTCCTGGAGATCGACGCGGGCCTCCTGGACGCCCAGACCGCGTACGTCCTGATGCTCACGCCGGAGGTCGGAGATCCGGTGCAGGTCGCGTTCACCACGGGCGACGGCTCGGCACCCGCGGTGTCCGGGGCGCCCACGCTGGACGCCGCGTTCACCCCGGGGGACTGCATCACGGGCGGTGGGCTCGGCACGGCGACGGCGGACTTCGCGTTCCCCCCGGTCCTGCAGGACGGCGAGCTGGCGTTCGCGGGGTTCGTGTTCCCGGACGGCACCGAAGACGTGAGCTGGGTCGACGGCGGAGGGTCGGGCACCGTGACGGCCACGCTCAACGCGGCCGTGCCGTACGCGGGTCAGGAGGTCTGCGCGGTCGCGTGGGTGCGCGCCGCCGACGGCGAGCGGTCGGCCATCGCGGAGTCCTGCGTGGTCCCGCCGGCGCTCGACTGCGACACGGGGGTGCCGGAACCGGAGAAGGGCTGCGGGTGCTCTGGGGTGCCCGGGAGCCCGTGGCTGGCGGTCCTGGCGCTGGTTGCGCTGGCCGCGCGGCGCCAGCTCACTCACGCTGGCGGGACGCGCTCCTGAGCCCACCCAGGGCCTCCGGCACGTCCTCGGGGCCGCCTGACGCCGAGGCCTGCAGGCGCTCCAGGGCTTCGAGCACCTCGGCCAGGTCGACCGGAAGGTCCGGCAACCGGAGCCCTCCCACCACACCCGAGCGCGTGCGAAACACGACGGCCGAGTCCCGCGAGTGCACGAAGCCGAACCGACTCCAGAGCTCGACCTCCTCCACCGACACGCCCGATACCTCGCTCCACGGAATCGAGGGCCCGGCGTCAGGCGTGCTCCAGGGGCCCGCGGACACGGGCGTGTAGCGCACCCCGCCCCGGTCGGCCCGCAGCGTCGCGCGCCCGAGCCACGTCTTGAGCCACGTCTGCAGGACATTCGACAACATGACGAATCCCCCGACCACGACCATCAGACGCAGCCCCTCCGGATCGTCGGTGGGCCAGCCCGCGACGGTGAGCAGGGCCAGGAGCCCGAGGGAGACGGGCAGCGCGAAGACCGCGCCCCACAGCCGAGCGGTCAGCCTCCCCGACGGGAGGTAGGCGCGCAGCGCACCGTTCTCCTCGTGGAACCGGATCGGACCGGCGACGACGAGCTCCAGCGGACCGTCACCCGGCTCGATCACCGCATCAGCCGAAGAGCTTCTGCCAGAACCCCTTCTCGCGGACCCCCACCTCGAGCGTCTCGGCGAGCTTGCGGAGCAGCTCCTCCTGCTTGTCGGTGAGCTTCGTGGGCACGTCGACCACGAGCCGCACGTGGTGGTCGCCCTTCGAGCCGCGCGCGCGCAGGCGATCGAGGCCCTTGCCCCTGAGCGTCTCGACGTGCCCACTCTCGGTGCCGCGCTTCACCTCGAGCTCCTCTTCGCCATGCACGGTGGGCACGTTGATCGTGCCGCCGAGCGCCATGACGGGGAACGGCACCGGCACGGACACGTACGTGTCGGCGCCGTCGCGCTTGAACACCTCGTGGGGCTTCACGTCGAGCGTGACGTATAGATCGCCCGTGGGCGCGCCCGGATCGCCGACCTCTCCCCTTCCGGGGTGCCGGATCTGGAGGCCCGTGTACGAGCCGGCCGGGATCTTGACCTGGAGCGTGTCGGTCTTCCGGATGCGGCCCGAGCCCTTGCAGGTGTCGCAGCGGTCGCCGGCATCGACGCTCTGGCCTTGACCCCGGCACGCCGGACACGTGGTGCGGATGCGGAGGAAGCCCTGCGCCTGGATGACCTGGCCCGCGCCCCCACACGTGGAGCACGTGTTCTTGGAGGCGCCTTCTTTCAGGCCCGTGCCCGTGCACGTTCCGCAGTGCACGTGCTTCGGGATCTCGATGGTCTTCTCGACGCCCAGCGCGGCTTCCATGAACTCGAGCCGCAGCGGGTACTCGAGATCGGCGCCGGGCCGCGGACCGCGTCGACCTCCGCGACCGCCGAAGCCTCCGAACCCGAACAGGTCTCCGAACGCGGAGAAGATGTCGGAGAGGTCGGTGAAGTTCGGGTCGAACCCGCGCCCGCGCAGGCCGTCGTGCCCGAACTGGTCGTACACCCGGCGCTTCTCGTCGTCAGAGAGCACCGAGTACGCCTCGGAGACCTCCTTGAACTTCGCTTCCGCGTCGGGGTCGTCGGGGTTCCGGTCGGGGTGGTACTGCAGGGCAGCCTTGCGGTACGCCTTCTTGATGCTCGCCGCATCGGAGCCCTTCTCGACGCCGAGGACCTCGTAGTAGTCGCGGGGCACACCGCCTCCTGGGTTCGTTCCGGTTGCAGGCCCGACGAGAACCGGCCCGGAGCTCCGTCAGGAACGCCGAGCCGGCTCGTGGGGGCGAGACGCTCTACGCGTCTTCGTACTCGGCGTCGATCACGTCGTCACTGCCGCCGCCCGCATTCCCCGCGGGGGCCGGACCCGCACCGGCTCCGGGCGCGGCGCCACCGCCACCCTGCTGGTACATGATCTCGGCGAGCTTGTGCGACGCGGAGGTGAGGCCGTCGAAGGCCGACTGCAGCTGGTCTGCATCATCGGAGTCCTTCGCTTCCTTCGCCTTCGTGAGCGCAGCCTGCACGTTGGACTTGTCGGCGTCGGACAGCTTGTCGCCGTTCTCGCCGAGCGTCTTCTCGACCTGGTAGATCAGGTTGTCGAGGTTGTTCCGCTTCTCGATGACCTCGCGGCGCTTCTTGTCGTCGGCCGCGTTGGCTTCGGCCTCCTTCACCATCCGGTCGATCTCGCCCTCGTTCAGGCCGCTGCTCGCCTCGATGGTGATCGAGTGCTCCTTGCCGGTGGCCTTGTCCTGCGCCTTGACCGAGAGGATGCCGTTCGCGTCGATGTCGAACGTGACCTCGATCTGCGGCATGCCACGCGCTGCGGGCGGGATGCCGTCGAGGCGGAAGTTCCCGATCAGCTTGTTGTCACGAGCCATCTGGCGCTCGCCCTGGAAGACGAAGACATCCACGGCGGTCTGGTTGTCGGCCGCGGTGCTGAAGATCTCCTTCTTCGAGTGCGGGATCGTCGTGTTCCGCGTGATGAGCGGGGTCATGACGCCGCCGAGCGTCTCGATGCCGAGCGACAGCGGGGTCACGTCGAGGAGCAGCATGCTCGTGACATCGCCCGCGAGCACGCCACCCTGGATGGCCGCGCCCATCGCGACGACCTCGTCGGGGTTCACGGAGCGGTTGGGCTCCTTGCCGAACAGGGCCTTCACCTTGGCCTGGACGAGCGGGATGCGCGTGGAACCGCCGACGAGGATGACCTCGTTGATCTGGTTCGTCGACACACCGGCGTCCTTGATGGCCTTGCGGCAGGGCTCGAGGGTCTTCTCGACGATGGGGTCGATCATCCGCTCGAACTCGGCGCGCGTGAGGGTGGTCTGCAGGTGCTTCGGACCCGTGGCGTCGGCCGTGAGGAACGGGAGGTTGATCTCGGTGCTCTGGGCCGTGGACAGCTCGATCTTGGCGCGCTCGGCCTCCTGCTTGAGGCGCTGCACCACGATGGTCTGGCCGGCGAGGTCGATGCCGGTGTCCTTCTTGAACACGCTCATCAGCCACTCGATCAGGATGTGGTCGACATCGTCGCCACCGAGGTGCGTGTCGCCGTTCGTGGCCTTCACCTCGACGACATCCTCACCGACCTCGAGGATCGAGATGTCGAACGTACCGCCACCGAAGTCGTAGACCGCGATGACCTCGTCCTTCTTCTTGTTGAGACCGTACGCGAGGGCCGCGGCCGTGGGCTCGTTGATGATGCGCTTCACCTCGAGGCCCGCGATCTTGCCGGCATCCTTGGTGGCCTGGCGCTGGCTGTCGTTGAAGTACGCGGGCACCGTGATGACGGCCTCGGTGACCGGCTGACCGAGGTAGGCCTCGGCCTGGCGCTTCAGCTTCTGGAGCACCATCGCGGAGATCTCGGGCGGGCTGTAGTCCTTGCCCTGCACCTGCACCCGGCAGCCGCCCTGGGCGCCCTGGATGACCTTGTACGGCAGGCGCTTGATCTCCTTCTCGGACTCGTCGAACCGACGGCCGATGAGGCGCTTGGCGGAGTACACGGTGTTCTCGGCGTTCGTGACCGCCTGGCGACGGGCGACGATGCCCACCATGCGCTCGCCGTCCTTCCCGAAGCCGACGACCGACGGGGTCGTGCGCTGGCCCTCTTCGTTGACGATGACGGTGGGCTTGTCGCCCTCCATGACCGCGACGACCGAGTTGGTCGTGCCGAGGTCGATTCCGATGATCTTGCCCATGCTTGAACTCCTCCCGGTGTCTGTGACCGGTCGAATCCAGGTTTTTCAGAAACCCGAGGGATGCCTGACCGCGAAGGATCGCGGATTCGGCGGAAGGGTAAGCCCAGGGGTTCGGGCGTCAAGGCTGGGGGGTCAGCCCGGCTCCCGATGGTTCAATGCTTGTGACGGGAGCGCGGCCCGACCAGGGGTTGAGATCCAGAGAGTGGAGCCTACGTAGAGGGTTTGGATCGGTCGTCCCGAGCCGCCAGTGCAGCTCCCGGGCGTGCCCTCGTCCGGCGAGAGCCGGATGGGTCGGAGCCGAGGAGCCTGCGACGAGGTGGAGATCCCACCCGAAGGGCGAGGGTGCGTCCGGGCGGGGGGAGGCGGAGGGGGGCAGAGCCCCCCTGAGCCGGGAGCTCGCGACGCCCGAACCCTCAGCACCGCCGTCTACAGACCGCTCGCCCGACCACGACGCCGTCTACAGACCGCTCGCCCACCACGACGCCGTCTCCAGACTCGTGTGGTCAGAACACTCCCGACACGCCCACGCTCCCAGGCCCGACCGCCACGGACACCGGCGCCAGCACGAGCTCCTTGCGGGCATTCGGCACCATGCGCCCGATCCCCCACACCGTCAGGATCCCCCCGACCACCAGGCTCGCCCGCCCCCCGATGGCCGCCGAGCCCACGTAGGGTTCGACGTCCACGGCGCCCGGGTTCGATCGGATCTCGTGGCTCGCGAACGCCGCGAGGGCCGCGCCGACCCCGATCGCCGCGACACCCCCCGTCGCCAGGCCCGCCCCCTTCCAGAACGCCCCCGGCCGGCGCAGCTCGTATCCCTCCGGGATCTCAGGACGCGCCGAGAGATGGGACTCCATGCGGTTCGGCGGGACCGGGAGGGACGAAGGCTCGGCGAAGGCCAGCGAGATCCACAGCATCCCGACATGCTAGCCGAGCGCTTCCATGCCCGCTCGCTGCCGCGTCAGGGCGGCCGGAGGGGGCGCGCAGCGCCGTCGCGAAGCGACCGAGGCCGAAGGGCCGAGCCCGGAGGACACCCGCCGCCGGGCGGGCGCGGAGCGACCGGCCTGCGGGACGCCCAAAAGAACCCTCCGCGATCCCTTGACGGCCTCGACGCGAGTGCCTACCCCTTGCGCCCTCCCGCCCGAGTCAACGGGTGCGGGACCGATCAACGTGGAGAACACCATGAACTTCCGACCCCTCTACGACCGCGTCCTCGTGCGTCGCGTCGACGCCGAGCAGAAGTCCTCCGGCGGTCTGTTCATCCCCGAGTCCGCGAAGGAGAAGCCCCAGCAGGCCGAAGTCATCGCGGTCGGCACGGGCCGCATCACGAAGACCGAGGATGTCGTCCCGCTCATCGTGAAGAAGGGCGATCGGGTGCTCTTCGGCAAGTACGCCGGCGACGAGGTCAAGCTCGACGGCGTCGATCACATCATCCTGCGCGAGTCCGACATCCTCGCGATCATCGAAGCGTAAGGAGCAGTCATGGCCAAGGAAATCCAGTTCCGCGATGCGGCCCGCAACGAGGTCCTCACGGGCGTCAACACCCTCGCCAACACCGTGCGCGTCACGCTCGGGCCGAAGGGCCGGAACGTCGTGCTCCAGAAGAGCTTCGGCGGCCCGGTCATCACGAAGGACGGCGTGACGGTCGCGAAGGAGATCGAGCTCCCCGACAAGTTCCAGAACATGGGCGCGCAGATGGTGAAGGAGGTCGCCAGCAAGACCTCCGACATCGCGGGTGACGGCACCACCACCGCCACCGTGCTCGCGCAGTCGATCTTCACCACGGGCTCCAAGCTGGTCGCGGCCGGCGCCAACCCGATGGAGATCAAGCTCGGCATCGATCAGGCCGTGAAGGTCGTCTCCGACGAGCTCCGCAAGATCTCGCGCGAGACGCAGGGCAAGAAGGAGCTCGCGCAGGTCGCGACGATCTCCGCCAACGGCGACACCGAGATCGGCGACATCATCGCCGAGTGCATGGACAAGGTCGGCAAGGAAGGCGTGATCACGGTCGAAGAGGCCAAGGGCATGGTCACCGAGTCCGACATCGTCGAAGGCATGCAGTTCGACCGTGGCTACCTCTCTCCGTACTTCGTCACCGATGCCGATCGCATGGAGACGGTGATGGAGAACCCGCTCATCCTCGTGCACGAGAAGAAGCTGTCCAACATGAAGGACCTGCTTCCCCTGCTCGAGAAGGTGGCGGAGGCCGGCAAGCCGCTCCTGATCATCGCCGAGGACGTCGAGGGCGAAGCGCTCGCCACCCTCGTGGTGAACAACATCCGCAAGACGCTCCAGGCCGCCGCCGTCAAGGCGCCGGGCTTCGGCGACCGCCGCAAGGCCATGCTGGGCGACATCGCCACCCTCACCGGCGCCAAGCCCGTGATGGAAGACCTCGGCGTGAAGCTCGAGTCCGTCACGATCGAGCAGCTGGGCACGGCCGAGCGCGTGGTCATCACGAAGGACAACACCACGATCATCGACGGGAACAGCAACCCCACCGAGATCAAGGCCCGCGTGAAGCAGATCCGCCGCGAGATGGAGGAGACCACCTCCGACTACGACCGCGACAAGCTCCAGGAGCGCCTCGCGAAGCTCGTGGGCGGCGTGGCCGTCATCTACGTCGGTGCGGCCACCGAAGTGGAGATGAAGGAGAAGAAGGCGCGCGTCGAAGACGCCCTGAACGCGACCCGTGCCGCGGCCGAGGCCGGCATCGTGCCCGGCGGCGGTGTGGCCCTGATCCGCGCCCAGAAGTCGCTCGACAGCCTGAAGCTCGACGGCGACCGTCAGTTCGGCGTCGACATCATCCGCACGGCCTGCGAGGCCCCGCTCCGCATCATCGCCGGCAACGCCGGTGAAGACGCCAGCATCGTGATCCACCAGGTGCGCAGCGGCTCCGGCAACTTCGGCTGGAACGGCGCGACCGGCGAGTTCGGCGACATGATCGAGGCGGGCGTCATCGACCCCACCAAGGTCACGCTCACCGCGCTCTCCAACGCGGCCTCCGTGGCGGGCCTCCTGCTCACCACCGAGTGCATGATCGCCGAGAAGAAGGACAGCGACGAGGCCTGATCTCGCGCTCCCTTCTCGGGACGAGGGCCCGTTCGCTTCGTGCGGACGGGCCCTCTTCGTCTCAGGGAGTCAGGATCGGTCGACCAGGCGGGCGAGTGCGGCCGCATGGTCCGGGTCGACCGGCTCCCCCGTCTGCTGGTTGGACCGGAACCTCAGCAGGGCATCGACGAGGTCGGCATGGACCTCGGGAGGCGCGGGCACCTCCACGACCTCGCCGTCGAGCGTGATCGACAGGCCCTGGGGCGTCGGCTGGACCGACCGGATGTCGGTGTACGGGATGCGCCGGGCCTCGAGCTCGAGCGCGTGGAGCCCCACCTGCAGCCGCCGCGACGAACCGCGGACGAGGAGCACCAGGAAGCGCACCAGCCCTGCGAGCCCTCCGCCCAGCGCGGACCGTGGCGGGCCGATCGTGTAGATCACCCGATCGGGGAGCGCGATCCGCACCTCGACGGGCTGCCCGGTGCGGTCGAGCTCACGGAGGCAGGACGGACACGTCCACCCGCCCCACAGGAGCTGCCGACGGTTCGCCGGCATGCGCACCATCGGCAGCGCCGCGCCACACACGCCGCACTGCACGCCGGGTCAGCGACGGTAGGCCAGCGACAGCCCGACCGCGGCGACGTACAGCACGGTGCCGAGAGCGATGACGTTCGTGAAGCCGAGGTTGATGATGGCGGCCATCGCGAACGCGCTCCCGAGCACGGACGAGAGCGTGGTGAGCCCGTACGTCATCGGGATCGACGCGCCCTGGTCGGACCCGACCAGCTTGCTGACGCAGTACGGGTAGAAGCAGCCGAGCGTCACGCCCGCGGGGAACACGATCACCGCGACGCCGAGCGCCTTGAGCGGCAGCGCCACCGACAGCAGCGTGGACGCCGAGAAGTTCGCGAGCACCACGCCCCAGATCACCGACAGGACGACCGCGCCCACGAGGTAGGGCGGGCCCTTCATGATCTTGTACTCGTCTTGCAGGAACGAGCCCACGGCGTTGAACACCAGGAAGGTCGCGAGGTTGATCGACACCGCGTACAGCGGGTTCCCGATGAACAGCTCGGTCTTCGCGATGAGCGGGATCTCGACGCACATGTAGCCGATGCCCGTGAGCAGCAGGTAGCCGACCCACACGGCCGGGACGCGCTGCTCCTTCGTACCGAGCACGGTGGCGACGAGCGCGACGATCCCACTGACGCCGGCGAACAGGAGCACGGTGAACACCTTCACCCACCCGCTCACGTACGCAGCGTCGTGGTAGCGCTCGGGATCGGGCAGCGGCGTGAAGTTCTCCCACTCCACACGGGCCGTGAATGGCTGGTCGTCGGTGACCATCTTCAGCTGCTCGAGTGGGGTGTCGAACAGCTCCTGGAACCGCGGGAAGCCCCGGTGGCCGGGCTTGTACAGCACACGCTCCTTCGGGCGGGTCTGCACGATGGAGTCGAGGATGCGGATGTCTTCGTCGGTGAACCCGGACGGCTTGACGACCATGGAGTCGAGCATCGGGTGGTTCGGGCCGAAGATGTAGATGGACTGCTCGGGCGACGCGAGCCCGCGCTCCGCGAAGATCTTCCGGAACGACGGGATCTTCTCCATCACCGGCTGGGCCGTGAACACCATGATGCCCTTGTCGGACAGCTGGCCGATGTACTCGTCCATCGCCTCGTACGTGTCGAGGAACTTGCGCGTGTGACCCGTTCGGGATGCGTGCACAGCGCCGTTGTTCGCGACGTAGATGAGGTCGTAGATGCGGTCGTCGGTGTTCAGGAAGTCGCGGCCCTCTTCGTTCTGCAGATCGATGTTGGGCATCGCGTGGAACGCGACGAGGTTCATGAACGCGATCGCCGGGTGCGCGTGCCAGGCCACGACGGTGCGGTTGATCTCGACGCCCGTGATGTGCGCCTTGCCCATCGAGAGCTCGTTCAGGTGGACCATGTCGCGGCCCATGCCCGCGAACATGACGAGGATGTTCTGCGGGTCGATCCCGAGCTTGTAGGCGAAGGAGTAGTGCAGGTACCGGTCGACCATGTCTTCGCGGTAGGGCTGCACGAACGGGTGGATCGTGACGTTCGACAGGCCGTTGTCCTGAACGATGGCCCACACCGGGCCGTGCTCGTTCTCGACCGGACCCGCCCGCATCAGGGCCGTACGCGCGATCTCGTTCCAGCGCGAGTCGACCTCGGTGATGCCGCCGTCGGCGTACTCGCGGAGGATGGAGCGCGCGAGCATGTCGGGGTCGGGCGTCTCGTGGAACAGGATGCCCGTCAGGCCCAGCACGGCGGCCACAGCCCAGGCCGCGAGCCCTCCGCCCTTCACGGCGTTCGACGTGGAGGCCGGGAGCGCCATGAGGCCGAGCGACAGCAGCAGCACCATCAGGATGGCGGGCGGCAGGCCGAACCAGGTGAGCATGAGCGGCGTGAGCACGCAGCCGAGACCCGCGCCGGCGAGGTCGAAGAAGTACAGCCGACCGATGCGGTCGGCGAACTCGCTGAACAGCGTGGAGAACAGCGCGCCGAACGCGATGTACGGCGGCAGGAAGAGGATCGAGTAGATCACCACCTTCGCCGCCTCGCCCGGAGGCGTGGCGTTCGCGACGTGGATCTCGTTGAAGAAGGCGTTCGCGACCCCGAAGAACACGAGGAACGACAGCAGCATCATCGGGAAGACCGCCACGCACAGGCGGTCGATCAGCTCCCGCGACGGGCCCTTGTACAGGAAGTGGCGGAACATCGAGCCGATGGCCAGACCGAGCAGCGCGATCGGGATGGCCAGGATGTCCATGCTGTTGCCGAGGAAGAACGACAGCATTCGGACCTGGATCAGCTCGTACATCAGGCTCACCACTCCGATGAGGAAGGTGATGGCGCCGATGCGGCGGTCGAATTCCATGATGAGGACCCTCTGAGCAGCGCGCCAGTAACCGCCAGACCGCCATCGCGCCGACTTCCGATTCCCACACCACTTCCACACACGGGTCGCGTCTCGGCTGGCTAGCTTGGAGCCCATGAAGGACGAGCCCCGACCGGACCCGCCCGTTGCCCCCGGCCCACCCACCCGCACCCGAGATTCCCCGAAGGCCCCGGCCACCGCCGATCTACGGTCGGTTCCGCACGCCGCGGTCGGCGCTGGAGACGGCGACTTCTCGCTCCAGCAGAGCCTCGGGCGCGGAGGGATGGGCATCGTCGATCTGGCCGTCCAGCGCAGCCTCGGGCGTGAGGTCGCGCTGAAGCGCCTCGCCGATCCGTCCGATCAGCGCGGTGTGAACGCGCTGCTCCGCGAAGCCCGGGTCACGAGCCGGCTGGAGCATCCCGGCATCGTGCCGGTGCACGGGATCTTCCGCGACACCGAGCTCGGCCCCGTCGTCGCGATGAAGCGCGTGGAGGGCGCCACCTGGCGGGCGAAGATGATGGGGGGCGCGCAAGACCCCCGTGTTCACGTGCGCATCGCGATCGAGGTGTGCTTCGCGCTCGAGTACGCGCACAGCCGCGGGGTGCTCCACCTCGACGTGAAGCCCGACAACGTGATCGTCGGAGACTTCGGCGAGGTGTGCCTGGTCGACTGGGGCATCGCGCTCGAGCGCGGCGAGCCGACTCCCGCCCGCCCGATCGGAACCCCCGCGTACCTCGCGCCCGAGATGGTGTCGGCCGCCCTCGGTCCGCTCGCCGAGACCTCCGACGTGTACCTGCTCGGGGGGTGCCTGTTCGAGTCGCTGTTCGGCCATCCGCCCCATGGCGCCCGCACCGACGCCGCCGCGATGGCTGCAGCGCTCGACGGGGTCGCGTTCCCGGAAGACGCACGCACGCCGGGCTCACGCGACTCCGGCAGCCCGCCGTCCGAGATCGTGGGCATCTGCCGGCGTGCCCTCGCCACCGACCCCGATGCGCGCTTCCCCACCGTCGCCGACCTGCGGCGGTCGCTCGAGAGCTTCCTCGAGCACCAGGACGCCGAGCGGCTCATGTCCCGCGTGCTGCTCGACCTCTCCAGCGCCACCGACCTGCACGCGCTCCGCGAGCTCGAGGTCCGCCTGCAGCAGGCCCTCTCCCTGTGGCCGACGAACCCGCGCGGGCTCGCCGCCGAGCGCATGCTCGCGCAGCGACTGATGGCGCATCACATCGAAGGCGGCGACCTCTCGGCGGCGCGCAATGCCGCCGACCGCCTCGCCTGGCTACCCCCCGACCTCCGCGCCGGTCTCGCATCGCTCGAGTCCGAGCGGAACGACGAGCGGGCCGCGCTCGACCAGCAGCGGCGGCGCACGCGCGAGGTCGAGTTCAGCGTGCAGGGCGCGTTCCGCCAGCGCACGATGCTCGCGCTCACCGCCATCCTGGTGGGGCTGCCCATCGTCAGCCAGCTGCGTACCCCCGGCTACGCCCCGTCTCCACCGGAGGATCTGGTGGTGTACTGCGCGATCGCGTGCGTGGCGTGGGTCAGCGCGCTGCTCGTGTGGCGCGCGCGGTTCTTCGCGAACTTCGCGAACCGGGTCGCCACCCTCGCCATCACGGCCGCGTTCGGAGCCTCGCTGCTCAACCGGATCCTGGCGCTCCCCCGCCAGACCGACCCCGTCGACATCGTGCGCACCGACCTCCTGGTGATCGGCGCGCTGCTCACGGCGCTGTCCGCGCTCGACCGCGTGTTCGGCGTTCTGGCCTGCCTGTGCGTGGTCGGGTGCGTGCTCGCCGCCCTCGAGCCGCTCGCGATCCGCACCGTGTTCAACGGGGCGATCATCACGTGCGCGCTGATGCTCAACCTCCGCTGGCAGCGCCTGGCCATCGGCTGAGAATGCATGCCTCCCCAGGGTCGTGCGGTTGCGGTACGGTCCCGGTCCGGAGGACTGCATGCACGACCACGAGGCCCTGCTCACGCGCTTCTACACGGCGTTCCGCGACCGTGACGGCGACGCGATGGCCGCGTGCTACCACCCCGAGGCCACGTTCTCCGATCCGGTGTTCCCGGGGCTCACGGGGCGCGAGCCCGGCGCGATGTGGCGCATGCTCACCTCACGCGCCGAAGACCTCGCGATCCGGTTCTCCGACGTGAAGGCCGACGACACCAGCGGCTCGGCCCACTGGGATGCCGACTACACGTTCTCGACCACCGGCCGGTTCGTGCGGAACAGCATCGACGCGAAGTTCACGTTCCGCGACGGCCTGATCCTCACGCACGTCGACGACTTCGACTTCTGGAAGTGGAGCCGCCAGGCGCTCGGTGCGACGGGCCTCCTGCTCGGGTGGACGCCCATCGTGCGGAACAAGGTCCGGGAGCAGGCGGGCAGCCAGCTCCAGAAGTTCCTCACCAAGCACGGCTGACTAGAGCACGCGCCCCAGGAACAGCGGGAGCATCGTGCGCCACGTCGGCCAGTCGTGGTCGGCGTCGGGGCCCCACACCTCGGTGGAGTTCGGGATGCGCTTCGCCTGCAGCACGCTCGCCAGGCGGCGCGTCTGGTCGGGCTCCTCCCAGCGACCCGTGCCCGTCGCGAGCACGAACAGGCCCTTCTGCACCTGCGAGAGCGTGGCGCCCTCGAGGTTCGGCAGGAACCGCAGCGGCTGGTTGAAGTAGTAGTCGCTGTCGAAGTGCGACCCCATCCAGCGGTCGAAGTCGTACATCCCGCTCATGCCCACGGCGATGTCGAACCGCTCGGGGTGCTTCGCGACCGCGTTCACGGCGCTGAACGCACCCACGTTCGCGCCCGCGGCCGTGATGCGGAGGTCTGCCGGGGCCTCGCAGTCTTCGAGGATGCGGGGCGCGACCTCTTCCAGCACGTGCTGGTCGAACGACGCCATCGCAGCGGACCGCTCGCCCCCATCGGCGCTACGGTCCATCCAGACCGACGCTTCCGGGCACCCGATCGAGTACACCTTGACCCGGCCGGCGTCGACGAGGGGCGCCAGCGCCTTCACCAGGCCGAAGCTCTCCACCTCGTCGGGACCCCCGCTGGACGTGGGGAACAGCAGCACGGGCTTGCCATACCAGCCCCACCGTACGAGGGTCGCCTCGCGGCCGAGCGCACCGCTCGACCACGTGAGCTCGATCCGCTCCACGCCTACTCCTCTGCAGCCGCGTCCGCGGCGGGTTCCTCGACGGCGGCCGGCGTGAGCCCGAGGCGGTCGCGCTCGGTGCGGCACCAGAACTGGACCATGCCGAAGAAGTGGTCGGTGAACTGCCGGACCTCGTGCGGCGGGAACAGCGCGCGCACCTTCAGCTCGACCACGTCGTAGAACTCGTCGGTCGCGAAGTACTCGAGCGCGATGGCGTCGAGGTCGGACAGGTGCTCCTCGCAGAACGCCTCGAACGCCTCGGTGTCGAAGTGGTCGCGGGCCAGCGCGTCGTAGCGCTCGAGGTTCTCGTCGAACGTCGCGTCGGGGTCGTGCGCATCGAAGAACTTCTGCCAGTCGGCGTTCAGGCGCATCGGACGGTTCGTCGTCGCGCAGAAGATCGACCAGCGCACGAGCGCCTTCACGAGCCACGGGAAGTGGTAGTGCAGGCTCGTCACCTGGCTGTCGGGGCACGCGTTCGCGAAGTCGATCGGGTACAGCTCGCCGCCCGACCGCAGCAGCTCGCACGAGTTGAAGTCCCAGTTGAAGAACGCGTTGATCGTGCGGCAGATCTGCTGGGCCTTCTTCCACCCGGCGGCGTCGAGGAAGTGGAAGTCGACCTCGTAGCGCGCGTGCAGCGGCGCATCCGGGTTGTACTTCACCATGTTCACCTGGGGGCCCACGCCGATGCAGCGCGTGAACAGGTCCCAGTCGGGCACGCCTTCCTGGAGGTGGTGCACGCGGTCGCCGGACTGGTCGTACGCTTCCTGGAGCGACTTCGCGTCGGTGACCCGGCGCACGCCGACCCAGCCACCGCCGTCGTACGGCTTGAGGAACGCGGGGTAGCCCACGCGCTCGCCCACCGCGGCGAGGTCGAACAGCTTGTGCGACCGGCGGACGGTGGCCTCCATGTCGCCCTGCGACACGACCCAGGTGGACGACCGCGGGTCTTTCGGCGGGATCATCCAGGTCTTCGGGATGGGCATGCCGAGGCGCATCATCGCGCAGTAGCTCGTGTGCTTCTCGACGCTCTGGATCGACCACGGGTTGTTCAGGACGTACACGTCGTCCATCAGCGTGATCTTCTTCACCCACTCGCGCGTGGTGTTGTGCCAGTGCGTAAGGCGGTCGAGCACCACGTCGTACGAGGGCTTGTACTGGAGGTCGAACGGCTCGACCGTGACGCGCTCGGTCTGGAACCGCACGGTGTCCTTGCCGTGGGGTATCGAGAGGTCGAGTCGCTTCACGAGCGCTTCGTAGGCCGCCGGCCAGCACAGGTCTGCACCGAGGGAGAGTCCGATCTTCCGGGTCACCGTCGCCATGATCCGCCTCCAGGGACGCGCGAGGTATCCCATTGCGATTCGGCCCGCTTGTCGCGCGCGATGTCAGGGGGCCGAACGCATCCGGATGCGGCGATAGACCGTGATCCCCGCCATCAGCACCGCCGAGAACGCCACCAGGCCGACCACCCCGTAGACCAGCGACAGGCCGTCCTTCACCACGACCAGGAACACGATCGCCACCAGGAACAGGGTCGCCACCTCGTTCCAGATCCGCAGCGAGCGCGACGTCCACGGCGGCTCGCGCGCCTGGAGCCGCGTGAACAGCCAGTGGCAGGACAGGTGGTACGCGAGCAGCCCCACCACGGCGGCCAGCTTGATCTGCAGCCAGGTCGGCGGCGGCCACCAGGTGTGCAGCAGCCCGAGCCCGAACAGGACCGTCGCGATGCACGACGGCCAGGTGATCCCGAACCACAGCCGGCGCGCCATCAGCTCGAGCTGGGGCAGCAGCACGTCGCGCTCGGCTGCGGGGCGCTCGTGGGTCTCCGTGAGGTACACGAAGAGCCGTACGATGTAGAACAACCCGGCGAACCAGGCGACCACCGCGATGATGTGGAGCGCTTTCAGGTAGAGGTACATGTCCGAGACTAACCGGCAGTCACTCACCGTGACCGAGGCGCTCACCCGGTTCCACGACCGCTATGCAGGCGGGTCGGGCGTGGTGTTCGGGAACGCCCTGCGCTCGGACGGTCGCTCCACGTACGCCGCGCTGGCCGCCCATGCCGGGGGCGCGGTGCTCGACCTCGCGTGCGGAGACGGGTCGCTCACGGCGGCCGTGCTGGCGCGCGGCATCCCCACGGTCACCGGGCTCGACCAGAACCGCACGGAGCTCGCCCAGGCCCGCGCACGCTTCCCCGAGCTCGCGTTCGTCGAGGGCGACGCTCGTGATCTGCCCTTTCCAGACGGGGCATTCGACACCGTGCTCTGCCACATGGCGCTCATGCTGATCCCCGACGGCGACCGCGTCGCTGCGGAGGTCCGGAGGGTGCTGCGTCCCGGCGGGGGCTTCGCCGGCGTCGTGGGGGACGGGCTCGACACCACGAACCCGGTCGTGCCGGCCCTCATGCCCGCGATCAACACCGTGGTCGCCGAAGCCGGCCTGCACATCGACTACCCCGGGGAGCGCTGGACCGACGCCGAGGTGGCGGGCCGCTTCCCCGGCTGGGCGGCCACCTCGGAGGTCGCGGTGCTCGAGCAGCACGTGCCCCTCGAGCGTTTCGCACACTTCGTCACCCTGCACTACTACGGGGTCGGCCTGCTCGACGGGGCCTTCGCCGACCACGCCCGCGAGCTCGCGCTCGAGGTGGGCCGCGCACACGCGGTCGATGGCCGCGTCCGGTGGACCACCCGCACCCGCGCCTTCTCCCTGCGGGCCCCCGCATGAAGGTCACGGCCACCCGGGGGTTCATCGCACTGGCGCTGTTCGCGGCCGCCCTGCTCGCGATGCGCCTCCTGGCCGTGCAGTCCACGATCGAGACCACCGTGGGCGTCGATCCCGTGCAGCTCACGGAGGCCAGCCTCCGCGAACAGGCCCGGCGCGCCGGGTGTGGCGACGGGGTCGAGCTGTGGCTCGCCGTGCTCGACCGGAGCCCCGACGACCTCGAGGCCCTGCGCGCCATCGCGGCGTGTGCACGGCGCGGAGCCGGTGGCGAGCTGGTCGACGAAGCCAGCGAGCTCCTCGAGAAGTCGCGCTTCCTGCGCACCCTGCCCCAGCTGCTCGACGAGCTCGACCTCAAGGACAGCATCCCCATCGTCAACCGCGTGCACACCGGCGAAGCGCTCGGATCGGCCGACCTCACCGACCTCGGGCGGCTTCAGCACGAGCTCGGCGACGTGCAGGGCGCCGTGGCCAGCCTGCGCGAGGCCGTCACGCTCGATCCCACCAACGGCACGGCCCACATGCTGCTCGCACACGACCTCGTCGCGAGCGGAGATCTCGAGGGCGCCCGCATCAGCTTCCGCCGCGCGCTCGCGTCCGACGGCGCCCCCCTCGGCGTGTCGACGCTCTACGCCGCCGGTCTCGCGTGGCCCGGCACCACCGGCCTGTTGATCCTCGGGATCGCCGGCCTCTACGCCGTCCAGGCGTTCCGCTGGCCGCTCGCCTGGGCCGGCGACCACGAGCCCGTGGCGCGCGCGGGCATCATCGGCGTCGTGCTCGTGCTGCTGCCGGTCCTCACGGCGCGCTTCCAGCTGTCGGGCGATCCGGTCGCGTTCTTCCAGCTCCTCGTGGGCGTCGTCGCGATCCTCGGGTGGACGCTCGTGTTCCCCCTCCGCGGGCCCGTGTCCGCGGGCCTGAAGCGCGCGGCCGAGCTGTCCGGCACCGTCCTGAGCGGCCGGTTCGACACCCTCCTCGAGGATCTGCCGATCACGGCGAAGCTCGGGCTGCTGCTCACCGGGGTCGTGCTCCTCGTGGCCTTCGCGCCAGCGGTCGACGACGTCGACGTGGCCGCGGCTCTCGCCGTGGTCGCGCTCCTCCTCATCTTCTCGACCGTCGGGAGCATCCTGCTCGTCCTGCTGCGGCAGTCGGCGTCGATGCGCTCGAGCCTGTGGTGGCTGGGGTTCGCGGGCACCCTGCCCTTCCTCGGGTTCTTCCTGTACATCGAGCGCCGCACGCTCATCCAGCCGCTGCGGGGTCAGTCCATCGACGCCGACGGGATCGAGCGCATCGTGGGCATCCTCATCGTGTGGGGGATCGGCGCGCTCGCGGCCGCGCACCTGTCCCGCATCCTGTCGCGCTCCATCCTCGACCCCGTCGAGCACGTGCTGAACGCGCTCGCCGAGGTGCAGCGCGGCAACCTCGACATCGACGCCACGTCGGCCCGGCGCGACGAGATCGGCCAGCTCGGGCTCGCCGTGAACGGCATGGCCGATGGCATCCGCGAGCACCAGCGCCTGTCACGCACGTTCCGTCGCTACATGGACGACCGCATCTGGAACCACCTGCTCGAGGGGGACGTCGAGCGTGGGCAGCTCGTCGATGCCGTGGTGATGTTCTCGGATCTCCGCGGGTTCACGTCCCTCTCGGAGACCCTCGAGCCCGAGGCGCTGGTCGACGTGCTGAACCGCTACTTCGGCCGCATCGCGCCGCTGGTCGCCAAGCACGGAGGGGTCGTCGACAAGTACATGGGCGACGGCATGCTCGCGGTGTGGGGCGTGCCCGAGCCCCGTCCGGTCGAGGGTTTCGAGGGGTGGTCGGACGAAGAGCTCGCCGCCGACGCAGCGCTCGAGATGGTGGAAGCCGTGCGCGCGCTGTCCGAGGAGCTCGGCGTCGGGGAGCTCCGCATCGGCATCGGGCTGCACCGCGGGCCGCTGGTGGCGGGCCCGATGGGCTCGGAGGACCACCGCGAGTACACGGTCGTCGGCGACACCGTGAACACCGCCCAGCGCATCGAGAGCCAGGCGCGCGACGCGTTCCAGGTGCTCGTCAGCGGCGAGGTCGCGCGGCGAATCGAGCGTCGCTTCGAGCTCGTCGCGCAGGAGCCGGTGGTCGTGAAGGGGAAAGCGGAAGCGCTCGCCCTGTTCGGGCTGGTGGCCTCCGCGACCCGCTAGAACAGGCCGTCGAACAGCTCGGCGCGCGCATCGGCGTCGAGCGGGCCACGCAGCGCGTTCAGGTCGCCGTTCTCGCCGTCGACCTCGTCTTCGCGCTTGGCAGCCCGGCGCTGGGCCTTGGCCGTCTTGCGCTCCATCTGCTGGAGCTCTTTCATCCGCTTCGCCCACGTGGGTCGCTGCTTGGCCATGTGCACCTCCGGGACGGGTCCGTGGGACCGTCCGCAACGGGCCCCGATGTAGTGAGTCGCCCGAACCGGCGCAAGCGTCAGTCGTACCACATCCACAGATGACCCGGGTACAACCAGCACAAGCCTTCGCGGAGCCTGTCGCGCCACGCAATCCAGTTGTGGCCGTCCTGGGCTTCGGAGAACCGCACGCGCAGGCCCGCATCGCGCATCACGGGCACGAGGGCGCGGTTGAACTGGATGAGGCTCTCGAACACCCCGCACGACATGTACACCCGTGGATTGCCGAGCTTCGCGGGGTCTTCGCGGTAGGCGTTCACGAAGTCGACCACGGGGTCGAACAGCGGAGACCGGCCGTGGTGCCCGATGTCGGTGAACACGAAGCTGCCCGACTGGAGCAGGAGCTTGCCGAACACACCCGGGTACGACCACGCGGCGAACAGCGACGACACACCGCCGAAGCTCGCCCCCATGCAGCCCGTCTCCAGTGGGTCTTTCGTGACCCCGTACCGCTCCCGCACCGCCGGGAGCAGCTCGTGCACGAGGAACTCCGCCTGGCGCGGGTTCGCTCCGTACTCGGGGTTGCGGTCGACGCCATCCGTGAACGCCACCACCATCGGGCGCACCTCGCGGCGGTGGATGAGGTTGTCGAGCACGTCGATCATCTGCGCGAACACACGGTAGTCGCGGCCGTCGTGGCAGATGAGCAGCGGGTAGCGCTTGTGTGGCTTGTACTCGTTCGGGAGGTACATCGTGACCTCCCGCTCGTGCCCCCACACGCCCGAGTGGAACGAGAACGTCTCGACCGAGCCGCGCCGACAGCCGGGCTCGGGGTTCAGCCAGGCGGGCTCCTCGTAGCCGGGCATCGGGCACACGCTGTTCGATCCGAACGGGTCGAACGCGCGACGGTCGTTCCGGGGGTCGCGGATCCACCGCCGGTGCCCCCCGCGTAGCAGCTCGAACTTGTACTCGACGCGCGCCTTCGCGGGCAGCTCGAGCGACAGGTAGAACGCGTCGGTGCCGAGGATGCGCGTGAACGGCTGGCGCGTCTCGAGACCGAACACCCAGTGCATCAGGTTCACGCCCTTCGTGGGCTTGCCGTCCCAGAAGAAGAACGTGGCCGAGTTCCCCTCGACCAGCGGGAACGTGGAGGTCTCCACGAACCGCTCGAGCAGGCTGTCGGCGTGCGCGGGGTCGTGCCGGATGGCCTCGATCAGGTCGATCGCCTTCATTCGGCGTCCTCCAGCGGCAGCACGCGCCCGTCGGCCTGGAGGAGCAGTGCCGAGCCCGGCGCGCCCTTCTGCACGAGCCGACCGTCTTCGGCTTCGAGCCAGGCGCCGTTCTCCATGCCGATCGCGAGGTTCGGACGGAACCGACCCGCCAGCAACGCGACCCGCATGCGGTCGGCCAGGCGCAGGCGCTTCACGGCATCGGGCAGCACCACCACGTCTTGCAGGAACGCGAGCCCGGTGTCGAGGATCTCCGGGTGCGACGGCCCGTCGGGCGGGTCGTCGTAGAACAGCACGATGCGATCCGTGAGCAGCATCGAGCCCGCACCCCACGCCAGCACGGCGGTTCCCTGAACCCAGGCCTGGAACAGCTGCTGGTGGATGCCGAAGAACATCATCCGGTTGCGGAGCACGGCCACGTGGCCGCCCGCGATCACCACGGCCCGCGCGGACGACAGGAGCGCAGCGCTCGTCTTGCGGTGCTCGGCCACCCGCTCGAGCTCCCACGGCCGGCCGACCTCGGGGTAGGCGCCGAAGATCGCGCGCGACTGGTCGACGAACTGCTGGTCGATGCGCCGCACGTCGTCGAGGGCCCACTCGAGCTGGGGGTTCAGGATCTCGGGGTGATCGTCGCGCTGCAGGATGAGCTCGCGCACGGCGTCGAGCGCGCGGTGCAGGCGCTCCCGGTAGACGCGCTTCAGGCGGATGAGCTGCGCCTGCCGCTCCTTGTAGGCCGCCCGGGTGTCGGGCATGCCCTCCATGCACTCCTCGAACCACCGGTACAGCGGGAGGTGCACGGCGTCGGGCCCGACGGCCCGGTGCAGCGCGGCGAGCTCGCTCTCGTCGAGCCGCCAGCCCGCCGTGATCGTGACGACCGGACCCTCGCCTCCGACGCGTGCGAGAGCCTCGGTGACGTTCGGAGTCGGACGCTGCGGTCCGAGCAGCAGCAGGGGGCCGGGCATCCCCTGTTCTCACACACCCGAGCAGACCTTGCACGCTCAGCATGACGCGAGGGCTGCACACACGGTACAAACACGGGCGTGGAGCCCGACCGAGCCAAGGGAGAGCAACCGAACCCGCTGGGGCTCGCCGTCGGGGTGGGTCTCGCGATGGTGGTGATCGGCGCGTCCGTCACGACCGGGATCGCCGCCGGGAGCCTCGTGCCCACGCCGTCGTTCGTGGGGATCGGGGTGCTCTGCTTCGCGGCGTCGCTCGCCGCGGCGCTGATGGGCGGCGACGACGAGCACACGACGGGCGGCGTGCACGGGTCGATCGCCTTCGCCCTCGTCGCAGCGCTGCTCGGGTGCGGCTTCCTGTTCGGTCCGCTGTCCGCGGTGGTGGTCGCTGGCGTGCCCGTGACCGGCGCGCTCACGGTCCAGCGCCTGGGGCGTGGCTGGGGCGCGGCCGTGCTCGCGTTCGGGACCGTGGGGGCCGCGGCCCTCTGGGTGCTCGGCTGGGCCGGGATCGCGCCGTACGCGCCGGCGTTCCTCGTGCCCGAGCCCATCCAGCCCGTGCAGGCCGGCCTCACGGCGAGCGGGATGCTGCTCGCGAGCGGCATGGTCATCGCGCTCCCGCTCCGGAAGGGTCGCATCGTGCTCGGTCCCGAGACGGTCACCCCCGTCACGCCCGTGCGCACGGGATCGATGACGCAGGAGCACATCCGGCGCGTGGTCGGTCCCGACCGCTACACCCCCGAAGACCTCGCTGCGCGCGCCGACGTGGCACCCGACCCCTCATTGCCACCCTCGGACGTCGAAGCCACGCTCGAGCTCCAGAAGCTCGAGAGCCTCGGGGTGCTGGCCGGAGGCATCGCGCACGACTTCAACAACCTGCTCATGAGCATCCTCGGCAACGCGAGCCTCGCGCTCATGGAGGCCGGCGAGCAGCAGGGCGTGCTGCATCCGCTCCGCGAGATCGAGGTCGCGGCGAAGCGGGCGCGGGATCTCGTCGGCCAGCTGCTCGCGTACGCCGGCAAGGGCACGGTCTCGATCACCCCCCTCGATCTCAACGTGCTGGTGCGCGAGATGGGCGATCTGCTCGCGACCGCCGGCAGCCGGCGCGCCACGATCGACTACGCGTTCTGCGACGCCACGCCGCTCATCGTCGCCGACGCCACGCAGGTCCGGCAGATCGTGATGAACCTGATCACGAACGCCGCAGACTCCATGGTCGCGAAGTCCGACGCCCGGATCCGCGTGCACACCGACATCCGGCACCTCGACCGCGAGCGTCTCGACACCACCCTGCTCGGCGTGGGGTGCGAGCCCGGCGCGTTCGTGTGCCTCGAGGTCACCGACGAGGGCTCCGGGATGAGCGCCGAGACCCTCATGCGCATCTTCGATCCGTTCTACACGACCAAGAAGACCGGGCGCGGGCTGGGTCTCGCCGCCGTGCTCGGCATCGTGCGGCGGTACGGCGGCACCATGGAGGTCGAGAGCACGGTGGGCCAGGGCACCACGTTCCGCATCTTCTTCCCGTTCGCCGAGGCGATGGACGAAGACGACGACCTGCCGACCGAGCACACCAGCACGGCGACCGGCTGGGCGGCCCGCGAGAGCGGGGTGATCCTCGTGGTCGACGACGATCCGGTCGTGCTGCGCGTCACCTGCCGCATGATCCAGCGCCTCGCGTTCGAGGTGCTCGAGGCCACCGACGGCGAGCAGGCCGTCGCCGTGTTCGCCACCCAGAAGGAGCGCATCATCGCCACGGTCATCGACATGACGATGCCAGGGATGAACGGCATCGAGACGCTCGACGCCATCCGCGAGATCCAGCCCGAAGCCCGGGTCATCCTGACGAGCGGGTACTCCGAGGCCGACATCCCCTCGACCGAAGCGGTCTTCCTGCAGAAGCCCTACACGATGAAGCAGCTCACCAAGGCCCTCGACCGCGTGCTCGACGAGCCGGTCACCCGGCGTACATCGTGACTTCGGTGGCTGCAGCCCACGCCATGTGCATCGCGCCGTCCCAGCTCGGGTGGCGCACCATCAGGAAGCCGTCGCTCACGAGCGTCTGCTTCCAGTTGCGGCGGTGGGCGCCGACCGGCAGCAGGTTCTCCCACACCACGCCCATGCCGTAGCGCGCCATGTAGCGCTCGAGCCCGGCCACGTGGCGGATGTGCCCCTCGCCCTGGGCGCGCTTGAAGATGATGGCGACGTTGTACTTCCGGTTCGTGTTGCCCTCGAACGAGCCCCAGCACACGGCCCGGGCCCACTCGCGGAACAGGTCGACGTCGCACGTGAAGTTGATCTGGTCGATCAGGTGCGCGCCGCCCGGACGGCAGCCGACCTCGCCGAACACGACCTCGCCGTCGGACTTCCGGTACCACTCGAGGTGGGTGAAGCCCGTGCCCATGCCGAGGGCCTTCAGCACGCCCCGACCGAGCTTCACGCCCGACTGGATCTTCGGCGTGCCCATGTCGCGCACGGTGCAGATGATCGGGCTGATCCACTCGTTGCTGCGGGCGTCGAGCGGGCGCGGGATGTACTGCGCGACGTTCTCGATCTGGGGCACGCCGTCCACGCAGACCGTGTCGTACGTGAACTCCTCGCCCTCCACGAACTCCTCGACGCTCACCTCGGGCACGTGCTGCGTGAGCTTGAGCACGCGGTCGAGGTCGGCCTGCGAGTCGACCCGGTACGTGTCGGCGCTGCCCGCACCCGCGATGGGCTTGATGCACACCGGGAACCCGATCTTCTCGACGGCCGCGCGCGCTTCCGACCCACTCGTCACCCGGAACGAGTACGGCACCCGCAGCCCGGCGGCCTTCACGCGCTCCTTCATGAGCTGCTTGTCGCGGAACCCGAGCACCGTGTCGTACGACATGCCCGGAATGCCGAGGTCTTCGCGGATGCGAGCCGCGAGCAGCACGAGCGGCTCCCAGTTCGACTCCACGCGGTCGACCCGGCGGCCCTGGAGCCACGCGCGCACGCGCTTCCGCACGTCGACCTCGTCCATGATGCGCGGCACCTGGAGGTAGTCGGACAGGTACCGGCGGGTCTCCGGCGGGATCGCGCCGAGCGGGCTGTCGCCGACGCCGAAGACACGTGCACCGACCTCCGCGAGGCCCCGGGTGTACTGACGCATCTCCGCCGGGTAGTGCGGAGACAGGAAGACGACGTTCATGGGACCCTCCAACAGGGCCTGATGGGTGCGGCGCACTATCCCCGTCCGTGGCGCACGGCACGGTGTTAGTCGTGCGCGTTCCGGAGGCTCCATGCGCAACGTCGTGTACGTCGCCCCGTTCCCCATGCGCACCACCATGCGCTTCGCCCACGCGCTCGCGACGCTCGACGACGTCCGGCTGCTCGGGGTGTTCAACAAGGCCCCGTCCGGCGTCGATGCGCGCATCTTCGACGACGTGTTCGAGGTCGGCGACGTGCTCGATCCCCAGGCCCTGATCCACGGGGTGGGCATGCTCGCGGCCCGTCATGGCCGGCCGGATCGCATCCTCGGCATCCTCGAGAACCTCCAGGAATCGCTCGCCACCGCCCGCCACCACTACCGGGTGCCCGGCACCGACCTCTCCACCACCAAGAAGTTCCGCGACAAGGGCATGATGAAGGACGCCCTGCGCGCGGCCGGCATCCCCTGCGCGGCCCACGCCCGGCTCACCCACCCGAGCCAGGCCCTCGAGTTCGTGAAGCGCGTCGGATTCCCGGTCGTGCTCAAGCCGCCAGACGGGGCCGGGTGCCGCGCCACCTACCGCTGCGACAGCCTCTCGGCGCTCGAGCAGGCCCTGTCCCAGACGCGCCCGTCCCCCCAGCGGCCCGTGCTCGCCGAGGAGTTCCTCACCGGCGAGGAGTACAGCTTCGAGACCCTCACCGTCGGCGGCGAGCCCCGGTTCTGGTCGCTCGGGCGCTACTACCCCACCCCGCTCGAGGTGATGGAGAACGACTGGCTCCAGTGGGTCGTCGTGCTCCCCCGCGAGCTCGACGGCTTCGAGCGCGCGCGCGAGGTCGGGCTGAACGCGGTCCGCCGGCTCGGGCTCGCCGACGGGATGACGCACATGGAGTGGTTCCGCCGCCCCGACGGGTCCGTCGCGGTGGGCGAGATCGCGATGCGTCCGCCCGGCGCGCAGTTCGTGCGCCTGATGAGCCTCGCGTACGACGCCGATATGTACCGGGCATGGGCCCGCGCGACCGTCGACGGCGCGTTCGACGGGCCGTGGCAGCGCAAGTACTCCGTCGGCATCGCGTATCTGCGCGGGTCGGGCCGCGGGCGCATCACGCACATCGACGGTCTCGACGAAGCGCAGCGCGCCATCGGGCACCTCGTCCACGAGGCCCAGCTCCCGAGGGTGGGCATGATGAAGTCCGACTCGTACGAGGGAGACGGGTGGGCCATCGTCCGCCACCCCGACACCCGCGTGGTCACCGAGGCCATGCGGCTCCTGGTGTCGACCGTGCGGGTGCACTACAGTCACGGCACATGAGCGGATTCTTCGGTACCTTCGTGATGTTGGTGGTGGCCATGGCCTGGGCGCAGTGGCTCACCACCCGCGTGCCGTGGGCACCTCGCGTCGTGTACCTCGGCGCCGCCGTGTGGATGCTCACGCTCATCTTCGCGGCCGCGAGCTTCACGGGCGACTCCTCGGTGGAGGCGATGGGCAAGAGCCTGTACCGCATCCACACCGCCGCGATGGTCGGCCAGTACGCTGCGATCGGCACGCTCGTCGCGATGCTCGGCATCTCGCTGTACGCGTTCACGCGGTCGCCCGCTCCGGCCAGCTCCCCGGAGTCCTGACCCCGCCCCCCGGGGCGTCCTGATCGCTACCGAGCGATGCCCGCGGCCCGGTTGCGCCACCACACCGGCAGCCCGACCACCAGCCCCGCGACCGCCCCACCGAGGTGCGCGGAGTGCGCGATGCGAACGTCGCGCCCCATCAAGAGCCCGTCGACGCCCGACACGAACAGGCCGAGCACGTCGAGCACGATGAACGCGAGCACCGCGAGCCACGCGGGCAGCGGGATGAAGAACATCAGCAGCAGCGTGCGCCGCGGGAACCAGAGCGCGTAGCACACGGCGATGGCGGACACCGCGCCGGACGCACCGAGCGCCACCGCGGGGTCTCCGGTGAGCGCGCCCCACGCGACGAAGCCGAGCGACGCCGCGAGCGCGCCGAACACGTACAGCCCGGCCAGCCCGCGCCCCCCGAGCACCTGGAGCACGGGCAGGCCGAACACGTAAAGCCCGAGCAGGTTCGCGAGCAGGTGCGTCGCGTCGACGTGCGACAGCTCGGACGTGAGCAGGGTCCACAGGCGGCCCGCGGCCACCGACTCCCACGACACCGTGAGGTGCGCGCGGAACAGCGCCGGATGGTCGATGCCCACGGTGTGCCAGAGCGTGTACACGAGCACGTTCAGCCCCATCAGTCCCCACAGGACGTTCGGGCTCTCGGGCTGCGGCGGGTGCTCGGACACGTCAGCCCCCCGCCACGGACTTCAATCGCGCAGCCAGATCGTCCCGGTACTCCCGGAGCGTCTCCTCCTCCAGCGCCTCCAGCATCTGTGGCATCGGTCGGACGGGGAAGGAAGAGAGCAACCAAGCGAGCACGGCTGGATCGATCCCACCATCCTTCGCCAACGCCGGCTCGAGGTCTGCCAGCGCATCGTACCCGGCACGCTCGAGGTAGAGCACGTCGACCAGATCGCGCGGTTCGGCACGTGAGAGGAGGCACGTGAGCTTGTTCGCACGCAGGTCCATCAGGGACTCCACGACCACCCCGTCGATCCGGTCAGGTGACTCCAGATCGGGTACCGCGTCGTAGACCACGTCGATCTCGAACCCATCGTCCAGGCTGAACCGAACGAAGCCGCCGCCATCCCGCACGACCGACAGGCGTGTCCCGAGGGAACGGGCAAGCTCTGGAAGGCGCCTCACGAGCGCCCGGTGGGCGTCGCGGTCGTGCACGAAGAGGTCGAGATCGCGAGTCAGTCGGTGGTGGAGGTGCACACCCGACAGCACGGCGCCGCCACCGAGGTGAGCGTCACAGTCCTTCTGGCACGCGCGAACGAGGTCCAGAAGGGCCTCGGGGACCACCCTGCGATCGAAGCTAGCGGGCACCCACTGCCCTCGGTGGCCAGGTACCGTCCAGGTCGAGGAGCCATGACCACATCGGCCGCGAACGACCCAGATACCGCACCACACGTGGCCATTCCTCACGAATTCGGCGCGCGTCGGTGAACAGCCAGACGTCTCGACTGTTCGCTTCCCGGAGGAGGGCGCCGAGCCAGTAGGCCCGCTCCTCCGGGTCGTCCGAGTCGAGGTGAGCGCGGAGATCGGCCACGGTCGCGTCGGTCCACCACAGGAAGTACGGCCGGTGGCCGGGCTCACGGAGGGCCGGTGTGGTGGGAGGGAGCTTCATCTCGAAGCCAGCATAGCCCGACCGCCGTGCCGAGCCCCGCCGGACCCTGGCCCGCCGGTGAGCCGTGGTTACGGGGGCGTCGTGGTGGATGCCTCCCTCGAACCCGGTGAGATCCTCGGCGGCCGGTTCGCCGTGATCGGTGTGCTGGGCTCTGGAGGTACAGCCACCGTCTACCTCGTGGTCGACCAGCTGCGCGGCGAGCGGGTGGCGCTGAAGGTCGTGCACGCCCACCTCTCCCGCGATCCCGCCACGCGGCGTCGGCTCCAGCGCGAGGTGGCCGCCTCCGCGCTCGTGTCGCACGAGGGCGCGCTCGTCCCGTGGGACCTGCACGAGCTCGACGGGCGCCTGTGCCTCACGATGCCCTACCACCCGGGCCAGACGCTCACCGAGTACGTCGGCGCCGCGGGTCCGCTGGCTCCCGAGAAGGTGCGCGCGCTCGGCATCCGGATCGCCGAGGCCCTCGCGGCCGCCCACCGCACCGGCCTGCTCCACCGCGACGTCACGGGGAACAACATCCTCGTCGAGGCCGGCGGGAACGCCATGATCACCGACTTCGGCCTGTCGCGCGTCGAGAGCCAGGCCACGCGCAGCACGGGCATGCTGGGCACGGCGGGCTACGCGGCCCCCGAGGTCTACTCCGGCGAGCGCAGCGATCCCCGCACCGATCTGTACGGGCTCGGCTGCGCGCTCTACCTCGCGGCCACCGGCCAGACGCCGTTCGGCACCGACTCGCCCATGGCCGCGCTCAACCGGCAGCTCGCCGAGTCGTACACGCCGGTGCGCGAGCTGAACCCGGCGGTCCCGGAGGATCTCGCGCTCACCATCGAGAGCCTGCTGCGGAAGTCCCCTGCCGACCGGCCCCAGGGGGCTCGCGAGGTCGCAGACGCCCTGGGCGCGGGGGTCCCGGCCGGTCGGGTCGTGGAAGCGCCCGAGCCCCGGGCCTCCCGGCACGTGCACCTCGAGCCCGGGCACCACTCCGTCGTGATCTTCGAACGCGAGGAAGACCGCGCCCGGCGCCGCCAGCTCCGCGTCGATGCGAAGAAGGAGCGCAAGACCTTCGAGACCGAGGTGAGCCGGCGCGCCCAGGAGCTCATCACGGGGGTGCTGGCCTACGTGGGCATCCACTCCGCCGACAACCCCACGCCCGAAGACCTGCTCGTGCAGGCCGTCGCCGACGAGGCCGGCATCGAGACGGGGCTCGCGATGTCCCCGGCCCTCGTGCAGGACGCCTTCGTGCTCGTGGAGGGCGTGAGCGGCCCGGCCGCCGTGCGCCTGGCGCGCGAGGCCCGCACGGCCGGGTTCAAGGCGGAGTCCGGCGATTCGCGGTCGCCCGAGCGCTCCGTGGTGTTCGACCTCCTCCAGGCCCTGATGATCGCCGGATGGGTGAACACGGCGTTCGTGGCTGTGTACCTCGAAGGCGCGATCCTGCTGTGGGTCGCGTTCATGGTGTTCTTCACGGTCGCTCTGGGCGCCGTGCGCAAGCGCAAGAAGCGGCTCGACACCACGGGGCTGCCGGTCGCGTACACCCCGGATCTCCGGCGCTGGATGAAGGCTCCCCAGGCCGGGCGCTTCGCCGTCGAGCCCGAGGAGGGCGCGAAGGCCCCGTCCGTGCAGCCCGTTTCCGTGCTCGAGCCCGAGAAGGCCCCGTCCACACGGGGTGGAAAGCTGCTCGCTCGCGTGCGGGTGCAGCTCGACGGGCTGCGGTCCACGGTCGATGCCCTGGAGCTTCCCGACATCGCGCGCAACGACCTCCGCGACACCGCCCGGGATCTCGACGAGCGTGCGGTCGATCTCGCCGACGCCATCGATCGCATCGACCAGGAGCTGGCCGCCGGCACCGAAGACGGCTCGTGGATCGAGCCCCGCCTGAAGCGGCTCACCACGAAGCAGCGCGCGGGGGAGCCCGTCGATCCGGCCGAGATCACGCGCCTCGAGAAGGCCCTCGCGTCCCAGCAGGAGTCCGAGGCGCTCGTCGGGCAGCTCGACAGCCAGCTCACGGCGGCCACGGCCGAGATGCTCGAGATCGGGTCGACGGCCGCGCGCGTCCGCCGTCAGCTCCTGTCCCAGCCGGAGCCCGCGAAGTCGGCGTCCGAAGCCCTGGAGCGCCTGCGGACCGAAGCGCGCCAGGCCGATCAGGCGCGGCGGGAGCTCGCCGGGAGAGCCCGCGCGCGGGAGCGCCGGTAGGCGAGCAGGCCCAGCAGCCACAGCGCGCCGGGCGCGGTTCCGCCGGTCCGGCAGCCGCAACCGAACTCCACCTCGGGAGGGGGCGTCCCGACGATCCCGCCCGGGTCCAGCCGGTCGATCACGCCGTCTCCGTCGGAGTCTCCGGTCCCCTCGGCCCCGTCGAGCGCGCCGTCGCCGTCGCTGTCGGGGTCGAGGTAGTCCGCGAGGCCGTCTCCATCGGTGTCCGTGGTCGCCTCTTCGGACGTGGGGACACCGTCGCCGTCGTCGTCGGGGTCGGAGTGGTCGGGGATGCCGTCGCCGTCGGTGTCGCGGTTCGTGGGACCCGGATCGACCTCGTCGGGGTCGCGCACGCCGTCACCATCGGTGTCCTCGGACTCCGGGTTCGACCCCAGCGCGATCTCCTCGCGGTCCAACAACCCGTCCCCATCGGTGTCGGCGTCGGCCGCCGTGTCGACGCCGTCGCAGTTCTGATCGACGCCGTCGCCCGGGATGTCGAGGGCCCCCGGATGCGAGGCGTCGTCGAGGTCGTTGCAGTCGTCGTCGGTCGCGGCGTACCCGACGGGCTCGAGGCAGGCCGACAGCGTGGGGCCGCCGGGGGCACCGAAGCCGTCGTCGTCGCCGTCGAAGTACCAGACGGGCTGCACCGAGGGATCGATGGACGGGTCGAGGTCGTCGATCAGGCCATCGCAGTTCTCGTCGGCCCCGCCACACACCTCCGTGCCCACGGGCGAGATGGCCGCGTTGGTGTCGTCGCAGTCGCCGCCCACCACGACGAAGGTGGTCGGCAGGGAGCCCGCGCACCAGGCCTCGTAGGTGGCGTCGTCGCCGTACCCGTCGCCGTCGGTGTCGAGGAACCCGGGGACCCCGTCGATCGCGTTCTCGTCGGCCACGCCGTCGCAGTTCTCGTCGAGGCCGTCGCAGGCCTCGGGCGCTCCCGGGTAGACGAGGTCGTTCGAGTCGTCGCAGTCGCCGCCCTGAGGCACGGTTCCCGCGGGCTGGTTGCACGAGGCGACCGCCGTCGCGTCGTCGCCGAAGCCGTCTCCGTCGAGGTCTTCGAACCAGTCGGACACCAGCACGTTGTCGTCGGGCGTGCCGTCGCAGTCGTTGTCGACGCCGTCGCACAGCTCGTCGAACCGCGACGCGCGCAGCGGGTTCGTGTCGTCGCAGTCGGTGCTGGACGTGACCCAGCCCATCGAGACCCCGCAGGCCTGCTGGCTCACCGTGCTGCCCTCGCCGTCGCCGTCGAGGTCGCGGTAGACCGTGATGGGCGTGCAGCTGGCGTCGCAGATGTAGTCTTCGGTCTCGGTGCACGGGAAGTCGTTGAAGCGCGTCCACGCCCCGCCCGGGAAGATCTCGCCACAGTCGCCGTTGCCGTTCGGCTGATCGTTCGCCCAGCGCTCGAACCCCGGGGACGAGCCGTCGTCCCACACGACCACGCCGTTCACGACCTGGAACCCGAGCCAGAACCCCGTGCTGCTGCGGGCGTACGCCTCGAGCGTGACGTGGCGCCACTCGTCGCCGTCGTTCGCCACGAACAGGTCGTACCCGTCGGCGTCGCACAGCGCATCGGCCGCGGCCCAGGTGGGCTCGTTGCTCGCGACCAGGCAGATCTGGTGCACCCAGCCGCCCTCCTGCACGAGCTCGCAGTCGGTGCACGCACCGTCGTCGACGAACCCGTCGCAGTCGTCGTCGACCCCGTTGCACGTCTCGGCCGCCGCCGGGTTGCGCGCCCCCTGGCCGTCGTCGCAGTCGCCCGGTGCCACGGGGCTGTCTGCGGGGCAGGCCTGCACGAGCGTGCCGAGCGCCGCCACTCCGTAGCCGTCGCCATCCGCATCGGTGAGCACGAGCGCGGGGCCCTCGTCGATCGACCCGTCGCAGTCGTTGTCGACGCCGTCGCACACCTCGGAAGCGCCCGTCCACACGGACGGATTCGCATCATCACAGTCGCCCGACACCGACACCATGCCCGCATCCGGACGCTCGCACGCGTACACGGGATCGCCCGCGCCCCGCCCATCGCCGTCGAGATCGAAGAACCATGGGGTCTCGGGGCACTGCGCGCACACGTACGAGGCGGCGTCGGCGCAGTTCCGGTCGTGCACCTCGAACTGCGGGCGCGGGTCGAGCACCACGCAGTCCTGGCCCGGATCGTCGTCGTTCGGCTGGCCGACCGTGAACCCGACGTAGGCGGGCGCTCCGTCGAGATCGACGAACACGCCTTCTTCGCCGATGTCGTTCGCGCCGTGCCAGAAGTCGCGCCACGACACGCCGCTCGCCACGCGCACCAGGTCGTCCTGCTCGGCCGCCGTGCGCGGCACCGCGAGGGTCCATCCGCGCGAGCGGCACTCGTCCATCGCCTGCGGGAACGGCTCGTCGTCGACGCACCGGAGGTAGCGGCCCGACGGGGTGTCGAACGGCCGACACGCGCTGCCGCACACGCTGCCCTCGTCCGCCCAGCCGGTGCAGTTGTCGTCGACGCCGTTGCAGATCTCCGTGGCGCCCGGGTGCCGCAGGCTCGACCGGTCGTCGCAGTCGCCGCCCGTGGTCACCGCGCCCGCGAACGTCGTGGCGCTCGCAGTGGCCGGGTCGCCGAACCCGTCTCCGTCGAGGTCTGCGTAGTACGACGGCCCGTCCGTCGCGATGCCGTCGCAGTCGTCGTCCACCCCGTCCGCGGTCTCCGCCGCACCCGGCCATCGCGTGGGGTCGCCGTCGTCGCAGTCGCCGTTGCAGGACGAGAAGCCGTCGCCATCGGCATCGAAGCCCTCGTCCACCACCCCGTCGCAGTCCTCGTCGCGCAGGTCGCAGGTCTCGGTGGCGCCGGCTCGCACGGTGGGGTCGGTGTCGTCACAGTCGCCCTGGCACGCCTTCAGCCCGTCTCCGTCGGCATCCGGGAAGCCCTCGTCGGTGCTGTTGTCGCAGTCGTCGTCGATGCCGTTGCACACCTCGGTGCGCCCGGGATTCACGGAGGACGCGCCGTCGTTGCAGTCGCCCGCCTGGAGCGACGTGCCCGAAGGACGCGGCCCGCACGACGTGTACGACGGCCCCGCCCCGTACCCGTCGCCATCGGCGTCTTCGTAGTACGTGACGAGGGTGCAGTTGATCTCGCACACCGCGCCGAGGTCGGGGAAGGAGCACGGCGCGTCGTGCCAGAGGAACGGCGTGGACGCGTCGGCGTCGAGCACGGTGCAGTTCTCGTTCGCGCCTCCGTCGGGCTGCGCGGGCACGAGCAGCGGCACCCCCGGATCCCAGTTGGTGTACGAGATGGGCGTGCCGTAGGTGGTGACGAACGTGCCCTCCACGGCGATGTCGTCCATCCCCATCCAGTACGACTGCGCGGACGAGAGGTTCGACGCCACCAGGGAGTGCTCGCTGGCCGTGCCCACGTTCACGAGGTGGTAGTTGGCGGTGTCGCAGAACGCCGCGGCATCGGCCTGGTCGACGAACGGACCACTGCAGATCTGGTAGCTCTTCCCGCTCGATCCGTTGAGCTGGACGCAACCCGCGCACGCGGCCCCTTCGTCGATCAGGCCGTCGAGATCGTCGTCGCGCCCGTTGCAGGTCTCTGCCGGGGTGGGGAGTGCGGCGGCGGCGAGGCCGATCAGGAGCAACGACATGCCGGCATTATGCATGGCCCTGATGCGTTCATGCGGATTTCACCCGGGCGTCATCGCGAGAACATCCGGCGGGGCGACTCTACAGCCACACAGGGGGTCGACATGGACCGGTACGAGATCGATGCGAACACGGCAGCCTGGAACGCGCAGGTGTGGATCAGCTTCGTCGTCTCCGCGGCGATGACGCTCGGCGGCATCGCGCTGCTGCCCGTGGACATCTGGATGCGCGGCTACCTGCTCATGGGGGTGCTGTTCACGATGGGCTCGAGCTTCTCGCTGTCGAAGACCACGCGCGACAACGCGGAGACGAAGCGACTGCGCAACCGGATCAAGGCGGCGAAGACCGAGAAGGTGCTGAAGGAGTTCGAGATGTCCGAAGCCGCGTGACCCCGCGGGGGCGGTCGATGCACGCGGGCCGCAAGCTGGCCGGTGGGCCAGTCGCCCCGCGTGCACCGCGCGGTTACGCGCCGCCATGCGCTTCCAGAACGTGTGCATCGAAGAGGTCGGGTACGTCCTCCCTCCCAACGTCGTCCAGAGCTCGCAGCTCGAGGCGTACTTCGCCCACACGCTCAAGCGTCTGGGAATGCCGCCCGGCCAGGTCGAGAAGCTGTCGGGCATCAAGGAGCGGCGCTGGTGGGACGAAGGCGTGCAGCCCTCGACCGTGGCGGCGATGGCCGGTCAGCGCGCGCTCGACCGCGCCGGGCTCACGATCGACGACATCGGCGCGCTCATCAACACGTCGGTGAGCCGCGACTGGCTCGAGCCGGCCACCTCCGCGATGGTCGCCGGGCACCTCGGCGCCTCGCACCGGATGTTCAACTTCGACGTGGGCAACGCGTGCGTCGGGTTCCTGAACGGCCTGTACACGGCCGCCTGCCAGGTCGAGCTCGGCCACGTCGACCGCGTGCTCGTCACCTGCGGTGAGGTCGTGCGGAACGGCGTGAGCGCGACGCTGGAGCGCCTGGCTGCTCCCGATGCCACGATCGACACGTTCCGGGACAACTTCGCCACGCTGACGCTCGGCGCGGGCGCGGTCGCCGCGGTGGTCACGCGTCGCGACCTGTCCCGCAACGATCACCGCCTGAACGGCGCGATCCTCAAGTCCGCGCCGGAGCGGAACACGCTGTGCCTCGCCAACCACACCGAGATGCGCAGCGATGCCCACGGCCTGCTCGTGCACGGCGTGGGGCTCGCGGTCGAGGCCTTCCCCGAGGCCCGGAAGGAGTTCGGGTGGGGCCCCGACACGGTCGACGAGTACGTCTGCCACCAGGTGTCGGTCGCACACTTCACGCACGCGTTCGAGCAGCTCGGCCTGCCCCTCGAGAAGGCCACGCTCACCCTGCCCTACCTCGGCAACTGCGGGCCCTGCTCGCTGCCGCTCACCCTGTGCCTCGCCGAGAGCCAGGGTCGCATCCAGCCCGGGATGGAGCTCTGCCTGTGGGCAGTGGGCTCCGGACTCGGGTGCATCGTGATGGGAGTATCCTGGTAATGAAGCCGATCACCCGCTGGGACGACCTCCCTGAGCCCGTTCGCGCGCACTACCCGTGGGCCGGGAGAGACCTCCTCCTCGAGAGCGGCTTCCGGATGCACTACCTCGACGAGGGTCAGGGCGACCCCGTGCTGATGGTGCACGGCAACCCGACGTGGTCGTTCTACTACCGCACGCTCGTGAAGCCGTTCGAGAAGACGAACCGCTGCATCGTGCCCGACCACGTGGGCTGCGGGCTGTCCGACAAGCCGCAGGACTGGCCGTACCGCCTGAACGACCACATCGACAACCTCTGCCAGCTCATCGAGCACCTCGATCTGCAGCGCATCACGCTCGTGGTGCACGACTGGGGCGGGGCCATCGGGCTCGGCGCCGCGACGCGCATGCCCGAGCGGTTCGAGCGGTTCGTGATCTTCAACACGGCCGTGTTCATGGGCCCGATCCCGTGGGCGCTCAAGCTCGTGCACGTGCCCGTGGTCGGCTCCGTCATCGTGCGGGGCTTCAACGGATTCGTGCGCGGCGGCCTGATCTCGGCCATCGCCGACCGGAAGCGCATGCGGAACGGCGTCGGCAAGGGCTACCTCGCGCCCTACAACAGCTGGCGCACGCGCATCGCGACGCACCGCATGGTCTGCGACATCCCGGTCGACGAGAACCACCCCACCTGGGACACCCTGCACGCGATCGACGACGGCATCCGCCAGTTCCGCGACAAGCCCATCCTCATCGTGTGGGGCGAGAAGGACTTCGTGTTCACCACGTACTTCCGCGACGGCTTCATCGAGCGGTTCCCCGACGCCGAGGTGCACAGCCTGCCCGAGTGCAGCCACTGGATCGTGGAAGACGCCCACGAGCGCATCGTGCCCTGGATGACCGACTGGATGGCCCGGAACCCGCTCCCCGCCGAGGATGCATGAGCTTCAACGTCGCTTCGCACGTTCGCCGACACGCCGCCGAGCGGCCCGATCAGCCCGCCCTCCTCTACCCGTCCGCCAGCTACACCGACGCCAGCCCTGCGTGGGACACGCTGACGTACGCGCAGTTCGAGTCCCGCTCCGACGCCTATGCGCGGGGCTTCTCGCAGGCGGGTGTGGTGAAGGGCGACCGGGTGCTGATGCTCATGAAGCCGCGAGCTGACCTGTGGGTCGTGCTGTTCGCGCTGTTCAAGATCGGCGCGGTGCCCGTCATCCTCGACCCCGGCATGGGCCGCAAGGCGCTGCTCGAGTGCATCGAGCGCATCGGGTGTCGCGTGATGATCGCTGAGTCCATCCTGCACGCGCTCCGCACCACCCTGTTCCGCAAGCCGTTCGCGGCCGCCGAGGTGTTCGTCACGGTGGGCCCGAAGCTGTGGTGGGGTGGCGTCACGCTCCCGCAGTGCCTCGTGGAGGGCAGCGAGCCCTTCCCGCTCGCGGAGTGCGAGGCCTCCGACGGCGCGGCCATCGCGTTCACCTCGGGATCGACGGGCACGCCGAAGGGCGTGTCGTACCACCAGGGCATGTGGGACACCGCGGTCTCCTCGATCCGCGACATGCTCCACGTGAAGCCCGGCGACGTGAGCGTCCAGTGCTTCGCCGCGTTCGCGATCTACGACCTGTGCTGGGGCCACACGGCGGTCATCCCGAAGATCGACCTGTCGAAGCCCGCCACCGCGCCCCCCGAGGCGTTCGTCGCCGCCATCCAGGCCCACGACACCAAGATGGCGTTCGCGAGCCCGATCATCTGGCGCAGGCTCGCTCCGTACTGCGAAGCGAAGGGCATCCGGCTGCACTCCCTCGACAAGGCCGTCACCACGGGCGCTCCGACGCCCCCCGAGATGGTGCGGCAGTACGCCGGCATCCTGCGCGAGGGCGTCGAGTTCCACACGCCCTACGGCGCGACCGAAGCCATCCCGGTCAGCCACATCGGCAGCAACGAGCTGATGGGCGACTGCCTCGCGAAGACCGCGAAGGGCGCGGGCACCTGCGTGGGTCACCCCGCGAAGGGCATCGACGTGCGCATCATCGAGGTCACCGACGCCGACATCCCCGCCTGGGCGGACGATCTGCAGGTGAAGCCCGGCCGGATCGGCGAGATCGTCGTGGCCGGCGGCCAGGTGTCCGTGGAGTACATGGAGTCGCCCGAGGGCAACGCACAGTCGAAGATCCGCGACGGCGAGCGCGTGTTCCACCGCATGGGCGACCTCGGCTACCTCGACGAGCAGGGCCGGCTGTGGTTCTGCGGACGCAAGTCGCACCGCCTGCAGACGGCGGACGGCATGGTGCCCTCGGTGCCCGTCGAGGGCATCTTCAACGAGCACCCCGACGTGTTCCGCACGGCGCTCGTGGGCGTGGGCGCGCCCGGACAGGAGGTCCCGACGCTGTGCGTCGAGATGCAGCCGGGCAAGCGCTGGGACGGCGGCCTGCAGTCCGCGCTGGAAGGGCTCGCGGAGGGCACGGAGTACGCCGGGCTCGTGAAGCGGTTCCTGCCGCACCCCGGGTTCCCGACCGATGCCCGGCACAACAGCAAGATCCGGCGCGGCGACCTCAAGGCGTGGGCGACGGCCCGGTAGGCGTCCTTCGGCAGGGTGACGCTCCCGGGCCGCTGCGGTGTCCACCTCTCCACAGAGGAGACCCCAATGACCCGCATCGCCCCCCTCGCCCTGCTCGCGCTCGTCACCGGCTGCATCGGACCCGGCTTCGTGCACGGCAACGGCACATCCGCCACGGAGGACCGTGACGTCGGCGCCTTCACGGAGGTGCACGCCGACAACCTCGTGCGCGTCGAGGTCTCCACGGGTCCGGCGGCCCCCGTCTCGCTCACGTGCGACGAGAACCTGCTCGCCCACATCGAGACGGTCGTGGACGGCGGGGTGCTGAAGATCCGCACCGAGCGCCTGCGGAGCCTGTCCACCGACATCGACTGCTTCGCGGTCGTCACCGCCCCCGCGTACACGGGCTTCGCGACCTCAGGCTCCGGGGGGCTCGTGGGGGCCGAGGTGTTCGCAGGCGTCACCGGAATCTTCAGCACCGGCTCGGGCGCGCTCGTGCTCGACGGGGTGGACGCCGCGAGCCTGTCGGCGCGCGTGAGCGGGTCGGGCGGGCTGACCGTCGGCCAGGTCACCGCGACGTTCGTGGAGGCGCGCGACTCCGGCTCGGGCCGCCTCCAGCTCGACGACGTGCTCGCGGAGTCCGTGGACGCGGGCGCTTCGGGAAGCGGAGGTGTGGTGCTGTCCGGCACGACCGACTTCGCAGACCTCCACACCAGCGGGTCCGGCGGCATCGATGCCGAAGACCTCCTCGCCCGCACGGTCGAGATCCGCGTGAGCGGCTCCGGCGGGGTGAACGCGCAGGCGTCGGACTCCGCGGACGTCAGCGTCTCCGGGTCTGGCGGGGTGGCGGTGTACGGCAGCCCGGCGCAGCATACCGAGAACATCACGGGCTCGGGCGGGGTCGTGTACCCCTGACCTCGACGGTCCGTGACAAGCCCTGCCCGATCTCGACCTCCGACTGTTCCGTCGGAGAGTACGAACAAGGTGTGAGGCGTCCATGAACGACGAGATCTGGAACATCCACTCCGACATCGAGGTCCCGCTGCGCGTGCTCGCGCCGGACTGGCGCACCGCGCTGTGCATGGGCCTGCAGCTGCTCGAGCTCGAAGACGCCGTGAGCCGGCTCAACCTCGGGTCGATCGACGGCGGCGTCGTCGCGCGCGACCCGGAGACCGGACACCGGATCTGGGTCACGAGCCTCGTGTCCAGCGCCGCGATGGCGGCCTGAACTTCCTAAAAGCGCACTAAAACGCGGGAATGTGCGCGCCCCGGCGTCGCGCGCGCGGTAGGTTGCGCGCCCATGACGCCGAACTACGACGAACAGCCCTCTCCGCACGGCGGCGGATACGCGTTCGAGCTCCACCAGTGCGTGGGGCGCGGGGGCTTCGGCGACGTGTACCGCGCCACGGCCGTGTCGCCGGCCGGGGTTCGCACGGTCGTCGCGATCAAGGTGCTGCGTCCCGGCGTCGACCCGTTCGGCCATGCCGTCGAGCGGCTCCGCGACGAAGCGCGGCTGCTGTCCGCGATCGACCACCCGGCCATCCTGCAGGTGCGCGATCTCATCGTCGTGCGCGGGCGGGTCGGGCTCGTCACCGAGTACGTCGACGGCGCGGATCTCAGCGTGCTGATGAAGCCCGAGAACCGCCTGAGCCCGCGCATGCTGGCCGAGTGCCTCGCCGACGTCGCGCGTGGGCTCGACGCCGCATGGTCGACGCCCGGGCCCGACGGTGCCCCCATGCAGCTCGTGCACCGCGACATCAAGCCGGCGAACCTCCGGGTGTCGCGGCACGGCACCGTGAAGCTCCTCGACTTCGGCATCGCGCTCGCCAATGTCGGGCGCGAGCCCACGCCGACCGGTCGGTCCACAGGCACCGAGCCCCTCGTGGGCACGTACCCGTACATGGCGCCCGAGCGGTTCCAGAAGGTCGACGGGCCCGAGGGTGACGTGTACGCGCTCGCCTGCCTGCTGTACCAGGGGCTGTCCGGGCGGCGGTTCCTGGCGGGCTGCTCGCTGCTCGAGCACTGCGCGGTCGTCGCGACGCCCGAGAGCTACGAGCCCCGACTGTTCCAGCACCTGCAGTGGCTGCCCCCGCGGATCCCGAACACCACGCAGGACCTGCTGCGCCGCGCGCTCGCGTTCGCACCGTCCGATCGTCCCACCGCCGCCGAGCTCGCCACCGCGCTCGAGGCCGAAGCCCCCTTGCTGCCGGGCCTGTCCCGCGGTGCCTGGTGCCGCGCGCACCCGTTCCCGGAGCCCGAGCGGACCGGCGAGCTCACGGGCATCCGCGTGGTCGACGAGGTGCAGGTCACGCCCACGCTCATGCCGCGGTCGCGCCGCACTCCGCCCACCGAGCCCTCCCGGCCGCGCCACCGCGACACCCCGTGGTGGGTGTGGGCCGGCCTGCTCGCGGCGATGGCGGCCCTCGGCGCGGGCCTCACGTCGCTGTCGGCCGGCGTGGTGCTCGGGCAGCGGCTCGCCTCGACGACGGTCACGGTGCCCCGCACGCTCGAGGTGCCGCGTGCGGCCGTCACGGTGGCGCCCCCTTCCACGGAAGTCCCCGAGACGGTGGAGCCCGCAGCGGCCGAACCGGTCGAAGAGCCCGTGCCTGCGGCCCCGCAGACCGGTCGGGTGGCCATCGAGACCGACGTGCCGGTGCGGTTGATCGGGCCGAACGGCAACGCGCTGGTCCCGCTCGGGCAGATCCCGGCCGGCACCTACGCGCTCGAGGCCGACTTCGGCGACGGGTACGGCACGGCCGGCTCGGGCATCGTGTCGCCGGGCCGATCGCACGTGGTGCGGTGCGCTCCGGACATCCAGGCCTGCACCCTGGGCCCGTGAGCCGCGTGGCTCAGCAACGCTAGCCGCGTGAGCGCTCGAGGAGCAGCATCATCATGACGGCGAGCAGGCTGCGCTGCTCGATCTCCGGGGTGGTGTCGGAGAGCTTCGTGAGCTCGAACTTACCCTCGAAGAACGCCGGCTTCTTGTGCACCTGAAACAGGCCCTTCCCGTCGAGGTCCTTCACCGTGTACGACGGATTGATGAACATCGCGAGCAGGAAGCCGATGAGCGGGATGCCGCCCACGATGCCGTCGACCACCTTCACCATCGCGCTGTCTTCGGTGATCGTGAGCTCGTGGAGATCCTGGCTGTCGAGCACGTGGTACTCGGCCTTGAAGATCGAGCGCATGCCCTTCCGGCGTACGGCGCCCACCACGTCTCCGTCGACGTGGAAGTGGTAGCAGGCGCTGAAGTCCATGATGCGGTCGGCCTTGATCTGCGCGACCAGATCCTGCTGGGCGGACGTGCGGAAGACCGAGATGTCCTCCTTCAGCTTGAACAGCTTCTGCTTCACGTAGAACACCTCGGAGTCGGTGCTGTCGTACACGTAGATCTGCGGGGCGAAGCCGAGGATCTTGAAGCTGAAGCGGAGCGGGAACTGCATGGGCACCTCTGGGGTGCGTACGGCTAACCGGTGTCCCGCGGAACCGGCGGGTATCCTGTGCACATGGCCTTCCTGCTCACGCTCCTGGCGTGCACACCCGAGGCGGTCGATCCGCCCGTCCCCACCGACGAGACCGGCCTCTCGCACACCGGAGAGCCCGCGCCGGTCGAGGTCGTCGACATGGCGACCTATCTCCAGGCCTGCGAGCGCGAGCTCGGCCCCCTGCCCGCCTTCTCGTGCGCCGACGCCGTCGAGGTGCCCATCACCGTCACCGACGCGTCCGGAACCCGTGTCGTCACCGCGCTCGACCAGCTCGAAGACGGCTTCCGCTGCGACCGATCCTCCATCGGCGGCTGCGCGCCGTACACCCGCATCGGGGCCACCACCAATGCGCGGGGCTCGAACCTCGTGTTCGGGTGCCGGAACTATGGCGCCGACCCCGCGTTCGACCAGATCAACGCCATCTTCACCTCTCCCACCACCGGCGCCACGTGCTTCTTCAGCACCCGGCATCGCGACGAGGTCTACGGAGACGGCGCCAACCTCCCCCGCCCCGGCTCCGATGCCGACCTCGCGTTCTCCGAGCTCCCCTTCTGGTACACCCTCGACGATCTGCGGCAGTCCGCCTGCGTCGAGTGCCACGACAACGACGCCATCCTGCACAACCCCTGGGTCCGCCAGGTCGACGTGCTGCCCGTCGGAGGCCCGCTCGCGCCGTACTGGCGGGTCGCCGAGGGCGTGCTGGCCGACGGGGGCTCTCCGTTCTGGGCCACCCCGTCGCGCGACCTGATCCACCCGGCCACCGCGCCGTGTCGCCAGTGCCACCGCCTCTCGGAGCGCCACAGCTGCGTGCTCGCGAAGGAGGCCACGGGCCGTGAGCCCCGCGGCCTGACCACCGAGTGGTTCCGCACGTCGTACCCCGAGAACCGCTGGATGAGCACGTTCGACCACGACGAGCTGCTCGCAGCCTGGCCGACCGAAGCGGCCTGGGAGGCGGCGTGGGGCGAGGCCGCCGATGCGATCGACGCGTGCTGCTCGGCGGATCCGCCCGCTGGGTGCTTCGCGCCGTGAAGGTCCAGAGCGGGTTCCGCGACTACTACGACGGCCTCGCCAGCCTCGACCGCGAGCCGCGCCCGGTCTATCGACGGATCCGCTCCGAGTCCGCGCTCAGGGTCATCCGATGGCGGGGGCGCTCGCGGGTGTGGGCGACGGACGACGCCGACGCGGCCGCCGTGGCCCTGGTCCAGCAGCTCGAGGACCTGGAGGCCCGCCACCTGTGGCCCCATCCCGTCCCTGACGTGCCGATCGAGCCCGTCGTGGTGGGGTTCTGCGGCCGGACCCACGTGGTCTTCGACGCGGCCGGCCACCCCTGCGGGTCGTTCGCCGAGGCCGTGGACCGGGTGGACCGCCCCGGAGCGGGCTTCGGCTTCCTCCGCGGAGAGGAGGGTGCCCGCGGCTTCCAGGCGCATCCGGACGAGGTCGACGCGTTCTGTCGCAGCCTCGACCGCCTCGGGGCAGAGCCGTATCGGCTGCTGGACGCGCCGGTCTTCGCGCTTCGCGGCTTCGGACCGGAGATCCGCGGCACCGTGGTGCGAAACCCCGGTCTCGAGCGGCTCGACTTCGCGTCGCGCGTCGACCCCTGGACGGCCTGGCAGGAGCTCGACCGGTTCCTGGGCAACGACCTCGCGCGTCAGGTCGACCCGCCCGACCCGATCGACGACGTGCTGCGGCGGGACCTCCACGGGTTCGACGACCGCAGCTTCAAGAAGGAGCCGGGCGGGCCGAGCCGGAAGCGGAAGTCGAAGAAGTCGGACGCGTAGGGTCAGGACTGGAGGAGCGTCGCGGTGAGGAAGACCGCGAACCGTGTGCCGAGCACCATCGCCTCGAAGGCGGCCAGCCACCAGAACACGACGAGTGCGCGGGCCTGGAGGGCGACCTCCTCCGGTATCCGTGGAACGCAGCCACGAGCAGGATGACGACGAGGAGCGCCGACATCGCGAGCGTCAGCGCGAGAGACACCCCCGCCACGGACATCCCGCCTTCGAGGAGGAAGCGACTCGACCCCGCGGTGACCGCCGCGACCGCCGCTCCGAGCATCAGGCTCACGAGGAGCGTGGGGCCAGCGGTCCCCTGAGGGCGGTCCGGACGGGGTCTAGCGCGGGGCTCCCGGACTGGGAACCGGGACCGCCCGCGGATCCGTAGGAGACGACGGTCCGCGTGGCGGTGCTCTCCATCCGACCGGGACGTTGAGGAGAACCGCGAATCACCCCACCACGAGCGCGATACCAACGGATGCTGGGCTTCGAATCGCTGTTGGGCGCTACTATTACGCGGCTCTCCTCGACATCCGCGAGTACCTCGAGAGGGCCGCTCCCGAGCGCGTCGATCGAAGTGCGCGGACCCATGCCTGGGTGGGGGCTCAACTGAACGGTGCGGATCCGTCGACGATCCGACTGAAGCGGCTGCTCGGCGACCTCAGGTCGTGGCGCACACGCGCCGACTATGGAGACGACCTTCGCATGGAGGCGGGTGCCATGGCACGCAGCGCTCGGAAGAAGGCTCGGGATGCCCTCAAGCAGGTCGAGACGTTGCGCGTCCGCAACCGGTGACGGGGAGGCATACACTCCGCGAAAGTCGAACCTCCGATCCTACATTCCGACCCGCGACGCGAGCCCGCCCGCAGACAGCGCCTGAACCCACCGTGCTCCGGCCCAGATCGCCAGGCCCGCGCCGGCCACCGCGAACACCCCGCCGTGCGAGGGCGCCACGGCGGCCGCCAGCCCCAGGCCCATCGCGAACAGCCCGTCCCACACGGGCCGGACGGCGGTGCCTTCGAGGCTCGCCCCCACCCGAGCGAGCGCGACCATGCCGAACCCGAACAGCCCCACGGCCACCGCCGGGACCCCCGCCGCCGACGGCACGCACAACAGCAGCAGGCTCACGAGCGCGGTGGTGATCACGGCATCCGGCAGCGACACGAGCGAGAAGTCGGCCTTCGGCACGAACGGACGCTGCACCGGCTCGATGCCCGGAGGCGCCCATCCAGGCGGGCGGATCCACACCTGGAGTCGGTCGGCGAGCGGCCAGGTGCGGCTGCGCTCCCACAGGTCTGCGAAGGGCCGGAACGTCGAGCGGAGCGGCGACCACCCGCCGACCGGGTCGGTCACGCCGAACTCCGCGGGCTCCCCTTCGGGCACGAACGTGCCGAACAGCCGGTCGAACACGATGAGGTTCGCGCCGTAGTTGGCGTCGCGGTAGCGCGGCTGGACCCCGTGATGCACCCGGTGGTGGCTGGGCGTGTTGAGGATCCAGCCCACGGGGCCGAGGTTCGGGATCCAGGTGGTGTGGATCCAGTACTGGCCGGCGATGTGCACGAGGAACAGCAGGCCGACCCAGCCCGCGGGGACCCCCAGCAGCGCGAGCGGCAGCAGGGTGGGCCAGTCGAAGAGGTTGCGCAGCGGGGCCGTTCGCATGGCGACCGTGAGGTTGAACTGCTCCGACTGGTGGTGCACGGCGTGGATGGCCCACAGGAACCCGACGCGATGGGACGCGCGGTGGAAGCCGTACGCGACGAGGTCGTACGCCAGGAATGCGAGGGCATACTCGAGGGCGGTGCCGCCCCACTCCCGCAGGGCGAAGCGCTCCAGCACCACGCCATAGACGGCGAACAGGAACAGCTTCGACACGCCGCTGATCGCGCCCGTCAGCGACAGCAGGCACCACGACTCGAGGCTGTCCTTCCAGGCGTACTGCGGGTCGGACTGCCGCTCTCGACGGGCGAGGCTCAGCTCGACCACGAGCAGGGTGAAGAACCCCACCAGCAGCACCCAGCGTGTCGTGACGATCGGGTCCACACCCGCCTCCGCGAGGTTCCGTAGCCCGCGGGGGCGCGTCCGACCCTACTCCTTCGCGGGCTCGGGCAGCAGCACGAGCGTGCCGCGGTTCTTCCCGGTGAGCAGCTGCTTCGCGAAGGCCTGCACCCCCGCGGCGGTGATCGCGTCGTTGTACTCGAGGAAGTGCAGGTTGTCGTTCGGGTCTTCGCCGTTCTGGAGCGAGCTCGACAGGTCGCCGAGCCACCGGCCGTTCGTCTGCACGGCGTCTTCGTGCCACTCGCGGTTCTTCGCCTTCTCGGCGTCGACGTACTTCGGATCGATGCCGTTCTTCTTCACGTCGTCGAGCACCGCCATCATCGCCTTCTCGAGCTCGTCGACCCGCGCCGGATCGCACGAGAAGTCCACCCGCACGCGGGCTCCGTGGTACGGCCAGTCCCACGAGGTGGCGGACACGCTCACGCCGTACACGCCCCCGAGGTCTTCGCGCAGCTTCTCCCGCAGCTTCACCGCGAGGATGTCGCCGAAGGCGTCGAGCTGCACGCGCCACTCGCGCGTCCACGTCTTCGCGTCGATGGGCTCCCAGAACTCCGTGCGGTAGCGCGCACGGTCGGCCGAGCCGAGCTCGAGCACCTCGCGCACGACGCCCGGCTTGCGCTGGTAGCCGCGGTCGACGACCGGGAACCCGGCCTCGCCCTTCGGCACCGAGCCGAGCCAGGTGGCCACCTGGGCCTCGAAGTCGTCAGGGAGATCGCCGACGAACGCCCATGTCCACTCCGACGGGCTCCCGAGCGCCTGGTCGTAGATCTGCTCGGCGCGCTCGAGCGTGACGACGTCGAGGTCCTTCGGCTCGAGCACCTTCCGGCGCGGGTCGTCGGGCCAGAAGAGCGCGTTCCACGTGTCCGAGAACACGCGGTCGGGGTTGTTGCGCGCGTTCTGGAGCGACTCGCGCCACGAGGTGAGCGCGATGTCCATGCCGTCGGACGAGAACCGCGGCTGGGTCTGGTAGAGGTGCATCAGCTCGAGCGCGACGGGGAGATCGCGGGTGCTGGCCGAGCCCGACAGCGTGGTCCACTCGTCGCCGATCGACACGTTCGTGCTCAGCGTCTTGCCCGTGAGGTACCGCATGACCGCGTTCCGGTCGTGGTCGGCAACGCCGCTCTGCGTCTGGATGCGGTCGGCGGCCCAGCCCGTGACGAACTCGGTGTCGTCGACCGCGCCCATCCCGCCGTGCCGCCAGGCCGAGAACACGACCTCGCCGGCCTTGAGGTCGGTCTTCTTCGCGTACACCCGCGTGCCGTTCGCGAGCGTGAAGCCGCGGAAGCCCATCCCGTCGGCGTATTCGTCGGCACGCTCCGCGATCGCGCCGGCCTGCGGGGGGGCCACGAGGGACTCGAGGGCGTCCTGCATCGCAGGCGGGTCGACGGGTGTGTTGCGGGCCCGCACCTGCACGGCCATGAAGTCGGCCTTCGAAGGCACCTTCAGCCCGTCCTTCTGCGGCATCATCAGGAGATCGACGCGGTCTCCGTCGAGGAACGTCTTCGCCCAAGCGTTGGCGTCCTCGAGCGTGATCTGGCGGGTCGCCTTCCGCGTGAGCTCGGCCTCCACCACCGTGCCCGGCATGGCTTCGTCCTGGAGGAAGTGGCGCACGATCTCGTCGGCGTGCACGCGGCTGTCGGTGTCGGCCGCCTCGCGCTCGTACTTGTCCATCGCCTCGATCCGCACGGCCTGGGCGCGCGCGAGCTCCTGGGGCGTGAGACCGTGCTCGCGGAACCGCTTCACCTCGACGAGCACGCGCTCGACCGCCTCGAGCTCGCGGCCTTCCTTCGCGTTGACCTGGACGCTCGAGAGCCCCTCGGTGGGGGTGAGCCGACCGACGCCTGCGCCGGCTCCGAGGAACGGGCTCGACGGGTCGCGGGCGAGCTCGGACAGGCGCTCGTTCAGCCCGAACAGCGCGATCTGGCCGGTCTCGCGGGCGAGCCACTGCGACCACCGCGAGGGCTGCGGGTCGTCGTACTTCGCGAGCAGGGTGGCGAACGACGCCGTGAGCTCGGGGTCGGCGAACACGTCGGTGATACCGGTCTCCTGTGCAGGGATGTCGAAGCGCTTGCGCTCACGGGGCTCCTCCGGGTTCACCAGCCCGCCGAAGCGCTCCTTGATCGTGGCTTCCACCGCATCGACGTCCACGTCGCCCGCCACGATCACCGCCATGAGCTCCGGGCGGTACCAGTCCGCGTAGAACCGCCCCACGACGGCCGGATCGAAGGTCTTCAGGCTCTCGGGCGTGCCGATCGGCAGGCGGTCGGGGTACCGCGAATCCGCGTAGGTGAGGGGCAGCCGGAAGTCGGTCATCCGCTGCTGGAGCCCCTGACGCAGGCGCCACTCCTCGAGCACGACGCCGCGCTCCTTCTCGATCTCCTTCGGCTCGAGCGTCAGGCAGCACGCCCACTCCTCGAGCACCTGCAGGCCCTTGGCGAACACCTCCGGATCGTCCGTCGGGACCGTGAGCTTGTAGACCGTCTCGTCGAACGACGTGTGCGCGTTGAGGTGCGGACCGAACTGCGTGCCGACCGACTCGAGGTACTCGATGAGGTCGTTGCTCGGGAACGACTTCGTGCCGTTGAACGCCATGTGCTCGAGGAAGTGCGCCACACCGAGCTGGTCGTCGTCCTCCAGCAGCGAGCCGGCGTCGACCGCGAGCCGGAGCACCGCCTTGTTCGCGGGCTTCTGGTTCTTCTCGATGAAGTACGTGAGCCCGTTGTCGAGGGTGCCCGTGCGGATGGTGACGTCGACCGGCAGCAGCTCGTCGTCCGCCGCAGCGGCGTCCTGCGTCTTCCCGGCCTTCGCCGGGCTGTCGGGGGTTGCGGACTTCTTGCAGCCGACGGCCAACAGGGCGCAGAGAACGAGCACTCGCATCGGGAGACCTCCAGGGTCGGGGACCTTAGCGCACCGGGAACCAGGCCGGGAGATCCCGGGCGAGCTGGTCCCACACCGCACGGACGGCCGCCGACCCGAACAGGTCGGGGTGGCTCACCAGCCACACCGGGAACCGGTTCAGCGGCTCGAGCAGCGGAACGAGCGTGGGGTCGCGGTCGCCGACCGCCCCCAGGAGCGCGCCGATCGCGACGCCGGACCGGACCCACGCCAGGGTCGAAGCGAGGCTGTCGGTGCGGTACGCGAGCCGGTCGAGATCGATGCCCATGGCACGGGCCGCGGACGCGAACAGCTCCTCCCGGTCGGGGCCGATCACGGCATGGGACGCGAGATCGCCCAGTGTGGCGGGGGTCCCGTGGCGGTCGAGGTAGTCCCGCGACGCGTAGAACGAGGTGAACGAGCTCCCCACGCGCCGGCCCACGAGGCTCGCCTTCTCCGGCTGGAACATCCGGATGGCGAGATCGGCGACCCGTCGGTCGAGGTCGGAAGCCCGGGCGTCCACCACGACGTCCACGTACAGACCCGGCCACGCGGCCCGCAGCGCGCGCAGGGTCTCGGGGAGCACCTCCATCGCGACGGGCTCCGTGCAGGACACGCGCACGCGGCCCTCCACGGCCTGCTTGCGCCCATCGAGCCCGCGCCGCAGGGCCTCCAGCCGACCCTCCACGCCGCGCGCGGCCTCCAGCACGGCGCGCCCTTCGGTGGTGAACGCGACCCCCCGCGCATGCCGCACGAGCAGGGGCACCCCGACCTCGGCCTCGAGCTCGCGCACCCGCCGTCCGAGCGTGGGCTGCGAGAGCCCGAGCCGTGTGGCGGCCTTCCGCAGCGATCCCTCGGCGTCGACCGCCAGCAGGATGCGCAACCCGTCCCAGCTCTGCAGGGATTCGCTCATGTCTCGCTCCATCCGGCGCTCTGGTAGTGTGGCGGGATGTCCCTCCCGAAGCGCGTCTGTCTCGTGGTGCACGGTATCTCCGACGTCGTCCCGGGCGACACCGCGCGGCGCGTGGCCGTGCTCGCCGCCGATGGTCCGGCGACCGAGCTGCGCGTGCGCTCGGGAGACCACGAGACCCACGGCTGGCTCGCCGACGTGCAGGGAGAGCCCGTCGCCTTCCTCGATGGCGCATGGGCCGACCAGTCGTCGTCGCCGCGGGGTCCGCTCGGTGTGCTGTCGGTGGCGTGGATCCACGTGGTGCGCCTGCCCGCGCTGTCCGTACGCGAGGCCCGTGCGAGCGGGCGCGAGGGCCTGGCGCTGGCGCTGGAGGCGTTCGCGTACCCCCTCGCCGTGCTGCTCCCGGGCGTGCTCGCCTCGCTGCTGCTGTGCCTGCTCGTGCTGCTGATGCCGGCGTACGTGTCGGCCACCCTGGCCGTGGTGGTGGGCCTGATCGCGGCCTGGTGGTTCGAGGACCGCGCCCAGCCGAGCCTGTTCGGCACCGTGCTCGTGGGCGGCGTGGTCGGAGCGGCGGTGCTGGGCGCGGCGGCGTGGGTGACCGCCAGCCCCGAGACCATGGCGCTCGGGGCCTCGGGGACGGGGACCCTCGCGAGCCTGGGTGTACCGGTCCGCCCGGCCGCCCTCGCAGTGGCCGTGCTCGCGACGCTGCCCGCGGGCGCCATCGTGACGTGGAAAAGCCACGGTTGGTTCCGCGCGGCGGTCGAACATCCGGGCGCGTTCGAGCACGAAGATCCGGAGAGGGCCGCGGGCACGCGGGTCTCGAAGCGCCCGCGCGGCTGGAGGCTCGCGGTGTTCGCGGCGCTCGTGGCCGGGCTCGTGAGCGCCGTGGCGGTGGTGAGCGCCCCGACACGTCCCGTGGCGCCCGGAGACGCGGCGTCCTGGCAGCAGATGCGGATGCACGGCTTCGGCATCGAGGTGGGTGCACCCGTGGCCGTGAGCGGTCCCGAGGGTGCGTACCGGCTGTGTCAGGGCGTCCTGTGCGAGCCCGCGCCGGTCGTGGCGACGCGCGCGCCGTCCCTCGACATCGTCCGGTGGGCGCCCAACACCCTCCCGACCCTGGCCCCCCGGGTCGATCCGTCCGCCGACGAAGCAGACGAACAGGCCGGCGGCGGGCTCACGCTCGACGCTGCGTTCCTGCAGCCGCTGTCGCTCGGCGATCGCCAGGTGTTCGTCAGCCAGACCCCGCGGAACTTCCTCGCCGTCCAGAACCCCGACCGCGCCGACCGCGACCTCGAGATCGTGTCCCCCTCGCGCCCGGACGACCTCGTGTTCCAGGCAGGGCTCGTCGTCTGGCGGTAGCTCGAGGTGCTCGTCCAGTCGCTGTGGGCCCTGATCGCCGCGTTCGTGGTGCTCGCGGGGATCGCGTGTGGGCTGCGCGTGCTGCGTCCTGTGCACGTGCTCGCAATCGTGTTGCCGCCCGCGGCCCTGTTCGGTGCGACGTACCTCGTCATCGCGGGGGTGGCGGGCCGCTTCGCACCGACCGACCGCATGGTGGTCACCGACGGCGACCGGTACGCCGTGCTGAAGATGGTCGACGACGCGGGGATGGCCCTGCCCGAAGAGACGGCCGCGGGAGCCGAGCGCGACGGGGGCGAGGAGGGCGATGCCTCCGAGGAGGGCGAGGCGTCCGACGAGCCCGGAGGGTCCGCCCAGGAGGTGCCGGAGATCGAGATCCTCCCGGAGATGCCCGTGGTGCCGCCCCTCCGCGGGGTGCAGCTCTACACCGGCACGTGTGGGAAGCCCTCTCCGGGCCTGTGCGTGTTCCACGACGCCGCGCCCACGGAGTACCCCGTCGCGCCGCTGGGTCCCCGAGCGCTCATCTACGTGCTGTTCTCGGCCCTCATCGTCGTGATCCCGGCGCTGGTCACGGCGCTCCACGTCGCGCCCGGCCTCCTCTCCGACGCCGGTGTGCAGCCCCTGGTGGCGTGGTGGAAGAACGATCCGTCCCAGGTGGGCGAGCGCCTCGACGCCATGGTGCGTGACGGCCCCGCGTGGACGGTCCTCCTGCTGTTCGGCGCCGCGCTGGTCGGGCTCGGAGCCTGCGGAGCCGAGCTGTACGTGCCGGAGTTCAGCATCGGCGCCGCCATGGAAGGCCAGCTCGGCCCCCTCCTGCGCTACCTCGAGACGACCAGCGGGCTCGTGGCCATCTCGCTCGCGGCCCTGCTCACGGCCACGAGCACCCCGCTCGACCTGCTCCAGGACAGCGTGCGCTTCTTCGACGGCGGCCAGGCCGCGTGGGTCGCGCAGATCCGCACCCGCCAGCTCGGCATCCTCGAGCGCGCACACGGGCTCGGGGCCCGCGAGGTGCTGATCATCGCGCACTCCCAGGGCACGCTCGTCGCGTCGATGCTGACGGGCGTGGAGGTCGGCCCGAGCGAGCCCGTGATGCCGAGGCTCGTGACGCTCGGGAGCCCGATCGGCTCGCTGTACCGCCACCTCCTGCCGAGCCTCGCGCGACGGGCGGTCGAGCTGACGGGCGCCGGGCACCCCCAGCACGTGAAGAACCTGTGGTTCGACACCGACTATGTCGGCCGCGCCTACGGAGTGCGCGACCAGTCGCTCGGGTTCGGCGGCCACACGCGGTACTTCGATCTCTCGCAGTCGGAGGTGCGAAAGACGCTCCGCGCGGCGATCTGCCCGGCCCCACCGCGTGCTCCAGAGTGATTCACGGCTGAACCGCTCCACACAAATCTCTGCGGTAGTGCACCAGCTCCGAGGTGCCCAGGATGACCGCAGGAGGAGCTCGCATGCAGATCACCGTGCTCGGAGTCACCGGCGGCATCGGGAACGCCGTCACCCAGGCCTTCGTCGACCGCGGCATCCCCGTCGTGGCGCTCGCGCGCGACCCCTCGCGGGTGCCGGCCCGCGCCGGTCTCACGGTGGTGCAGGGCGATGCGCGCAACCCCGCCGACCTCGCGCGCGCCCTGGAGGGCAGCGAGCTCGTGCTGCACGGCCTGAACCTGCCCTACCCCCAGTGGGACCCGGCGATGATGGACCTCACGCGCAACGTGCTCGCGGCCGCCGAGGCTTCGGGAGCGACCGTGCTGTTCCCGGGGAACCTGTACGGGCTGGGCCCGGACTTCGCGGCTCCGCTCACCGAAGACGCCCGCCGGGAGCCCCCCAGCAAGAAAGGCGCGCTCCGGAACCGCCTGGAGGCGATGCTCGAGGCGTCGCCCGCGAAGACCGTCGTGCTGCGTGCCGGAGACTTCTACGGCGGCGTGGGCGAGAGCACGTGGATGTGGCACCTCACCGGGAAGGCGCGCACGGGCGCGGCCATCCAGTACCCCACCACGCGCTCGAACCTGCACTCGTGGGCGTTCGTGCCCGACCTCGCGCGCACGTTCGTCGCCCTGGCCGAGCGCCGGGATGCGCTGCCCGCACACGCCACGTTCCACTTCGAGGGCCACGTGGTGGACGGCGACACCTGGATTCGTGCCGTGCAGAAGGCGCTGGGCGACCCGAACCGCAAGGTCACGTCGTTCCCGTGGATGTGGATGCAGCTCGCCCGGCCGTTCGTGCCCATGGTCCGCGAGCTGTTCGAGATGCGGTACCTCTGGGATCAGCCGGTCCGCATGGACGGGGCGCGTCTGCGTGCGTTCCTCGGCGAGGTGCCGACCACGCCGTTCGAGGAGGCGGTGGCCCAGGCGCTCGCCTGAACGCTCCGGGTCGCTCCGACCCGACCTGCCAGTTAGACGCCCGCGCGGAGGAATCGCGCGATGAAGGTGTTGGTGACGGGTGGCGGCGGGTTTCTGGGGCGCCGGATCGTCGAGCTCCTGGCCGAGCGGGGCGACGAGGTCACCTTCCTCGCCCGGGGCAGCTACCCCGAGGTCGAGAAGACCGGCGCCCGCGGGCTGCAGATCGACCTGTGCGACGCCGAGGCCGTGTCCACCGCGGTCCACGGGCAGGACGCCATCATCCACGTCGCTGCGAAGGCCGGGTACTACGGTCCCATCGAGGAGTACCGGGCCATCAACGTCGACGGCACCCGCAACCTGCTCGACGCTGCCGAGCGCCACGACGTTCCGCGCCTCGTCTACACGTCGACGCCGAGCGTCATCGGGTACGCGCACGAGAGCGAGAACTGCCCGCGCGACACTCCCTACGCCGAGGAGCACTGGTCGCCGTACCCGCAGACCAAGGCCGAGGCCGAGCAGATGGTGCTGGCCGCGAACGGCGAGCACATCGCGACGGTCGCGTTGCGCCCGCACCTGATCTTCGGCCCGCGCGACAACAACCTCATGCCGCGCGTGGTGCAGCGGGCGGCCACGGGCAAGCTCGCCATCATCGGCGACGGGCTGAACAAGGTCGACATGACGTACGTCGACAACGCCGCGTGGGCGCACCTCGACGCGCTCGACGCCCTCACCGACAACACCGCACCCCACGCGGGCAAGGCGTACTTCATCAGCAACGACGAGCCCGTGGTGCTGTGGGACTGGCTGAACGCGTTCTTCGAGGAGCTCGAGATCCCGCCCGTGAAGCGGAAGATCAGCCTGCGTGCGGCCAGCCTGGTCGGGAACGTCATGGAGTGGAGCTGGAAGACGTTCAAGCTCGCGGGCGAGCCCCGGATGACGAAGTTCCTCGCAGCCGGCCTCGCGAAGTCGCACTGGTACGACATGTCGCCCGCGAAGACCGACTTCGGCTACCACGTGCGCGTGCCGATGTCGGAGGGCACCACCGCCACCGTGAAGTGGTTCCGGGATCAGGGGATCGCGTGAGCGACGGCATCCTCATCGATGCGTCGCTGAATCAGCTCGTCGCGGACGGGGCGATCCAGGCCCTGCTCCCCTTGCGGCCCGGCCAGGTGCAGCCCTCGAGCCTCGACCTGCGCCTCGGCTCGCGCGTGTGGCAGCTCCAGTGCAGCTTCCTGCCCGGTGGCCAGGGCATCGAGCGCAAGCTCGGACGGTTGGCGACCGCCACGCACCGCCTGGATCGGCACGAGCCCATCGTGCTGCACCGGGGGGGCGTGTACCTCGCGGAGATCGAGGAGGTGCTCGAGCTGCCGGAGGGGATCTGGGGGCGCGGGAACCCGAAGAGCAGCACCGGTCGGCTCGATGTGTTCGTGCGCCTGCTCACCGAACACGGGTACGCGTTCGACACGGTGCCGGAGGGCTACCGGGGCCGGCTGTTCCTCGAGATCACGCCGCAGTCCTTCCATGTGGCCGTGCGTCGGGGCGACTGCCTCGGTCAGCTCAGGCTCGCGCGCGGGGCTCCGGGCGTGTCCGCGGCGGAGCTGGAAGAGCGCCAGGCGACGGATCCGCTGTGCATCTGGTCGGATGGCTCGCCCGCTCCGGTGGGGCGGGGTCTGCCGCCGTCCATCCTGCTGTCGGTCGACCTCGAGTCGTCGACGGGCCCCGTGGGCTACCTCGCGCGGCGCCACATGCCGCCGGTCGATCTGGCGCGCCGGAACCTGCCGGTCGAGAAGTTCTGGGTGCCGCTGCATCCCGCGGGCGAAGACGGGCACGTGCTGGAGCCCGAGCAGTTCTACATCTTCGCGACCCGGGAGCGGCTGCGCATCCCGCCCGACCTGTGCGCGGAGCTGGTGGCGTTCGACGCCACGAAAGGTGAGCTGCGCACGCACTATGCGGGGTTCATCGACTCGGGGTTCGGCTGGTCGGAGGATGGCGGCGCGGGCGCGAAGCTGGTGCTCGAGATCCGCACGCACGACGTGCCGTTCCTGCTGGAGCACGGGCAGCCGCTGTTCCGGGTGGAGCTGATGCGCAACGAGGCCCGTCCGCACGGGTTGTATGGCGAGGCGGGCTCGAACTACCAGGGCCAGGGCCTGAAGCTCGCGAAGCAGTTCGGGTAGCCGCGGGCTTCGCCTGCGCGTCGGGGAGTCGGGGCTCGCGATCGAGGTCATCGGCACCGCTCGCGAGCCCGCGCCGCGCGCTCCCGAGGCCTCCGGCCCGCGAATGCGGCCCCCGCGTTCCGCGTGACGGGGCCGATTCCCGGCCCTCCGTCCACTGGAGCACACCATGCACGAGTTCTCGTTCGAAGCTCTCGATGTCTACAAGCTCGCGGTCACCGTGGCGCGCTGGATGCGCACGACGAAGTGGCCCACGAACGCCAGTCACCTCAAAGACCAGGCCATCCGGGCCGCCGATTCGGTGGTGCTGAACATCAGCGAGGGGGTGTCGCGAGGCGGCAAGCCCGGCGAGAATCACCTTCGAATCGCCAAGGGTTCCGCCGGCGAAGCCCTCGCGGCCCTCGACGTCGCGGATTTCCCCGGCTGTGCTGAACGACGAGCCGAGCTCCGACGCATCGGAGCGATGGTCACGAGGCTTCGCACGCGCTGATTCGACTCGGGGCGGGGCCGCGGTCCCGCCCCCCGGCAGGGGTGAGGACCAGGGGGACGAGCGAAGGCGAAGGCGAATCGCGTGGGCGAGAGCGAAAGCGAGGGCGATTCGCGAAGGCGAAGGCGAAGGCGAACGCGGGTCGCGGGTCGCGGGTCGCGAGTCGCGAGTCGCGAGTCGCGAGTCGCGAGTCGAGGATCGCTCTCGCCATCGCGGGGTCGCGGTCGCCCTCGCGGTCGCCCTCGCGGTCGCGGTCGCCATCGCGGTCGCGGTCGCCATCGCCATCGCCATCGCCATCGAAGTCGCCATCCCCACAGACTGGACCCCGTCGGCACCGATCTCCCTCCCCAACTGTCCAACCCCTCCACCCCACGCATCCCCCCCACTCCGCCTGGTTACTGGGCCTCCCGGAGGACACCCCGTGCTCGGATTCCTGCTCCCCACCGCCCTGGCGGCGCCCCTCGTCGAGGTCCTGTCCGACGAGCTCGACCGCGCCGTCGCCGTCTTCGACGCGCAGCCCGAGACCCCCCACTACATCGGGGTCACCGTGCTCGAAGACCACACCGTCACCCTGTCCGCCGGGTCCGGCACGATCGACTTCCGCGACGACGACCGCAGCCGCTGGCTCGATGTCGACCTGCGGGTGGGGACCCCCGAGCTCGACAGCACGCACCCCCTGCGCGGGTTCAGCGCGCTCGAAGGCGAGACCCGCGGTCGGGTCCGGCTGCCCCTCGACGACGGGTACGCACTGGCGCACATCCTCGCTCGCGAGCTCGATGCCCGGTACCGCGAAGCCGCCGAGCACATGGTGGTGCTGCGGGCCAACCAGAACGTGCTGGTCGAGGAGGAGGCGTCGGCGAACGACTTCGAGCCCCGCGAGGCGGTGGTCGACACCGTGGAGGTGCCCGAGCTCGCCATCGACACGGCGAAGTGGGAAGACCTGCTGAAGCGCGCGTCTGCACGGGCGGATCGCAGCCCTCACGTGCACGCCGACATGGTCCGGCTGAAGGTCACCCGCGAGGTGAAGCACTTCGTCGACACCGAGGGCACGCGCCTGGAGCACGGGCGCCTGCACGCCCGCCTCGCGCTCGACCTCCAGACCACCGCCGACGACGGCGACCGCGTACAGGTGTTCGACGCTTTCGATGTGCACGACCCGGAGACCCTGCCGACCGACCTCGACGCCTGGGTCGACGCCCAGGTCCAGCGGCTCGAGGCCCTGCGCGTCGCGACACGGGGCGAGCCCTACAGCGGTCCGGTCATCCTCGAGGGGCGCGCGGCCGGCGTGTTCTTCCACGAGGTGATGGGGCACCGCGTCGAGGGGCACCGCCAGAAGCGCGAGGACGAGGGGAAGACGTTCTCCGAGCACGTCGGCGAGCCCATCCTGCCCGCCTGGATCGACGTGGTCGACGACCCGCGTGTGGAGACGCTCGCTGGAGTCGACCTGAACGGCTTCTACGCGTACGACGACGAGGGGGTGCCCGCGATGCGGGCCACCCTGGTCGACGATGGCGTGTTCCAGGGCTTCCTGATGGGTCGCTCGCCGCTTCCCGACGTGCCGACCACCAACGGGCACGGGCGCCGCAGCACGGGCAACCCTCCGAGCTCGCGCATGGGCAATACGCTGGTGACCGCCACGAAGGCCGTCCCGTCCGCACAGCTCCGCAGGCAGCTGCTCGACCAGGTCCGCAAGCAGGGGCTCGAGTACGCCTACATCGTCGAGGACATCGAAGGCGGGTTCGCGCTCACCGGCCGGATGATGCCGAACGCGTTCAACATCCGTGCGGTCGCGAGCTGGCGAGTGTACGCGGATGGCCGTCCGGACGAGCTGGTTCGCGGCATCGACCTCGTAGGCACCCCGTTCGTCGCGTTCTCCAACCTCTCGGCCGCGGACGACGCCCCGAAGGTGTTCAACGGCACGTGCGGCGCGGAGAGCGGCTGGGTGCCGGTGTCGGCCGTAGCCCCGGCCATCCTGTTCGACCGCCTCGAGTTCCAGCTCAAGGAGAAGGGCCAGGACCGCCCTCCCCTGCTGCCGAAGCCCCTCGTCGAGGATGACGGCGCGGCGGAGGTGACGCCATGATCGCCGTGCTTCTCGGCCTCGCGCACGCGCAGGACGGGGACTCCCCGAGCTCCAGTGACTCGGAGCTCCTCGAGGCGCTGAAGGCCGAGATGGCCCGCGCGAGCGAGCTCTCGCTGCCGGACGCTCCGCCGCTGTACGCCCTGCGCTACCGCCTCGCCCTGATGCAGCAGCGCGAGGTGCACGCGGAGCTCGGGAGCGTGCTGGTGGAGGACGCCACGCCGTACCACGGGCTCGGTGTCGAGCTGCGCGTGGGCACACCGATGTACGACAACACCGGGTTCGGCGGCTGGGAGAACGGCTTCGTGCGCGGCTCCCTCGCGGCCGACCCCACGCCCCACGACGCCCGACAGGCCGCCTGGCGGCTCACCGACCTCGCGTACAAGCAGGCCGTCGAGCAGCACGCGCGGAAGTCCTCGCAGTTCACGGCGCCCGACGACTACCCCGGGGACTGGGCCGAGATGCCCCCCGTGGTGGCGGACGACGGGTGGGCCACGCTCACCGGGTCCGATGCGCTGAGAGCCCGTGTGATCGAGCTCTCCGACGTGTTCACGCCCGCCGGAGACCGCCTGCAGAAGGGCCAGGTGGTGCTCGGTCAGGAAGCCGGCGGCATGGTGCTGATCGACCGCGACGGCACCGAGGTACGCCGGCCGATGGAGGAGGTCACGCTGCGTGCGATGGCGCACCTCCGGACGGACGACGGGCAGATGCTGACCGACAGCCGCCTGTGGTCCGTGCGCCAGCCCGACCAGCTCCCGGAGCAGGCGGAGATGGTCGCGGAGCTGGAGCGCATGCGCGACGACCTGCTGGCGCTCGCCGAGTCGCCGTCGCTCACGGACGAGTACGTGGGGCCCGTGCTGTTCGAGGGCGACGCCGCGCTCGACGTGTTCCGCTACCTGCTCGTGCCCCAGCTCGAAGGCACGCCCGCCGAGGTGCCGTACGACAGCTGGTTCGGCGATCTCGGCGAAGCGAAGGACCCCGTGCGCATCGGGCGTCGCGTGCTGCCCGAGGGCTGGTCGGCCTCCGACGACCCGCGTGCGGATCCCTCGCATCCGTCGAGCTTCCTGCACGACTGGGAGGGCACGCCGGCCCAGCGGGTCGACCTCGTGGACGACGGCATCGTGCGCGACCTGCTGATGTCGCGCGTGCCCCGCAAGGGTCTCGCACCGAACGGGCACGCACGCGGCTTCCTCGGGTACCGCGCTTCGGGGCGCGTCACGCAGCTCTCCGTCGAGCCGAACAAGGCCGCATCGTCGAAGAAGCTCGTGAAGAAGGGCCTGAAGATGGCCCAGGCGTACGGCCGCGATCACGTGCTCGTGGTGCGCAGGCTCCAGGAGGACGCCGTCCGGGCCGCCGATGCCACGAGCTCGATGTTCGGGTTCACGGAGGAGGACGTGCTGCGCCTGCCTCCGCCCGTCGAGGTCGTCAGGGTGTACGCCGACGGCCGCGAGGAGGTGCTGCGGGGCGCGCGGTTCGCGTCCGTCCAGCGCTTCGTGCTCCGCGACATCGCGCTCGCCGGCGAGCAGCGCACGGGTACGTTCCTGGCGCCCATCGCAGGCGACTACGCGAGCATGTCGCCCACCGAGGGCATGCCCACGCGCATCTCCGCGCCCGACATCCTGGTCCGGGAGATCGAGCTGGTGCCGACGAGCGGGGATCCCCGCGACAAGCCCGTGCTGGCGCCGCGTGCAGCGACCGACACGCCGAGCGGGGCCCGTCCGGGCGTCGACCCCGAGACCCGCTGAGACGAAGAAGCCCCGCGAGCAGGGCTGGCGGGGCTTCGGGAGAGGACGCTCGGCGGACTAGTCCGGCGGAGCGGTGGAGCCGATCTCGACGCCCTCGTGCTCGAGGTCGGCCTCGGGCAGCGTGGGGTCGCACAGCATGACCACCCAGTCCTTCGTGATCTTGTCTTCCTGGTCGAGGTAGCTCGAGAACTCGGGGGGCGTGGCCTTCTTGTCGAGCTCACGAACCGTCGGGACCGCCTGCCCCGCCAGCACGCAGTGCTTGAAGTCGTTCCACATCGAGTCGGTCATCACGGCGCCGATCTTCTCGCGGCAGTTGCCCATCTTCTTGCGGCCGCCGTGGTCGCAGATGTCGACCGTGGACTGCGCCTTGAAGTGCTTCCACTTGTTGACCAGCGCGTCGGCCTTGTAGAGCTCCTTCTGCTCCGCCTCGAACTCGGCGCGGGCCTCGGCTTCCTCGAGCTGCACGATGGTCTTGCGGAGGTCGACGATGAGCTGGTCGCGCTCGGCCTTCACCTCGGAGAGCTCCTGGCTCATCTCCTCGATCTGGCGCTTCGCCTTCTCGAGCTCGGCACGGAGCGCGGAACCCCCGCTGCCGCCGCCGCCCTTCGCGATCTTGGCCTTGAGCTCCTCGACCTCTTCGCGCTTCGCCTTCAGGTCTTTCGCGAGCGTGACCATCTTGGCCTGCACCGCCTGGACCTCGTCGTCCTTCTCGATGATGAAGGGCGCACACACCTCCTCCAGCTCCTGCTGGGTGAGGTCGCGGGGCACCTTCACCTCCTTCACCTCGGCCGGCTTGAGCAGCCAGATGATGAGACCGCCGAGCAGAGCGCCGACGAGCAGGGCGGCGCCCGCCGTGACGAACGGGAGGATGAACGCCGGAATCGAGCTGGAAGCACCGTAGTCTTCTTCTTCTTCTTCGTCGAACTCGTCACTCATCTCGTCCACCCACTCTGCTTCAGGGAGGCGCCTGCGAGCGTGTCGCGGGCTGCCGGGATCCGGAACGGCCGCACACTACCAAAAACCGCGCGCGATGCAGAGCGCATGCTAGAGGCCGCCTTTCAGCCGACCCAGGATGGCGTCGCGGGGCGTCACCCACTCCGCTTCCCAGCCCAGCGTGTCGAGCCCCGCCTGGACGGCCTCTTTCGGCCCCGCGACCACCCACACCCGCGGCGCGTCGTCGCCGAGGATCGCAGCCGCGGCCTTCGCCGACGCCTCCACCGTCATCGCGTCGGCGGCGTCGATGCGTGCCAGCACGTCGGCGACGGTCTCCTCCTCGTCGAGCAGCCCGTTGTAGAAGCCGTAGGCGTCGTCGGCCGTGCCGCGGACGGTGTTGTACTCCATCACCTCCGCTCGCCACCACGCGTCGATCTCCTCGTCGGTGACGCCCTCCGCGACGACCGTGCCGATCTCCTTCTCGATCTCGGTGACGGCGTCGGCGAAGCGCTCTGCCGGCACATCGACCGACACGTTGAAGCTGCCGCGCTTGTCGCCCGCGCTGTACCAGGCGCCGACGCCGTAGGTCCACCCCTTGTCCTCGCGCAGGTTCTTGTTGAGCCGGGCGAGGAAGTGACCGCCGAGCGCGTAGCTCACGGCCTCCATGCCCGGGTTGAGCGCATCGTCGCGCGAGGGCGCGGGGATACGCAGCCGCAGCGTGGCCTGCTCGGCGTCGGGCATCGCGATGGCGATCACGCGATCCTTCGTCGGGTTCGGGGCGTCCAGCACCTCGGACCGCTCTCCGGGCGCGCCCAGCGCACCGAATCGGGACTTCAGCTGCGGCTCGATCTCCTCCCACGGGAGGTCGCCCACCACGAGGATCGACACCGGACCCTCCGCGAGCACCTTCTGGTGCGCCGCCACGGCCGCACCGCGCTTCACCTTCGCGTAGCCCTCGGGGTCGGGACGGTAGCCGTACGGATGCTCGGCCGGGTTCCACGCGTACGTCAGCGCGGCTCCGGCCACGCGCGCCGGGCTCGCCGGGCCGAGGATGTCGTAGTACCGGGCGGTCTCCTCCTTGTCGAGCTTGAGCTCACGGCCCGGGAACGTGGGATGGAGCACCACATCCGCGAGGATGTCGAGACCCTTCCCGAGGTCGTCGAGCGGGATGGTGAGGCCCGCTCCCGCGCGATGGTCGCCGAGGTAGGCCCACAGCTCCATGTCCAGCACGTCCTGCAGCTCGGAGAGGGCCGCCCCGTCGTACTTCTCGGAGGCCAGGCGCCACGTCGAGGCCATCACGGAGTGCGTGGGGTCCATGTGGTCGGCGAGGTCGACCCGGCCCGCCCACCAGCTGATGTCGACCGTGACCTTGCGCACGCGCGGGACCCGCACGTACCACGCATCGAGCCCCTCTCCGAGCTCGTGCCGGGTGAGGTCGTCGAGCGCGAGGGGCTCGGGAGCGAGCACATCGGGGGGATGGCTGCGATCCGGGCCCGTCGGCGCGGTGCCTTCGGCCGGAGGCGTGCCGGCGTCCGTCGGGGCGGCCGGAATCTCGGGATCACCCGCGAAGGCGGGGAGAAGGAGCCACATCATCGGATCTCGACCTCCACCGCGCCCTCGATCATCCCGTCGTCGCCGACCGGGACGACCGAGAGGGTCACGCGGTTCTCGGGCACCAGGTAGGTGCGGTACACCCGCATCACGTCGTCGGCCGTGACCGCCTCGATCCGCGCGTAGGTGTCGCGCGTGCAGTCGGTCTTGCCGTACATCCGCTGGCAGTCCACCAGCACCTCGGCGCGGTCTTCGAGCCCCTCGAGGCCGTACAGGTACGACGACCGCTCCGCCTTCTGCGCGCGCTCGATCTCGGCGGCGGTCGGCGGGCTCTTCGCGAACTTCGCGAGCTGCTTGTCGACCTTCGCGGCCAGCTTCGGGAGCGTCAGACCGTCGGCGATGGCGAGCACGATGAAGTGCCCACCGATCTCGGAGCTCGACTGGAACACCCCGACGCCGCTCGCGATGGACCGGTCGAACTGGAGCGCGTCGTCGAGCCGGGTTCCGCGCCCGCCCGACAGCACGTTCGCGAGCACGTCGAGCGCCGCTTCGTCGGGGTGACCGAGCGGCACGGTCGGCCAGGCCAGGAACACCGTACGGTCCTCGACGCGGTCGGAGATGAAGTGGTCACCGTGGATCTCGGGGCCGACCTTCGTGAACTCGGAGCGGGCCTCGGGCGGGCCCACGTCGGGGATGTCGGAGAACCAGTGCTCGACCTGCGCGAGGGCCTCCTTCGTCTCGAAGTTCCCCACGAGCGACAGCACGGCGTTCCGGGGCCGGTAGTGGCGCTTCCAGAAGCTCACCACGCCGTCGATCGTGTACCCCTCGATGTCGGCGACCGTGCCGATGACGGTGTGTTGGTAGGGGTGGCCCGCGGGCCAGCCGATGAGCGCGATGGCGTCCCAGTTGCGCCCGCGCGGCTCGGCGTAGCCCTCCGCCCGCTCCTGCAGCACGACCTTCTGCTGGTTCTCGAGGTTCTCCTGGTCGAGCCCGGCCTCGAGGAAGCCCATGCGGTCGGACTCCATCATCAGCGCGAGGTCGAGCGCGCCGCTCGGGAAGGTCATGTGGTAGGCGGTCTCGTCCTCGGACGTGAACGCGTTGTTCCAGCCCCCCGCGGCCGTCAGCCACTCGTCGAACGCGTTCGTCGGCACGTTCGCCGACCCCTCGAACATCAGGTGCTCGAACAGGTGGGCACACCCGTACTCGCCGGGCCCCTCGTCGCGCGCGCCCACGCCGTAGTGCAGGTGGAGCGCGATGTTGTCGGTGTTGTGGTCTTCCGACAGGATCACCGTCAGGCCGTTCGGCAGCGTGTGTACGCTGGCCTCGACGTGGAACGGGTCGTCGGCGGCGAGCGCCAGCGCCATCAGGGCAACGAGCATGGGTCCTCCGGGCGCGCAGCATACGTTAGTCACCTCCATGTTGGAGAACCCCCACCTCCAGCGGCTGCACGCCGCCCTCCGCTCCGAGGAGCGGTACGCCCGCGACACGCACGCTGAGCTGGCGTCCCTGCCCGTCGCCGACCGCGTCGCGCTGGGGAGGACGTGGGCTCCCGTACGCCTCGAGATCGAGCCGGGGTTCCGGCGCGGCGAGCTGCTCGTGCTCGCGCGCGGGGAGCTGCACGAGGGCATCGGTCCGGGAGACCGCGTGCGGATCGGGGACGCGCTGGGGCGCTGCACGGGTCGGGACCGCACGGTCGCGGAGCTGGTGGTGAAGGCCACCGAAGCCACGCTCGATGCCGTGTGTGCCGCGGCCACCGTCGATCTGGACTTCGACCCCTCGACGCTCGTGCGCTACCGCCAGGCCCTGGAAGCGGCGGACGCGCTCGAGAGCCCCCTGAAGACGGCGCTGCTGGAGGGTCTGAGCGACAGCGAGCCCGTGGACACGGGGTGGTCGGACCCGGGGGTGCCGTCCCTCAATCCCTCGCAGGTCGCCGCGGCGGCGCGGGCGCTCGGTGCGCCGCACCTGGCCGTGATCCATGGGCCGCCCGGGACCGGGAAGACCCGCACGCTCGTGGCGCTGCTGCGCCGGATCACGACCGACACGCCCGCGGGGCCAGCGGGCCGGGCGCTCGCGCTGGCCGAGTCGAACGCCGCGGTCGACCACCTCGCGCTCGGCGCGGCGGCGGCTGGGCTGCGGGTGGCACGCGTGGGGCCGACCTTCCGGATGTCGGGGCCCGCTGCCGAGCTGTCGGTGGACGCCCAGATCGCGCGCGGTCCCCATGCGCAGGCGCTGGCGAAGCTCGACAAGGAGATCGGCCGGGCGCGACGCGACGGAGGGCCCGCCCTGTGGAAGCTGCTCGACGCCCGCCGTGAGGTGCGCGAGACCGCCCGCAGGCACGTGCTGGAGTCCGCCGAGGTGCTGGCGATGACGATGGGCACCCTCGCCGTGCGTGCCGACCGCCTGCCGCCCGTGCACACGGCCGTGATCGACGAGGTGACCCAGGCCGTGGAGCCCGCGATCTGGGCCGTGGTGCCGCACGTGAAGCGCATCGTGCTCGCCGGAGACCCGCACCAGCTGGGTCCGGTGGTCACCGAGCCCGGGAACCCCCTCGAGCACGGCCTGCTCGACCGCCTGGCTGCGGCGGGCACGGAGATGCCGATGCTCGCTGTCCAGCATCGGATGCACGCCGACATCCAGCAGCTGGTCGAGAGCGTGTACGGCCCGTCGTACACGGCGCATCCGAGCGTCGCGGGCCACCGCCTGGCCGACCTCCCGGGGGTCGGCGAGCACCTGCTCACGACGGAGCCGGTGCTGTTCGTGGACACCGCGGGGGCTGGCGGAGATGCGAGAGACCCGCGCACCCACTCGATGTACGAGCCCCTCGAGGTCCGCCTGGTCGCACGGGCGCTCGCGATCCTGCGGGAGCAGGGCGTTCCCCCCGACCGCATCGGCGTGATCGCGCCGTACTCCGCGCAGGTGTCCCGCCTGGCGGCCCTCCCCGAGGCTCGCGACGTGGAGGTGGCGACCGTGAACGCGTTCCAGGGCCGCGAGGCCGACGCCATCCTCGTGAGCTTCACGCGCTCGAACCCCGACGGAGAGCTGGGCTTCGTCGCCGATCGTCGCCGGCTCACGGTGGCCGTCACGCGCGCGCGTCGGTGCCTGCTGATGTTCGGCGACTCCGGCACCCTGGCCGCGGGCCGCCTGCGACCCGGCGCGGCGAGCGCGGGCTTCGCCGATCTGCTCGATCGCGCCATCGTCCAGAGTGTCTGGGAAGACCCGTGGCTCGACGTGCTCGGGTGACCCGGGCCCGGGGGACGCCGTGGGGACTTTGCTACAGGTCTGCTACGGAACGGAGCTTTGCAGGCGAGCCCGGGTGACAGGAAGGGCGAGCGGACGCCACGGTCTCAGGCCGGGGGACGCTCCCCACCTTGTTTTTCTTTGGAGCCTGTCATGAACGTCATCCCGATCTTCTCTTCGCTTCCCTTCTGCGCCTGGCGCGCCCGCTGAAGCGTCAGACCGGCCAGCGCGTCGGGCGCACGACGCCCAGCGCGCGGAGCTGATCGACCACCTCGGGAGCCGCCGTGCCCTCGAGGACTTCGCGCGCATCGTCGGGGTCGAGCTCGACCATCACCAGCTCGCCCGCCCCGTCGCGTGCGACCACGAGGGCCCACGACGCGGGCCCCGAGCCGTCGGGCAGCGTGACGCACCCGTCCACGACCGCGACCTCGATCGAACCGGCGTCCACGGCTGCGGACAGCGCCAACAGGTCCGTGGGGCCCGTCACCACGCGCGCGCCGTCGCACAGCACCGCTCCGGAGCCCTCTTCGCCGAGCGACACGCCCAGCACGTCCGCCCGCACCGTCCGCAGCGCGGTCTCCAGGCGCGCGAGCGGCGCGAGGTCGGGGTGGGCGGCCTCGAGCCAGTCCGCGAACCGATCGCCCAGGGCGCGGCGCTCGGAGCGGTCGGCGGCCGCGAACGGCGTCACCGCGTCCATTCCCGCGTCGTCGAGCAGATCCAGCACGAGCGGAGCGACCGACTCCACGCCCTCCCGCAGCTGCCCGACGTGCGAGCCGAGCCCCTCGAGCGGGTAGCCCACGGCGAACAGGTCCGAGGCCGCGGGGAGGATGAAGTCCTCCGTCAGGGCGGCCCAGTCGCGCACCAGCCCCGCGAGCGGCGCGTCGTGCAGGCGGTCCACGAGCCCCAGGATCGCGTCCGCCGCGTCGCCGTCGGTCTCCGACCACACCGTGAGCAGGCGGAACGCGAGGTCCTGCCGAACCCACCGGTCCCGCCCGACCGACGCAATGGGCGCCAGGGGGGCCGCCTCGCCGCCCACCAGCGCCCGCGCGACCTCCACGACGCGATGCTCGAGCGCGTCGAGGTCTTCCGACCATCCGCCCCCGGACACGAGGAACGCGGCGAAGCGCTCCATCGCCTCGCTGTCGAGCCGGCGGTGGTGGGCCCGCGCGTACGCGACTCCGTCGGAGCACAGGTCGAGGCTGCCGAACCGATGGGCCAGCGGCACACCCGCCTGGCGCGAGCGCGCGATGGCCGCGAGCTCGGCATCGAGGAAGCGCGCGGCGTCGGCGAGGTGCGTGCGGTCTTCGGGGAGCGGCATCCGGAACCGGGCCGCCTCTTCGCAGGCCGGGCAGAACTCCCGGAACAGCGGGCCCCCCCCCGCGTGCAGCGGGCACCGGTCCAGCCGGACCTCGTCGAGGAAGTAGTACAGCACCACCGGGAGCAGCTCGGCGAGGCGCCCCGCGGTCGCGTGGAAGAAGCGCGAGGCCCCGGGGTGCCACGCGAATCCCACGAGCGCGTGGCACAGCTCGTGGCTCGTCCACTTGCCGCGGTGGCCGGGATGGAAGCTCGCGATCGCCAGATCGTGCCGGAAGGACTGGTACTTCGGCTCGGGCAGCACGCCGTCCGTCCATCGGGAGGCCGCGGCCTGCTCCTCCTGGCCGGGCTCCACCCACGCGTCCGGGAGGTCGAGCGCGAACCGATGCTCGAAGTGGAACGCGAACAGGCCGTCTCGCGAGGCGAGCTCCGCGACGCGCAGACTGGCGGGGCTGCGCAGGTGATCGCGTGCGGGCGTGCCCGCGGGCCACGGGCCCATCGAGGGTTGGAGCGCGGCCAGGAAGTCGAGCGCACGGTCGGGAGCGAAGATCATCCGCGCGCATAACGTCGCGCGCGTCCGCCCGGATCCCGATGTCGTGGTTTCAGGCTCGGCACCCCCGCCGACCTCGCTCGAACCGGCATTCTCGGCGTGGCACGGAACCTGCTCATGCGTCCGGCATCTGCGCACCGGGAGCTCCCATGTCTCGCACTCTCTTCTCGTCCTCCGTGCTCTTCGCGGCCATCCTCTCCTCCATCGCTACGAGCGCACCCCGCTGGACGGTCTCCGCCCAGGAATCGGGAACGTTCCGGATCGACCGCGGAGACGCACTGGAGCTCGACATCGGCCTGTTCGCCACGGGCGCCGCGCTCCCCGAGGTGGAAGCGGGGATCACGCCCCAGGGCGGATCGGGCGAAGGTGGCCTCGACACCTCGCTCACCGTGGAGCTCACGCTCGCGTCGACCGGCACGCTCGGCTTCGGCCGCACGGACACCACGGTGGTGGCGGAGCTGTGGATGGACACGGAGGAGGGCGACTGGCTGGTCGACGACGCCGAGGTGGACGTGCTCGCCGGAGAGCCCGTCGAGATCGAGCTGTTCGCGAGCGGGGTGCTGGCGACGTGCACGCCCGCGGTCGACTGCGAGCGCGCGCTCACGGTCGTGCTGCACCAGTCCGACGACGCGAAGCTCAAGGTGAAGGCCCGTGCCCGCGCGTTGGTGGCCGCACCGCTCCTGGGTCCGGCGCCCGACACCGCCGAGCTCGAGGTCGACCTGCTGGCCCGCTGAGGGCGTTACAGGGCGCGGCATGCGGAAGGCCGAGCGCGCGAAGCGCATCCACGAGATCCTCGACGGGCTCTACCCCGAGCCCCCCGTCCCTCTCGACCACACCGATCCCTTCACGCTGCTGGTGGCCGTCCTGCTGTCGGCGCAGTGCACCGATGCGCGCGTGAACCTCGTCACGCCGGGCCTGTTCGAGCTGGCGCCCGATGCGGCGCGCATGGCGGTCCAGCCGGTCGACGCCATCCTCGAGCGCATCCGCACGTGCGGGCTCGCGCCCACGAAGGCGAAGAACATCCACAGGCTCGCGAACACCCTCGTGGAGGAGCACGGCGGCGAGGTCCCCGCCGACTTCGCCGCGCTGGAGCGCCTCCCGGGCGTGGGCCACAAGACGGCCAGCGTGGTGATGGCGCAGGCGTTCGAGGTGCCCGCGTTCCCGGTCGACACGCACATCTTCCGGCTCGCGCACCGCTGGGCGCTGTCGCGAGGGAAGAACGTGACGGCCGTCGAAGCCGATCTGAAGCGCATCTTCCCGAAGGCGAGCTGGAACCGCCTCCACCTGCAGATCATCTACTTCGGGCGCGAGCACTGCCCGGCCCGGGGCCACGACCCCGATGCGTGCCCGATCTGCAGCTGGGTGACGCCGCGGTTCCGCGAGCCGGCCCGAACCTCGCGCGCGTGAGCGGCCCTGCGTGGAATATGCTGCGCGGGTCCGGGGTCCGCCCGGACGACGCGGAGGATTCGTGCTCGCCTTCCTGATCGCCCTCACGACGAACGCCCACGCCACCGATCCGGTTCGCATCCGCGTGACGGATCCCAGCATCCGCACGGTGATCCTGGAGTGCGGGAGCACGAAGCTGCAGGCCGAGGTGAAGAACGGCATGGCCACGTTCGCGCAGAACCCGGGCAAGTGCGAGGTGCTGTTCCTCGGTCGCATCGGGCTGATCGACGGCCCGGCCGAGTACACGTGCACCTCCCAGGGCTGCCAGCAGGTCGACGTGATCCACAAGGAGCTCGCCGACGCGAGTGGGCGCGTCACGGTCGTCATCACCGACAGCAGCACCACGCTGCTCGAGCTCAAGTGCCCATCGGGCTACCGCCAGCGGGCGCGGGTCGACACCAACACCGCGGTGTTCGAAGGCGTGCCCGAAGAAGACTGCGAGATGTTCTGGAAGGGCGGCACGGTTCCGGCGAAGGCCCACGCGATCCGGCCGGCCACGTGGTACTGCCAGGCCACGGGCGGCACGGGCGTCTGCACGCGGAAGTAGCCCTCGCGCGCCCGCCTCAGAACCCGGTGTCGATCACCATGATCGGCCCGCCACCATCGGGCTCGTTGAGGCCCGTGAACAGCACCAGCGTGATCGCGAAGTAGAGGAACAGGAACGCGAACCCGACGCCCACGGCGATCACGCTGAAGCCGACGATCCCGAGCGCCCACCCGAGCGGGTTCCCGCCCGACCGCCGCTTCGGCGTGCGGGGCTCCACGGGACGCGGTGCAGGCTTCTCCTCCGGCCGCGGCCCGGGCGCCTCGAAGGGCTCGACCGGGCGCGGCTCGACGGGCTGGACCGCGGGTGTGTCGACGACGGAGGCCGGCGGGACGGGGTCGTGGGTGTCCTCCATCGCCATGGTCGCGCCGGCGGGGGCGTCCGCTGGGACGGCAACCTCGTCGAGGTCGTCGTCGAGGGCGTCCGGGGGTGGCATCGTGTCGGGCGCGACGCCACCGGGGACGGCGCCGATGAGGTCCATCCCCGTGAGCGGTGTGGTGCTGCGGTGGCTCGCAGGCGCCGGCGTGGACGGCGTGACGATGTGGCTGATGTGGTGCTCGGTGAGCGTGCGGCCCACGAGCACGCCTTCGGTGGTGGGCGGGTCGCGCCACTCCACCTCGCGCACCCACTTCCGGAGCGACAGGCCCGGGAGCTCCTCGGCGAGGTCTTCGAGCATCGGGCCGAGGTCGTGGGTGACCGGACGCTCGCGCGACTCGTACGCCAGCATCGAGCGCAGCAGGCGGTGCACCCGCGGGTCGAGCTGGAGGGGTGTGAGGTGCGCTTCGAGGTGGGCGTCGTGCTTGTCGGGATCGCACGCCAGCAGGAAGTGCTCGCGCGCACCGAGCTCCTCGAACAGCCGCTGCCCGCCCGACGCGACCTCGTACAGCGAGCAGCCCAACGCGTACACGTCGCTCGCGGGGTCGTCGCTCACCCGATCGAAGCGCTCGGGCGCCATGTACCAGGGGCTACCGATGGTGACGCGGGTCTGGGTCTTCGCCTCGCGCCGGGCGTCGGAGGCCTTCGCGATGCCGAAGTCGAGCAGCTTCACGTCGCCGTGCTTGCCCACGCGGATGTTCGACGGCTTGATGTCGCGGTGCACGAGCCGGAGGGGCGCCCCATCGGGGCCGGGCGCTTCGTAGGCGGTCTTCAGGGCGTCGGCGACGCGCGCGCACACCTCGAGCCCCGAGCGCATCGAGATGGGCGGACGGCTGTCGAAGCACCCTTCGAGATCGAGGCCGGGGACGTACTCCATGACGAGCGCGACGCGGCTCTCGAGCATCACGAGGTCGCGCACCTTCAACACGGCCGGGTGGTTCAGGCTGCCGAGCAGTCGGCCCTCGTCCCGCAAGCGCTGGACGGCCTGGCTGCGGGGGTCGAGCCCCTCGTGCAGCACCTTGACGGCCACCTCGGTCTCCACGCCACCCGGCGATGCCATGCGCGCGAGGTACACCTCGCCGAAGCCTCCACTCCCGAGGCACTGCTGGATGTGGAAGCGCCGGACGTCCTCAGCCACGCGCCTCCACGGCCTCGAAGCTCGCCTGGGCCGCTTCGAACGCGACCACGGCGGCATCGAGCGACTCGCGAGCCACCACGGAGTGACCGTCGGTGAGGGCGGACCACGCGCGGTTCACGTTGCGCTCTCCCGCAGAGAACGGACCGAAGTACTCGGCGAACGCAGCGAGACCGTGCCGGGCCACGAGCTGACCGCGCCCCTCGACGAGCGGCGTGAGCACGTCGTCTCCGAGCTGGTCGATCGCGTGGCGGGCCGATGCGGCGTCTGCGTCCATGGGCAGATCCTGGATCGAAGCGCGGATGTCCGCCAGCCTCCGCAGCGTCTCGGCCATGGTGCCGCGGAAATCCACGCGCCCCGCGGTGCCCGCGGCGCCACCCGCGTTGTCCTCGCGTTCCTGCAGGCGCGCGAGCAGGGCGCCGCACACGATGAGCACGACACCCACCAGCCAGCCGACCCCGGCCGTCTGGAACCAGGCGGACAAACGCTCCCGGGGACCGGGCAGCCCGATCCGATCGCGCTCGATCTGCGCGGCGTGCACGAACATCTGCGGCGAGTCGCCGTCCTGCATGCCCCACTTCCTGAGGTCGTCGATGGCCTCGGTGGTCTTCTGGACCTGGGTCTGCAGGCGCACATCGCTCTCGATGAGGGCCAGGTGCTGCTCCATCGAGAGAGCGCCGAGGTCGACGCCCTCGGACTTCAGGGTCTCGTTGAGGGCACGACCCTCGTCGAGCAGGCCCATGACGGCGTTCCCGGCGCCGACCTTCGCGGACGCCTGGCGGTACGCGATGTGCCGCTCTCCGTTCCGCGAGCCGAAGGATGCCGCGACGACGATGCCGAGCAGGAGCAGGAGCAGCCCCGCGTACCCCTTCATTGGCCACCTCCGAGCAGCGAGCTGCCGGTCTGGACGACGTTCCACGTGAGCTGGGTGAGCGCTTCGCCGACGATCATCCCGGCCGCGAACGGCACGAGCTTGCGGCCGATGAACTCGCGGCCGTAGACCCGCTCGAGGCCCATCGCGACGACGTTCCCGAAGCCGTAGGCCAGCGTGATGGAGAACGGCAGGTACATCGCGAGGCCCACGAGCACCGCGACCCCGCCGATGGGGAAGATGGACAGCGCCCCGCCGAGCACGGCGCCTCCGGCGTACTTGTCGACGGCCGCATCGCTCGACTGGAGCGCTTCGATCATCCCCTGCAGCGCGCCGGCCTGGGGGGCCGCGAGGCAGAACTGGGTCTCCTGCAGGCAGGCCGTGGACTGCGGGCCGAAGCCCGGCGTGCCGTCTCCGGGAGCCTCCCAGAGGAGGAACAGCACTCCGATGGCGATGATCGGGCCGATCCAGCAGAGCAGGAGCTGTGCGAGCTGCTGCTCACGGGGCCGGCTGCCGACGAGGTGACCGGTCTTGAGGTCTTGCATCATGTCGGCGCACTGGCTCGTGGCGATGCACACGGCGACGCCGATGAGCACGGCCGCGGTGACGTTCCCGCCCGTGATGAAGAACATCAGCGTGACCGCGATGAGCGCGAGCCCCGACAGCGGCGAGATGTCGGTGGCGCCCGTGGCCTGGGCGACGATGATGCCCGCCAGCGCGAGCCAGAGCGACCCGACGATGGCGATGAGCACCGCGGTTCCGAGCCCAACGTCGTCGGACGAGAAGAAGGCCGACAGGAACAGCATGATCACGGCTGCGACCGCCGAGCCGCCGAGCACGGTGGGCGACAGCTCGTCGGCGCTCGCGCCCTGCTCGCGGGCGAGCTTCGCGGCGGCCTGCAGGCTCTTCATGGCGCCCGTCACGGCGGGGAACGCGCTCACGACGCCGGCGAGCGCGCCACCGATGAGCATGCCGATGCCGAGCGGGCGGAGCATCTGGCTGTAGATCTCGCCGGCCTGCCAGTCGGGCACCTGCACCTCGGGCATCGCGGCGTGCGGCGGCACCCAGCCCATCTGGACGGCGATCGGGGAGATCACCCACCAGGCGAGGATGCCGCCGAGCGCGAACGGGAGACCGCCCTTGCCGGAGAGCAGGCCCGCACCGAAGTTGGCGGCCGAGATGTAGAGCGCGAACGGGAGCCACGGGGGCAGGGAGAAGAGGTGCCCGACATCGAGATCCTCGGGGAGCACCGCGAAGTTCACGAGCAGCGTGAGAGCCGCGGCCAACACGGCGCCTCCGACGAGGATCATGCCCTGCGACAGACCTTCGCCCGGCGACTTGAGCAGGGTGGCGACCGCGACGCCGCTCGGGAACTTGAGCCGCTCGAACTCCACCATCTGCTTGCGCAGCGGGATGATGAGCACGATCCCCATCAGCGAGCCCGCGATGGCGCTGAAGATGAGCGGACCGATCGGGAAGTGCGACAGCGACGGGTCGTTCACGCTGAGCAGCATGAGCGCGGGAAGGGTGAACACGACGCCGGAGCTGGCGGTGTTGATGCCCGACGCGACCGTCTGGTTGATGTTGTTCTCGACGATCGACTTGCGACCGAGCACCCCGCGGAGGGCGACGAAGCCGAGGATGGCCGCGACCGTGGAGCCCCCGAGCCCGAACCCGAGCTTGAGCGCGATGTAGACGAACGAAGCCGTCATGATCACGCCCTGGACCGTGCCCAGCAGCACACCGACGATCGAGAGCTCGGGATACGGCCGCACGGCCGAACTGCTGCTCAAAGCCACTCCTCCAGGCGAGAGTCGCAGCCGTATATCCACTCGCCCGCATCTTGCGCCGCAGCGGGTTGCAGTGCGCCGGCCGGAGCCTCGTGCTAGACGCGCTCCCAACAGGAGTACCGAGATGCCCTACGTCGTCACCGAGAACTGTGTGGATTGCCGCTACACCGACTGCGTCGAGGTGTGTCCCGTCGACTGCTTCTACGCCGACGCGAAGCAGCTCTACATCCACCCCGACGAGTGCATCGACTGCGGCGCGTGCGAGTTCGCCTGCCCCGTGAAGGCCATCTTCAACGAAGACGATCTGCCGGCCGAGCTCCAGAAGTGGGTGCAGATCAACGCCGACAAGTCGCAGTCGGGCGACGTCGACCACATCACCGACTCCGCCGACCCCCTGCCCACCGCCGCCGCGAAGAAGGCCCGCCTCGGGCTGTGAACTCCGCTACGCTGAGAGCACGGCGAGCCCGCTCGTCCGGGCTCCAGGGTGAGGAGGACGACGGCAGGTGACCCCCTCCGAGGCGCACGCGATCCTGGGCATCGATCCGGGCACGGACAAGAAGTCCGCGCGGCGCGCATACCTGCGGAAGGTGCGGGAGCACAAGCCGGAGCAGGATCCCGACGGCTTCCAGCGCGTCCGTGAGGCCTGGGAGCTCCTCGAGCGCCGCCTGACCGACTCACGGACCGTCCCTGCGGGCCCTCGGGACTCACGGACCGTCCCTGCGGGCCCTCGGGACTCCGGTGCCGACCCCTCGCACCGCGACGCCCCGTGGGCACCGCCCGAGCGCAGGGTGCCGCCGCGGCCCCCGATGGAAGCCGCCGTGTTCCGGCCCGCCGACGCTCCCCCCGCCGCGCACGACGTGCCCGAGCCGGCAGACGACCCGGGGTCCGAGCCCGAGGAGGCGCCCGAGACGGGCGAGCCCGAGCCCGATCCTCCCGTGAGCACGGCCCCTTCGGAGCCCGAGGGCGTTCCGGAGCCCGAGCCCTGGGGCGCTCGCGAGGATCCCGACGCACGCGCGTTCACGCTCGACGACGGCCCTCGCATCGTCCCCGATCCCGCGCCGTGGGCGGCCGACGACGCCGCGCCCGACGACCCCGCGGCCTGGCAGGTCGACCCGCTGCCCGAGCGTTTCGAGGGTCCCGACCCCGACATCCTCGTCCAGCAGGCGCTGGAGGCCGCCGACATCGACGGGGAGATCGCCCTCGACGCGCTCACCCGGGCCTGCGACGACGCGCTGAACGGCCGGCTGCCCGAGCCTCCGGTGTCCACGGTGCTCCAGGTGGTGCTCGCGCTGCATCGCGCCGGCGACGCCCACAACGCCCGGTCTGCCTGGCGGGTCGCGAGCCGCTGGATGGACGCCACGGGCGCCGGGATCCGCATCGCGAACCAGATGGCCGTGTGGCTCGCGATGGCCCGGGAGCTCTCCGACCTGCCGTCGCACTTCCCCACCGTCGTGCGCGCGCGCATCGCCCGGGCCGCGCTGGATCAAGACCCCACGGCCGCCCAGTCCGATCTGCTCGAGCTGTATCGAAGCCAGCCCCACATCGCACTCGACGCCGCCGACCTCCTGGAGGCGTACGCCCCGAACCTGCACAAGCTGTTCGGGCGGTTCCTGCGCGACCCCGCGGGGAACGCGGCGCCTCCCCCCGGGCGCCAGGAGCCCCCGAAGGGCTCGAGCGGCATCAACCCGATGGTGCTGGTGTACGTCGCCATCGTGCTGATCACGATCGTGCTGCGCGTCGTGCTCGGGGGGGGCGGCTCGTCCAGCCCGCCCCCGCGCTTCGAGCCCGTGTACATCCCGCCGCCGCCGATGCCGGTGTTCGAGATCGACCCCGAGATGTTCACGTTCGAGCGTCCGGTCCAGATCGGGCTCCCGGTGCTCGCCCTGTGCCTCGAGGGGTTCGGCCATCCGAAGGCGGCGTGCAAGGCGGCACGCGCGGTGGAGACCGCCCTCGAGAAGGGCGACTGCGCCCGCATCCGTACCGCGATGGCCGAGCTCGAAGCGATCGAAGCCGCCCCGCCGGCCGCACCCGCCGGCGATCTATCGTCCGATCTCATGGACACCGCGGCCCAGGTACGTCAGATCTCGAAGGTCGTCACACGACAGTGTCCCGCGGACGAGGAGCCTCCCCGTGATCCCTGAACCCGAGCCCGCGATCGTGGGCATCGACCTCGGCACGACCTACTCGCTGGTGGCCATCCTGCTCGACGGGGTCCCCACGGTCCTGCCGAACGCGATCGGCGAGCACCTCACGGCCTCTGCGGTGAGCCTCACCGACAACGGCGAGGTGCTCGTGGGTCCTCCCGCGCGCGCCCGTGTCGCCACGCACCCGGGCCGCACGGCGATCGCGTTCAAGCGCGACATGGGGAGCGACCGGAGGTTCGACCTGGGGCTCAAGCAGTACTCGCCGGTCGAGCTCTCCGCGATGGTGCTCAAGGTGCTGAAGCGCGACGCCGAGGCCGCCCTCGGACGGCCCGTCACGGAAGCCGTGATCACCGTGCCCGCGTACTTCGGCGAGGTCCAGCGGCAGGCCACGAAGAACGCCGGTGAGATCGCGGGCCTGAAGGTGGAGCGCATCATCAACGAGCCCACGGCCGCCGCGATGGCGTACGGGCTCCACGAGAAAGACCGCGAGCTGCAGGCCGTCGTGCTCGACCTCGGCGGCGGCACGTTCGACGTGACGGTGCTCGAGATCATCGAGGGCGTCATCGAGATCCAGGCGAGCGCCGGGGATGCCCGCCTCGGCGGCGAAGACTTCGTCGACCTGCTGGCCGAGCACACGGCGAAGCGCATCCAGGAGATCCATCGGGTCGATCCGCGCGACCAGCCCCGTGCGGCCGCCCGGATCCGCGAGGCCTGCGAAGCCGCGAAGAAGCGCCTCACGCTGTCGTCCACCACCACGCTCGTGATCCCGCAGCTCGATCTCGGCGGGAAGACGATCGACGTCGAGCTCCCCCTCGACCGCGACACCGCGGAGACCGTCTGGCAGCCGATCCTCGATCGGCTGAAGGCCCCGATGATGCGGGCCCTCCGCGACGCGAACCTCCGCGCCGAGCAGGTGGAGGAGGTGATCCTCGTGGGAGGGGCCACGCGCATGCCGTGTGTGGTGCGCCTGGCCGCGAACGTGTTCGGGAAGATGCCGCGCCGCACGCTCCCGCCCGACGAGGCCGTCGCGATGGGTGCGGCGGTGCAGGCCGCGCTGAAGCAGGGCGACCGCAGCGTCGAGGACATCGTGGTCACGGACGTCGCGCCGTTCACGCTCGGAATCGCGACCACCACGAGCGTGGGGGTGCAGCGGGTCGAAGGCATCTATGCGCCGCTGATCGACCGCGGCACCGTCATCCCGTGCAGCCGGACCAAGCAGTTCTACACGGTCGAAGACCTGCAGAAGGCCATCACGATCCAGGTCTACCAGGGCGAGCATGCGATGTGCCGCGACAACACGAAGCTCGGCCAGTACACGGTGGCCGACCTCCCGCCGAAGCCGTCCGGGGAGCAGGGCGTCGACGTGCGCTTCACCTACGACCTGAACGGGCTGCTCGAGGTCGAGATGCGGGTGATCGGCACGGAGCGGCGCGAGCACCTCGTGATCGAGCGGTCACCGGGCAAGCTGTCGAAGGACGACATCGAGAAGGCCCGCGCAGAGATGGAGAAGCTGAAGTTCCATCCGCGCGACAGCCTGCCGAACTCCACCGCCATCTCGCGCGCGGAGGCGCTGTACGTGGAGCTCACGGGCGACCTGCGCGAGCAGCTCGGAACGGCGCTCGCCCGCTTCCGTGCCGCGATCGAGGCCGAGAACGAAGAGGAGATCAACCTCCGCCGCGCCATCCTCAACCAGATCCTCACGAACCACGGATGAGGGTGCTCGTCGCGGGCGGCACGTCGACCGTGGGCCGGTTCCTGGTCGAGCGGCTGCGGTCCGACGGGCACGAGGTGGACGTGCTTTCGCGCGGAGGTCCGGTGGCGGGCGACGTGACGCGTCCCGAGACGCTGCGCGGCGTCTGCGACGGGCGCGACGCGGTGGTCTCGCTGGTGGGGGCCTCCGTGAACCCGGCGCCGCGCTTCCCCGAGCAGACCTTCGAAGCGGTCGACCGCGACGGGAACCTCGCGCTGCTCGCCGAAGCCGAGCGCGCCGGCGTGGGGCGGTTCGTGTACCTCAGCGTGTTCGGCGAGTACCCGCCGGGGGTCGCGTACGTCGAAGCGCACCGTGCCGTCGACGCCGCGCTCGAGCGCAGCCCGCTGTCGACCACCTCCATCCGGCCCACCGGGTTCTTCGGGAGCTTCGCCGCGCTCCGTCCGGCGGCGCGGCTCGGGCTCGCCGTGCGCATCGGATCCGGGGAGTGCCGCACGAACCCCATCCACGAGGCCGACCTCGCCGACGTGATCGCCGATCACCTCGTCGACGGGCCCGCCGTGGTGGACTGCGGCGGCCCCGAGGTGCTGACGCGCAACGAGATCGGGGCCCGACTGGGGGGCAAGCCCGTGTGGAACCTCCCGGTGCCCGGCGCGCTCGTGGGGCTGTCGGCCCTCACCACGCGTCCGCTCGCGAAGCGGGTGAGCGACCTCACCGTGTTCTTCCGCCACGTGCTCACCCATGACGGCGTGGCGCCCGCGTACGGCACACGCAGGCTCGGCCCGTAGGCCGGAGGGTGCTCAGCGCAGCATGCCGTTGCTGATCTGCGCGGGTGCCGCCGCCACCTGCGAGCCGTGCTCCCCCTCCGTGAGGTGAAGGACGTGTGCGAAGCACATGAGGTGGGCGAGCGCGATGACGAGCATGGGTCCTCCGGGATGTCGGTGACTCGTGGGGTCGGGATCGCGCCCGTTAACGGTGGGGGTTAAGCCCACCGGCCAGGAGGCGACATGGGTGATGTGTTGGTGACCGGAGGGCGCGTTGCAGACGGGCGGATCGCAGAGCTCGAGGTGCAGCTCCACGGGCTGCCCGGGCGCACGATCGATCGCGACACGGCCCTGGCCTGGCTGCGCGACGGCCACTCCCTGGTGCCCCGCGTGAAGGGCGCCCGCCTGCCTGCGCTCCAGCTGGTCGAGGTCGGCGACGAGCACTTCATCCGGAACGACAACGCGCCCGAGTCGTCCGACGCGCTGCCGAACCTCGGCTGACACACGGCTCACGGCCGGAGGGCGCATGTTCCTGAGAGCCGCATCCGTCCTGCTCCTCGCGAGCCTGTCCGGGTGTCCGAAGCAGCCCGCTGCCCCCTCCGGGCCCGAGTGGGACACCACCCCTCGCCTGCCCGCGCCCCTCGCCGGGTCGTACACCCGCGTGGAGGAGGTCCCTCCCGACCCCGCGCTGGCGGCCTTCTTGAAGGGTCGCCGCTGGGACGCCGCGCTGTCGGGGGCTGCCGCCGGCCTCGCGCTGCAGCTGGTGAACGAGCCCGCGGGGGGGCCCGGCCTCACGCGGTGGCGCGTACGCGAGGCGCTGTGGAAGGCCGGCTACCCGTTCCCGGTCGCCGACGCGCGGGCCTGGGTCGCGGTCGACGAGGTCGGCTCGCCCCCGCCTCCGCTCACCGAGTGGCTCGCCGCCTTCCCGGAGGGCGACGATCTCGGGCTCGTTCGCGCACGGGGCAACGAGAACGTCGTGTGGATCGGGCTGCGCGCGACCCCCACCGCGAACGTGGGGCGCATCCCCCGCCAGCTCCCCGAAGGCGGGTCGTTCACGATCCCGGCGAACCCCGGCGCGCGCTGGATGGTGTCCGACGCGAACGGCGAGCTGCTGCACGGCGAGCTCGACGCACCTGCAACGGTCGAGTGCAACTCGGTGGGCGAGTGGATGGTCGAGATCGTGCCGGCCACCGGGGCCTCGGCGCTGTTCCCGGTCTACGTGGGCATGGTGCCGCCCGAGCTCGCGCTCATCCGCACCGTCACCGCCGTGCGAACCCCGGCCGATGCCCTCCATCGCGCCGAGACGCTGCTGCGGGAGGTACGTGACGCCTACGGCTCGACGGCCCTGCAGCGCGACTTCGTGCTCGATGCGGGCGCGCGCTCGCTGCTCCGCGGAGACGCCGGGTCCGCCGACGGGGTGCGAACCAGCCTCGGCCTCGATCCCGCCGGCACGATGCTGTTCCAGTGCAGCGGCACCACGGTGGAGGCCTGCATCGACACCGTGGTCTGGAAGCCCGAGAACCGGCTCGCCCTCCTCGACGACCAGAGCGCTCTGGGGCTGGCCGCCGATGTCGACGGTTCCGGCGTGCAGCTCGTGGGCATCGTCAGCGTGACCCATTAAAGCTCGCACCGTGGAGGGCTCATGCCGTTCGAGATCGGACGCACCCAGATTCTCATCGGAGCCGGAGTGCTGCTCGTGCTGCTCCTCATCACCATCCCGCTCTTCGGGTCGGTGAACAAGAAGTCGCTTCGGGCCGAGGTCCCCACCAACGTCGAGGCCATCCGTCAGGCCGAGATCGAGTACCACAGCGCGTTCGAGTCCTACGTGTCCGCCGAGGCCGCGCCGCGCGATGCGCTCCAGGTCGACAGCAAGTCGATCCCGTGGGAGCCGAGCGCCGGGTTCCGCAAGATCGGCTGGGCTCCGGAACAGGCCGAGGTCCGCGGGTCGTACGCCGTGAACGCCAAGGTCGACGGGTTCACGGTCACCGGCGTGTGCGACGTCGACGACGACCAGAACCAGGCGCGATTCCAGGCGAACCTCCTGGAAGAGGCGCACTCCGTGACGGACGCCTCCGTCTTCTGATCCTGTGGACGACCGCTCCCAGGCCGCCCTTCGTGCGAGCGGTCCGCTGTGCATGGCGGCCTGCTGGCTGGGTGCGGCCGCGCTGCATCCGTTCGTCCCGCGCGACCCCGTCGGGCTGGAGCCCCCCTCGGCGCCAGTGCTGGCGGCCCTGTCGGGCGGTCACCCCACCGCGGCGGCGTCCGGGGCGTGGTCTGCGACCGTCGTGCACTTCGCGAACACCACTCCCGACGCCGGTGCGCTGGAGGCCGGGATCCGCACGTCGGTCCGGTTCGACCCCACCTTCCAGCCGCCGCTCGTGAACGGCGTGATGATGCTCCGACAGGTCGGTGCGACCGACCGTATCGCGCCCCTGCTGGAGCTCGGCCTGCGCGCGCATCCCGGCGAGGCCTGGTTCCCGTGGGCGATGGCGATGCACGTGTGGCTCGACGACGACGACCCCGAGCAGGCGGCCGTGTGGCTCGACCGTGCCGCGGCGCTGGCGCCCGACGCCATCCATGCGCGCGCTGCGGAAGCCCTGCGGAGCGCCGAGTGAAGGGGGCCATCGCGCTCGGGAGCAGCCTCGGAGACCGCGTGGCCCGGCTCGACGGGGCGGTCCGCAAGATCGGCGCCCATCCCGACGTGAGGGTGCTGCGCTGCTCGCGGTGGTACCGCACCCCGCCGATGCGCGGGGGCTCCGCCACGGGCTGGTTCCTGAACGGGGTGGTGGTGTTCGAGACCTCCCTCGGAGCGCGCGAGCTGCTGGAGCTGTGCCGCGAGCTCGAGGCCCGCGCGGGCCGGCGGCGTGCGCGGTACTGGGGCGACCGCACCCTCGACCTCGATCTGCTGGTCCTCGGGGATCAGGTGGTCGACGCGCCCGATCTGACCGTCCCCCACCCTGCGATCGCCGCGCGTCCCTTCGTCCGCACGCCCCTGGAGGAGGTGTGGCCGGACGCGCTGGATCCCCGTACCGGTCGGCTGTTTCGCGACCTCCCCGGTCCCACGGGCCCCCGCGCGGTGGCGGTGGCGGCCCCGGGGTTCGTGCGGGGTCGGTAGCGAAGATGGGGGCAGCCCTTGATGCGGACGCTGGCGGGCGGTACTGAGTGAATCCTCATTCAGTGGAGCCCCGACCCGTGGCGGACCCCTCGCGCCGACGCACCGAGAAACGCGACCTCATCACCGAGGCCGCGGTCGAGGTGTTCGCCGAGAAGGGCTTCCACCAGGCGCGGGTGAGCGACATCGCGAAGCGCGCGGGCGTCGCAGACGGCACGATCTACCTGTACTTCAAGAACAAGGAAGATCTGCTGCTCTCCATCTTCGAAGAGAAGATGGACGTGCTGCTCGACGGGATGAACGACGCGCTGCGCGACTGCGACGACCCCCTCGAGCGCGTGCGCCGGTTCGCCCAGCACCACTTCATGCAGGTGCGCGAGAACCGCTCGGCCGCGGAGGTCCTGCAGGTCGAGCTGCGCCTGTCCAACAAGTTCCTGAAGGAGTACCGGCCCGAGAAGCTGTGGGCGTACCTGAACATCTTCGCCACGATCGTGCGGGATGGGCAGGCGTCCGGGGTGTTCCGGTCCGACATCGACCCCTTCATCGCCATGTGGGGCTTCTTCGGTGGTCTCGACGAGATCGCCATGCAGTGGGTGCTCGCGAAGAACCAGCGACGCATCCAGCTCGAGGAAGCCGCCCGTCAGGTTGCGGAGATCTACATCCGCGGAATGCTGGAACACCCGAACAACTCGGAGGAATCGTGAAGATCGGAGTTTGCGCCAAGATCACGCCGGACGCTGACGCCCGGATCAAGGTCGCCGCGGACGGACAGGGAGTCGTCCTCGACGGCGTCAAGTTCGGCATCAGCGACTACGACGAGTACGCCATCGAAGAAGCCATCCGCACGAAGGAGAAGCACGGCGGCGAGATCGTGTCCTTCACGGTCGGTGATTCGTCGGCCGACAAGCAGCTGCGCAGCGGTGCGCTGGCCCTGGGCGTCGATCGCTCGGTGCTCGTCACCGACTCCGCGGCCGACCCCCTCGGCATCGCGAAGCTCCTCGCGGCCGCCATCGCGAAGGAGTCGCCCGAGCTCGTGTTCACGGGCAAGTCCACGATCGACGACCAGAACTTCCAGGTCGGCACGATGATCGCGGAGCTGCTCGGCTGGGCGCACGTGACGCAGGTCACCGCGCTCGAGATCGAGGGCAGCGCGTTCAAGGCCACCCGCAACATGGATGCCGGTGTGCGCCAGGTCGTCAGCGGCACCCTCCCCGCCGTGATCAGCTGCGAAGACGGCCTGAACACGGTCCGCTACGCGAAGCTGCCCGACATCATGAAGGCGAAGAAGAAGCCGCTCGACTCCGTGAGTGGGGTCGCCGACACCGGCGCCGCGCGCTCCGCGGTCGGGAACCTCGCACCGCCGCCGGAACGCCCGGCTGGCCGCATCATCGAAGGCGACGCGGTCACCGCGTCCAAGGAACTGGTCCGCCTGCTTCGCGACGAAGCGAAGGTCATCTGAAGTACCGGTCGTAGGAGAACAGAATCATGAGCGGAATCCTCGTCGTCGCCGAACATGCCGACGGCACCTTCAAGTCCACCGCCGCGGAGCTCCTCGGCAAGGCCACCGAGCTCGCCTCGGCCCTCGGAACCACCGTGTCTGCAGCCGTCCTCGGCGATGCCCCCGCGGCGTCGCTCGGTGGGTTCGGAGCCAGCAAGGTCTACCAGGCCAGCGGTGGGTTCGTCCCCCACGACTCCGGCGCCACGGTCGACGCCCTGGCGGCCATCCTTCGCGCGGCCGACCCCGACATCGTGCTCGCACCCGCCTCGTTCGAGATGCGCGACACCCTGCCCCGCCTCACCGCCCGGTTCGACTCGGCGATGGCGAGCGACTGCATGGCGCTGCGCATCGACGGCGGCAAGCTGGTCGGCCGTCGGCCGATGTACGCCGGCCGCATCGAAGCGGACGTCACCCTGTCCGCGCGCCCCGCGTTCGCGTCCGTTCGGGGCAACAGCTTCCCGAAGCCCGACTCCAATGGGTCGAGCGCCGAGGTGGTCGCGGTCTCCTGGGAAGCCACGACGCCCACCACCAAGGTGATCGAGGTCCTGAAGCCCGAGACGCGCGGCATCGACCTCGCCACGGCCGACAAGGTCGTCGCGGGCGGCCGCTCGCTGAAGTCGAAGGAGAGCTTCGACTCGCTCATCCGCACCCTCGGTGACGCGATGGGCGCCGGCGTCGGCGCTTCTCGCGCGGCCACCGACGCGGGCTACGCCGATCACAGCGAGCAGGTCGGCCAGACCGGCCAGACCGTGAGCCCGAACCTCTACATCGCGGTCGGGATCTCGGGGGCCATCCAGCACCTCGCCGGCATGCGGAGCTCGAAGGTGATCGTCGCGATCAACAAGGACCCGGAGGCGCCGATCTTCCAGTACGCCACGTACGGAATCGTCGCCGACCTGTTCGAGGTCGTGCCCGCGCTCACCGACGCGTTCAAGAGCGCGTAGCCGCCCGCGGTCGTAGGTCCGGCACGCGCCCTGTACGAGGCGCGCCCACGCGTCGGGCGCGTGCCGACCTCTCGACCCCGTCACCGCGCCGCCACGTGGTACCTTCGGGTCGCATCCGCGGAGGCGACCATCCTCTCCCCCAGCGACCGCCACGCGCCGCCGACGCCGTCGCAGCTGGAACGAACCGCGCTGTCCCTGGAACGGAAGGGGAACCTGCGCTTGTTGATCTGCGTGGTCGAGGAGTGGGCCGACTCCGGCGAGCCCTCCGACCCCGCGCGCCTCGCCCAGATCCGCGCGCTGATGGAGCTGCGCTCGTTCGACCGCGCATGGGCGCGCCTCAAGCCGCTGCTCGAGTCGGGAGACGATGCCGAGGTGTTCCGGCTCGCCGGGCGCCTGCTGCTCGACCGCGGTGAGGTGAAGGATGCCCGGGCCACGCTCACGCGCGGGCGGCACCTGTTCCCCGACGATGCCCGCCTCGCGGAGCTCCTGGCGCAGACCGAAGACCCGGGAACGGTCCTCGACCTCACCGACCCCATGGAAGACGACGCCGACGGTCAGGCCGTGCTCGCGGAGCGCCTGCTGATCGAAGGTGCACCGCTGAAGGCGCGCCGCATCCTCGAGCGCGTGCGGAAGGCGAGCCCGGAGCACACCCGCACGGCCGACCTCCTGTGGGCGCTCGACGGCGACTTCCGGCTCCGCGGCGTCACGCTGGCCGACCTCGCTCGCGTCCATGCCGCGCCGACCCAATCGCTCGTCGACCTCCCGGAAGACACCGACCAGACGATGGAGTCCGACGGCTCGCATGCGGACGACGACGCCCACGCGGCGTTCCCGACGCTGTTCAAGAACCTCGAGGAGCAGACCGAGGCCTACGGGCTCGACTCCATCGACGACGAGCCCGAGGTCACGCGCGTGTCGTCCATCGTGTCCGATGTCGGCGAGGCCCACGAGGTGACGCAGGAGCTCACCCGCGAAGACACGCAGATCATGCACGTCGTGCGCACCACGGGGCACGGTCCCGACTCGTCCGCGGCCGACACCGTGGTCGACGGCACGTTCGACCTGCGCGCCCACGAGCAGGCCCTGCGCGGCGAGTCGGAAGACGAGAACGTCGTGCAGCACCGCAAAGCGGCGCCCGAGCGCACGATCACCGAGACCGACGCCGGCGAGCGGATCAAGCTCGACCCCAGCCGCGACCGCGTACAGACGGGCGCGAACGCGGTCGACGAGGGGGCCGAGTTCATCCGGCCGAAGAAGCGCCCCCAGGTCACGATCGAGCCCGCTCCGCCGCGCCCGAAGGCCCCCAAGAAGGTGCCGCCGAAGAAGGTCCCGCAGCTCCCCCCGCAGGAGGCCATCACGGAGGTCACGAAGCCTCCCGCTCCGCCGCCGTCCGAAGCGCCCACCCCGACCACCGCGCCGCCGCGCCTGGCCGCGCGTGCCCCCGAGCCGTCGACGCCCGAACGTCCCCGTCTCACGGCCGCACCATCGGGGTCGGCCGCGGTTCAGCCGTCGCAGGCGGTCACCCTGGAGCGCCTCCCCCTGAATGAGCGCCCGCGCCTGGATCCCGCGCTCGCTGCGGCCCCGACGGAGATCCTGGAGGATCCCGCGCTCCCGCGCCGCTCGGGGCTGGCCCCGTGGACGGGCTGGCTGCTGGTGCTCGTGCTGCTCGGCCTGATCGTGCTGTCGATGGGCAGCCTGCTGATCCTGTACCAGGTCGTCAGCTCCATGTGAGCGAGGTCGTCAGTGGGGGGCGGGAGCGCTATACGGGCGGGACCGGAGGATTCCATGAACCGCTTCCTGCTCGCGCTCCTGCTGCTCCCGATCGGCTGCAAGGGCGAGAACGTCGTCGATGCCGACGGCGACGCCGACACCGACGCCGATGCCGACTCCGATGCCGACAGCGACACCGACACCGACACCCTCGTGATGTCCCCGAACGCCTTCGGCGTGGGCGTCGCGGAGTTCGCCATCGACGCCGACGGCAACGCCGCGTCGTTCACCGCGTTCGACCAGGCCGGAACGCCGGTTCAGGGCCAGGTCGCGCTCTCCGTCCTGATCCTCGACGAGTCTGCGACCACGAGCATCAACGACTTCAACAGCTGCCAGATCACCTTCGGTGCACCGGGCCCCATCGCCCCGTCCACCACCTGGGCCACGGCAGCTGGTGTGTACTGGGGCTTCGAGCTCCCGCCCGGCAGCACCGTCGTGGGCGACACCTGCCAGAACTTCGAGTTCCCCGACGAGTGGGAAGACGACGTGGCCGGCAAGGTGGGCCAGTGGAGCTGGGGCTTCGCCCTGAACGTGATGGACCCCACGGTGCAGTCGCAGCTCGCTGCAGGCTTCGGCGCGCAGTGGGCGGCCATCGAAGACGGCGTCGTCGGCGGGGGCTGGTACTCGAACCTCATCTCCCAGGCCGGTGGCGACCCGAACGGCTACATCGACGGCGGCTACGCGATCGGCACCCAGATGGACGGCACGAACACGATCGTCGTCGACGGTGCGGGGAACCCCGTGCTCCTCGACGCCGACACCGAGGTGTGGATCGGCGGCCCGCTCCCCGGCCCCGGCATCTACTCGGGCTCCGGCGTGCAGTACCTCACGCCCGCGTCGCTCCTGCTCGGCACGCCGCAGTAGGCGCTACCAGCGCACCACCCAGGTCGCGGTCGCCACACCGGCGCCCGCGGCCCCGAGCCCCAGCCCGACCCCCGACAGCGCATTCGCGCGCTGGGCGTGGACCGGAACGTCTTCGAGGGGCGTGTCGAAGGACTGGACCGCACGCTCCTGGGTCCACGCGGCGGTGAGGGTACCGACGGCCCCCGCACCGAGCACGCCCGCGAGCGCGGTTCCGTAGCGACGCATGCGCCGACGTCGGCGCTCCTTCGCCGTGGCGTCGAGCGCTTCGAAGTCGACCACCGGCACCTCGGCCACGCTGTAGTGGTAGTCGGTGTGCACGACCGTGCCGGTGGAGTCGAACCCCTGGAGCACGAACGCGCGCTCGGCCGGCACGGACGTCGAGCGCGTTCCGTCGACCTTCCAGCCGCCCTCGGGGCTCCGCTCGAGCTCGATCCGGGCGTCGCTGTCGGGCGCTTCGTGCCAGGCCCGGTGGAGCGGGGTTCCCTCGACGATCCAGCTCTCGGGCGGCGAGTACCCGGGGTCGAGCTTCTTCACGGCCGCCCAGCTCTTGGCGCTCGCGATCTCCTCGCGCTCGAAGAACTCCCCGAGCGCGCGTGCACGGTGCCAGGCGAGCAGCGTGTCGCGATCGAGCTCGGTGGAGACGCACTTCGCGACCTCCTGCAGCGTGGCGTAGTGCTCGGCGAACCCGGTCTCGTCGACGGCGTCGTACGCGGACTCGATCGCGAGCGCCTCCTGCCGGATCGCGGCGGGCGGGTCGTCAGGACATGCTGCGGCCGCGACGGCCATCCAGATCCACACAGTGCCTCCGCGCCGAGTGTACGTGATAGACACCCGTATGCGCTCGCTCCCCCTGCTCGCCCTGGCTCTCGCGGCCTGCTCGTCGGACGACACGCCCACCTGGGCGATCGACGTGATGTTCGTCGCGCCCGACGGCGAAGGTGTGCGCGGCACCACGTCGTGGCAGGTGTACCGCAAGGCGTGGGAGAAGGGCTTCAAGGAGCGGCACTACCTGTGCTCGGTGGTCGTGGCGTTCGAAGGCGTGCCGTCGGCGGTCGACTGCCCGAGCTGCCTGGCCGCGATGAGCGTGACGTCCGAGGTCACCGACAGCGACTGCCCGGAGTCTCTTGCTTCGAGCCCCACGTTCGTGTCGCTCTCCCGCATCGGGTTCGGTCCGATCCAGGCGGGCGGCCCCTTCCCCGACCGCTCGAGCGTGGGCTTCGCCGACTACGGGCCCGGCTGGGAGGTGCACGGCTGGTCGTACCCCGACGCCCTGGCGCTCGGCGAGAGCACCGAAGCCATGGCGTGGGACGGCACGGAGCCGTTCTCGATGGCGCCCTCGTACGCCTGGTACCTCGACCCCACGCCCGGTGCGGCAGCGGTGTCGCGATTGGCCATCGAAGACGCCGGCCCGGCGTCGCCGTGATGCGCGGAGAGCCCGGCGTGCACGGGGGTCTCGCGAGCCTGGCACGTGGGCTGCATCCCGTTCGTGGCATGCGTACCCTCCTCCTGCTCGGCATCGCTTCCACCCTCGCGCTCGGCACCGCGTGCTCCGAGAACGGCCTGGCCGACGCGCCCCGCTCTCCCGACACCGCAGACACCGACGAGCCCGTCGACACCGACGACACCGGGGTGCTCCCGGGGCTCGAGGGCGACTGGATGGCGCTCTCCGGCACCGTCGATCTCGCCGACGGCCAGCCGGTCGACGGGTCGGTGCCCACGCTGCAGGTGCTGCTGTCCGATTCGCTGGGTGTGCTCACGGAGGTCCCGTGTGGCGCGACCCTGGTGGGGCCCGCGGAGCCCGTGGTGCAGGTCGACGACCCCATCGCGCTGTACGGCAACTGGCGCTTCACGGTCGACCCCGGCACCTGTGCGGGGCTCCCCGCCACCCTCGAGCTCGGGATCGGCCCGCTCGACACGGCGCTCTGGCCGTACGCCGACCAGGAGGGCGCGTCCCGCAAGCACACGCGCGGCCTGTACACGCCGAACGCCGGGCGCACCGGGCTGTGGGTGTTCGGGCTGGCCGGCACCACCGCGCAGATCGCGGGTGAAGGCACCCCCGCGTCGCTCGATCCGCTGCCCGACGGCCGCTACCACCTCCGCTCGGCCTATCTGCTGGCGCTCTGACGGCCCTGCTGCGCGATCCAGCAGTGCCACTGCGAGGTGCGCAGCGGGCGGTCGACCAACCCGTTAAGGGCGCACGCTCAAACCCGTGGGGGAAGTGTGCCCGCTTGGCTGTTCTGGTTCTCGTCCGTCGCGCTGGCGTCCGGCGGCGGTGGCGGCGATGTCGAACACCACATGACCCTCGGTGAGTTCCTGCCGATGTGGTCGGTGATCCCGTTCGTCGGGATGCTCCTGTCCATCGCGCTGATGCCGATGTTCGCCGAGCACTTCTGGCACCACAACAAGAACCAGCTCGCGGTCGCGGTGGGCTGGGCCTCGCCGGTGTTCGTGTTCCTGGCCTACACGGGCCTCACCGACTTCAACCACCTCGGTCACGACGCCACGCACGCGCTCACCCACGCCGTCACCGAGTACATCAGCTTCATCGCGCTGCTGGGCTCGCTGTACGTGATCTCCGGCGGCATCCTCCTGCGCGGCGACCTCGAGGGCCGGCCGTCGGTGAACACCGCGTTCCTGGCCATCGGCGCCGTGATGTCGAACATCATCGGAACGACGGGCGCGAGCATGCTGCTGATCCGCCCGATGCTGCGCACGAACGCCCAGCGCGAGCACACGTGGCACATCCCGCTGTTCTTCATCTTCCTGGTGTCGAACATCGGGGGCGCGCTCACGCCGATCGGCGATCCGCCCCTGTTCCTCGGCTACCTGCGCGGCATCCCCTTCTTCTGGACCGTCGAAGCGCTGTGGATGTACTGGGTGCCCTGCGTGCTCGTGCTGCTCGGCATGTTCTACCTGATCGACCGGAACCAGTACGGGAAGGAGACCACCGGCGCCGTGTCGCAAGACCGCGCGGCGATGGAGCCGCTCAGCCTCGAGGGGAACCTGAACTTCCTGCTGCTCGGGGGCGTCATCGCGTGCGTCCTGCTGCTCTCGCCCGACCCCAACGTGAACGACTTCCGCCACTACTACGCCCGCGAGATCGGGATGGGCCTGCTCACGGTGATCTCGGTGTTCACGACGAACCCGTCGATCCGCGAGCGCAATGCGTTCAACTACGGGCCGATCCTCGAGGTCGGCGCCCTGTTCGTCGGCATCTTCATCTCGATGATCCCCGCTACGGCGCTGCTCGAGGCGAACGGCCGCGCGCTCGGCATCACGGAGCCGTGGCAGTACTTCTGGGCCACGGGCTCGCTGTCGGCGTTCCTCGACAATGCGCCCACGTACGTCACCTTCGCGGCCATGGCGTGCGGCACGTTCGACCACTGCATCACCGCCGAGAACCTCGAGCCCCTGACGCACACGGCCTCGGCCATCACGCTCGAGGCGATCTCGCTCGGCGCGGTGTTCATGGGTGCGGGGTCCTACATCGGGAACGGCCCGAACTTCATGGTGCGCGCGATCGCCGAGCAGTCGGGCTACAAGATGCCCAGCTTCTTCGGATACTGCGCGTACGCAGCGCTCTTCCTGCTGCCCGTGTTCTTCGTGCTCACGCTCGTCGCGTTCTGATGGCCACCTTCTTCGGGGTCGTGCACCTGCTGCCCCTGCCCGGCAGCCCGCGCGGTGGCGACCTCGATGCGGTGCGTGCCCGTGCGCTCGCCGATGCACGAACCCTCGCAGAAGGCGGCGTAGATGGGCTCATCGTCGAGAACTTCGGCGATGCGCCGTTCGAGCGGGGCGCGGTCGACGCCTTCACGCTCGCTGCCCTCACCACGCTGGCGCTCGAGGTCCGGCGCACCGTGCCGACCGTGAGGCTCGGGATCAACGTGCTCCGCAACGATGCCCGCGCCGCGCTCGCGATCGCGGCGGCCGTCGGTGCCGATCTGATCCGGGTGAACGTGCACACGGGCGTGATGGTGACCGACCAGGGCGTGATCGAAGGAGACGCCCGCAACACGCTGCTCGAGCGTGCCCGGCTGGGCGCGAACGTCGCGATCGCCGCCGACGTGCTGGTGAAGCACGCCGTTCCCCTGGGCGACCCCGACATCGTGCAGGTGGCCCGCGACACCGCCTACCGCGGGCTCGCCGACGTGCTCATCGTCACGGGCAGCGGAACGGGCCAGGCGCACGACCCTGCACGGGTGCGCACGGTGAAGCGCGCCGTTCCCGACCGCCCCGTCTGGGTGGGCAGCGGCATCACGCCCGACAGCGCGCGCGTCCTGGCGGCGACGCCTCCCGGTGAGGGTGCCGACGGAGCCATCGTGGGCACGTGGCTGCACCGCGACGGCGACCTCGACGCGCCGCTCGACCTCGCGAGGGTGCGCGAGATGCGCGACGCCCTGGGCGGAACCCCGATCGCACGTCGGTGATCTAGGCCGCGAACAGGCTCAGCTGCGGCGTGGCGACCGGCTCACGGACCGTCGCGCCCGTTGGCGAACCCGGTTCCTCCCTTCGGGAGACCGCGCCGGATGCCGCCACCTCACGGGCCTCCCACCCGTGGGTGACGGCATCGGCGGCCATGCCGACGATGCCGGGCTGGTCGAACATCTCGACGGCCCAACCGGTCCCCACCGGCCGGATCACGCCGGCGACCCGCCCCGCGACCTCCCATCGCGACATCAGGCACGGCTCTCCCCGGTCGCCCATGAGCCGGTTGCCCACCACCCTCCCCAGGCGTGGACGCCCCGGACCCACGGCCACGAGCACGACGGCATCCCCCTCCTCCGGCATGCCCTCGACCACGGCGAGCTCCCCGCTCCGGAAGCGCCGGCCCGCGAACTCGCCATCACGGACCACACTGAACACCTGAATGGACGCCGGGGTACCCGACGGCAGGTTCATTCGCAGAGCAGCGGGACGAAGCGACGGAGCAGACATGACCGACCTCCTGGAGACGCTCTGAATGTACTGAACTGCTACCTCACCGTACAGTACCAGAAATTGTCCGCTTGCCATTTTCTGTCCGTTTCAGAGAACGATAGTGGGATCAGGCAGGTCGGGGTAAGGGGACGCCCCGGAGGTCTCATGTCCCACAAGCTCCTCGCCGCCGTGCTCGGCGTGCTCGTCGCCTTCCAGGCCGGCCTGCTCATCGGCCAGCTCTCCCCCGTGGCCCACGCGCAGGAGACCCCCGAAGACGCCGCTCCCATCGAGCCGTTCTACGATCCGCCGCGCTTGTTCTGCCGCACGTTCACGATGCCGCTCGAGGGCGCCGGGTCCACGTTCGAGACCAACGATCGCACCACGGAGATCGGAAAGTGGCTCGAAGCCGAGCAGGAGTCGTACGAGCTGTTCACCATCGACTTCGAGATCGCGCAGAAGCCGACGGGCTACCCCCAGGGGTACGCGCACGTGTGCCTGTCGCCACGACGCGGCTGAGCGCGCTCCTCACCAGGGGATGAGCGCGGCCGCGCGTCCTCCGGCGGTGTCCGAGGGCACCTCGCGAGGCAGCATGTCCGCGACCTCCGACGCTGCGACGAAGCCGAGCTCGGCGTCCAGCAGCGTGCGCCCGCGGTAGGTGCCGCCGACCCACAGCGCCGCAGCGGGCTCCTTGCCCACCCCCATGCGAACGACCCCGCGCCGGCCGCGGTCTCCGGCGACCCACGTGCGCCACTCGCCCACCCAGTCGCCCGCCACTCCCGCCAGGCGTGGAGAGACGTCGTCGATCCAGATGGGGTCGGACAGCGCGTCTCGGCGACCCGGCGGACCCTCTTCGCCCGACAGGCGGTCTGCGAGGCTCCAGAGGCACGCCGGCTCTCCACAGGCCGGCTCCATGTCGAATCGAACGGCGACCTCCTCCAGGAGGCGCGCACGGCGCTCGTCGTCGGGGTCCCACGCCGACCATGCGACCAGGCGCGCCGCGCTCTGTGGGTCGTCCTGGTGGATGCCGTGCCACGCGGCCAGCCACGGATCCGCGAAGCCGTCCGGGAGGTCGCGATCGACGAGGAGCTCGAGGTGCTCGCGCGCGGCTTCGGAGGGGAGGCCCTCGGGGCGAAGATCGAGCGACTGCGCCGGATCGAGCGGGTCCCCCGCGATCAGCGCGCGCAGCGCGTTCCGGGCCCGCCCCAGCGGGCTGTTCGGAGCCTCGCGCCGCGGTGCGTGCTCGAGCAGCCAGGCCTCGCCACACGGGGAGCGCCGGTCTCCGAGCCACAGCGCACGCACACCGCGGTCCACGGGCTCACAGGCCTCGAGCCGATGCAGGAGGTCGGTGTCGTCGAGGTCTCCCGGGCCGCAGGCAGCGAGGCCCAGCCAGAACAGGAGAGGCCACCGGGTTGGAACGACTCGCGCCTCTCCCGGTGGCCTCCTTGGGGGTCGGGTGGGAAGGACGCACGCCCGGCAATCCAGACGCGAGCCATCGCAGCGGGGGGAACGGCGCCAGGAGCACCGCGAGCGTTCGGGGAAGGGAGCCGGAAAGGGCCCGGCCCGCCATTGGTACCGCTCCGATCCTGCCGGGTCAAGCGTCATTACCTACGTTTCCACTACACGGTTTCCCGCGGCCGTTCATCCATATCCTGGGGATAACGCGACCCGTGATCGATTCCCTGGGAACACCCGTCATCCTCGATCGACGGCCGATCTGGGTGGGATTCGGATCCAAACGGTTCAACCTCGGTTTCGGAGATTCCACCCGGGATCGGGGAATTCTCCTAGGGATCGCCTGTGGATGGCGCCCCCTGGGGAGCGTTCCCAGCGCGGCACGACATCCGCGGCGTTCCAGGCGTGCTCCCGCGATTTCGGATCGACGGATGCGACGCGCCACGGTGTTTCCGAGGTCCAGACACACGACAGCCCGCCGGAGGGGCGGGCTGCGAGGACGAGTCCCGGAGGGTTCGTCAGGGGGTTCCGGTGTCGCCCGTGCTGGTGGTGCCGGTGTCGCCGGTGGTGGTGGCCACGCCGGTGTCGGCCGTGGTGGGGGTGACGCCGGTGTCGTTGCTCGTATCGGCATCGGTGTCGGCGTCGGTGTCGGCATCGGTATCCGCGTCGGTGTCGGTGTCCGTGTCGGCGTCGGTGTCCGTATCCGTGTCGGAATCGGTGTCCGAGTCGGTGTCGGTGTCGGTATCCGAGTCGGTGTCGGCGTCTGCATCCGTGTCGGCGTCGCCTTCCGGAGGCGTCGGGAAGTCGGTGTCGACCTCGGGGATGGGCTGGTCGAACACGACAGTCGGTTCGGTGGGGTCGGACTTGGCGGACTCGACGCTCTGCTTGCAACCAACGAGCATGAGCGCGATGAGGATGGGCCGTGTCATCTCTGCGGAGCCTCCAGGACGCGTGCCGACCGCGTCCGCCGCGCACTATAGTCGCCCCGTTCGGGGGAGGCACGGTCTCAGTGGAAGTTCCGCGCCCGGATCGCCGGCGCGGCGCGGTCGTCGGGCCACGGACACTCCCAGAAATGCAGCACCACCACGCTGATCGCGTCGCCCTGGCGCTGAAGCATGCCGTCGCACCCGAGCAGGCTCGCGTGGCGTGCCAGCCGCCGGTACCGCTCCCAGATCTTCGGCCACACCACGAGGTTGGTCATCGCGGACTCGTCTTCGAGCGTCATGAACACGACGCCGGACGCCGTTCCCGGCCGCTGACGCGACGACACCAGGCCCGCGACCCGTACCCTCGTGTCGCTCGGCGTGTCGGCGAGCGCGCCGAGGGACACCACGCCCTCCGGCAGGAGCGGACGCGCGAGCGCCATGGGGTGCAGATCGACGCTCAGCCCCACCGTGCGGTAGTCGGCCTTCAGGTGGTCGACCCGCCCGGACTCCGGCAGCCGGGGCGCGGGCTCGTTGCGCGACAGGCCGGCGAGCAGGGGCAGCTCCGTCCACAGGCCCTGGAGCACCCAGGCCGCCTGCCGGCGATCGGGACCCAGCGCCCGGAACGCGTTCGCCTCGGCGAGCGCCTGGAGCCGGCCGCGATCGAGCGCCGTGCGCCGCGCGAAGTCGGGGAGGCTCGCGAACGGCCCGTCGGCACGGGCGGCTTCGACGGCCGCTCCGTGTTCCTCCCCGAATCCCTGGACCAGTCGGAGCCCCAGCCGCAGGGCCGGCTCGCCGTCGGACCGGGCCTCCAGCGTGCAGTCGTAGTCGCTCTCGAGCGCGCACACGGGCCGGACCTCGATGCCGTGCCGCTGGGCGTCGGCGACGATGGCCCGCGCGCTGTAGAAGCCCATGGGCTGGCTGTTGATGAGCGCAGCCGCGAACGCGGCGGGCTGGTGGCACTTCAGCCACCCCGACACGTACACGAGCATCGCGAAGCTGGCCGAGTGCGACTCGGGGAAGCCGTACTCGCCGAACCCGAGGATCTGCGCGTAGATCTTCTCGGCGTAGTCGGGCTCGATGCCCTGCTCGACCATGCCGGCCACGAGCCTCCGGCCCAGCTCGTCGAGGTTGCCGCGCTTCCGCCACGCGCCCATCGCCCGGCGTAGCTGATCGGCCTCGCCCGCCGAGAACCCTCCGACCGCCGCGGCCATCGCCATCACCTGCTCCTGGAACAGTGGGACCCCGAGCGTGCGCTCGAGGATCGGCTCGAGCAGGGGGTGCGGGTAGGTGACGGGCTCCTCGCCGGTGCGCCGGCGCAGGTACGGGTGGACCATGCCCCCCTGGATCGGACCGGGGCGTACGATCGCCACCTCGACCACGAGATCGTAGAAGGTGCGCGGCTTGAGGCGCGGCAGCATCGACATCTGCGCGCGGCTCTCGATCTGGAACACCCCCACGGTGTCGGCGCGGCAGAACATGTCGTACACGGCGGGATCTTCGGCGGGGACCGTGGCGAGGCTCCACACCTGACCGCAGAACCGCTGCACGAGCTCGAACGCCTTGCGGATGCACGTGAGCATCCCGAGCCCGAGGATGTCGACCTTCACGAAGCGCAGGGCATCGACGTCGTACTTGTCCCACTGGATGACCGTGCGGCCCTCCATCGTGGCGGGCTCGACGGGCACGAGGTCGATGAGCTGGCCATCCGCGATCACGAACCCGCCCACGTGGATCGACACGTGCCGCGGGAACCCCTTCATCTGCTGGGCGATCGCGACCGTCTGGCGCAGCGCGAGCGACTCCGGGTCGAGCCCGCTCTCGCGGATGACGTCGGCCGTCATGCCGGGCGTCCACCAGTCCATGGACTTCGCCAGGCGGTCGACCTGGTCGAGCGACAGCCCGAACACCTTGCCGATGTCGCGCACGGCGGACCGCGGCCGGTAGCAGATGAACTCGTTCACCAGCGCGGCCCGATGGCGCCCGTACTTCGCGTAGATGTACTGGATGACCTCCTCGCGGCGCTCGTGCTCGAAGTCGACGTCGATGTCGGGCGGTTCCCCGCGCTCCTTGCTGATGAAGCGCTCGAACAGGAGCGTGCTCCGGCTCGGATCGACCGCCGTGATGCCGAGCGCGTAGCAGACCGCCGAGTTCGCGGCCGACCCGCGCCCCTGGCACAGGATCCCCCGGCTGCGCGCGAACCGTACGGCGTCGTTCACCGTGAGGAAGTACGCGGGGAACTCCATCTCCTCGATCACCTCGAGCTCGTAGGCGATCTGCTGGAGCACGTCTTCCGGGACGCCGTCTGGATAGCGCTGCTCGAGCCCCTCGTTCGTGAGCGCCGTGAGCCAGCTCATCGCCGTGTGGCCCTCGGGCACGACCTCGCGCGGGTACGTGTACCTCAGCTCGTCGAGCGTGAACGTGCAGCGCTCGGCGACCGCCACCGCGGCCTCGATCGCTTCGGGCCAGTCGGCGTACAGCCGCCGGAAGTCGCGCTCCGACAGCACGTGCCGCATCTGGTTGTTGTGCAGCGCCGTTCCCGCGGAATCGAGCGTGGTGCGGCGCCGGATGCAGGTGAGCACGTCGGCCACGGGCCGGCGGCCGGGCCGATGGAAGCGCACGTCGTTCGATGCGACGCACGGGGCCGAGAGCCCGCGCGAGGTCTCGAGGGCCCGCCGCACCCGCACGCGGTCGGCCGGGGTGAGGTTCCGGCACAGCGCGACGGAGAGCCGCTCTCCGAAGGCCTCCTTCAGCACGTCGGCCTGCTCGGCCGTCCACCCGGGACGCAGGATGCACGACAGCCCGGCGGCATGCTCCGCCACGCGCGCCGCATCGATCCGGGCCGTGCCCTTCGGCTCGTCTGCACGCGCGGCCGTGAGCAGGCGGCACAGGGAGCGCCAGCCGGCGAGCGTCTCCGCGTACAGCACGACGGCCGGCCGCCCGATCACCGTGACGGTCGCCCCGCACAGCAGGTGCACCCCCGTCTCGCGCGCGGCCTTGTGGGCCTGGACGACCCCGTACACGCTGTCGCGGTCGGCCAGACCGAGGTGCGCGACCCCCTGGCGCGCCGCGGCATCCACCAGCTCGGCGGGCTGCGAAGCGCCATCGAGCAGCGAGAAACACGAACGGGACATCAGCTCGGCGTACGCCACGGCACAGAACATACGTTCTGTGTGAACACACGTCCAGTTCAGGGGTGGTTCAGAGCGATCCACGGGGGGCGACAGAGCGCGGAATCCCCGGTACGCTAGGCGCCCGGAGGCTCCCTTGATCGCCCTCTCCCTCGCCACCGCGCTCGCCCAGACCTGGCCCGCGGATGCCACCATCGACGACGCGCTCCGCCTGCAGATGACGCCCCAGGGCCTGTCCGCGGCGGCCGACATCGCGCAGGAGATCGTCCCGAACGACCCCATCGACATCCCGCTCATCCAGGGCGGAACGCTCGGCGCGGGCTTCCCGGGCTGCCTCGTCGACTACGGCTACCGCGTCTCGAACGGCTGGGTCGAAGCCGAGGTGCTCACCGCGAGCATCGTGCCCACGAACGGCACGCTCAACCTCTCCGCGCAGATCGAGGTCACGGTCAACACGAGCTCCGACGCCATGATCCTCGACCTGGGGGCTGCGTGCGTCGAGGGCGACTGCGACGCGTACGTCGATCCGTTCGTCGTCACGGTCACCGCGCCCATCACCCTGTCGGTCGTGAACGGGAACGTCACCGCGAACATCGGCACAATCCCGCAGCCCACCGACAACCTCACCGGCAGCGACGTGCACATCACGAACTGCACGGCAGCGTCGATCGTCAACGCCATCGACTCGGTGTACCCGGTGTACGACATCCTGGTCGACTACGCGCGCGACGAGGCCTACGCGCTCATCCCCGACTTCGTCGACGACTTCGAGGTCCAGATCAACGACGCCCTCACGGTCGCGCGGTTCAGCGACCAGATCGACCTGCTGGGCACCACGCTGTACGTCGACTTCGCGCCCGACTCGATCAGCACGACTCCGTCGGGGGTCGACATCCAGATCGCGGGCAGCGTGTACGCCGATCAGAACCCCTGCATCGCCGAGTACGACGTGGGCGGCTCGCGCATGAGCTCCGGTCCGGCGCCCGGGGTCAACACCCTCCCGTCCGCCACGCACGTGGGTGCACGGGTGTCCGCCGACATCGTCGACCAGGGGCTGTACGCCATCTGGCGCGGTGGCCTGCTGTGCCAGAACCTCGAAGGCGGCGAGCTCGGCGGCTTCACGCTCGACACGAACCTCCTGTCGCTCGTCGGTGGCGAGTCGTACGGCGAGCTCTACCCCGACACCAAGCCGCTCACGATCCGCACGGCCCCCGCGAACCCACCCATCACGGTGGCCAGCGCGTCACACGACCTCGCGGTCCAGGTCGAGGAGCTCGGCATCGACTTCTACGCCGAGCTCGACGGCCGCCAGGCGCACGCGCTCGGCATGAACGTGTCGCCCGAGGTCGGGCTCGACGTCACGTTCAGCAACGTGTTCGGCACCCTCGAGGTCGACATCGCGCTGCCCGAGTCCTACAACGCCACGCTGCGCGGCGATCCCATGGTCCCCGATGCCGAAGAGGTCATCGTGAACGTCGAGAACATCGTCGGCACGCTCGCGGAGACCGCCATCACGGGCGCGCTCGGCAGCAGCCTGTCGTTCGAGCTGCCCACGTACGACTCGCCGTCGGGTCCGAACTTCGGCCTGCGCGACCTCGAGATCACCGGCACATCGGGCGGGTGGACCACCGCAGAAGCGGCGGTGGGCACGGTCACCTACAACAATGCGCAGGGCTGCGACCAGGGCTGCCAGGGCTCGGCGGGCTGCGACACGCCCGGCCTGTCGTTCAGCTGGGGTGCCGGTCTGTTCGTGCTGATCGGGCTCCGCCGCCGCCGTTAGACTGATCGCACGGAGAGCGCGTGTACATCCGTCGCGTCCACATCGAAGGCTTCCGCTGCATCGACGACCTGACGCTCGAGTTCACCGGTCCTGACGGAGCCGCGTCGCCGTTCGTGGCGATCATCGGTCCGAACGGGACAGGGAAGACCTCCATCCTCGAGGCGCTCAGCGCGTGCCTGATCCGGGTCCTGGACAAATCGTCCACCTTGGACCTCCCGCATCAGGCCGCGATTTCCTTCGCCCAGAGCTCGGTGGATGTCCACATCCGCGATGGCAACCTGCTGGCGCCGAACGGCCATGCTGCCGAACCTTTCGCCAAGCGCATTCTCTACATTCCCGCGTCCCGAGACCCACAGATCCGCGGCCGCTCCATCCAGGTCGGCGCACTGGCACATCTAGAGGGCTCACAGGCCCTGAGCCGCGACGAGACCAACGCACGTGAACTGGCCCTGCACGCCTGGCTCACCCACCTCCGGATCTCCGGCGACCCGACTCCCCTCTGGAGCGCGGTCGAGGCCTTCCTGCCGCACTACCGGTTCCACGGGCTCACCGCCGACCTCGAGCCCCAGTTCTCGAACGGCACCAAGACCCTGCCCTTCCGGGCCCTGAGCTCCGGCGAGCGCAAGATCATCTTCCTGTTCGCCGAGATCCTCATGCACTGCGGGCCCGCGGGCATCCTGCTCATCGACGAGCCGGAAGCGCACCTGCATCCCGACTGGCAGCGCCGCATGCCTGGAGCCCTCCAGGCGCTGCTCCCCGAGGGTCAGATCATCGCGGCGACCCACAGTCCGTACATCATCAACGGGCTTCAGCCCCACCAGGTGTTCGAGCTAGTCGCGGACGGAGGTGACGGATGGTCATGATCCGCCGACTCACCGAGCGCTTTCCCTCCACCGTGGACGGCTTCCGCGCCTTCGAGCCCGATGTCGACGAGCGCCTGCGTCCCCTGGTCCACTTGCCACGCGGGTGGAACGGCTACGGAGCCCCCCCGCCCAATCGCCGGTCGCTCGGCCTGGCCTCGACGGTGATGGAGACGCTGGACCCGACCCGGATCCGTGCCGACGCGGAAGGAGGCGTCGGTCTGTATTTCGGCGGCGTGTCCCGCTTCGTCCACCTGTGCATCGACAACGATGGTGACGCCGCAGCAGCCTTCGTGGACGACTCCACCGGCGCCCTGACGGCCGAGGACGTCGACCTCGATGCGCTCTCGTCGCTTCGGCAGCGAATCGACGAGTGGCTCCGTGGCTGACCCACGCCCCGTCGACGAGCCCATTCCTCCGGACGAGGAGCTCTACCGCGCCGTCGGGGCTGCCGACGTCCAGGGCGACCGAGTCGCCGCGTCCGCGATCGACCTCCAGGGAACCTCCGTGCACCGCGCCCGCTACTGCGATGCCCACATCCCCCTGTTGGCGGGCCGGCCCGACCTCGATGGCATCGCAGCCACCACGCCCGGCGCACTCCCCGCGAGCGTCCCAATCGGCGATCTCGTCTACCGGTGTTTCGCGGTCGACGCGCCGACGGCCGGAGACCCCCACCACGCCGAGATCCGGGTGAACACAGACCCCGACTCGCGCGAGAACAAGAAGAAGATCAAGAGCGCGAGCGCGAAGCTGTTCCTTCGTGAGACCCTCGCGCGCACCTTCCGCATCCACACGAGACCCACGTGAAGCAGATCTGGATTCCCCGCACCGGCGCGCCGTCGGTGCTCGAGCTCCGCGAAGCGCCCGACCCCACGCCCGGCGAAGGCCAGGTGCGTGTCGCGGTCGAGGCCGCCGGCGTGAACTTCGCCGACCTCATGGCCCGGATGGGCGTCTACCCCGACGCTCCCCCGCTCCCGTTCGTCGTCGGGTACGAGGTCGCCGGCACCATCGATGCGGTCGGCAAGGGCGTCCCGGAATCCCGCGTGGGCGAGCCTGTCGTCGGGATGACCCGCTTCGGCGGGTACAGCTCGTCGGTCGTGATGGACAGCCTGCAGGCCGTGAAGCGCCCCGACGGCATGGATGCCACGACGGGTGCGGCCATCCCCGTGGTCGGGCTCACCGCGTGGATGATGTGCGAGATCTTCGGCCGCGTGCGCGCCGGCGACCGCGTGCTCGTGCACTCGGCGGGCGGGGGCGTCGGGCTGGCCGCGCTCGATCTCGTCAAGTGGCGCGGTGGCACCGCCATCGGCACGGCCAGCGCGGGCAAGCACGCCTTCCTCACGGAGCGCGGCTACGACCAGCTCATCGACTACACCACCACCGACTTCGAAGACGCCCTGAAGGGCCAGGAGGGGCTCGACCTCATCCTCGACCCCGTCGGTGGGGACTCCTGGGCGAAGGGCCTGCGACTGCTCCGTGCGGGCGGGCGCCTGGTGTGCTTCGGATTCTCGGCGCAGGCCACGACGAACCAGCGGTCGGTGTTCGCGAGCCTCCAGGCCGCCTGGCAGGTCCCGTGGCTCAAGGTGAACCCCGTCACGCTCATGAACGAGAACAAGGGCGTCATGGGCGTGAACATGGGGCACATGTGGGACGAGGGCGAGCGCGTCACGGGCTGGCTCGCCGAGCTGCTCGACCTGTGGGCGGAGGGCGTGTTCCGGCCGCACGTGCACGCGACGTTCCCATTCGAGCAGGCCGCGGAGGCACACCAGCTCATCCACGACCGCAAGAACTCCGGGAAGGTGCTGCTCACCCCCTGACGGGGTTCAGAGCTCCGTCGCGCGGCACGCCACGTCGATCGCTTCCTTCTTCCCGCCGCACTCCTTGAAGCGCGCCATGTGGAAGATGCCGAAGCGCTTGCCCTGGATCTCGCGCACGTGCGCGTCGTCGAACGCGTACTCGGCCCGCCAGATCAGGCGCCCGTCGGCGTTCGTGGTGGGCGAGCCCCCCTGGTTCAGCGGGACCCAGCCGGCGTACGTCTCGTAGCTGTACGTGCAGCCGTCTTCGGGCTTCGAGCCCGTATCCCCGGTGTGGAAGTAGTAGATCGGCTTGCCGGTCTCGTGGGACGGCGCGGCTTCCAGCGGCTTGGTCGGGAACTCGTCGGTCTCGAGGTCCCACAGGTCGGCCTGGTTGTCGCAGTGCTCGAACATCCACGGCTGCTCGGCCTTCACGAACGGGTTCGTGCCCACGGGGTTCGAGTCTTCGCGCTTCTCGCCGTTGTAGAGCGTCCAGTACAGGTCGTCGATGCGCAGGCGGCACTTCTTGTCGTCGACCTTCGCGTACAGCTGGCCCTGCAGCTTGTTCCCGAGGTTCGCGCGACGGGCCTTCCACATCTTCAGCGTGCGCTCGTCGGTCGCCGCCTCGGCCTCGCGCAGCGACTTCTTCGCCGCCGTGATGGCCGCGTCGAGGTCGTCGTCGGACGCGGTGGCACCGAGCTTCTTGAGGGCCTTGGTCGTGCAGGACTTGTCCCACGCCAGCAGCCCCTCGCACCAGTCCTGCAGGCGCTCGCGCTCGGAGCACTTCAGCTCGGACTTGCCGTCCTTCTCCTGCTTCTCGCAGTCGTAGGTGTAGATGTCGCCGAGCGACATGGCCGTGTACTTCGCCTTCACCCCGCCTTCGTCGACGAACGTGAGCCGCGCGAGCGGGTTGAGCTTGTCGGGACCATCGGGCTGCGCTTCGCTCATCACGAACGACTGGCCGGCGAGCGAGTCGACGGTGAGCCCGCAGGCCTCTTCCGCGGGCCCGCCGGTGCACGCGAGCGCGGAGAGCACGACGGCGGCGACCGGCAGCGCCCGGATCACGAGAGCTCGGTGGGTGCTGGGCATCAGTTCCTCGAGATCTGGATGGTCTGGATGGACACGGTGTCGACGGGCGTGCTGCCCTTCACCGGGACGTTGATGATGTCCTGCACCACGGGCATCTCGCACTTCCCGAAGATGGTGTGCTTGCCGTTCAGGTGCGCCGGGCGGCTGTCGGTGATGAAGAACTGCGATCCGTTCGTGCCGGGGCCCGCGTTCGCCATCGCGAGCAGGCCGGGCTCGTCGAACGACAGGCCGTTCGCCACCTCGTCCTCGAAGCGGTAGCCGGGGCCACCGCGGCCATTCCCGAGCGGATCGCCGCCCTGGATCATGAAGCCCTTGATGACGCGGTGGAAGATCGTGCCGTCGTACAGCTTGCGCTTCACCGCCTGGCCGTTCGTCGGGTCCTTCCACTCCTTCGAGCCCTCGGCGAGCCCGACGAAGTTGGCGACCGTGAGCGGCGCCTTGTCGGCGAACAGCGTGCACGGGATGTCGCCCTTGTTCGTCTTGATGACGGCCGACACCTTCGACTCGCGCGTGAGGTTCGCCTCGGCGAGCCAGGCGTCGATCTTCTCGGCGTCCGGGCCCTTCGGCGTGGGGCGGGTGGGCGGCACGCGCCCCATGGTCACCTTCTTCTCGAGGCTGGCCTTCTCGCCCTTGAGGGTCGCGACCTCCTTCTGGAGCGCGTCGCGCTCGGCGACGACCTTGTCGTGCTCGGCCTGGGGCACTCCGCACGCCGCGAGTCCGAGAATCCACAACAACGACAGCTTCCGCATGGGTCCCTCCGTGAGGGAGGGCGGATAACCTCGTGGAGGCGCCGGTGAAAAGAATCTCGTGCCATGGGGGCCCGCCGCGGGCCGTCGTGGCGGCTGGGTTCCGGTGGAATATGGGGACCCGTCACCCGGAGTCCGCATGCACACCCTCTACCTCCGCACCGCGCTGTTCACCCTCCCGCAGGGCGGTCACGTCCCGGTCGGCGCCGTGATCCTCGACGGCGAGATCCTCGACCGCCCGGCCGGCTGCGTGGCGTTCAAGGTGGCCACGTTCCGCGACGACCGCGGGCGCGCGCTCGAGGGGTCGGGCGTCGAGCTCCAGATCCCGTGGTCGAAGATCGACCACATCCGCGTGGCCGAGAAGGCCTGAGCTCCGGGCCGCCGGGCTACGCGCTCTGGAAGCGCGCGCGCCCGAGCAGGCCGAGCAGCAGCACGAGGCAGAACCCCACGAACCAGTCGCCGAACCGGGCGTAGATCGTGGGGAAGCTCGCCATCCGCAGCTCCACGAGCCGCCGGGTGTGCGTGAACAGCTCGGTCTCCGAGTGGATGACGCCGTGCGGCTCCACCACGAACGACACCCCGGAGTAGGTGCTGCGGACCATCGGCACGCCCAGCTCCGTCGACCGGCTCGCCGCCAGCATCCCGTGCTGCCACGGCGCTGCGGTGTCGCCGAACCACGCGTCGTTCGTGAGGTTCACGAACAGCGCCGGACGATCCCAGGTGCGGCAGAGGTCCGGCAGGATGGCCTCGTAGCAGATGGGTGCGGCGATCCGCAGCCCGTCGACATCGAGGATCGTGGACTCGGTGCCCGCGCGGAAGTCGCCGATCCCGCCGATCGCGTCGGCCAGCCACGGCACCCACTCGCCGAACGGCATGTACTCGCCGAACGGGAGCGGCACCTGCTTGTCGTACGGGCCGACCACCTCGCCGTCGGCGCTGAACGCGTACGCGCTGTTGTAGACCTGGATCCCGCCCTCGGGCAGATCGTCGACCTTGCCCGCGCCCACCACGAGCCCGAACCGGCCCTTCTGGGCGATCTCCGAGAGCTTCGTGCGCACGGGGTTCCCCCGCCGGAGCTCGCGCTCGTTCCGCCCGCGCACGTTCAGGTACGGGCTCGCGCCTTCCGGCCACACCACCAGATCGACCGTTCCAGGCGGGATGTCGACCGTCCAGTCGACCCACTCCATCAGCGCGGTGCGGCTCCCCATCTCGAGCCGCTCGACCATCGTCACGGAGCTCTGGAGCTGCGCCAGCCTCACGACCTCGGCCTCGCGCAGGCCCTTCTCCACGGCCTCGAACCGCACGACGCCGTAGCCGACCACGGCCAGCACGCACGAAGCGAACGCGACGGCCCAGGCGCCCGGCGGCTCGGGGTCGCCTTCGCGCCACCGGTAGAACCACTCGCCCAGCACGGCGTTCCCGAAGAAGATGAGGAACGTGAGGCCCCACACGCCGGTGATCCCGACCACCTGCCACACGGCCGGCACCTGGTACTGCCCGACCCCGTGGTTGTACGGGAACAGGAACACCTTCATGCAGAGGTACTCGGCCACCACCCACAGCGCGGGCCAGGCCAGCACCCACCACGTGCCGAGCCGCCGCCGCAGCGGATGCACGCTGCCCCAGAGCAGGGCGTAGGGCGCCCCGAACACCGACGCGAACAGCCCCAGGATGGCCAGCGCCAGGATGAACGGCAGGTTGCTGAAGATGTCGATCGTGTCGATGAGCCAGCGGAAGATGAGCCCCACGCCGACGACCCCGTAGAGGTAGCCGAGCCAGCGGTTCGACCGGGGCGTGTCGGGCCGGACGACCCAGAACATCGGGACGAGCCCGGCCCACTGCAGCAGGTGCCAGTTCGTGGGGGGCGCCTCCAGCGACATGAACGCGCAGGCGACGAGCGTGACGAGAACGCGAGCTACCACTTCGGCTCTCGCTTCTCGGCGAAGGACGTGAGGCCCTCGAGCACCTCGCGGCTGACGAGCGCGCGAGCGCCCGCCTGCGTCTCGATCTCGAACCGGGCCTCGTCGTCGAGACGGTTCGCGCCGCGGAGCGCGATGAGGGCCTGACGCGTGGCCGACGGCGCGCAGCGCAGGATCTCGCCCGCCAGCTCCCGGGCTCGCGCGAGCGCCGTGCCTGCGGGCACCGTCTCGTTCACGAGCCCCCACAGCTCGGCCTGGGCGACCTCGATGCGCGCACCCGTGAGGATGAGCTGCGCAGCACGGGCCGTTCCGACGAGCTTCGACAGCCGCACCGTCCCCCCCACGTCGGGCACCATGCCGAAGCGGGTCTCGGGGAGCGAGAAGAACGCACCCGACCCCGCGATCCGGAGATCGGCCGCCAGCGCCAGCTCGAGCCCACCGCCCGCGCAGGCCCCCTCGATCGCCGCGATGACCGGGCACGGCAGGCGCGCCCACACGTCGAACGCGCTCTTCAGGCTCACGATGATCTCGCTCAGCCGGTACGTGTCACCCGCCACGATGTGGGGCTGGATCTCGGCCAGCAGATGGTTCGACGGCGACAGATCCATGCCCGCGCAGAAGTGCTCCGCCGAGCCCGTGAGGATCACGACCCGCGGCGTGGCATCGTGCAGGGCGAGCCCCTCGCGGCGGAGGGCATCGAACAGCCCCTTGTCCAGGGCGTTCCGGTGGGACGGTCGGTCGATCGCGACCTCGACCACGAAGCCGCTGCGCTCGACGCGGAGGGTGTCCGCCATGCCATCTCCTCGGGAGGGGCGGTACTCTATCGCGTGCCCGATGGGAGGACGCATGTTCGAAGCGGTGGAGAGCCCATTTCGAGTGCCGTACGACGGCTCGTTCACGATCGCAGACGCGCCGACGGCCGTGCCGGAACCGCCCTCCGAGAAGAAGTCGCAGAAGCAGCTCGCGAAGAGCATCTCGAAGATGAGGAAGCTGCAGGACGTGCTGTACGCGCAGGACAAGTACGGCGTGCTGCTCCTCTTCCAGGCGATGGACGCCGCCGGGAAGGACAGCACGATCGAAGCCGTGATGACCGGGGTGAACCCCGCCGGCTGCCAGGTGTTCTCGTTCAAGCAGCCGAGCGCACAGGAGATCGACCACGACTTCCTGTGGCGCACGACCCAGCGCATGCCGGAGCGCGGTCGCATCGGGATCTTCAACCGCAGCTACTACGAAGAGGTGCTCGTGGTGAAGGTGCACCCCGAGTTCCTGAAGTCCCAGCGCCTGCCGTACTCCGTGCAGCACGACATGCTGTTCGAGCAGCGCTACGAGTCGATCCGCGACCAGGAGCTGCACCTCGCACGCAACGGCCTCGTGATCCTCAAGTTCTTCCTGCACGTGTCGAAGGAAGAACAGAAGCAGCGGTTCCTGCGCCGCATCGAAGATCCCGAGAAGAACTGGAAGTTCAGCCACAGCGACATGAAGGAGCGCGCGCTGTGGCCGAAGTACATGGAGGCCTACGAGCGCGCGCTGAACGAGACGAGCCGTCCGTGGGCCCCGTGGTACGCGATCCCGGCCGACGACAAGCCGCTGATGCGCGCCACGGTCGCCGACATCGTCGTGCAGTCGCTCGGTGCGCTCGACCTCCACTACCCCACGCTCGGCGAAGCCGATCAGGCCCGGCTGGCCGAGGCCCGCGCAGCGCTCCTCGCCGATTGACCAACGCTTGACCGAACGGGCCGTCGGAACGCCGCGAACGCGACACCATCCAGGTAGGCTGACGCCAGGGAGTCGACCCGAGGTCGGTCCCGGTTGCTTGGTTGCTGGAGGCGAGGGTGAGAAGGCGCGAGTTCCTCTTGGGTTCGGCGGCCAGCGCGGGGCTCCTGCTCGCCGGCCGATCCGCGTACGGGCGCCGCTGGGGTGAAGCGCCCACCGAGTCCGAGGGCCTGATCCTCGCGCCCGGCGTGCGGGCACAGCGGGTGCTCGAGATCTTCCTGTACGGCGGCATCTCGCCGTGGGAGTCGTTCTACACCGTGCCCACCTACGGCACCCCGAACGACCCCGACCATCCCAACCAGCAGTTCCACCTCTTCCGGAACCAGCACCAGGCCGTGTTCTCGGAGTACTGCGGCCTCGCCGAGAGCCAGTGGACGCAGCCGTTCGCGCTCGACGCCGATGGCGCGCAGGTCCACCTCGGCCCGCTCGCGATGCCCCTCCGGAACCGGCCCGACCTCGTCGCCCGTATGCGCACGATCGTCCTGCGCCACGGGCTCGAGCCGCACGAGGCCGCCATCCCGCTCGCGCTCTCCGGGATGCGCCTCGGCAGCCCCCGGCTCGTCGGGATGGGCGCCCACATCCAGCGGCACTTCATGGAGTTCGACCCGCGGCCCGAGCCGTACTCGTACGTGCTCCAGCCCGAGAACATCATCGGCACCGACAACACGCGGGCCGCCGACGCCATCGGCCTGCACCCCGGGGCCGCCCGTCCCCTGGCGCTCAAGATCAACCGCAGCCAGAGCTTCCTCACCCAGCTCGACCGCGCGAACCTCGGCAACCGTCGCGCCGCGTGGGATGCCCTGGCCTCGCACTACGCCGAAGCGTCGCGCGACCGCTACCGGGCCACAGACACCCCGCTACGGTCGGCGGGGCTCGACGATCACGCCAGCGCGTACGCGTCGATCCAGCGGTCCGATGCGATCCGCTCCGTGCTGGGCGACGACTTCATGAACCCACGCTCCGGAGAGTCCTGCGGAGACAGCGCCGAGCTGGCGTTCACCACGATGGGGCTCGACGCCGCCGTTCGCCTGCTCACCCACCCCACGTCCCCGGCCCGGTACGTGAACGTGGTCGACTCCGGGCTCCGGCTCGCCGACGGTGGAGGCGGGTACGACACGCACTCCGAGCACCTGTACACGCAGTCGCGGAACACGCTGTTCATGCTCGAAGACCTCGTGTCCCGCATCAACGCGCCCGGCGAGAACGACCCCTCCAAGATCGATCTCGACGACACCCTCATCGTGCTCACCACCGAGTTCGGCCGCACGCCGTTCCGCCAGGAGGGCGGTCAGGGCACGAACCACCACCCGTACGGGTACGTCAACGTCGTGCTCGGCGGCCCCATCGGGCCCGATCAGGCCGGGATCGTCGGTGCGATCGGTCCCGACGGCACGGCCACCGACTGGGTCACGCCCTCCGAGCTGCGCGCGGCCCTGCTCGCGGCGGTCGGCATCTACCCGTTCACCCACGAGTCCTTCGCGGTCGGCGACGTGCGCGACGTACCCACGGAGCGCGACGCCCTCGCCCTCCTCCAGGAGCGCGTGCTCGGGAGGCCTGCATGATCCCCTCCCTCCTCGCGCTGCTCGCGTGCAAGAACGAGCCCCCACCGGTCGTCGAGCCTCCTCCGGCTGCGAAAGAGACGTGTGACGCGGGCGATCAGGCCTGGGTGCAGCGCGTCATCCCGCTGATGTGGGGTCGCAAGCCGCACGGCTCTGCGGAGGTGCGCGCGTGGTCTGCCATGGTGGCGCAGCACGGGCGCGAAGCCGTGATCACCGCGATGTCCGACCAGCCCGAGTACCGCGCGTGGTGGCGCCAGTGGGTCACCGACGCCCTCGCGGTCGCGCGCACCGGCGACAAGGCGTACGCCCAGTGCTTCGCCGGCCCGCTCCGCCCCGAGCACGACGGGTCGCTCACGCAGTACATGCGCGGGGTCGAAGAGCCGTGGGACGCCCAGTCACCGGAGGGCGGTCCGTTCAACATGGCCGACGTGATCCTCGACGGTCTGGCGGCCGACGATCTCGCGATGATCTGGCAGGCCAACCTGTACGCGCGGATGAACCGCCCGGTACAGGGGGCGAACGTCAGCTTCCAGGAGCTCGAGTACAACCGCCGCGTGAACTTCGGCGAGGGGTTCTTCGAGACCTACCTGAACCGCAACCTCGACTGCGTGCTGTGCCACAACTCCTCGTTCTCGGTCACCGACTCCGAAGACGCCCGTCTCGACCGCACCTGGCAGCTCCCCGGTCACCACGAGACCGCCCTGCTCGGCAGCAACAGCACGTTCTCGAAGGACGAGGCGTTCGCGATCTTCCGCACGGCCGGCGTGGCCGACTCGGGAGTCCGGCGCCCCTTCGGCATGGTGAACGAGTGCGGCCGGTTCCATCGGCCCGATCGCATCGACGGCCCCGACTTCATCGGGCAGGACTCCACCCGGTTCATCGACCGCTACGGGGCCGAGGGCTCGGTCTGGCAGCTCGAGCGCAACCTCGACGAAGGCGTCGACCGGCTCGTGCAGAACGGGCTCGTCGTGGAGTCCGGCGGTCGGGTCGACGGGCGCGACAGCTTCGCGTACCTCCTCGGCGCGCGCATCACCGACCTCGTGTTCGAGGAGGCCACCGGCGGGCGCCTCACGATCGCGCACGGCTTCGCGCGCAACCTCGATCAGGCGAGCCGCCTCGAGCGCCTCACGGATCACTTCGTGGAGTCGGGCTTCTCGCTCCGCACGCTGCTCGTCGACATCACGGCCGACGAGCTGTTCAACCCGGCGCTCCCCGAGAGCTGCGACACCGCGCCGTACGCGATGGATCCCGTCGTGAACCCGTGGACGGTCGAAGACGACGATCCCGACCAGCGCCGCAACGGCGCGGGAGACCTCGTGCACCGGCACTCGCCGCGCGTGATCGTGAACGCCGCGAACGATCACCTCGGCTGGCCCGCCCTGCGCTCGTGGGACCTGAGCGAGCCCGAGGAGGAGTTCCAGGCGAGCATCGGGATCTTCCTGCGCGAGTCGCAGCCCGGGTTCAGCGGCACCGACTTCCAGGGCCTGCTCGCGCTCCACGACCGCTTCGCCACCTGCGAGCGCCGCGGAGAGTCCGACTGGATCGACGGGATCCTCGCCAGCACGACCTCCGCGCACACCGTCGGGGATCTCGTGGTCACCCTCGAAGACCGCCTGCTCGCCAACGGCGCGATCTCGCCCGAAGAGCAGCCCCTGCTCGAAGCCCTGGTGGGCCCGCTCTCCGCACCCGCCACCGACATCGAGCCCGCCGCGCTGCGGGCCGTCTGCGGCGCGATCGTCACGAGCCCCGCGTACATGCTCGTGCTCGCGCCCGACGGGATCGGCGAAGCGCCACCGCTGGGCGACACCACGTCCACGGAATGCGGCACTGCGATCACCGCGATGGAAACGGCAGGATTCACGGATTCCACGTGTCCGTGACACACAGGGGTTGTACTGCGGAAATCCGGTGGGTAGACTGAAGTCGTCAAGGCCCCAGCGGGCCGTGGAACATGGGAACTTCGGTTTCTGGAGCTTCCACACCCGCTCCCGGGTGCGGTCCTTTCGATCGCATGAGGAGCCCGGGAGCGGGTGCATGTTTCCGCTCACACATCCTCACTCCGAACACCCCATCGAGCCCCGGCCCGGTGGCGTGCCACGCCCGGTCGGCGGAGCGCTCCCGCCGTCGGATTTCCCTGTCGCCAACAGGCCGGCACGCCCCGAAGGCGTGGAAGCAACCGGAACCTGGGCGTGCCGCATCGTTGGCGACAAGGGAAATCCAGTGGTGGATATCGATGGACGGACCGAGGGAGCCGAGGTCCGTCCGTCGATTCCCCGCGACGGCCGGCGCAACACGTCAGCGCCTGTCGACGTTCCGTCAACGAGCGTCAATCCCTGGATCTCGGGTTGACACCCCCATCGGGGTCTTCTACGATTCCTACATCACACTCGGTTCGACAGCCTCCTCTACCGGCGCAGCACCCAGCAAAGTTCTTTGCGTCTCCTCCATCTCTAGCGGTGGGTTCCGGCTAGAGGAGGCTCTCGAGAGTGTGGATTTCGGAGTACCGGCGGGGTAAGACCCTGCTGGGCGGCGTTCCTGCGCCTCCCGCACTGGAGCACACATGGTCGCGTTCATCGGCGGTTTGGGGCCTCTCGAGCTCGGGCTCATCCTCGTCCTCGTCCTGATCCTGTTCGGGGCCGGGCGCCTCCCGAGCGTGTTCGAGTCGTTCGGCAAGGGCATCAAGAGCTTCCGCGACGCCCAGCGCGACGATCCGATCGACGTCTCGCCGCGCAAGGAGATCGCGGAAGACGCCAAGGAAGTCGAGACCAAGTCCGCCTAGGGCTCGTTCGACGGGCTGATGGCTAGTACTTCGGATCGGAGATTCGTTCCGGGTTCTCACCGTCGACATTAGTGAGCACCCAGCCGAACTCTTGCATGAGCGCGTCGACCAGTTCCGAGCGTGTTGCGCGCATGCCCGTGTGCTCCCAGCGACCGCGGTGGTCCGCGATCTCGAGGCCCCACAGGGTGCTCGTGTCGCGCACGAGGCGGGCGTGCTTGAAGGCGTCGCCAGCCGGGCCGGACTCGATCACGATGGCAGCCCCGTGCTTGCGCACGCGGAGGTGTTGGAGGCCCGGCTGCTCGTGGAGCTGGGCGGTGGTGGCGTCGGCGTGAGCTTGATCAGCGGCGAGCTTCGGCATGCATCCAGTATGGGCGGTGGGCGGGGCGCCGCCGCGGATTCTGCGGCCTATCCGACCTCCATGTCCACTTGAACGGGTGCGCCTCGGCCGCGTTCCAGACGCCAGCGAAGCCGAGAACCCGCTCCGCGAGCACCTCGGCGCTCTTGAAGTCACCGAATCGGATGACGCGGCGCTGCAGGATGGAGAACCAGATCTCGACCTGGTTGAGCCAAGAGGCGTGGATGGGCGTGCGCACGAAGTGGAATCGGCCGCCGTTGCGCTCGTTGAAGCGGGTCCAGCGGGCAGTCTTGCCATCGTCGTGCGTGTTGAGGTTGTCCCAGACGACGTGGATGGTCTTGCCCGGGAACGCGTCGGCGACGCGCTGCATGAACGCGACGAGCGCCTCGCCGGTGCGGCGCGGCACGAGTTCGACGATCACCCGGCCGGTGCGGACATCGAATGCCGCCAGCAGACACCGCGTGCCGTGTCGGATGTACTCGAACTCGCGGTGGATCGACCCATCGGGTGCGACCTCGTCCGGGAACCGACGCGCGAGGACCTGGATTGGCTTCTCGTCGACGCAGAGCACGACCTCGTCGGCCGGGGTGTCGAGGTACACGCTGCAGACGCGGGCAGCCTTCGCCTTGAAGTCCTTGTCGCTGCTGGTGAGCCACTGCTTCACCAAGTGCGGACGAAGCCCGTTGAACCGCAGGATGCGCCCGATCTCGCTCTTGCTGATCTTGACGCCGGTCTGCTGCTCGACCGCTGCGGCGAGGGACTTGTGGGTCCAGAGGTCGCGGAATCGCTTCGGAGGCGGCTCCTTCTCCTTGGGCTTCCCATTCACGCGCGGTGTCTTCGGAACGGCATCGGGCCGCTCGCACGCGATCCGCATCGCGGCCACGCGCACATCAAGCCCGATCCGCGACTTGCGTCCCGATCGCGGAGCATCGTCGAGCGTCTCGAGATGCGGCTTCGCTTCGAACCGCGCCTTCCACTTCCGCACCGAGCGATCGGTCTGGCCCGTCCGCCGCGCCACCTCCGTGGTCGCGAGGCCGTCGGCCACGTACAAGAGGGTGATCGCGCGCTGGACGTGGGCGTACGATGCCGTCGAGGAGCGGCTCACCTTCATGAGCTGCGCCCGGAGGTCAGGGGCGATGGTGAGCGGGCGAGGGCTGGGACCGGACATGCCGGCCCTGATCACACAGTCGGATCAGGCGATCAACCCGGATCGAACCTCCGGGCTGACGTACTA
>JAWKRP010000011.1:0-263826 GCA_041389565.1 Myxococcota bacterium
GTCGGTGTCGGCCTCGTCTTCGACCGGAGGGTCGCTGGGGCAGCCCAGGAGGGCGACGAGCGGGAGGATCAGGGCGGTACGCATAGGTTTCGGGACCTCACGGTGAGCGAGCATCAACTATGGGAATGTTCCCGAACTCGCTCCCGCAGACGTCCAGTCGCGATTTGCCGCGATGAGCTGTCGAAGCCACGCGCGGTCCAGTCGATCCGGGATCGTCCGTTCGGTATCAGGTAGCAAGCCGGACTCGAAGGCGGAGATGCAGTTGGCCAGCAGCATGGCGGTGCCCGAACGCCGCCATGTACCGGTGGCAGGATCGAGGACGAGTTGCTCTCGCCGCCACGGGCCTACTCGACTTGTCTGGTTCCACAGGTCTGTGTCTCGGTAGAACTCGCGGAGGGTCTCGCGAAGCTGACGCATCCACATGACGACTCTACGCTCGAACGGGCGGTTCCTTCCTGGGTCCACGATGCCCTTGTAGAGACGTGGATTGGCGAGCGCCGAGTCTGCGAACGCGAAGCCATCCGCGGACAGCTGAACGCTCAGGTGGTCGCGATAGCGTTCCGCAGCCCGATCCACTCCGCCGGGCTCGTTGTTGGCGCGCCCGCAGAAGCGCTCGGCAAGGTCCGGATCCGACTTCCAATAGAAACCACCAGAGCGGCGACGATGCAGTCGATAGGCTTGCGTGCCACGTGATTCGCCACGTCGAGCGAATCGCACTGGTGCGGGCTCGAGCTCCTGGATTCGATCGAACACGACCGAGGGGACCTCACCCCAACCATCGATACCGGTGAACCAGACGATTCCCCACGCTTCTCCGGGCATCTCGCCCCTCGGCGGTCGTGATGGGATGGACGGGAGTCCTCCGGCGTTCGACTCTGCGGGTTGGATGCGAGTCGCCCGATTCCTCCTGCGAGCGTCACCGACGGCTTGTCGTCCCGCCGATGTGGCCTTCGAGGGTTGTCCTCGTGACAATGCGGCCCGAACGCCTTCGGGGGATGCCGGAAAGATCCCGTACTGAGTGATGAATCCGGCGACGAGCTCCGCGGGGGTGACGTCGAACGCCGGATTCCGGACGGGCGAGTACGTGGTGCGAACCCGGCGCAGCGTGCCGTCGTCGTCGCTGCCCCAGGTGTACTGCACCTCCTCCGGTCCGCGCTCCTCGATCGGGATGGCCGCCCCATCCGGAGTGTCGGGCGCCATCGTGGACGTGGGGAGAGCGACGTAGAACGGGATGCCGTGGTGGTGCGCGGCGACCGCGACTCCGTAGGTGCCGATCTTGTTCGCCACGTCGCCGTTCGCCGCGACCCGGTCGGAGCCCGTGATCACCAGATCGACCTCGCCGGCCCGCATGAGCGACGCGAGCGCGCCGTCCGCGACGACGTGGTGCGGGATGCCCTCCTGGCCGAGCTCCCAGGCCGTGAGCTGCGCACCCTGCCCGCGCGGACGGGTCTCGTCGACCCACACCGACACGGAACGCCCGGCGCGGTGGGCCTTGTAGATGGGGGAGAGCGCGCTGCCCCAGTCGACGAACGCGAGCCAGCCGGCGTTGCAGTGGGTCGCGATGCGCATGCCGTCGCGGATCAGGGCCTGGCCGTGCTCCCCGAGCGCTTCGCACGCGGCGGCGTCTTCGTCGGCGACGGCGTGGGCCTCGCGGACCGCAGCGTGGCGGGCCGCTTCGTCGGACAGCCCGACGGTGGCGGCCAGCACGCGGTCGATGCCGTAGAACAGGTTCTGGGCGGTGGGACGGGTGTTCCGCAGGACGCGGGCCGCGTCGGCGAGCGCCGCGTGGACCCCGCCCGTCGGGGCGAGCGCGGCGGCCTGACCCATGCCGGCCGCCGCAGTCGCTCCGATGGCGCCGGCTCCGCGCACCACCATGGTGCGGATCGCGTCGGCGGTCTCGGCCACCGTGCAGGTGCGGACGCGTGCGAAGGCGTGGGGGAGGCGGGGCTGGTCGATGAGGTCGACCTCCGCACCGTCGAGGACGACGGTGCGCTGGGGGATGCCCGCGACCTTCATGGCTCTTCGGACCGCAGGGGCTCGAGCTTCTCGGGCCGGAGCTGCGACAGGTACTGGTAGTCGCGCACGTAGGACTCCCAGCCGCGCAGGCGCCCCTTCCGCTCCTCACCCTCGCGGAAGCGAAGGAAGCCCATGTAGTTCTCGCGCCACCACTGGAAGAAGTCGCGCTCGTAGATCCACCCGTCCAGCAGGGGCTCGTAGAACTCCTGGGAGAACTCGCGCCCCGTGATCCAGTCGTGGGCGGTGAAGTGGTCGTGGTCCCACACCACGTAGTGCGACGACGCGAAGGTCCACGAGCCGGTGTTCACGTACCCGCCCTTGCCCGCGGGCACGACACCCGGCAGGTGGCTGTGCCCGCAGATCACCCATGGCCACGGGCCTTTTCGCGCCTGTTCGAACGCCGGACGGAAGATGCCCATGGGGTCGCCCATGTTCCCGCGGGCCCAGTAGTCGAGGTACTGGTTGAGCGGGTCGGCGTCGGCCTCGAGCCCCACGGCCCGCAGCAGGCTCGTCCACGCGTTCCCCACGAGCGCGACCTTGTGGGCGAGCCAGAACATCAGGCGGTTCGCGGTCGTGTAGAACTCGCCGATCGGGATGCGCAGCCAGGTGTTGAGGTACCGCTCCACGAGGTGGTGCGCGGTGGTCGACCACATGTGGCCCATCGGCACGGTCTTCGCGAGGTACGGGTCGAACTGCCAGCCGTGCAGGGCCAGCACGTCGGGACCGATGTGCAGCTCGTCGCACACGCGGAAGTTCAGGATCTCCCGGTACAGCGTGATGTCGTAGTCGTGGTTCCCGATCACGTAGAACAGCCGGCCATCCCGACCGAGCCGGCTCAGCGCGGACAGGAGCTCCTGGTGGGCCCGCAGCACGCGCGTGAACGACCACGCCTGGTTGAAGTCGATCGCGTCGCCGAGCACGACGAGCATCGCGCCCTCTTCCTCGACCCGCTCGCACAGGGCGATGAGGTGCTTGTCCTTCCCGAAGAACACGTCGCACCGGGTGCCGTCGCCGAGGTGCATATCGCTGACGAACCAGATCCTCTGGTCGCTCGCGATGCGTTCCACGACGGTGGGCCGTTCGTTCCAGCCGGCGAACAGGGGCTGCTGCATCGCCACCATCCTAACGCCCGCCCGGTTACCCGCATCGACATGCAACTCAGGAACGCCGTCCGCCAGCTGTCCTTCGTCGGGAGCTTCCCGGGAGAGCTCCCCGTGTTGGGGCTCCCGGAGGTCGCTTTCGCCGGGCGGAGCAACGTGGGGAAGTCGAGCGCGCTGAACGTGCTGCTCGATGCGAAGAAGGCGGCACGCGTGTCGTCCACGCCGGGCCGCACGCAGGCGATCAACCTGTTCCAGCTCGGCGATCAGGCCGTGTTCGCCGACCTCCCGGGGTACGGCTTCGCGAAGGTGCCGGATTCCGTGAAGGAGCGGTGGGGCGACATGATCGAGGGCTACCTCGGAACCCGCGACACGCTGCGGCTCGTCGTGCTCCTCATCGACATCCGGCGCGTCCCCATGGAGTCCGACGGCATGCTCATCGATGGGCTGCGCGACGCGAAGATCCCGCTCCTCGTGATCGCCACGAAGTGCGACAAGCTGAAGAAGCAGCCGCGCCAGCGCCAGCTCGTCGAGATCCGGGAGACGTTCGGTCTCGATGCCGGCCAGCCCATCGCGTTCTCGAGCCTCACGCGGGAGGGCCGCGACGACGTGTGGTCGGTGATCGAGAAGGCGTGTCGATGAGCAAGGGTGGCAAGAAGGCGCGCAACTCGTACAAGACGGGCGATCGGTTCAACAAGGCCGCGAAGGAGGAGGGCTACCGGGCGCGGTCCGTGTTCAAGCTCTCGGAGGCCCAGCGCCGGTTCCGTCCGCTCGCTCAGGGCCAGCGCGTGCTCGATCTCGGCTGCGCGCCCGGGAGCTGGTCGCGGTACGCGAAGGAGGTCGTGGGCGGTCGCGGAACGGTCGTCGGGCTCGATCTCCAGCACGTGCCGTCGCTCGCCGGGGTCACCCTGCTCGAGGCCGACGTGTTCGAGGTCACCGCCGAAGCCCTGATGGAGGTGCTCGGCGGCCCGGCCGACGTGGTGCTGTCCGACATGGCGCCGAACACGATCGGCGACCGCTTCGGCGACCACGTGCGTCAGCTCGAGGTCGCCCGGCGCGCGCTCGAGGTCGCCACCCAGGTGCTGAAGCCCGGCGGCAACTTCGTGTGCAAGGTGTTCGAAGGCGAAGAGGCGCAGGACTTCGCAGCGGAGGTCAAGGCGCGCTTCGACACCGTGAAGCGGCTCCGCCCGGAGGCCGTCCGCCGCACGAGCGTCGAGTTCTTCATCGTGGCACTGGGGTTCCGTCCCGAACCCTGACGCGGGTTCGCGCTCGGGCGGCTAGCCTGGCGCCATGTGGCTCTTCGCGATCCTCACGGCGCTCGCCGGTCCGCAGCTCGACCCCGAGCCGTGGGAGCGGCCTCGACGCGTGCCGCGCTCCGTGGTCGGCCGGGCCGACGTCCGCGCGAACGGGGGCGCGATGAGCTCCACCCACGGGGCGCTCGCCGTGCTCGACGGGCGCGTGCGGCTCGCCACGTCACGCTGGACGGGGTTCCAGCTGTGGGCCACGCGCACGACCTGGCACAACCAGATGCGCGGGCTGATGGGAGGGGCGCAGGCCCATCTCGGGGTCCACTGGACCGGCGCGCGCGACGGGAGCCGGAGTTTCGCGGGCCTCACGGTCGGGCTCGGCGTCGCGGACCCTCAGTCTCCTGTGGCGCTGCCCGCGGTGGATGCGGGGATCCTGCTCCGCACCCACGGTCCCCAGGTGCTCTGGGAGCTCGAGGGCACCGTGACCGGGGCCTCGCCGGCGGGTCTGATCGCACGGACGGACGCGCTCGCCGGGGTGCACGTCGCCGGACCGGTGCACGTCACCGTGATGGGCCGGCTGATGTGGCTCAGCGATCTACGGGGCGACACGTCGAGCTACGGCGGGCTGGCGGCGGGCCTGCTGCTTCGGGACCACGGGCTGCGGCCCCGGAGGTGAGCGCCGGGGTGCCTCAGGACCGGCCGGGGAGCCGCTCCGCCCAGGTGGTGAGCGTGCGCACCATCTCGCCGGTCGCGCCGGCCGCCCACATCGAGCCGCCCTTGTCGCGCCAGGACGAGCCGGCGATGTCGAGGTGCGTCCAGCGCATGCCCTCGGTGACGAAGTACTGCAGGAACAGCGCGGCGGTGGTGGCGCCCGCATCGCGCCCGCCGACGTTCTTGATCTTGCTCCAGTCGCCGCGGAGCTTCTCCTTGTACGGAGCGTGCAGCGGCAGGCGCCAGAGGCCCTCGCCGTCGGCGCTGGCGGCGAGCGACAGATCGTGCGCCATGCCTTCGTCGTTCGTGAACAGGCCCGTGAAGTCGGACCCGATCGCGATCACGCACGCGCCGGTGAGCGTCGCGGCATCCACGATCTGCGTGACCCCCTCCACCCGGCAGGCGTTGATCAGGCAGTCGGCCAGCACCAGCCGCCCTTCGGCGTCGGTGTTGTGGATCTCGACCGTCACGCCGTTGCGGTACGTGAGGATGTCGCCGAGCTTGTAGCTGTTCGCGCCCGCCATGTTCTCGACGGCACCGATGAAGGTGTCGACCGCGATGGGGGCGCCGAGCTCGGCCAGCGCGCCGGCCGCGCCGAGCATGGTGGCAGCACCGCCCATGTCGCAGCGCATGGTCTGCATGGCCGCCGACGGCTTGAGCGACAGGCCGCCACTGTCGAACGTGACGCCCTTACCGACCAGCGCGATGTGCTCGCGCGCGTTCGGCGGACGGTAGCTGACGCGAACGAGGCAGCCCGGGCGGCTGGAACCCTGGCCGACCGCGATGATCCCGACGCAGCCCTCGGCCTTGCAGCGGTCGAAGTCCCAGACCTCGACCGTGACGTGGGGGAGCCCGCTCAGGGCGTCGACCGCGGCCTTCGCGAGGGTCTCGGGGTAGAGGTCGGCCGGCGGCATGTTCACGAGGTCGCGCGCCCAGCTCTGCCAGCGCGTGCGGATCGCACACTTGTCGGCGATGCGACGCGACTCCGCGGACTCGGCGACGCCGAGCAGCGTGAGGGCCTCGAGCGCGGGCCGGCGGTCGGTCTCGGCCTTGTAGCGGTCGAACTCGTAGTTCCCGGTGGTGACGTGCTCGACGACGGTGCGCACGCCCTCGGAGCCGAGCCCGGAGTCGAGCGCCAGGTGACGGACCCGCTGCGCGCGGGCTTCACGGGCCGCACGCGCGCTGGCGTTGCGGAGCTCGGTGACCGAGCGGTCGCCCACGCCGATCACGAGGAGCAGGGGAGCCCCCAGCCGACCGAACGTGGCGGTGGTGAGCGGCGCCGAACCGTTGCCGTCGAAGCCCTGGGAGTCGAGCCAGCCGAGCAGGCTGCCCCCGAGCGCGGTGTCCAGCTCCTGGAGCTCGTCGCGCCAGTCGAACCCGGCGAACACGGCCAGGGCGTCGGCGGGAACGGTGGTGGAACCGGCGGTCGAGAATCGAATGTCCACGGGGACTCCTGTCGGGATTTCGGGGGAAGCGACGAGTTTCAGCAGGCCCGCATGAGTGCCATGGCGAGCACCAGGAGCAGGAAGCAGCCGGCGACAGCGACCCCGATGAAGGTGGGCGAGTCGCGCTGCACGAGGTCGACCAGGCGACCCTGGAGCTGCGCGAACGCACTGGGAGCGGCCGGACCCTCGTCGAGGAGGTCTTCGCTCCCGGAGCCCGGGATCGGCGCGTCTTCGTTGAAGAAGTCGGCCTCGCCCGCCTGGGAGGCCTCCCACGCATCGGTGGGCGCCGTCGGCAGGGGCGCGGGAGCGGGCATCGGGCGAGGGGTCGGAGCTGCGGGAATCGGTGCGGGCGCTGCGATGGTGACGCTCGGAGACGCCTGCAGCACGGGCCGCGCGTGGGGTTCCGACACCTCGGAGGCGTCGGAGGGAGACGTGGGCTCGCCGGCATCGCTGGGGGGCGGCGTGGGAACCGCGGTGAGCACGGGGCGGGGAGTGGGAACGGCCGTGGGCACGGGCCGGGGCGCAGGACGTGCGGGCGCCGGGCGCAGCGGCTCCGGCTCGTCGTCTTCGATCGACGTGCCCGGCGAGGTGGGGGCGAGCGGACGCGGGAACGCGTCGATCACCTCTGCGCCGGCATCGCTGTCGTCGCCCGTGGGCGCCTTGTCGTCGAGGAACCGCCGGGCGAGGTCGTTCACGTCCATGCGGACGGTGGGCGCGTCGTCGAGGTCTTCGTCTTCGTCGTCGAAGCCCTTGGGCTGCGTGAGCTGGGGTTGGTCTCGCAGGCCTGGACGGCCCGCGGGAGTCGCAGGGCCCCGCAGGGCCGCGCCATGCGCCGACAGGTCGATCGGGGCGGGCCCGGAGTCGGGCCGGGGCGGCGGGACGTAGCCCGCGGGCGGGCGGACCTCGAACCGACCCTCGGCCACCACGGGATCCTGGCCGGACTCCTTCACGCTGAACGCCACGCGCACCGCGTACCGTCCGGGTGCGACCTCGGGCAGGTTGAACTCGAACCGGAAGCGACCCGAAGGATGACGGTCGACCGTGAACTGCGCGTCGTCGAGCGGCACGCGGCCCTCGCCCTGGGCGTCGAGATCCGTGAGACGCACGCCACACACGATGTCGGTGGCCTCGTTCACCCCCTCGGTGGGCGCGACGGACACCGTGAACCCAACAGCGCTGGGCCCGCTGAAGATCTCGCCGTCTGCGGCGCTCGACAGGATGAGCTTGCCGACGCTGTCGATGCCGGGATCCGTGAGCGCGACCACCTCGCGAAGTCGCGGCACGAGGTCGGTGGCCTTCAGGAACCGGTACGGCGGAGACGGATCCGCATCGCGAGACAGCCCGCGCGCGAGGATGGTGGAGAGGCGCTCGGCCGTGCGGGAGATGAACCGGGCATTGGCGCCATCGCGCTTGAGCCGCGCGACCGCGGCGTCTTTCAGTGCGGCGAGCGCGACCTTGTCGAGCCCACCGCTCCCGGCGGTCGGCAGGACGGCGGGGCCGTCGGACTCGCCCTCTTCGAGCTGCACGGCGACGTGCAGGGCCTGACAGATGGCCCAGGTGTCGGCGGCGATGCGGTCGGGCGGCGACCAGGCCTTGCGCTGCGGTGCGCCGCGCTCGTGGGTGGTCATCAGCGACTGGGACGTGTGGGTCGCGACATCCATGAGCACGGGCGTGCCGTGCGGGTCGATCAGGATGTTGCTCGGGCGCAGGTTTCCGTGCGCGCGCGGATGCTTCGCGAGGCCGTCCGTCACGGACAGCATCACGTGCAGCGCCTCCGTGAGCGGGATGCCGCTCGAGAGCTGGCGCTGCAGGGTGGTGGGGTACCACGGCAGCAGCAGCGCCGTGGCGCCGGTGGGCAGCGTGATGCTGTCTTCGAGCGGGATCAGGAGCGGCGCCTCGGTGGCGAGGATCTCGGCCTGCTCGAGCGCGCACTTGCGCATGAGCGGCACCTTGTCGGCGCTCGCGGGCGGCAGATCGGCCGTCTCATAGGGCGCTTTGAGCACCCGCTGGCGGCCTTCGTCGTCTTTCACCAGCCAGGTGCGGGCCCACACGCCCTCGCCCAGCAATGCGGTGAGGGTCCAGGCCTGTGCTCGGCTGTCGGTAACGATGTCGCCGGTCTTCATTTCGGCCGCCGTATAACGGCTGAGATCCTCGCAGGCGAATTCAGGGAGGAGTCAGCGAGCCAGCTCGCTGAAGGCTCCCGGCAACAGGAATTCAGGGAGGAGTCAGCGAGCCGGCTCGCTGAAGGCTCCCGGCCACGGGAATCCCGTGGTGGGGCTCCCTCAAGGGGCGTCGGACAGGAACTGCGCGACCTGGTCGGCGATCTGCACGTCGGCGTTGCTCAGGACGTGGAGCGCGGCCGTGCCTTCGATGACGAGGTGCATGTCGTCCGCGTCGAGACGGTCGAGGATGTCGGTGTTCGCGCCGTCGGGAATCACGGCGTCGACCGGGCTGTACACGAACACGGTGGGCGGGAGGTCGGAGAGCGTGGAGAGCCCGCCCCGCTCGAAGTCGCCGCGGAAGATCCGCTGGATGCCGGCTGCCGAAGCGGGCTGGGCTTCGGGGAGCAGCGAGATGTCGTCGACCAGGCTGTCGACCGCGATCGCGCGTGGCTGGTAGTCGGCCGTGCCGTCGCCGTCGTCGTCGATCGCGAGCAGCTCGCCCACCGCACGGGCGCCTTCGCCCAGCCCGACGGCGTACAGGGCGTCTGGATCGGGCTCGAAGGGCAGCTCGGCGCCCAGAGCCGGGCCGAACGCGGGGTCGGCCAGCAGGCGGAAGCCCCACTCGGCCGTCACCCGACCCTGGCGCGTGAAGAACTCGGCCTCGAAGTCGTTGTCGGCGGCACCGGGCTCGTTGTGCCACCAGTCGCCCCAGCAGTTCACGGGGAGGATCATGGCGATCCCCTCGTCGGCGAGGGCTGCGGGCAGGGTGCCGTCGTGGGCTTCACCCGACAGGGGAGCGGGGTACATCCCGAGCGTGGCGAACGCCATCCGGATGCCCCACGGGGCTTCGAGGCGAGTGGGGTCTTGCAGGTGTTGCCCCGCGGTCGGGTTCCCCGCGATCGGTGCGGCGACGAAGTCGAAGCTCCCGGAGTGGTACACGACGGCCGCGGGCATCGGACCCGTCGGTTCGGCTGGAGACACGACGTAGAAGCGGGTGTTCTGACCGTCAGGGCACTCGAGGTCCATGTCGATCGCCGTGACCGTCCAGTCCTCGGCCCCGGTGGGAGCTGCGGGCGCGAATTCGACGAGTCCCTCTGGGATCTCGGTGCGCTCCAGCTTCCAGCAGCCGGTGAGGAGGACGGTGAGGGCGACGAGGCGGTGCATCGGTGTCTCCGTGCGCGAGTATAGCGACGAGGACCTCGCTCCGGTCGGACGGCTTCACTTCTGGTAGGCTCTCCGGGTCGCGCGCGCCGACTGGAACCCGAGTGTCGTCCAGCGAATCATCCAGGAGATTCCACTTCATCCGAGAGATCGCCTCTGGCGGTTTCGGAAGCGTGTATCTGACGAAGGTGATCCACGCAGACGGGTTCTCCCGGTTGGTCGCCGTGAAACTCCTGCATCCGAGGTGGTCGGAGAACGAGGAGATCGCGAGCCGCATGCGCGACGAGGCGCGCCTGCTCGGGTGGTTGCGCCACAAGAACATCGTCGACGTGATGGACCTCACGCTGATCGACGGCCGCTGCGCCGTCATCATGGAGTACCTCGACGCCGTCGACACGAAGGTCGTGATCAACCACTGCGCCGAGACGAAGACGCGCATCCCCATCCGCGCGGCTCTCGAGATCTGCGCAGCCGTCGCGAGCGCGCTCGATGCCGCGTACAACCGCCCGCCGTACGCGGGGGAGAAGCCGCTCCGGGTGATCCACCGCGACATCAAGCCGTCGAACATCATGGTCGACGAGTCCGGCGTGGTGAAGGTGCTCGACTTCGGCGTCGCCCGCGCGGAGTTCGACGAGCGCGAGTCGAAGACCCAGGAGATGGCGTTCGGCTCGCTCGAGTACATGCCTCCCGAGCGCCTGTTCTTCGAGCCCGAGTCGCCCGCGAGCGACGTCTACTCCCTGGGGGCCACCCTCTACGAGATGCTGGCGCTCGAGAAGTTCGGGAAGGCGAAGCTGCGCCCGAAGGAGCACGAGCAGTACTTCGAAGACCGGTTCGACCTCCTGCTCGACCGGTACCCGCTCCACGAAGAAGCCGAGAAGCTGCTCCACGAGCTCCTGATGGACATGCTGGAGTTCGACGAGCCCGAGCGTCCCACGGCCGCCGACTGCGTCACACGGCTCCGCGCGTTCGCGCGCCGCATCCCCGAGCACTCGCTGGAGGAGTGGGCCGAGGCCACCGTCCCCACGGTCGTCCGCGAGACGCGCGACAAAGACGAGGTCGCGAGCCCGGGCTCGCTGGTCGGTACCGTCCTCACCGAAGACGCCCGCGCGCTCGACCAGCGCTCCATCTGGGACGAGAACACGGGCATGTCGACGCGTGCGCTCGATCTGTCCGGCCTCGACGACGAGATGACGGGCTCGCTCGCCGACGACGCCCGCTGGAAGGCCCTGAAGCAGGCCACCATCGAAGAGATGGCGAAGAAGGGGGAGCTCGGTCCCGCCCGCACCCCGCGAGGGGAGGCGAGGAGCTCCGCGGCCGAAGCCGGTGCCACCGGCCCGCCCTCCGGAGACACGCTCGGGGCGCCGGAGAACGTGCGTGCGGCGGAGCGGAGCCCGGGCATGTCCACCACGGGCTCACCGCCGGTCACGCGGGAGAAGAAGCCCGAGCCTCCCGAGGTCTGGGCCACCCCGACGCCCGCGCCCACCCAGCGCTTCAAGGTCCCGCCCGAGTTCCGCCAGTACAACCGCTCTGGCGACTCCGGAGTCGTCCGACGCGACTCGGGTGCCGTGCCGGCAGGGTCCGGTGGTGCCCCTGCGGGCTCCGGTGCCGCCCCCGCGGGCTCCGGTGCCGTCCCAGCGGGTGGATCCGCGAAGTCCGTGCCGGCCGGGAAGTCCCCGATCACGCGCGCTTCACCGCCGCCCCCGCCCGTCGCGACGCGCTCGAGGGCCGCGGCTCCGGCGAAGCCCCGGCGTGGCGGCGTGATGGTCACCGTCGCGCTGATGTTCGTGTTCGGGGCCGCGCTTGGGCTGGTCGTGTTCGCGGCCGTCGTGATCGTGCTCGCGCTCGCGATGATGGCGACCGGCGGGGCCCCTCCGGCGCCTGCACCCGTCGTGAAGGCCTCGCCCCCGCCCGTGGTCGCGCCTGCTCCTGCGCCCGTCGAGATCACCGGCCCTCACGCCACGTTCACCTCGGGCCGCGCCGACACCGAGAAGTTCAAGGTGTCGTGCACCGAAGGCAGCGCGGATGGCGTCGATTCCGCGATGGTGGCCGGAGAGAAGCCGGGAACGTGCCGCGTGCAGGCCATCACCGGCGGGGGCGAGCGCCTGAGCGCCCGCGTCGAGAACGTCGAGCCGCGGGAGTACGTCTGCTTCGTCGGAGACTCGGAGGACTGCAAGTAGCGTCCCCGGTCCCGAGGGCCCGCAGGGACGGTCTGTGACCGAGTCCCGAGGGCCCGCAGGGACGGTCCGGAGTCCCGAGGGCCCGCAGGGACGGTCCGGAGTCCCGAGGGCCCGCAGGGACGGTCCGTGATCTACTGGCCGTCGATCCAGACGTTGTCGACGAGCCAGCCCACGCCGGTGTTGTTCACGCCGTCGGTGCTGTCGAACACGAACCGGATCTCGATCACCTGGCCCGCGAACGCCGAGATGTCGACGAGCTCGAGGCGCCAGGTGCCCGTGGTGGAGGTCTTGCTCCACACCGTCTCGGAGGTCTGGAAGCCATTCGTGCTCACCTCGATCCAGGCGGCGTCGTACTCGCCCTCCTCGACATCGAGGATCTGCTCCCACAGGAGCTCCGCCGACGAGCGGCCCGTCAGATCGATGGCGGGCGAGGTGAGGGTGGCGAACACGCGGTCGCCCGTGTCGTAGTTCAGCGTGTTCTCCTGGCCCATGTAGAACGAGTGGATTCCGGAGGTGCTGTCGATCGTGCTCAGGTGGAACAGGCCCGTGGGCTGCCACGCGTCGGCGTCGTTCTCGAACTCGAAGAACGTCTCGCCCTGGTAGACGGGGCGCGACTCGGACTTCACCTCGACCACGTTCGAGACGGGCGAGCCGTTGCCCGACTCGTCGAGCACGCGGATGGCCACGTACATCGGAACGCCCGGCGCGAGGCCCGTGATCTCGAGGTTCTCCTGGGTGTTCGGCGCCTGCGGGTCGGCCGCGGGAACCCGCGAGGCCTCGTAGAAGTTCGAGGCGTCGATCGGGAACGGCGCCATGCGAACGTCGTACTCGTACGCGAGCCCGGAGGTGGAGTCGTCGCCCGTGGACGTGAACTGCAGCACCGCGCGATCTTCGACGATGCCAGCGAGCGTGAGGTCGGTGATCTGCGCCGGAGCCGTGGTGTCGGCCTCGAACTTCCCGCCGATCGTCACGTTGCTGTAGAGCCGGCGCCAGTCCTTGAAGTCGAGCCAGAAGATGCCGTCGTCGGGGCCGTTGTCGGCCGGCTCCGACGAGCCCCACGGGTTGCGGAGCTGGATGCGGTACGTGCCGTCTTCCGTGCGGTCGGCGCCGAGCACCGTGTACGCGTGCCACGCGTAGACGCCCGTGCCGGTGTAGTCGACGCCGGAGTCTTCACCGAACGTGCCGCTCGCGACGGGGCGCCCCTCGTTGACCGCTTCGACCACCGAGGAGAACAGCGACTCGTCGGACTGGCTCGACAGGTTCTTGTAGCTGGCGTTCGCCCCCGTGATCGCCTGGAACACGTCGCCCGTGTACCCGCCGTTGCCGATCTTGTCGTAGCTGCCGTGCCACTTCGCGTACGCCTTCTCGACGAGCCCGACCCACAGCTCCTCGGCGTCGGTGCGGCTGTCGGCGGACCGCGCGTACAGGGGCTTGCCGCTGCGACGGATGAGCTCGGCGTCGACGTCGACATCCTGCGGGGTGCCCCAGGCGTCGTAGAACCGGACGCTGTAGTGCAGCAGGTTGCCGTCGGCGTCGTTGACCTCGCGGATGAGGCCGTTCTTGATCGCGCCCGTCTGGTCGGCGTAGATCGCACCCGTGAGCGCGGCCACCATGTAGCAGTTCGCGATGGCCCCCTGGTTCACGTCTTCGTAGGTGATCGCCCGCTCTTCGTTCTCGTCGATGAGAGAGCCCGGCGTCAGCGAGTAGCCGTACGTGTCCTTGTGCTTCTCGAGCACCGCGGGGTCTTCGATGGCGGTCATCTTGCCGAAGTCGGTGAGCGAGGCCCAGCCATCGGGCGCCGTGCGGAAACCGCCCTGCTCGTCGGGGTAGTTGAACTGCTCGGGCGCGATCACGAGGCCGGGGATGAAGTTGTCCTCGGGGATCACCGGGGGCTCTTCGACCACCACCTCGCCGATGCGGAGCATCGTCATGCTGGGGCGGTAGCTCGAGAGGTCGCTGTTGCGGTTCGTGCAGGCGACCGTGAGCGCGAGGGAGAGGACGAGCGTCGTGCGGAGAGCGCTGGCGTACATAGATCGGATCCCGGGAAGAACGTTCGACGATAGAGCCCGTGGGAGCCTCCAGAGGGAGGCGTCGCCGATCGGACCCAGTGCTTATACTCCGTTCTCGGCGGACCGGGAGGGGGAATGGGCGACGAAGAGGCGATGCCGTGCCGTGCCTGTGGTGGTGGGCTCGAAGAAGTCGAGGTCGAAGGCCGGCTGTTCTGGATGTGCCGGGGCTGTGGGAGCACGCTCGTCGAGCAGCGAGACCTCATTCCCGTGCTCACGTCGGCGGCCCGCGCGATCGCAGACGCCGTCAGCTTCGACGAGCACATCGACCCCGTTCCGCCCGCTCCGGCTCCCGCCTGTCCCGACTGCGACCGGAAGATGGAGGCGTTCGGCTACATGGGCACCCACCTCGCGTTCCCTGCGCGCTGCGCGCCGTGCTCGCTGGTGTGGATGGGTCCCGAGGTGATGGGCGTCATGACGCTCCTTTTCGCCCGCACGAACCTGCGACACGACACCCGCGTGGCCGACATGCAGGCCCAGCTCGCCGAGATGGACCGCCGGATGACCGCCGTGGTCATGAACCGCGTCCGCGAGAGCTGGATGATGCGCTGAGCCTCGCCGTCACCACGTCGGTGCGCGTCACGCCCGAGCAGGTCGCACGCGCGAAGGCCGTCGCAGAGCGGTGTGGTGCGCCGTTCGTCGAGCGTCGGGGCGCCATCGAGGCCGTGCTCGCGGGCCACTCGCTCGCCTACGTCGTGGCGCGCGATCGGGAGTGGGTGACCGACGGGCGCGAGCAGGTCCGGGTCGAAGCCGGGCTCCTGCACGCGAAGATCGCCGCCGGAGCCGCCCATCCGCTGATCCGGGCCGTCGGTCCGGCAGCCCACGTCATCGACTGCACGCTGGGGCTCGCGGGCGACGCGCTCCACCTGTCCGCCGTGCTGGGAGCCCGCGTCGACGCCTCCGAAGCGAGCCCCGTGGTCTACAGCCTCGTCGAAGCGGGCCTGTCTGCGCCCGATCCCCGCTGGGCCGAAGCCGCAGCACGCATCCATGCCCACCGGTGCGCGGCGATCGACCTGCTCCGCTCGACCCGCGCCGATGTGGTGTTCCTGGCTCCCATGTTCGAGACGCCCGCCCGAGCGGCGCCGGGCTACGGGTTGTTCCGTGCCATCGCCGATCATCGCGAGCTCGACCCAGGCACGCTCGACGCGGCCCGGTCCGCGGCCCCCCGCGTCGTCGTGCGGGTGGAGAAGGGCGCGCCCGCCCCCGAGCCCGGCTGGCACTCGTTGCCCGGGAAGGCGGTGGACTACTGGGTGTGGTCCCGGTGACCTGGCTCGACGTGGCGCTCCGCTTCGCCGCCGAGCAAGGCGTCGACCCGAGGTGGACGGACGCCCTCGCGTGCCTCGCCAGCCCGGAGCCCCGGGGCGGGCCGCCTCCCGGTCCGGAGCGCCCGTGGACCGGTGGGTTCGAGGACCTCGAGGTCGCGGACCTCCCGGTGCCCGCGCTCGACGACGTCGACCCCGAGCAGGCCGCGATGTTCGGACGCCGCATCGAGGCCGTGTCCGCGCGGCTCGCAGCGCTCGGAGGGCCCGAAGGTCGCGTCCTGCGGGTCGGGCTGCGGGTGCGGCTCGCGGGCATGGCGGAGGCGCGCGGTCCGCAGGCGGTCCGGGTGCGGGCCCTGGCCGACTTCTACTACAGCCTCGCGGCCCAGCTGGAGTCCGCGCGCGCGGGTCGGGTGCGCTCCCTCGAAGACGCCGCGCGCAGCGTCTGGTGGGCGTCGGTGGAGCCCGGGATCGAGCACGCACGGGTCGACGGGCCCGGTCCGATGGGGCCGATGCACGTGAACGTGCTCCGCATCGATCCGCGCCGGTTCGCGCCACGGGTGGTCGATCTGCGCGCCCACGGCGGGGATCTCGCGGCCTTCGCCGTGGCGCACGGCGCTCCGGTGGCGACCTCTGGTGGCTTCTTCCTGTACAGCGAGCCCGACATCGGGCCTCCGAGCCAGCGCGGCGACCCCGTGGGCCTGTTCGTGAGCGGAGGTGTGGTGCACGGTCCCGCGTGGTTCCCGCGCGGCGCCCTGGTGAGCGGCCCTGCGGGGGTCGACGTCGGTGTCGTGAGCGTGCACCCCGAGCCGCTCACGCGGGCGGTCGCGAAGCGCGGTCCCGACGTGCCGTCCGTGGCTCGGGTGGGCACGCGCACCGTCGCCACCGGGCGGAGTCTCGAGGTGCCCCTCGATGGAGCCGTGTTCACGGGGGTCTCCGAGGCTCCGGTCCTCGAGCACCGGCTGGAGGGGGCTCCGGTCCGGATCGACGAGGGGATCGCCGGCGGCCCCATGCTGGTGCGGAACGGTGAGGTCTGCATCGACCTGCGGTCCGAGGGCTTCTGGGGAACCGCCCCTCCAGTCACGTTCAGCCAGGACGAGACCGGCGACCAGAACCTGCTCCCGCGCCTCGCCGTCGGGCTCGATCGCGAGGGGAGGGTGCTCGTGGCCGCGGTCGACGGGCGGAACTTCGAGCGGGCGCTCGGCATGACGCTCCGCCAGCTCGCCGATTGGATGCGCCTCCTCGGCTGCGAGCGCGCCACGAACCTCGACGGCGGCTCTTCGAAGCGCATGGTGGTGCACGGGCGCGAGGTCGACCTCGCGAGCACGGAGGTCCGCAGCGATGGCGGCGCCACTCCCGTACGCCCGGTGCGTACGGGCATCCTGTGGTTGCCGCGCGGCTGACCGGCCGAGGCGGTATACACGTTCCATGACGCTCCGCTTCGCCTTCCCGGCCCTCCTCGCCGTCGCCGCCTGCAAGCAGGCGCCCACTCCCGTCACGCCCGGCTTGTGCCCGGAGTCCGGGGATCCGGTGGTCGAGGCCACACAGGGCGACGGCTGGGGATTCGACGACGGCGACCCCATCCAGTTCGGCATCCCGCCTCAGGGCGGCGCACCCTACGCCCCGTTCGACCTCCGGTTGATCGGTCTCGCGGCCAGCGACACGTACCGCGTGATCACCGAAGCCACGCGCCAGAGCGACCAGCTGCTCGTCGGCGAAGGGCAGTACAACCAGCGGTTCGTCTGCGCGAACGTCGGCGACAACGCGGGTACGCGGTTCTCGTCCGAGTTCCACATGCGCTTCTTCGGGTACGAGCCCGACGAGCTCGCCGGCGACTGGGTCGACATCGAGATCAGCGTGACGCCCGAAGGGGGAGACCCCGTGGTCACGACGTTCTCCGGTCCGCTGGACTGGGTGCTCGGGCCGATGCCCGACCCGATCTGAGGCGGAGGGAGGGCCGGAGACCCCCGGATCTACGAGTCGATCGCGGGGATGTCGATGCGGAACACGGTGCCGACGCCCTCGCGGCTCGTCACCCGGATGTTCCCCCCGTGCTCGCGGATGATTCCGTAGACCGAAGCGAGCCCCATCCCCGTGCCGCGCTCGCCCTTCGTCGTGAAGAACGGCTCGAAGATGCGCCGCCGGGTGGCCTCGTTCATCCCGATCCCGGTGTCTTCCACGACGATCGCGATGTACTGGCCCGGGATCATCCAGTCGGCGCTCGCACGGTGCTCCTGCACGTCTTCGGAGAACGCCCGGATCGTGAGGCGCCCGCCGTTCGGCATGGCGTCGTTCGCGTTGATCGCGAGGTTCAACAGGACGTTCACGAGCTGCTGGTGGTGGCCGAACACGAACAGGTCTTCGTCGACCGTGACCGAGAAGCGCACCTTCTCACCGAGCGTGCGCCGGATGAGCCGCTCGCTCTCCTGCACGACGTTCGTGATGTTCACGGTGTCTTGAACGGGCTCGCCCTTGTGCGCGAACGACAGGAGGCCCTCCGTGAGGTCGGCCCCCGCGCGCGCCGCGAGCTCGATGTCGGCGATGGCGTCCTTCAGGTCGGCCGGATCCATGGGGTCGGCGCGGCGCAGGAAGCTCACGTTCGTGAGGATCGTCGTCAGGATGTTGTTGAAGTCGTGCGCGATACGGCCCGACAGGTGCCCGAGCGCCTGGAGCTTCTGCGCCTGGATGAGCTGGTCGTCGAAGCGCCCCGACCGCGTGAACATCAGCACGACACCCCGACCGAGCCCGATGCGATCGCCGATGTCGATGTGGCGACGGTCGATGCGCTCCCCGTTCACCAGCGTGCCGTTCGAGCTGCCGTTGTCGACGAGCAGGAAGCTCCCGTCGTCTTCGGGCTCGATGCGCGCGTGCTGGCGGGAGACCCGACGGTCGTTCACCGGGATGTCGCACGTGGGGTCGCGCCCCATGATCAGCGTGGCCTGACCGACGGGGAAGCGGCGCCCCGGCTCGTCGCCGGCGAGCACGACCAGCACGAGCGAGCTGTCCTCGCTGGGAGGATCCGTGGTGAGGGTGACGAGGCCTTCGGGCTTGGGGTCGGACATGCGCGGGATGTTGCCACAGGGCCTCTACGGGTGCGACTGCTCCGCGTCGGCCGCGCGATCGGAGACCGGGGGGAGGCGCCACACCAGCACCGCCTCGATGGCGATCTGCACCCCGAACAGGCCGTACTGGACGGGGCCGGACACGAACAGCCACACCTCTCTCGTCTCGGTCGTCGACCACCCCGTGAGCGCGGCGTGGAGCCCCAGGTTGAGCGCGAAGCGCACCGTCATGCCCCGCAGGAACCGGCGCATCACGGGGTCGAGCGCGTCGTCGGGGTTCGCTTCCTCCCACGCGACCTCGAGCATCGAGCGCGCACCGGGCCAGGCGAGCCCACCGAGCAGGAGGGCCGCGAACACGAGGTCTCCGACCACCGGGCTCCACAGCACGAATCGCTCGTCGTCCGACAGCAGGCTCATCGAGCCGAGCCCGAGGACGAGCGCGGCCGTGAACAGGGTCATCCGGGACAGCTTGCGGGTGCGCACCCAGCCCGCGCCGAGATCGACCAGACTGAATGCCATCGCCGCTGCGACGCCGGCCTTCAGGCCGTACCAGGACTCCACGAAGTAGAACGCGACGAGCGGGAGCAGCGCGAAGAACAGCTGCATCTCAGACGAGCATCCGCACTTCGCGCTGGTACGGCTCGAGCTCGTCGAGCGCACCGTCTTCCGCGCGCTTCAGGAGCCGCGCGATGTGGGGACCCAGCAGATCGACCTCGGTGCTGACGTACCGGTCGCCCGTGAGCCGCTTCGACTCGGTCTGCAGGGAGAGCACCTTCACGTCCTGCGAGAAGATCCACAGCGCGATGGGCTGCACGAGCGGGCGCAGAAGGAAGCCCGGGATGCGCGACTTCACGGACACCACGGCGTGGAGCACGGTCTCGTCGGGCGTGATCGGCGTGCAGGCCGCGTTCAGGAGGATGTGGTTCTCCTCGCCGATCGAGTACTCGACCTCGAGGATCGACGGCAGGTAGAAGCGGTCGAAGTGCGTGACCAGGCCGCCGGACGGCGACAGGATGCGCCCCGCGAGCCCCGGGGGCCGCGATTCGCCGATGTACTCGGCCTCGACGCGATCCGTGCCGCGCTCGATGACGCATCGGATCTCCGTGCGGTCGGCGTCGTTCCGGAACAGCCCGCCGTGCAGGAAGGCCGTGTGCGGCACGTCGAGCGCGTTCTCGGCGACGGCGTGCAGGCTGGCCGGAGCCACGAGCGAGCGCCGCACGGTGGTGTAGCCGGGGGCCTCCGCGAGCCGGAAGTGGAAGGGCTCGTGCGGTGGAGGCACGCGCGGATCCATCCACACCCACACGAACCCCTGCTGCTCGCGCACGGGGAACGAGGTGACGCACCGCGCGGGGCTCTGGGGCTCCCCCACGAGGCCGGGGATGCCGCGGCACTCTCCGCCCGCGTCGAACTGCCACCCGTGGTAGCCGCACTGCAGGGTGTCGCCCTTCACGCGCCCGAACGACAGCGGCACCCCGCGGTGCGGGCACCGGTCGAGGAGGGCCGCCACGACGCCCGACTCCCCACGGAACAGGACGATCGGCACACCGCACACGGTCTTCTGGACGGGCGTAGAGCGGACGTCGGAAGGGAGCGCCGCCACGTACCAGGCCGCGGTGTGTCCGAACGCGGACGGGGGGGGGCGGTACACGGTCACTGGGCCTCCGGCTTCCCGATGAGCGCTTCCACGCGCTGCATGGCCTCCGTATCGCCCACACCGCGGTACTGGAACCAGGCGAACTGGTAGGCCGACCGCGCACGCGCCGCCCGATCGTGCTGGAGCGCGAGATCTCCGGCCTTGTGCGCACACCACGCGGCGTCGGCCTCGCAGAAGGCGGTCTGGCGGAGGACGTCCTGGGCTTCCGACAGGAACTGATCGAAGTCGTCCCAGCGCTGCAGCCCTGCTGCGGCGGCCACCAGCACGACGAGCGCTGAGCCGAGCAGCCGGCGCCGACCCTCGGACTCGAGCAGGGCCTTCGCACGGCGACCGTCGCGGTCTGCGGCATCCCACGCGCCGCGCCGGAGGTGGATGAGCGCGAGGTTCAGGCGCGCCACGACGGCCTGTGCGCTGCCCACGGCCTCGAAGATCTGCAGGGCATGGCGGTATCCGGACTCGGCCTCGCCGATGTCGCCGCGATGACGGGCCACTTCCGCGAGCCCGTTCAGGCACAGGGCCAGCTTGTGCCGATCTCCGACGCGCTCGTACACCTCGATCGCGCGCTTGAACAGCTTGGACGCCCCGTCGACCTCGCCGGACCGCAGATCGAGGTGGGCCATCTCCTTCCAGCAGTCGGCCACCCCCACGTCGTCGTGGGCCTCCTCGAAGCTCCGCCGCGCTTCGCCGAGGAAGATGAGGGCGGTCTCGAGCTTGCCCCGCGTGCGCGCAACGGCGCCGAGCCCGTGCATCGCCATCGCGAACAGACGCGGATTCGCGCCGTCGGCCGCCGACGCCTTGAGCTGCGTGAACAGCTGCTCGGCCCCCGAGACCTCGGAGCGCCGGAGGGCGATCTGGGCCTGGAGGAACAGGGCTTCCTGGAGCACGGTGCCCCAGGTCGACCAGCTGTTGTCGCTCGCGGTGAGGGCGGTCTGGCGGGCCCAGCGCTCGGAGTCGTCGTAGTCGCCGCGCATGAACGCGAGCTGCCCGCGCGTGATCCACAGCTGGCCCCACCGCGGATCGGTCTCGGGCAGCCCGAGCTCGGTCATCGCGCCTTCGCACGTGGCGAGCAGGGCGAGGGCCGGGCGCACCCCGAGGGTGCTCTTGCGCTCCTGAACGCCCGCCATGAACGGATCGATCGCGTCTTCGAGGTGCCCGGACGCCACGAGATGGCGGCCCAACCGCTCGGCGACCTCACGCCGACCGGCCTGGTAGCGATCGCGCAGCATGGCGGCGGCGGCCTCGTTGTGTGCTTCCCATCGCTGGTTGTCGCGGGCCCACCGCAGCAGGCTCTCCCGGATCATCCCGTGTGCGAACGCCCAGCCGGTGTCGGTCTCCTCGGCCAGCCGGTAGTCGAGCAGGCGATCGGCGAGCTTGGCCCGGATGCGCGCGCGGGCCGGGTAGTACGCCATGCCCCCCTTGCGCAGGTAGCGGGGGAAGTGGAAGCCCTCCGGGTGGTCGGTGACCTCGCGCCACTCCTCTTCGTCGACCTCGAGGCCCAGCACCGCGGCGGCTTCGAGGTAGCTCGCGGCATCCTCGTGGAGCCCGCGCAGCACGCGCTCCACGCGGCGCATCCAGACCGCGTGCAGATCGTCGGGCAGCACGACCTCTTCGCCGGGCACGAGCGCGAAGCCCTTCGGCCCGGGCTCGAGCGTGTTCCGCTGGATCCAGTCGCCCAGGATCTCGACCGCGAGCAGGGGATTGCCGCCCGTGCGCTCGACGACGCGTGCCGTGAGCGACTCCTCGAGGCCCAGCATGCTCTGCACGAGCTCGTGCTGATCGGCATCGGCGAGGGGCCCGAGCGACAGGGTGGACGCGCCGTCGAGCGTCTGCAGCTCTTCGATCAGCGCGCGCTCGATGGGGCGCTCGGCGAGCGTCTCGTCGCGCACCGTGAGCACGAAGAACACCGGCATCGGCGAGTAGCGCTGGTTCTCGAGCACGGAGTACGTCAGCCCGAGCGCGTCGTTCCCCCAGTGGGCATCCTCGAGCCACACGATGAGCGGGCGCTCGAGCGTCAGCAGCCGGAAGAACCGCCGCACGACCGCGTGCCGCTCCTCGACGCCCGACACGCGACGCGCGGCGGGATCGGACTTCGTGGAGGGGAACACGAGCTCCGTGAGCGCCTCGATCTCGTCGACCTGACGCACGCCGCGCTGGAACAGGAACGACTTCACGCGCTCGCGCACACCGTCGCGGTCGAGCTTCCCGAGCCGCAGGTACGTGCCGAACATGCGCCGTACGCTCGTTCCCGGGGCCTCGGTGCGCGAGTGCGTCGCCTTCAGGACCGTCGCCGCACCGAGCTCGTGCGCGCGCTCCGTGAGCCACCGCGCCAGCCTCGACTTCCCGATGCCCGCGGGCCCGTCGACCAGCAGCATGTGCGCGGACCGACGCGTGACCACGCCCCGGAACGCCTCCCACACCTTCGAGCGCTCCTCGGTGCGATCGACCAGGGGCACCGACCGATGGTCGAACAGGCCCAGCCCGGTGCCGATGGGCTGGCGCCACCGGTACTCGTCCTTCTCCTGCCACGAGCGCGGCACCGGGGGCATGTCGGGCGACAACGTGCCCTGGAACACGGTGAGCTCGGACTCCGTGAGCTCGGGCTCCGTGGTGAACGTGACGGTGGGGGGCTCCGCGAGCATCGCGCGCACGTGCTTCAGGTCGAACTGGCCCGACTTGTGGGGGACGATCGTCTGCTCCTCGTCCTCGAGCGCCACCACGAGGGCGTCGGGTGCCTCGGGGGTGATGTCGTGCCGCACGTCGCCGAGCCGGATGAGCGCCCACGCGGCATCGGCCGCGCGCTGGAAGCGTCGGGCGTGATCCTTCCGCACCAGCCGGTCGATCCAGCCGTCGAAGCCCTCGGGCACCGGGCCGACGGGCTGCAGACCCGGGATCGTCTGCTCGAGCTGCGCCTCGACGAGCGCCTTGTCCTTCAGCTCGCGCCATGGACGCCGGCCCGCCGCGAGGTGCCACGCCACGAGACCCAGCGCGTACAGGTCGGTCCAGGGGCCCAGGTCGCGCCACTCCCGCCGGAGCTGCTCCGGAGCCATGTAGTTGAGCGCGGTGTCGAGGGTGTCGTACTGGCCCTTGAGGAGCAGCCCGTCGATGTGGTGCGCGAGGCTGAACCCACCGAGCTTCAGCCCCGTGCGCTCGTCTCCCGGGCCGTTCAGCAGCACCGCAGACGGGCGGAGCGAGCGGTGCACGATCCCGCGCGAGTGCATGTGCGCCAGGGCGTCGAGCAGCGACATCAGCACCTGCTTGAGCTCGGCCCACGCGAACGGGCGCTTGATCTCGTCGAGCGAGCCGCCGCTGCACAGCTCCATCACCAGATACGGCGCGCCCTCCGCGAGCTGGCCTCCCGATGCACGCGCCGCCAGCTGGTCGATCGAGCCCGACTCGTAGGGGTGCACGATGTTCGGGTTCGACAGCGCGGCCGTGTTGCGCAGCTCGGAGCTGAAGGCCTTCACCTCGCGACGATCGCCCGTGGCCTCGGCCGTGAGCACCTTCACCGCCACCGCGCGCTGCGAGGGACCATGCGTCGCCGCCCAGACCTCGGACACACGGCTGGACGCGATGGCCCGGCGCAACCTGTATGGCCCGATGTGAACGGCACCCTTCATGCGGGGCAGTCTATCCCTCCCACACGACGCTTGGCTTTCGAGACCTCGGGTGGTATCCCCGCGCGCAATGGAGATCACTCGGATGCTCAGAGCGCTCTACATCATCGTGGACGAAGACATCGAAGACATGGTCTACGCGGATCCCGACCCCGAGGAGCTCGAGCCCGAGCTCTGGGAGCGGGTCACCGAGATCGTGCAGGAGGTCGCGGAAGGCGACCGCGAGGCCGAGGGCGTCGACAAGATCGACGACTGCCTGATCAGCTGGCGCGTCCTGCTGCGCAACGGTCTGTCGTTCATCGCCATCACGGAGGACGTGGGGGCGAACCTCGTCGACAAGTACCTCCGGAACCTCCAGCGCCAGTACTTCGACGAGGTCGACGACGTGCGTCGGCCCGAGAAGGAGGGCGTCGCCGACGTGGTGGTCGACGTGATCCCCCCCTGGGAGGAAGACGACGAGTGAGCCTCGCCCCCAAGGGGGGTAGGTTGCGGGCCGGGAGGTCCGATGGACGCGTGGTTCGGTCGTGAGGTCGTTGCTGAGGGCATGAGCGAGACGGGGCGGGTGGTTCCCCTCGATCCCGACAGGCTCACGCGTCACGCCGTCTGCTTCGGCATGACCGGCTCCGGGAAGACCGGTCTGTGCGTCACGTTGCTCGAGGAGCTCGCGATGGCGGGCGTCCCGATGATCGTGATCGACCCGAAGGGCGACATGAGCAACCTCGCGCTCGCCTTCGCAGACCACCGGCCCGAGGACTTCGCGAAGTGGGTCGACCCCGCGGAGGCCGATCGCGCGGGGCAGTCCGTGGCCGACTTCAGCGCCGCCCTGTCGGCCCGCTGGAAGAAGGGGCTCGCGGGGCATGGAGTCGATCGGGCGCGCATCGACGCGTTCGTGAAGGGCGCCCGGGTGACCGTGTACAGCCCGGGCTCGAGCGCCGCGATCCCGGTGAACGTGCTCGGGATGCTGCGCGCGCCGGTCGCAGGCACGAGCGAGGATCTCGAGGGCCTGCGCGACCTCGTGTCGGGCACGGTCGGCTCGCTGCTCGGGCTGGTGGGCATCGACGCCGATCCCGTGAAAGACCCACGCCACGTGGTGCTCTCGCAGATCGTCGAGTCTGCGTGGAGCCGTGGCGAAGACCTCGATCTCGAGCGCCTGATCCTGAAGATCGTCGACCCGCCGTTCGAGAAGGTCGGGGTGTTCCCGGTCGACCTGTTCTTCCCGCGCAACGACCGCATGGCGCTCGCGATGCAGCTCAACGGAGTGGTCGCGTCTCCGGGGTTCCAGGTGTGGGCGCAGGGCGAAACGCTCGACGTCGACGCGCTGCTCGCGAACGACGGGCGCACGCCGATCCGCATCTTCACGCTCGCGCACCTCGACGAGGCCCAGCGCACCTTCTTCTGCTCGATGCTGCTCAACCAGGTGGTCGCGTGGAGCCGACGCCAGCCCGGGTCGTCCAAGCTGCGGGCGCTCGTCTACTTCGACGAGGTGATGGGGTACCTGCCGCCACACCCCCGGAACCCGCCCACCAAGCGGCCCGTGCTCACGCTGATGAAGCAGGCGCGCGCCGTGGGCGTGGGCACGATGCTCGTCACGCAGAACCCGGTGGATGTCGACTACGCCGCCATGTCGAACGCCGGCACCTGGATCATGGGTCGCCTGCAGACGAAGCAGGACCGCGATCGCGTGCTCGACGGGCTCTCCGGAGCCACGGGCGACGTCGACCGCAAGACCCTGTCGGCGTGGCTCGAAGCCCTCCCGCCGCGCACCTTCCTCGTGAAGGACGTGACGGTGCCGGCCCCGTTCCTGGTGAAGAGCCGGTGGGCGATCAGCTACCTGCGCGGCCCCATGACGCGCCGCGAGCTCGGACAGCTCGAGCAGGACGCCCCGAGCGCAGGCTCCTCCGCGCCCGGCACCTCCGCACCGGTGTCTTCGGCGCCTTCCGCGGCTGCGGCACCCGTCTCCGGAGACCCCGATCTCCCCACGTCGCCCGCACCCTCGCCCGGAGGCCGGCCCGTGTCGTTCCTCGACCCCAGGGTGGCGTTCGGAGCACGCCTGTCGGAGTACCTCGAGTCCGCCGAGGAAGAGCCGCGTGCAGACGGGGCGATCGTGTGGCGCGCGGGTCTGTACGCCCGCCTGCACCTGAAGTTCGACGAGGGCCGCGAGTTCGAGCTCGTGCGCGACGAGCACCGGCTGTTCTTCCCGATCACCGATCACTCCATCCCCGACGGGGTCGAGCCTCCGTTCGAGCCCGGCGACTTCCTCCCGTCCCCCCCGCCCGGCGGGCGCTTCCACGTCCTCTCGACCCTCATCGACGAGGTGCGTGAGCTCCAGGCGCTCGAGAAGCGCGTGAAGGAGGAGGTGCTGCGCGGTGAGACCGAGAAGACCTTCCGCAACCGCGCCCTCAAGCTCGAGGGCCGTGCCGGGGAGACCGTCGAGCAGTTCCAGGCGCGCGCCCGTGTCGCCGTTCAGGACCTGGTGGACGCGGACGTCGCGAAGCTGAAGGACAAGGTCGACCGCGCCGTCGAGCGCCTGGAGGACAAGCAGCGCCGGCTCCAGCGCGACATCGGGCAGCGCGAGAGCGAGGTCTCGAGCAAACAGGCCAGCGAGGCGATGAACATCGCCGAGACCGCCTACGCCTGGTTCACCGGGCGTCGTCGGTCGGTGTCCACCGCCATGAACAAGCGCGAGCAGACGCGCCGGGCCTCCGAGCGCCTCGAGCAGAGCAAGACCGAGCTCACCGAGGTGGAGCGCGAGCTCTACGATCTCGAGTCCGACCTCGAGACCCAGGTGCTCGCCATCGAGAACGAGAAGGTGAAGCTGCTCGACCAGACCGAGGAGATCGAGGTGTCGCTCGAGCGGGCCGACATGACGCTCGACCAGTTCGGGATCGTGTGGATCCCGGTGACGCGCCCGCGGGTCGGCTCGTGACGACCGGTTCGGTTAAGGACGGCGCGATGTCCGCTCCACCGCCACGCCGGGTCTACTTCCGCACCTTCGGGTGCCAGATGAACGAGTACGACACGGGCAAGATGCGCGCTCAGCTCGTCGCCGACGGGTTCGTGGAGACGTCCGAGCCCGAAGAGGCCGACGTCATCCTGCTGAACACGTGCTCCATCCGCGAGAAGGCCGTCGACAAGATGCGCTCCGCGCTCGGCGACTACCGGGCGATGAAGCGGAACGGAAAGCAGGTCACCATCGGCATCGCGGGGTGTGTCGCCCAGCAGGAGGGGCAGCGCCTGCTCGACCAGTACCGCGAGCTCGACCTCGTGTTCGGCCCCGACGGTGTTCCGCACGTGCGGGAGCTCGTCAGCCGCGCCATCCAGAACCGGCAGCCGGTGCTCGACACCGACTTCCTGGATCTCGAGAACTACCCGTTCGTGTCCGACATCGATCCCGCGGATCACGGCGTGGGCGCGTTCGTCACGATCCAGAAGGGCTGCGACAACAAGTGCACGTTCTGCATCGTGCCGAGCACGCGCGGCGTCGAGATCTCCCGGCCCCACACCGAGATCCTCGACGAGGTGCGCGCGTTCGTCGACCGGGGCGTGCAGGAGATCACGCTCATCGGCCAGAACGTGAACTCGTACGGCCTCAAGCGCACGGGCGAGCTCACGTTCGCGCAGCTGTTGCGCGCGGTCGCCGCCGTGCCGGGCGTGCGCCGCATCCGGTACACCACCAGCCACCCGCGCGACATGGGCGACGACGTGATCGAGGCCCATCGCGATCTCGAGGTGCTCGCACCCATGCTGCACCTGCCCGTGCAGAGCGGGTCGAACGCGGTGCTCCGCCGGATGAAGCGGTTCTACAAGCGCGAGCACTACCTCGAGATCGTGCGCAAGCTCCGGGAAGCCCGCCCGGATCTCCTGCTCACCACCGACATCATCGTCGGGTTCCCCGGCGAGACCGACGAAGACTTCGAGCTCACGATGTCGCTGCTCGAAGAGGTCGGGTTCGTGGGCTCGTACAGCTTCAAGTTCTCCGCGCGCCCGGGCACGCCGGCGCTCCGCCTGAAGGATCCCGTCGATCCCGAGGTCGCGCAGGCGCGGTTGCTCCGCTGGCAGAACCGCCAGCGCGCGCTGTCGCTCCAGTGGATGAAGTCCCTCGAGGGCACCGTGCAGAACGTGCTGGTCGAGGGCCCCTCGCGCCACGACGAAGGCGTGGTGTGCGGGCGCACGGGAACGAGCGCGATGATCAACTTCCCCGGAGACACCGCGCTGGTGGGGCAGTGGGTCGACGTGCGTGTGACGCGTGGGTTCACGCACTCCGCCAGAGGCGAGCGCATCTAGATGTCCGCGGCGGACGCCACCGCCCGCGCCTGGCGCCTCCGACGGAAGAACCGCCGTGCTGCGGAGGGCGCGTCCGCGTGGCTCGGTCCGCTGCTGGGCGGGCTCGTGGTGCTGGGGCTGCTCGTGCCCCTGATGAACCGGATCTTCCTGACGTGGGTGCACGGCCCGGCTGACTACGCGCCCATTGCGATGGAGAACCTGCTCCTGCGCGCCGACATCGTCGTCATCGGCTGGATCGCGATCGACCTGTACTCGGTGCTCATCCGGGGCGGAGACCGCGCGGTGCTGGCCATCTGGCCGGTCGATCCCGCCGGGGTCGTCCGGTTCGAGGTGCTGCGGCTGGCGCGCGGGCGCCTGTTCCTGATCGCCGGCTGGGCCGTGCTCTCGGCGCCCATCGCCACCCAGTGGCCCGTGCTGTGGGCGCTGGGCGTGGTCCAGGTCGCGTTCACCTGGGTGCTGGCGCTGTCGGCGTCCACCCTGTGCACGCTGCTCGCGGTCGGGATGGCCGAAGACCCCCGCGCAGCGCCGCTGCTCGACGCCCTGCGGGGCAACAACCATCGTGCCCAGGCGGCGTTCCTGTACGCGCCCGGGTTCGTGCTGCTCGCGGTGGGGGCCATCGTGAACGGCGCTGCGGTCGGGGTGAGCTGGCTGGCCGCGGCCGACCCGACGGGGGCGCTGCTCCTGGGGCTCCCGCTCGTCGTGGGAGCGCTCGCATGGCTCCCGGTGCCGTCGCTCGCCCGGCGCAGCTGGTTCGAGGCGGGCACCCTGATGGCGGAGGTGGATGCGCGCTACGCGGTGCTGGAGGACCGCGAGGAGGCCCTGCGCGTCTACCTCGACTGGACCGTCCGGTTCCTGCCCGCCGACATGGCCCGCTACGCCCTGAAGGACCTCCGGCACGGCTGGCGGGCCCGGCGCACCTGGGTGATGGGCGCGTGGCTCGTCGGGCTCGCGTCGCTCGTCGCCGCGTGGACCCGCGACCCCTCCGGGCCCGTCCGCGCCGCATCGATCGCAGTCGTGGGCTGCTGGGTGGTGGCGTCGGTCGGCGTGCTGCTCGAACACGACGAGCCCGAGTTCCTCGCGAGCTGGCTCCCGCCCGGGGGCCTCCCGAAGTGGGTCGGCCGCGCGGTCGTCCTCGTGCTGTGGCAGCAGCCCACCGTCTGGCTCGGCGCCCTCGCCGTCGCGTTCCGTCAGGGCCTCGGTCCCGCCGGTGGCGTGCTCGGAGTGGGGGAGCTGTCCATCGCCCTCGCGTCCATCGCGGCCGTCACCTGCGGGCGTCGCGGCGGGCTGCCCCTGTACGGCCCCGTCGCTGCGGCGTCGGCCCTCCTCGTCCTCGGAGTCCTCGTATGAGCATCGAGCTCGTCGGCGTGCGGAAGTCGTTCGGTCACGTCGTGGCGGTCGATCGCGTCGACCTCACCGTCGAGCCCGGCACGTTCGTGGGCCTCATCGGCCACAACGGCGCGGGGAAGAGCACCTGCCTGCGTATGATCACGGGTCTGCTGCGTCCGTCCGAGGGCAACGTGCGCATCGCGGGGTTCGACGTGGTGGAGCAGCCCCTCGAGGCCCGGAAGCGCTTCGGCGCCGTCCCCGAGAACCCCGCCCTCTACGAGTACCTCACGGCTCGGGAGTTCCTGGCGTTCATCGCGGAGGTCCGGGGTGGGGGAGACGTGGCGGAGTCCCTCGAGCTCACGGGCCTGGGAGACGACGCCGACCGCCTCATCCGGGAGTACAGCCAGGGAATGCGGCGGAAGACCGCCCTCGCGGCCGCCCTGCTCGGTCAGCCCGAGGTCCTCGTGCTCGACGAAGCGCTGAACGGCCTCGACCCGCCCAGCGCGGCCAAGGTGAAGGCGGCGCTGCGCGCCTGTGCCGATCGCGGCCAGACGGTGCTCCTGTCCACCCATGTGGTCGAGACGGTCCAGGCCGTGGCGGACCGCGTGGTGATGCTGGCCCACGGTCGCATCGTGGCCGACGAGCGCACGGCCGACATGGCGCCCGGCGATCTCGAGCGGCTGTTCCTGGAGCGGCTGGCGGAGACGCGCGACGGCGGTGAGCGGGCGTCAGCGCAGTAGCGCGAGGCCGGAGGCCACCAGCACGAGCCCGGTGACGCGCCCGAACACCACCCGGCTCACGCGCGGCGCCAGGAACGCACCCGAGCGGTTGCCCACGAACACGGGGATCAGCATCCACGGCACGATGCCGAGGGTCTCGAGCCGGGCGCCCCGCGACAGCAGCAGGAGGGCCAGCGCCAGGGACGACAGCTGGAAGAACACCACGAGCTGTGCGCGGAAGAACTGGTCTTCGAAGTGGCGCTTGCAGAACGCGATCATCGGGGGCCCGCTCGCCCCGACCAGGCCGCCCATCGCGCCCGCCGCGATGCCGGCGATCGCGGCGCCCACCAGCAATCGACCCGGCTCCGCGGGCAGATCCGTGAGCTCACCCCGCCCGTGCACCACCGGGCGCAGCGCGAACGAAGCCCCCATGCTCGCGACCAGCGCCCCGAGCGCACGGCGCACCCACACCTCGTCGAGCACGTCGAGCAGGCCCGTTCCCACCCACTGGCCGGGCACCGTTCCCACGAACATCGACAGCACCAGCACCCACCGGATGCGCGGCCACACGTCCCAGATCAGCCACGCGCCCGCGAACACATCGGTGACCGCCATGACGAGGATCGCGTCGGCCGGATCGAGCAGCAGGAGCAGCACGGGCATGGCCACGAGCGCGGACCCGAACCCGGTCACGCCCTTCACGAGCTGGGCAATCGCCATGGCAGCGGCCGCGACGGCGAGGCCGGTGGGGTCCAACATCGCCGACCTCTATCGGCAGGCGCGTCGCGCGGCAGCCTGGGGCGTGTCCGGTCCGCGTGCTAGACACGGGCCCGATGAGCACGTTCGCCGCCGTCCGCACCGCGTTCCACGATCCAGAGAGCCGCTCCTACCAGCTCCTGTCGAGCGCTGTGTGGATGCTCATCCTGGCGTCGGTCGCCCTCGTGTTCTTCGAGATCGCGTACCCGAGGCCCGAGAACAGCCCGCTCGAGTGGGTCGACAAGCTCATCGTGGTGCTGTTCGCGACGGAGATCGCGCTGCGCGTGCTCACGTTCGAGCCCCCGGAGGTCGGGTTCTACCGGATGACCCCCGCCGAGCGCTTCAGGGCCGAGGTGTGGGGGCGGATCACGTACCTCGGGCAGCCGATGAACGTGATCGACGTGATCTGCGTGCTCGAGGTGCTGAACCCGGCGTTCCGTGCGCTCCGCGCGGTCCGTGCGCTGCGTCTGCTCCGTCGGGGCGGGTGGTTCCAGTACGCGTCGCCGTTCAAGGGCATCGAGCGCGCGTTCGTCGACAACCGGCTGCTCTACTACTTCGGCTTCATCGTGCTCGGCGTGTCCGTCGCCGTGGGCGGGCTGTCGCTGTGGATGATCGACCGCGGCAAGAACGAGCAGGTGCAGACCATCGGCGACGGCGTGTGGTGGGCGCTCGTGACCATCACCACCGTGGGCTACGGCGACATCACGCCGAGCCGCGACGACCCGATGGGGCGCATGGTGGCCGCGGTGCTCATGGTGGCCGGCATGGTCACCCTGGCGCTGTTCGCGGGCATCGTCAGCAACACCCTCCTGAACAGCGTCATGGCGCTACGCGTGGAGCAGTTCCGCATGAGCACGACCCTCGGTCACATCGTCATCTGTGGGTACAACGAGGGCGCGCGGCTGCTGCTCGACACCATCGAGCGCGAGATCGACCCCACGCGCACGGAGATCATCATCTTCGCGCCGCGGGAGCGTCCGCCCTCCGTGCCGCCCGACTTCAACTGGATCCAGGGCGACCCCACCAAGGAGTCGGAGCTCGACAAGGTACGCATGGCCCAGGCCCACGCCGTGATCGTGGTGGGCACGCGCGGCGAGCTGCCCCAGCAGGCCGATGCCATCACGATCCTCACGGCGTTCACCATCCGCCGGTACCTCAAGAAGCACACCGACACGTCGCGACGCGTCGAGCTGCTCTACCTCATCGCCGAGATCCTCGATCACGAGAACGTCGAGCACGCGTTCGCGGCGGGCTGCGACGAGGTCATCGAGACCACCCGCCTCGGGTTCTCGCTGCTGTCCCACGCGATCAACCACCACGGAACGGCCGCGCTGATGGGCGGAATCGCGAGCGCAGACGGCCAGAACCTCTACGTGGGCGACGTTCCGAAGGACATCGAGCTCCCGGCGCCGTTCCGGCAGGTGGCCCACGCGCTCAGCGACCGTGGCGTCATCCTCGTCGGCATGCGCCACGAGCCGGGCGGCGATCAGCTCAATCCACCGCCCGACACCGTGGTGCTACCGGGCTCCGAGGTCATCTACATCGGGCCGTCCGCGCTGCTCGGCTGACACCGTCCATCGCGCGGGCAAGGCCGGTCCCGCCCTGCTAACGTGCAGGCATGCTGTCGATCGTCATCGCCGCAGCGCTCGCTGCTGGCCCCGAGAACGGAGACTTCGAAGCCGGCCTCGCCCCCTGGGTCGATGGGTCGGGCCTTGGGGGCTCCGCCTCCATCGCGGTCGAGGGAACCGACTTCGGCGACTACTCCGATCCGAGCGGTCTGAACTTCCCGTCGCCTCCGAACGCGCTGCTGCTCAAGGGCGGAGACGGGGGCCTCTTCACGCCTGCCGCCGCCGAGTCTGCACCCCTCGTCGTCACGAACGAGGATCTGTCCTTCCGCCACCGCAGCGAAGACTCCGACATCGCACACGAGCTGCGGGTGCGCGAGGGGTCGGTGATCGTGCTCACCGCACCGTTCCAGCCCGACGCCAGCGGCTCGTTCGACAGCGAGACGGTCGATGTGTCCGGGCTGTGCGGCTCGCGGGTCACCCTGCAGTTCGTGCAGTACAGCACCGACGTGCTGATCCACCGGTTCACGCTCGTCGACGACGTGGTGGCCGAGGGCGCGCTGTGTGCCGACTACGTCGATGGCGACGACGACGGGTTCTGTGTGCACGGCGTCGACCTCGACGACGACGGGCGATGCGACGGCGCGAACGAAGCCGAGCCCGACTCCATGCCGGTTCGCGACTGCGCCGACGACGATGACGGGCGGTTCCCCGGCAACCCCGAGATCGTCGACGACGGCATCGACCAGGACTGCGACGGCTTCGATCCCACGGGCGACTGCTACGAGGATGCCGACGGCGACGGGTACGGAGACACCCAGATCTCGGGGTCCGCGCTGTGCGACCAGGTCGGCGAGGCCCAGGTGCCGGGCGACTGCGACGACTCCGACCCCGACATCGCGCCCGGCGCGATGGAGCTGCCGGCCGACGGAACCGACTCCGACTGCGACGGCACCGAGCTGTGCTTCGTCGATGGCGATGGCGACGGCTTCGGAGAGGGCACGGCCATCGGCTCGCTCGCGTGCACCCAGCCCGGCGAGTCCACCAACGGCAACGACTGCGACGACTCGCGCGACGACGCGTACCCGGGCGCGCCCGAGCTCTGCAACTCGCTCGACGACGACTGCGACGGTGCGGCCGATCCCGATCCAGCGAGCATGGCGTGGCCCGACGCCGACGGCGATGGGTTCGGAGACGCCTCGTCCGCGCCCATCGAGGTGTGCAGCGCGGTGTCGGGAGTGGCGGCGAACGACAGCGACTGCGACGACACCGACGACGAGATCAGCCCGGCTGCGACGGAGATCCCGAGCGACGGGGTCGACCAGGACTGTTCGGGCGACGAGCTGTGCTTCGCCGACAACGACAACGACCTGTACGCGGGCACGTCCACGGCCGTCGGTCCGGTGGGGTGCGCGGGCTTCCCCGTGAACGGCGGCGACTGCAACGACTCGAACAGCCAGGTCAATCCCGGTCGGCCCGAGGTCTGCGACGCGATCGACAACAACTGCAACGGCATGCTCGACGAGGGGCTGAACGTGCAGGGGTGGGTGCTCGACCTCGACGACGACGGCTACGGCGACCCCTCGAGCCTCGTCGAGGCCTGCGTCCAGCCGAGCCCCGAGTACATCCTGGTGAGCGGCGACTGCGACGACAGCGATCCCGATGTGAACCCGGGCGCCACCGAGATCCCGGTCGACGGGCTCGACTCCGACTGCGACGGCGGCGACGTGTGCTACGCCGACAACGACCAGGACGGCTTCGGCGGGCTCGGCACGATCGACTCCGAAGACACCGACTGTGCCGACCCCGGCGAGAGCCCGAACGACGACGACTGCAACGACGGCAACGCCGACGTGAACCCCGATGCGGTCGAGATCCCGGGCAACTCGCGCGACGAGAACTGCGACGGGATCGACGGTCCTCGCGACACCGCCGACACCGGGGGGCCCGGAGCCCTCGATCCCGACGCGTTCGTCTACCGCGGGGGCACGAGCTGCAGCGTGACGTCCGGCCCGTCCGGGGTCCTCCTCGCCGTCCTCCCGCTCCTCCCGCTCTTCCGCCGACGCAGCCCGTGAGGCCGGCGCGGGTCACCGCGCTCCTCGGTCCCACCAACACGGGCAAGACCCACCGCGCCATCGAGCGCATGTTGGAGCACCGGAGCGGGATGTTCGGGCTGCCCCTGCGGCTGCTGGCCCGAGAGGTGTACGACCGCGTGTGTGCCCGGAAGGACCGCGGCCAGGTCGCGCTCGTCACCGGCGAGGAGAAGATCGTGCCGGAAGGGGCGCGCTACTTCATCTGCACGGTGGAGGCGATGCCGCTCGACGTGAACGTGGCGTTCGTCGCGGTCGACGAGGTGCAGCTCGCCGGGCACCGTCAGCGCGGGCACGTGTTCACCGACCGCATCCTGAACTGTCGGGGGCTCGCGGAGACCGTGTTCCTCGGCTCGGACTCGATGACCGGGCTGCTCACGGAGCTCGTTCCCGGCATCACCATCGAGCGTGCGGAGCGGTTCTCCACACTCACGATGGAGGGGCCGCACCGGCTGCCGAAGGTCCCGAGCCGCTCGGCGGTCGTCGCGTTCTCGGCCGAGAAGGTGTACGAGCTCGCCGAGCGCCTGAAGGCCGTACACGGGGGCACAGCCGTGGTGCTCGGCGCCCTGTCGCCCCGCACCCGCAACGCCCAGGTCGAGCTGTACCAGGGCGGAGACGTGAAGCACCTCGTCGCCACCGACGCGATCGGGATGGGGCTCAACCTCGATCTCCAGCACGTCGCGCTCGCATCGCTGCGGAAGTACGACGGGCGCAGCCACCGCGACCTGTCCGCGGCCGAGATCGCGCAGATCGCCGGCCGGGCCGGGCGCTACAAGACCCCGGGTACGTTCGGCACGCTCCGTCCGCTCGAGATGCCCGAAGACCTCGTGGAGGCCGTGGAGACCCATCGCTTCCCGGCGGTGCGCCAGCTCTTCTGGCGGAACACCCGGCTCGACTACGGCTCGCTGGAGTCGCTGGCGGAGAGCCTGGAGCGCGAGCCGCCCCACCCGGCGCTCCTGCAGACCCGCGGGGAGGACGACCAGCACGTGCTGGAGGTGCTCGGCCGCGATCCGGCGGTGCGCTCGAGGGTGACGGGTCCGGCGTGGGTGGAGCGGCTCTGGGAGGTCTGCCAGGTGCCCGACTTCCGGAAGACCCTCACCGACAGCCACGTGCACCTGCTCCAGGAGCTCGCGCTGCACCTGCTCGGCGACGACGGTGTGCTGCCGGAGGACTGGGTCGACGAGCGGATCGCGCGACTCGACCGCACGGACGGCGACATCGAGACCCTGATGGGCCGGATCGCCTGGATCCGCACGTGGACCTACGTGACGTATCGAAAGGACTGGGTGGCCGACACCCGGCACTGGCAGGAGCGCACGCGCTCGATCGAAGACCGGCTGTCCGACGCCCTGCACGACGCGCTCACGGCCCGGTTCGTGGAGACGCGCCAGCACTGGGGCATCGGAACCGGCCCGGTGCGGCTGGAAGACGGCGCGGTGTTCGTCGGGGAGCACCGTGTCGGGCGGCTCGAGGGCTTCGAGTTCTCGGAGGAGACCGCCCTGACGCGGTCGGGCCAGAGCCTCGTGCGCTCGGGCCTCGCATCGCTGCTCGCGAAGCGGCTCGTGGAGCTCGAGGAGGCGCCGGACGCCGAGCTGTTCCTCGACGACACCCACCGGATCGTGTGGCGGGGAGGGGTGCTCGGCACCTTGAAGGCGGGTCCGGATCTCGTGACGCCGTCGGTCTCGATCCACCGCCTGCCGCTGTTGTCGGGGCCCGACAAGAACCGCGTGCACGCGCGGGTGGAGCGCTGGGTGCGCGCCACCGTGGAGCGTCTGCTGGCACCGGTGCGGGAGTCGCGCGTGGAGCCCGGTCCCGTGCGCGGTCTGCTGTACGCCATGGAGCGCGGGCTCGGCTCGGTGCCCATCGCCACTGTGAACGACGAGGTGCGCGCGCTCTCCGAGGCCGACCGCAACCTGCTCGCGCGCCTGGGCATCCGGATCGGGCGCACCACGCTGTACGTGCCGCGGCTGCTCAAGCCCGACATGGTGCGGGTGCGCGCCCGCCTGTACAGCGTGTTCGGGGGCCACGTCCCCACGCTCGCGTCTCCCGACCCCTCGAAGACCGCCGTGGTGGCGCAGGGCCCCGAGGCGTTCTGGACGGCCATCGGGTTCGCGGTCGTCGGTCCGCTGGCCGTTCGTGCCGACGTGCTCGAGTCGTGTGCGGCGGAGGTCCGGAAGCTGTCGAAGGAAGGGCCGTTCACGGCGCCGGATGCCGTGCGCTCACGGCTCGGCTGCGATGCCGAGCTCGCGAACGGCTTCCTCGTGGGGCTCGGCTGTGTCGAGACGGAAGACGGGCGATTCCGCATGAGCGGGCCTCCGAAGCGGGCGAACCGGAGTGGCCGGGGCCGACGGGGGAGGGGGCGCGGGCGCGGCAGGGGACGCGGGCGAGGCTGAGCCCCGCGCGACCCGTGCGCGAGTCGGATACCTTCCGGCGATGACGCTCCTGATCGCGCTCCTGGCCTGCAAGCAGAACCCCGAAGACACCCACGTGGTCGACACCGGAGACTTCGAGTCGTCGGTATGCGGCCTCGCTTCGGCCGACTTCGGCTCGGTCGTGTGCCTCCACCGGCTCGATGCCCCCGAGGATCTCGAGCTGCTGGCGGTGGTGGGCTCCGGCGACGTGCTGCTCGAGACGCGCTACTTCGTGCCGCAGTCCGATCCGCCCGTGCTACCGGCCCTGTTCGCGAACAGCAACGCGCTCCCGGACGACCCCGCCTTCCTCACCACGGCCTTCCCCGACCGGTTCCCCGCGCTGGACGCGGCAGGGTTCGAAGCGCTGGTGACCGGCGAAGGCCGACAGCTCGCCACGGGCGCGATCGGCCTTCGGATCGACGCTGACACCGGTGCCGAGATCCTGGGGTTCACGGTCCGGGAGTCCACGCCGCTGACGCTCGACGAGGTCACCGACGTCTGGCGCCAGCTGCGCGACCAGATCGGCGACGGCGTGCCCGTGTTCGTGCCCGAAGGCGACCAGATCGCGCGGGCCGCGGGCTGGGAGGCCTCCTTCCCGATCGCCGCGCCCGCCGTGCCGGACGACGAGCTGTACGTTCCCGGCGTCGGCTACGGGACGCTCCGCGCGTGGTCGTCCGCGGAGCTCGACCAGGCCGAGCTCGATCGTGCGTACGGTGCCGGAGACGTGCTCGTGCTCGAAGACGCGCCGTTCGGCCTCGACGGGGTCGCGGGCGGTGTGGTGTCGTCGAGCCTCCTGCCGGTGCTCGCCCCGACGAACCTGCGTGCGGCCGCCCATGGCGTGCCGTCGTGCTACGCCCGCGCGGCGTTCGACGACCTCGCGGCGCTCGCGGGCACCACCGTGCGCGTGGAGTGCACGGTCGATGGCGTGGTCGTGGAGCCCGCCACCCCTGCAGACGCCGAGGCGCACGTCGAGGGCCTCCGCCCGGCGCCCGTCACGGTCGATCCGCCCGAGCTCACCGAGCCGGATCTGGTGCCGCTCGCCGACATCCCCGTGTCCACCGCAGCGGAGCGTGCGCACTCCCGCTCGGTGTACGGGGCCCAGGCGGTCGATCTCGCCCTCGCGACGCAGCAGCTCGGCCTCGGCGGGGCTCTGCGCGGCTTCTCGATCCCCGTGGCCTGGTACGACGACTTCATCGACCGGAACACGTTCGCGGCCGAGGTGGGGGGCACGATCTCGGTGGTCACGTACCGTGAGGCGCTCGACGCCTGGGCGGCGGACCCCGCCTTCCTCTCCGACCCCGCGGTCCGGGCCGCCCGTCTGCGCACGCTCTCTGCCGCGATGCTCGAGGGGCAGGTGCATCCGCTGCTGCCCGTCGCGCTCGAGGTCCACCTGCTCGCGGCGTTCGGGGGCACGGGCATCACGGCGCGGTACCGTACGTCCGCCACGGGCGACCACGTCCTCGGCCTGGCGGTCGACGGCGCCGAGCAGGCCTCCAGCGGGTGTCTGGCCGACGACCTCGACGGCGATCTCACGGGTCCCAGCATCTGCGACCCCGATCAGGTCGACGAGCGCACGGCCATCGCCGCCATCGCGGCCGTGTACGCGGAGCACTGGAGCGTCGAGGCCGTCGAGGAGCGCCTGTGGAGGGGCCTGCCGCTGTTCTCGACCATGCCGGCGGTGCTGGTCGTCGAGCGCACGTCGGGCGAGCGCGCCGACATCCGCGCGTTCACGGTCGACCCGTTGTCCGGGGCCCCGGGCGCGCTCGTGCACGCACAGCTCGGCGAGCAGGGCGCCGTCGACCGCGACCCCGACGTGCACGCTGAGGTCAGCCGGCTCGTGCTCGACGGCGGCGCGGTGACGTCCATCACACGCGAGTCCGCGAGCACCGAAGCCGACGGCGCACCCGTGCTGTCGGATGCCCAGCTCGAGACGCTCGGCGCCAGGCTCGCGCAGCTCCAGGCCGGCGCGGGATTCGATCTCGCGGTGCCAGCGGGCCAGTCCGTGCAGCTCGACACGGGCTGGAAGGTGCTGCTCGACGGTCGGCTCGTGCTCAAGAGCGTGCGGGTGTTCACGCGCTGAGGCCGTCCGGAGCGTCGGTCCGGTTACCCTTCCCCACATGGAGGTGCCGATGACCGTCGCCCGACCCGACCTTCCCGCCGGCTCCCACGATCCCGTGAGCGCGGAGAGTGCGTCTCCGGCGGCACGTCTGCAGGCCGCCCTCGACGAGCAGCGCGCGGCCTTCGCACGGCAGCCCAACCCCACCGCCGCAGAGCGCGATCGGTGGCTGGCGACGCTCCTCTCGGTCGTGCTCGACCACAAGCAGCGGTTCGTCGAGGCCATCTCGGCCGACTTCGGCAATCGGTCGGCGCACGAGACACTCGGTGCCGAGGTGATGGTGACGGCCGCGGGCATCCGGTACCTGCGCCAGCACCTGAAGGAGTGGATGGCCGTCGAGCCGCGCCACATCTCGCTCCTGTTCGCGCCGGCACGGGGAGAGGTGCGCTACCAGCCGAAGGGCGTGATCGGGGTCATCAGCCCGTGGAACTACCCGCTGCAGCTCGCACTCGTGCCCGTCGCGACGGCCCTGGCGGCCGGGAACCGGGTGCTGCTCAAGCCGTCGGAGCTGTCGCCGGCCACGAGCGCGCTCATGCAGGAGCTGCTCCATGCGGCGTTCCCGCGGGACCTCGTGCAGGTGGTCACCGGCGGGCCCGACGTGGGTGCCGCGTTCGCGGGTCTGAAGCTCGATCACCTCATGTACACGGGCTCCACACACGTCGGGCGCCTCGTGATGCTCGCGGCGGCGCAGAACCTGGTGCCCGTGACGCTCGAGCTCGGGGGGAAGTCGCCGGCCATCGTGCACCCCGACGCCCCGTTCAAGGTGGCGGTCGAGCGGGTCGCGTTCGGGAAGGTGCTGAACGCCGGGCAGACGTGTGTGGCGCCCGACTACGCGCTCGTGCCGAGGGCGATGGAAGCCCGCTTCGTCGATGCGCTCGCGGCCCGGTTCGCCGAGATGCTGCCCACGCTGGCCACGAACCGCGACTACACCTCGATCATCAACGAGCGGCACCGAGCCCGTGTGGCCGGGCTCGTGGAGGATGCCCGTGCGAAGGGCGCGAGGGTGCGCGAGGTGAACCCGGCCTCGGAAGACCTCACCGGCTCGGGAAAGGTGGCGCCCACGATCCTGCAGGGCGTGTCGGACGACATGGAGGTGATGCACGAGGAGATCTTCGGGCCCGTGCTGCCGGTCGTTCCGTACGACACCCTCGACGACGCCATCGCGTACGTGAACGCCCGCCCGCGTCCGCTCGCGCTGTACTACTTCGACACGAACGCCGGACGCGTCGACAAGGTGATGAGCGCGACCCACTCCGGGGGCGCATGCGTGAACGACGTGGCGCTCCACGTGGGTCAGGACGACCTCCCGTTCGGTGGAATCGGGCCGTCCGGGCTCGGAGCCTACCATGGACGTGAGGGGTTCCTGGCGTTCTCCCATGCGAAGTCCGTGTTCCACCAGCGGCGGCTGAGGCTCACCCAGCTGTTCAATCCGCCGTATGGGGCGACCATCGACGCGATCCTCAAGGTCCTGGTGGGCTGACACTTGGACCGCACCCGCTCATGGGGTACGGTACCGCTGGAGTCCGGAGAGACAGACCATGCAGAGACTGGTCGTCGGGTTGATGGGGGTGGCGCTTCTGGCCCCCGTGGCTCGCGCAGAATGCACCAACTACGCCACCGAGCCCGGGCTCCTGGTCGATCTCGAGCCGTACGCCACCAAGGGCGCGCTCGAAGACGCCCAGAAGGCGTGCCTCGAGGAGAACTACGCGTCGGCGGAGCTCCAGACGACCAAAGACAAGATCAGCCGCGTGCTGCTCGTGAACGCCTACGCGTACAACACGAAGCAGTGGGCGCAGCTGGTCGCACGGCACCTCGAAGAGGTCGACCGGTCGGATCCCGATATCGCCTATCTGTACGCGTTCTACCTGTACAACAACAACAAGGCCGACTCCGAGGAGGTCATCCAGTGGACGAACGTGGCGCTCGAGCGTCGCGACACGTGGACGGGTGATGTGTACGTCTCGCGGGTGTACGGCCTGATGCGCCTCCGGGCGGTGGCCGCGAACGCGGTGTGGGAGCTCGCCGAGAAGGAACGCGCCGACGCCGGCTCGTCGCCCGAGATCCTCGATCGCATCGAGACGCTCCGGAACCGCACGAAGACGTTCTCGCGGGAGTGGGTCGACTTCGCGAAGGTGAGCGGGCGGTCGACGAAGGAGCCCCTCGCGCTCTGCATGTCCGCGGCGACGCGGGCGAAGGCATGCGGGATCGACGATGGCTCCGACGACGAAGAGGAAGAAGGGGATCAATAGGCGCACGCTCCTCGCGGTGTCCGGAGGGGGCGTCGCGATGGTCGCGCTCGGCGGGGTGGGGCTCGCGCTCCAGTCCAGTGTGCACCGGGAGCCGCGTCAGCCGCTCCGTGCCCTCACGCCTGCCGGGTTCTCCGTGCTGGCGGCCATCGCCGACCGGATCTGTCCCGGCACGGGCGAGCTGCCGACGGCCTGGGAGCTGGAGGTGCCCGAGGGGGTGGATGCCTACCTCGCGACCCGGGATCCCGGGGTCGCCGAGGAGCTCGAGCTCGGGCTGATGCTCGTGGAGAACGGGCTGCCCAGCCTGCTGCTCGACGGTCGTGCGCGTCCGTTCACGGCGCGGTCGCCGGCCGATCAGGACGCCACGCTCGCGGGGATGGCCGCGAGCCGCATCGAGCTGCGCCGCAAGCTCTACAAGGCGTTCCTCGCGCTCGTCACGACCACGTACTGGGGGCATCCCGACGCCTATCGGTTCGCGGGCTACCGTCCGGCCGACTTCACGGCGTTCGTGCCGAGCCCGCCAGAGCCCCCCGAGGAGGCGCCGTGATCGTCGAGGGCCACCAGATCGAGGGCGACCTCACGCGGTCGTGCGACGTGTGCATCATCGGCAGCGGAGCCGGTGGCGCCGTGCTCGCCGCGAGCCTGGCCGCGCGCGGGCTCGACGTCGTCGTGCTCGAAGAGGGGGGGTACCACCAGCGCTCCGACTTCGCGAAGCCCGACGAGCGCTGGAGCTATCCCGCGCTGTACCAGGAGCGCGGGGGCCGCACGACCGACGACCTCTCGATCACCATCCTGCAGGGCCGGGCGGTCGGCGGAACCACGGTCGTCAACTGGACCACCTGCTTCCGCACGCCCGAGCGCATCCTCGCGCACTGGCGGTCGGAGCACGGCACGACGCTCGACAGCGCCACGCTGGCGCCTCACTTCGAAGCCGTCGAGGCGCGCCTGAACATCCACCCCTGGCCCGTGCCGCCGAACGGCAACAACGACGTGCTGCGGAGGGGATGCGAGGCGCTCGGGTGGGAGCACGACGTGCTGCGCCGGAACGTGAAGGGCTGCGCGAGCTCGGGGATGTGCGGGCTCGGCTGTCCGGTCGACGCGAAGCAGGCGATGCACCTCACGTACCTCGTGGATGCGGTGGGCGACGGAGCGACCGTGTACGCCGACGTACGGGTCGACCGGCTCGAGGTCGAAGCGGGCCGCGTGAAGTCCGTGCAGGCCGTCGTGATGCAGCGGGGCGTCGATCGGCCGACGCCCACACGCGTCACGATCACCCCCAAGGTGGTCGTGAGCAGCTGCGGAGCGATCAACGGGCCCGCGCTCTTCCTGCGCAGCGGGCTGGACGGCGGTGGGCGAGTGGGCCGGCGCACCTTCATCCACCCCGTCGTGGCGGTGCTGGCCGAGTACGAGGAGCGGATCCAGCCCTTCTACGGGGCGCCGCAGAGCGTGAGCTCGCACGAGTTCGTCGACCGCGGGCCCGACCAGTACGGGTTCTTCCTGGAGGCCGCGCCGCTCCAGCCGATGCTGGCGGCCTCCGCCGGATGGGTGTTCGGCGAGACGCTCGACGCGCAGATGCAGCGCCTGCCGCACCTCTCGGTGGTGATCGCGCTCCACGTCGACGGGCTGCTGGCGGGCGACGAGGGGGGCACGGTGACCCTGAAGGGCGACCGCCCGTCGGTGTCGTACCCCGTGGGCCCGCGCCTGCAGGCCGCGATGAAGGACGCCCACGTCGCGGCGGCCCGCGTGCACCTGGCGGCGGGCGCGAAGGTGGCGTTCACCACCCACCCATCCACGGTGGCGCTCCGAACGGTGGAAGACCTCGCCCTTCTCGAGAAGGCCACGTACGGAACGCACCAGCACGGCATCTTCACCGCGCACCAGATGGGCGGGCTCTCGATGGGCGCCGACCCCGCCCACCATCCGGTCGACCCGGGCCTCCGGTTCCGCGGGGTCGACAACGTGTTCGTGGTCGACGGATCCGTGCTCCCCACAGCTCTGGGGGTGAATCCCTCCGAGACCATCTACGGCCTCGCGCACTGGGCTGCGGACGGTGTGGCCGCGGCCGTCTGACCGCTCATCGCACCCGGAGGCGCGTGAGCATGGCGCCGATGCGCCTGAGGTCGGCACACCGCTCGGCGCAGCCCGCGAAGTCGGCCACGTGCAGCGCCGCGAACGCTTCGCCAGCGGAGCCCTTCGCGATGCGGAAGTGGTTCATGCCCGACTTCCCGCCGCGTGACATGCCCTCCGCGATGTTGAGCACGACGGAGTCGGCCGCTCGGATGGCTTCGCCCCGCAGGTGATGGGCGTCGGCGGGCCAATGGGTGGCGCGCATCCAGCGCGCGACGGCGACGGAGAGCTTGTAGACATCCAGATTCTCGAACGCGAACTCGTGCATGGCGCGTGTCCTCCAACGGACGCAGAGCCGGGAATCGGCCCCATCACGCGGAACGCGGGGGCCGCATTCCTGGCTCGGAGTCCGTTGGAGGACGGAGCGCCCCCGACCCGCGACGGCGATTCGCGAGACGCGATGGCGATTCGCGAGATGCGATGGCGATTCGCGAGCCGCGATGGCGATTCGCGAGCCGCGATTCGCGATTCGCGATTCGCGATTCGCGATTTGCGATTCGCGCTTCTCGAGACGCGATGGCGTCTCGCGGTTCGCGGTTCGCGGTTCGCGGTTCGCGGTTCGCGGTTCGCGGTTCGCGTCTCGCGTCTCGCGTCTCGCGTCTCGCGTCTCGCGTCTCGCGTCTCGCGTCTCGCGGTTCGCGGTTCGCGGTTCGCGGTTCGCGGTTCGCGGTTCGCGGTTGGCGGTTCGCGTCTCGCGTCTCGCGTCTCGCGTCTCGCGTCTCGCGTCTCGCGTCTCGCCCTTCGCGTCCCGCCCTTCGCGTCTCGCGTCTCGCCCTTCGCGTCCCGCCCCTATCGACTGAAGCGGCGGGCCAGCAGGAACGCCAGCTCCAGGCTCTGCGCGTAGTTCAGCCGCGGATCGCAGTTCGTCTCGTAGGCCCGGGACAGATCCGCTTCGCCGATCCCCTGGGGCCCGCCCGTGCACTCCGTCACGTCTTCGCCGGTCAGCTCGAAGTGCACGCCACCGAGCCGATGGCCGTGGGCCTCGTGCAGGTCGAGCGCCTGGCGGAGCTCGTCGAGCACGTGCTCCATCGGGCGGGTCTTCAGACCGGAGGCCGTGGACACGGTGTTCCCGTGCATCGGGTCGCACGACCACACCACCGTGCGGCCCGCGCGCTTCACCGCTTCGACGAGCGGCGGAAGCCCGGCGGCGATGTGGGGGGCGCCGAAGCGGGAGATCAGCGTGATGCGGCCCGGCTCGTTCTCCGGATCCAGGCGGTCGAGCAGCGCCAGGAGGGCGTCGGGCGCGAGCCCCGGACCCACCTTCACCCCGATCGGGTTCGCGATCCCGCGGAAGTACTCCACGTGGGCGTGATCGAGCTGACGGGTGCGGTTCCCGATCCACAGGAAGTGGGCGCCGAGGTTGTACCAGCGGTCGCCGACCCTCAGCGTGTGCGCTTCCTCGGAGGCCAGCAGCAGGCCTTCGTGGCTCGTGAACAGATCGACGTTGCGGAACGCCTCGCCGCCCTGGACGCCCGTGGCGTCGACGAAGTCCAGCGCGTCCACCATGCGCTCGACGATCGACTCGTACTCCTGCACGCGCTCCGAGCGGGCGAACGAGCCGAGATCCCAGCGTCGGGGGTGGTGGAGGTCTGCGAAACCCCCGTCCAGCAGGGCGCGGATGTAGTTGAGCGTCGCGGCGGACCGGTACGTCGCCGCCACCAGGCGCTCGGGATCGGGTGTGCGGTGCGCGGGGTCGAGGCTGTTCACGTGGTCGCCGCGGTACGACGGCACCTCGACGCCGTCGATCACCTCGGTCGGCTTCGAGCGCGGCTTCGCGTACTGCCCGGCGATGCGCCCGAGCCGGATGATCGGGATGCGGGCCCCCCAGGTGAGCACCAGGCTCATCTGCAGCAGGATCTTCAGCTTCCGCTCGATCGGCTCGCGCGCGCAGTCTTCGAAGCGCTCCGCACAATCGCCGCCCTGCAGCAGGAACGCCTCGCCGCGGGCGGCCTTCGCGAGCGAGGCCTTCAGCGCGTCGACCTCGCTCGGCGCCACCAAAGGAGGCAGGGCACGCACGTGCTCCAGCGCGCGCTCCACCGCGGCGGGGTCGGGGTAGTCGGGCTGCTGCTCGATGGGCAGGCCGCGCCAGGAATCGGGAGTCCACGACATGGGCGGGGGGTATCCGGATACATCACCGCATGCTCGCTCTGCTCACCGCCGCACTCGCCGCTCCGTCCGCACCCGCCGGCCCCCCCGATGCGGAGCTCCACCGGCTCGCGGAGGTCGCCTGGCGCCACGCGCGGCTGGGCCGGTCCGACGCCCCGGTCGAGGTACACACCGACGTCGTCCGGTGGCCCGCCGGAGCCCGGGTCCGCGTCACCCCTGTCGTCGACGGCCTGGTCGTCGATCGCGCATCCTCGGTCGTCGCCCTCGACCCGTCCGGCGCGCTCCGCCGGGTCACCGGTCCGCCCGTCCGCTTCGCGGCTCCGGCTCGCGGAACGCTCGGTCCAGACGAGGCGATTGCAGCCCTCGAGCCCCTCCGGTCCGGCCTCGGGGCAGGGGAGCTGTGGTCCCCGCGCGCAGAGGAGCGCTGGCTGGCCCTTCCCGAGGGCACCGACCCCGCGAGTCCTGCGGAGCTGCGGCATACCTGGCACATCGCGTTCTCGACGGCCGATCCCCCGGCCACCTGGGAGAGCTGGGTCGACGCCACCACCGGCGCCGTCCTGCTCACCGACACGACGAGCGCCACCGTCGACGGGCGTGTGTTCCCGGTGTCGCCATTCCACGGTCCGCCCGAGACCCTTCCGCTCGAGCACCTCACCAGCTCCGTCGAGCTCCGCGGCACGTACTCCGACGCGTACAGCTGCGCGGAGTGGGAGATCAGCGACCAGCTGTTCGCGACCAATCGATGCGAGGCCGTCACGCGGTATGCGCTCGCGGTCGATGGGCAGTTCGTATCGACGCCTCATCCGGGCGTGCCGGTCGACCCGTTCGCCGAGGTGAACCTCTACCACCACGTGAGTCGCGTCGCGGCCTTCTTCGACGAGCGCTACGGGCTGCGCCCGCCCGCGCCGATCCGCACCATCGCGAACTTCCCACTCGCGAACGCCTTCTACGGCGACTTCGACGGAGACGGTGTGGGCGACCTGTCGTTCGGCTTCACGGAGGACGTGCAGTTCGCGTACGACGGGGATGTCGTCTACCACGAGTTCGGGCACTGGGTGGTCGGGCGCATCGCGAACATCCCGTCGCTCGGCGCCGACGACGTCGGGCTGCTGTGGACCGGGGGCTCGCTGAACGAAGGCGCGGCCGACGTGTTCAGCATGCTGCTCACGCTCGACCCCGACCTGGGTGAGTACACGGGCCGGGCCTTCTCCGACGGGCCGATCCGCGCGCTCGAAGACGATCGCACCTGCCCGCAGGGGCTGCTCGGCGAGGTCCATCGCGACGGAGAGATGTTCGCCTCTCTCGGCTGGAACCTGATCGATGCCGTGGGCTGGGAGGTCGCTTCGGATGTCGTGTTCGGCGCCGTTGCGTCGTGGGGGCCCGACATCAGCTGGCGCAAGGCGGGCCAGTCGCTGCTCGACAGCGCTGCCGATCTCGAGGCCGCAGGGGTGATCGACGCCGACGTACACGGGCGGATCGCCGACCTCGTCGTGGCGTCCGGCATGCCCGACTGTGGCCGGATCATCCCGCTCGCGCCCGATGAGCCCGTCGACGCGTTCGTCCTGTCCGCGGGCCTCGAGGGCGACTTCTTCCGGATCCCGGGAGGCGCACAGCTCGCGATCGACGTGCCTGCCGACGCCGACCGCCTCATCGTCGACGTCACGGCGTTCTCCGCCGACGAAGGGCTCGCGTGGTCTCTGTACCTCCGACGCGACGAGCCGGTCCGCATGATCCCCACCGAGCTCGCGGCGTTCGGTCTCGGTCTCGCCCGCGCCGACGAGTGGGACTGGCTGGTGGACGGAGAGGGGACGGCCCGACTGGCGTTCGATGCCACGTCGACGCCCCCGCTGGTCCCCGGGTCCACCTACTACATCGCCGTCGCGGGGCGGGACGCAGGGCCCCTCGAGCTGTTCGAGTTCACGCTGGGGCGCATGACGCTGTCCGCCGCGCCGTTCACGTTCGAGGACCCGCGCGGCTGCGCCACGGGAGTCCGCCGGCCTGCAGCCGAAGCCGCCGAACCCGCCGGTCCGTCCTTCCTCGCCGGGGCCGCGCGGGCATGGTCCCGTCGGCGGATCCCCCCGTTGGATCTCGCGAACGGTCGCGACGCCCGACCCTGAGATCGGGTATTCCTCGCACCCAGGGGGCAGGGCGATGCAATCCATCGGCATTCGGGCGTTGGCGTGTGCGTGGGCGCTTGCGGGGTGCGTAGCCACACCCGAGCCCGTTCCCGATGGCGTCCCACCCAGCATCGACGCGCCTCCGAGCGATCCCGGCAACGTCCTGGTCGTGCTGATCGACGACATCGGCACCGAAGACCTCGCGGTGTACGGTCCGGCGCTCCCGGTCACCCCCACGATCGACAGCCTCGCGACGAAGGGCATGGTGTTCACGAACGCCTATGCGGCGCCGATGTGCTCCCCCACGCGGGCCGAGCTGCTCACCGGTCGACACGGGCGGCGGTACGGCATCGGCGACGCGCTGTGGATCGAGCGCGACGACCCCGAGCTGCCGCTGCGCGAGCGCACCATCCCCGAGATGCTCGAGGCCGCTCCGGACGTGTGGGCGACGGCCCACGTGGGCAAGTGGCACGTGTCGGGGCACGGCGAGGGCGCTGCGAGCCACCCCAACCTGCAGGGATTCCCACTCGCCTCGGGCACGCTGTTCAACCCCGCGGTGTCGATGCTCGGCGCCGACCACCCCCTCGGCTACTTCGAGTGGGAGCAGTTCGAGGACGGTGAGGTGGGCTTCGCCGATGGCTACCTCACGACGCGGGTGGCCGACGACGCGATCGAGGTGCTGGAAGACCTGCCGGAGCCGTGGTTCGTGCACCTCGCGTTCAACTCCGCGCACTTCCCGCTGCACGCGCCGCCGGAGGAGCTGCTGAACACGCCGCTGCCGCCGCCCGAAGCGGGGGTCGATCGCTCCGAGGCCCTGTACGTCGCGATGATCGAAGCGCTCGACACCGAGCTGGGGCGCGTGCTCGACAGCCTCGACCCCGCCGTACGGGAGCGCACCACGATCATCCTCGCGTCCGACAACGGCACCACGAACCCGGCCGGGGATCCCGCGCGCCAGAAGGGCTCGATGTGGGAGGGAGGCGTGCACGTGCCTCTCATCATCAGTGGTCCGGAGGTGCGGCCGGGCACCGTCTCGTCGGCGCTCACGCACACGGTCGACCTGTACCCGACCATCGCGAACCTCGCGGCCGTCGACCTCACGAGCCCCGATCAGCCCCGCCTCGACGGGTTCTCGCTGCTCGGCGAGCTTCGGGAGCCGAACCAGGGCCACATGCAGCGGAGGTTCGTGTTCACCGAGCGCTTCGCGAACGGCGAGCCTCCGAGCCCGCCCACGGCCTGGCTCGTGCGCAACGAGCGATTCAAGCTCATGCAGCTGTGGATGCAGCAGCCGAGGCTGTTCGACCTCGCGGCCGATCCGGCGGAGGCGGTCGACCTGCTCGCCGACCCCACGAACGAGCAGGAGCGCATCGCTTCGGATCTGCGCGAAGCCCTCGAGGAGATGGTGGCCCAGGTGGTGTACGAGGCCCCCTGAGGCCCGCGCAACGGGTATTGTCGGGGTGGAGGACCTCATGCCCGCGCTCGTTCTGTGGCTCGCACTCTCCGGATGCAAGAAAGACGGCACCGTCGTCACCGACACCGACACCGACACGGGGAGCCCCACGGAGCCGAGCGGTCTCGGGGGTCCGTGCGCGGACAACGCGGGCTGCGCGGGCGAGCTGGTGTGCTCGAGCGCGCTCGTGTGTGCGAACGCGGGGTCGTACGGCACGACGGCGTTCGGGGAGGAGTGCTTCGGAACGGTGGAGTGCGAAGCCGGCCTCGTGTGCGACAACGCGCAGACGTGCACGAGCCCCGGAGGCCCCGGAACCACCGGTCGAGACGGCACGTGCGCGTCGACGTCCGACTGCCAGTCGCCGCTGTCGTGCTACGCCGACACGTGCACGGGCTTCGAGATCCCCCGGTGGGACGGCGCTTCCTGCACCGAGTCCGACCCGCCGTGGCGCGTGCACTTCGAGGTGCCGCGCGGGCCACTCGGGAGTGAGGACTTCTTCCGGCTGCCGTTCCCGAACGATGTGCGCGTCACGGGCACGTCGGCCGACCTCGACGGATTCCCGTCGTCGTCGCTCACCCTGGTCGACTCGAGCGATGTGAGCGCGGCCATCGCGGGCGCGTACGGCACGGCATTCCCGGGCTTCGGCCCGAACCAGGCCGTGTTCCTGCGCACGTCCGACTATCCGACGTTCGACACCGTGCTGGTCGGTCTGCCGGGTGAGGGGGCATCGAGCGTCGCGCTGGTCGACATCACCGAAGGAACCCCGCAGTACGGCGTGCGCCACCCGACGGGCTGGAAGATCGCGAACGGCCGCCCGTACCTGTGCGATCCGTGGATCGCGCTCTACCCGTCGATCGGTCGTCCGTTCCTGCCGGGCCACACGTACGCGGCGGTCATCGGAACCACGCTGCTCGGGCCGAGCCAGGAGCTCCCCGTGCAAGACCCCGACTTCGCGGCGATGTTGGGAGGTCCACCGGCCGATACCGCGCTGATGGCGGCCTGGACGGACTACCAGCCCTTCCGCGACTGGCTCGCCTCGTCGGGCACCCAGGGGAGCTCGATCGCGGGCGCGGCCGTGTTCACCGTGATGGACCCGGCGGCTTCGGCCACCCGGATCCGCGACGTCGTCCGCGGCTCGTCCGCTCCCACGAGCGCGGCCGTGGTGGAGTGTGCGGGGCTGCCCGGTCCGCACGCCGACCCCCTCGACCCCACGCGCGGCTGCTTCACCGAGAGCACCGAGTTCCACGAGATCCAGGGAACGCTCGCGATTCCGCATGTGCAGCAGGGCTCGGCGCCGTTCAAGACCATCGACGACGGCGGCGCGGCCGACTGGGCCACCGGGCAGCCCGTGCTCCGTGCGAACGTCGACGTCACGTTCGCGGCCACGGTGCCGCGCGGCACGCCGCCGGTCGACGGCTGGCCCGTGGTGCTCTTCGCGCACGACCACGCGGGGAACTACCGCTCGTTCATCGAAGACGGCCTGGCCTCCGAGCTCACGAACGTGGTGCTGGGCGACGGCACGAACGTGGGCTTCGTGGTGGTGTCGATCGACACCTGGATGACCAACGGGCGCCGCGGAACCCTCGATCCGGCCTGGGTCGCGGCCGACCCCGCGGCCTTCGAGCCCACGGTGCTGTACACGAGCCCGCTCAACCCGCTCGCGGCCCGCGACAACATCACGCAGTCCGCCGTCGACTGGTTCCAGGTGGTGCGGTTCCTCGAAGCGGTCGACTGGTCGGCCGTCGCGTCGCCCACGGGCGAAGACATCCCGCTCGACCTCACCCGGGTGTACTTCGTGGGTCACGGCATCGGCGCGAGCGCGGGTCCGCTGGTGCTGGCCCGTGAAGACGCCGTCCAGGCGGGCGTGTTCGCGGCTGCGGGCGCGTTCTGGACCTCCCAGATCTCCGACACCCAGGCGCCGGTCCAGCTCCGGTCCTACGTCGCGGCTGCCCTCGGAGATCCCGAGATCGACCGCTTCCAGCCCGTGCTCTCGATGGCCCAGGGCATCGTCGACCGCACCGACCCCCTGAACCAGGCCCGGTACGTGCACCTCGACGCCACCTCCGCCGACAAGCACGTGCTGCAGGTGCTCACGCGCGACGACCCGTGGATGCCCGAAGACTCCCAGTACGCCCTCGCACGCGGTCTCTACACGCAGCAGGTCGTGCAGAGCGGCCTGCTCCCGCTGAGCGCGATCGACGAGGTGTCGCCGCCCGTGTCGTCCAACGTCGGTCCCGCCACGGCGGTCACGGTGCTCAACGATGGCGCGGATCCGCACCGCTTGCTGTTCGACGATGCGCGCACGAAGGTGCAGGTCCGGGAGTTCCTCGCGAGCGCCGTGCGCGACGGAACGCCTACGGTGCCGTCGGTTCCGTAGGGGTCTCGCAGGGCGCCCACGCGCTCGGCCACGCCCGTACCCGCGACGCCGTCTCCGTGAGCTCGAGTCGATCGAGCCGCTCGGCCAGGGCCGGTGTGGGGTCGGTTTCGGGGAGCGTGCACAGGCATCGCCCGACCAGGGCGTCGATCTCGCGCGCGAGCTCGCGCTTCAGGATCGGCACCATGCACGCCGGGGCGGCATTCACGGTCGGCCCGCGCTGCATCCAGCGGTCGAGCCGAACGGGGTCGACGCAGCCGGACTGGTGGGCCCCACCGACCGTCACGAGCGCCGTGCTCGCCGCCCCGGGACCGACCGCGAGCGACAGCTCCTTGTAGTCCACGACGATGTGGTCCCCGAGCTTCACGAGGCCCGGTGCGGACGTTCGGGCGGCCTCCCAGTCCAGCTCGCCGGACGTGACGGCGGCGTCGATCGTGGGGGCGATCTGGTTCGCGAGCTCCACCGCGGCGCAGGCCAGGGCGTCGTCACGGCCGGCACGGCCCACGGTGCGGCGCAGCTCGGCGAGGGACTCGTCGAGGGAGGGGGGCTCGGGCGGGGCGGGCTCGGGGGCAGGGGAGGAGCAGGCGAGGACGAGGGCGAACAGCATGATCAGCGGCCGAGGCAGAGGAGGAAGGACAGGGCGAACGACCCGATCCCGATGAGGGCGAGCGCCACGAAGAACCACATCGGCGGCAGTCGGCCAGCCGGAGGGGCGGAGATGCGGCGCGGCCGATCGACCACGTCGGGCAGCTTCAGCGCGCGGGCGCCGCGGATCTCCACGTTCGGGAGGCGCTCGGGAGCGGCATTGGCCGTGACGCGCACCGGATGGGCGGCCCCATCGACCAGGAGCGCCGCTCCCTCCCCGAGCCGGACGGCCACCTCCGCAGCGGTCGGGCGATCTGCTGGGTCTTTCGCGAGGAGCGCGATCGTGATGTCGTCGAGCCAGTGGGGGATGCCCGAGACGTGGTGAGAGGGCGGCGGCACGGGCTCCCCGACGTGGGCGGCCATCACCTTCATCGACGGGCCGGTGAACGGCGGATGCCCCGTCAGGCACCGGAACAGCACACAGCCGAGGGCGTACAGATCGCTCTTCGCGTCCGACGGCCGACCCTGGAGGTACTCGGGAGCGAGCCACGCCGCTCCGTCGGTGTACAGCAGGCCGGTGGAGGACATGGGATCCGTGCCCTCGAACAGGCGCATCAGGCCCCAGTCGTCGAGGAGCGCGAGGCCAGGAGGCTCGTTCCGCCGGGCCACCCGGATCGAGTGCGGCGACACGCCCGCGTGCACGAGCCCGAGCCCGTGGGCCTCGTCGAGCGTGCGCGCGACATCGGCCAGCCAGGACACCGTGCTGGACAGGAGGGTGGCCTCCTCGAGCGCTTCGGAGAGCGTCATGCTGCGCTCCCAGTCGGTGACGCGGAAGCCGTGCCCGTCGACGAGGCCGGTGGCGAGCACGTGCACCATGCCCGGGCCCTTCACGCTGCGCGCCGCTTCGCCCACCTCGACGAAGTGTGCGCCGTGAGCGGCCATCAGGTGCGGCGGCACCATGAGCACCGCCACCTGCTTTCGCGTCTCGCGATCGCGCGCGACGAACCGCTGCCCGAGCGTACTCTCCTCGACCAGGCGGGAGATCCGGTAGCGCTCGGCGAGGATGGTGCCGACGTGTGGGGCGTCTTCCGCCATGTCCGAGTCATACAGCATGGCGCGCGGATCTTCGATGCCGTAGGCTCACGCGATGTCCGACACACGCCGCACCGAGATGCTCGACATGCTGCCCCCGCCCGACAACAGCGGCCGGCAGATGGTCGCGGTTTCATGCGGGTTGCTCGTGTTCGTCACGGTGATCTGGACCGTGATCTGCGCGGGGCTCATCTCGTCTCTGTCCTTCCTCGCCGATCCCGTGCTCACCACGTTCAGCGCCGTCGCTGCGGTGGGGCTCGCCGTTCCGTACGGGCTGGCCATCCTGTGGATCGACCGGCACGAGCGGGAGCCTCCGCTGCTCCTCGCCTCGGCGTTCCTGTGGGGCGCCGTGATCGCGACCATGATCTCGCTCATCTGCAACGTGTCGTTCGAGGCCGTGATGGGAGGGCTCGGCGCGGATGCCGCGAGCGCGGCCCAGCTCACGGCGAGCTTCTCGGCGCCGCTGTTCGAGGAGCTGTCGAAGGCCACGGCACTGGTCGCGCTGTACCTGCTGTTCCGTCACCACCTCGACAACGTCCTGGACGGCGTGGTCTACGGCGCGCTCGTCGGACTCGGCTTCGCGGTGTTCGAGAACTTCCTGTACTACGTGAACACCGGCAACCTGGCGGGCGCCATGGGCCTCGTGTGCGTGCGTGGCGTGATCACCTCGCCCGGGAGCCACGCGTGCTTTACGGCCATCAGCGGCGCAGCGTTCGGCATGTTCCGCGTGTCGCGCTCGGGCGCGTTCCGGTGGGTCATCCCGCCTGCGGGCGTCGCGCTGGCGATGTTCGTGCACTTCTCGTGGAACACGTTCACCCAGTTCTTCCTGACCGACGACGGCATCACGAACCTGTTCCTCGGCCTGCCCATGGCCGTGGCCGTCATCCAGCTGCCGTTCGTGCTCCTGATGATCCTCGTGAGCACCCTGGCGCTGTGGCACGAGAACCGCCTCATCCGGCGCTACCTCGCGAGCGAGACGTTCCCGGTCATCCATCCCGGCGAGATCGACGCCATCGTGCCGGCGCGCCGGCGCACGCTGAAGTCCCTGCGGCTGCTGCTGTCGTTCCGGCTGGGCGACTGGTGGCACTTCCGCAAGCGGTGCGACACCCTGGTCGACCTCGCGTTCGAGAAGTGGCACATGGACGCCGAAGCGGCGCTGGGAGACGAAGCCGCACGCACCCACGCCACGCGCGTCGTGCAGCTCCGCAAGCAGCTCAGCGCGATGGAGGCTCCTCCGGCTTGAGCCCCAGCGACTCGGCGCCCTCCACGCGCCCGGCCGCCAGGAGAAGCTCGTCGACCGACCCCTTCGTGCGCACCTGGATCGAGTACCGCGGCACCGCTCCGGTGTCGGCGGGCACGGGCAGATCGGGCGTGGAGGGGGCGATCGACGCGACGTCTTCGAGCTTCACGACCACCTCGCCCTCTTCCAGCACGGCCACGGAAGCGAGGGTGGGCGGCGCGAAGCCCGGCGCGACGGCGAGCTGGGTGGTGGTGTACACGACCTGGGCTTCCGGAAGCGCCTGCTTCACCTGCTCGGCCACGCCCACCATCGTGAGCCCACGCTCCGACATCTTCTCGACGTCGGGGGTGGCCACGATCCAGGGGTCGTTCGGAGCGAGCACGTCGACCGACAGGACCCCGTCGGCGCTGTAGAGGGCATCCCGGACCTGCGTGGACAGGCTCCCCCAGGTGACGGCGCTCCAGCCTCCGCCACGCACGGCCAGCACGACAGTGCGCTCGCCCCGGGGCTCGGGGGTGGGCTCGGGGACCGCTTCGTCGGTGCCGCCCTTCACGGGCTTCACGAACACCTTCCGGGCCGGCCCTCCGTCGATGTCGAACACCTCGTCGCCCACCTTGTACCGGCCGATGGGCAGGTAGCCCTGGAACACCCGGTTCGCGGAGAGCTCGGAGCTCGCGAACGCGAGGATGGTGCGCACCTTGGGGGAGAATACCGGATCGCGCGACTCGATCGTGGGCTCGCCCTTGAACGCCACCGACAGCTCGAGGCTGGCTTCGCCGTAGTTGACGAGGAAGTCGGCGAGCCACTCGGACGCCTTCTGCACGCTCGCGGGGTCGGACTCGGCCGCCGTGAGGGCCCGGTTCGCGCGGATGTTCGCCGTGGCGATGTCTCCGCGGGCCTGAGCGGCATGTGCGGCGTGGAGGTGGGTCTCGGCGCTGATCCGCACCTTCTTGATCTCGAGGAGCGCCTCGTACTTCCGCTCGACACCGGGCCAGGCGGTCTTCTGGCTGAGCCTCGCGATCTCCTCGGTGAGACGCAGGACCTCCGCTTCGGCAGGCGAGGGGCCGGCCAGAGCGGCGCTTTCGAACACGAGTGCGAGCAGCAGTGCCATGGCGACAGTGTAGTCCAGGGAGGCGGCGACGGGATGGCATCCGGATGGCTCGCGCGCGAGGCCCCTCCAGATGGGGTGTACACGAGAACCCCCGTGCCGCAGCCGATATTTCAGCGGCTTGCTGTGCGGGGGGCGCTGTGCTACTGGCGAGGGGTCTATGCGAGGTTCTGGATGCGCACCCTTCTCCCCCTGGTCCTGGTCGTCGCGGTGGGCTGTCAGGAGTACGGCTTCCAGAAGCCGCCCGAGGGTCCGTCCCTCGTGCCGCCCACGCCCCCGGTCGTCGAAGACACCGACGTGCCCGAGGTCCCCGTCGCAGACGCTCCGGTGTACGCGAACACCACGAACCAGCTGTTCGAGGTCGACCCGCTCACGGGCGCCCGCCAGCTGATCGGCACGTTCCGCACGGCGTCGGGCTCCGAGGTCTCCCAGATGACCGACATCGCCATCGATCACGAGGGGCAGGTGTTCGGCGGCACGTTCGACGCGCTCTACCAGATCGACCCGTCCACGGCCGACGTGGTGAAGATCTGCGACACCGATGTCGAGATGATGGGCCTCGCGTTCACGCCCGACGGCACGCTGCTCGCGGCCGGCGACAGCGTGATCAAGCGCGTCGACCTCACGAACTGCGCGTCCACGCCGGTGGTCTTCAACACCCCGTTCCAGACGAGCGGCGATCTCGTGGGCCTCCCCGACGGGTTCCTGTACTGGACGGTGTACGAGGAAGACGACCGCGACGGTCTCGTCCGCATCGACCCCAACTCCTGGCAGATCGAGTACCTCGGCACCATCCCGGTCGGGAAGCTGTTCGGGCTCGGCTACGCCGACGACCAGCTGTTCGGGTTCTCCCGCAACGGCGAGACGGTCTCGGTGCTCCCCGACAGTGCCACGGGCAGCGGCTTCGTCACCACGCAGGTGCTGTCGAACGACGCCAACGTGAGCTGGTGGGGCGCCACCACGAACCCGGTCGCCTGGTAGCAGGCACTCTTCGGGTCCGCCGGAGTCCCGGGGGCTCGCACGGGTCCTGAGTCACTCCGACAGGTCGAACAGGTCGGGCACCGGGCAGTCGGCCGGAACCCCCACGACGGGGATGTCGGCTCCGCCCTCCGACCACACCTGGAGCCCCGTGGCGTTCCAGCACGTGGCGAACGCCACTTCGCCGTCGGGGCGCTGGAGCACACCTTCGCCGCGGCCCGAGTGGTCGTCGAGCAGGAGGACGCGCGCTGCACCGGGCCAGGTCGCGCCGTCTTCGGTGAGCGCGAAGTCGCCGGTCCAGCCGAACACCGAGCGGCCGGCGAACGCGAACTGCATGGGCAGCGCGATGTCGGCGGGCTGGATGGAGATCTGCACGTCGCGATCCGCGGCGGTCTCGTCGTAGTCGACGTCCATCTCGGCGGGCAGGTCGACCGCGAGGAGCTCGCCGGCTGCGGCGTAGTCCCAGTGGAGCGTGCCGAGGCCGTCCGGGTCGTGTCGGCCGGACCCGAGCACCGTCCAGGGGCCGTCGGCGCTGGTGGCCCCGTCGATGGACCACGTGAAGTCCGCGCCGCGGGCGGAGCGGGCGATGGTGGCGCGGATCCACCACAGGTCGGCCGGAGCCCCCTCGGGTGTGGCCATGGACCGGGGGGACCAGGTGCGGTGGGTGTCGCTGCGCTCGCTCGGCTCAGTGGACCGGAGCACGTCGGCGACGGTGGTGACCAGGGTGAGCAGGGCGTCGAGATCCTCGGCGATGTCGAAGGCCTCGACGAGGACGGGGTCGTCTTCTGGCTGGAGCGTGATGTTCGCGAACGGACCCACGAACCCGATGCGCTGCTGGCTCGGCAGGACCGAGAGGAACTCCTCGTCGGCGTTGAACAGCTCGTTCGAGATGGGGTTCGCGCAGCCCGCGAGCGCCAGGAACCACATCAGAACCGGTACCCGCCGGTGAAGAACAGCTCCATGTAGACGGGGTGGGGCGTCTCGTCGGTGAAGGACGTGGCCATGATGTGCGTGTTGTGCTGGAGCTCGAACACGGCGCGGCCCGGGTGGATGCCGGCCCAGCCCTGGATCCCGGGAGCGAGTGAGATGGACCCCTGCGGCTCGGCGGTTCCGTCGACGAAGGTGCGGGTGAACCCGATGATCTGGGCGCGGCCGCCCATTCCGAAGCGGAACAGGGCCGGCTTCGACGAGAACCCGAAGGTGGCGGCACCGGAGTAGGCCTGCACGATGACGGGGATGCCGCCCCGCTCCGCGAACTGGAGCGTTCCGGGACCTCCGCCGGTCTCGAAGTCGAGCGACCAGAACGTGCCGCTCGTGCCGTTCTGGAAGCGGGCCTCGACCCCGATGAGCCCGTGCTCCGGGATGTATTGCGACCCCACCACGGTTCCCTGCCCGAAGGTGCGGCCTCCGAGCTTCATGCGGAGCGACAGGTCGGGCAGCTTCGCGCGGCGCACGACGCGGTCGAGATCCCCACGGGCGGCGGTCTGCTCGTAGGCCACGCTGACGAAGTCCTCCTGGACCACCGTGCGGGTCTCGCCGCGCCGCACCTGGTACTCGGCCTCGTCGACCCAGCCCGGCATGCGCTTGTGCACGAAGTAGTTGCCCGGCCGCACGGCCAGGTGGAGGGGGCCGCTCCCGTCGACCTCCGCGACGTACCGCTTCCGCGACTCGTCCCACACGGAGTACGTGCCCGACAGGTCTCCGAGGAACGAGAGCTTCGACGTGGCCTCCTCGAGGGTGGTCATCGCGATGCTGCCCGCGCCCGTGAGGTCGAAGTCGAACTCGGGCGTCTGCGCGCGCTGGGCGTCGCGCGTTCCGAACACCGTGCTGCCGTACACGTACTGGTACGCCTCGGGCAGCGTGACCTCGCCGTCGCGGTTCGCGTCGCCGGCCCCGAGCAGGGCGGAGTGCAGGTAGTGCGTGAAGAACCCGCCCCCGACCTCCGCGCTCTCCTGCGACAGCTCGCTCGCGGCGGAGCTCGTGAGGAACGCGGTTCCCTTCGCCGACACCACGTCGACCGCGAAGTCGAAGCTCGGCCCGCGCGTGCCGCCCTTGGCGCGGATGACACCACCGGACTGGCAGGCGTCGAGCATCGCGATCCGCACGTCGGCGCCGCTGTCGTCGAGCAGCGACCGCAGCTCCACGTGCGTGAGATCGGTGCTGCCGAGGTGCAGGGCGTCTTTGTCGCCGTGCCCCGAGTAGTAGAAGAACAGGGTGGTGTGGTCGCCCTGGTTCCGGGCGTCGACGATGCGCTTGTGGAGCCCCTGCAGAGCTCCGACGACCGCGCGGCGGGGCTCGTTCTCGAGCAGCACGACGTCCTGCACGCCTCCGAACTGCTCGAACAGGTCGCGCATCTTGCGCGCATCGGCCGCCGCGAAGATCAGCTCCTGCTCGGACGGTCGCCCGGCGTTGTTCCCGACGAACACCCCCACCCGCAGCTCGCCCGCGAACGCCGGGAGCGCGGCGAACAGCGACGCGAACGCCACCATCACGGCGACGAGCGCGCGGAGGTGGCGGCGACCGGCTCGACCCGGGCGTGCGCGATGGGAGGGGGAGAGCCTCACTTCCGGTTGACCTCGGCGAGGTCGACGCCCGACTGTGCGTTCGCCCAGTCGCGGACACCGACGGCACCCCCAGCCTGCCACGCGCGCTCCGCACTCGCCCGGGCCTCCGCCACGGACGTGTCGAACACGGCCACGAAGAGCTCCGGACCGGGCGCTCCGTCGAGGATCACGCTGCCGGGCAGCGCGACCATCCCGGAGCCGCTGACGGGCTCGGGGGCATCGCCGGAGGCGGGCCAGTGCACCGAGATCTGCCCGCTCCCGTCGACGGAGAGCAGCACGACCCCGCCATGCGACGCCGGATCGACCTTGAAGCCCACGACATCGCCTTCGCCGAGCGCGCGCTTGTCGTAGCGCGCGAGCCCCGACGCCTGCAGGTGGTACACCTCGAGCGCGCCTCCACCGCGCACGCCCACATACGTCGGGTCGACCGCACCCGAGGTGGGCTGGCCGGAGAGGAGGGGCCAGGCGACGAGCAGCGCGACCGCGGCCATCAGCAGGAGCCCGCCCAGAGCGAGGAATCCACGGTTGTCGTTCGCGGGCGCCGGCGTGACGTGCGCTCCGTCGTCGAGGCTGGCGGCACGGGCCGTGAGCGCGCCCAGATCGAACGGAGCGACGGAGTCGGCCGCGCCCTGCACGGCTTCGAGGTGGGCACGCGCTTCGGCGTCGTGCTCGAGCGCACGCTCGACCTCGGCGGCCTCGGCGGGGGTGAGCTCGCCGGTGGCGTATCGGTCGAGCTGCAGGTGGCTCGGGCGCTGGCCGTCGTTCGGAGTCGCGAGGGCTCTGGGGGTCATGGCGTGCTCCAGGAGATCATCGCGCCGATGAGCACGGCGCTCGCGACCGCCGCCACACCGAAGGTCCGGCGTGCACGGTCGAGGAAGGTGTTGATGCGCTTCCGCACAGTGGGCACCGAGATCCCCACGAGATCCGCGACCTCTTCGCGCGTGCAGTCGTCGAAGAACGTGTGCACCACGCACTGACGGGTCTGCTCGTCGGCCTCGGACAGGAGCGACAGGATGCGTTCGTGATCCTGGCGGTCGTCGGAGTCCGGCTGAACGAACCCATCGCCCACGATGTCCTCGCGGTTGGCGGTGAGCTTGCCCTGCCGGGTGCCGTGGTTGCGAATCTGGTTGAGGCAGTAGTTCGTGGAGATCCGGTACATCCAGGTGAGGGGAGACGACTGGGCCCGGAAGGTGTCGGCATTTCGGATGACGCGCGCGAAGGTCTCCTGGACGGCGTCCTGCGCCGCTTCCTCGTTCTTGAGGATGCTGCGGCAACGATGCAGGAGGACCGGGGCGTAGCGCCCGTAGAGGTCTCTGAGCTCGGCTTCCGTGAAGTCCAACGACCACCTTCTCGGGGTTCATCTCTTGGACCCGTGAGGTCTCTGGAACAGAAACGGAAATATCACGAGAGTCTGGAACCCCGCTGCCGGCCCGGCGGAGACGAACCCGATAGACGCCCGGCATGGGTACACGCAGGTCCTCCACACAACAGCATCGCGGTCGCTTCCGGGTCGGCGAAGACGCGGTCGTCGACGTGCTCGAGGCCGCGCTCCTCCAGGAGGGGGGAGAGCCGCAGCTCACGCACGGATTCCACACGTACCCGGCGGGCATCCATCCCGAAGCGGCGCGCTCCCTCGTTCAGGCCTTCCCGGCGGAGCGCGTGCTCGATCCGTTCTGTGGCGGCGGCACGTTGCTGATCGAAGCGCGCGTGGCCGGGCGCCAGGCCATCGGCCGCGACATCTCGCCCATCGCGCTGCTCGTGGCGAAGGCCCGCTGCGCGACGCCCGACGAAGCGACGCTGACGCAGTTCCGGAGCGCCGCGCGAAAGCTCACCGAAGCGGCGCGGCACGCCCGCGAGCTGCCCCCGGCGAACATCCTCGAGACGGTCGAGAAGTGGTACGCGCAGCACGCCCTCTGGGAGCTGGAGTCCCTCCGGAAGGGCATCCACGAGGCCGATCCCGCGGTGCGCGACCTCCTGTGGACAGCCTTCAGCAGCCTGCTGATCAAGGTGTCGTGGCGGGCCTCCGACACGAGCACGAAGCGCGAGAAGCACCACCGGCCCGCGGGCACCACGGCGGTGCTGTTCCACAAGAAGGTGCGCGAGCTGGCCCGCCGGCAGACGGAGCTGCGAGAGGCCGTCCCCGAGGGCACGCCCGCGGCCGACATCCAGTTCGGCGACGCGCGAACGGCCCGTGTGGGCGGGCCTGTCCAGCTGATCGTCACGTCGCCGCCCTATCCGTCCACCTACGACTACCTGCCGCTCCAGCACTTCCGCCACGTGTGGCTCGAGGAGCGCCAGCCCGCGTGGGAAGCGGAGATCGGTCCCCGGCGCGACTGGCGCCAGGGTGCGAAGGAAGCGCGCCAGCGGTGGATCGACGACACCCACGCGTGGACGGCCCGCGTCGCGGATCAGCTCGAGCCCGGTGGGCATCTCGTGGTGGTGATCGGCGACGGGCTCACGCCGAAAGGCGGCATCGACACGGCGCGCGCCACGGAGGAGAGCGCCGAGGCCGCGGGGCTCACGCGCGTCGGGCGGGCCAGCGTGGAGCGCCCCGACCACGCACGCGACACCGTGCGCTGGGAGCACGCCTTCGCCTTCCGGAAGTAGACTGTCGGCATGGGGCGTCGCGGCAGGAATCGAGACCGACGGGAGCAGGTGCTGGCTCTGATCGAGGAAGCCGATCCGAAGCTGTACGCCGAGCTCGTGGAGCTCCGTGGGTCGAACCCGCAGGCCTATCGCAAGCGCATCCGGAAGCTCGGCGAGCACTACGTGATCCGCTCGCCCCAGAAGCTCATGGCGAACCGGAGTGCCATGTGGCACGCGTCCCAGCGCGACGAGGTCGACGTGCTCGACGAGCACTACCAGATCGTCCGGGCCGCGGTGAAGCGGGGGTACTGGGACGAGCGGCTCGACGAGCTGCGGGCCGCCGAGAAGCAGGGCCGCGATCGGCCCGTCATCTACCAGATCCTCGACGAGCGCGCCGAGTGGCTCGCGTACGCCGCGTCCGCCAAGCCGCCCATGCCGCCGAGCGGCGGGAACTGGGTGCGCACCCCGCCGAAGAAGGAACCCGATGAGTGAGCTACGCCGGTTGATGAAGGTGCACGCGCAGGCGGGCACCGTAGAGTGGATCGGCCTGTCGCCGGGCCGTCGGGAGCCCATCCAGGTGGTGCAGAGCGCCGAGGTGCGCCCGAAGACCGGGCTGGTGGGCGACCGTCACGCGAACGGGGGGCGCTCGAAGCGCCAGGTCACCCTCATCCAGGCCGAGCACCTCGGGGTGATCGCGGGCCTGATCGGTCGCGAGGTGCACCCCGAGCAGCTCCGCAGGAACGTGGTGGTGCGCGGCATCAACCTGTACGCGCTGCGCCAGGCGCGGTTCCGCGTGGGCGACGTGGTGCTCGAGGGCACCGGAACGTGCGATCCGTGCCGTCGCATGGAGGAGAACCTCGGTGAGGGCGGGTTCTCCGCGTGCCGCGGCCATGGGGGGATCACCGCCATCGTGCACGAGGGCGGCACGATCGCGATTGGCGACGCCGTGGTGCTGATCGAGGATCCAGGCCTGCTCGACGGGTCGATGGAAGACGACTGAGGTCGAGGTCCGACAAAGCGTGAAGGAATCCGGGTGACGGATCGTCTGGGCTCGCGTGTCTCCTGGATGGAGGAGAGACCCCCATGCGCAACCTCGCCCTGTTCGTCGCTGTCGTCGGCGCCGCCTACGTGCTGGGCCGGCACCTGCCGCCGTCGGCCATCGACGCTGCGCTGACCTGGGTGTTCGGCTGGCTGCACCTGTCGGCCGATGCCGTCACCCTGGCCTGAGAAGCGCGCAGACTACCACAGGTCGGGAAAGCACTGGCGGGTCGTGAATCGTGTGGGCAACGTGAGGTCAGAGAGGAGACCCCATGACGCGCACCCTGCTCACCCTGCTGATGTCGTCGTTCCTCGCGTCCGCAGCGCTCGCCGACGAGCCGGTGGTCGGTCGGTGGACCGGCGGGAGCATGGCCCTGTCGGTGAACGAAGACGGCCGGTTCGACTGGTCGGTCGGGCCGCACAGCACCGATGGCCGATGGACGGCCGATGCGAGCCTGGTGTCGATGGCCACGGATCGCGGAGAGGTCACGTACGCCTACCGGGTCGAAGGCGACACCCTCACGCTCGCCGAGGCCGATGGCACGGAGCTCGTGATGAAGCGCGCGAGCTCGAAGCGGAAGCAGCGGCGCTCCCGCTGAGCGGTCCGCGGGTTCGCTGACGCGTTCTGAGTCCCGAGGGCCCGCAGGGACGGTCCGTGAGTCCCGAGGGTCCGCAGACCCCTCGATCCCGGGCGCCTCAGTACTCGTCGTACTTGAGGGCCTTCCCGCGAACCTTGTCGGCGGGGTACTTCTCTCGGGCGCGCACGAGCTTGCTGCGTAGCGCATCTTCGAGGTCGATCCCGGCTTTGTCGCAGAGGTTCAACAAACACATGAACACGTCTGCGGCCTCGTCGGCGACCCTCGGATTGCGGTCGGGATTCAGGGGCTGCGGGCCGTCGTCGGCGCTCCACAGGTAGAGCTCGAGGAGCTCGGCCGACTCGACGGACAGCGCCATCGCGAGGTTGCGAGGGCTGTGGTAGCGCTCCCAGTCGCGCTCGGTGACGAACTCGCGGACGAGCTCGGTGAGCTCTGGAAGCGTGGCGGGCATCAGTCCTTGCCGAGCCGCCGCTTGGCCTCGCGCACCACGTCACCGACGGTGTCGGGGAGCGTCTTCTTGGTGGCGGCGTTCTGGATGGCGTACGGGATCGACCCGCCGGCGTCGGTGCAGATCAGGTACGTGATGTCGACCGCCGAGCCGCTGTCGGTGAAGTACCAGCCCCCCACGTTGATCGGGGGCTCTACGGCCTTCGGGTTGGCGGCCTTGAACTCGTTGTACCGCGCGCCGTACGGCCCGCTCTCGTCGATGCGCGACCACTTCAGCGACTTCGCGGCGCCGGAGTCGGTGATGGTGGACGTGAGGAACCAGAACCGGTCGGACGACATCGTCCACGCGGGTACGTCGAGGTACTGGAAGTACGTGATGGTGTTCCCGCTGCGCCCGAGCACCTCGGCCTGCGTGACCCCGGCGGTCGACCACTTCTTCGAGCCGACCACGTCGACCACCACGTCGAGCATGGTCTTCCCGTCGGCATCCCCCGTCTGTGCGGTGGCCTTGAAGCAGCTCACGTCGGACACGGTGGCGCTGTACACCTTCACCGTGCCGGCATCGTCGTGCTCGCGATCGGACAGGTGCGACCAGCTCGCCGACTCCATGGCCGAGTGGGTGGGGGTGCCTGCGAAGGCGAGGGTGCTGAGGAGGATCATGGGGACTCCGCGTCGTCCGGGAGGACAGGGTAGCGAAACCCGCACCTCCTGGCATCTGTTCCACGCTGGCGCGTCAGGTTCCGGACAGTCGTGCGAGCAGGCGGGCCTCGCGTTCCTTCCCGCGCTCACGGGCCCGTCGCGCCTCTTCGTCGCGATCGCGCGGCGCGGCGGTCGTCACGAGCTCCTCGAGGATGAGGCGCTTCGTGATCGCCGTGATCTCCGCGACCGCACGATCGAACGCCTCGCGGTTCGCTTCGGAGGGGCTCGTCATGCCGGAGAGCTTCCGGACGTACTGGAGGGCGCTCGCTTCGATCTCGTCGGCCGTCGCGGGGGGCGCGAAGTTGTAGAGACGCTTGATGTTCCGGCACATGGGAGACCTCCGGGAGAACGGGATGAGGCGGCGCTCAGCCGCGATAGCCGTCGCACTGGTCGATGCGGGACAGGACCCAGTCGAACCGACCCGTGGTGATCTTGCTGTCGCAGTACCCGCAGACCCCGGTGCTCCCGATGCGATCGAGCGGTGCGCCACAGCTCGGGCAGCTCGTGGAGGGCTTGCTGTCGGCGCCCGTGCCGGAGGCCCGCAGGAACGTCCAGTACTCGCTGAAGTTCCGCGCGATCTCGGCATTGCCGGCCACGACCTCGCCAGCCGCGTTCTGCGTGGAGTCTTTCATCGAGCCCCAGATCCGCACCGTGATGGACTCGTACCAGGCGTCGTCCTGCACCTTCACGATCTGCACGCGGTGCAGGGTGACGTCCTCCAGGTGGTTGCGCAGGCCATGCCGCACGTACCCGTCGATCCAGAACCGAAGCTGCTGGAACAGCGGATCGGTGACGAAGGGGCGCGCGTCGTTCCAGCGGTTCGCGCTCCAGGCGTCCTGGACGGCCAGGTACACACCCTTCACGCGATCCTTGAAGGTCTCGCTGTCGAACTCGGGATGTCGGCCCTTGAACCTGCGGAGTCTGGCGCCGAGCCCGTCCTGCATCACGGTCGTCAGGCGGACGCTCGGCTCGTCGCCCCCGCCGAAGCGGTGCAGCGCAGGAGGCTGTACGGGACGCACCTCGCGGACCACCACCTCGACCACCTGCCACTGGAGCTGCCCACGGGTGATCGCCGTGCCGCACGTGGTGCAGGCGCCGAGCGCGGTGGTCTCGACGGGGTTCCCGCACGAGGGGCAGCCCATGGCGAGCGTGGACTCGGGCTCGAGCGAGATCGCGCCCGCGTCGCGCCGGAACACCCACCGGGAGTCGACGAACACCTGCTCGGTGGGCTCGCCGAGCGCGTAGTTGGTCTCGAACACCACCTCGAGGCGCTGCTCCTCGAAGCCGGCGCTGACGCCGGTGATGCGCGTGGACCCCACGACGACGTCGCCGACACCGCGGTATCCGAACCGCTTCGAGAGCTCCTCGAGCACCGCTTCGTCGACGAACGGCAGGAGGGGCTCGAACGAGCGGGAGGAGGCCGCGGCCAGGGCACGCCGGTGGACCAGGCCCGCGAAGTCGAGGAACACAGGCTCGCTGAACGCGGGGTCGGCCTCCACCAGGGTCGCGAGGTCGTTCTCCGAGGCGCGCCCGTACCGCCGTTCCTCCAGGGCTGCTCCGAGCCCGATGTCGCGGTGCTCGTAGTGGCTCCGGTCTCCCGAGAAGAACAGCACGCGAATGGCGACGGCGGCCAGGAACACGAGGAGGAGCGGCACCCCGATGGCGGGGTACTCGATGCACAGGTGCAGCAGGAGGATGAAGATGTCGATCAGGAGGTCGCTGTCGCCACCGCCCGACCCGCCGCTCGAGCTGGAGCGGCCGGACGAGAAGCCCTGACCGCCACCGACGCGCGCCTCGGCGTCGAGGGCCGCGAGCAGTGCGAGCGAGCCGAGCCCCACGACCGCGAGCATGCGGAGGGCGCGCGGGCTCGTGAGGGCGTACAGCACGACGCCCACCGAGCGGTCGCGGATCGGGCTCACGACCGGATCCTCGGGGCATTGGGCAGGTCGATCTTGTCGACCTCGAGCGCCGGGACGTGGGCCTCGAGCACGGCTCCCACCTCCCGGAGCCCGGCCAGGAAGTGATCGAGGTCGTCGTGGTGGAACTTCTCGAGGGCAGCCGCCCACCGACCCCGCGGAATGCGCGCTTCGAGCCCGATGTCGGGGATGACCTCGACGCGCCCCTCGAACGCGCTGACGTACACCAACAGGCCCGTGCGGTCGGGGGTGGCGTGCACCGACTCCGCATGGAACTCCGCCGCAGCGGCCTCCTTCACGGCGTCGAGCTTGCGTCGGGCCCGTACGAGCCGGCTCAACAGGGGGTCGGCGTTGCAGATCCAGGCGGTGACCAGCCACGTGAGCAGGAGGTCGACCATCACCCAGATCGGCGGGACGTGGGCGGGGATCTCGATCAGCGCGGCGAGCGTGACGAAGCTCACGACGGACGCGGCCGCGTACCGGATGTCGTCGTACCCCCCGCTCCGGCTGGCTGCGACCACGACGATCTCGGCATCCGTGCGGGTCTCGAGCTCGGTGACGAGATCCTCGACGGCCTTCGTGAACCGCGCGTCGCGATGGATCACGCGGCCCCCATCACGACGAGGCGGTACGGAGCGGCCCGCACGAACCCCACCCGCTCGTACGCGCGCACGGCGGGTGTGTTCGCTTCGTTCACGTGCAGCGTGACGAGGCGGTGCTCGGCGAGCAGGGCATGGCAGACGGCGCGCATTCCACGCGTCCCGTATCCACGTCGGCGGAACGGGGGCGGGACGTACGTGCCTCCGACCTGGCACCCGAACGGATGGCGCGTGCCGACGTTGATGAGGAAGCGGATCTCTCCGTCGTCTTCGTGGATCCAGGCGCGCCCGTCGGCGATGCGGTCTCGCACACGGGCTTCGTGGGCCCGCTCGTCGAGGGGGGCGCGGCCGAGGTCTTCGCGCTCCATCTCGGCCGAGAGCGCGCTGATCGCCCGGATGTGACGGTGCGAAGCGCGCACGACCTCGAGATCGGCCGGCAGGGACGGGGGCTCGGCGAGGGTGTACAGCCGCTGGTCGAACGACGTGGCCGGGGTTCGGCGCGTCCATGCGGCCAGCACGCCGTCGCAGGCCTCTCGCGGACCCACCACGAGATCGGGCGTGTGGCGCGGGGCCAGGTGAGCGCCGAGCTCGCGCGCGTCGGCCGGGTTCGGTGCCCACGGCACACAGAGCGGCCCGAGCACCATCGCGGTGGCGCGGATCCGGCCGTCGGCAGCGCGGATGCCGTACCACGCGGCCCGGTCGACGCCGGCGTCGAGCAGACCGAGCAGGAACAGGTTCTGCACGGGATCGTCGAGGAGCAGCTCTTCGAGGGCGGGCTCGTCGTCGTGATGGAGGAGGAACACGGGCACGCCCGGATGTTACTTCGTGCGGACATCGGGAGGCCCAGATGGAGATCCGGAGCGAGACGCGCCTGCACCATCCGGTGGAGCGTGTCTTCGAGGCATACCGGGACAGGATGCCCGAAGTCGCGGCGTTCGTTCCCGACATCCGGGAGATCATCGTGCACAGCCGCGAGATCGACGGCGACCGCGTGATCCTGCACAACGAGTGGGTGAGCGATCGCGACGTGCCGAAGGTGGCGTCGAAGATCCTGAAGCCGGAGCACCTGCGGTGGGACGACTACGCCACGTGGTACGGCTCGGAGCACCGATGTGAGTGGGTGATCAAGATGCGCGCGTTCACCCAGGCGGTCGACTGCCACGGGCAGACGCGGCTCGTCGAGGATGGTGAGGGCTGTCGCGTCGTGCTCGAGGGCGATCTGAACCTCGACCTGCGCGAGGTGCCCGGTGTGCCGGGCTTCCTGGGGAGCCGGCTCGCCCCGCAGATCGAGAAGTTCATCGTGTCGCTCATCACGCCGAACCTCGAGCGCACGAACGCGGCGATCGGCCGCTTCCTCGACACGCAGGGGTAGGGGATGTCCGACAACGCCAAGGCCGCGTCGTGCCTGAAGTCCGGTGAGCTCGACGGTTGGGAGGTCGCGCTCGGCTACTCGGGCGAGGTCACGCCCAATGGGTCCACGCGCATCGTCGTCACCGCACCGGAGTCGCGCCTCTCCGAGGTGCACCGCGCGCTCGTGGGGGTGCTCGGGGAGCCCCTGTCGTTCCTGTACCGCCAGAAGATCGACCGCCGCGAACCGAAGCCGGAAGGCCATCCGGGGCGCGACTTCGTCGCGCTCGAGCTCGCACGATCGCGCGTGCTGGAGGCCCTCGAGGCTCACGAGGTGCTCCTGTACCGCGACGCCCGATGCGAAGCGTGGGTGCGGGGGCGAATGAACGACCAGGTCGTGCTGGACGTCGACGGCGCGATCTACTGCTACCCGGACGACCCCGCGTTCCGAGACGTGCTCGAGAAGCTCGGTGTGACCGAGGCGCCCGAGCTCGTGACGCTCGAAGACCGCGACTACGTGCGCCACTGGTTCCGGAAGGACGCCGACGCCCAGGAAGACTCGCTGATGGGTGCGCTGAACCTCGCGGAAGTCCCGGTACGGCAGGGCTGATGTGAGGTACACCGTCCGCGATGTCACGATCGAGCCCGCGCTCGTGCTCGCTCCGATGGAAGGGGTCACCGACCTCACGTTCCGTCGGCTGGTGCGGCAGATCGGCGGGTGTGGGCTCACGGTCACCGAGTTCATCCCGGCGCGCAGCCTGGCGGGGTCGACCCAGCAGGCGCTCGAGATGGCGATGTTCGACGCCGACGAGCGCCCCATCGCCATCCAGATCTACGGGAACGACCCCGAGGTGATGGCCGACGGTGCGCGGCTCGTCGCGGATCTGGGCGCCGACATCGTCGACCTGAACATGGGCTGTCCGAGCAAGAAGGTGTGCCGGAACTCCGGCGGGAGCGGGCTGCTCAAGCAGCCGGAGCTCGCTCGCGACATCGTGCGGGCCATGCGTGCGGCCACGACCCTCCCGTTCACCGTGAAGATGCGGTCGGGCTGGGATGCCGACCTCCGGAACGCCCCCGACATCGCGCGGATGTGCGAGGACGAAGGGGTCGACGGGCTGGCGGTGCACTGGCGCACGCGCGACGACAAGTACGGGGGCGAGCTCGACTGGAGCGTGGTGCGCCAGGTGAAGCAGGCCGTCTCCATCCCGGTGCTCGCGAACGGCGACATCGTCGACGTGCCGTCCGCGGTGCGAGCCCTCGAAGAGACCGGCTGTGACGGGCTCATGGTGGGTCGCGGTGCGATCCGCGACCCCTGGGTGTTCCAGAAGATCGGGGCCCACCTCGATGGGCGTCCGGCGCCGGTGGTCGACGTGCTCGAGCGGAAGCGTGTGCTGCTCGGCTACCTCGACGCCATCCGTTCGCGGTTCCGCAACGACCACGGGGCGCTCGGGCGCTTCAAGAAGATCGCGAAGTACTTCACGGAAGGCGTGCCGAACGGCGATGGGCTGCGCACGGCGGTGCTGCACAGCGCCACCGTCGAGCAGGCCGTGGAGCGCGTGGAGGCGTTCTTCTCAGAGGGCCAGGGCGATGAGGATGCCCGTGACGGTGCCCACGATGAGCGCGCCCACCGCGATGAGGCCCCCGGTCATCATCGCCACCACCCCGAGCAGGAGCCAGCTCTGGGGAGCCTCGACCACCTCCTCGGTGGGGTCGGCTGAGATCCGCGGCGGGAGCGGGAGGGGCTCGATGAGGTCGATGACCTCCGCTTCCTCCCAGGCTTCGGGCGGCAGGCTCACCGACACCGGGAGCGGAGGGGAGGGGTTCGTCGGGATGGGCGGGCGGGTCGACTTCTCGGTGTCGGGGTCGTACGTGCGACCGCCGCGCGCCCGCTCGATGGCGGCTTCCGTCGCATTGGCGATGGACTCCGTGAGGGAGGCCTCGGCGTCGTCCCACCCGGTGTCCTTCAGGAAGATGTGGGTGGGGTCGTTCTCGAGCAGCGACGAGAGGTCGCCGAGGCTCATCGTGTTGGTGTCCTCCTCGGGGACCTCGCGCGGCAGCGTGGGGTAGCGGCCGGTGATGTCGACGCTGACGGGCGCGACCTGCACCATCAGCGCCGTATCGGGGTCTTCGGGGGCATGCGTGAGCCACGGAAGCGCGTGCTCGTGCGCGAAGGACTCGAGGCTCGGACCCGGCGCGCGGTCCGCCAGGCGCCGGAGGGTCTGCGCGGCACCGTTCGCGGCGGGCCTGGAGGCCGGGCTGTACGCCGCCATGCGGAGGAGCAGGCTGCGGAGCGTCTGCTCGTCGGCGGCGCTGCGCATGGAGAAGTCGGCGTGCCGCACGGCCTGACCGAGGAACAGGTCGTGGTCGGGGTTCCCGCGCGGGATCGTGCGCAGCCAGCGGTTCGACAGGAGCTCGATGCCGAGCACACCCAGCGAGTACATGTCGGCTGCATGGGTGGGCGGGCGCCCGAGCTCGCGCTCCGGAGCCACGTAGGAGCGCGCGCTGCGCGAGACCGCGCCGGCATCCTCGCCCGACAGCCGGCTGGCGCCCGTTCCGAAGTCGAGCACCTTGAGCTCGCCGTCGCGGTCGACCATCACGTTGCTGGGCTTCAGATCGCAGTGGAGGATGCGGAGAGCCCGCGTCTCGCCCCACGGGACGCGGTTCAGCGCGGCATCGAGCGCCACCGCGATTCCGCGCAGGATCTCGCACACCACCCGCGGCGGCACGGGAGTGTTGGTCTCGCGGAGCAGCTCGCACCAGTCGAGCAGGTCGACGCCATCGACGTACGGGTAGAGCAAGCCGAGGTGGCCGTCGATCTCGAGCACCTGCTCCGAGCAGACGATGTGGCGCTGGTCGAGGGCCGTGAGCCGCGCGCTGTTCTCCTGCAGCCCGACGATGATGGCGGGGTCGGCGGAGCGCTTGAGCACCTTGACGGCCGCGAGTCGCGACCCACCCTCGAGCTGGCGCTCGGCCACGAACGTCGCGGCTACGGGAGAAGTGGCGACCTCACGGAGCAACAGGACGCGGGCCTGGCTCTGCAAGGCGGTGGTCATCGCGGGGTCGACTCCGGGGTCCGGCTCGCCGCCGGGAGCAGCTCGCCAACCGTAGCATGTTGATTTCACGCCCGGACCTGTGGCATCTATGGTCGGGCCGTGGACGCTGCCCGTCCGGCGAGGAGCATGCATGCAGAGGGTCCGACTGCTCGGATTGGTCGCCCTGTTGATCGGGTTGAACGCCTGCGAATACATCGAACAGCTCACCGGCACCGCAGGGGGCCTGCCCGAGGGTGTCGAGGAGCAGATCAAGCGCGGCGACTGGCCGGGCGCGATGCCGAAGCTCGCGGAGGCCTCCAAGGCGGATCCGACGAACGTCGAGGTCGCGACGTACCTGGCGTTCACGCAGATGATGTCCGGCGACTACGCGGGTGCCGACAAGACCCTCGCGGCCGCGCAGGACGCGGCGCCCGACGACAAGAAGCCCGAGATCCAGCTCCGCAGGGCGCTCATCGGGCTGCGCACGCGCGACATGGATGCCGTGCGCGAGCACGCGAAGGCGTCGGGGCTGAACGAGGGCAAGCTGCTGGCCGCCGAGGTGCACATCGTGGATCTCGAGGCCGATTCGGCCCGTCCGCTGCTGCAGGAGATCCAGAACGACCCCACGGTCGTCGGCGAGACCGCCAAGAAGTACCTCGAGATGCTCGACCAGGGGGCCGTCCAGGAAGGCCTCGCCGAGGTCACGGCGCTCTGGGCGCTCGGAGATCGCGCCACGGCCTGTGATCACGCGTCCGAGATCATCCCCGACCTCGACGACGGTCCCGAGAAGTCGGAGCTCCAGCTCCTGTGGGCCAGCCGCGCGCTCACGAGCGGCAAGGTCGGCGTCGCGAACGCGCTCGTGTCCGAGATCCTCGAGCTGCCGTCGCCCGATCAGGCATGGCGGCTCCAGGCCACCAAGGCCCAGATCGCCATCGCCGAGGGGGAGTACGAGAAGGGCATGGAGATGCTGAACAAGCTCGAAGGCGGTGCACCTGCCGACGGGCTCGCCGATGCACGCGCCACCGCGTGTGCGCTGGCCGCCGACAAGGAAGTCGCCATCCGGATTGCAGGAGATTTGAAATCAAATGCGATCGCCTGGTGTCTGGAGAGAGCCGGAGCCCACGACGAGGCCAAGCAGCACTCGGTGCCCGGCTCGAAGATGAAGGACTTCCTGGAGAAGAAGTGATGCGTTCCGTTTCCCCAACCCGCTTGTCGGCCCTGAGGTCCCTGTGCTGGGCAGTCGCACTGTGGCCCGTGACGGGGGCGGTCGCGATGGCGCAGGACGAGGGGATCCCCGTCACCGTCGAGGTCCGGAACGAGGTGGGCGAGGTCATCCCCACGGCCGTCGTCCGGCATCCGAACGAGAAGGAACAGCACAAGGTGAACACCGAGACCGGCCGGTGGACCGAGAAGGTCCTCTACATGATGGACGGCTCGGAGTTCACCTTCGCGAAGGGGGAGATCCTCACGTTCGAGGTGTCGGCCCCCGGGTACAAGAACGAGACCGTCACGTACGTCGTGCGTAAGCGGAAGAACCTCATCCCCGTTGCATTGGCGAAGCTGGACCTCGACCTGACCGAGGACCAGGACATGTCGCCGAACATCAACTTCGGCCGCGACAAGCCGCTCGACAAGTAGGAACCGGAATGCGCAACAAAGTCATCGTGTTGAGCCTGCTCGGCGCCCTCGGCAGCTACGCCTGGGCCCAGTCGGCCTCGTGGACCGACTTCGAGGAATCGTTCGCGGACTTCCCCTGCCAGGACGGATGGATGGGGTGCATCCAGGGGGGGAGCACGCTCGATCCCGAGGTGCAGGCCGACGGCAAGGGCATGCCCGTCGCGGCCGACATGCGCGTGGGCTGGTTCGATCTCGAGCCCACCAAGAACTTCAGCCCGTTCGTCGCGCTGTCGAAGTACCCCGGCACCGAGCCCGCACGCGTGGGCCAGGAGCCCGTGGCCGACGTCGGCACGCCCCCCGAGCCGGGCACCGAGGAGCCGAAGCCCGAGGGCACCACGAACGCCGGAACGAACAGCAACGACGGTTCCACCGACAACGTCGAGTTCTTCGACCCCGAAGCCGAGCGTGCACGCATCGAGTCCGAGAAGCGCCGGCTCGCCGAGCTCGAGGCGAACCGGGCCCAGAAGCGCGCCGAAGAGGAGGCCGATCGTGCCCGCGCCCAGGCCGATCAGGCGAAGCGTGAGGCGGAGTCCCGCCAGAAGGCCGCGGATGCGGCACTGAAGGCCGCGCAGGCCGCACAGGACGAAGCAGAGAAGAAGCGCCTCCAGGAGGTCGCCGCGAAGGCCAAGGAAGACCAGGAGCGCGCCGCCAAGGCCGCGGCCGACGCCGAGCGCCTGCGCAAGGAGCGTGACGCCCAGGAGGCCGCCGAGCGGAAGAAGGCGGAAGAAGCCGCGGCCGCCGCGAAGCGTGCGGACGAGGAGAAGAAGCGCCGGGAGGCCGAGGAGGCCCGCAAGGCCGAGGAGGCCCGCAAGGCTGAAGAAGCCGCTCGCGCCAAGGCCGACGCCGAGGCGAAGAAGGCCGCCGACGCCGCTCGCGCGAAGGCCGAGCAGGAAGCGAAGGCCGCCGCGGCAGAAGCCGCGCGCAAGGCCGAGGAGGCCGCAGCGAAGGCCAAGGCCGCCGCCGACGACGCCGAGCGCAAGCGCCTCGAGGAGGAGAGCCGCAAGGCCGCCGAGGAGCAGAAGAAGGCCGAAGAAGCTGCGCGTCAGAAGGCCGAGGCCGCAGCGAAGGCCGCGGAGGAGGAAGCGCGCCGCAAGTCCGAAGAGGAGGCACGGCTCCGCGCCGAGGCCGACCGGAAGCGGATGGAAGAGGAGAAGGCCAAGATCGCGGCCGAGCAGAAGGCCGAGGGCGGGGGAGAAGACGCCAACGTCGACGCTGCGGCGGCCGCCGGTGGCTGTTCCGACCTCGTGCAGCTCGAGACCGAGGCCATCCTCGGGAAGCTCTCGGGCACGCAGACCCAGTGCCTCGAAGAGAGCCTGAAGGCATCCACCCGGATGACCCAGAAGGGCAAGATCAGCCGGATGCTCATGGTCAACGCGTTCTCGGCGGGCGACACCGACACCTGGGAGAAGCTGATCAAGCGGCACCTCCAGGAGATCGAGCAGTCCGATCCCGACCTCTGCTACAAATACGCGCTGCACCTCTCCAAGAAGGGGCCGGCCTCTGCGTACGGCGTCATCCAGTGGTCGAACGTGGCGCTCGAGAACCGCACGGTGTGGACGGGCAACACGTACACCTCGCGGGTGTACAGCCTGTACAAGATCCGGGCCGCTGCCGCGCAGAAGATCTGGCAGGATCTGGAGAACAAGCACGCTTCGAATCCCACGGAGGACTCGAACACGAAGGTGAAGGACGCACGCAACCAGACCAAGGTCTTCGCGCGTGAGTGGTACGAATACGCCAAGGTGGCCGGGAAGGACCTCACGACTGCGCTCGATCTGTGCATGTCGGCGGCCGGCACCAAGGACTACTGCGAGGCCGGTTGATGAAGAAGACGATGGGGGTGGTCGCGCTCACGCTGGGATTCGCGCTGAGCCTCTGGGGCTGTTCGGGAAGCTCCTCGACCGAGACCCCGGATCCGGTGGCCGAAGCCGCGCAGTCTCTCTCGGAGGAGCGGGTGGCCGAAGGCTGGCCCGTTCAGTACGCGACCATCGAGTCGTTCGCGGACTACCAGTCTCCGGGCTGGGTCACGCTGGTGCAAGACCGCAACTACCGGGACTCCGTCGAGAAGCTCGACGGTCTGGGAGCCGCCCGCGCCCACGCCGAGGCCGCGTCGCTGTTCAAGCAGGCTGCGCTCGTCAGCGTGAACGCGGCGATCGAGACGTACGCGAAGACCCCTCAGAAGACCGACCCCGTCGGGGCCGCGCACCTCCTGGCCGTCGGCTACGCCCTGAACGGGGATCTCGCGAAGGCGCGTGAGGCGAGCGCCCGTCTCGATGGCGTCGAAGACGTCACCGTTCGCTGGCACGCCCCGTGGAAGGCGTGGCTCGCGGGGCCCGCCGCCTGGCCGCCCGATCTCTCGGCGCTCCCTGTCGAGCTCCCCGAGGTCCAGCCCGGCGTGTGGCCCGTGCTCGACGACATCCCGCACTACGAGCTGCCCGTGCAGGCGGAGGGCGACCTCGCGCAGCCGATGGGAGACCCCGGCTCGCTCGTCGCGCTCGCGCTGTGGCACGAGAAGGCCGCGAGGATGGCGGCTGGGGAACAGGCCGACCAGATCGCGCTCTACACGGCGCGCTACCGCTTCCCGATCGAGCCCGCGCCACCCGCGGCGCCGCTCACGATGCCGTTCCTGTACGCGTCCGACATGCTCGTCCCCGCAGATGGTGCGTTCCTGGCGGATCTCACGGGCAAGATGGGCGCGGCCGCGGTGGACAAGCACAAGGATACGTCCCTCACGGCGTATCTTGCGAGCCTGTCGAGGGAGGACGGCAAGGTGAACGCGGAACGCGCCGTCGACATCGCCACTGCGCTGCGCGACTCCATCGTCGACCAGAGCAAGGCGAAGACCAACGCCGAGGTGCTGCGGCATCACCGGATGTTCGCCGACATCGCGTACACCGGGCTGCTCCGCAACCTGGCCTTCGTGGCCGACGCCGAAGGTGGCGACACCGAGGGAGGCCGCGAAGAGGGCGGCAAGCTCCGTCTGATCGCCATGGATGCAAGCAACGACCACACGGGTTGTGCTGTCGCGCTGATGTCGCTGGCGGCGTGGGACACGGGCAACCGTTTCCCTTCGCGTGCCCAGGAGATCATCCACCGGAACTCGAACTTCTATCCCTCTCTCGAAGCCGCGCGGTACGGACTCGACGTCCTCGCACTGCGCGTCGGAAGAGAGCGGGTCGAAACCCCTGGGATGTAGGAGAACGCGAACATGTCGCGCGCACGCCACCTGTTGTCGGCGATTGGACTCTGTGCCGGGATCACCCTGCTCACGGGGAGTTCGATCTCGTTCTACGAAGAGTCTCTGCCCACGACCATGAACCCGCTGTTCGCACGGGGCATGGTCGACAAGCGGACGCACGAGCTCGTGTTCGACCGCCTCTTCTACCGCTCCGCCATCACCAACGAGCTCAAGAGCAACCTGGTCGCGAAGTGGCAGAAGGTCGATGACGGCAGCAAGCTCAAGATCTACCTGAAGGAAGGGGTCAAGTGGCACGACGGCAAGCCGTTCGGTCCCGACGACATCTGCTTCACGATCGACGCCATGCTGAACCCCAAGACGCCTTCGCCCATCGCGAAGGGGTACCGCGAGTCCATCGTGGGGTGCGAGTCCTTCAAGAAGGAGAACAGCGCCGTCATCGAGTTCGTGAAGCCCTTCCACAACCCCCGTGAGCGCGTCGCGTTCAGCGTGCTCCCGGCGCATGCGTTCGACAGCACCGAGATCTCGCCCGACCTCGACTTCAGCTCGCGCCCGGTGGGCACGGGCCCGATGAAGGGTGCGAAGGGGCGCCAGGCGGTCACGTTCACCGCCATGCCGAACGTGCACCACAACGCCAAGATCCTCCAGGCCCAGGCCCAGGAGGGTGGCGACCCGTTCGTCCAGGTGCGAACCCTGCTCACGGGCGGCGTGCACGGCGTGATCGCGGTCGCTCCGCAGCACCGGCCCGACGTCCGCGCGTCCGACGACGTGGCACTCAAGTCGTACGACCTCCGGTCGTGGTGGTTCATCGCGCTGAACACCAACAAGGGTGCGCTCGCGAGCCAGAAGGTGCGCGAGGCCATCGAGCACACGGTCGACCGTACGCAGCTCCGCGAGCTCACCATCGGCGTGAAGGCCGACGAAGCCAACTCGCCGTGTGAGTTCGTCAGCGGCCCGTTCGTCGGGTCGTCGCCGTACTACAACCGCTCGATCAAGCCGCGTCCGCGGGCGGATCGCGCGCGTGCCTCGGAGCTGATGAAGGAAGCCGGAGCCCAGGAGCAGGCAGGCCGCTGGATCCTCGGCGGAGAGCCCATCACGCTCCGCATCGGGATGAACGCGCCCCTCGACTCCGAAGCGAAAGACCTCCTGAACCAGATCGGGAACCAGCTCCAGGAAGGCGGGTTCGATCGCCAGGTCTTCCGGGTGCCGTACGACGACTGGGTGACGCGGGCCGTCACCGGCCGGCTGTCCGACGAGTTCGACGCGCTGATCGGCAAGTGGTCGTTCGGCGTGGTGGAAGAGGTGAACCCGATGTTCCACACCCGCACTGCAGGGCAGGGGGCGCTGAACATCTTCAACTACTCGAACGCCGACGTGGACTCGATCCTCACGCGCTACGACGCCGCGAAGACCGACACCGAAGCGCAGGACGCCTACCACGAGCTCCACGAGTACCTGGCCCGCGACCTCCCGTACATCTTCCTGTGGAAGCTCGACACCAAGAGCGCGTGGCGGAACGAGGTCCGGAACAACACGATCTCGCCGTTCTTCTACTTCACCGAGTTCGACGGCTGGCGTCTCTGACGGTCCCGCGGCTCACGAGCCGTCCCGGCCACAGCCCGGGACGCGTTCGGGGCCGTGCGGCGCGGTGATTTTCGCGCTGCGGGCGCGAGACACGCGCCCCACACGTGCTGTATGATTCAGCGGCCCGTCAGACGAGAGGAGGAGCGCCGGTTTGAAGTGGTGGATGCGTCCGCTGGTGCGGCTCGTTGCGGCCATCCTGCTGCCCCTCGTCGTGCCGGCGCTCATCACCGGCGCCCTGTGGGCCCTCCCCGGCGACCCCGCGTCGATCATCTGTCCGCCCGGCGCCTGTGACGGTCGCGACGCGCTCGCGGCCCGCTGGGGGCTCGATCAGGGGCCCCTCCACTTCTACCTGAATTGGATCAGCGCCGCGGCGACGGGAGACTTCGGCCGCAGCTGGACGCTCATGGCCGGTAGCCCGGTGTACGACGAGATGGTGTCGTCGGTGCCGTGGACGGCCCTGCTCGTGCTGCTGGCTCTGGTCCCGCTCGTGCTCGGAACCGTGCTGGCCGCGCTCGGCTGGCTCCCCAAGGTGCTCGACTACGTCTGGCAGCTCGTGGGAATCGCGCCGGCCGTGATCCTCGCGCTCATCGTGGCCGCGTACATCACGATCACCTGGGGCGCCACGTTCGGTGACTGGCGGCCCGATCTCGCGAAGCTCGTGCTCGGCGGGCTCGTGCTGGGGGTCGCCGATGGGGCGCTGGCCGGGGCCGTGCTCGGAACCCGGGCGGTGTTCGAGGAGGAGGTGAAGCAGCGCTACGTGCAGATCGCGCTGCTCCGCGGCGAGACGGTGCTCGCGAACGCGCTGCCGAACGTGCTGCCCGCGATGATCGGGCAGATGCGGGGGCGCGTGCTCCACGTGCTGTCGGGTGCCGTCATCGTGGAGGTGGTCGTCGGGATCCCCGGGCTCGGGCAGCTCCTGTGGGATGGCACGATGAAGCAGGACTTCGGAGTCGTGCTCGCCGCGACGTTCGCGTTCTCCGCCTTCTCCGGCCTGCTCATGCTCGTCCAGGCCATCTCCGAGATCGCGGTCGCGCTGTACGTGCGGCGCAGCCCGAGCGGTGTGCTCGAGGAGGCCGTGCAGTGAGCACCCAGCGCTTCCGGGCCCTGTGGCTGGCGGTCGGGTGTGCGCTGCTCGGCGCGCTGATCTGTGCGGGCATGCTCGCGCCGGAGTTCGTCGATCCGCCCAACCTCGATCACGTGTCGAAGGACGAGTACGGCTCGACGGTCGGAGGGCTCGGGTTCTTCGTGGTCGAGGGGGCTCCGCTCGGCACCAACGAGTACGGCGTGCCGCTCCACCAGCTCGCGCTGCAGGGGGCCTCGATCGTGGCCTTCCCGGCCGCGCTCGCCGGCCTGCTCGTGATGGCCTTCGCCACGTTCGCCGGGCTCGTGCGGTGCGCGGATGTCGCCTGGCTCGACACCGCCCTCCAGGCGTTCGGAGAGATCACGGGTGCGCTGCCCCGGATGGTGGTGGTGCTCGTCGTCGCGCTGCTGCTTCCCTACGACTGGAAGTACCTGCTCCCGATCGCGCTCGTCTGGGCGGTGCTCGCGAGCCCTGCCGCGATGGACGAAGCGGCGGCCAGTGCCGGGCGGCTCGGGGGTGCGCGGTTCGTCGAAGCCCTGCGCGCACACGGGTTCTCCGCGATCCGCATCTACCTGTACCACGTGGTCTGGATGAACCTTCGCCCAGTCATCGTGCGGCAGGGGGCGGAGGTCATGATGCAGGTCGTGTTCCTCGAGATCGCGCTGTCGTACCTCGCGCTCGCGAGCAATGCGCCGAGCTTCACCCACGCCGAGAACCTCAACTCCTGGGCCGAGCTGCTGTACCTCGGGTACTCCTGGATCCTGGATCGCCACCTCGGCCATGCGGTATTCCTGAGCTTCGCGCTGATCGCCGTCACGGCGCTCATGGCGCAGTCCTTCCGGCTCGCAGCGAGGGCCCGATGAGCGGTGAGACCCTGCTGGTGCTCGAGGATCTCGCGATCCGCACACCCGACCGGTTCCTCGTCGATGGCGTCGCGGCCGAGGTGTTCGCGGGCAAGGTCACGGCGGTGGTCGGGCACTCGGGGTCCGGCAAGTCGCTGTCCGCGCGCGCGTGCATGGGCGTGCTCGACGTGGCTCCCGGTCTCGTGCGGGGCAGCCTCGTGTACCCGCAGATCGACGGGAAGAACCTGTTCGACGGCGTGCATGGCAAGGGCATGGCCGCGCAGCGGCGCCTCATGCGGTCCACCCGGAAGTACCGCGGCGGCTACGTCACCTACAGCCCGCAGTCGGCGTCCTCTGCGCTCAACCCGGGGCGCACCATCGGCCACCAGCTGGCGATCGCCATCGCACGCCGCGAGAACAAGCCCAACAGCGTCGCCACCGCCATTCGCGACGTGCTGGCCGAGGTGGGGCTGCCCCCCCGTGCGTCCGGAGCGCTGCCGGGCGAGCTCTCGGGCGGCATGGCTCAGCGCGCGGCCCTCGCCATCGCCATCGCGCCGCAGCCCCGCATCATGATCGCCGACGAGCCCGAGACGGGTCTCGATCCAGTCCTGCGCCGCGTGGTCAACGAGCTGATGCTCAAGGTCGCCGAGTACCACGGCGTCGGTCTGATGCTGATCAGCCACAACATGGACACCGTCCGCCGGTGTGCCGACTTCGTCGTCCGCGTCGGTCACGATGCGCCCGATCCGTCCATACGCACCGAGCGTCCCGCGCCCACCCGGGCGGAGGCTCCATGAGCGCCGTGGTCCAGGTCAAGGGGGTCCACAAGACCTTCGAGCAGAAGGGCCTCTTCCCGTGGTCGCCGTCGCGGAGCGTGAACGCCGTGGTCGACGTGAACCTCGAGGTCGCGCCGGGCGAGGTGCTCGCGCTCGTCGGCCAGTCGGGGTCCGGGAAGACCACCCTGAGCCGGTGCATCCTCGGGCTCGAGCAGGTCACCCAGGGAGAGATCCTGCTCGAAGGGAAGCCGTGGTCGTCGCTCAGCGAGCGCGCGCGCCGTCCGCTCCGGCGGAAGTACCAGTACATCCCGCAGGATGCTCTGTCGGCCCTCGATCCCCAGCAGACCGCCCTCGAGCACGTGATCGAGTCCCTCACCGTGCTCGGCGGGGTGGGGCGCGACGTCGCCGTGCGCCAGGGCACCGAGATGCTCGAGAAGCTCGGTCTCGGCCAGCGCCTCGGTGCGTTGCCCCGCGAGATGAGCGGGGGAGAGCAGCGACGGGTGACGCTGGCGCGGGTATTCGCGCTCCGCCCCTCGCTCGTCGTCGCCGACGAGCCGACGAGCGGCCTCGATCCGGATCGTCAGGAGTCCGTGCTGGAAGACCTGATCGAGAACCTTCCGAAGGGGGCTGGCTGCATTCTCGTGACGCACGACATGCCGCAGGCGCGGAAGTGGTGCAATCGTGCGATGGTGATGCTGGAAGGCAAGGTCATCGAAGAACTACAATTGCCGGGTGGGGAGCCCACCCATCCCTACGCGCGGATGCTGTTCGACCCGTGGGGGGAACACGACCTCTCACAATCCACGGCAGAATGAGTCGAGGAGGCCCGATGTCCACAACCGGTAGAGTGCTGGCGAAGGTCCTGACGGGAGCCATCGCCCTCGCGTGGCTCGCGCCGGGAGCTGCGCTCGCGTGCGACGAGGCCGAGCGGCTGCGTCTGGCCGACGAGATCAGCAACCTGGCCAAGAAGAACGCGTGGTCGGGCGTCGAGCGCAAGTACGGCGAGCTCCTGCGCACGAAGTGCGAGCTCCTGTTCGAGCAGTACAGCCTCGGTGCAGAGTCGGCGAAGAACCTCGGCAAGACGTACGAGATGTACGAGCGCCTCTCGGCCGCCGAGAAGATCGACCCGCAGGAAGAGCTCACCGCCACGCTCGAGCAGCTCAACACCAACTACGGCCGGGTCGAGGTGCGCGGCGATGCGCGTCGTCGCGCCGCGCTCCTGCGCGAGCAGATGCCGTTCGCCCCCGACCAGCGCAAGAGCATCGAGTACGCCCAGTCCGTCATGGAGGGCACCGGGTCGTTCAAGGGCATGCTGCCGATCGGCGGTCCGTACAAGGTCGCCGACAAGGAGTTCTCGGTCGAAGCGGGTCCCGACTTCGAGACCGTCGTGGTGGGCAACGGGAAGGGCCCGAAGACCACGGGTGGGGGCAACGAGGGCATCGAGGATCAGGGCCTGATCAACTGGGTGGGTCCCATCGCGCTCATCGGCACGGGCTTCTTCGGGTCCGGCGCTCCGAACGGCCCGATCTTCAAGACCGACGCCACCGACGAGGAGCTCCTCCGCGGAACGCCCATCGTCGGCCGCGCCACCGACGCCGACTACCCGTGCGGCGGCTACGAGGAGGCCCTCGTCACCGACGATGCCGGCCAGCCTGCGTGCCTGCCCACGATTCGCCAGCCGAAGGACATCTCGATGTTCAGCACGCCCAACGTCGACGTGACGGTGGGCGGCGAGGTGGGCCTCACGTACCGCGCGCCCGAGATGGGCGTGGCGGCCACGGTCAACTACCGCCGCATGTTCGGCAGCCGGCTCAACCAGATCACGGTGTGGGGCGCGTGGGTCGTGCGTCCCGGTGCGGCGCGCTTCGCGCTCGGTCCCACCTGGGGCGTCACCGCTGGCAAGGGCAACGGCTACGTCGACTGGGTGAACGAAGGCCAGACCGAGGTCTTCCGCGTCCAGCGCCAGTCCGAGGCCGAGTACGGCGGCTTCGGCATGGGCGGCGGCGTCGCGGCGAGCGCGGGTTACGGCGTGATCGAGCTCGCCGGCTTCCAGGGGCTCGTCGAGCTCCATGGGCACTTCCAGCGCGACAACCTGCGTTCCTACTCCGGAATCGGGCTGCGCTTCGGCATCGTGCCCAAGATCGATCGCTTCCAGGGATGACCGTTCGGGGTCCGCGGGAATGCACCGGCCTCGTCCTGGTTTGTTCGTGCACGTATGGAGAGACACTCAGATGATGATTCGACGGCTCCTGTCGGGAATGCTGCTGGCTGGTCTGGTGAGCACGGCGTCAGCCGGTGAGGTCCGCTTCACGGGGGAAGGCCATGCCTACAACCCGGTGTGGTCCCTCGATGGCAAGCATCTCGCCTTCGAGGTGAACAACTACGGAGACCGCTCCGATCTGCACATCTCCGTCGTCACGGGCGAGATCGCGAAGGATGCCTCGAAGGTCAACCTCCCGGGGGGTGGCGGTCCGTTCGGGGGCAGCCAGGTGGTCGTGAACCCCGCATGGCACCCGCAGGGCATCGTGGTGTTCGAAGGCTCGAACACGGGCGGCCAGTTCCGGCTGTACTACTACCAGCCCGGCGGCGGCGCGGCGTCCGAGATGATCAGCACGACCGACGTGCCGGGCGACATCACGTTCCCCGCGATCAACCCGAAGGGCACCAGCATGGTGTTCGTCGCCGACCAGACGGGCAACGGCGACATCTACACCCGCGACACGAACACCGGCGCGGTCACGGTCGCCATGAAGACCGACGTGGCCGAGATGTTCCCGCAGTTCGACAGCGCGGGCTCGAAGATCCTGTTCACGCGCAAGCAGAACAACACCGAAGACATCTTCGAGCTGGCGGTCAGCACGGGCGCCGAGACCCCCGTGATCGGCGGCAACAACGATCAGAGCCGTCCGAACTACGTGAACGGTGGCATCGTGTACTTCGACAACTCGCGAGACTCGCAGTCGTGGGACGTGAAGGTGGTGTCGGGCGGCAACGCGAAGGTGCTCGCGAAGTCGGTGCGTCTGCCGCTCCGTGCGCGCCCGGCGATCTCCCCCGACGGGAACTGGGTCGCGTACGGCTTCGAAGACCCCACGAAGTCCGACAGCATCATGCTGTCGCGCGTCGACGGGTCGAAGAACGTCGAGATCAAGACCGCCTACAACGCCTGTGGCGAGCCCGCGATCACCGTGCAGAACGGGAAGACGCTGCTCGCGTACACCGCGCTGCCGAGCAGCGGTGCCGACTACCGCAAGCTCTTCGTGGTCGACATCACCGACAAGCTCCAGTAGGCGCGACCGATCGGTCCGTCAGGCGTGCGTGCCTGGCGGCGGTCCAACGAGAGAGGGCGGTTCATCACGAACCGCCCTTCGTCGTCTGGAATTCCGCGGCACCGTCCGCGGAACGATTGAATTCCGCGGCATGGCCCGCGGAACCACTGGATCCTGGGGTTCAGAGAAGGATGCAGTCCTTCTCGGAGAGCCAGGAGAGGGAGCTCGCGTCGTACTCGCCGCGCCCGAGCTGCGTGCCGCTCGTGAAGAACACGTCGACCGTGCCGTTGCCGTGCTCGACCACGTCGTAGGTGACGGTGAAGTTCTCTTCGCCTTCGTAGACCGTGTTGCCCGCGGCGTCTTCCACACAGTCGGTCTGGCTGTCGTCGACGCTCGCAGCGAGCGTGATGGAGTAGTCGGCGGCACCGACGGCGGCTTCCTGGGTTCCGTACACGTCCCACACGACCGTGCACGCGGTGAAGCCCGTCGCAGCGAGCTCGGGGTCGGGGTACAGCACCCAGAACTCGTTGCCGACGAGATCGAGGTCGTCCCACTCGTAGTACCCGGCGAAGAAGGTGGTCGCGACCTTCGCCTGGGGGTCGGCCCACAGCGGAGAGCTCGAGCAGGCGGCTTCCTGGCCCGTGAGCTCGGCGGCGATCCAGCCGGGCAGCTCAGCCGTCTGGTCGGGATCGAAGGGGTCGACCTTGGGCCCCTTGGAGCATCCGGCCAGAAGTGCAGTGACGGCGATCAGCCTGGTCATGTCCATCCTCCTCCCGTCAGCCTACACCGGATGTCGGACTGCCGCGATAACGGGGCACACCGAGGTGTGGATGACCGAGCCGCCCAACATCCTCGACGTGCTCACCGAGTACGTCGAGGAGGTGAAGACCGACTTCCTACCGTACGCGACCGCCGGAACCGGGATCGCCCTGGTGATGCTCCCGTACTCCATGGTCGTCGTGTTCATCGTTTACGGGGCGATGTTCGTCGGCGCGATGCCCGGCATCGCCATGGAAGACGAGAACGTGCTGATCCTCGGCATGATCACGGCCCCGTTCCTGGCGATCTTCGCCTCGTCGTTCGTCCTGAACCTGATCACGATCCCCATGCACGCGTCGCTGCTCCGCGACCTGTCGGCCCATCAGGAGCGGGAGCCTGGCACGCCCACGGGGCTCGGGTTCGCGTCGTGCTTCTCGACCGTCACCCAGGAGCCGGCACGCCCGCTGTTCTACACCGCCGTGCACGTCGTGCTGTACGGCGTGCTCGCGATGTTCTGCCTGTTCCCGGGGCTCGTGTTCCTGGTCGTCACGGATCTCGCGTGGCCCCTCGTGGTCGTCGACGGGCTCTCGCCGCTCGACGCCATGAAGCGGGCTGCGGCGCACTTCCGCGACCACGTCGCGTGGCACCTGGGCTACACGCTCATCCTGTTCTCGATGGCGTTCGTGCTCGCGTACATCCCGTTCATCGGCGCGTTCCTGACGCCGGGCCTCGTCGGCGGGTGGCGATTGTGGGCCTACCGGCGCATCCGTCAGGACCTGCTGGCCGCCTGAACGAACGCGAGACACCCCGAGCGCCGCGCCTCCGCGATCACCTCGTCCCGGCCGACCTCGTTCGCGGGGACGCCTGCCCACAGGGCCGCCAGTCGCCACTCCGGGCCGGTCGCTGCTGCGGCGGCCTCGCGGAACCCGACACCGCGGAGGAGCGCCTCCGAGAAGGCCCGGTCGAACGGGGAGCCTTCGGGCACCGCCGGGAGGTCGGGGTGGGGGAGGAGGCCGTGGTGGGCAGCCTCGAGGAGCGCGTGGAAGATGTGGGCCCGCGGACGGACCGGGAGCTCGGCGACCGCATGCACGAGCTCCACCGCGGCCGGGTCGGCCTCGTCGGCATCGCCGCACCAGATGGCCGCACGCAGATGGGTGTGCGCGGCTTCGAGGTGGAGCCACGCCAGCGACGACGGCGCGTCCGTGGCCTCGGGGTGCCAGCTCGGCGAGCCCGCGAGATCCTCGGGCTGGAGGTGGTCGACGCTGTCGAGGAGCGGGCCGACGGGCTCTCCGCGGCAAGCGGCGTCCCACGCCAGCTCCAGCTCGGCCAGCGCGGCGCGGAACCGGTCGCCGGAGGCGCGGTGGTGCTCGGCGAGCCGCCGCCACAGGGCGCTCACGGTGGGATGCCCGTAGCCCACCTCGTCCTGGTGGGCGCGACAGGCCTTCGCGAGCCCGAACACCCCGTGTGGATAGGCATCGAAGAGGTCTTCGCGCGCGACGACCGGAGTGAGGTGGTCGACCACGCGACCCACCTCGCCGAAGTCGAGCTCGGCCTTCGCGAGCTTCCATGCGACACGGACGACCAGGGGATGCTCGGGCCCGAGGCTGGCTGCGAGCCCCCATGCGCTGCGGAGGCACGCGAGCACACCGGCCGGCTCTCCGGCGCGCCGGGCGACACGGGCCTCGTGCAGGTGGACCTCGACCTCGGCGGCGCTCACCGGATCAACGGCACCAGCAGGTCGTCGGCACCCAGCACCCGGCACACGGCGTTCACGACCTGGATGTCGTCGTCGAACCCGAGCACACCGGTGATCTCGTCGTCTTCGTCTTCTTCCAGGAAGAACGTGGTGGTGGCGGACACCATGCGCGCGTGCGGCCCGCCTTCGAACCGGTCGAGCAGGGAGGTGCACGTGGCCGCGATGCGGTCGGCCACGTCGGGATCGAGCGACGTGACCCAGCCCGCGACCTTGCGGACCGTCACCACGTAGGCGTCGAGCTCCGAGCGCAGCACGGAGGGCGCGCTCTGGGGGCCTTTGAGCAAGGCTTCGAACCGCTCGCGGTACTCGATCGGGACCTCGTCCCACAGGGCGTCGAGGAGCGCGGCGTCGATGTCGGTTCCTGCAGGCACGGTGCGGTGTTACCACGTCGGTCGGACGATGTCAGCGTTACAGGCACCCATGGACGCAGTGTGGGCGGTACTCCGGGAGGCTGAGGGGGCGGTGCAGGCGGGCACGCCCGTGGAGCGGTGGCGCGTCGCGCGTGACCGCTTCGAAGACCCCTTCCTGGCGGCCATCTTCGTGGGGCGTGGCGCGGAGACCGTCGGTCAGGCCTTCTTCGCGGGCTACCAGGCGGCCATGGAGCGGTCGACCGGAGAGCGCGCGGTCCAGGCCGTGCTCGTCAACGAGCCGGGCCCTCCGGAGGCGAGCGGGCCCGCGCACGTCCGCACGAGGCTCGAGGACGGGAGGGTGTCGGGCACCAAGAGCTTCGCGCTCGACGGGATCGAGGTGGGCTGGGTGCTCGCCCGTGCGGGCACCCGGGTCGATGGGCGGGCCGAGCTGGTGCTGGCGCGGATCGAAGCGCCGTTCGACGGGAGCGTCTGGGAGCCCATCCGGCTGCCGTGGCTGGTCGACGTGCCCCACTCGCGGGTCGCGCTCGACGGGGTGCCCGTCACGGAGGTGCGCCCGGATGCCTGGGCAACCGTCGTGAAGCCGTTCCGCACGGTCGAGGATCTGGGGGTGCTCACGGCCCTGGCGTCCGCCAGGCTCGGCGCGACGGGCGTTCTGACCGAGCAGGAGGCGTGGATGGCCATGCTGGCGGGCCTCTCCGCGCTCTGGCGCGCCGACCCCGACCACCCCTGGACGATCCGGGCGCTCGCGGATCTCCAGGCGCGGTTCGCGCGGGAATCGGAGGGATCCGTCACCGGTCCGCTGGCGCGATCGTGGGCCACGGATTCGAGGCTGCTCGGGATTGCGGCGAGGGCGCGGGAGATCCGGCTCCACCGCGCCCGGAGCCCAGCCTGAACGGGCCCGACGCGGGCTCCCGTTCGCGTTGACATGGCCCCCGCAGTGGGGCAGCATGCGGAGGAGGCTGCTCCGCGCCCGGAGCAGCAGAGGACCTGTTCATGGCTTCCATTGTCTCTTTGCTCTCCCTCCAGGCGTTCGCGGGGCCGGTCGCTGCGCAGGGGTCGATCCAGCAGGCTGTCGCCCAGGCATGCAACAGCGGCACGCCGGTCGTCATCGAGCTGCAGACCGACGACCGCACCGACTGGTTCATCGGGCCGGGCGGCGTCAACGGCGACCTGATCGAGTACCCGGCGCCTGGCGTGTGCGGGCCCAACTTCCCGCCCATCACGATCCGGGGCAGCGACGGGCCGGCCTACATCCACATGCAGCCCCAGGCCACGGCCACGGAAGCCAACCTGATGACGTTCACGGGTGGCGCGCGCGTCACCCTCGAGAACGTCGTGCTCGTCGGGCGCACCACCGCGGAAGACGCGAACGGCCTCGGCTCGGAGTTCGCGCCCCTCTGCGCGGCGCTCGGCGACCAGGTGCGCGGCGTGCGCCACACCTCCGCGCAGACGGGAGCGGGCTCGCTCACCGTGAACGACGCCACGTTCCGCTGCCTCGACGCTCCGCCCACCCAGGTCACGCGGGGCGGCGCGATCTACTCCGAGGGCGTGCCGCTCACGATCACCAACTCCGTGTTCGACGCGAACCAGGCCGAGCAAGGCGAGGGTGGTGCCGTCGCGATGATCGCCGGCAACGCGAACCTCGGCGCGCTCACCACGCCGAGCATGGTGATCGACGGTGCGGTGTTCCTCCGGAACTACGCCAACTTCGGCGGCGCCATCCTGAACACGGTGCCCGGCTACGCGGTGAACATCACCGACGCCAACTTCGATCTCAACGTCGGCCGGTTCGGCGCGGGTGCCGTCCTGCTCGAGAACAACGGCGACGTGGTGGTCGAGCGGTCGGTGCTCGACCGCCAGAACATCGACAACTTCGAGGTGGGCCAGCAGGGCGGTGCGCTCCTCGTGCGGAACACCAACAGCCTCCTGTTCCGCAACAACCTGGTGTGTGGCTCCTGGGCCGGCGCCGGCGGCGGCGTGTACGCCGAAGACCCGGGCCCCACGCGCATCCAGGGCAGCATCTTCGCCGAGAACGGCGCGGTCTGCTACGGCGGCGGTCTGTTCATCGACGAGCCGTTCGGCGCGCCCGTGAACGACGTGTCGGTCGTGAACAACACGTTCATCGGCAACGAGGCCGGGCGGGCGCCCGCGTTCTCGGGTCTCAACCTGCTGTGCGCCTACGGTGGCGGCGGTGGCGCGGCGTTCTGGGGCGTGAACCCCGACTTCCGCAACAACGTCGTGGCCTACCAGACGTTCGGCGGCGGCGTGCTCGGCCACTACGAGGAGTTCCGGCCGCCCCCCGCGTACCAGATCGGCGACGCCATCGGGCTGTACAACAACATCTGGTACACGAACAACGACAGCGTCACCAACTCGCCGGGCCACGTCACGGGCGACTTCGCCTCGGTCGCGTTCCACCCGAGCAACCTGGTCGATGTCGATCCGCAGATCGTCTACCCCGGCGTCGGCGAGTTCAACTGCGCGCCCGACGCGTTCTACCCGGCGCGCACGTCGCCCGCGGTGAACAACGGCGGTGGTCCGGTCACCGGCGGCATCCCCGGCAACTGCGTCGACATGGTCGACACGAGCCCGGTGCCCGACTTCGACCACGACTCGCCGCTCGCGAACGATCCCGCGTGCGACATCGGGGCGTTCGGTGGTGACTACGGCCTGTTCGCGAAAGACACCGACGGCGACGGCGTGCAGAACCTGTTCGACTGCAACGACAACGACTCCACGGTGCGTCCCGGCGCACCGGAGGTCTGCGACTTCATCGACAACGACTGCAACGGCGTCGTCGACGACAACCTCGATGTCGTCTGGTACTTCGACGCGGACGGCGACGGGTACGGCTCGTACGACTCCGCGCAGGAGCTCTCCTGCACGCAGCCCATCGGCAAGGTCGCCAACAACGACGACTGCAACGATCAGAACGCGGCGATCAGCCCCGGAGCCGCCGAGATCTGCGACAGCCTCGACAACAACTGCAACGGCGATCTCGACGAGGGATTGCCGGTCACGCAGTGGTTCCTCGACACCGACAACGACGGCTTCGGCGACAACGCCTCGCTTCGGGAGAGCTGCCAGCAGCCCGCACCGACCTACATCCAGGTCGGCAACGACTGCAACGACGGGGATCCGAACGTGTTCCCGGGCCGTCCCGAGATCTGCGATGGTCTCGACAATGACTGCGATGGGCTCATCGATGCTGCCGATCCCGACGCAGTGGGCGTCCAGCGGTTCCGGGTCGATGGCGACGGCGACGGGTTCGGCCCGATCGACAGCGAGCAGCTCCGCTGCGCGGGTGAAGCCGGTCCTGAAGGCCTGCTGCCCGTCGAGCAGGGCGCCCCGTCCGACTGTGACGACGGCAACCCCGACATCAGCCCCGCCGCGCAGGAGATCTGCGCCAACAAGGACGTCGACGAAGACTGCGACGGCCTGATCGACGAGCTCGATGGCAACACCGCCGACATCCAGTACGTGTACGCGGATGCCGACGGCGACGGCCTCGGCGACAACCTGTCGTTCACCGCGTTCTGCCCGGGCGATACGCAGCCCGCGGGCGTCCTGTCGGCTGGCGACTGCGACGACAGCGACCCGCTCGTCGGGCAGTGCCCCGACTCGTGTGGCTGCCAGTCCACGGTGGCGCCGGCGCAGGGCATGTTCGCGATGCTGTTCGGCCTCGGCGCGCTCCTGGTGCGTCGCCGCCGCTGATGGCGTGAGCGGGCTGCGCTCGCGAGGCCCCCTCGGAACGCCCGGCATCCCCCACGGATGTCGGGCGTTTCTGTGTGGGGGCTACGGAATCCAGGCGCCGTTCGGGCCGCCGAAGGCTCCGGGATCCGCGGGGCTGCCGTCCCAGTCGAGGGGTGCGGCGGGGTCGCCTGCGTCTCGCGCGGGCGAGGAGGGCGTGAGGGACCAGCTGTCGTTCGTCCAGTCGGCGTCGTTCGTGAGGCTGAGGACGAACGGATTCAGCGTGGAGTTGCCGTCTGCGGCGTCGGGCGGCGGGCTCAGGTTCGTGTAGTTGCCCGGGATGTTGTCGTAGAGCCAGCTGTAGGACTGCGTGTACGTGGCCTGGCTGAACCCGAGTGCGTTCGTGACCGCGTACCCGCCGCGGTTCCCCACGAACACGCCGTGCCGCACGTCGACCGTGGCGTAGGCGAGATCGAGCGCGGAGCCGCGCTGCACGGCGTAGTTGAGCGTGAACGTGACGTGGTCGAACGACGCCGTGGACCCGAGGTTCGCCGCTCCGGTGATCGCGATCCCCGCGCCGGCCGTCGCTGCCGTGTTGTCGGACACGATGAGGTTCGCGGCCACGAGGTCAGCGCGGTCGACCAGCATGCCGCCACCGTCGGCCGACCACGCGCCGTTCCCGGCCACGAGCACCTGCGACGCCTCGAGCAGGCTGTTCGGCCCGACGAAGACCCCTCCGGCCCGTGCACCCGCATCGTTGTCGACGATCCGAACGCCCGTGAGCACGGCGTCGGCACCGTCGAGGTAGAGGCCCGCTCCCTTCGCGGCCTCACAGTCCTGGACGTGCACGTCGACGAGCTCGATCACGCCGTCGCGTACGTGGATTCCGCCGCCTCCCGCGCTGAACCCACCCGAGATCGTGAGGCTCTCGAGCACGCTCGACGCACCTGAGGTGCTGGTGAACACGGCTCCGTTGCGTGCCCCGTCGAGCCAGGTGACCCCCGGACCGGCGCCGCGCAGCGTGAGGCTCTTGCCGGCTGGGTCGGCGTGGGTGGTGTACATGCCCGGACCGATGTCGACGACATACCCCGAAGCCGTCGCCATCATGGCCTCTTCGACGCTCGTGTAGTCCTCGGGCACCCGCGTGTCGCCGTTCACCACCGCCACGGCCAGCCGGGGCAGCGAGAGGGCCGTGCCGTCGTCGACCACGAGCTCCACGACGTACGAGCCCGCGCGGTCGGGGGTGAACGACACGATGGAGGTGTCGGCGCCCGCCAGATCGGCCTGGGTGAGCGAGCTGCGCCCGGGGACCCCGATGAGCGTCCATTGGAAGGCCAGCGGGCTCATGTCGGGATCGCTCGACCCCGAGCCGTCGAACTGCACGAGCACCCCGGGATCGACCCGGACGTCCGGGCTCGTCACGGCCAGGGGCCGGTGATCGAACGGCGACGTGGGGTTCGTACCCATCAGCTTCTCGTCGGGGTCGGACACGCCGTCGCCGTCGGTGTCCGCGAGGTCGGGACGCCAGCCGTCGAGGTACTCGTTGAGGTTGTCGATCGAGTCGCCGTCGAGATCGAGGTACCGGTCGTCGACCGTCGGGTCGAGTCCGTACAGCAGCTCCCACCCGTCGGGGATCTGGTCGGCGTCGGCGTCGATCTGCCAGTAGTTCCAGGTGGGGACCGCCGTGGGGCCCCCGAAGTGCCCGAGATCTCCGGGCGAGCCGTCCGGGTCGAGGTCGTTGCCGGCGTCGATCATGGGGCTCGTGGGCCGGAGGTGGGCGTCGAGCGACGTGGGGTCGGTGCGGTCGAACAGCACGAGCTGCGGGTTCGCGACGACCGCGCCCTGATGGGCGGCGAGCTGCGGGGGGTTCGTGGGATTGAGCGGGAACTCGGGACGCCAGATCCCCGTGTTCTGCAGCTGCACCGTCGTGCCGCCGACCTGCTCGATCTGGTGGTCGTCGTTCGAGAAGAACACCGAGTTCGTGATCGTGGCCGGACCGTCGTTGAAGTAGAACCCGCCGCCGTTGACCGCCTTGTTCGCGACCACGGTGACGTGGTCGGCCACGAGGGGGAGCGTGCTGAACCGGTACAGCGCGCCGCCCGTGGTGACCGCCGTGTTGTGGTGGATGAGCACGTTCTGCAGTGTGAGCGCGGCTTCGCCGAAGTGCAGCGCGCCTCCCGTGCCGCCCGACCGGTTCTCGCCGATCGTGCCGTGCGACCACACGAGCGAGGAGCTCCCCGTGCCGAACACCGCGCCGCCGGACGAGATCGCGGTGTTCCGCAGGGCGTGGACCTCCGTGAGCGTCGCCGTGCACTGATCGAGGGACATCGCCCCTCCGCGGTCGGCGACGTTGTCGACGATCGACACGCGCTCGGCGACGAGCGTGCTCTGCTCGCACCGCACGCCGCCTCCGAGGTTCCCGCTGCCGCGCTGGAGCGTCACGTCGCGGAGGGTGAGCATGCCGCCCGAGGTGAGCTGCACCACCGGATACCCGGGAACGCCGATGAGGTGCGTGACGTCTGCGCCTGCGCCTTCGACCGTGTACTGCTTGCCGTTGTGCACGAGGAACGTCGGCCAGTCTCCTGCGGCCACGTGGATGATGTCGCCGTTCAGAGCGCTCGCGATGGCGTCGTTCACCGTGGAGAAGTCGCCGGGCACGAACAGATCGCCGCCCACGTCGACGGCCGTGCGCGCCGGGAGCGACGACGCAGCGCTGTCGGACACGACCACCGCCAGCTCGTACGCACCGCGCACGTCGGGAACGAACGTCGGAGTGGCGGTGTCGGCGCCCACGAGGTCGGACGCCGTGAGCAGCGAGCCCACGGGGACGGACGTGAACGACCACTGGAACGCGAGCGGGTCTCCGTTCGGGTCGGACGAGGCCGTGCCGTCGAGCTGCACCGTGAGGCCGACCGACGAGATGTACGGCCCCCCCGCGTCGGCGACGGGCTTGTTGTCGCCCGCGAACAGCGGGTCGGTCGCGCCCGACAGCTCGGCGGCGTCGGACACGCCGTCCTGGTCGGAGTCTGCGCGGTACGGGTGCGTTCCGGCCGCGTGCTCCTGGGCGTTGTCGAGACCGTCTCCGTCGGGATCCCCGCTGGCGTCGGGGCTCAGCGGGTCGAGGCCCGCCCAGACCTCCCAGCCGTCGGACATCCCGTCGCCATCGACGTCGAGCCGCCACCGGCCGTCGACCGGGTGGACCGTGCCGAACCCGGCGTCGGCCCGAGAACCGTCGGCATCCCGGCGGTCGACCCAGCCCGCGTCGTGCGACGAGCTGCCGAGACGCCCGTAGGCCTCGAGATTCGCGGGGGCGTCGCGAACCCAGAACCCCAGCCGGACGTCGGCCGCGCCACGGGGGGTCTGAGCTTCCCAGGCGCTCAGCCCGAGCAGCGGCACATCGTCGGTCTGCGCGCCGAACACCGTGGCGTTCCAGCTCGAGCCGATCACCAACGGACCGACGAACGTGTTCCCCTCGACGAGGACGCTGTCCATCGTGAGCTCGGCGAGCTGGAGCCAGATCCCCGACGGAGCGACGTTGCCCACGAACGACGCGCCCGACACGGTGGGATCGGAGTTGCTGCCGGTGAAGTACAGCACGTTGCCGAAGGTGGACCGGTTGCCCACGAACGCGCACCCCTCGAGGGTGGCACGGGCCGTCGAGCTGCCGTCGTACCAGATCGCGGCGCCGTCTTCGGAGGCCTCGTTGCCGGCGAACACGGCACCGCGCACGTCGAGGTCGCCCTCGATCGCGTAGATCCCGGCGCCCTCGGTGGCCCGATTGCCGACCATGACGAGGTCTTCGGCGACGATGGGCGTCTCGTACGCGAACACCGCGCCGCCGTTGTTGCTGGCCGCGTTGTCGCGGAACGTGACGCGGTAGAGCCCGAGCACGTCGGCGTCTTCGATCTCGATGGCTCCGCCGGCACCCGCGTTGTAGCCCTGCTCGAGGGTGAGGTCGGCCAGGTTCAGCGAGCCCGCGCTCATCCGGATCAGGGGGTTGGCCCCGTCTCCGCGCAGCACCACGCCCGGACCCGTTCCGAACACCGACAGGTGCCGGTTGTTCGGCTCGACGCGGAGGTCGTACGTGCCGGGGTCGACCGCGACGACGTTCCCGGACTGCACGGCCGCCAGCGCCTCGCCCACCGTGGGGTAGTCGACGGGCACGTGTGCGCCCTGCGCCGCCACGATGGTGGTGCTGTGGGTCGAGGTGCGCAGGCCGTCGTCGACCTCGACCGACAGCGTGTACGTGCCCGACGCGTCGGGCGTGAACGTGGCTTCCGGCGCCGCGGGGTCGTCGACGCCCGTGAGCAGGCTCCCGCCGGGTGCCGTGAGCGTCCACGCGTACGTGAGGGGGTCGCCGTTCGGGTCGAAGGTCGCGCCTTCCACGCGGACCTCGAGGCCCACGAGCGCGAGGCGTGTACCGCCCACGTCCGCGACGGGAACCTGATCGCGGGGGTCGGACGGATCGTGCCCCGCTGCGGTCTCGGTGAGGTCGTCGACTCCGTCGTCGTCGCTGTCGACCGCGTGGGGATCGCTGTCGAAGGCCTGTTCTTCGAGGTTCGTGAGGCCGTCGCCGTCGAGGTCGAGCGCGCTGTCGTCGCCAGCGGTCGTCAGGCCGTGCCGCAGCTCGTAGCCGTCGTTCAGCCCGTCTGCATCGACGTCGGCGAGCGGCGCGTCCCAGCCCTCCGCCGCTGCGCCTCCGTACGCACCGAGATCGCCGATCGAGCCGTCGCGGTCGGGCCGGCCGGGGAGCACGTCGCGCAGCGCCGAGTCCGGCATCAGCCTGAGGTCGGGCGCGGACGGATCGTCGCTCACGTACCCCGGCGGCACCCGGACGGCGTCGCGTACCCAGGCGTAGAAGTACTGATTCGAGGCGTTCACGTCGCGGAGGTCCCACGACTCGTTGCCCATGAACGCGAGGTCTTCCCACTCGAGCGATGCATTCAGCCGCGAGCCATCGGCGTCGGTGCCCGTGGGGTCGGTGTAGAGCGCGGCCTGGCCGTCGTTGTCCGAGAACACCGTGCGGCGGACGTCGAGGGCTCCACCCTGCACGTACACGGCGGAGGGGAACAGCCCACCCGAGGTGCCGCCGTGCACCGTGAGGTCGGACAGCACACCCGTCGGGCCTTCGCGCCGGAGCCCCGCATCATCGGTGGCGTACAGGGCCACGGCGCTGCCCGCACGCTGGCTGTGGTTGTACGCGAACGCGGTGTTCGTGATCTCGAGGTGCCCGCCCTTCACCGCGATGGCGCCGCCGTTGTAGTACCCGGTGTTCCGGTCGAACACGGACCGGCGCACCGTGAGCTCGGCTCGCTCGCCGAACACGGCCCCCCCGGCCAGCTGGCTGTCGTTGTCGGCGAACTTCGCGTCGTCGATCGTGACGCGCGCGCTGCCGAGCGCCGCGATGGCGCCCCCGCGCCCGGCCACGCTGTTGCGCTCGAAGCACACGTTGCGCACGGCCACGGCGCCGCTCGGCACGAACAGCCCGCCGCCGTCCTCCGGCTCGACCACCGACCACCGGGTGCCCGAGCCCCCGGCGACCGTGACGTCGTGGAGCGCGCCGCCGTCCATCTGGAGCACGCTCCCCGCGAGCGCGCCGTACAGCGTGGTGTACGCGCAGCCGTTCCCAGCGAGCACGATGTCGCGCCCGGTGAGGTCGAGGTTGACGATGTGCGTGCCGTCGCCGAACTGCAGCACGCCTCCGTCGGGCGTCGCATCGAGCGCATCGGCGAAGGTCGGCCAGGCGCCCACGTCGACCTCGTCGAGGTAGCCGTCGCAGTCCTCGTCCACGGCGTTCCCGGCCACCTCGGGGGCGAGCCCACCGATGTCGGCAGTGGTGTCGTCGCAGTCGCGGTCGTCCGCCACCACGCCGGGGCTCGGGCCACACGCGGCGATGGGGCGGGTGGGGTCTCCGGAGCCGTCTCCGTCGTCGTCGACGTAGTGGGCGGTGAGCGCCAGGCCCTCGTCGATCGCGCCGTCGCAGTCGTTGTCGAGGCCGTCGCACTGCTCGGGCGCCGCGGGGTGGGACGCCGCGTCGCTGTCGTCGCAGTCGGTGGCCTCGACGGCGTAGCCCTCGGGGGGCCAGCAGTCTTCGGTGCTTCCGACGGCAGCCCCCGTCCCGAAGCCGTCTCCGTCGGCGTCGACGAAGAACGACCGCGTCACGCCCTCGTCGATCTCACCATCGCAGTCGTTGTCGATCTGGTCGCAGATCTCCTCGGCGTCGGGACGGATGGCGGGCGAGGTGTCGTCGCAGTCGCCCGCCTGGGTGGAGCCGTCTTCGGGCAGGGTGCACACGCGGCGGACGAAGTCGGGGTCTCCGAACCCGTCGCGATCGCGGTCCCAGTACGCCACGATGGCGACGTCCTCGTCGATCTGTCCGTCGCAGTCGTTGTCGATCCCGTCGCACACCTCCTCCGCACCCTTGAACACGGCCGGGTTGGTGTCGTCGCAGTCGCGCCGGCCGGACTTCCCATCGTCGTCGAGGTCGGCGCAGCCACCCAACAGCACCATCGCGAGGAACACGCGCTTCAAGAAGACCCTCCAAGCACGGAAGGTGCCCCCCTGGGCACCGTTTCGCAACCTCAATCGGGCGGCGACCAGGGGATGACGTGCTCGGAGAGGAGCTGGGCGTCGGCATCGTAGAACGCGAGCGTCATGGCGTCGGCGAGCTCGACCCACACGAAGCCTGCGGACGCGTGGCCGGCCCGCAGGGTGTTCCCACGGTCGACGAGCGGCAGAGCGGACGCGCCGCCGCCACTCACGACGATCTCGACCCCCTCGTGTGTGAGGCTCTGGAGGTTGTGGTCGTGCCCCGACAGGTAGAGCTGGGCGCGGCCCTTCACGTGGCCCTCGAACAGCGCCCGCACCGCGTTCCCGGACGCGTACGGCACGTGGCTCCAGCCCTCGTACTCCCCGGCGTTCCCGTGGTCGCCGTTGCTCCGCCAGGTGTGGTGCCCGAACACGACCTTCCAGCGCGCCTCGACGGGCCCCATGGTGTCGTCGAGCCACGTGGCCTGGGGCTCGAGACCGTTCCAGAACACGGCGTCGGTGTCGAGCGCCCAGAACGCCGCGGGGCCGCTCCGGAAGCGGTAGTAGCGGCGGGGCAGGTGGAACTGCACGTGCTGGTCGGCCCAGTCGACCTGGTGCTGCGCGTTCGCGTCGACGTGGGTGCGCCCGTAGTCGTGGTTGCCGAGCACGGCGTAGAAGTCGAGGTCGAGCCCGCCGTAGACCTCGGTGAACACCTCGTCCATCCGGGGGGCGCCGGCTGTCGTCATGCCATCGGGGTACAGGTTGTCGCCCAGCAACAGCGCGAAGTCACACGCCCGCGCTGCGCACACGGTTCCGAGCGCGGAGGCGACGGCACGCTGCACGTCGTTGCCCTTCCCGACATCTCCCAGCGCGACGAAGCGCACCGTGTCGCTCGGTTCGGCACGGCGCTCCAGCACGTGGTCCGTCGCGGGGACCCCCGGGCTGGAGCACGCCAGCGCCAGCAGGATCGCGACTATCGCTGCACCACCCCTGCGCTCCCGTACTGGCGCTCGACCTCGGCCACGAGCTGCTCCAGCGCACCGTTCACCTCGTCGGCCGAGCGGGACTGACCCGAGCTCCCCGGGCTGAACGTCAGCTCGAACGTGATGGCGCGACGGGGCTCGCCGGAGCCGTCGGGCCCCGCAGGGACGGTGAGGTGGTCGAACCGGTCGACGATGTGCACGTGGGTGAGCCACTCCGGCCCGAACGCGTCGATCACGGCCGCGATGGACTGCGCCTCGACCCGCGGGGGGAGCGAGAACGTGAGGTGGCGCTCGATGGGCTGCGTGGAGTCGGGCTCGATGAACACGGGCGGGCTGCCCTCGGCGAGCAGCGCATCCGCGCGGATCTCGAGGTAGACGGGGCGACCCCGCTTGATCTTGAAGTTCTTCAGCACGGCGGGATGGACCTCACCGAGGATGCCCACCCGCGCGCCGTCGAGGGTGATCGAGGCCTGCCGCCCGGGATGCAGGCAGTCGTGGAGCGGATCGGAGGTGCTCGGGACGTCGAGGGCGAGGTCGAGCCCGAGCTCCACGGCGAGCTCCTGCACGACACCCTTCAGGAAGAGCGCATCCACGAGGGACTTGTCGGACCACGACCCCGGGAACGCCCGCCCCGACGCGATGGCCCACAGCACTGCGCGCTCCTTGCTCGGCGAGCGCGTCTTGTCGCCCTCGGGCGCCTCGACGGGGTGGAATGTGCGCGTCCACTCGAACAGCTTCACGTCGTCGGTGCGGCGGTGGGCGTTCGTGGCGACGGCGGACACGGCCTGGGCGAGGCAGTTGTTCTTGAGCAGCGAGTACGAGCGCTCGAGCGAGTTCCGGGTGGTGACGTGGGAGGCGAGGGGATGGAGCTCGTCGACCCCGAGCCCCTCGACGGCCCACGACCCGTAGAAGCCGTCGGTGAACACCTCGTAGAAGCCATTGCCGACGAGGACCTCGTCGACCGCCTGACGCCGGGTCTCGGCCGCACCGGGGAGGGCCCCGAGGTCGACCGGGGGGAGCGAGACGGGCGTGGCGTTGTAGCCGACGGACTTGGCGACCTCCTCGTAGAGATCGGCGGGGAACGCGACGTCCCACAGGCGCCACGACGGAACGCGCACCCGGAGGGTCTCTCCTTCGAACGCGACGCCGAACCCGTAGCGCTCGAGGATCTCGGCGATGGCCTCGGCGGACAGGGCGGTCTCGAGGAAGCCGTTGGTGCCCGCGGCGGTGATCTCGATGACGCGAACGGGGTCTTCCCAGATCCCCACGCGGCTCGTGCCCCCGTCGCGTCGCCAGCCGGCACCCTCGAGCAGGTGGACCACGCGACCGGCGCCGAGCACGGCCTTCTCGGGGTCGGCACCGCGCTCGAACCGCGCGGAGCTGTCGGTGTGGATGGAGAGCGCGCGGGAGGCCTTGCGCACCGACACCGGATCGAACGTGGCGCTCTCGACGACGAGCCGCGTCGTGGCTTCGGTGGCCTTCGAGTCTTCGCAGCCGATGACCCCGGCCACGGCGAGGATCTTGGAGCGGTCGGCGACGACGAGCGTGCCCGCGGGCAGCTCGACGTGCTCTTCGGAGAACAGCGGCCAGGCGCGCTCTCCGGCGACCGACTCGCGGAGGATGATGGGGCCGTCGACCTTGTCGGCGTCGAACACGTGGGTGGGCTGCCCGATCTCGAGGTTCGCGAGGTTCGTGGCGTCGACGGGCGCGGAGATCGAGTGGATGCCCGCAGCTTCGAGGGTGCGGAGGTCTTCCGCCGACAGTGTGCCGGCCTCGCCGTCGCGCACGAGCACCGTGGCGGTGTACGTGAGCACCAGCGGCGTGTGGCGCTCGACGGGCCAGTTCCCGACCGACAGGTCGAGCGGCGTGGTGGCGACCGTGCGCAGCCCGAGCCCGGTGCGGCCGACGATCTCGCGGGCCACGCCTTCGTAGCAGTGGTGGTCACCGCGGTTGGCGAGCAGCTCGAGCGTGAAGGTGAGCGGACCGTCGAGGTCTTCGACGCGCTTCACCTCGAGCCCGAGGTCGTCGAGGAGGAGCCGCAGCTCGCGGTTGTCGGCGGGGAGCTCGGTGAAGCGCTCCAGAACGTCGCGCGCGATGCGCATCACCCACCTCTCTTGAGCGAGCGCATCACCCGCTGATCTTGCTCGTACAGGCTGCGGATCTTCGTGACGCCGGCCTTCTGCGCGGCCATGCGCGTGGTGCCGAGACCGAACGCGATGCCCGTGACCTCGGCGGGGTCGTACCCGAACTCGATGAGGAGCTTCGGGTGCACCATTCCGGCGCCGAGGATGGTGACCCACCCGGCCGCATGGCAGGCCTCGCACGACCGCCCGCCGCTCGTTCCGGACCCCCGGCACACGGAGCACTCGAGATCGACGCCCACGGACGGCTCGGTGTAGGGGTAGAACTTGGGCTTGAAGCGGATGCGGTGGTCGCCGTAGAGGGCTCGCGCGATGAACTCGAGCGTGCCCTTCAGGTGCGCGAACGTGAGCCCGCGATCGACCCAGATGCCCTCGAACTGGTGGAACATCGCCAGGTGCGTCGCGTCGACCGCCTCGTTTCGGTACACGCGGCCGTACGACGCCACCCGGATCGGGAGCTGCGGGCGCTGCTCGAGCACGCGCGCCTGCACGGTGGTGGTGTGCGAGCGGAGGAGCCAGCCGGCATCGACCCAGAACGTGTCCTGCATGTCGCGGGCAGGGTGGTGCTCCGGGATGTTGAGGGCGTCGAAGTTGTAGTACGGATGCTCGACCTCGGGCCCCTCGACCACCGTGAACCCGAGCTGGCGCATCACGGCCATGCACCGTTCTTCCATCAGCGTGAGGGGGTGGCGGCCTCCGCGCGCCATCGCGAGGCCGGGCATCGAGAGGTCCATCCACTCGGCCTCGAGCTGGGCCTCGAGGGCACGCGCTTCGATCGCGGAGGCCGCGGACTGCAGCTCGGCCTCGATCGTCTTCGCGCACTCGTTGAACGACGCCGCGATCGCGGGCCTGTCGGCGGGGTCGACGTCGCGGAGGCCCTTCATCAGGAGCTTCACCGGGCTGCTCTTGCCGGTGTGGCGACGCTTCAGCTCGTCGAGCTGTGCGGGCGTGGACGCCTCGCGGAGCTCCGCCCGGAAGGCGTCCAGGATCGACTGGACATCGGGGGTCGACATCACTCCTCCAGAGCCACCGGGTAACCGGCGACCCGCCCCATGACAGCCGATGACGAACCCAGACAGCGGAGGGGAGGTCTGAAGCGTACAACCGACGTGTGAGGCGAACGATGATCGATCCAACTCTCCAGACCAAGCTGCTCGGCGTCGCGATCGGGTGGGCCTCCCTGGCCGGTCTGCTGCTCCTCGCGAGGCCAGAGGTCGTGTTCGGAGGCTAAGAGGGAACGAGGGCTCTGCTGCGCCCGAGGTCCCGCGTATGAAGCTCAGCATCGACCCCCGCGCCGCCGAACTGCTCCAGCCCGTCCGTGGGCTGCTCGACACCGCGCTCGGTCGGCTGCCCGAGGCCCCGCCGTTCGAGGTGACCCTCGGCTCCGGAACGGCACCCTTCGCCGAGCGACACGGGCAGATCCTCGTGCTCTCGGAGGGTCTGTGCGGTCCGGGAATCCATCACGCGCTCGAGCCCGATGGTCCGCTTCCCCGGATGGATCGCTGGCGTCGTGCGGCCTGCTGTGTGCTCGAAGCCGCGGCCATCGACGGCATCGCGCACTCGATGGATCGCGAGCCTGGCGACGACTGGCGCTGGGTGGGGCTCGCGATGGACATGGTCGATACGGTCGCGCCGGCGCTGGCCTGCGGTACGGAGGGCGTCGCTCTGGCCGTGCAGACGGGCTCTCCCGGGCGGTACCCCCGCGCGGGGGTCGCGGTGATGCGGGCCGCACGCGATCGGGGCGACGACCCCTGGGCGTTCGGGCGGCAGCTGATCGACGGCGCGATCGTGTCGCCCGTGGAGTGGCTGGCGATGGGCTCCTGGGTGTTCACGAAGGGCGCCGCCTCTCTCCCGGTCCCGGTGGAGCGCGTGGGCGACATGGACATCCCGTGCGCGATCGACGGCTGGCGCTGGCAGCCGCTGTGTGTGCCCGCGCATCCCCGCGGAGGGCGGATCGACGTGGAAGGCCCGGGAGCGGTCGGAGAGGCCTGGGCGGAGGCCGACCACGAGCACCGCACCCTGGCCTGTGCGACGGACGGCGTGGTCCAGCTCCGGGCCCACTCGGGGGGGCCGGTGGGCGAGTGGGTGGTCGCGAGCGCCGAGGGCTTCGGTCAGGTGATGGGGGCGCGCGGCGTGAGCTTCCGCTTCGAGGCGTCCGGGCGGATGGAGCTGACGTTCGCGGACGCGTTCGTCGGTCCGCTCGCCGCCGTGGCGATGGCCGAGGAGGTTGGGACGTCCGGCGTGGCGACCGGCAAGTGGTCGGTGGCGGGGGCGTGGCGCCTCCGGTTCGAAGGCATCGACGACACCGCGCTGACGATGCACGGCCGCCAGCGTGATGCGTTCCGGATGCCGGCACGTGGCTTCGGGATCGCCGCCTGGCTCCAGGCGCTCGAGGAGGAGCCGTGGGCGTGGCAGCTCCACGCGGATCGGATGGTGCTGCGGGGCCGGATGCTCGGGGGCTGGGTCGACGTGCGGCTGAAACGCGCATGACGTCCGATCTCGACGACCTGCACTGGCGGGCGCTCCCCGGAGAGCCCGGTGTGGCGGGCGTCTGGGGGCTCACCATCGTGGGATGGCTCGGTGTGGCGAGCTGGTTGAGCGTTCGGTGGTGGAACCTCCTCACGGTGCCGCAGGTGCAGTGCACGGCGTGGGGGTGCCTGCCCGAGGTCCAGGTGGCCGTCGCCTTCCTGGTGGCCTGGGCGGTCGCGCTCGGCGGCGCCGGGTTCCTCGCGTGGCGTGCGTGGAGGGCGCGCCCGCGCACGCTCGAGATCACGCTGACCCACCACGTGCTGACGGTCGGCGCACAGCGGATCGTACTCGCCGACTTGCGGGGTGTCGGCGCGGAAGGGAGCGCCCTGGCCGTGATGACGAGCGACGGCGACGTCCTGCAGTTCGACCTCGGGGAGTCCCAGGTCGCGAGAGACGTGGCCCGCTCGGTGCGGCAGCGCGTGTCGCGGATCGATCGCGAGCCCGATGCCGCCGCTCGAGCGTGGATGGCTTCGCTCGAGCAGCTCTCGGCGGCCCGCTGACCTACGAGACGCGCTCCACAGCGAGCGAGAACGGGTGGTCGTCGACCTCGCCGGTGGGCGTGCCGCTCAAGGGCTGAGCGACGAAGTCGGTGGCCAGCACCTCCTTCGAGATGTGCTCGGCGAAGCGCTGTGCGGCCGACACGATGGCGTCGTCGCCGTAGACCTTCACGGCGATCCGGTCGGTGTAGCCGAGCTGGAGGTCTTTCCGTGCGGTCTGGATGCGGTTCACGAGCTCGCGGGAGAGGCCCTCTTCGCGCAGGTCGTCGTCGAGGTCGGCATGGAGCGCGACCACGGCGTTCGCGGAGCCCGCGGCCTGGAAGTGCTCGCGGGGCTTCACGGTGACCTGGATCTCGGCGTCGGTCAGCGTGACGGGCCCGGACGGCAGCTCCACGACGAACCCGTCGCCCATGGCCTGGGCGCGGACGTGCGCGGGATCGGCCTTCTGGACGGCCTGCGCACAGAGCTTCATCTCCTTGCCGAGCCGGGCGCCGAGCGCCTTGAAGTTCGGCTTCACCTGGAACTCCACGAACTCCTCGGCGCGCTCCGAGAACCGCACCTCGCGGACGTTCAGCTCCTCTTCGAGCAGGAACATCAGGTCGGACAGGCCCGCACGGCGGGCGTCGTCGGCCAGCACGACCTCGGCGGCACGCAGGGGCTGACGCACCCGCACACCCACGGACGAGCGCGCGGACAGCCCGAGGCTCGCGATCTCGCGGACGAGGGCCATGCGGGCCTGGAGCTCACGGGCCGTGGCGTCGGGGAGCGGCTCGGACGGCCAGTCCTGGAGGTGCACGCTCTCGGAGCCGCCGGTGAGGCGGAGGTACAGGCCCTCGGCCATGAACGGCACGAACGGTGCGATGAGCTTGGAGAGCCCGACGAGCACGTCGTAGAGCGTCCACAGCGCGGACTGGTTGTCGACGCCCCCTGACCAGAACCGCGGGCGGCTCCGGCGGAGGTACCAGTTGGAGAGGCCGTCGACGAAGGCCGTGATCGCGCGGGCCGCCTCGAACAGCGCGTACCGGTCGAGGTGATCGGTGACGAGGTTCACGGTGTCGGCGAACTCGGCGCGGATCCATCGGTCGAGCACGTTCGAGGACGAACGGGCAGCGGGATCGGCGGTGGTGGGGTCGAAGCCCTCGATGTTCGCGTAGATCGCGAAGAACGAGTAGACGTTGCCCAGGCGCAGGTGGAACTCGCGCTGGCCCTCGCGGATGGCGCGGAGCGAGAGGCGCGTGTCGGTCCACGGGGGGTTGCTGGCGTAGAACAGCCAGCGGAACGCGTCGGCGCCGGGCGGCTTGAAGGGCGCGTGCACCCAGCACTTCCCGGAGAGCCCGAGCGACGCGATGTCGTCGGGGTGCACGCCGATCGTCTCCTTGCCGTACGAGGTGCTGACGGCCTTCACCTCGACCGGGAGGCGCGGGCCGTCGAGCTCGGCGACCGCGAGCGAGAGCTTCTCGTCCTTGCCGAGATCGATGCTGCGCACCGCCATCTCGCCCATCCCGATGGTTCCGGGGTCGAGCGTGGGGTCGGCCACGACCGACATCTGCATCCGCCCGCGGAGCACGAGGTTCGGGCTCGTGTAGTTGCCGACGCTCTTCGACTCCTTCTTTCCCGTCATGTCGCCGACCATGCCGAGCACGATGCAGTTCCGGTACGGGTGGGGGAGGCCCGGGTCGGTCAGGCCGAACTCGGCGAGCGTGTCGGCGTCGAACAGCATCGTGCTGATCATCATCAGCGAGTAGAACCAGCCACGGGTCTGGTCGACGGCCTCGCTGATGAAGTCGGCCGGGAAGGCGTTCCGGAACTCGTCGACGCCGCGGTGCGGGAAGCCCCACTGCGCGAACGGCATGCAGCCGGAGTCGAACCAGCAGTCGATGACCTCCGGCACGCGCTCCATGGTGCCCGAGCAGTGCTTGCAGCCGACGGTGATCTGGTCGACCCAGGGCTTGTGGATCTGCAGGTGCTCGTCGACGTCCTCCGCGATGCCCTGGGCGCCCCGGTCCCGGAGGGCCTGCATGGACGAGAAGGCCTCCATCGCGTCGCAGGCGGCGCAGCGCCAGATCGGGAGGGGCGTGCCCCAGAACCGCTCGCGGGAGAGCGCCCAGTCGACGTTGTTCCGGAGGAAGTCGCCGAACCGCCCCTCCTTGATGTGCTCGGGCATCCAGTTGACGGCCCGGTTGTTCGCCATCACGGCGTCCTTGAACTCGGTGGTCTTGATGAACCACCCGGGACGCGCGAGCTGGAGGAGGGGGTCGTCCTTGCTGCGGGGCGAGAACGGGTAGCTGTGGCGCACGGTGCCGCGGTGGAACATCAGGCCGCGCTCGGTGAGGTCGGCCATGATGGGCTTGTCGGCCGCCTTGAAGTACGTGCCGGCGAGCCAGTCGGGCAGACCGTCGGTGGCGAAGTGCCCATCGGACCCGACGAGCTGGATGAGCGCGAGACCCTCGGCCTTGCCGAGCTCGAAGTCGGCCTCACCGTACGCGGGCGCGGTGTGCACGATGCCGGAGCCGGCGTCGAGTGTGACGTGCTCGGCGGCCAGCACGACGTACGCACGACCCTCGGGCTTCGCGAAGTCGTACAGGGGCTCGTACTCGAGACCCACGAGCTCGCGACCCTTGCAGGTCTTCAGCACCTCGCCCTCGGGCTTCAGGGCCTCGGCGGCGATGAGCACCTGCCCGTCTTCCGTGCGGACCCAGGCGTAGTCGAGGTCGGGACCCACGGCGAGCGCGACGTTGGAGGGGAGGGTCCACGGGGTGGTGGTCCACGCGAGGATGTAGGTGCTCTCGTGGCCCTTCACCGCGAATCGCACGGTGACGCTGGGGTCGTCGACATCCCGATACCCTTCACCGACCTCGTGCGCGGAAAGGGCGGTGCCGCCTTCGGGCCACCACCACACACACTTGTGGCCCTGGTACAGCAGGCCACGGTCGAACAGGCGGGAGAGCGCCCACCACACGCTCTCGACGTATGCGCGGTGGTAGGTGACGTACGCCTCGTCGAGGTTCACCCAGAACCCGACCCGCTCCGTGAGCTGCTCCCACTCGGTGGTGTACTTGAAGACGCTGTCGACGCACTTGCGGGCGAACTTCTCGAGCCCGTACGCCACGACGGCCTCGCGCGCGTTCCGGAACTCTCCGCCCGAGCGCACGCCCAGCTCTTTCTCGACCTCGATCTCCACGGGCAGACCGTGGGTGTCCCAGCCGGCCTTCCGGTCGACCCGGTAGCCCCGCATCGTCTTGTATCGGGGGAAGAGATCCTTGATGACGCGGGTCAGCACGTGGCCGTTGTGCGGCGTTCCATTGGCCGTGGGCGGGCCTTCGTAGAACACGAAGCGGGGCGCGTCGGCGCGCGCGCTCAAGCTCGCTTGAAAGACGGCGGACGCCTTCCACTCTCTGAGGACTTCCTCCTCCAGCTCTACGGGGGAGGGAAGTTCGCGGAACATCGGGGGCCTCCGGGATAGCAGGGGCATCTATCCTGCCCGGGTCCGTAGATCCTGCTGTAGGATGTGCGTCACGGGGGTTCGTGTATGTCGTTGGGGACATCCGTCCGGGTATGGGTCATTGCAACTGTCGCGCTCGCCGGCTGTGTTTCGGCGCCTGAGAAGCCAGGCTCGCCGCACGATTCCGACGTCGCCGTCGGGATGCCCGACGCCACAGGTGTGTCTGCCCCGGATGGAGACGTCCGTCTCGCGGTGAGCGACGGAGACAACAGCACCGACCAGGACAACGACGGGCGCTGCGAGAACGGCGCGGTCAACATCGATGCCGACTTCGACTGCGATCTCACCGATGCCAACCCGAACGATCCCGACCCCGCGAACGAAGACTGCGACGACAACGACGCCGACATCGGCGAGTTCATCGCGGAGAACACGGTCGCCTTCTGTACCGACGGGAAAGACAACGACTGCGACGGCATCACCGACCTCGCCGACCCCGACTGCCAGCTTCCGAACCTCGACAACGACGGCGACGGCTACTGCGAGAACGGCCAGACCGACTCCAACATGGACGGCGTGTGCAACGGCGGCACCGATCCGGCCGACGCAGACTGCGACGACGACGTCGCGGGCGTGAACCCCGGAGCCGCCGAGATCACGGCGAACGACATCGACGAAGACTGCGATGGGGTCGACCACTGCTACCCCGACGCCGACATGGACGGCTACGGCGCGGAGGGCAGCACGGCGGTCGCCGGCGCGGTCGACTGCGACACCGCGGGCGACGCGTTCGCGTCCACCAACGACGACTGCGAAGACGGCTCGGCGATCTCCAACCCGAATGGCGTCGAGAACACCACGCCGCTGTGCACCGACTCTCTCGACAACGACTGCGACGACGACATCGACTCGGCCGATCCCGACTGTACGGCCATCCTCGTCGAGAACACGTTCGCCCTGTGCGACGACAACATCGACAACGACGGCGACAGCCTCACCGACGAGTTCGACCCCGACTGCGCGCAGTGGGCCGACAACGACGGCGACGGGTACTGCGAAGACACGACGAACTGCATCAACGGGCTCGCGACGGGCGACTGCGACGATGTCCTGGCGGCGCGGAATCCCGGCGGCACCGAGATCCCCGCCAACGACATCGACGAAGACTGCGATCTCGTCGACGACTGCTACCCCGACGCCGACATGGACGGCTACGGCGCGATGGGGAGCAGCGCTGCGCCCGGCGCGGTCGACTGCGACACCGCCGGAGACGCGTTCGCCTCGACGAACAACGACTGCAACGACGCTGCGGCTGCCGCCAACCCCGGTGCGTCCGAGAATACGTTCGCGCTGTGCGACGACAACCTGAACAACGACTGCGACGGCGCCGGTGCCGACGAGCTCGATCCGGGCTGCGCTCCGTGGGCCGACAACGACGGCGACGGGTACTGCGAGAACGCGACGAACTGCATCAACGGGCTCGGCACCGGCGACTGCAACGACGCCATCGCCGCCCGGAACCCGGGTGCCACCGACATCGTGGCGAACGACATCGACGAGAACTGCGACGGCGTCGACCATTGCTACCCCGATGCCGACATGGACGGGTACGGGGCGCTCGGCAGCATGCCGGCGGCCGGAGCGGTCGACTGCGACACGCCCGGAGACGCGTTCGCGTCCACCAACAACGACTGCGCGGATGCCGTGGCCACGGCCTTCCCCGGTGCGCCCGAGAACACGTACGCGCTCTGCCACGACACCACCGACAACGACTGCGACGGGAACGCCGACTTCTCGGGCGGGGAGACGAGCTGCGCGCCGTACGACGGCACGGAGAACAACGCGAGCGACTGCGGCGACGGCTTCGACAACGACGGCGACTCCCAGATCGACGGCGCCGACAACAACTGCCGTCCGTTCTACGACGACGACAACGACGGGTACTGCGAGTCTGCGAGCTGTGCGACGGGTGAGGGCATCGGCGGCGACTGCGACGACGGCGATCAGAACGAGGCCCCGAACCTCGTCGAGAACACCGCGGCCCTGTGCAGCGATGGGCTCGACAACGACTGCCTCGGCGGCGTCGACGCGGCTTCGGCCAGCTGCGATCCGTTCGAGGACAACGACGGCGACGGCTACTGCGAGTCGGCCACCTGCATCGGCGGCGACACGCCGGGCGACTGCAACGACAGCGCCGCGAACGCCTACCCGACGAACACCGAAGAGGGCGTCGACGCGAACCTCGCGAACTGCACCGACGGCGTGAACAACGACTGCACGGGCGGCACCGACTCCGCCGACGTCGACTGTGTGCCGTTCGGTGGGGTCGAGAACAACTACAGCCTGTGCACCGACGGGTTCGACAACGACGGCGATGGCTTCATCGACTACCCGAACGACCCCGAGTGTGCGCCGTACACGGGCAACGAGAACACGTTCGCCCTGTGCAACGACGCCTTCGACAACGACGGCGACGGCCTGATCGGCGTGAACGACCCGAACTGCGCGCAGTGGGTCGACAACGACGGCGACGGCTACTGCGAGAACGGCACCCAGTGCCTCACGGCCGACGGGTCGCTTCCCGGCGACTGCAACGACTCGCGCCCGCAGTCCGCCCCGAACCTCGTCGAGAACACGTTCGCCCTCTGCTCCGACACGTTCGACAACGACTGCAGTGGTCAGGCCGACGCCAACGCGCCGTCCTGCAACCCCTGGGTCGACAACGACGGCGACGGCTACTGCGAGAACGGGTCCAACTGCGTCGACGGCTCCACGGCGGGCGACTGCAACGACAGCGCGGCCGGGGAGTCTCCCGGCCTGAACGAGGTCACCCTCGGCGCCTGCATGGACTCCCTCGACAACGACTGCGACGGCAACACCGACGCCTCCGACTCGGGCTGCAACCCGTGGGTCGACAACGACGGCGACGGGAACTGCGAGAACAGCACCACCTGCGTCGACGGATCGGCGCCGAACGACTGCAACGACAACAACGCAGGCGAGGATCCCGACAACGTCGAGAACACGCTCCTGCTGTGTGACGACGGCCTCAACAACAACTGCGCGAACGGAACCGACGCCACGGATCCCGCGTGCGCCGCGTGGACGGACAACGACGGCGACGGGTACTGCGAGGCCTCGAACGGCTGCATCGGCACCTGGCTCCCCGACGACTGCGACGACGGTCTGGCCACGCGCTCGCCCGGGAACCCCGAGAACACGTTCCCGCTGTGCAACGACAACATCGACAACGACTGTGGCGCCGACCCCGACCAGGCCGACGAGGACTGCGAGCCGTGGGCCGACAACGACGGCGACGGGTACTGCGAGCACGCGACGAACTGCATCGACGGCCTGCCGGCCAACGACTGCAACGACGACGAGATCCTCGAGTCTCCCGGAATCCTCGAGAACACGTTCGCGAAGTGTAGCGACAACCTCGACAACAACTGCGACGGCGAGATCGACGAAGAAGACGACGATCGTGGGGGTGGCACGGGCCAGTGCAGCCCCTGGACCGACTTCGACGGTGACGGGCAGTGCGAGTCGAGCAGCTGCGTCGACGGGTCGCCGAACGGCATGCCCGACTGCGACGACAACGACAACGCGGAGTTCCTCCAGGCGTCCGAAGACACCACGGTGTGCAACGACGGGAAGGACAACGACTGCGACACGAACTTCGACCTCGCCGACAGCGACTGCGGCGGCATCGAAGACCTCGACAACGACGGGTACTGCCCGAACGGGCGCGATCTGCACGGGTCCAACGGGTCCGGGCCGCCCGACGGCGTGTGTACGACCCCCGCAGAGACGGCCGCCCAGCCCGACTGCGAGGAGAACAACCCCGGTCGCTTCCCGGGCAACACGGAGGTCATCGCCGACAACATCGACCAGGACTGCGATGGCGGCGACTCCTGCTACCAGGACAACGACAACGACGACTTCGGCACGACCACCGTGGTCGCCGCGATGACCACCGACTGCGCCACGGAAGCCAACGTGTCGCGGTTCAACACCGACTGCGACGACAGCGTCGCCACCACGAACCCCGCGGCGAGCGAGCTCACGTCCGCTCCGCAGTACGTCGGCGATGGCGTCGACAACGACTGCGACAACCGCGACATGTGCTGGCGCGACAACGACAACGACAACTTCGGTCAGAACGCCCGCCTGAACGGGCTCACGCTGAACTGCGTGGTCGATGCCGGTCGTGCCGCTGTGAACACCGACTGCGACGACGCTGCGCCGAACAACTTCCCGGGCAACACCGAGATCTGTGACGGCGTCGACAACAACTGCGTGGGCGGAGTCGACGAGCCGGGCCCGCAGGTGAGCTACTCCACGTGGTACCGCGATGCCGATGGCGACAACCACGGCGACCCCGCCACGTCCTCGAGCACGTGCAACGGGGCTCCGCTGAACTACGTGGCGAGCAGCGACGACTGCGACGACACCGATGGCATCAACTACCCGGGCAATCCCGAGCTGTGCGACGGTCAGGACAACGACTGCAACGGGCTCGACGACGCCGGGAATGCCGGTACCGACAACTGGGAGACCGACAACGACGGTGACGGTCAGCGGGAGTGCGAGGCCGACTGCGACGACACGAACGCGCAGCGCTTCACGGGCAACACCGAGACGCCCGCGAACAACCTCGACAACGACTGCAACATGCGCGAGCTCTGCTACATCGACACCGACCAGGACACCTACGGGAACCAGGGCGGGGCGACCCAGCAGTCCGCCCCCGGTATGCCGGCCTGGGCCTGTACGGCCGCCGGTCTCTCGCCGGTCGCGAACGACTGCAACGACACGAACCCCACCATCAACGTGGCGGCCGTGGAGGGCATCGCCGACAACCTCGACCAGAACTGCGACGGCATCGAGCTCTGCTACCAGGATGCCGACGAAGACGGTCACGGCATCGAGACGGGCCTCACGGTCAACAGCCCGGATCTGCTCTGCCGCCGCGTCGACGGCGAGTCGGGGATCGCAGACGACTGCAACGACGGCGACGACACCATCTACCTCGGCGCTCCCGAGATCCTGTTCGACGGGATCGATCAGGACTGCAACGGCGTCGACGCGGTCGAGTGCTTCGAAGACTCCGACAACGACGACGTGGGTGTGCCCGTGCCGCGTGTGGGTGCGGGCATCGACGGCGACTGCCTCGATCCGAACGAGTCGTACTCGAGCGCCGACTGCAACGACGGCAACCCGAACATCCATCCCGGCTTCACGCTCGCGGGGGTCATCACGATCCAGGCCGCGCCCGAGACGTGCGGAGATGGCGTCGACTCCGACTGCGACGGTCAGAACGGCCCGAACTGGGACGACGACGGCGATGGCCTGACGTTCAACCAGGAGCAGGCCATCGTGCCGCCGCTCGACGACTGCGACCCCGACGTCGACAACGACTCGCTGAACGACGGCGTCGAGGTGCAGAACGGCTCGAACCCCAGCAACCCCGACACCGACGGCGATTCCATCACCGACAACCTCGAGTACACGGGGGGCGCCAACCCGTCGCCGCGCAACACCGACGGCGACGCGATGCCCGACTACGCCGACACCGACGACGACAACGACGGCGTGCTCACGATCAACGAAGCGCCGTTCAACAACACCGACGGCGACTCCGAGCCCGACTACCGCGACCCCGACGACGACAACGACGGAATCCCGACGAGCGTCGAGAACTGGGACGGCCAGGGCGATGCCCGGAACGACAACACCGATGGTGACGGGCTGCCCGACTACCGCGACCCCGACGACGACAACGACACGATCCTCACGATCATCGAGGAGCAGTTCAACAACGGGCGCACCATCGACTTCGACAACGACGGGTTCCCCGGCCACCGCGACGCCGACTCCGACAACGACGGGGTGAGCGACGGAGTGGAGTGGTACGCCGCGGGCCGGTGTCCGAACCAGCCGCCGCAGGGTCCGTGCAACTTCGACGCTGCGGGCGGTCCCGACATCCAGGACCTCGACGACGACAACGACACGATCCCGACGCTCACCGAAGGCGACGAGACCGTCGACACCGACGGCGACGGCACGCCCGACTACCTCGACCTCGACTCCGACGCCGACAACATCGGCGACGCCGTCGAAGCCGCCACGCTGTGCATGAACCCGAAGAGCGCCGACACCGACGGCGACACGGTCCCCGACGGAACCGAGTTCGGGATGGGCCCGGCGAGCGGCAACACCGACACGATCAACCTGTCGCCCTACTACGACACGCTGATCGACCCGTGTGACGAGGACGACGACGGTGACACCATCCCGACGATCCTCGAGGTCGGACTGAACACCGACCTCACGTCCTCGCTCCCGCAGAGCCTCCAGGATGCCGAGCTCCAGCTCGGGGTCAGCATCGGCGACGACATCCCGAACTACCTCGACGGCGACGACGACGGCGACGGTGTGTTCACGTGGTTCGAAGACCTCAACGTCGACCTCGACGCGACGAACGACGACACCGACGGCGACGGAATCCCCGACGCCCTCGACATCGACGACGACAACGACAACATCGAGTCGTACTTCGAGGAGTACTTCATCACCGACCGCCTCTACATCGACTCCGACTACGACGATGTGCGCGACGACATCGAGTGGGGCTGCACGCTGGGCAACTGCACCAACGGCCGCACCAAGCTCACGCCGCGCAACACCGACGCCGAGGCGAACGGGAACCAGGGTGCCTACGACTGCGTGCGGAATGCGCAGAACCCGGCGGCCTCGGAGCTGTGGGTCATCGTGGAGGGCAACGCCGACGCCTTGATCGACGCGCTCGACCCCGACGACGACAACGACCGCCTGCCCACGGGCTTCATCCCGTCGGGCGGCTACCTGCCGGAGTTCGGCAACGGCGTCGACACCGACGGCGACGGCATCCCGGACTACCGCGACCTCGACGCCGACAACGACAGCTTCATCGACGTGACCGGCGACGGCGTGGTCGACACCGTCGCCCGGCCCGACGTGTGCGAGTCGTTCGAAGACTTCGACAGCGACACGATCCCGAACTGGATCGACGCCAACGACTTCGACGGTGAGACGGGCGATCCCGACGGCGACAACCTCGTGACCGCCCTCGAGCTGGCGCTGGGGACCAACCCCGGATCGCCCGACTCCGATGGCGACGGCGTGCTCGACTGCCAGGAGATCCTCCCGGTCGGCTACGTGCACCCCGACACGAACGCGACGGCCATCTGCCCGAGCATCGCGGGCGACACGAACCTCGATGTCGCGCTGTGGGATGCGCAGGGCTGGCAGCCGCGCGACACCGATGGCGACGGCATGCACGACGCCATCGACACCGACGACGACAACGACGGCATCCCGAGCCGCCGCGAGGTCTACCAGGCGGTGAACCCCGACGGCACGCTCGGCGTCGACTTCTTCTGCCCGAACTCGCCCACGCAGAGCCGCCCGGTGCTCGAGTGGCGCGATCCCGACGGCGACGACGTGTTCGAGCACCTGTACCGCTGCGAGGTCTTCGACCCGAACGACCCCGACACCACGGCAGAGACCGTTGTGGTCGATCCCGACGCGGTCGACTCCGATGGCGACGGCCTCCCGAACCGCCTCGACGCCGACGACGATGGCGACGGCTTCCCGACGGTCACCGAAGACCCGAACGGGAACGGCGACTACTTCGACCTCGGGCCGACCTACGACGACCCGACCGACGACGACACCGACGGTGACGGCATCCTCGAGTACCTCGATGCCAACGACTTCGATGGTCCGGTGGCCGACCCCGACCAGGACGGCATGTCGAACGAGGTGGAAGACCTGATCTGTCAGGCCCTCCAGCTGGATGTCGCGAGCTGCAACCTCATCAAGACCGACTCCGACTCCGACGGCGACGGCATCGGCGACGCGTTCGAGGTCTCCGACCCGAGCAACCCGACCGACTCCGACGGCGACGGCATCGCGGACCTCCTCGATCCCGACGACGACAACGACTGCGTGCCGACGGCCGAGGAAGGGGTGGGTGACTACGACGAGGACGGCATCCCGTCGCACCTCGACACCGACTCCGACGACGACGGCATCAGCGACGACGTGGAGTGGTTCGGCGCGGCGACCACCAACTGCCCGCCCTTCGACGACACGTTCCCCGAGGCGCTCGATGTCGACTGCGACGGCTCGATCGACATCTTCGACTTCAACAACGAAGACGGTCCGTGTGCGCTCGGCGCCGACGTGACGCCGCCGCCCGACGAGAAGTGCGGGTGCCAGACCTCCACGTCGGGCGTGCCGTTCGGCATCCTCGGTCTGCTGGCGGTGCTGGTGGTGCGGCGGCGCGCCGCCTGATCTCTGCTGTGCTCGGCGGAGGCCCGAGTGCGCCTTCGCTGGGCGCGGTCAGTCTTCGAACGACCCGTGACGGCCGGCACCCTTCGCAAAACGGAGGGCACCGGCCGCTCCTTCCTGCAGGGCGGGAAGCCCGTCGGCGAACTCGCTGGCGAGCGCGGGCTCGAGGTCGGTGCCGAACGAGCGATAGGCGCTCAGTCGGTCGGCGCGCATGGCGACCTGCGGGAAGCCCGAGAGCTGCACGGCCAGCTCGAGCGCGGCCTCGAGGGACGTGCCGCTCGGGACCACGCGCGTGGCGAGACCGATGGCGAGGGCTTCGTCGGCACCGACCGCGCGACCGGTCAGCATGAGGTCGAGCGCGCGACCGAGCCCGATGATGCGGGGCAGACGCACCGTGCCTCCGTCGATCAGCGGCACGCCCCAGCGCCGGCAGAACACGCCGAGCACCGCGTCGGCTTCGACGATGCGCAGGTCGCACCAGCACGCGAGCTCGAGCCCGCCTGCCACTGCATGCCCGGCGACCGCGGCGATCACGGGCTTCGACACCAGGAGGCGGGAGGGCCCCATCGGCCCGTCTCCGTCGGGCTCCAGTCGGTTCGGCGTGCCTTCGGAGAAGGCCTTGAGGTCGGCGCCGGCGCAGAACGTGCCTCCGGCGCCGGTGAGGATCGCGACGTCGCGTTCGGGGTCGGCGTCGAAGTCGCGGAACGCGGTGACCAGCGCGCTGGCGGTGTCGCGATCGACCGCGTTGCGTCGGCCCGGACGGTCGAGCGTCACCACCGTGGTGCGGTCGTGGTGGTCGATCCGGACGGTCATGGCGCAGACAGCTCGATGTGGTGGAGGGGAGGCGACTCGCCTTCGCTCACGGTGAACACCCCGTCGGCGCCCCACGCAATCGCTTCCCCCTGGGAGTCCTGCGGGATGGCGATGGGGCACGGCTCCCGCTCCAGGACGTCGAGCACCCCGTCGCCCGAGCCCTCCACCCGCGGCCACACGTAGGCCTCGTCGAGGTAGGTGCGCAGGACCAGGCCGTGTGGGCCGAAGTCTCCACCGGTCACCAGGGTGGCGACGCCGAGTGGCGGGGACCCGAACAGGAGCGTCTGCTCGCGGTGCAGCACGCCATCTGCGCCCGCCCGGTACACCCCCGAAGCACCGTCGGGTTCCTTCGACACGATCCACACCACGCCATCGTCGTCGACGAACAGGGCTTCGGCGTCGCGTGCGCCGTCTTCGTACACGAGATCGGTGACCGTGGGAACGACGAGCCCGTCGGGCTCCGCGGGCTCGGGGAACGAGAGCACCGACACCCGGACCCGCGCCCGGAGGTTGTCGCCGATGTCGCCCAGGAACAGCCAGCGAGACCCGTCGGGGCCCGGCCCGATCGCCAGATCCTCGAGATCGACCCCGCTCGCGTCGAGCACCGTGGTGCCCAGCAGACCGCCCGTGTGCGCGAGCGCGTGGAGGGTGGGCGGACCGTTGTCGTTGTGCACCCACACCCGATCCCCGGAGATGGCGATGCCCGACAGCTCGGTGGCCGGCGGGGTGGGGACGATGCCCGACACCTCGGTGCCGAGGACCTCGGGGCAGTCGGGCTCGCGGGGCGGAGGGTCGGAGTCTGTGGGCGTGTCCGACGGACCCGAGCAGGCGAGCATCGCGAAGAGGCCCGTCACCACGGGACCCTCGCGGCTTCGATGCCCGACGACCCCGTGAGCACGGCCACCAGACGGTCGACGCCGAGCGCGATGCCCGCGGTGGGCGGCATCTTCCCGACGGCTTCGACGAAGGCCGCGTCGATCGGGTTGGTCGCTTCGCCCGCTTCGGCACGGAGGGCGTTCGCTTCGTGGAACCGATGGCGTTGCTCACCGGCGTCGGTGAGCTCGAGGAAGGCGTTCGCGAGCTCGACCCCGTCGACGAACACCTCGAACCGCTGCGCGACGGGCCAGTCTCCGTCGTCACGCACCCGCGCGAGCGCGGCCTGGGAGGCCGGCCAGTCTTCGACGAACACCGCGCCCGTCAGCGACGGCTCGATCCGCTCGACCCACCTGCGGAAGAACGCGTCGTCCCACGTGTCCTCCGCGGCGATCTCGCGCGGCGAGGCCGTGACGAGGTCGACGCCATCGGCCGCGAACAGCTCGCGGATCGTCGTGCGCCGGAAGGGCCCGGGTGCGGCACGCCCGAGCGCTGCAGCGGCCGCCGACACCAAGGCTTCGACCTCCGCCATGAGGTCGGAGAGCTCGGCACCGACGCGGTACCACTCGAGCATCGTGAACTCCCGCCCGTGCCACGTGCCCTGCTCGCGGTCGCGAAAGCACGGACCGATCTCGTAGATCCGGGGGAGACCCGCCGACACCACCCGCTTGAGCGCGAACTCGGGTGACGTGCGCAGGAATCCGTCGGCGCAGGCGAGGGGATGGAGGTGCTCCTCCATCCCGGCCGAGCGCACGAGGGTCGGTGTGGGCACCTCGAGATACCCGTGGTCGTCGAACCAGTGGCGGAGTGCCCGAAGCACGACGGCCCGCGCGCGCAGGCCGTCGGTGTTCACTTCTTGACGCGCTCGACGTACGACTTGTCGCGGGTGTCGACCTTGATCCACTCGCCGTTCTCGACGAAGAGCGGCACGTTGACGGTGGCCCCGGTGGACAGGGTGGCCGGCTTGGTCGCACCCTGGGCGGTGTTCCCGCGGGCGCCCGGCTCGCAGTACGTGATCTCGAGCTCGACGAAGTTCGGGAGCTCGATGGAGACGGGGGTGCCCTTGAAGAACAGCACCTGCGTCATCATCTCCTCGACGAGGAAGTCGACCGCGTCGCCGAGGGGAGCCGCCGGAATCCCCATCTGCTCGAACGACTCGGTGTCCATGAAGTGGAACTGCTCGCCGTCGGTGTAGAGGTACTGCATCTCGCGCTCACCGACCTCGGCGGGCGTCATCTTCTCGCCCGTGCGGAACGTGCGGTCGAGCGTGGCCCCCGTGATGAGGTTCTTGAGCTTGGTGCGGGTGAACGCCACTCCCTTGCCCGGCTTGACGAACTGGAACTCCGTCACGGTCCAGGGGGCGCCGTCGATCTCGATCTTCAGGCCCTTCTTGATGTCGGAGGTCTGATACATGTCGTCCTCGGAGGATGAATGGGAGCGCGCCTATATCACGGTCGCGGCCGGATGCTCGGTCGACGCGAGGCGCTCGCTCTCCGGCCCGATCTCGCGGGGATCTGGGACGCGGTGGATGCGCTGTTCCCGGTACGCATCACGAGGAGCTTCGCCGAGCGCGCCGATCTGGCCGATCCGGACGACCCGCTCGCGCGCCAGGTGATGCCGGATGCCCACGAGCTCGACGCCGACGGCCTGGACGACCCGGTGGGCGAGAAGGGGCGCGTCGAGGTTCCCTGGGTCGTGCGGAAGTACCGCGACCGCGCGCTCCTCCTGGTCACGAAGCGGTGTCACCTCTACTGCCGGTACTGCTTCCGGCGCACCCACGCGCCCGGCGAGCACCTCGACCCCACGCCCGCCGAGCTCGAAGCCGCGCTCGCGTGGCTGGCGAGCCAGGAGGAGCTCCGCGAGGTCATCCTGTCGGGCGGCGACCCCCTGGTGCTGCCCGACGACCGACTGCTCGCGATCATCGATGCCGTGCGAGCGCTCGGGCTGCGCGTGCGGATCCACACCCGGGCGCCCATCACGCATCCGTCGCGCGTCACCTCCGAGCTCGCCGACGCCCTGGCGGAGCGCGCGGTGTGGGTCGTGGTGCACTGCAATCATCCCCGCGAGCTGGCCCCCGATGTCGATGCGGCGCTCGCGCGGTTCGTCAACCGGGGGGTGCCCGTGCTCGACCAGGCCGTGCTCCTCCGGGGGGTGAACGACGATCCCGACGTGCTGGTCGAGCTCTTCGAAGCGCTCGTGCGCAGGCGGGTACGGCCGTACTACCTCCACCACACCGACGCCGTGGAGGGGAACGCCCACTTCCGGGTGCCGGTCGCCGAGGGGCTCGCGCTGATGGCGGAAGTGCGCCGACGGGTCGGGGGTCTCGCAGTACCGAGGTACGTCGTCGATCCGCCCGACGGGTCCGGAAAACGCGATGTGTCCGCCGAGCTGGACGCGGTATAGTGATGTTCCGGAGGACTTCGATGCGTTCGACCTTGCTTGCCCTCTGTCTCGTCGCCGTGGTGGCGGGCTGTGGCAAGAAGAAACCGGCTCAGACCACCGATGTCGAGACGATCCCCACGGGGTTCATCCCCATCGATCTGACCGAAGAGGAAGAAGAGCTCGACGACCTCCTGGGCTCCGAGCTCAGCGCCGCGATCGCGCCGTGTGGGGATCTCGTGCGGCTCGAGCCGTCCGCCATCATGGGTCGCCTCAAGGATGCCGAGATCCGCTGCCTCGATCGCATGCTGCGCGAGTCCGAGAAGCAGACGGTCAAGAAGAAGGTCTCGCTCGTCCTCATGAAAGACGCCTGGGCCAAGCGCGACCTCCATCGCTGGGAAGGCATCGTCCGACGCCACCTCTCGGAGATCGACCGGTCCGATCCGGGCATGTGCTACATCTTCGCCAAGCACCTGTCGAAGAAGGGCCCCGACTACATGCAGGAGGCCATCAAGTGGTCCGACATCGCCCTCGAGAACCGCTCGGTCTGGGTGGGTGAGGAGTACGTCGACCGCGTGTTCAACCTGCGCAAGATGAAGGCGATCTCGGCCCACAAGGAATGGCGCTGGCTCGCCGAGAAGTACACGCTCGACCCCACCGAGGAGCTCGATCAGCTCCAGCAGTCCGCGCGCAACTCCACGAAGACGCTCGCGCGCGAGTGGCTCGACTACGCCCGTGAAGCCGACCGCGACATCACCAACGCGTACCAGCTCTGCATCTCCGCCGCAGGAACCGATGGGTTCTGCGACGAAGGGGGCGACGGCACCACCGAGGGCAACTAGAGACGGGAACCGCCACCGCGGCCCGCGCTTCTAGACACCCCTTGGTTCGCCGGTTTCCGGGCCCGACTGTCCCGCCCGGACTCGCGCTCGGCTACTGCGAGTGGGAGAGGTCGGCCTCGGGATCGCCCGGGCGCTGACCGCCGGCCGGCACCTGCTCGTTCAGGCGCACGGTGCCGTCTTCGACGATCGCGTGCAGGACGCGGTGCCGCGCAGACTCCATCCGCAGCAGCTCGACGCCGAGGGGCTCTGCCACCAGCTCGTCGACCGCGCGGAGCGTGGGGCGCGCGCCATAGGAGCGGTCGGCCTTCCACGTGGCGCACAGCCGGGCGACCTCGCGCTCCCACGTGAGGTGCACGCCCTGCTCGCGGGTGCGCGCGCGCAGCGCTTCGAGCTGGAGCTGGGCCACCTGGAGCAGGTCGGGTTCCGTGAGCTCGTTGAACAGGACCGTGTCGTCGACGCGGTTCAGCAGCTCCGGACGGAACCACTGGCGCAGGCGCTCGTTCGCCAGCTCGCGCCGACGGTCGATTCCGGTGCCGCCGAAGCCCAGGCGGGTCTTGCCGGCCACCTCGCTCCCGGCGTTCGTCGTGATGATGAAGTACGCCTCGCGGGCGTTCACCTTGCGGCCCTCGGAGTCGGTGAGCACCCCCTCGTCGAACAGCGACAGGAACATCGCCTGCACGTCGGGGTGCGCTTTCTCGAACTCGTCGAGCAGCACGACGGAGTAGGGGTGCCGGCGGATCGGGCCCGTGAGCTGGCCCTCTTCGCCGTGCCCCGCGTAGCCGGGCGGCGCACCGATGAGCCGACTCCCCGTGAACTTCTCGGAGTACTCCGACATGTCGACGCGGATCAGGGCGTCGCCCTCGGGGAACAGGAAGTCGGACAGCGCCTTCGCCAGCTCGGTCTTGCCGACCCCGCTCGCGCCGACGAACAGGAACACCCCGCGCGGACGGCCCGGATCGCGGAGCCCGCTGCGCGCCATCCGAACCGCGTTGCCCACCTGACGGACCGCTTCGTCCTGACCGATGACGCGCTCCGACAGGTAGCTCTCGATGCTCAGGATGCGCGTGCGCTCTTCGGTGGTGAGGTCGTGCACGGGGATGCCCGTGCGCTCGCTGACGATGCGGGCCACGATTCGGGGCGTGACCGAGCGGTGCCCGCCCAGCGATGCATCGGCGCAGGCTTCGTCGAGGAGGTCGAGCGCCTTGTCGGGCAGGCGGCGGCTCGGAACGTAGCGCACCGACATGCGCACGCAGGCCGACAGCGCTTCCGGCGTGATGTCGACCCCGTGGTGCGACTCGTAGTCGCGGGCCAGCGCGGTGAGCAGGCCTTCGGTGTCTTCTTCGGTGGGCTCTTTGATCGTGATCGGCTGGAAGCGCCGGTCGAGCGCGGAGTCGCTCTCGAACGACTTGCGGTACTCGTCGACCGTGGTGGCCCCGATCACGTTGATCTCGCCGCGTGCCAGCGCGGGCTTCAGGATGTTGGCGGCGTCGAGCGAGCCGCCTTCGGTGCGCCCGGCCCCGACGAGCGTGTGGATCTCGTCGATGAACAACACGATGCCCGGGTTCTCCCGGCACTCGCGCACGATCTCCTTCAAGCGCTCCTCGAACGTGCCGCGGTACTTCGTGCCCGCGACGAGCGAGCCCATCGACAGCTCGATGATGCGCAGGTCGCGCAAGCGCTCGGGGGCGTCTTCGGCGGCGAGCCGCTGCGCGACGCCCTCGACCACGGCGGTCTTCCCGACGCCGGGGTCGCCGAGCAGGAGGGGATTGGCCTTCAGGCGCCGCACGAGCGTCTTCATCACCGCCCGGATCTCGGACTCCCGACCGACGATGCGGGACAGCTTGCCCTCGTGGGCGAGCGCCGTGAGGTCGCGCCCCTGCTCGTCGAGCGTGGGCGTCGCGCTCTCGGGTTCTTCGGCCACGGTGGCCTTCAAGCTCGCTTCGCACTGGTTGCGGCCATCCAGCGCGAACTGCGACGTGGGCTCGACCTCGATGGCGGCTTCCCAGAGCGGGAGGGCCTCCTCGAAGCGATGGAGGGCGTTGAGCGCGGCGGCCTTCCCCTGGATCGCGAACGCGTGCCGGCTGTTCTCGGCGAGCGCCTTGTCGAACCACTTCAGGCTCGACTCGTAGTCGCCCAGCATGCGCATGCACTCGGCCCGACCCGCGAGGGCGTAGAGGTACGACGGCTGGATGTCGAGCGCGCGGTCGTAGGCCTTGATCGCGTCTTCGTAGGCCTCGTTCTTCCGCAGGGCCTCGCCGATGTTGGTGGCGGCCTGGTAGTGATCCTTGTCGGCCGTGAGGCAGCGCTCGTACGCCTGGATCGCCTTGTCGTACTGGCTGTTGTCTTCGTACGCCATACCGAGACGCAGCGCGGCTTCGGTGTAGTTCGGGTCGAGCGCGAGCGCCTGGCGGAACGCCCGGATGGCTGCGGGGTACTCGCGCGCCTTGTAGTGCGTGCGGCCCTTCTCGACCGCCGCCTTGGCCTGTGCGCGCGGGCTCGGACCCCGCGCGAGGGCCGTGGGCTGCGGCGGCACGAGGGTGGTGGTCTCGGCGCGACCCAGCGCACGGCGGCAGTTCGCCATGCCCCGCTGCACGAACGGAGCGCTCGGGTTCTCGCGGAGCGCCGCCAGCCACAGCGGCTCGGCCTCTTCGTACCGACCCAGCGCGTTGAGGCACGCGCCCTTCCCGCACAGGGCGAAGTAGTGGTTGTGACGGACCACCAGCGCTCGATCGAACCAGGTGAGCGCCTCGACGAAGTCGCCGAGCATTCGCAGCGACTCGCCGCGGCCCGTCAGCGCGCGCACCTCGTTCGGCTCGCGCTCCAGGATGGCGTCGTACGCGTCGATCGCGGCCCGGTAGTCGTTGTGCTTGCGCAGGCTGTCGGACCGACCGATCGCGGCTTCGAGGTGGTCGGGGTCGAGCCGGAGCGCTTCTTCGAAGGCCACGATGGCCTGACGGTACTGGCGCTCTTCGGCATGACTGACGCCGATCAGGTAGTGCGGCTCGCTCCACTGCGGATCGACCGTGCACGCCGTGGAGAGCGCAGCGATCGCATCCTGGAAGCGAGCGGCCTGCATCAGCGCGCGGCCGCGGTCGAAGTGGGCGCGGGCCTCTCCCTGGCGCGTGCGCTGTGGCTGCCAGGGCACGAGACCGGGCTCCTGCGTGCGCGCTTCGTCTCGCTCCGCCCGCTCGGCCCGTGCAGCACGGGCGATCTCGGTGCGGCAGTGCTCGCGGCCCGCGACCGCGAACTCGGCGGCTGGGTCGATCGCGAGCGCGCGATCCCACACCGGCAGGGCGTCTTCGTACCGCCGCAGGGCATTGAGGGCCGCGGCCTTCCCGCGCAGCGCGAACGTGTGCGTGGGCTTGCGCTCCAGCGCCTTGTCGTACCAGGTGAGCGCGGCGTCGTAGCGACCCAACATGCGCAGGGCTTCGGCGCGGCCGGCGAGCGCGAACACGAACGAGCCGTCGAGCTTGAGCGCGCGGTCGTACGCTTCGATGGCTTCCTCGAACCGCTCGGCCTTTCGCAGGGCCTCGCCCTGGTTGCAGGCCGCTTCGACCCGCGTGGGATCGAGCTCGAGCACCCGATCGTACGCCCGGAGCGCGTCGTCCCACTGGCGGGACTCCTCGAGCGCGTTCGCGAAGTCCATCGCGCACTCGACCCAGTCGGGGCTGTGCGTGAGCGCGGACTGGAACGCTTCGGCCGCTTCGGCGAACCGACGGTCGCCCGCGAGCGCGCGGCCCCAGGCGTGGGCGATCTCGGCTTCGAGCCGCTCGCCGACGGGCAGCTCGGGCTCGGTGAGGGGAGGGGCGTCGGACCGTGGGCTCGCGCCGTCGCTCTCGGCAGCCCGGCGCACCTCGCGCTCCGCGTCACGCCGGCCCTGAGCGGAGAACTGCGACTCGGGGTCGAGCGCGAGCGCGTCTTCCCAGAACGGGAGCGCGTCGGCATACCGGCTCATCGCGTTCAGGGTGGCTGCCTTGCCGCGCAGCGCGAAGATGTGCTCGGGGTGCTGCTCGAGGGCCTGCTCGAACAGGTCGAGCGCATCGGTGGCGCGGCCGAGCATGCGGAGGGTCTCGCCCTTGCCCGCGAGCGCGAACAGGTGGTTCGGATCGCTCGCCAGGGTGCGGTCGTACGCGCGAATCGCCTGGTGGTAGCACCCGGCCTGGCGCAAGCACTCGGCGAGCGCCGACAGGGCGTCGATGCGCGGAGGCTCGTGGCGCACGACGCGCTGCCAGGCCTCGACGGCTTCGGACCACCGCCCCTGCGCCTCGCGGACCCGGGCGAGCTGCACGGCCGCCGGAGAGTGCCGGGGGTCGTCGCGCAGGGCGGCCTCGAACGCCGCAGCGGCTTCGTTCAGCTGTCCGCGGGCGACCAGCCGCGAGCCACGTGCGAAGTGCGATCGCTCGTCGGACACATCTCCTCCACAGGTGAGCTTAGCTCCCGAATGGAGCGGCGGGAACCCGGAGGCGCGATACGCCCGGGCGGACGGGTCAGACGTCCAGCTCCCGAACCGATTCCGCCTCGTCCATGATGAAGCGATACCGCATCTGGGGGTCTTTCCCCATCAGGTCGGAGATCGTCTGCTCGGCGGCCACCGGCTCCGGGATCGTGACGCGCAGGAGGCGACGGCTGTCGGGATCGAGGGTGGTCTCGAACAGCGTCTTCGGCGGCATCTCGCCGAGGCCCTTGAACCGCGTGATCTCGGGCTTCACACGCGCCGGCAGGCCGTCGAGGATGCGCTCCTTGTCGCGGTCGGTGAGCGCCCAGTACGTCTCTTTCCCGGCGTTGATCCGGTACAGCGGAGGCTGGGCCAGGTACACGTAGCCCTTCGTGATCAGGCTCTGCATGGTCTTGTAGAAGAACGTGAGCAGCAGCGTGGCGATGTGGTGCCCGTCACTGTCGGCGTCCATCAGCAGGATGATGCGGTTGTACCGGAGCCGATCCTCGCGGAAGTCGCGGCCCATCCCGCACCCCAGGGCCGTCACGACGTTCGACAGCTCCTCGTTCGCGAGCAGCTTCTTGGGCGTGGCCTGCTCCGCGTTCAGCACCTTCCCGCGGAGGGGGAGGATGGCCTGGAACTTCCGGTTGCGACCCTGCTTCGCGGACCCGCCGGCGCTGTCGCCCTCCACGATGAACAGCTCGCACTCGTCGGGGTTGCTCGAGCTGCAGTCGGCGAGCTTGCCGGGCAGGTTCATCCGGCCCGACGTGGCGGACTTGCGCCGGACCGCACTGGCCGCCTGACGCGACGCTTCGCGGGCCTTCGCCGACTGGATGGCGCGGACCACGATGGCCTCGCCCTGGCTGCGGTTGTCGAGCAGCCACTGCTCGAAGTGCGGACGCACGTGACCGTCGACGATGCCCCGGATCTCGGAGTTGTTCAGCCGGTTCTTGGTCTGCGACTGGAACTGGGGGTCTCCGACGAGCACCGAGATCACGGCCAGCACGCCCTCACGGATGTCGTCGGCGGTGAGCGTGAGGTTGCGCGGCACGAGGTTGTGCAGCTCCATGAAGCTGCGCAGGCCCTTCAGGATCGCGTCTCGCAGGCCCTGCTCGTGGGTGCCGCCGTCTTCCGTGTAGATGTTGTTCGCGTACGACAGGGTGCGTGGCTTCGTCGCGTCGGTCCAGGTGACGGCGAGGTCGAGCCTCACGCCCTCGGCTTCGAGCTCCACGCGGTACGGGGCGTCGATGATGGGCCGGCACGCATTGCGGGTCGCGAGCACCTTCAGGTAGTCGTTGAGCCCATCGTCGTGCTTCATGTCGTAGGTCTCGCGGTTCACGAGATCCTTGAAGACGATTCGAAGGCCGCTGTTCAGGAAGGTCTTCACCTCCAGCGCCTTCTGGATGGTCTGCGGGTCGAAGTGGGTGCTCTCCTCGAAGATCTTCTCGTCGGGCGTGAAGGTGATCGTGGTGCCCGTTCCCCGCGCCGGACCGACCTTCTCGACCGCCTTCGTCGGACGGCCGCGGCGGTACCGCTGCATGTACTCGAACCCACCGCGCTTCACGCGTGCCTCGAGCGACACGGACAGCGCGTTCACCACGCTCGACCCGACCCCGTGCAGACCGCCGGACGTCTTGTAGTTCGCGTCGTTGAACTTCCCGCCGGCCCCGATCTCGGTGAGCACGATCTCGAGCGCGCTCCGCTTGAGCTTGGTGTTCTCCTCGACCGGGATTCCGCGCCCGTTGTCCTCGACCGTGACGGTGTCGCCGGACGCGTGGAGCGTGACCTTGATGAAGCTCGCGAACCCGTTCATCGCCTCGTCGACGCAGTTGTCGACGATCTCCCACAGGAGGTGGTGCAGCCCGCGCGAGTCGGTGCTGCCGATGTACATGCTCGGGCGTCGCCGGACGTGAGCGATGCCTTGCAGGATCTCGATGTCGTCTGCGCCGTACGAGCTCATGCGTCACCTCCGGGCGCCAGGATCACCTCTTCGGTCGGATCCTCGGGCGGGGTGTCGGGAACGCCGAGCTGCACGACCGGATCGCGCTTCCAGCTGTCGATCGACCCGCGCTTGAGGACCACCTTTCCGCGCCCGCCGCGCTTGCTGATGCCGAACTTGCGCTCGCGCACGACGAGGTCGCGGCCGAAGCTGGTGAGCACCTCGGGGCCTTCCAGCGAGCCCACGGCCAGCTCGAACGCCACGATGTGATCGTCGTCGCGGAGCTTCATGCCGATGCTGCCCTTGCCGCCCCTCGCGAGGATGGGGGCTTCGCTCACCTCGAACAGCATCGCCCGACCCAGCTTGCTCGCCACGGCGCAGTACTCGTGCCCGAGGCACAGGTAGGCCGCCAGCACGGCGTCTCCGTCGTTCAGGCGCGCATACCGACGCCCCGCTTTGGTCGACACCTCTTCGTGCGCCTTGCTGGGCACCCGCAGCACACGACCCTCGATCGTGAGCGCGACCACCCAGGGGGGCGGCGGATCGTCGTCGGCCGCGAGCGGGAGGCGCTCCTGCACCTCGGGGAGGTGGCGGGCATCGTGGGAGACCACGCCGACCACGCGCTCCCCGTCGCCGAACCCGAAGTAGCGCTGCAGCGGCTCGCCGTAGCCCGTGGTGCTCGGCACGTCGTCGACGCGCATGACGTACGCGGAGCCCGCGCTCGAGAAGAACGTGAGCGTGGACCGGGTGTGCGCCTTGATGAGCCAGCCGATCTCGTCGTGGTCGCGCACGCGGATCTTCGACATCTCCGAGAACGAGCTCTGGCGCTTGATCCACCCGTCCCGCGTGACCACCACGAACGTGTCTTCCTTCACGATGTAGGCGTCTTCGTCGTACTCGACGTCTTCGTCGGGGATGCCGATGAGCGTCTTCCGGTCGGTGGAGTAGAGCTTCCCGAGCTCCTCGAGCTCCGCTTTCACCACGCCCCACAGCTTGGCCTCGGACGCGAGGATGGCTTCGATCCGGAGCGCTTCTTCGAGCTTCTCGGCGAGCTCTTCGCGGATCGCGAGGATCTGGAGCTTCGCGAGCCGGTAGAGGCGCAGCTCCAGGATGGCGTCGGTCTGGACCTCCGTGAGATCGAAGCGGTCCATCAGGCGCTCGGCGGCGTCGCGCCGGCCCTCGGACTCGCGGATCAGCCGGATGGCCTCGTCGAGGAAGTCGAAGACCGTGGCGAAGCCCTCGAGGATGTGGATGCGCTCCCGCAGCACGCGCAGGTCGAACTCGTGGCGCCGGCGCACCGTCTCGAACCGGAAGGCGAGCCAGTGCTGGAGCATCTCCTTCAGGTCGAGCTTGCTGGGCCGCGTGGAGCCTTCGGACTGGCCGGGGACGAGCGCCGTGAGGTTGATGGAGAACGTGGCCTGCAGCGGCGTGTGCTTGAACAGATAGGCCATCACCGCGTCGACGCTGGCGTCGCCCTTGAGGTCGAGCACGATGCGCACGTCGTCCGTCGACTCGTCGCGCACGTCGACGACCTGCGGGAGCTTGCGGTTGCGGACCTCGGCGCCGATGCGCTCGAGCAGCTTGCTCTTGTTCTGACCGTACGGGATCGACTTGATGACGATGGACCGGCGGCGGCCGTCCTTCTCGGTGTCGTACGTGGCGCGCACGCGGATCGACCCCGAGCCGGTCTCGTAGATCTCGTTCATCTGCTGCTTGTCGGCGAGGATCTGACCGCCCGTGGGGAAGTCGGGACCCTTGATCGTGCGCAGCAGCTGGGGCACCGACAGGTCGTTGTCGATGAGCATGGCGGCGGCCCGGCACACCTCCCCGAGGTTGTGGGGCGGGATGCGCGTGGCCATCCCGACCGCGATGCCCTCGGAGCCGTTCACGAGGAGCTGCGGGAACTGGGCGGGCAGCACCTGGGGCTCGTCGCGCTGGCCGTCGTAGTTCGGGAAGAAGTCGACCGTGTCCTTCTTGATCTCGGACAGCAGCTCGACCGCGAGCGGGCGGAGCTTGCACTCGGTGTACCGCATCGCGGCCGGCGGATCGCCGTCGAGCGACCCGAAGTTGCCCTGGCCGTCGACCAGGGGAGCGCGGAGCGTGAAGTCCTGCGCCATCCGCACGAGGGCGTCGTAGATCGACGTGTCTCCGTGCGGATGGAACTTGCCCATCACCTCGCCGACGATGGCCGCGCACTTCCGGTAGCGACCCTGCGGCTGCAGGTTCATCTCGTTGTACATCGTGTACAGGATGCGACGCTGGACGGGCTTCAGGCCGTCTCTCACGTCCGGCAGGGCGCGGGAGGTGATGACGGAGAGCGCGTAGTTGAGGTAGCGCTCACTGGCCGCGGTGTGCAGCGGCACGTCCTCGACGGACGCGGTGTTCATTCAGGGCTCCGGCAGGGTCCGACCCGGGGGGCGGACGGGATCAAGGGGGCGGCGGGCCAGCCCGGGGAAGAGCGCGCGAACGGCGCTCGGAGCGGGGCGAGACTATACCATCCGGCTCGCTACATGAACCGGTCGAACAGGCCGTACGCGGCGGCGAAGGAGACCGCTCCCGTCGCGTTGATCGGGAGCGCGAGGGCGGCGGCCGTCAGCACCAGCCCGTGCGTGAGCCGGTTCGAGATGTTCACGGCCAGGGACGAGCCGAAGTACGCGGCGAGCGAGACCGCGAGGATGGAGAGCGTGGCCGTCCAGCTGCTCGGCTCGAGCGGATCGCGGGCGAGGAACACGATGGCCGGCAGCAGGCTGGACGCCGCGAGCAGCCGGGCCACGGATCGCACGCCCTCGTCGGCCTCTGCGCGCGTGAGCTCGCCCGCGGTGTACCGGCGGAGCATGCCCGCGCCCCACCACACGGTGAGCCCGATCTGCCACAGCGCGACCAGGTAGGTGAGGGGCAGCGACATCTCGATGCGGCCGAGCACGAAGAGCACCACGAGCGCCACGCCCCAGGCACCGATCCCGTACAGGTACAGGTTCAGGGTGGTGTCGGGCAGCGACCGGATGTCCGTGCTCATGGACGGGAGACTACCGTCGACCCGCTCAAGCGGGCTGGGCGACGCCGCTCGGCGGAGCGGGGGCCTCTCCCTTCGCGATGATCGAGACGTACCCGGGATCGTCGTGGAGCTTGCCCGTGATCTTGAGCTTCAGCATCCGGAAGTCGCCGCGCAGCGACCAGCTCGGGTACGTGAACGTGGCCGGGCGGTTCTTCTCGACGATGAAGTGCCCGACCCAGGCGGCGCCGTACCCCGACACCATGGCGGCGGGGAGCGCGAACGGGTTGAGCGTGAGGATCCCGAGGCCGAGCACGCCCACAGCGGTGCCCGTACCGACGTAATGGAGCCCGCGGCACACCGGGTTGCGGTGCTCCGACAGGTAGTAGGGCCAGAACTCCTCGAACGACTGGTAGCGGGCCTCGGACATGGAACCTCCAGGGTCGGTGCGGATAACCCGCTGGCGTCCACCGCGCTGCGGCATCCGTGGCACCCGCGCGATACGCGCTCCCCGAGGAGATCCCGATGGACAAAGCCCCCGTCGTCGTGCTCGGCGCCACCGGAATGGTGGGCCAGCGCGCGGTGCAGCTGCTCGAAGACCACCCCTGGCTCGAGGTCGTGGGGCTCGCGGCCTCGGAACGCTCGGCTGGCCGGCCCTATTCGGAGGCCACCCCGTGGAGGCTGCCGGGCGAGCCGTACTGCGGGCTCGACGACGAGATCGTGCACCCGTGCGACCCCGAAGCGCTCGCGGCGCTCGCCGGCGGCCCCGGAATCGCGCTGTCCGCGCTCGACACCGACGCCGCGAAGGAGCTCGAGAAGCCGTTCGCGAAGGCCGGTTGGATCGTGGTGTCGAACGCGAGCGCCCACCGGATGGATGCCGACGTTCCGCTCGTGATCCCCGAGATCAACGCCGATCACCTCGTGCTGTGCGACCGTCAGGACACGCTCGGGTCCATCGTCACGAACCCGAACTGCACGTCGATGCCCGTGGCCATCGCGCTCGCGCCGATCCTGCGGGCGGTGGGCGTCGAGGCCGTCACCGTCGCCAGCTACCAGGCGGTGTCGGGTGCCGGCTACCCGGGCGAGAGCGCGTGGGACATGGTCGGGAACGTCCGTCCGCACCCCGGGAACGAAGAGGAGAAGCTGGCGCTCGAGCCCCGGAAGATCCTCGGCACCGTGGGGCCGGATGGCGTGCAGCTCGCCGACTTCGCGATGAGCGCCCGGTGCGTGCGCGCGAACGTGGCCGACGGGCACCTGGTGGCCGTGCACGTCCGTACGCGCGACCCCCTGTCGCCCGCAGACGCCACCGCGCTGATGGCGGGCTTCCAGGGGCTCGACCTCCCGTCGTCGCCGAGCCCGCTGCTCGTGCACCGCACCCCCCGGGATCGGCCGTCTCCGCGGTTCGATGTCGACAACGGGCGCGGAATGGCCGTCACCTTCGGGAGGGTCGAGCGCTGCCCGGTCATGGGCCTGAAGATGTTCGTGCTCGCCCACAACACCGTGCGGGGCGCTGCAGGAGCGGCCATCCTGAACGCGGAGCACATCCTCGCCACGAGGTCCCGATGATCGTCCTGTTCGCGCTGCTCGGCTGCTCCGGCACCGAGAGCTCCGCCGTCTGGCTCGAGTCGAGCGGGTACGGCTGGGAGTTCTTCAACCACCGCGTGTCCCACATCGAGCTCGGGGTCGACGACACGTCCGCGTTCGCGTCCATCGTCGGGGGCACGTCCACCACGGGAGTGGTCACGGTGCTCGACGACGGGTGCGAGGTCGACACGTGCCAGGAGTTCCCGTTCTTCGACAACGCGCTCGTGCAGATCGGGTGGGGGCGCGTCACCAGCGCGTCCGCGATGTTCGGGACGGGGTCCGCACAGCTCCTGCTCGACGCCGACGGGGAGTCCACGAGCCTCACCATCGAGCTCGCCGACCGCGCGAAGGGCACGCCCACCGCAGTGATCCGCGGCTACAGCTTCGACACGAACGAGCCGCTCGCGGGCGGTCCTGCCTGCTACAAGCCCGGCAACGGCTGGCTCCCGAAGTCCCTCGGCGTCGAGCTCGGCTCCCCCGTGCTCTCGGACGACGGGCGATCCGTCACCCTCGACGTCACGGGGCACTTCGAAGCCGGTCCCACCTTCGAGGACGAGCGGCAGTGCCTCGACGCCGTGATCGACCAGGCTCGCGTGGCGCTCGACGTCCACGTCCTCGTCGCGGTCACCGACGACCCCGCCGAGAGCCTACCCGTGTCGACCTCCGCGTCCTACGCGTTCTCCGGTCAGGGCTCCGACCCGGGTGAGCAGCCCGACCCCGACTGGTCCCAGCGGTCCCTCGGCACGTCCATCGACGACCCCCTGCTCGGCTGGAGCCGGTTCGACTTCACCTTCCACGAGGTCGACCAGAGCCGCGGCGCCTACATCCGCACGCTCCACCTCGACGCCGACCTCGATGCCGACCTCGCCTCGGGGCACGCCACCAACTACAGCCCGCCGACGCAGCTCTCCGCGTTCGACTACGTGTTCGAGGGCACCGTGCAGGCGGTCGACGTGGGTGGGGGCGTCGAGCGGGGCCGGGTCGACGAGACGATCGAGGTCCAGCTCGACGACGCGGGCGTTCCGGTCGTCGTATCCTGGCCCCTGTAACCGTCGGGTCCGCACGCTCGTAGACAGTGGTATCGAACGGAGTCCTCCATGAACAAGACCGCACTCGCTGCTCTCGCCATCCTCGTCGTCTTCTTCGCCGCCGTGTACAGCGCCGCGTTCGCGGGAGGCGAGAACGCGCAGCCCAGCCGGTCGGATCGGGTGGTGAAGACCGATGCCGAGTGGAAGGCCGCGCTCACCGCCGAGGAGTACCGGATCCTCCGCGACAAGGGCACGGAGCGCGCGTTCACCGGGAAGTACCACGACGACCACGAGCCGGGCGTGTACCGGTGCGCGGGCTGTGGCCTCGAGCTGTTCGTCAGCGACACCAAGTTCGACAGCGGAACCGGGTGGCCGTCCTTCTACAAGCCCGCCGCCGACGACCGGATCGACGAGCACACCGACATGGCGTACGGCATGATCCGCACCGAGGTCACGTGTGCACGCTGTGGCGGGCACCTCGGGCACGTGTTCAACGACGGCCCGAAGCCCACGGGTCTGCGGTACTGCATCAACGGCAACGTGCTCGAGAAGGAGCCGCTGCCCGCGAAGAAGGAAGAGGCCGCCGCACCGAAGTAGGCAGCCTGTTAGACCCGCCGGCGGAGGTCCCATGTCGCTGGCGTCCCACTTCCAGGCCCTCGCGGCGTATCGCGCGTCGGCCGTTCGCATCGCGCCCGTCCAGGGCGAGCCCGAAGACCTGATGAGCGAAGGGGGCGGCCTCCAGGAGGCCTTCGACGCGCTCGGTCGCGGGCCGCTGGTGGGTGTGCTGCGCGACCCCGACATCGGGTCGGTGATGCTCGCCGACGGGAGCCTGCAGATCCGCCTCCAGCGCGACGGCAGCCTCGGACGGCTCGCGGTCCGGTGGGATGACGACGTCATCGTCGACCAGCCCGTCGAGATCCCGCCGCTCGCGAGCACCTGGCACGGCGCGTGGTTCCGCCCGACGGGCGCCGAGCTCACCCGTGCCGCGGCGCTGGCCGCGCTCGATCGGCCCGTGTACGCCGTGCGCGACGTCGATGGGGTGGTGCGCTACCACGACGCCGGCACGCACGGTCCCGGGGTCGGTCAGCTCCCGCTGCTCGGCCAGGTCGGCCCGCTGGGCCCGGAAGACCTCGGGAGCCGGGGGTTCTGCGAGGCGCATGGCGTGAAGTGGGCCTACATCGCGGGCGCGATGGCGGGTGGCATCGCGTCGGCCGAGCTCGTGGTCGCGATGTCGAACGCGGGTCTGCTGGCGTTCTTCGGGGCGGGCGGGCTCCCGGTCCCCGCGGTGCGCGAGGCGCTGGCCGACATCTCCGCGCGCGCGACGGGTGCGTGGGGCGCGAACCTCCTGCACAACCCGATCGAGCCATCGGTCGAAGAGGAGACGGTCGATCTCTACCTCGAGCACGGGGTGCGGAAGGTGAGCGCCAGCGCGTACATGCGGCTCACGCCGGCGGTCGTCCGGTACCGGCTCGACGGCATCCACCGCGATGCGTCCGGGAACATCGTCGTCCCGAACGCCGTGTTCGCGAAGATCAGCCGCGCGGAGGTCGCGACGCACTTCCTGCGTCCCGCGCCCGACGACATCCTGCAGGCACTCGTCGCTCGGGGCGCGCTCACCCAGGAGCAGCTCGAGCTCGCGCGGCACGTGCCGGTGGCATCGTGCATCACCGCCGAGGCCGACAGTGGCGGTCACACCGACCATCGCGCGCTCGTCGTCCTGGTCCCGCAGATGCTCGCGCTCCGCGACGCCATGGCGAAGGAGCACGGCTACACGATGCCCGTGTACGTCGGGGCGGCTGGGGGGCTCGGCACTCCGGCGTCCGTGTGGGCCGCGTTCGCGATGGGCGCCGACTACGTGCTCACGGGCTCGGTGAACCAGGCGACGATCGAGGCCGGCACGTCCGACCTCGTGAAGCGCATGCTCGCCGAGGCCCTGCCCACCGATGTCGCGAGCGGCCCGGCGCCCGACATGTTCGAGATCGGCGCCAAGGTGCAGGTGTTGTCGCGCGGCTCCATGTACGCGCAGCGGGCCCAGCGCCTGCACGACATCTACAGCACGGCGGCGTCGCTCGAGGCCATCCCCGAAGCCGACCGCACGCGCATCGAGAAGCAGTTCTTCAAGCGTTCGCTCACCGAGGTGTGGGAGGGCACGCGCGACTACTGGCAGCAGCGCGATCCCACGCAGGTCGCCAAAGCCGAGAAAGACCCGAGGCACAAGATGGCGCTCACCTTCCGGTGGTACCTCGGCATGACCTCCCGGTGGGCCCGCATGGGCGAAGACGACCGCAAGCGCGACTTCCAGATCTGGTGCGGTCCGGCGATGGGTGGGTTCAACGACTGGTCCCGCGGCACCGAGCTCGAAGACGTGTCGAAGCGCACGGTGGTCGGCATCGCGGAAGCCCTGCTGCGGGGGGCGGCGGTCGAGGCGCGCCGGGTCCGTCTGGGGGCTTGAGGCCCGGGTGGGATGCGCTCAGCGCTCGGGCGCCGCGGTGGGCTCGGTCCCGACGAGGCGCACGATGTCCTCTTCGGCGCGCTTGGCGTCCTCGAAGCCCAGCGCCTCGAGCGCGCCCGTGAACACGCGGTCGAAGAACAGGTAGGACAGGAGGTCCGCTTCCGTCGCGTTCTCGTCGTCGCTGACGCGCGAGAGCAGGTAGCGGACGGCGAGGCTCACCTTCGGCGGGTGGTCGCGGTAGATCTGGGCGGCCAGCTTGCCGATGTCGAGGCTGGGGCGGATGAACAGCGTCTCGACGGGGTGGATGTCGAGGTCGTGGCCCACGGCCTCGCCGAAGTCGGGACCGTAGCGATCGGCGCCCCAGGTGAGCAGGTTGTTGAGCTTGTTGGCCTGGTGGACGTCGCGCTCGACGGGGTCGAGCAGCAGGGCGTTGAACGTCTTGCCCGCGAGGAAGAACAGGTTCGGCACGGCGTCGGGCACCGCGTAGTCGCGGAACGGCCCCTGCATCAGCGACACGACCAGCACGCGGTTCGCACCGGACCGCAGCACCGGCCGCAGGGGCGTGTTCATCCGCAGCCCGCCGTCGACCATCCACTTGCCCTCGACCTGGTTGGGCTTGAACAGGAACGGGATGCTCGCGCTGGCAACCAGGTGGAGGGGCGTGGTGCGCTGGCGGTACACGCTCACGTGGGGGAGGGGGTCGATGAGCTGCGTGTCGCCGGTGGCGTCGATGAACAGGGCGTTCCGACCGGTCGCCAGCTCGGTGGCGCTCACGATGAACGCGCGTGTGCGCCCACTGTCGATGGCCGCCCGGAGCGCCGCACCCGGGAACTCCCGCTCCACCAGGGCTCTCAGCGGGGCTCCGTCGAGCAGGCCGAACGCTTCGTCGGACTGGAACGGCGCCTTCAGGAAGCGGAGCATCTCCAGGACGCCGAACCGGTACACATCGTGGATGTGGAGGTTCTGCCATAGCTTCATGAGGTGGTCGATGCCGGCCGGATCCCGCGCGGCAGCGAACACGCCGTTCAGCGAGCCCACGCTGGTGCCGCTCACGATGTCGGGCCACGGCGTGAAGCCCAGCCGGCTGGGCAGATCCTTGTACAGGTACCGCAGCACGCCCGCCTGGTAGGCGCCGCGCGCGGCCCCGCCCGCCATCACGATGCCGAAGCCCGTGCGGCTCCCGGAGTCCCGAGCGCTCGCAGGGACGATCCGTGAGTCCCGAGCGCTCGCAGGGACGGTCCGTGAGTCCCGAGGGTCAGGCACTCAGGACGTCCCGGTCACCTCGGAACACGTCGACGTCGTCTTCGTCGTACTCCTTGTCCCCGATGCCGTCGTCGGTGGGGGTGAGGCGGACCACAGCGGCGCCGGTACCGAGGATCGGTGCGTACGCGTGGACGCGCCCGTCGTAGCGATTGTGCTGGCCCATCGCGCCCGACAGCCACCACAGCGGCTTGAAGTTCACGACCTTGCGCACCCGGATCTGGCGCTGGATCTCCCGCGACAGCTGCGCGGTGTCCTCGAGCCGGCCTTCGCCCAGGAACTCCAGGAGCTTCTGGTTCCACTCCTCGTCCTTGTCGGAGTGGATGCGGTCTTCGGCGGGATCGATGAAGTCCGTGAACAGGCGGTTCGACAGGCTCATCACCACGATCACGGCCGCGCGCTTCCCCGACGCTTCGAGGGCGTCGCGCATCGACTTCGCGAGCACGAGGGTCTCGGCGCGGTCGGAGTAGACGTTGCTGCTGCAGATGACCGACGGGATGGCGTTGTCGGGGTTCAGGAGCTTCAGGGCCGTGACGCTCCCCGTGTCGATGGGGAAGCCGTGGTACGCGATGGTGCGCGCCTGGAGCCCGCGGGCATGGGCCGCTTCGCACCACGCCCGCGCGAAGTCGGCGTCGATGCGGAACGAGTACGGGATGGAGCCGAGGTCGTGGAACAGCTCGTCGACATGGACCCACGTGGGGTTCGGGTCGGCCTGGATCTGGTGACCGATGACGCTCGGCCACATGGTGCTGTACACCACGAGGACATCGGGCTTCGCGGCCGCGATCTCGTCGCGGAACGCGTCGAAGCCCGTACGCAGGCGCTGCCAGCCCTCGTTCTGGTGCGGGACGAGCAGGGGATGGGGGAGCCCCGTGACGATGCCGCCGATGACGACGCTCATGCCGACCTCCCCTGCGGATACCAGCCCACGATGGCGTTGCCCGTGCCGATGACCGTGCCGTACGCGTACACCTCGCCCGGGATCGCGGGAACCCCGAGCGCCGACAGCATCCACGTGAGCGCTCCGGAGTCGGTCTCGGTGATGGCCTGACTGATGAACTCGGGCTGGATGTCGAGCAGCTCCTGGGTGCGGCCCTGCTTGATGAGCTGGAGGATCCGCATGTCCCACAGGTACTGGTTGTGGTTGTAGATGTGCTCGCGGCTCATGTCCTCGGGCACCTCCGACTCCGTGGTGAAGTGGCGGTGCGACAGGGAGTTGCTCGCGAGCAGCACGGCCCGCTTGCCGCTCTTCTGGATCGCGCGCGCGGTGGCACGCCCGAGCGCCATGGACTGCTCCTGCATGACCTCGGTGGAGTAGTACGCGTGGCTCCGGCAGCTCGAGATGCCGACGATGGGCTTGTCCCAGGCCGGACGGGTGAGGTGGCAGCTCACGATGGTGCCGTAGTCGACGCGGAAGTCGGGGTTCCGCATCATCTTCGTGACGAGCCCGTCTGCACGGGCCTCATCGCAGATCGCCTCCGCAAGGGGCACGTCGACGTCGAGGGTGTAGCTGTACCGGAAGAGGTTCGGGAAGATGGGGTCGACCGACTTGTTCTCGAAGTGCGGCACGCCGAGGAAGTGGGTGCCGATGTACGTCTGCCAGTGGGGCGACAGCACGACGAGCACGTCGTAGTCGAGCGCATCGAGGTCTCTCCGCATGCGCTCGTAGCCCCAGCGCAGGGTCTCCCAGCCGCACTCGGCGACCGGCTCGTTCTGCGGTGGGTTCTCGGCGTACACGAGGTGCGGGGGATGCGGTGCGAGCGCCCCCGCCACGATGGTGCCTTCGCTCATACGGGCTCCCTGCGGGTGTCGAGATCGTAGTACCAGCGGTCGTCGTCGGGGTCCCACTCGTCCCAGGTGGGCACGGCCGCGAGGGCCTCGAGCCGATCCGGCGGCACGACCCCGGGCACGATGAACGCCTTCTGCCGGCGCAGCGGGTAGGGGTTGCGGAGGTCGAAACCGAGCACGCCGAGCACCGCCCGCGCGACGTACCAGGTGGCCTGCGGGTTCCAGCCGTGCGCGATCTTCACGACGATGCCGAGCCCGCGGGGGAAGTCGGGGTGCACCACGGCGAGCCCGAGCAGCCCGTCGGCGCCCTCCTTCGCGATGACCTTGCCGTGGCAGGCCTTGAGGACCGTGCTGTCGAGGCGATTGAAGCCTCCGACGAGGTCGGGGTGGCGCGTCATGGCCTCCCAGATCCAGTCGGACTCGCGGGTGGTCGCGAGGTTCGCGTACAGCCGGGCGAGCTCGTTCACCGTGTTGCTGACGGTGGGCAGGCCACAGCCGTCGCGGGCGATGCGGAGCGGCTTCCAGCCGCCGCCGAGGATGTCGGAGAGGACCTCGAGGTACGCCTGGAACACCTCGTGGCTCGGGAGCGTGTACCCGGCGCGGTTCCACCCCTTGAGCCGGCAGCCCTTGAGGATGGCGGCGTGCTCCCCGGAGCACGTGTGGTACCACCGCCTCGGGCGGCGCACCTGCCGGCCGAACTGCACGAGCGGCACGTCGAGGGGCGTCTGCATCAGGCCCCACTCCGGGCGGGACAGGAGGGACTGCGCGGTGGCGACGTGCTCGGTGTCGCCGTTGTGGCTGGCGAGGGCGATGGCCTTCTGCTCCCAGGACGTGGTGTCCGCGAGCACGTCGGTGAAGACCTTCATCATCACGGGCTTCATCATGGAGCGGCCGTAGCAGAGCACGTTGCCGCCGAAGCTGTGCACGATCTCGTCGCCGTGCGCCCATGCCACGGCCCCGTGCACGGTGGTCTCCGACACGCCGTTGCGGCGGTAGTCGACCAGCGGCTCCCAGTCGACCTCCCGACCGGTCGGGATGCCCTCCGTGGACCGGCCGATGGGATCGTCGGGGTAGACCTGGCTTCCCGGACGCCCGGGGTCGACCGAGGACTTCATGGGGTCTCCAGCGGGTCGGTGATGATCTCGGTGAGCAGCATGGCGCGCACGGGCGAAGCGTCGCAGCGCTCGAGGGGGAGCGGCAGCGCGATCAGCGTGTACGTGCCGTCGGGAACGCCGTCGAGCACGATGCCCTCGAGGATGGCGAGGTCGCGCTCGGCGATGGCGTGGTGCGCGAGGAGCTCCGCGTCGTCGCACACATCGACGCTCGGCGTGTCGATGCCGACGAGCCGCACCCCGCGGTCGGCGAGATGGTGGACGAGCGCGGGCGACAGGGCTGCGAAGTCGCGGTCGAAGTGGTCGGGATCCGGGAAGGTGCCCGTGCGGAACAGGATCCGCGGCTCCGTCACGGGAACCTGTAGGTGCTCCGGAGCGATGCGCGCGCCCTTCGGCACGTCGACCGTGACGACCTGGCACGGCCCGAGGTAGAGCGCCGGATCGCGTTCGTGGATCGCGGCACCGGGCACGTAGTGCGAGGGGGCATCGGTGTGGGCGCCGATGTGCACGGTGGTCGTGATCGACGACAGCTCGAGGTGATCTCCGCCCGCGATCGACAGCGCGACCGCACGCGAGAACGGCACATCGCCCGGCCACACGGCGGTTCCGGGATGGATGCGCGGCGAGATGTCGTGCAGGCGCTTCATCCGAGCCACGCCACCACTTTCAGCTCGACCGCGATGGGGGTGGGGAGGGCACGCACCGCCACCGTGGTGCGCGTGGGCCCGATGTCGGCGAAGTACTCGCCGTACACCTCGTTGAAGGCCGCGAAGTCGCGGTCCATGTCGACCAGGAAGCACGTGCAGTCGACGACGTTCGCCAGCGAGGCCCCCGACGCCTCGAGCACGCGCGCGATGTTCTGGATCACGGCGTGCGTCTGCGCCGCGGCGTCGTAGTCGAGCGGCTGGCCCTGTGCGTCGCGGATGGGGCCGCCCGGGATGGCGTCGGTGCCGGGCTGTCGCGGGCCCATGCCGCTCACGAACAGCAGGTCGCCCACCCGGCGCGCATGCGGATACGCCCCGACGGGTCGGGGCGCAGCAGAGGTTCGGATCGCGTCGGACATGAAGGGCCTCCCGGGAGTGGCGAGGTAACCCGCCACTCCGGGACGGCGCCTATTCGTCCGAGCGCTCTTCGATGAAGAAGTCGACGCGGCGGTTCTTCTCCCACGCTTCGGCGACGTTGCGGTCGTCGACCGGGCGGTCTTCGCCGTACCCGATGGCGGTGAGGCGACCCTGGTCGACGCCCTTGTTCACGAGGTACTGCATGACCGACTTCGCGCGCTTGTCGGACAGCGTGCGGTTGTAGTCGGCGCCACCCCGGCTGTCGGTGTGGCCCTCGATGCGAACCTTCGTGATCTCCGGGTGGTCGAGCAGGACGCCCGCGACATCGTCGAGGAGGCCGAAGGAGCGCGACTGGATGGTGGCCTTCGCAGTGTCGAAGTACACCGTGCCCTTCACGTCGATCTTCTCCTTCGTCACCGTGACCTGCGACGGCTGGAGCACGATCACGACTTCCTTCTGGGCCTTCTCGGGCACCGTGACCTTGCTGCGGTGCGTGATGAAGCCCTCGCGGCGGATGTCGAGCGCGTGCTCGCCCGCGGGGATCTTCACGGTGACCGCGCCCTCGTTCATCGGCGCGGGACCCACGCCGCCGTCGAGGTACCAGATCAGGTCGGTGAGGGGCTCACCGGCGGGGTTGGTGACCAGGATCTTCAGGTCGCCCATGATCACGTCGGGCTGCAGCGTGATCACGACCTCGTCCTTCCCGTTGGGGAGGGGGACCGTGAACTCGCTCTCGTTGGGCAGGAACTCGGGCGCCTTGGCGGCCAGCTTGTACGTGCCCTCGTGGAGGTCGACCAGGAACTCGGGCGTCGCGCCCTTCTCCTCGACGTTCTCGGCGGTGATCGTGCCGGTGGCGCCGGGGACGAGCTCGCCGTTCTGCTTCTTCACCTTCACGGTGATCTGCGTGGTGAAGTCGGGGCAGCCGTCTTCGTCCTGGAAGCCGTCGACGTCCTCGGGGTCGTTGGGGCACTGGTCGGCCTGGTCGAGGATGCCGTCCTTGTCGTTGTCGAGGTCGGGGCAGCCGTCGAGATCCTCGAAGTCGTCCTTGTCCTCGGGATCGTTCGGGCACTGATCCTCGTCGCCCACGAGGCCGTCGAGATCCGGATCGAGGTCTTCGCGGGGCTCGTACCCGATGGTCACCACGGTGCGGAAGTCGGCGGAGCCGACGCCCGGCGTGAGACCGGTGCCCACGCCACCGCGGAGCACGAAGTCGTCGCCGATGCGGCCCCAGCCGCCGAGCAGCGCTTCGATGGGGATGCCCGCGATGTTCCCGACCTCACCGAGGTTGAGGTTGGTGTTCAGGTCGAGCGAGACGCCCGCGTCGTCGACGAGCTGCCAGCCGGCACCGAGGCGCGCGAACAGCTGGTCGTTCAGCTTGACGTTGTTGAGATCGGCGCTCGGCACGAACCGGCCGCCGAGGTTGAAGGCGAGCAGGATGTCTTCGACCTCGCCGTCGACGATCCCGAACACCTCGCCGCCGACGCTGCGCAGACCGAGCGGCGCTTCGACCGAGGAGGTGGGCAGGGTGAGGCGGCCGCCGACAGCGGCGCCGAAGCCCTTGTCGGTGCGATCGAGCAGCGTGACACGCCCATCGAGCGCGATGTCGCCGATGCCCGCACCGTCTTGCGTGAGCTGGCCCGCGCTGTAGAGGTACACGGGGATGTCCACGCCGATGCGGAAGCGGTCGTAGTGGTACATCGCCAGCGCGTCGAACTGGAGCACGTCGGACACGATGTTGGTGCCGTCGACGTCGTCGGCGTCGGGCACGAACACGAGGGGACGGTGCGCGTAGTGCACGAACGCGCGCCCCTTGAACTGACCTCCATCGAGGATGCGCCCCGAGTCGTCGGCCCAGAGCGTGCGCTCGGCGTCCATGACGGGGCGGTAGGTCTGTGCGTTGACGTCGGGGACGTCAGGAGTCTGTTGGGCGAAGGCGACAGCCGACAGCCAGATCATCGTACCCACTCCGGTTTACACGGCAGCATACCATACAGCGTTTCGGGCGCGCTCGCCCCCTGCTCACGCGACTCGTAGAGGACTTGTCAAAGCGCCGTGGTCGCGCGACGATTCCAATGGCCGACGTTCGGCGCCCGGGCTACCATGCGCGGGCAGGAAGGTGTCCCCATGTCGCTGAACCGTCTCGCCATCATCACCGTCGCTCTGATGTTCGCTGGCTGCAAAGCCCCGACCTACGGCGGGATCGATACCGATCGCAACGGTCCCGAGGCCGATGCCGACACCGACGCCGACTCCGATTCGGACGCCGATGCCGACGCCGACGCCGATGCGGATGCAGACGCCGATGCCGATGCCGATGCCGACTCGGATTCCGACGCCGACTCCGATGCCGACAGCGACTCCGACACCGACACCGACTCGGGGCTCCCGTCCGACTCCGGCCTCCCGTCCGGGCTCACCGGTCTGTCCGACTCCGGCCTGTTCGGGTCCGTCCCCACGGGCTTCACCGACTCTGGCGCTCTCTCCGGCCTCTCCGGCCTGGGCACGGGCGGCAGCGGTCTGTTCTCCGACTCCGGATCGCCCTGATCCCCTTCGGATCGCGTGCCCAACGGCTCGCGCGCCCTTCGGATCGCATGTGTTCTCGTGATGGAGCCGGCCCTCGGGTCGGCTCTTCGCGTTTTCGGGCTCGCGCCGACCGGAAATCGGGTGGCTGGTTGGTGCTCGGCCGACTACAGTGGCCCGTCCCTGGAGGAACGTCCCATGGTGCTCCGTCGCCTCACCTTCGCGGTGCTGCTGCTTTCCTGGGGTTGTAAGAACAACCTCACGGTCGACACCGACACCAATCCCGAAGCCGACGCCGACACCGACGCCGATGCGGATACCGACGCCGACACCGACGCCGACACGGATTCCGACACCGACGCCGACACCGACACCGACTCGGGTTCGCCTTCGGGTCTGTCGGGCCTCTCCGGCCTGTTCGACTCCGGCGACACCAACAGCACCGGCGGTGGCGGGTTCGGTTCCGGGCTCTTCGGCTCGGGCGGAACGGGCGCTCAGGGTACCGGCAGCGACTCCGGCTTCTTCGGCTCGGGTGGCACGGGTCTCGGAGGCAGCAGCCCGTTCGGAACCGGCGGCGGCAGCGGGCTCGATTCGGGTCTGTTCTCCTCGGGCGACACCGGCACGCCGTAGCCTTCTCGGTGCTCACCGCGGTGCTGCGCACTTCGGTCACGAACGAAGAGCCGACCTCCGGGTCGGCTCTCGACGTCAGGGATGCCGGTTGCGGTCAGAGCTGGATGCAGACGTTCTTGTCGGACGTGTAGAACGACAGCGAGTACTTCCCGCCCTCGCGCCCCACCCCGCTGGCCTTCACGCCGCCGAACGGCACGCGCAGATCGCGCTTGAGCCAGCAGTTCACCCACACCATGCCCGTGTGGAGCGCAGCGGAGACGCGGTGCGCGCGCTTCAGGTCGTTCGTCCACACGCTCGCAGCGAGCCCGTACTGCACGCTGTTCGCGATGGCGACGGCCTCCTCTTCGGTGTCGAAGGGATGCACGGTGACCACCGGACCGAAGATCTCCTCCGTGGACGTGCGGCACGCCGGCGAGAGGCCCGTGATCACGGTGGGACGCAGGAACGCACCACCCGCCAGCTCCCCCGGGAGCTCGGGACGCGTGCCTCCGGTACGCACCGTTCCGCCTTCGCGCTGGGCGAGAGCCACGTAGCCCTCGACCTTCTCGCGGTGCGCATGGCTCGTGAGGCTGCCGAACTGCGTGTCGGGGTCGCGCGGATCGCCGATCCGGTACTGCTCGGCCAGCGCGACCAGCCCGTCGACCACACGATCCTGGACGGACCGGTGCACGAGCAGGCGTGAGCCACAGAGGCAGATCTGGCCCTGGTTCAGGAACGACGCGCGCGCGATCTCGGGCAGCACGGCATCGACCTCCACGTCGTCGAACACGACGGTCGCGTTCTTGCCGCCGAGCTCGAGCGACACCTTCTTGAAGGTCGCGCCGGCACTCGTGGCCACGTGCTTCCCGGTCGCCGTGCCGCCCGTGAAGCTGATCCCGTCGATGCTCGGGTGGGCGGTCATCGCGGCGCCCACCTGGTGCCCGTACCCGTGCACGAGGTTGAACGCGCCCGCCGGAGCTCCGAGCCCGTGGACGACCTCCGCGAGCGCATGCCCCGTGAGGGGGGTGATCTCGGAGGGCTTCGCGACCACGGCGTTCCCCGTGGCGAGCGCCGGAGCGACCTTCCAGGACAGCAGGTAGATCGGGAGGTTCCACGGGGTGATCAGGCCGACGACGCCCAGCGGACGGCGCAGGGTGTAGTTGATGGCATCGGCCATCTCGTGCATCTCGGTGGCGCTGTGCCGCACCGCACCTGCGAAGAACCGGAAGTTCTCGACAGCACGGGGAATGTCGACCGTGCGGGCGACCCGGAGCGGCTTGCCGGTGTCGCGGGACTCGAGCTCGGCGAAGCGGTCGAGATCCGCCGCGATGGCGTCGGCGATGGCATCGCACAGATCCGCGCGCTCCGCGGTGCTCGCCCGGCCCCACGCACCGTCGGCGGCTGCGCGGGCGGCCCGTGCAGCGGCCTCGACGTCGGCGGCCCCCGAGGCGGGCACGGTGGCGAGGAGCGCACCCGTGGCGGGCTCGATGTCGTCGAGGGTCGCGCCATCCGCGGCGGGCACGAACGCGCCGTTGATGTAGTTCGCGAGCTGCATCAGGCGTCCAGGAGGGGAACGACCTGCTCCATGAAGTCCGCCATGTTGGCGATCACGCGGTCGTTGTCGTGGTTGAAGAAGTCGAACCAGAGCATCAGGCGGTCTTCGGGATGGAAGCGCTCGCGCATCTGGGCTGCGACCTCCGCCGGGTTCCCGATCAGCGCGTTCGTCGCAGCGCGCTCGACCTTGGAGGGATCGAGCGTGCCTTCCAGGGCCGTCCAGTACGCACCCAGCGCTTCACGGGCCTCTTCCTGGGCCGCGCGGCTCTGCTCGGCTGCGGACAGCCCGGGACGGCCGTTCACGAACACGAACGTCGTGCGAGGCATGTGGGCGCGCGTCCATGCGCCTCCCGACGGGTGGTACGCCTTCGCCATCCGCTGGTGGGTGTCCTCGATGACCTCGGCGCGCGTGATCGACAGGTTGAACACCTGCACCGGCAGGAAGCGGTTCACGTGCTCCTGCGTGGCGGGGTCGTGGCTCCCGATGATCAGCTGAGCGAGGTCGCGCCGGAAGTCGCTCGGCACGATCTTGAGGGTCTCGAAGTCGTAGAACGGCTCGATGGGGATGCTGTCGGCGGGCGCCAGGGCGCGCACGGCCTCCCAGTCTGCATCCGAGCGGAACTGCGAGCGCTCCAGACGGATGGGCGGCACGTCGTCGCTCGACAGCGTCTCGCCCGCCAGCAGCCGGCAGAAGATCTCGGCGGCGCTCGCGAACACCTGGCCCTTCAACACGCCCCAGGCGGCCTGCTCGAGCGCGTTGCGCGGCCCGATCCCGTAGGCCCGGTTCATGAAGTCGAAGCGCCCGGCCGCGAACCCCACGTGCAGGCGGCGCGACTCGGCGGGATCGAGCCCGTGGTACCCGAGGAAGGCTGCGACGCGCTCGGCCGCGGCGACCGGACCGCCATTGCAGAGGATGTTCATGATCGCGGACCCGCACTCGATCCGCGAGGTGCGCTGGAACACCCGCGTGGCGGTCTGCACGAAGTCGACGTTCAGCCCGACTTCGCCCTCCCAGTGCGGAATCACCGGCTGCGACGTGGTCTTCTGGACCTCCGACGACAGGTGCGATTCCGCGATCCAGGCGACTTCGTACCCGAGGCGGTCGGCGGCCTCGACCTGGTCGAAGAAGTTCCGGAACATCTGCGCTTCGCTCGGGAACACGCCACCCGCGGGGGTCTGGCTGATGCTGAAGAAGATGTCGTACTTCATCGGGGGCCTCAGATGCTGCGCAGTCGACCACCATCGACGGCGAGGGATTGTCCGCGCACATAGCTCGCTGCGGGCGACACGAGGAACGCGATGACCTGCGCGGTCTCGGTGGGCCTCCCGAGGCGACCCTCGGGCACGGCGTTCGCCCAGGCCTCCTGCACGGCTTCGGTCGTGCTGCCCGACCGCTGTGCGCGCGCTCCGGCGAGGCTCGCGAGCCGCTCGGTGTCGGTGTAGCCCGGCAGCACGTTGTTGACGGTGATGCCGGGCGGGAGCTCGTTCGCGAGGGTCTTCGCCCACGACGCCATCGCGGCCCGCGTGAGGTTCGACACGCCGAGGTTGTCGATCGGCTCGTAGACCGAGGTCGACAGCACGTTCACGAACCGTCCGTACCCAGCCGCTCGCATGGACGGCAGCACCTGCTGGGCGATGGCGTGCGCCGACAGCACGTGCCGACGGAAGGCGCCGATCAGGGCGTCTGCATCGGCTTCGATGAGCGGTCCGCCCGCGGGACCCCCCGTGTTGTGGACCACGATCTGGATGCCGTCGGGCAGGGTCGGCACGCCCGCATCGAGGTCGGCCACGAGCACCGTCGCCGTGCCGCCCGCGCCCCGGATCTCGCCAGCGAGCGCGTCGAGCGGTTCCTGCCGCCGTGCGAGGAGCACCACCTCCGCGCCGAGCGAGGCGATCTCGAGCGCCGTCGCGCGGCCGATCCCCTGGCTCGCCCCGCAGACGAGCGCGCGCCGTCCGTGCAATCCCGTGTCCATGAAGCCTCCGGAGTGGGTGGTGGTCTAGCATGTCCGCCAGGAGGTTCCATGCTGTCGGGTCAGGTGCGGAGGATCGCGCTCGCGCAGGTCGAGCGCGGTCGAGACCTCGCGTCGGCACCGCCTCCCGGGCTCCGCGGCCTGGTCGAGCGCGCGAAGTCGCCAGTCGAGATCCACCACGCGCTGCTCAAGGAGGCCCCGCTGCTCGACGCCCGGCAGAGAGGGGAGAACCGGCCCTCTCCGCACCGCCTGCGCGAAGAGGCCGCGGCGGTCGGGCTGATCGACGCCACGCCCACCGAGGTCGCGTACCGCCGGCTGTTCCCGACACTCGACCACGGGATCTACTGCGCCCACCACGCGGTCGGCGTGCCGAGCGAAGCGCTGCAGTACCGGATGGAGGAGCACCACGGTCAGCTCTACCAGCACGGCCTCGGTGCGTGGGGCACCGGGGGCTGGCACACCCTGATGGGCTCGTTCCGCAACCGGGTGTGCACGGTGCTGGCCGCCGCGCCGGATGCCGGCGACGTGGTGCCGTTCCCCAGCGTGCCCGATGCGCTCGCAGCCGTGCTGGACGGAGGGATCTCGGGGCACCTCCTGTGCGGGGCCGACCACACGGGCTCTGCGCGCTCACTCCACGCGTGGTGGTCTGCGCGCACCGACAGCACCTTCACCGCGCTCGCCGGGGATCGCGACGGGTGGGTGCCCACCGCGCAGTACGTCGACGCCCTCACCCCGCACACCACCGTCGTGAGCCTGCGCACGGCCCACGGGCGTACCGGCCGCCTGCACGACCTCCCGTCGCTGGCAGCGGCCATGCGGTCCGTCTGCCCGGAGGCCACCCTCCTCGTCGACACCGGCCCGTCGCTCGGCACGATTCCGTTCTCGGTCTCCGGCCTGCCCGACCGCACGGCCGTGCTCGGCGGGGGGCTGGAGCAGCTCCACTGCGGTCCGGGGGCTGGGTTCGCGTGGCTCTCGTCCGCGCTGCTCGACGATCTGCGGTCCCTGCGTGCCGGTCCGCCGGATCCGGCTCCGCTGGCCGCGCTCGTCACGGAGCTCGACGTGCTCTCGACACTCGGCGGCGGCTCGATCCCAGCGGCCATCGAGCAGGTGCGCGCCCGAACGGTCCGCACGGTCGAGGCTGCGCTCCAGGCGGCCCGTGGCGCGGGGCTCGAGGTGGTGGGGGAGGAGCCGGCACGGGCCCGGGTCCCACTCGTGTGCCTGCGGGTGCCGCACGCGACAGCCCTGGTGGCGCGCCTCGCCACGGAGGGCGTGGTCGCCGATGCACGAGCCGAAGGGGCCGGTCCGGGCGGCCTGCTGCGCCTGTCGACCGCCGGAGCGGCCTTCGAGTACGAGCTGATGTTCGCGATCGAGCGCGTCGCGACCGCTATGCGAGGAGCGTAGCGATCTCGTCGGGGTGCTTCGGCACTGCGGCGGTCAGGACCTCCGGATCGCCGTCGGTGACGCGGATGTCGTCTTCGATGCGCACGCCGATGCCGCGGTAGTCGGCCGGTGCGTCTTCGTCGTCGGCCGTGATGTACAGACCCGGCTCGACCGTGAGCACCATGTCGGGACCCAGCACGCGCACCGCGTTGTCGCGCCCGTAGACGCCCACGTCGTGCACGTCGAGCCCGAGCCAGTGGCTCGTGCCGTGCATGTAGTACTTCTTGTACGACTCGTCGGCGATGAGCTCGTCGACCTCGCCCACGAGCAGGCCGAGCTTCACCATGCCTTCGGTGAGCGCGCGCACGGCGGCGTCGTGGACCTCCGCGAACGTGCGGCCGGGCCGGCACGCGTCGATGGCCTTGCGCTGGGCGCGCAGCACCACGTCGTAGACCGCGCGCTGGGCGGGGGTGAAGCGACCCCCGACGGGGAAGGTGCGCGTGATGTCGGCCGTGTAGTGGGCCATCTCGCAGCCGGCGTCGATCAGCAGGAGCTGCCCGTCTTCCAGGGTGTTCCGGTTGGTGACGTAGTGGAGCACCGTGGCGTTCGCGCCGGCCGCGACGATGGACGTGTAGCCGGGGCCCGTGGAGCCCTCCTGGTGGAAGACGCGCAGCAGCTCGGCTTCGACGGCGTACTCGGGCACGCCCGGTGCCGCGAGGCGCATCGCGGCGACGTGGGCCTCCGCGCTCACGCGGGCGGCGTGGCGCATCACCTCGAGCTCGTCTTCGCCCTTCACCAGCCGGAGCTCGTGGAGGAGGCGCGTGAGGCTGTGGAACGTCTCGGGGACCGCGATGCCCAGGAACCGGCCCTTGCGGCGTGCGCGCGCGATCGACGACATGATGAGGGCGTCGTGCTCGGCGTCGACCGCGAAGTCGTGGTGCAGCGTGGTGATCCCGGACAGGAGGTTCGGGAGCTCGGACTCGAGGGTGTCCCACGGGTGCGCGGCGTCGGCGCCATACGTCGCGACGGCCCCCTCCGGACCGGGCCGGAAGCCCGTCCACGTCTCGCGCTCGGGGTCTTTCGGCTCCACGAACATCGTGACCGTGCCCTTGGTGACGAACACCGCCACGTGGGGGTCGGGCCAGCCCGTGAGCCAGTACACGTCACTGTCGGGACGGTAGCGGTACTCGGCGTCTCCGTTGCGCAGGTGGTGCGGCCCGCCGAACACGAGGACGGCTTCGTCCTCCGAGAGCTCGGCCTGGAGGCGGGCACGGTGGGCAGCGAAGTCGGGTACGGGCGCCATGCGGATCTCCCGGGCGCGCCGCGCTTGGAACGTGCGCCCTTCGCGCCACTCTTAGCACCTCGGGGCCGATGTCGGATGGGCCCCGGTGCAACGGACGGTTGCGGAGTACGCCTTGACCCGATACCGGTCGAGTCCTACCGTGAAAGCGGGTGTTCGACCGCTGCGCTTCGTCGCTGGGGGGGTCATGGAGAGCTTTGGCACGAGCGGGCAGACCGGGCCGCGTACGGGCTTCCAGATCGACGAGGTCCACGAGGTCACACCCGACCTGATCGACACTCTCGTCGAGATCGATCTCCAGACCTTCAGCGAGTCCACGTTCTCCGAGTACGCCGCGGCGGCCATGCTCCGGAACGGCCGGGTCTACCTGCTCTCCTCCGGTGATCAGATCATCGGCACCTGCGTCACGATGCGCTGCTGGGATCGGCCGAACGAGGCGATGATCCTGTCGATGGGCATCAAGCCCGGGTGGCGGGGCCAGGGGCTCGGGCAGCACTTCATCCGCGGCGTGCTCCAGAAGCTCCGCCAGCGTGGGCTCCGCAGCGCCTGCCTCTATGTCGGCACCGACAATCGCCGGGCCATCCGCGTGTACGAAGACGTGGGGTTCACGGTCGTCGAGCGCGCGCTCGGCAACCGCGGCGATCGCGCCCAGCTGCACCTGCTGCGCGTCACCTTCCAGGATTCCCAGCCCGTCATCGAGCTGAGCTGAGCGCACCGCTCACTCCACGAAGAACGCTTCCTCGAGGAAGATCGCCGCACCCGTGGTGGGCTCGAGCAGCAGGTCGTTCGCGCCGGGAGCCGCGTTCGCCGGGATCTCCACCGTCACGACCAGCCCCGCGTCGCCGTTCGCCGCAGTGGCCGTCACCTCGAGGTCGCTCGGCCCGAAGAACCGCGCCAGCTCGATGTCGCCGAGCACCGGTCCATCGGCCTCGACGAACACGATGACCGTCTCGCCGGGCGAGCCAGCGTCCGGCGTCAGCGTGAAGGTCGGGTCGTCCGACGGCACGTCCGTGTGGTCGGGCCCGGACGAAGTGCACGGGTTGAACGTGGGATTGTCGGGGACCGGGGTGCCGTCGTCACACACGAGCTTCTCGTCGTAGACGATGCAGCCCCCGAGGGCGAACGAGAGAGCGAGAGGCAGGAGCGCGCGCATGGATCCTCCGCGGTGCAGACCGTGACTGCCCGCATGGACGCGCAGGCGGTCCGATCCCTTCAAACGAAGTTACGGGGGCGGGGTTCAGACAAGAGAGTGCAGATGAGTCACCAACCCACCAAGGCCTACAAGAACCTGGAGTTCTTGAACTCTCCGGCCGCCCGCCCGATTCGCATCCTCTGCGAGTTCGAGGAGACCCGCCAGCGCCTGCTGCGTCACGGGGTCCACAACACCATCGTGTTCTTCGGCTCTGCGCGCACGCGCTCCACGGAAGACGCGCAGACGCTGCTCGCCGAGGCCCGTCAGGCCGTCGGACGCGGAGACGACGGCGCGGAGGCCCTGCTGCGTCGCGCCGAGATCGCGTCGAAGATGAGCACCTACTACGAGGCGGCCCGCGAGCTGTCCGCGCGGCTGACGCGCTGGTCGATGGAGCGCGAGGGCAAGCAGTTCGTCATCGCATCCGGGGCGGGTCCCGGCATCATGGAAGCCGCCAACCGCGGTGCCGCCGAGGTCGAGGGCGGCCAGAGCGTGGGTCTCGGCATCAGCCTGCCGTTCGAGGCCGGCAACAACGACTACGTCACGCGCGACCTGTCGTTCGAGTTCCACTACTTCTTCACGCGGAAGTACTGGTTCCTCTACCTGGCCAAGGGGATGGTGTGCTTCCCCGGCGGCTTCGGCACGATGGACGAGCTGTTCGAGACCCTCACGCTCGTGCAGACCGGGAAGATCAAGAAGAACCTCCCGATCGTGCTGTTCGGTGCCGACTACTGGAGCCAGGTGATCAACACCGACGCCATGGCCGAGATGGGCACGATCTCCCCCGACGACGTGAACCTCGTGCACCTGTCCGACACGGTCGACGACGCCTTCGAGTACCTCACGTCGCGTCTGGACTGAGCCGGTCGCCCACGGCGGCGACCACGCGCTCCCGGATCGCGGAGATGGGCAGCTGGAGCGACACTCCAGCGGCCTTCGCATGCCCGCCGCCCATGGGCGCGAGCTCCTGGGCCACGGACGCCACGTTCACCGAGCCACGGCTGCGGAGCGAGAGCTTCACCCAGCCGTCGGCGCGCTCGATGAACAGCACGCCCACCTCGACGCCCTGCACCTGCACGAGGTTCTCGACGAGCCCCTCGAGGTCGCCGTCTTCGACACCCAGCCGGGCGCGCTGATCCAGGCGTACCGAGCTCATCGCCAGTCGCCCGTCGAGCACGATCTCGGTGGACCCGAACACCTCGGCCGCCACGCGGAGCCCGCTCGGCTTGCGATCCATCAGCACGTGCAGGCAGATGGCGGCGTGGTCGACCCCGGCACGGAGCAGCGCCGCCGCCATCTCGTGGCTCTCAGGGCTCGTATTGCTGTACCGGAACGCGCCCGTGTCGAAGATCAGCCCGGTGTACAGGACCTCCGCGAGCGGCCGGTCGAGGGAGACCCCCCAGCGCTCGAGGGCACCGTAGAGCATCTCGCAGGCCGACCCGACGTGGGGTTCCAGCCAGAAGTGCGTGTACCCGTCGTTCTTCGTCGACCCGTGGTGGTCGATGATCCCGCGCACCCCCGCGCTCGCGAACGCAGCCCGGGCGCCCGGGGTGAGCCGGTGACGGTCGCCATCGAGCACGACCACCGCGGGCCAGTCGGGCTGCACGGCGTCGTCCGGGAGCAGGGCGTCGATCCCGGGCATCCACGCGTAGCGGTACGACGGCTGGCCCGTGACCGCGCACTCCACACCTCGTGACTGCAGCACCCGCTGGAGGGCCAGGCATGCGCCGAGGCTGTCTCCGTCGGGCTGAACGGGCCCTGTGAGCAGCACGCGCCCGGCTCCGACGAGGTCGTCGAGGAGCTCGGGAGGTGGGGCGGGGCGTTCGGAGGGCCGCACGCGGGCGCCTCAGTCCGCAGACAGGAGGGCGTCGAGGTCGTCGAGGGGCGCTGCGGACGGCGCCGGACCGGAGCTCTCGGAGCCCGCGTTCACGTCGGAGGCGCCGTCGCCCTTCTTCTTCCGGCGGCGGCGCTTCTTCTTCGCGCCCTCGTCGTCGGACCGGTCGGACGCGTCGGACGCATCAGGTGCGGTGCCCAGCAGCGCGTCGAGGTCGTCGAGGACCGGTGCGGACTCCCGACGCGGCGGACGGTCGCTGCGGTCGCGGTCGCCACGATCCCCACGGTCGCCACGATCCCGGTCGCGGTCGCGGGACTTGCGACCCCGGCCGCCCTCCCGCTTGCGCTCGGCGCGGTCGGCCTTCTCGGCGCGCTTCTCGCGGAGGTCGGCCAGCGTGTCGACCTCGCCCTCGGAGATGCGGCGCGCCCGGTTCCACTGGAAGAACGCGCGCAGTGCGGCGGCGAGCAGGGCATCGCCGTCGGGACGCTCCTTCAGCGCGCGAACCGTGGGCAGGTACGACTCGAACACCATCGTGCCCATCGCCGACCGGATCTGCTCGGCCTGCCGATCGACGCGCGTGCGGGCCGCCGTCTCGGGATCGGGCAGCTGCCGGACCACGAACTGGATGCCGTGCACGTTCTCGAGCTGGTTGCGCGTGCTCAGGTCGGCGCCGCCGACCAGGTTGATGCACGTGCCCTGCTTCCCGATCCGCCCGGTGCGGCCCGACCGGTGGAGGTAGACGCTGGCGTCCTGGGGCAGCGAGTAGTTGATGACGTGCGACAGGTCGGAGATGTCGATGCCGCGCGCAGCCACGTCGGTGGCGACGAGGTAGCGCACCTCGCCCGACTTCACCTTCTTCATCACCTGCGTGCGGCGGGCCTGGGAGAGCTCGCCGGAGATGAGCTGCACGTCGAGGCCCTGGCGGTCGAGGAAGCTCGCTACCGTCGCGGTGTCTTCGCGCGTGTTGCAGAAGATGATGGCCGACGTGGGGTCTTCGGTGTCGAGCAGGAACAGCAGCGACCGCACCTTGTGCACGGCGGGGTCGGTCTCGTAGATGACGTGCTCGATCAGCTCGACGTTGTCGGTGTCGGTGGACAGGCGGATGTTCTCCGAGCCCTCCTTCAGGTACCGATCGACGATGCGCTTCGTGTCGTCGCTGATGGTGGCCGAGAACAGGAGCACCTGGCGCGTCTCGGGCGTCTGGTCGAGGATGGCCGTCACGTCCTCGAAGAACCCCATCGACAGCATCTCGTCGGCCTCGTCGAGGCAGATCGACTGGATGCCGCTGGTGTCGAGGTTCTTGCGGCGGATGTGGTCGAGCACGCGGCCCGGCGTTCCGACGACGAACTGCGCGCCGTCCTGCAGCTGCTTCTCCTGCGGACCCATCGCGAGGCCACCGACGAGCGTGACGATGTCGATGTCGCGGTACTTGCCGAGGCCGGCGGCCTCTTCGGCGATCTGCTGCGCGAGCTCGCGGGTCGGGGCGAGCACCAGCGCGCGCGGACCGGACTCGCCGTCGGGGATGCGCTCGAGCATGGGGAGGCAGAACGCGGTGGTCTTGCCGGTGCCGGTCTTGGCGCGGACGAGCATGTCGCGCCCCGCGATGCCGGCCTCGATGGTGGCCGCCTGGACGGGCGTGGCCGTCTCGTACCCGAGCTCCAGGACGCCCTTGAGGACCTCGGCCGAGATGGGGAAGTCGGCGAATCGGCGATCGCTCACGTAGTCCGTGCCGGAGGGGACGTGGCCCTCGTCGGTGCCGTTCGTTTCTTCGGTGTTGTCAGTCAAACCAGATCTCCAGGGAAGTGGTCGGTCTATCGTCCGAAGCCCAGTAGCGCGACCTCGATTCCCAACCCCGGCCCGAAGGCCGCCATCACGCCGTATCCGCGCTCGGGCACGCCCGCGCTCCGCAGCCCTTCGGCCAGCGAGAACAGCACGCTCGGCGAGCTCATGTTGCCGTGCGACCGCAGCACCCGCCGGGACGGCGCCATCGCGTCGTCGTCGAGCCTGAGCGCCTGCCCGACGGCCTCGAGGATGCGCGAGCCCCCCGGGTGCAGCGCCCACAGCACCACGTCCTCGCGCTTCACGCCGCTCCGCACGAGCAGATCGTCGACCGTGGCCTCGATGTGCGACGCCACGAGGTCGGGGATCGCGGGGTCGAGGATGATGCGGAACCCCAGCGCGTCGAGGTCGAAGCCGAGCGTGTGGAGGTGCTCGAAGTCGTACCGGCTGGCGAAGTCGAGCAGGAGGGGCCCCGAACCGCCCGTCCCCACGGTCGCGCACGCGGCACCGTCTCCGAACAGGGCCGTGGCCACGAGGTTCTCGGGGGCATCGCGCTCGGAGAAGCAAGCGCTGCACACCTCGACAGCGAGGGCGAGCGCGGTGGACCCCGGGCGAAGCCGGACGTGGTCGGCCGCGACCTTCAGCAGCGGAACGGCCGCATGGCAGCCCACGCAGTTGAAGTGCGCGCGCGCGAAGTCGGCGCGGAACCCCTCCTGGCGGGCGAGCAGGAGATCGAGGCCAGGCGTGGCGTACCCGGTGACCGTGGTGACCGCGAACAGGTCGACCTCGTCGGGGGCCCGCCCGGCGCGTGCGAGGGCTTCGGTGACCGCGCGACCCCCCAGCAGCAGCGCCCCCTGGAGCCAGGCGGCGTTCGTCTCGGTGAGCGTGCGCGGCGTCGCGTAGAACTCCGGCGGCACGAAGAATCCACGCGAGTGGACCGGCGAGTCGAGGAACAGCCGGTCGAGCAGCGGAGAGCGCTTCCACGGGCTGTGCACCAGCAGGTCCTGCTGGGCGATCCGGCGCTCCGGGACCGCGCGCCCGATGGACTGGATGCGGGCGTCAGGCATCGGTCCATCGGCTCGCCGCAGCGAGGCGCACCCCCGACCCGTGCACGACCACGCGTCCCGAGGGGTCGAGCGCGACGACCTCGCCGAGCACCACGCCCTCCTCGACGCGGGCGTCGATGTGCAGGCGCAGCTGATCCGACAGCGTTCCCGACGTGCCCCAGCGTCGCGCGCCCACGGGGAGCCCCAGCCAGCCCGTCGTGTGGCCGGACCACGCCGCCAGGAGCTGGTGCGCGCCGTCGATCGTGGCCGCCAGCGGATCGGTGCCATTCAGCTGGACGTCGGCGGACGCGGAGCCCGCTTCGAACGCCCCGACCTGCACGAGCATCTGCCAGGCCGGACCGTGGAACAGCAGATCCTCGCGGTACAGCGGGCCGGCTGGGGTCCCGGACAGGGGGGCGGGCCGGGCGTGCGGCCCGGACGGCGTGTTCGAGCGATCGAGGCGCGCCCGGCACACCACGGAAGGCTCGCCCGCCGTGTCGCGGGTGATCACGGCCTCGGGACCGCGCAGCGTGAGCGTGATGCGCTCGGGACGGCTCACGAAGCACGGCGCCAGGATCTCGAGGTCGGTGATGCCGCACGGGAGCGGGTCGAGGAGGGCGGCAGCGCGCAGGAGCGCGGTGACCCAGAGGGCTGCGGGCACCAGCGGACGGCCGGCGACGCTGTGATCGAGCAGCACCGGGTCGGTCGGGTCGAGTGCGATGGTGAACGTGGACCCATCGCGGCCCGTGAGCGGCCAGGGAAGGGTCGCGAAGGGCGGAGGGTCGGGCGCCAGCCACTGCGGCCCGGAGCCGGTGAGCGCGCTCGCGAATGCCCGTGCCCCGTCCGCGGGGGCGAGCGAGCGGATGCCCCGTGCCGCGAGCAGCCGCTGTAGCGCGGCGTCCCGAGCCATGCCCACCTCGGACCACGCCGTCCACACGAGCGGGATGGAGCGCGTGGCCGTGGGGTGCACGAGCGCCTCGAGGGTCGCGTTCGCCGCGGCGTACAGCGACTGACCGGGGTTCGCGAGGTGCGCCGAGACCGACGAGAACGGCACCCAGACGGGCGCGTCGTCCTGCGTCGCTTCGATGAGGTGCCGTGCACCGTCGACCTTCACGGAGGCCACCGCCGCGAGGTCTTCGGGGGAACGCGTCGCGAGCAGGCCGTCTCGCAGGACCCCGGCGGCATGGAGCACCACGTCGATGCGACCGAACCGTTCCCGGCAGTACGCCACCGCTTCCCGGACGGCCGAGGCGTCCGTGACGTCGCACGCCCGGTACTCGAAGCCCGGCGGGGCGGCCTGGTCGGCCCGGCGTCCGAGCACCACACCCCGTGCGCCGGGGAGGGCGGTGAGGCAGGGCCCGAGGATGCCGGTGACCCCGCCGGAGGCCAGGATCACGGGCGCTTCGGGCAGGGGGGTCGCGTGGACCGGCTCCGTGGCGGACGGCTCGAAGGCGCGTCCGGCGTCGAGGAGCAGCGGGACCGGGGAGGCGAGCGCCCGCTGGAGGACCTCGGCGGGTGCTCGTCCGCGCACGAACGCCACGGGGATCGTGCGATCGGACTCCCGGGCGGCGACGGCCAGGAAGGCGGCGACCCCGTGATGAGCCGGCCAGTCGGCATCGAGGACGGCTGCCTCCGGGAGGGGCCCGCCGCGGAGCCATGGGTCGAGCAGGGCGGCGAGAGGGTCTCGTGGCGCCCGCCAGGCGGCCACCTCGGCGGGTCGGTCGGGGAGCGGTGTCGGCAGCCACCCGAGCACCCAGCGGCCGGCCTCGTGGGTCGCAGCGGCTGTGGGGACCGGCGCATCCGTGCGCCCGTCGAGCCACATGACGAGCCCGTCGACGTCGAGGGATCCGAGGCTCGCCAGCGCGGCGTCGTCGATCGCGATGCCGAGGCGGTCCTGCACGAGCCCCAGGATCTCCATCTTCCGGATCGAGTCGATCCCGAGGTCGGCATCGAGCCGCGACCCGGCCTGCAGGGCCTCCGGCGGGTAGCCCGTGATCTCGCCGATGCAGGCGACCACCACGTCGCGCGTGGTCTCTGGTCCGTTGCGCACCTCGGTCGCCGGTGGAGCCTCGATCGCGCGCGGCGCGTGACCCTCGAGCGCGGGCGCGGGGGCCCGGGGCTCGAGCGGGAAGGGGAGCGTGACGAACCTCGCAGGGAGCTGGCGAAGGAGGCCCGCGTGCCCGAGCGCGAGCAACGCCGCCGCTGCACGCACGACGCCGATCCCGCCATCGGTGGGGTCGGGATCCAGGGCCACGACCACGGCGTCCGGCACGATGCGCTCGATGTGGCGGGCCATCGCCGCACCCGGACCGGCGTGCACGAACAGACGGTGGCCCTCCGCGGCTGCCCGCTCGATCGACGACTCGAAGCCCACCGGCTCGGTGACCGCGCGCACCAGCGCCTCGCGCACGTCGGTGACGGAGCCCACGTTCGACCACCACGCCGCGCCGGAGCCGATGGGGGTGTCGCGCACCACCGCCGCGAGCGCGCGGGCTGCAGGCTCCACGTCGGGCGTGTGGAAGGCGCGCTGCACATCGAGCATCGTGCAGCGGATGCCACGCTCGCGGGCCACGTCGCGAGCCCGCTCCACGTTCGCGGGCGACCCCGCGATGACGCAGGCCGCCGGGCCGTTGATGGCGGCGACGTGCAGCCCCGTCTCTGCGGCCAGCTCGCGGGCCGGCCCTTCGTCGAGCGCCACGGCCAGCATCGATCCGCGCGGACACTCCTGGAGCCCACGACCCCGAGCGCGTGCCAGCTCCAGCGCATCGCGGGCCTCCAGGACCCCCGCTGCGACCAGCGCGCCGAGCTCGCCGACCGAGTGCCCGACCACTCCGGCGAGCGGCAGGCCCAGCACCGCGGACCACCCGATGGCCGTGGTGACCAGGAGCTCGTGCTGGGCGGCTGGATCGGCCGAGGTGTCGACGTCGCGGATCCCGAGCTCCCGGTACACCCGGGCGCTCGCGGGCATCGCGTGGAGGGTCGACAGCGCGCCGTCTCGCGCGCTCCCCTGGCCGGGACACACCAGGACGGCCGACGGACACGGGCCCGTCGCGCGCCAGGCCCGCGTTCCGAACGCTCCCACCGCGCCGGACGCCACCCATGCCCGCAGGCCCGCGGGGTCTCCGAGCACCACCAGCCGGTGCGCGCGCGCGACAGCTTCTTCCGGCGTACACGTGTGCCCGGCGTCGAACCGGGCGAGCAGGCCATCGGCGTCGTCGGCCGCGAACACCCGCAGCTCGGGCACCGGGTGCTCCCAGACCGTGGGGGGCACGTGCGGCAGGTCCACGAGGCGCGCTTCTCCGCGGCCCTCGAGCAGCACGTGGAAGTTCGTGCCTCCGAACCCGAACGCGCTCACCGAGGCGCGCACGACGTCGCGCTCGAACCGATGGGCGGTGCGCGGCAGGCGGAACGGGCTGCGCGCCAGCTCGTCGCGGAGCGGAGTGGCGTTCAGGGTCGGCGGGATGACCCGATGGGCGACGGCCAGCACGGCCTTGAGCAGGCCCGCCGCGCCCGCCGCCCCCTTCAGGTGCCCGATCGCGGACTTCACCGAGCCGAGCCAGGCCTGCTGCCCGGCGAACACCCGCGAGAGGGCGACCAGCTCGGTGCGGTCGCCGACGGCCGTTCCGGTGCCGTGGGCTTCGACCAGCTCGACCGCTTCGGGCCCGAAGTCGCACTGGGCGTACGCGCGCTGGATGGCGAGCTGCTGGCCTTCGGCCCGGGGAGCAGTGATGCCCGTGCTGCGCCCGTCACTCGACTGCCCGATCGCGCGGAGCACCGCCCACACGGTGTCGCCGTCGCGCTCGGCGTCGGAGAGGCGCTTCATTACGAGCACGGCAGCCCCTTCGCCCATGACGAACCCGTCTGCGCGGGCCGAGAAAGGGTGGGAGCCCGTGGGCGACAGCGCGTGCGTGCGGCTGAAGCCCACGTACGTCTCGGGCGACAGGTCGGCATCGACGCCGCCCGTGATCACCACGTCGCAGCGCCCGGACTGGAGCCAGCCCACGGCCGTCTCGACCGCCGCGAGAGAAGCGGCGCACGCGGCGTCGACCGTGAGGTTTCCGCCCATCAGGTCGAGCCACGAGGCCACGCGCCCCGCGATGACGTTCGAGAGCAGCCCGCTCATGCTCTCCACGTCGACCGGCGGGAGGGTCTCGGACAGCCGGGCCTCCACGCGGTCGGACAGCGCGCGGAGCCCGTCGGGGTCGAGCCCATCCAGCGCACCGTCGGCCTCGAGCGCGGCCAGCACCTCGCGGAACCGCACCCGCACCGCCAGGCTCTTGTTGTGCTCGCCGCCCATGCTGTTGCCGAGCACGACCGCCGCACGCCGCCGATCCGCGATTCGCACGCCCTGCACGGCTTCCCGGGCCGCTGCGAGCGCGAGCTGCTGCGCGCGGTCGAGGCTCGGCGCGACCCGTGGGGGGATGCCGAACGCCAGGGGGTCGAGCTCGAACCCCTCGACGAGCCCGGCCATCCGGGTGCCCGTTCGGGTGGCGTGGGTGTCGGTGGGGTCGAAGTAGCGGTCGGCGCGCCACCGGGAGTCGGGGATGGGACGGATGGCGCTCGTCCCCAGCAGCACGTTCTCCCAGAACGCCGGCACGTCGGGGCTCCCGGGCAGCACACACCCGAGCCCGACCACCGCGACGGGTTCGCCCGGCTCGAGGCTGCGGGAGGCCCCCGCGCTCATCGCGATCACGGGGTCGCCGGCGACGATCTCGGCCGGCCCGAACGGGTCGGTCGTCCGGGCCTGGCGCCGGAGCAGGCGAGCCGCGCCCGCCGTGAGGGCCTCGAACAGCGCGGCCACCGTGGTGATGCGGTCTTCCACGAGCGCGCCCTGGCCCATCGTGAACGCGCCGTCATCGAGCTGGCGCTGAACAGGGACGGGCTGGTAGCCGCCCGCGCCGTCACGCTCGATGCCGCGGGCCGCGATGCGCGTGCGCCCGAGGTTGTGGTGCTCCACCCGCTCGCGCCGCTCCTGGAGGGGGAGCCCCGCAGACGCCCAGGCCCGCTCGTCGGCGATGGCGTGGTCGGTGAACCGGTTGGGCGCGCACTGGAGCGGCAGGTTCACGGTGTCGCCGACGTACACGGTGCGGTCGGCCGAGAGCGCCGCCTGCTGGTAGGCGCGGGTGATCTGGCCGGCTTCGACGATCTCGTGCGTGAAGAACAGGGCCGTGCCGACCTGGAGCGCGACCCGCTTGCCCGCACCGTGTGCCTGCGCGGCCATGCCCGCTGCGAACGCCGCGCTGACCTCGTCTCCGATGCCCCCCGCGAGCACGACCATGGCCGGGCCCTCGTGGGCTTCGAGCACCGCCAGCCCCTCTTCCCAGGCGGCGATGGACGTGAGCTGCCCGACGTGCCCGCCGGCCTCCCGACCCTCGAACACCACGACCGGTACGCCCCGATCGAGGGCCATGCGCGCGAGGCGGGCAGACGGGGTGTGCAGCCACGGCTCCAGGCCGCGCTCCTTCAGGGCGACCGCGAGCGCGGGGCTGCCGCCCGCCAGGATCACGGGCCGCGAGCCCCGGGTGAGCGCGCGCTCGGTGGCGTCGAGGTGGGCGTCGCGATGGGGCATCACATCGAACCCGATGATGCCGGCCCCCCACGGGCCATCGAGCGCGGACATCCCGTCCAGCACGGCTCGCGCGGCCGTGGGCGACAGGGCGCCGAGCGCGCAGAACGGCAGGCCCCCCGCGGCGAGCACCGCGCGCGCCAGGTCCGGACGCTCCGACACGTTCGCCATGGGCCCCTGGACCAGGGGCCTCCCGGTCCCCAGGGGATCCGCGGCGAGAACCCCCGTGTCCACGGCCGTCCCCGCGAGGCCCTCCACACGCGCCCTCCAGGCGGCGACCCCCGCGGCGAGCGACCCCGTGTCCGGGAGATCGGCGATGCACGTGGGGGAGGGGAGCCCGCTGTCCGGATCGGCCCACCAGCGTGGCTTCACCGGGCCCTTCGCGCTTCGGAGCCCGTCGGAGACGGACGTGTCGCGACCCGACCGCCGCGCCAGCCACGCCTTGTGGGACGCGTGCAGCGGGCTGTCGGGCAGGGCCCACAGGTGGGCATCGAGCACGATCCCGGCCGCACCGACCGCGAGCGCCGCGCCCATCGCGCGCGGACCGAGCCCCTGGGCCACCCACGGCCGACCGCTGCGGTGGGCGCCGCGGATCAGCACGAGCGCACCGACCTCTCCGCATCGCCCGCCCGCTTCGAGGCCGCGCAGCCAGAGGTGGGCCCCCGCCTTCACGGCTTCGCGCAGGCGCCGCACGTCACCCACCTCGACCCAGGGCGTGGAACCCGCGCTCCGGCACCGCGCCACGAACCCCGGGATGTCGGGCTCGTCGAGGGGCAGCACGGCGTTTGCGGTGCTCGGGACGGCTCCGCGCGCCCAGTCCCTCCCGGACACGAGCGCGTCGACCCCGGCGATCCCCGCTGGGTCCCAGCCTTCGTCGAGATCGACGAAGAGGAGCATCAACCAGCCTTCTTCTTCACGCCGAGGTTGTAGGCCATCAGGCACCCGAAGGTCTCGACCAGCCACGTGTCGAAGCCGGCGGCCTTCATCTCGCGGTCGAGCCAGCGCTGGCCCGGGTACGCCGCCATGGAGGCCGGGATGTACATGTACGTCTTCGGGTGCCCGTGCAGCGCGACGCCGAGCGCGGCGCCCGATGCCATCATGTAGCCGCGATAGGCGCGGTCCCACACGGGGTTCGGCGGGCGGGCGAAGTCGAGGTTCCAGAACTCGCCGCCCGGCTTCAGCACCCGGTGCACCTCGCGGAGCACGGCCGGGAAGTCGGGGAAGCCCCGCCCGGCGTACACGCAGGTGACGCGGTCGAACGAGGCGTCTTCGTACGGCAGCGCACCGGCGTCGTCGACGGAGAAGCGCACGTGGTCGGACCCCGCCGGACGCTTGCGCTCCGCGATGGCGAGCATGTCGGGGTTGATGTCGGACCCGATCACCTCGCCGCGGTAGGCCTCGCGACCGAGCAGGTAGGTGACGTCGCCCGTACCGGCAGCGATGTCGAGCACGCGGTGGTCGGGCTGCACGCGCGCGAACGCCACGAGGCGCCGCTTCCACCGCGCGTGCCAGCCCGCCGACATGAGGTCGTTCCCGAGGTCGTAGCGCTCGGCGACCCTCGAGAAGACCCAGTCGACGTACGTCTGCTTGTCGGTGTCGTGGCGGAGGGCCTCGAACAGACCCGAGGGTGGCGCGGTCACGGCAGTCTCCCGGCGAGGTGGGTTCATATCCGCAAACGCTGTCCGTCGCCGCGCGAGCTTGTTACGTGTTCAGGGGTTGGGTTGAAATTCCGACTGGCTGGTCGGAATTTCTTGGGCTCGTGCGCGGGCCGGGAGGGACTCTGCGCTACGCCATCATCGGCGGTACCGGCATGATCGGAACGCACCTCGCGAAGGCGTTGCGGGAGCGTGGCGACGAGGTCTGGATCCTCACGCGCGGCGACGCCCGTGAAGAGCACCACGTCCAGTGGGATCTCTCGAAGGGCATCCAGGGAGTCGCCCGTCTGGAAGGGCTCGATGGCGTGTTCAACCTGACGGGGGCGCCCATCGCCGACCGTCCGTGGACGAAGAAGCGCCGCGAGCTCCTGCGCGAGAGCCGGGTCGACGCCACGGCTGCGATCCTGGAGAGCCTCGCCACGCTCGACCAGAAGCCCGGGTTCTTCATCGGTGCCGGCGGTCTGGGCCTGTTCGGCGACTGTGGGGATGCCGCGATCGAAGACGACGCCGAGCCCGGCACCGGCTTCCTGGCCGAGCTGTCGAGAGACTGGGAGGAAGCCCACCTCGCGGCCACCGAAGCGCTCGGCTGTCGCAGCGCGGTGCTGCGGATGTCCATCGTCCTGTCCCACACCGGCGGGGCCTTCCCGCTGATGGTACTGCCGTTCCGGTACGGGATCGGGGGCTGGCTCGGAAATGGTCAGCAGTACACGAGCTGGATCTCGGATCGCGATTGTGTCGGCGCATTCCTGTTCGTCGCTGGAGACCCGTCTCTGGCGGGTGCCTTCAACGCCACCGTGCCCGACCCGGAACCCAACAAGGAGTGGTGCCGGGCGCTCGGTCGGGCGCTACATCGGCCCGTGATGACGCACGCGCCCAAGTGGGCCCTCCGGGGCGCGCTGGGCGAGCTCGCGAACGATCTGTTCCTCGCGAGCGTCCGTGCGGTGCCCAAGCGGCTCCTGGAAGCCGGGTTCGTCTTCCAGGACACCGACGCAGAAGCCACTTTCGCCCGACTCGTCGCCGAGCAGGGCTGAACCCCGTCCCGGAGCCCACCCCATGGCGTCCCATCCCTGGCACGACCTCCCGAACAACCCCGACACCGCGAACGAGTACTTCAACGTCATCATCGAGATCCCCCGTGGGAGCCGCGTGAAGTACGAGCTCGACAAGCCCACCGGCATGCTCCGCGTCGACCGCGTGCTGTACAGCGCGGTGATGTACCCCGCGAACTACGGGTTCCTGCCGCGCAGCTACTGCGAGGACGGCGATCCGCTCGACGTGCTCGTGCTCGGACACGAGTCGGTGGTCCCGATGTCGATCATGCAGGCCCGCGCCATCGGGTGCATGCGGATGAAGGACGAGGGCGACTCCGACGACAAGATCATCGCGGTGCACGTGAACGACCCGGCGGTGGCGGACTACCGCGACATCTCCGACATCCCGAAGCACACCTACCTGGAGATCAAGCGGTTCTTCCAGGACTACAAGGTGCTCGAGGGCAAGGAGGTCGAGGTGGAGGACCTCCTGAACGCCGAAGAGGCGCTCGAGATCGTGCGCGAGAGCTTCCGGAGCTACCGCGCGAACGAGAACCGCCTGCGCGGCTGGTAGGTCAGGCGCGAGCGACGCCTGCGGCGACGAGCTCGGCCCACGCGGCTTCCACGCCGGACGGGTCGATGCCGCGAACGCCGGCTTCGACGACCGAGACGCGCAGACCGAGCCGTCGCGCGTCGAGGGCGGTGTACTTCACGCAGTAGTCGGTCGCGAGGCCCACCAGCACGACGGAATCCACGCCGAGCTCGCGGAGCGCGCCGCCCAGACCGGTCGGCGTCGTGCGGTCGTTCTCGAAGAACGCCGAGTAGCTGTCGACGGCGGGATTCGAGCCCTTCCGCACGACCAGGTGCGCGCGATCGACCGCCAGCGCGGGATGGAAGGCGGCCCCCTCGGAGCCCTGCACGCAGTGATCGGGCCAGAGGACCTGGGTGCCGTACGCGAGCTCGATCGTGCCGAACGGATCGCGGCCATACCGGCTGGCGAACGAGCTGTGCCCGGCCGGGTGCCAGTCCTGGGTGAGCACGACGATGGAGGCCTGCTCCATGAGCCGGTTGCACACGGACACCACGGCGTCTCCGTCGGGGACTGCAAGCGCGCCGCCCGGACAGAAGTCGTTCTGGACGTCGATGACGATCAGGGCTTCGCTCACGGGGACCTCACTCGGTGGGCGGGAGGGGCGCGTCGGCTCGGGGACCCGGCTCGATCGACCCGTACACGAACACCTCGGGGCCCGTGGACGTGATGCGCTCGACCGTGAGCGTGTACGCCGACTGGCCGAGCTTCTGCTCGGTGGAGACGGGGATCTCGAGCTCGAGCTTCTCGGCCTGCTTGCGGAACCGGCCGTCGATGAACGGAGCGACGAGACTGCCCCCCCAGCCGGCCTTCGCGGTGCGCACCGCGGAATCGGGTGCGATGGCGATGGACTCGCCGATGGTGAGCGTGCCGTGGAGCGTGTAGTCGCGGTACTTCGCGCGCCGCGCCACCTTGTGGAGGCGCACGTCGGCCTCCCACGTGCCGTCGTCGACGCGGACCGCGAGCGGCTCGAGCTTCCAGCGCTTGGGCTGCTCGAACACTGCGAACGCCGCGCGAGCGCCGGCCGTGACGGCGCTCTCGGTGGTCGCGATGCCCCAGCCCTCCGCCACTTCGATGGACGGCGCGGCATCCGCGGGCCGACCGCGCAACCAGAGCGCCGCCGTGGGGTCGGACGCGACCTCGAGGTCGATCCGGGCTGGCTGGACGGGCAGCGTGGGGGGGAGCTTCGCGAGCGTGACGGGCTTGGAGAGGGCTTCTACGAGGGGCCGGCTGACCTGGTTCCGGACGAGGTCGTCGTTCACCATGCCCTTCGGATTGTCGAGGGTGATCCGGATGTCCCAGGGGTCTGCCGGGACGGGCTCGAGCGCCACGATCTTCTCGCCGGTGTCGGCGATGCGGTCGACCGAGAGCTGCGCGGTTCCCGTGGCCTGTGCCGCGAACCCCAGGCCCTCGGCGAGCTTCTGGCGACCGAGCAGACCGCGGAGCTCGATGTCGACGCTGCCGCTGACGTCGAGCTGCACGCGGGCGCAGTCGCACGCCTGGCTCCGGCCGATGTCGAGGGTGGGAGGGTCGAGCGCGGGCATGACGACGGCCGAGGTGCCGAGCATCACGGGCACCGAGATCGGGCGCTCGGGATCGGAGATCGTCGACCGCACGAGCCCCGTGAGCGTGGACGTGGCGAGCGTCGCGCGCACATGGGGTGGAGTGCCGCGCGGCCCGTCACGGCGGGCCTCTGAGAGCTCGGCCTTCAGCGGGTGCAGCGGGTCGAGCTTCGGACCGCACGCCGCCACGCCGAGCGCGAGCAGGGCGAGGGCGGCACCGGGCCTCTGGCGCACGGGGCTCAGGGCTCCGCGCTCCACGCGTCGACCGCGCGATCGATGCGGGCGACCACGTCTTCGCGGTCGAGTGCCGACAGGGTGTCGAACAGCGGGGGAGTGACGGCCGTTCCGGAGATCGCGATGCGCACGGGCTGAGCGTACTTCCCGAGATCCGTGCCGGTGGACTCGCACAGCCGGTGGAACGCGCGCTCGATGGAGCCGGCCTCCCAGCGCCCGACATCCGACAGCGCCGTGCGGACGTCGCGGAGGTGCTCGAGCCCACCGCCCTTGCGCACGTGCTTCTGTACGGCCTTCGCGTCGTAGTCGCGCGGAGCGGCCCGCATGAACCGGCTCTGCTTCTCGAGGTCGACGAAGGTGCGCGCGCGCGACTTGAACAGCCGCACGACCTCGGCGAGCGCATCGTCGGACATCCGCGCGAGCGGGGTGTCGGCGACCTCGCAGAACTGGGCGAGCGCCTCGAAGTACCGCGCATCGTCGATCTTCCGCAGGTACTCGGAGTTCATGGCCTCGAGCTTCACGGGGTCGAACTTGGCGGGCTGCTTGTTGACGCGCTCGAGCGTGAAGGCCTCGGCGAGCTCGGGCAGCGTGTAGTACTCGCGGTCGTCGCCCGCCGACCAGCCCAGCAGGGCGAGGTAGTTGAGCAGGGCCTCCGCGAGGAAGCCCGCGCGGCGGAAGTCCATGACCTCGATCATCGGGAGGTCGGCGCCGAGGTGCTTGGCGATGTCGGTCGCGAGCCCGACATCGTCGTGCTTCTTCTTCATGAACTGGAGCACGGAGTCGACGTCGGCACCCACGGCCGTCGCGAGCCACGCCCAGTCGTCCTTGCCGGCCTTCCGCTCCTGAGCGGCCGTGCGGGCGGCCTCGCGCGCGGCCTTGGCCTTGTCGCGCTTGCTCATCTTCGAGCCCGACATGTTGAAGATGATGGGGAGGTGCCCGTGCACGGGACTCTCCCAGCCGAGCGCCTCGAGGATTCCGAGGTGCTTCGACGTGTTCATCAGGTGCTCGGAGCCGCGGAGCACGTGCGTGATGCGCATGTCGTGATCGTCGACCACGACGGCGAAGTGGTAGGTGGGGAAGCCGTCGCCCTTCCGGATCACGACGTCCTCGAGCTCGTCGGGGGCCTGCGTCATGTCGCCCACGACCACGTCGTGCACGGTGACGGGGTGGTTCGGGGCCTTCAAGCGCACGACCGGGATGCGCTTCTCGGCGTGGAAGCGGGCGATCTCGTCGTCGGTGTACGGCTCCCGGCGGCGGAACCGGAAGTTCTCCTTGTTGGCCTCGCACTCCTTGCGCATGGCGTCGAGCTCCTCGCGGCTCTCCCAGGCGCGGTAGGCGTGGTCGCGGTCGAGGAGCTCGCCGACGTGGTGCTCGTAGAGATCGAGGCGCTCGGACTGGTAGTAGGAGGCGTGCGGACCGCCGATTCCGGGCCCCTCGTCCCAGTCGAGCCCGAGCCAGCGCATGTCGCGCACGATGCCTGCGGCGGCTTCATCGGAGGAGCGCGCCTGGTCGGTGTCTTCGATCCGCAGCACGAACTGGCCGCCGTGCTTGCGCGCGTAGAGCCAGCTGTAGAGGGCGGTGCGTGCCCCTCCGACGTGCAGGGAGCCCGTCGGAGACGGGGCGAATCGAGTGCGGACGGCAGACATGCCAACCTCCGGGTCAGGTCTGGTATCCCGCGACCGCGCGGGCGCGCTATGGGACGCCCATGGGACTCGACTACCGCGTTCGCTGTTGCCCCGATGGGCTGATGACCGACCGTCGCCACGCCGTGCAGATCCTCGACTGCACGATCCGCGACGGGGGCTGTACCAACGAGTGGAGGTTCTCCCACGAGCTCGTGGGGCGCACGCTCGCCGCGCTGTCGAAGGCCGGCGTCGACGTGATGGAGCTGGGCTACTGGACGAGCCCCGGGGTGTACGACCCCGCCACCACGGGTCCGTGGCGGTTCTGCCACGACGCCGACGTGGTGCGTGTGGTGCGGGATGCGAAGGCGGCGAGCCCGATGAAGCTCGCGGTCATGGTCGACCAGGGCCGCATCCGGAAGGAAGACCTGCCGCCGCGCGACCAGACGGCCGTCGACATCGTGCGCATCGCCACGTACGCGAAAGACGTTCCAGACGCCGTCGATCTGCTGCACCACGCGCGCGAGCTCGGGTACGAGGTGTTCTGCAACGTGATGGCGGTCACCACGTGCACCCCGCAGGAGGTCGACGCGTTCCTCGGCGTGCTGCGCGAGTCGAACGTCCAGAACGTCGCGGTAGTCGACAGCTTCGGTGCGATGTACCCGCACCACGTCCGGTACCTGATCCGGAAGTACAAGAACTGGCTCCGCCCCGATCAGCGGGTGGGCGTGCACCTGCACAACAACCAGGAGACCGCCTTCGCCAACACCATCGCGGCGATCGACGAGGGCGCCGAGTTCGTCGACGCCACGATCTTCGGGATGGGGCGGGGGGCCGGGAACTGCCCGCTGGAGCTCCTGCTGATGTACCTCGACGATCCGCGCCACGACGTCCGGCCGATCCTCGAGCTCATCGACGACTTCGCCGAGCTGCGCGCCGATCTCAAGTGGGGCTACCACGTCCCGTACGCGGTCACGGGCTGGCTCAACCTGCACCCGCGCTCCGCCATCGAGCGCATGCGTCTCGACCGCGCCGCGCCGCGCGAGTTCTACGACACGCTCACGGCGAACCGCCCCCGCGCACGCCACCACGAACCCCGCGAGGGTTGACCCGCACTCGTCGGGCAGGGAAGATCGCGCCCCCGTCGGGGTTCAACGGACCACCGACCGAGATGTCCACGTGATCACCGTCCTGCTCGCCCTCTCCAGTCCCTTCGCTTCCGGCGCCGAGCCCGAGGCGCCCACGAGTGCGATCGTGGCCGCCGGGAACGGGCTCGTGGCGGCTCCTCCCGAGGGGTTCGTCGCGCCGACCGACATGTCGAGCACGTGGGTGTCCGTGCTGGGCGACTGTCTCGAAGAGGCCCGTGCAGGCGCGTTCTCCGTGGTCGATCGCTCGAAGGACGGCTCCGGAACGGAGCAGCTCGCGCAGGACGCCGCAGCCATCCGGGAGCTCGCGCCGTCTGCGGTCGTGCTCACCGTGGGGGCCGCCGAGATGGAGGAGGGCGCCGATCCCGCGGCGTTCGCGACGCGCCTCACGGGCGTCGTGTCGACGCTCCGCGCGGGGGACGGTCCCGGTGTGCTCCTCGTGGGGATCGTGGCGCCCACGCTCTGGCAGCTCGAGTGGAAGGGCGGCGAGGACGTCGCGGCGCGTCAGGCGGCCATCGATGCCCGCACGGCCGAGTGGAACGACGCCCTCGCGAAGGTCGCCGCGGCCGACGACGGGGTGTGGATGGTCGACCTCGGGTGGCCTTCCGAGAAGGGCGCGCGCCAGCGTCTCACGCGCGGCGGATGGGCCCTCACCGACCGCGCGCACGCCCGCATCGGCGCGGTGATCTGTGAAGAGCTACTGAAGAACCTGAAGAATGGTGCGAAGTAGTAGAACGGGAAGCGCGGTGGGGTATCGTTCCCGCCAACAAGGAGTGTGGATGGCACGCAGCCGGCACTTGCTGGTCAGCCTCGGAATCGTCAGCTCGCTGTTCCTCACGGGCGGCACGGTTTCCTACTACGAGGAGGCGCTCCCAACGACGCTCAACCCGCTCTTCGCCCAGAGCATGGTGGATCAGCGCACCCAGGAGCTCGTCTTCGACCGGCTCTACTACAGGTCCGCGATCACGAGCACGATCAAGAGCCGTCTGGCCGAGTCGCAGGAGCGGCTCGAAGGCGGCAAGAAGATCAAGGTCGTGGCCAAGAAGGGCGTGAAGTGGCACGACGGGCAGCCGTTCACGCCGGAAGACATCTGCTTCACGGTCGATGTCCTGCTCGACACGAACACGCCGTCGCTCATCGGCAAGCAGTACCGCGAGGTGCTGGAGTCGTGTGAGGTCGACAAGAAGGCGAACGCCGCGATCGTCACGTTCCAGCGGGCGTATCACAACCCCGAGGAGCGGCTGGGCTTCCGCGTGCTGCCGAAGCACAAGTTCGAGTCCACCACCGTGCTCCCCGACGACGTGTTCGGCTCGCGCCCCATCGGTACGGGCCCCATGAAGGGCACGCGCGGGCGCACCGAAGCGCGCTTCGAGGCGTTCACGAACGGGAACCACACGCCCAGCATCCCTCTGCTCATGCTCGCGGAGGGTGGCGACCCCATCGTCCAGGTCAAGACCATCATGAGCGGTGGTGTGCAGGGCCTCATCGCGGTGGCGCCGCCGCGTCGTCCCGAGGTGCGCGCCTCCGACGACGTCGGCCTCAAGTCGTACGACCTGCGGAGCTGGTGGTACATCGCGGTCAACCAGAACCGCCCGGGGCTCAACAGCAAGGCGATCCGCCAGGCGCTCGACCACACGATCGACCGCCAGCAGCTGCGCGAGCTCACGATGGGCATCAAGCCCGACGATCCGCTCCCGGCGTGCCAGTTCATCAGCGGTCCGTTCATCCCGTCGTCGCCGTACTACAACCGCGGCGTCGAGACGCTCGAGAACGCCGACCTCGGCGAGGCCAAGCGGCTGATGGAGTCCGCGGGCGCGAAGCTCGAGCACGGCCTGTGGCTGAAGGGCGGCCAGCCCATCAACCTGAAGATCGGCATGAACGCCCCGCTCGACCTCGAGGCGAAAGACCTCCTGAACCAGCTGGGCAACCAGCTCCAGGCGGGGGGCTTCCAGCGCCAGGTCCACAAGATCTCGAACGACGAGTGGACGAACAAGGTCATCACCGGCCAGATGTCCGACTGGGACCTGCTGATCGGGAAGTGGAGCTTCGGCGTGGTCGAAGACGTGAACCCGCTCTTCCAGACCCGCGCGGGCGGCAAGGGCGCGCTCAACATCTTCAACTACACGAACCCCAAGGTCGATGGCTTCCTCGAGGCATACGACCAGGCCAGCACCGACACCGCCGCACAAGACGCCTACCACGACCTCCACGAGTTCCTGGCCGACGATCTGCCGTACATCTTCCTGTGGAAGCTCGACACGAAGAGCGCCTGGCGGAACGCGGTGCGCGGCAACACGATCACGCCGTACTACTACTTCACGGAGTTCGACTCCTGGAGCTTCTCCGGCTGATCCCGGTGCGGGGGTCTACGCGCGCCACACGACGAAGGCGGCCAGCGGGAGACCCAGCACGAGCGTGGGCCCGAGGATGTGCCGGATGTTCGCTCCGGTCATCCGGGTGAGCACGGCGATGTAGGTGAGCGCGGCGACCGGAGCCACCGCGAACCGCCAGTCGGCGCTCTCGAGCAGGCCGAGCCCGATGCACAGGAACATCGCCATCGCGCCGATGGACAGCGCGCCTCCAGCGGCCCGGCTGCCGTTCGCGAGTCTCGGGGGGGCCGCTCGGCACGCCAGGCACACGAGCACGCCCGCGGTGAGCAGGGGAGAGGCGAGCCCGGCCCACCCGGCGTCGACGAGCAGGCACACGAGGAACACGCCCAGGAGCGCGGTGCTCCCGGCGATCGCCTCGCGCCCGAGCCCGGCCCGCGGGCCTCCCGGACGGAGCCACCGCACGGCCATCAGCAGCAGCGCGTACCCCACGAGCACGGCCGTCAGGTGCAGGTAGGCGAGCTGCAGGACGAGCGCAACCTCCCCGACGGTGGTGACCTCCGAGAACGGGCCCGGCCAGCGCGGATGGCTCGGCGGCAGGCCGTGCGGGGTGTCGGACCACAGGACGAGGGGCGCGACGAAGAAGACCCCCGACATCGCGGCGGGCGCGAGCCACCGCAGCGGAACGCGCTCGGGCTGGGTGACGAGGTCGGACGCAGCCAGCGCCACCAGGAGCAGAAACGGCGCGACACCCCACAGGAGCGCCCACACGATCATGACGGTGCGCCGAACAGGAGGTTGAACGCGGCCTGCATCGCGTTCGGACCCCGCCGGTCGAGTGCGGCTTCGAGCGCGGGGTCGCCCCCGTTGCGCATGAAGTCGTCGATGCGGGCGCGCAGGTCGTCGCTCAGGGAACCCGCGAGCGCCTCGTCGAGACCGGCATCCTCGTCGGGCACGCCCTCGTAGGCCCCGTCTTCGTCGGGGAGGTCGGGCTCGTCGGGTTCGGCGTCGGCAGCACCGTGCATCCGCTCGGTCTCCGGCCAGTGCTCGGCGCTCACGAACACCTCCGGGTACACGTCGGCCGCGACGTCGACCTGAGCGGGCGGCTCCCACCCCGACACCGCGACTCCGTGCTTCCGGAGGCGGTCGCGGCGACGGTCGCGGATCACCCGGATGTCGCGGGTGTTCAGCACGTCGCGGGCCTCCACCCAGCCCCGGCGGGCCGTGATCAGCCCGAACTCCTGGTACACGAGGTGCCCGGGAGCGTGTGCGTCGGTGTTGATGCACACCGGCACCCCGGCCTCGCGAGCGCGGCGGACCGAGGTGTCGGAGAGGTCCATCCGGTAGGGGTTCCCGTTGATCTCGAGGGCCACTCCCGTCTGGATGGCGACCTTGAAGAGGCGGTCGAGGTCGAGCCTCGCACCCTTGCGGTGCCCGAGACGGCGGGTCTCCGGGTGGCCGATGCAGTCCACGAGGCCGGTCTCCATGGCCTGGATGTACCGGTCGGTGATCGCGTCTCCCGACTGATCGAACCCGCTGTGCACGCTCGCGACCACCCAGTCGAGCCCGCGCAGCACCTCGGCGTCGATGTCGAGCCGACCGTCGGGCCGGATGTCGACCTCGGTTCCCGCGAGGATGTGGAGCGCGCCGACCTGCTGCTCGACGTCGCGGATGTGCCGGGCCTGCGCGCTCAACCGGCGCTCGTCGAGGCCGTTCGCGACCTCGAGGAGCTTCGTGTGGTCGGTGATGGCGATGTAGCTGTGCCCCATGCGCTGGGCGGCCTGGGCCATGTCGGTGACCGTGCCTTTCCCGTCGGACGCGATGGTGTGCATGTGAAGGTCGCCCTTCAGATCGCCCGCCGTGACGAGGTGGGGGAGGCGCCCCTCTGCGGCGGCCTCGATCTCGCCGGTGTTCTCGCGGAGCTCGGGCGCGATGTACGGAAGCCCGACCGCCGCGAAGATCTCCTCCTCTTCGGTGCCCGGCGCGATGCGGATGTCGGTGTCGCGGACGAAGATCCCCTTGTCGCTGATCTTGCGGTCGTAGAGCTTGAGACCGCGGACGCGAAGCGCGATGTTGTGGAGCTTGCTCCCCGTGAAGTAGTGCATCCCGGCACCGAAGGTCTCGGGGTCGAGCACCCGCAGGTCGCACTGCTGTCGGTTGTGCAGCCGCACGCTCACACGGCCCGTGCCGTGCACGAGGACCTCGTCGATCTCGGGGAGCGTCATGAAGCGCGAGACCACGGCGAGCTTGTCGTCGGCACCGACGAGGATGTCGAGGTCGCCGACCGTCGCCTTGCCGCGTCGAACGCTGCCTCCGACCATCATCTTCAGGACTTCGGGGGTGTCCTGGAGCTGCGCGGTGAGGCGGTCGACCCAGCGCTTTCCGTCGACCCACGGCACCCGTCCGAGGGCGGTCTTCCAGTCCTCGATCGCCTTCAGCAGCTTCTCGCCGGTCTTCTGGCCCATCCGCGGCAGCTTCTGGACCTGGCCCGTTCGGAGCGCGTGCTCGAGCTCCTGGATGGAGCCGACGCGGAGGTGCTGGTAGATCACCCGGATGGTGCGCGGACCGAGTCCCTTCACGTCGAGCATGTCGCGGAGGCCGGCTGGGAGGGCGCGTCGCAGCTTGAGGTGCTCGTCGCACGTGCCCGTCCGGAGGATGTCCTTGATGCGGCGCACGGACCCGTCGCCGATGCCCGGGACCTTCGCGAGCGTGCCGAACCGGATCATCGCCTCGCAGCCCTGGGGGAGGTTCTCGACGATCCGCGCGGTGCGCGAGAACGCCCGGATGCGGTGGGGATTGCCTCCGTGGATGTAGAGGAGGTCCGAGATCTCGTAGAAGACCGCGGCCACCTCGCTGTTCTCCATCTTCGCCATGCGGACAGCCTATCGCCAGCGTTACGAGGGGGCCCCTGGAGGTGGTTGTGTCCCAATTCGGCGCCCAGATCGAAGAGATCCATACCCGCTACCGCGCGCGTTTCGCGGGTTTCCCGCGGATCACCCGCGACCCCGAAGAGCTCGAGGCGATCCTGAACGAGGCGTCCCGGCTCGAGTCCGACAGCGGCAAGCTCCTCGACGCCGACGAGAAGGCTCGACTGATCGAGAACAAGTCGCTGTACGAGCGCGAGCTCGCCGGCATCCGCGACGCGCGCTCCCAGGGTCCCGCTGCGCTCGTCACCCACCGGCTCGCCACCTGGGCGAACTTCGTGCAGGCCCGCTACGCCCGGTACTTCGCCGGCCAGACGCGCCGCACGCGCGATCTCGGCATCCTCGCCGAGATGATCGAGGACAGCGACCGCATCGTGAGCGAGATGGAGGCCCTCGCGGCCCGCGCCAACACGGCCGAGCTCCAGCAGGCCCTCGAGACCACGCGGAACAACCTCGCCATCTACCGGGTGGAGCGCGATCGCATCCGCGAAGACCGGAAGAAGGTGTTCGGCGCCGACCGCGGCACGCTGTTCGCGAACGTCGCGAACGACCAGTTCGGCCGGTACCGGCTGCACTTCGCCAACAAGGCCCGCATCTCGCGCAACCCGCGCCTCCTCGAGCTCATCGCCGAAGCGCTCGGCGAGATCCATCAGGGCATGCAGGCCCTGCTCGACGATGGGTTCAACACCGAGGTCCACAAGAAGAACATGGAGCTCGTGAAGAACAACCTGGGCGTCTACCGCGACGAGGCCCCGAAGATCCGCACCCTGCGCCTCGAGGCGCCGCTCCAGGAGCGCGTCGGCTCGCTCGGCGGAGCGGCGAACGAGATCTTCCAGTCCTACCGCGAGAACTTCGCCGGGCAGAACCGCAAGACCCGCGATCTCACCCTCCTCGGGAACCTGATCGAGCAGCTGTTCCAGGTGGGCAAGCAGATGGACGAGATCGACCGTTCTTCCGACGACGACGTGAACGCGAAGAACCTGTCCCTCGTGATGGACATGCTCTACCTGTACCACCGCGAGTACAACCTCGTGGAGACGGAACAGAAGGCCAAACCCAACTGAATGCCGAGACCGGGAGCGAGCTGGCTCGCTGGCTCCTCCTGAATCCCACAGGTTCCCTCGCACCTTCGAGCGCCCCGTCCCGTCGGGGTGGGGCGAGGGACCGATCGGCGACGCTTACGGGTTCGGGGTGCGCGCGATAGGCTGCGCTCTCCCGAGTCCCTGACTTCCCGACCCCCTGGAGTGTCGATGCTCACCCTCGCTCTTGCGCTGCTCACGGTCCCCGCGTTCGCGGGCGACAAGGACAAAGACGGCGTGGACAACAAGACCGATGCCTGCAAAGAGGAGCCCGAGGACGTCGACGGGTTCGAGGACGAGGATGGCTGTCCCGACCCCGACAACGACGCCGACGGGTTCCTCGATGGCGCCGACAAGTGCCCGAACGAGGAAGAGGACAAGGACGGCTTCGAAGACGACGACGGCTGCCCCGATCCCGACAACGACGGCGACGGCGTGCCCGACGCGCAAGACCAGTGCGACGGCGAGCAGGAGAACGACGACGTGAAGGACGGCTGCCCGGCCGTCACGTACGACCTCCTCAACAACGATGGCTGGGCCCCGGCGATCAAGTCGCTCAACGACGGCCTCGCAGCCGCGCTCGACAAGGGCACCGAGAGCTGCCCCGACGCCGTCGGTGCCGGAGACTCGTGGCTGAAGAAGCACGACGCCGCGAAGCTGCACAAGCAGTTCAACGACCGCCTGGCGCGCGCGCCGGAGGGCTTCGACGGCTCGCTGGTGATCAAGGTGGTCGAAGCGCATGCGCTCTTCTGGGGCTCGGCGAAGGCCGCCTTCGACATCTACTGCAAGGACGACCCCAAGTGGGCGGGCGTCGCCACGAAGCTCGACGGCGTCTACGGCCGGGCCAAGAACCCCGAGAACTGATCTGATCTACACTCCGCGCGCGGATCAGTCCCTGCGGCTCTCGAGCCCCCGGGAACTCAACGTGCGGAGGCAGCGGTGGCGGATCAGAATCAGGGCGGGATGCCCGGGATGCCGGGGATGATGCCCGGCCAGATGGGCATGGGCCAGATGGGCATGGGCATGGGGAACCCGATGATGGGCGGGAACCCCATGATGCAGATGATGCAGATGATGCAGATGATGATGGGCAACCAGATGGGGGCCCCCGTCATGGACCCGTCTGCGATGCCGTTCGCGAACCCCATGGCGAACCTCCAGCAGGACGGTGACAGCGGGCTCGACGCCGACATCATCCGTCCCGCCACGTTCACCGATCTCGTGCGCACGCAGCAGGCCGTCCCCACGGGGTCGGTGCTCGATCGGCTCGTGCTCACCGAGGATTCCACGGCTGCGCTCGGGGGCGTCCCGAAGGGCTGCACGATGGCGTTCGTCGGGCCGCCCGGAAAGGGCAAGACGCGCACGGCCCTGTCGCTGCTCGCGCGCTCGGCCGCGGCCGGCATGAAGGTCGCGTTCGTGGTCGCGGAAGAGGGCTTCCACAATGCCGAGGGCTCCGGCCGTGACGACCTCTGCTCGCGCATGGTGAAGATCGGCATGGCTGCCACCGGGCTCGATCTCGAAGCATTCAAGACCCAGGTGCTCGAGCGCACCTACGTGCTGGAGAGCCAGTACCACAAGGGTCAGACCTGGGACGACTTCATCAGCAAGTACAGGTACCTCGTGGAGAAAGCGCAGATCGACCTCGTCGTGATCGACTCGCTGAACATGCTCGACCCCACGAAGAACCGCACCGCCGACAACCTGTCCGCGCTCAAGACGTACAACCACGAGCAGGGCATCACCTGCCTGTGCATCGGCCAGATCAAGGACACCGGGCTGCCCGTGGGCGGCGAGGCCCTGATGCACACCGCCGACGCCGTGTTCCTGATCGAGGAGATGTCGCTCGGCTCCAAGGAGATCGCCGCCCAGTGGGGCGGGAACTACCGCGACAAAATCGACGTGATCCGGGCCGTGAAGAGCGTGACGACGCCCACCTACCCGAACCAGGTGCGCATCCAGCAGGCCGAGGGCACGGGCGCGCTCGAGATCCATCCCGGCCAGCCCGCCGAGTTCATGCCGCCCGAGGCCCGATAGCCCGTGGACGAGCCCCAGCTGCAGCGGGTCGGAGCGTCCGACCTCCGGTCCTGGCTCGAGCAGAGCGAGAAGCTCGGCCGGTTCACGCGGTCGATCGGTCGGGATGCCGTCAGCGCCGAGTACCTCGAAGACGTGCTCGGTCTGCCGTACCACCTCGAGTTCACGATGCGTGGGCTCGTCGAGGAAGACCCGCTCGTGGGGCTCGACGCGCTCGAGTCGATCCCGTTCTACAGCCTGTGCCGCGGGCTGTTCCTGCCGCTCTCTGGCCTCCAGCCCGACCGCATCGGGGCGATCTTCGGCGTCGCCGTGGAAGCTCCGCCGAACAGCCAGGAACGCGAAGCGCTGCTCACGAAGTTCTTCGACGCGAACATCGGGCTCTCCCTCGTGCAGAAGCTCTCGTGCGTGCTCGGCGATCCGTTCCGCGGGCGCGGTAGCACGCTGAGGCGCGACAGCCTCGTCACGTTGCTGCTCTCCGTCGAGATGAAGTCGCGCCAGCAGCTGCTCGACCGGCTCACCGTGGTGGGCGACGTGGCCGTGCTGTTCGCGGAGTCACGTCGCACGCTCAAGGTGGAGCCCCCGCTCACCGCCGCCGAGGTGCTCGAGACCCTCCGCCTCCAGGCGAAGGCGGGCGTGCCGCGCGCGAAGAAGTTCTCGCTGCTCCGTGCGCTGCTCGAGCGGAGCGGGAAGCTCGAGGCGTACTTCATCGCGAAGCTGATGCTCCGGAAGGCCGGGTTCGGGTTCGACTATCAGGGGGCGCTCATCGCGCGCGCGCTCGCGCAGCAGTTCGGGGCCATGCCCGAGGCCGTGCAGCACGCGATGGCGCTCACGGATGCGTTCCGCGTCACGGAGGTCCTGAGCGAGAAGGGCGTCGAGGGGCTCCGGTCCATCCAGCTGCAGCCGCTCGTCGCGGTCCGTCCGGCGCTCGCCAGCGGGAGCACCGAGGGCATCAAGGCGTACCCCGTGTGGGTCGAGCGGAAGTACGACGGCATCCGGTTCATGCTCCACAAGAGCACCGACGCCAACGGAGCCGTGCTGACGGGCGCCTACACGCGGAACCGCCGCGACTGGCTCGAGATGGTCTCCGGTCTCTCGAGCTCGATCCAGATGCTGCCGGCGAAGAGCTGCATCGTCGACGGAGAGCTGTACGGCACCGTGTTCGACCTCGAGGGCGCCCGCCCGGCGTCGGTGTACGAGGTGTACTCCGCGCTCCAGGGGCAGGGCGCGCGCCCCGTGAACCTCAAGTTCGCCGCGTTCGACCTCATCTACCTCAACGGGTCCGACATGACGTCCCTCCCGCTCGCCCAGCGTCGGGAGTGGCTGCAGAAGCTCGTCGGGCCGCTCGTCAACATGCCGCTCGCGGTGCCCCTCCAGATCGCGGAGGGCCAGCTCGCGAACAGCAAGGACGATCTCTCTCGCTTCTACCACCACTTCCGCTCGCAGGGGTACGAGGGGATCATCAGCAAGCGGCTCGACGGTCCCTACCTGCTGTCGTCCCGCGACCCCAACTGGCACAAGCGAAAGCCCGAGATCACGCTCGATCTGGTGCTGCTCGGGGCCGTGTTCGCCGTCACCGAGAAGACGAACGTCGGCATGTTCGGCTCGTACGTCATCGGGGCCCGAACGCCCGAAGGTGGGTTCATGGACGTGGGCGACGTGGCGGGGCTCGACAAGCTGCGCGACGCCGAGATCCAGGGCGAGATCATGCGAGAAGGCCTGATCACCGGCCGTCGGATCGAGCGTCAGAGCGCTTCGGGAACCCGTCCCGGAATGGAGCTCAAGCCGAGCATCGTGGTCACCGTGCGCTTCGAGGGCATCGTGAAAGACTCGCTCGAAGGCGAGCTCAAGCTGCGCGACCCCAAGCTGGTGATGATCCGGAGCGACAAGAGCGCGCTCGAGGCCGACTCCACGAAGAACATCGAGGAGCTCTGGCTGCGCCAGCGGGTGGGGTAGCGACCCCGGAGTCTCGCTAGAAGACTCCGGCGAGCGCGACTCCGCGATCCGCGGGCACCAGGAACAGCTGGAACCGCGCGTCGTCGATCTTGCGGCGCTTCGCCGGCTTGTTGGCGTTGTTCATGACGTATTGCGTGAATCCGAGCGTGAACGACGCCACGATCATGCCCGTCGACGCGAGCCCGAGCACCGCGCCACTCGCCAGCTGCGCGCTGGCGTTCGACTCGGCCGGCCACGTGAGCGCTTCGGCGGCACCGAAGGCCGCGAGCGAGCCCAGCCCGAGCGCCAGGCTCAAGGTGCCGCAGGTGTTGCCGTACTCCGCACCCGCACGGCGGTTCGCCCCGTACATCTGGAGCGTGCCGAGCCCCATCAGCGCGCCTCCCGCCCGCCGCACGCTGCCTCCGATCAGGTGCACGGGCTCCACGCGCCGCGCGTCGGCCACCGGGATCTCGCCCGTGTCGACGTCCACGTAGGGCACGAGGGCGAGCGTGGCCCCGATGGACGTGAGGTTTCCGGCGACGCCCAGCCCGAAACCCCCGAGCGCGACGGCCTGCCCGGTGGAGTAGTCGTCGGCGGACGCCGTGAGCGAGAAGAGCGAGAACAGCAGGGGAAGCATCAGGACTCCCGGAGGTCGACGGTGGTGCCGCTCCCGTCGCGCGGACAGGACAGGGCCAGGTATCTCGGGACGCGCTCGCGCACGGCGCCCACGTGACTGATGAGGCCGATCACGCGGCGGCCGTCGGACAGCGACTCGATGGCGGACATGACGCGATCGAGGCTCTCCGGGTCGAGGCTGCCGAACCCCTCGTCCAGGAAGAAGAACTCGAGCGCGCGCGTGTTGTGCCGCTGGACCTGCGTGGACAGCGCCAGGGCGAGCGCGAGGGACGTGATGAACGTCTCGCCGCCGGACAGGGAGGACGCGGGACGCACCGCACCGCCCGCGTCGAGGTCGGCGACCAGGAAGCCTCCGGAGTCGTCGAGCGTGAGCGCGTAGCGGCCACGGGTCAGGCGGCCGAGGTGCTCCGTCGCCAGCGCCGCGAGGTCGTGCAGGTAGTCGTTGGCGACGTACTCCACGAACCGGTCGCCGCGCAGGAGCCGACCGAGCGTCGACAGCCGCTCCGACCGCACCGACAGCTCCGCATGGCGCTTCGACAGCTCGGAGAACCGTGCGGCGCGGGACTCCAGCTGCGCGAGGCGCTCGGAGGTGCGCACGAGGTCGGCCTCTGCGACCCTCCGGTGGGCCTCGGCGGTCGCCAGCGCGGCTTCGCGTGCTTCGAGGTCTTCGGGAGCGATGGCCGGCACGGCGAGCCCTTCGAGGCCCTGGAGGCCGTGCAGGAGGGCGGCGCGCTTCTCGGACCACTGCTCCACCTGACGCTGGAGGAGGTCGAGGTCCTGCTCGCCGAGCGCGGCTTCTTCGGTGAGACCGTCTCGAGCCACTCCTGCCCGCGAGAGGGCCGCATCGGCGGAGGCCTGGGCAGTGGACCGGTGGGCCTCGCCCGAGCGCACGGCCTCTTCGGCGGCGGCGAGCTCCGAAGCGGCCGCCCCCACGACCTGGCGGACGGCATCGAGCTCGGCCTGGCGCTTCACGACCGCCTGCTCGAGGACGGCGATCTCGGCGTCGACCTCAGTGAGCCGTGCGACCGGCTCGCCGCCCGGAGCGGCTTCGCGGACGGCGTCGAGCAGCGACTGGCGGCGGGCATCGGCCGCTTCGTGCTCCGCCTTCACGCGCTCGAGGTCGGCACGCCTCGCGGACAGGCTGTCGCGGCGCTGCTCCCAGTCCTTCTGAGCGCTCGCGAGCTCGGCTTCCGCCGCGTCGATCCGGGGCTCGAGCTCTTCGCGTCGGCGGTCCTTCTCGGTGATGCTGGCGCTCACGCGGGGGAGGTCGAACATCGTGAGCTCGCCCAGCGCATCGGTGAGCTCGCCCCACGACCGGCCTTCGGCGTCGAGCGTCTCGGACTGCGCGCGCTTCAGCCGCTCGAGCTCGTCGGCGACCGCCCCGTGCCGCGCCGACGCGGTCGCGAGCAGCGAGCGGGCCTCGTCGACCCCCGGACCCAGGGCCCTCCGGGCGCGGTCCGTGCGATCCAGCGCGTGCTGGAGGGCTCTTCGGGCCTTCTCCTCGCGCTCCAGCAGCAGGAGCAGCGCGTCGGGCTCCGAGACCCCCAGCCGATCCGGGATCGCCGACACCAGCCCGGCGAGCTGCTCCCGAGCGACCCGAGCGCGTGTGTGTGCGGCCTCGAGCGCCTCCTGGCGGGACTCCACGGAGGCGGCCGCACGCGCGCGTGCTGCGACGATCTCCAGCAGGCCGTGCTCGTGGACGGGCTCGGCCGGAGCGGGGTGCTCGCTCGACCCACACACGGCACAGGCCTCGCCCGGCTGCAGGCGGGACGCCAGGAAGCCCGCGAGCCCGGTGGGGTTCAGGGCGTCGCGCCCGAGATCGTCGAGCGTTCGCTCCGCGGACTCCAGCGCCGCGTGTGCCGCCTGCACGTCGCGCTCGGCGACATGGACGAGCTCGACCGACGCCCCCATGCGGTCGAGCAGACCCTGCCGACGCACGGACTCCGCAGCGGCCGAGATGCCCGACAGCGCGTCGGACTGGGCGTTCAGCAGGCGAGCTTCGGTCTCCGCCCGTTCCAGACGGCGCTCTCCGGCCTCGACCGCACCTCGGGCCCGTGCCGCGGCCTCCCGGGTGTCTGCGAGCCGCGCCTGGGTGGCCTGGAGATCCATCGCGAGCGACGCCGACCGGGAGCGTGCGGCATCCAGCGCCACCTTCGCGGACTCCGCCGTGCGGATCCGACGGCGCAGGTCGGGCGAGACCTGCTGGTCGGCCCAGTCGTTCCGCAGAGCCGTGCGACGCGCCACGATCTTCTCGAGCTTGCGCTCCATGTCGACGGCGGCCCGTTCCTCGTCCTCCTGCCGGCGTCGGAGCTGACCTCGGCGGTGCGAGAGCTTGTGGGTGCGTGCGGCGGCCTCCTCGAGGTCTCCCAGGAGCCGGACGGCACGCGTGAGGGCCTCTCGCCGCTGGGTGAGCTCCGGCATCCGCGCGGCGCGTGCGTCGGTGGCCGCGGACCGCGCGCTCTCGGCAGCCTGCAGGGCGGTGCGCGCGGCGTCACGGGCCTCTCGGGCCGACGTGCTCCGTTCGTGCGCGGACGCCAGGGCCTTCTCGGCGTGGTCGAGGCGTGCGAGCGCCTCCACCGCGGGCCGGATCCGACGCGCGACCGCGATGCGCCCCTTCAGGCCGAGGAAGTGCTCGGAGGCGGCGTCGTGCTCCGCGAGCGCCCGCCGCGCGTCGTCGAGCGCACGGTGATGGCGGGCCGCCCGCCGACCGTCTTCGGCCCGCTCCGTCGCGAGGGTGTACGCCGCGCGCGCCTGGAGGGCGGTGTCGCGGGCCTGTTCGGCCGCTGCACGCGCCGTGTCCACCGACTCCACTCCCGCCTCGCCGAGCCCCTCGAGCTCGCCCGACGTGTGGTGCAGCACCGCCGCCACGGCGTCGGACTCCTGCTTCACCCGTGCGCGCAGGCCCTCTCCGAAGGGCTCCAGCCGGAAGATCCGCTGCAGCATGCGCCGGCGGTCGGTGCCCTGCAGGTGCAGGAACTCCATGAACCGCCCCTGGGGCAGCACCACGGCGCGCATGAAGTCTTCGGCCGTGAGCCCGAGCAGCGACTCGACGGCCGCGTTCACCTCGCGTTCCTTGTCGGCCACGACCTCCTGGGTGGTGCCGTCCATCCGCGCCAGGCGCGAGTGGATGCGCTGCGCCACGCCCTCCTTGTCGGACCGGTACGCCCGCTGCGCCTCCCACTCGGTCGAGCCGACCCGGAACCGGAATCGGACCTCGCAGCGCTTCACCTGGTGGTTCACGATGCCGCGCTTGCTGCGCCCCACGAGCCGGTCGACCGTGCCGAACAGCGCGAGGGTCATCGCGTCGAGGATCGTGGACTTGCCCGAGCCGATGGGACCGAAGATGCCGAACAGCCCGTGCTGACCGAGCGCGGCGAGGTCGATGTCGACCGGCCGGCGGAAGCTGTGGAGCCCATCGATGTGCAGGGTGAGGGGCTGCATCAGCTGCGGGTCTCCGCCACGACGTCGGACGCCAGCTCCATGAACAGGTCGACGAGCGGCGCGTCGGGCTCCGAGCCGACGGCGTCGCGGTAGAAGGCCCGGAACAGCTCGGCGGGAGCGAGCTCCAGGCGGTCTTCGCGCGCGACGGGCCCGAGGGCGGCTTCCGGGAGCACGGCCCGGATGCGCACGAAGTCGCGCGGCAGGCGTCGCAGGGTGGCGAGCTCGGCGTGGCTCAGCGCGGCGTCGACCCGGAGCTGCAGGTCGATGAAGGCCGTCTCGTGCAGGCCCTGTTCGACGCCGTGCACGACCTCGGCGAGGCTCGCGGCCTCCCACACGACGAGCGGACGCCCGGCGTCGATCGGGATGCGGTGGATGCGCGCAGACCCGCCCGGATCGACCTCGACCACCGTGTGGCTGCGCTCCTCGCCGGTCTCGCTGAACCGGAACGCGAGCGGAGCGCCGCAGTAGCGCACGGCGGTGGGGGCGTCGGGCACGTCCTGTGCGCGGTGCAGGTGGCCGAGCGCGACGTACTGGGCGGTGCTCGGGAACACGTCGGTCTCGACCTGGTAGGCCCCGCCGACCAGTGCCCGCTCGCTCTCGCTCGCCAGGCAGGCGCGCACCTGGAGGTGGGAGACCGCGAGGTTCACCGTGCCCGGTGTGAAGTGCTCCGCGAGCCCGTGCAGCACGGACTTCACCTTCTCGGAGTAGGCGGTCTGCAGGGAGCGCTCGCGCACGTTCTCGGTGAGCAGGAGCGCGAGCCGGGCCTCGGACGGGTAGGGGAGTGCCGCGACGCGGACCTCCTGACCACACGGGGTTCCCACGCCGAGCACACCCGGGGCCGCATACGTCACCGAGCCCGTACGGCCGGGCTCCTGCCCGACCCGACCCAGGATGTACACGCCGTGGGCGGCCGCGAGCGGGGTGGCGGCTGCGATCCGGTCGGGGCTGTCGTGGTTCCCGGCGATCACCACCACGGGCCGACGCCCGCCGTCGCCAAGCCGAGCGAGCGTGTCGAAGTACAGCTCCTCCGCGTCGATCGGCGGGTTGTACACGTCGAACACGTCGCCCGCGATCACCACCAGATCCACGTCCGCCGCCAGCCGCACCACCTCGTCGAGGTAGTCGGCCTGCTCCGGGATCCTCGACCGGCCCTCGAGGGTCTTCCCGAGGTGCCAGTCGCTGGCGTGCAGGATGCGCATGGAACGGCGTCTTATCCCGCCGCTCACCACATGACGGTCGCGCCGGTCCTCACGTACCAGAGCGCCACGGCCTCGACCTTGGTGCCCATGCGCTCGAGCGCGTCGCGGTAGCTGTCCAGCTGGGGCCCGTAGGTGCGCAGGGAGGCGCCCTCGACGAGCTGATCGAGCGCACGGGGCGACTTGTCGCCCGCCTTGAAGTCCACCACCACGACGCCCTTCGGGCGCACGACGAGCAGGTCGATCCGGCCGGACAGGAGCAGGTCGTCCCGCGGACCGCCCCGGCCGACGATCGGGTACTCGAAGTACAGCTTCGACCGGGCGTCCGTCACGATCGACCACAGCGGACCCTTCTCCTCGCGCAGGCGCGTGCTGATCGCGGCCAGCCAGCTCGCGATGTCGGGGTCGGCCGCCCCCCACTCCTCCGCGAGCCATGCCGAGATCCGGCCCGTGGGAGCGGGCCCGTCGAACCGCCACGCGGCGAACCACCCGTGTGCGAGCGTGCCCCACTCGGCGGGCGTGAGATCCGGGTGCTTCGCGCGCGGTGGGGGCACGTCACCGCCGCCGCGATGGAAGCCCCCGAGGGTGACCATCGACTGGATGCGCTCCGCGAGGGCCTGGCGCTGCTCGCGCGAGTACCGGGAAGCGGCCGCGGACGGGGCCTGCTCGAGCAGCGGCGCTTCGGGATCCGGCACGTGGGCGGGCAGGATCCCGGTCGGCTCCACCTGGTGGCGGCCGAGCGCGGCGAGCTCGACGGGCGGCGGCACGGGCACGTGTGCGATCTGCGGATGCTTCAGGCCACGCCAGGTGTGCGACACGAGCTTCTGGATCTCGCTCGTGCCCCAGTCCGCGGTCGGCAGACCCATCGTGACGCTGCGGCGGGCCCGCGTGACCGCGACGTACGCCAGGCGCGCGCCCTCCTCGAAGAACCGCGTGGCCCGGATCGTGTCGGCGAGCCGCTGGAGGGGGTCGTGGTAGGGCACGAGCCCGCCCTCCGGGTCGAAGCGGAGCCCGAGCAGGCGTACCTTCTCGTCGCCGATGCGCATCCACGCATCGCCGTTGTCGCCCGGATCCAGGCGCCCGGCGCGGCCGGGTGAGAGCACGGCCACGTGGTCCCAGGCGAGGCCCTTGGACTGGAAGACGGTCGTGCACGTGATGGTGCGTGCGGGGCGGTCGAGCCGGACCCGGGGCACGTCGGATCGCGCCTCGGCGTCGAGCATGGCGCTGATCGCGTCGACGCTGGCGCCCTGGGCATCGAGCTCACCGACCCAGTCGAGCAGGACCTCGAGCCGCGCCACCTCGTCGGACCCTCCCGGGCTCGCGGCGAGCAGCGTTCGCCACCCGAGCACGGTCACCAGGCGGTCGAGCACCAGCGACGTGTCGTCACGACCGATCGTCTCGAGCGCTTCGGTCAGCGCGGGACGGGCCCGCGCGAACGCTTCGATGTCGTCGTCACGGTGGGGCTTCTGCAGGCCTTCGGACGCGACGAGCAGGCCCAGCTGGCTCGCGAACCGGCGGTCGCCGATCCCGATGCCCTTCGCGATCCGGGCGAGCGCCCCGTCGGTGAGCCCGATGGACGGGTGCTTCCACACGGCCAGCCACGCGACCTCGTCGGTGCGGTCGAGCAGCGCGCGCAGCCAGAACCCCAGGTCGCGCCCCACGCCATCCCCGAGCCAGCCGTCCCCGCCGTCGACCCACGCGACCGCTTCGTCGCGCGCGAGCTTCCGGAGGAGGTCGGCTGCGTTCCGTGCAGCGCGCCAGGTCGGGCAGAGCACGGCGGCCGTGTCGCGCTCGCGGCCCTCTTCGGACCACGCGCGCTGCACGCGCTCCCAGAACACGTGGAGCGCGGCGTCGTTCATGTCGTTCGCACCGCGCTTCGTGTGGCTGCCCGGGTTCACGATGACGACGGGCGTGGCCAGCTCGCCGTGCACCGCGGGGTCGAGGGCATGGTCGGCCTTGCTGGGCTCGGCCTCCAGGCCGTCGAGCGACTCGAGGGGCGTCCACCACCGCTGCTGCATGGGCGCTTCGAGGGCGTCGAACAGCGCGCGATGGGCGGCGACGAGCGCCGGTGTGCTGCGGTGGTTGGTGAGCAGCGGCTCCACGCGATCGCCGGCTTCGGAGCTGAGCTGCTCGAGCCCCTCGGGCTCGCCCCCGCGGAACAGGTAGATGCTCTGGCGCCCGTCGCCCACGAACACCGACTGCATGCCGGGCTGGCGCCCGAGGTTCCGGTAGAGCTCGAGCTGATCGGGGCTGGCATCCTGGATCTCGTCGACGAGCAGGGCCTCGAAACGGCCGATCACCGCGGGCCCGTTGCACAGTGCGGCCGCGGCGCGCGTGAGCTCCGTGTGCGAGAGCTCGCCCTGGAGAGCGGCGGTCTCGAGCGCGTCGGACGCCACGCGGATGCGCAGCGCTTCGACGGCGTCGCGCAGGGTGTCGGCGAGCGCGAGGTGCGCTGGGTCCTCGTAGGGGTGGCGCAGGGCGCGGAGCACGTCGTCCATGCGCACGTCGGTGAGGCCGAAGCCGAACGCCTGGCGCGAGATCGCCGCCCAGATGCGCTTCACGCGGCCCTTGTGGACCATGCGGGTCCACGAGACCAGGGCGATCGGGGCGAGGGCGGGCACGGCTCCGTCGCGGATCCATCGGGTGACGTCGGGGACCGTCCACTCGCCGCCGCGGTTCATGAGGGACGTGATCCGCTCGATGCCGGCGCGCTCGTCGAGGTCTGAGATGCCCAGCTCCTGCGCGAGGTCGAGCGACTCGAGCTCGGCGGCGATGTGCTGGGAGAGCCACCGGAGGACCTCGTCACCGCGACCGGCGCGGTAGCCGTCGATCTCGGCGGACCGCGTCGTCATCTCGAGGATCTCGCCGAGGCTGAAGTACCGCGAGAGGGTTCGCACGGCGTCGGGCGGCTCGCCGTCGGGCGGATCGAGCAGCCGGCGCGCTGCGGCGTCGAGGTGCGCGGCGAGATCGGGGACCGCCACGAGCCCGAGGTCGAGCGGGATGGACGTGCCGTCGGGCAGCGGAAGCGCGGCGTCGAGCGCGAACTCGGACAGGAGTCGGTTCACGAAGTGATCGGTGGTGCCGATCGGTGCGCTCCCGAGGTCGGCGAGCGCCTGACGCGCGACCTCCGGGTCGGACGGGGCCGCGGCGAGGTAGACGTCGCGTGCCGACCCCAGCCGGTCGAGCGCGAGGGCGTCTCCCGTGACGGCCCGCAGCGCGAGCCCCACACGCTCGACGAGCTCGGCGGCCGCTCGACGCGTGAAGGTGATGGCGACGATGCGCTCGACGGGCACCCCGCGGGCCACGAGGCCCAGGTACGCGCTCGCGAGCGCTGTGGTCTTGCCGCAGCCGGCCGCGGCGCGGATGACGCGCACGCTCATGGGAGCTCTCCCTCGACGTCACGGAGGCGGCAGGCGCCCGCGAGCGGGCAGTGGTCGTGCTTCCACGAGGCGGTGGTGGGGCACGTGTCGGCGCGCGGGGACAGGAGCCAGTCGCCGGATCGGGCTCGTCCGACGAGGCTCCCGAGCGCGCGTGCCAGCAGGTTGAGGGTGGCGGGGTCGACCAGGAAGCCGTCGCGGGCGGGCAGGAGCTTCCGGTTCTCGTCGACCGCGAGCAGATGGTCCCACCCGACGCTCGCGACGCGCGCATTGGCGAATGCGGCGGGCAGGTCGAGCGGGTCCCGCGCGAGGGCGGCCTGGACCGCTAGCGCGTAGACCACGAGCTGGGGCTCGACGAGTCCGAGCAGCTGCTTGCGACCGCTCTTCTCGTCAGGCGCGCTGCGGCCGGTCTTGTAGTCGACGATGCGGATCAGCGGACGGTCGGGGTGCCCGACCAGCGCGAGACGATCGATGAACCCCTGGACCCGGACGCGCTGCTCGCCGAGCTGCAGCTCGAGCGGCCCGATGCGAGCGGGCTCCTCGTCGCTGCGGGTCGTCCACGACGCCGTGGCGTCGGTCTCGCCGAACGGGAGCTCCGCGACGACGCCCAGCGTGGGCGCCATGAGCGCCGTGGAGAGGAAGGTGAGGTCGTGGATGAGGGCGACCACGGCGGCGAAGCGCGGCTCCTTCACGAAGTCGCGGAGGGTCGGAGCCCATGCCGTGGGCAGGCCCCGGCCGTCGCCGGCACACAGCTCGTGGTCAGGGAGGCGGCCCGGATCCGTGCCGTTCTCCGCCTGTTTTGCGGTGGACTTGATCCATTGCCTCAGGGTGTAGTCGGACGCCGGAGGCAGCTCTGCAGCCCGCCCGGCGTCGCCCAGCGCGAACGTGGCGGCGTCGAGGAGGAGGTGCTCGAACACCACCTGCTCGACGGCCCCGTGGTTCGGGAGGTCGTCGCGACCCCAGGAGCTCCGCTTCTCGACGTACCGCGACCACTGGCTGGCCCACCTCGCCTCGAGGCCGATGGCCGCGGCCTCCCGCGCGGGGGACAGGGCTCCGAACTCGCGTCGCGCTCCCTCGAAAGCACTCGAGGTGTTGCGCAGGAGCACGTCGTGGTAGGCCTCGCGCGCGGACTCGAGGTCTCCGTCGACGCTCCAGGCCCCGAACCGCGCGGCGTGCTCGAGCACCACGTGAACCGCGTTCCCGATCTCCTTGGCGTCCAGCTCCTCGGCGATGGTCTCGGGCTCGCGGATGCCGAGCACCGTGCGGCCGAACGCCTGGTACATGCAGTGGGAGAGCGGGCGGAACAGACGGGTGACCGACCACTCGCGGTCTTCGAGCGCGGCCTCGGGAACGTCCGGCGCGTGACCGAGCCACGGCAACACCCACACAGGCGGCGTGGGCCGGGTGACGAGCAGGTGAGCCAGGGTGTCGCGCCCGGGAGCCCGGGACGCGCGCGGGAGCGCGCCCACGGGACCCCGTCCGGACCGGACCCACTCGGCGGTGACCTGCACGGCCGCCCGCTGGAGCGGACCTTCAGGCGGTGCCTCACCGTTGGCGTCGCGCACGCGGAGGGCTTCGCGCCCACGGGCCTCGGGCAGGTCGGCGACATCGAGCCCGTACGCGCCACAGGCGTCGGTGAGCTCGAGCCCCATCTGCACGGGCGGGACCACCGCGCGGCCCATCGCGTCCCGCTCGGCCACCAGGGTGACGACCTCCTGCGCCTGCCCGGCGGCCCTCTGGAGCTGGTCGAGCCGGAAGTCGACGCGTGCCCGGCCATGGAGGATGCCGAGCGCTTCGAGCTGGGGCTCGGAGAGCAGGGGATCGGGGTTGGGTCGCACGGCGACGCCCTGGTCGTGCACGTCGCAAAGCACGAGGCGCGAGCAGGGCCGGCCGTCGTAGTCCTCGTACGTGAGGATCTCGACGCCCGGACGGACCTCTCCGCGATCGACGGACCCGCGGAGCAGCTCGAGCGCGGACGTGCGGGTCGCGGGCTGGTGGGCCCCGCGCCGCAGCGCACCGAGGATGCGCAGGCTGGCGGGGTCGTCGCGGGTGCGGAGCCGGCACGCGAGCAGGAAGCGACGGAGTGCGCCCAGGGTGCCCGCCTCGGCGATGTCGGGCGGTGCGCTGGGGTCCTGGTCGCCGAGCAGGCTCGCGACGAGGGCGTCGAAGTCTCCCCAGTCGGCGTCCTCTTCGGGGCCCCCGACGTTGAAGGTCTGCGTGAAGGTCTCGCCGCGGATGCAGGCCTGGAGCACGCGGAGCCGGGCGACCAGCCGGAGGGCGCGGGAAGGGGTGCCATCGTCGAGGTCGGTTCGGTACGACAGGGCATCGAGCTCTGCGACCCACCGCGACAGAGGCGCGTCGAGGTGCCGTGCCCGCCGCACGATCCGGGCCACGGCACGCGGAGAGAGCGACGTGCGCGTGGGGTCTTCGTCGATCCCTTCGAGCTTCTGCTGGAGCCAGGTGAGGGCGGGCGGAGGCAAGCGGCTGTCGACCATGGGATGGCGGAGCACGAAGTGCAGATCGACCGCGCGCAGCGGAGGATCTGCAGCCCCCGTGAACCACGGTACGGCTCGCCGCACGACCGAAGCGAGCGTGTGGCGCTCGAGGCGCGCGGGCGGACGCCAGGCGCTCGGAACGCCGTTCCGGAGCAGCGCACGGTGGACCCGGGCTGCCGTGGCGTCGTGCTGTACGAGCACCAGCGCGTCGGGCACGCTCGCGTGGAGCGCGGCGAGGCGGGCCTCCGCGGCCGTGTCGGGCACGCGGAGCCCGTGGGTGGGCAGGACGCGTGGGACGGGCGCGGCACGGCCCGGCTTCACGAAGGCGTCGACGAGCGCGCGCGTCCAGGGGTCGAGCGGCGCGTCGAAGCCGATGGCGACCACCCTCGACCACTGCAACGAGGCCGTGAGCACGGGGCCATTCGCACGAGCGAGGTCGAGCAGGCGCGCTTCGAGGGCGGTGTCGGTGTGCCAGTCGGTGGCGGCGAGCGACTCGAGCCACTCCGGCGCGGGGAGGTCGGGGTTCGCATGGCGGTACAGCCGCAGCTCGCGCACCCGCTGGCGGGCGAGGGCGACGAGGCCGGGACGCGCCCCGATGCGCTTCGCGAACGGGTGGTCGGGCGCTGCCTCGGAGCCGGGCGGCGGGGCGTCGAGCCACGGACCGTCGAGCTGGTGCGCGAGCGCCGACGGAGTGGCGATCTCGAGCCCGGCGAAGCCCGTGCGGCGGGCGGCCCAGGCGCGCACGGTGTTGGCGGTGGCCGTGGTGCGACAGAGCACGAGCACGGGCTTGCCCACGGGACTCGTGGGCGGGCGGATACGGGCGTCGAGCCAGGCGTCGATCATCGGGGCAGCGCCCAGTCGCGGCGGATCTGGCGGGCCGCGGCGCGCGACACCGCCACGGTGGAGCCATCGGAGAGGTGGGCGACGTATCCGCCGCTGTCGGTGTCTTCGAGGCGCTCGAGGTGCGCGATGCTCACGATCGCCTGGCGATGCACCCGGAGGAAGCCCGATGCGGGCAGCCTGCGCTCGAGGTCGGCCAGGCGCAGATCCGTGAAGTGCTTGCGGCCTCCTGCGTGGACCACCACGCTCATGCCGTCGATCACGGCGTGGGAGACGGCCGCGAGGTCGACCAGCACGGCGCCATTGTGGGTGGGCAGCGCGAGCCGCCCCGGCGGACCGGACTCCACGGGCGCGAGTCCCGAGGGCTCGCCGGGACGCTCCGTGAGTCCCGAGCTCCCGCTGGGACGGTCCGTGAGCCGGGCTTCGACCCGCTCGACGGCCCGGCGCACGCGTGCCGCGTCGGCGGGCTTCAGGAGGTAGTCGACGGCACCCGTTTCGAACGCGCGCACGGCATGGTCGGCGTGTGCCGTGAGGAACACGACCAGGGGTCCCGACGGGCCGAGCAGGTCGGCGACCTCGGTGCCCGTGAGCCCGGGCATGTGGATGTCGAGGAACAGGGCGTCGATGTCGCCTTCGGCCACCGCCCGCAGCACGGCCGCGCCGTCTTCGCACTCCGCGGCGATCTCGACCGTGCCGAGCGCCTCGAGCAGGCGGACGATGCGCTTTCGCGCCAGCATCTCGTCGTCGGCGACCGCCACCCGGACCGTCACGCACCCTCCCCCTGTCCGTGACCCCGGCCGCGAGGCGACGGATCTCGCTGATAATCGATGTGCGCGACGGTGGTGCCGTTTCGCTCGGCGATCCCGAACTCTGCACGGCCGTCGGGGCTCAGTCGGAGGCGGTCCTGCACCATGCGCAACCCCTCGCCGCCTTCTCGAGGACCCGTGTAGGGCCCCGGATTCACGACCTCGATGCGGATCCGATGGCCGTTCGCTACCGTCCTCACGGTGACGACGCCGCGATGACCTGCAGCGGGCCCGTGCTTGATGGCGTTCTCGACGATCGGCAACAGGAGCAGCGGGGGGATCGAGGCGCCGTGCCCTTCGGCCTGCCAGTCGATCGTGAACCAGTCGGGATCGCGGACGCGGTGGAGCTCGAGCACGTCGCGGACGATGGCGAGCTCGTCGTCGAGGGGCCAGGTGGGGGTGCGGATGCCGGCCATCACCTGGCGGAGCACGGCGGAGAGGCGGAGGATCGCGGCTTCGGCCTTCTCGCCGTCGACCACACACCACTCGGCGATGGCGTTGAGGGTGTTGAACAGGAAGTGGGGGTCGAGGTGGGCCCGGATCGCGAGGAGCTCGGCGGCTTCGGCCTGGCGCTTCAGGGCGTCGGCGCGGGCGTTCGCGGCATCGAGGCCCTGCTCGAGCTCGATGTCGCGGCCGAGCCCCCACCCGCCCACGAGGAACAAGCCGGCTGCGACGGCTCCGTTGATGGAGCTGACGAGGAAGTTGTCGCCGTACTCGACCGCTCGGGTCATCGCGACCCCGGCGAAAAGCGGGAGCAGACCGAGGAGCGGGAACAGGAGCAGTCGCGCCGGCTGGAGCGCGGGGATCGCGTGCACACCGAACAGGAGGCGCCACGCGGCGGGCGCGAGCACGAGGAAGCCCGCGACCATGCCGAGCGCGATGGTGTCCGCGACCCATGGGCGAGCGCTGTAGGCGTGCTGCGAGGCCATGAGGGGAGCGACGAGCACCGCGATGGGCACGAGACGGCGGGGATGGGCGATCGCGGCGAGGGTGCTGGACCACACGGCGAACGGGGCGCTGCCGTTGCGCTCGCGGCTCCCTGACTTATGCTCGGCGCCGGAAGGCATCCGCATCTCCGGGTGTCGGGTCCACCATAGTGCGAGGAGTGCCGGTGTTCGTGTGGTTGTTGGGGTGCATGGCTGCGATGGCGGGTGAAGCGCAGCTCAAGGTGCTCGTGATGCCGCTCACACCTGCCGACGACTACCAGACGGAGTTCCACGCGCTGATCCCGTACACGGGCGCGGAAGCGAAGCAGTGGGCGCCGAGCCATGCGGGCTTCGAGTGCGTGGCGAACGGCGACTTCGTCGAGGTGTGGGCCCGGAAGACCGGGTGGCCCTCGGAGCTCCCGAAGTCCGTGGCGTGCGCGAGCGGCGACGAGGTGCTCAAGGCGAAGATCCGCATCGTCGACCGCAACCTGGAGCCGATGTTCGTGGCCGACGGGAGCCTCGTGATGCCGCGCGAGAAGAAGGCGTCCGCGGTGTTCAAGGGGGCTCCGCCGCGCCAGGACTTCGGCGTGCAGCAGGGGAAGACCGGGAGCCTCGCGATCCTGTGCAAGATCACGCCCGGCCCGGTGCTCGAGGTCACGGCGTATCCGTCGATGCCCGATGGCGAGGGGCGCTGCACGCTGCAGACGAAGCTCGGCGAGGTGGTGCAGTTCCCGGTGCGCATCCGCACGATCAAGCGGGCGCCGTAGGCCCCGGATGCCCACCTCAGGCCTGTTGGCGTTGCTCGACGACGTCATCGCGATCATGGACGACGTGGCCACGGTCTCGAAGCTGGCGGCCGAGAAGACCGTCGGCATCGCGGGCGACGACCTCGCGGTGAACGCGGAGGGGCTCGTGGGGCTGCACCCGTCCCGCGAGCTGCCGATCCTCGGGAAGGTCGCGCTCGGGAGCCTCGCGAACAAGGTGGTGCTCGTGCCGCTGGCGCTGGCCCTGCCCGGCGCGGCCATCCAGCCGCTCCTGATGTTCGGGGGCGCGTTCCTCTGCTACGAGGGCGTGCACAAGGTGCTCCACAAGGTGCTCCCGCACGACGACGCCCACGACGAGGCGCACGGAGAAGCCGTGGTGCGTGCGGTGCGGTCCGACGACCCCGCGGAGCTCGCGCGCGTGGAGCAGGGCAAGGTGCGCCAGGCGCTGCTCACCGACATCGTGCTGTCGGCGGAGATCGTGGCGGTCGCGCTCGGCGCCATCGGGGATGTCGAGCTGAAGGTGAAGGCGGTCGCGCTGTCGGCGGTCGCGGTCGCGATGACGATCGGGATCTACGGGATCGTGGCGGTGCTCGTGAAGATCGACGACTACGGGCTGTGGCTCGAGCGGCGCGGTGGAGCGGCTGCGACGGTGGGGCGGTTCCTGGTGCGGGCGATGCCGACCGTGATGCGCACGCTGTCGGTCGTGGGCACGCTCGCGATGTTCCTCGTGGGCGGTGGAATCCTGGCGCACGGCCTCGGAATCCACCTCGACCACCTGGTGCACGACCTGCACCTTCCAGGCGCGCTGGAGTGGCTGGTCGGCTTCCTGGCCCCCGGGGTCGTCGGCTTCGTGCTCGGCCTCGTCGTCGTGGCGGTCGTCGAGGCGGGGAAAGCGGTGTACCGGCGCGTGAAGCCCGCCTGAGCGGCCCTCTCGGCGTCAGTCGAGGAGGACCGCCCGACCCCCGCGCCGCCCGTCGCCATGCCCGGTGACGGACGCCCCGTCGCGTGCCGCGAGGTTCGCGCCGCCGAAGAACATCGAGCGTTCCTCGAACACCGACGCGGTGGGCCACGCTTCGCGGAGCGCGTCGGCCGTACCGTCGAGCAGGTCGCAGCTCTCGAACCACAGCTGCTCGCCCTCGACATGGATGCGCGGCGCGTCGGCGGCTTCCTGGAGTGTGCGCCCGTAGCCGATGCGCGCGAGCACAGTGAGGTACACGATCGACCGGATGCGGTTCGCCCCTCCGGTGCCGGCCACGAGCACGGGCTGCCCGCCCTTCAGCACGACGGTGGGCGTCATCATCGTCGTCATGCGGCTCCCGGCGGGCTGCGCGTGGAATCCGCCGGGGTTGATGTCTTCTTCGCCGAGGAAGTTGTTCACGTGCACGCCGAAGTCCTCGAGGGCGTGCCCGCAGCCCTCGCCGTTCGACATCGTGAGCCCGGCGCAGTCGCCGGAGGCGGTCATCACCGAGATGTGGGTGGTGCCGCCGAGGTGGCGCTCCTCGCGGGCGGCTTCGGCCATCCACCGCTCGAGGGCGGGCTCGGACAGGAGGTGGTCGGCGGCATCGGGATCGAAGACGTGGGCGTCGAAGCCGGCACCCCGGGCAACCGACAGCGCGCGGAGGATGCGAGCCGAGCTCCGTGCCCAGTCGGGCCCGAGCCAGGGGTGGTCGACGAGTCGCATCCGGTCGGCGAGCGTGAGGGCGAGCGCGACGAGGGCACCTCCGGAGGCCGGTGGAGACGGCGTGATCACGGTGTGACCCGCGAACGGCACCGCCAGGGGAGGGCGATCGGTGATCTCGATTCCCGTCAGGTCTTCGCGCGTGAGCCGGCCTCCGCTCTGCGGACCGAACCCCTGGATCAGGGCATCGGCGAAGGGCCCGTTCAGGAACGCGAGACCGTCGCGACCGAGCGCTTCGAAGAAGGCTGCGAGACCGGGATTCCGCATGCGGGCGTTCGGCTTCGCGAGCTCGCCCTCCTGGCAGTGCAGGGCCTGCACGCTCGGCGTGAGCGTGAGGATGGGCGACAGGAGCCGGAACACGGTCTGGATGTGCGGGGTGAGCGTCCACCCGTCGCGCGCGAGGTGGAGCGCCGGCTGCACGACCTCCGCGAGGGGGAGCGAGCCGAACCGGCGGTGGGCCTCGACCAGCCCGTACACACAGGTGGGGAGCGCAGCCGACCCCCGCCCGACGTGGAATTCCTGGGTGGTCGGCCCGTAGTCGACGGTGACGGCCTGGAAGTCGATGGACGCGCGGTCGACGGGGGGCAGCCCGCGCCCGGGGACGCGCGTGAAGAAGTCGAGCAGGCCGATGCCGCGATCGGCATTGCCATGGAGCAGCAGACCGGCGCCAGCGGGCGAGCCGAGCGGGGGCTCCACGACCCAGCTCGCGAACGCGGCCGCGCACACGGCGTCGATGGCGTTGCCGCCCGCGCGAAGCACCTCGACTCCGGCTTCTGCCGTCTGGCCATCGCCAGCGGCCACGACCGCGCGGCTCATGCGGGAGGATTCCGCGGCGCGGAGTCGGGAGGGCTCGCGGGGACGCCCCGTGAGTCGGCGTCGCGACCGGAAGCCGCGCTGTGGCGTGCGGCCTGCCGCGCCTTGATGTGATCGAGGTCGTCGCGGGGGATCGCACCGATGAGCGAGCGGGTGTAGTCCTCGCGGGGGTTCGCGTAGATGGCGTCGGCATCGCCCATCTCGACGATGATGCCGCCCTTCATGACGCACATGACGTCGCTCATGAACTTCACGACGGAGAGGTCGTGGCTGATGAAGATGTACGTGAGGCCGCGGCGTTCCTGGAGCTCCTTGAGGAGGTTGAGCACCTGGGCCTGGACGGACACGTCGAGCGCCGAGACCGACTCGTCGCAGATGATGAACCGGGGCTCGACGGCCAGCGTGCGGGCGATGCAGATGCGCTGGCGCTGACCGCCCGAGAACTCGTGGGGGTAGCGCTGGAGGTACGCGGCCTGCAGACCGACCTCCTCGAGCAGGGCTCCAGCGCGCTTCCGGCGATCCTCGGCGCCCGTACCGATGCCGTGGACCTTCATGGGCTCCGTGATGGCGGCTTCGATGGTGAGGCGCGGGTTTAGCGAGCTGTACGGGTCCTGGAAGATGATCTGGAGATCGCGGCGCACCTTCAGCATCTCGGCGGCGTCGAGCTTCGCGAGGTCGCGGCCCTGGAACAGCACCTGGCCGGACGTGGGCGGCACGAGCCTCAGGATCGCCCGGCCGGTGGTGGTCTTCCCGCACCCCGACTCGCCGACGAGCCCGAGGGTCTGGCCCGGATACACGTCGAAGCTGATGCCGTCGACGGCCTTCACCCACTGCGTGACCTTGCCGAACAGGGTCTTCTTCAGCGGGAAGTGCACGTTGAGGTCCCGCACCTGGAGCACGGGCTCGCCCGTGCCGACGGGCATCTTGGCGCGCCCGGTGTGGAGGAGCTGGTGCAGGCGGTCTTCCGACAGCACCTTCTCCTTCATCTTCACCTCGCCGTCTTCCACCCAGGTCTCCATGAAGTCGGCGACCGTGGGGAGCAGGCGGTACTCGGTGTCGAGCCGCGGACGGCACGCCAGCAGGCCCTTGGTGTAGGGGTGCGACGGCGCGCTGAACACGTCGATCACGTCGCCGTACTCCACGAGCTTGCCGCGGTACATCACGGCGACACGGTCGGCGATCTCGGCGATGACAGCGAGGTCGTGCGTGATGAACAGGATCGACATGCCGCGACGGTCGCGGAGACGCCGCAGGAGGTCGAGGATCTGGGCCTGGATCGTGACGTCGAGCGCGGTGGTGGGCTCGTCGGCGATGAGGAGCTTCGGGTTGCACGCGAGCGCCATGGCGATCATCACGCGCTGCTTCTGCCCGCCGGACATCTCGTGGGGGTAGCTGTCGATCCGGTTGGAGGGGTCGGGGATGCCGACCTCCTCGAACAGCGCGATGGTGCGCTTGCGGGCTTCGGCCCGGCTGACCTTCTCGTGGCGGATGATGGCCTCGGCGACCTGGTCTCCGACCCGGAACACGGGGTTCAGGGACGTCATCGGCTCCTGGAAGATCATGGCGATGTCGCGGCCGCGCATGTCGGTCATCTGGCGCTTGGAGTAGCCGAGGAGGTCCTTCCCGAGGAACGAGATGCTGCCGCCGGCCACCTGGGCGGTCTCCGGAGGCAGGAGGCGCATGAGCGTGAGCGAGGTGACGGACTTCCCCGAGCCGGACTCGCCGACCACGCCGAGGGTGGTGCCCTCCGGGATCTCCATCGACACGTCGTCGACGGCTTTCACGATTCCCTGGTCGGTGTGGAAGTAGGTCTTGAGACCTTCGATCTTCAACAGCGGCTGCTTCACCCGGGCTCCCCCGCGATCGACCTGCAGTCACCGCCGGGAGCGGTGCAGGCCGTCGACGGAGACGGTTCTACCACGCGCGCGTCACTGCATCCGGAGCGGGTAGACGAAGGTGTCGCCGTCGGGCAGGTCGTGTGCGGGGAATGGCGCGTACGCGAGCGTGTCGACGATGCAGGACGCGGCGGGCTCGGGCCAGTCGTCGCGGGCGTCGACCCCGACCTCCCGCACGACGCCGTCGCAACCGACGGTGATGGCGAGGGTGAGGGCCCCGGACGGGTTGCCGTCGAGCTTGCGGAGGCAGTGCGACACGTTCGGCAGGAACGCGTTCATCGCGGACCGCACGTCGGCTTCGCCCAGCCCGGCCGAGGCCATCGTGCCCTGGTCTTCCGTGAGGTCTTCCAGGGCGGGCCCGCCGAGGCAACGCTTCGGGCGCGGCAGGGTGAAGTGGGGCTCGTCGGTGCCGGAGGGGGAGGGGGGCATGACCGCCCCGCGGGACTTCTTCGTGGCGGCGCCGAGCGCTGCGACGACCTCTCCCTGGGCATCACGCCGGATGACGAGCTCCTGCCCGATCTCGATGAGGTCGGACGACAGCCCGTTCCAGGACTTGAGCTGAGCGACCGTGACGCTGTGCTCCTTTGCGATCTCGCCGAGCGTGTCGCCCTTCTCGACGACCACCACGAGGTCGGGTTCGGGCACTTCGAACAGGGAACAGGCGGAGAGGAGGAGTGCGACGAGCATGCTCCACGATAACCGCGCATGGCGCGAATCGGAACGATCGCGTAATCCCGTGCCTCGGAGGTCGGATGTTCCTGCTCGCTCTGCTGCTCGCCTGCCAGGTGGTCCCGCGTCGGATCGAAGAGGCCTCCGAGGTCGACAAGTTCATGTCCCAGCAGAACTATGCGTCGGCGTGCGTGGGGCTGCTGAACCTCGACGACGACGGCCTGCGCACGTACACCGCGCAGCAGCTCGTGCCGCTCGAGACGACGTCCGTGGCGCGTCGATGCCTGTGCGACGCGCTGTACGACGCCGACAAGCACCGGGCCGACCTCGCGGTGGCGCTCGGTCTGCAGAACTCGAAGCGCGACGACCTCGCGACGTGCCTGGCCCCCGCGGTGTCCGACCCTGCGGTGGAGGAACGCACGAAGGTCGCCGAAGCGCTCGGTCGGCTGGGCTCGGCCGCGGGCTTCGAGGCGCTCGAGGCCGTCGCGAAGACCGACTCCGACCCTGCCGTTCGTGCGGCGGCGGCCCGGTCGCTGAAGCCCTCGACGAAGGCGCGGCACACGCTCATCGAAGTGGTGCTGAACGACCCCGATGCGTCCGTGCGCGCGGGAGCGGCCGAAGGGCTCGAGGGGAAGACCGACGACGAGGTGGTGTCGGCCATCGGGAAGGTGCTCGACGACGACCCCGACAACTCGGTCCGCGCGGTGGCGCTGCGCTCGCTGATGGTCGCGCAGGCGCCCGGCTCGATGACGAAGGTGTGCCGCACGCTCATGGAGGACGCCGACGCGACGATGCGCGTGGGCGCCGCGAATGCGCTGAAGGGCACGAAGCGGGCCGCGGGCATCGACTGTCTGAAGCGCCGGCTCCTGGAGTACGAGGAGAACCCGGCCGTCCGGACGGCCGTGATGGAGGCCCTGTTCGCGAGCCCGTCCGACAAGGCGACCGACGCGTTGTGCGAGCTGATCCACCCGGTCCTCAAGCTCTACGTCACCGACAAGATCGCCGAGGAGACCCAGGGCGTCGACATCGTGGCGTTCCAGAACAACCGCGACCACGAGCGCTCCTGGGAGTGCGTGAACGCGGCCTGGAAGCGGGGTGGGCTGTCCTGCTACGCGCGCAACCACCTGGGTCGCTGGGTGAACGATCTGGGCGGCAAGGCGCACCGTCCGCTGTGTCCCGGGATGGTCGCGAACTGACGGGTTAGTCCGCTCGCCCTGGAGGTGAGCGTGCCCGAGACCCTCGTCGCCGCACTGGCGGACGACTCCAAGAAGAAGGCCGTGATCGCGGACAGCGTGGTGCTGATCGAGCAGGAGGTCGCCGACAAGGGCGGCCTGCGCGGCGCCGCCATCAAGACCGGCTTCGCGACCGTGAAGAAGATCAAGCCGGGAATCATGGCCGCTGCGGTCGAGCAGCTCCTCCCGGCCTTCGCTCCGGCGGTCGATCCCTTCTACGCGCGCGCACGGGAGAGTGGAGACGTACGCGGCTGGTTCACGGGTCACGCCGACGAGATCGCGGACGCATTGCTGGCGATCACCGACGGAAAAGCCGAACGCGCACAGAACCGTGTCATGAAGAAGGTCTACAGTTCTCTGCGTGGGCAGGCGAAGCTGCACACTGCTGCGGCGATGCCCCGTCTGGCAGACCTGATCCAGAAGCACGTGGGCTAGGAGGGCGAATGCAGATTCACCTGGGCGACGATCCGTTCCGGATGTGGATTCGACGGGAAGACGGGTACGAGGTGCTCTGCTCCGTGCGCTTCGAGGCCGAGCACGGCCGCGCACAGCTCTCGCTGCGCATCCAGGGCCGCGAGGATCCGGATCCGGTCTCGCACTACGAGGAAGACAACATCCCGGCGGAGGCCGTGCGGCAGGGGCGCTTCGTGCACGTGCTGCCGGGCGGGAACCGGCGCAGCTACGCGCTCTCCCGGCTCACGCAGGAGATGATCGAGCAGCTCCCGGGCGGCCGGTGGGTCGAGCTCGAGCCGCTCACGGAGTTCGGGTTCCGCTACATCATCTTCCCGAAAGACCTCGCTCTCGCCGACGCGAGCGCCACTGCCGCCGCGAAGCCCGCAGCGCCGGTGGCCGCTGCAGCCGCGGCTCCCGCAGGCCCCGCCGTCGCAGCTCCGCGGCCCACCGCGGTCTCGAAGGCGTCGCCTCCGTCGGCCGCTCCGCGGGCTCCGGCGCCCGCGCGTCCGCCGCGACAGACCCCCGTGGCTCCCGAGCTCGCCCACGAGGCCCTCTCCCAGCTCTCCCACCAGGCGGCCATCCAGCACCTGAAGATGGAGATGGCGAAGGTCGAAGCGCTGCACCAGCGGGTCGACGAGCTCGAGCGCAAGCTGGCCGCCAGCCAGGAGCGCGAGCGCGACGTGCTCGGCATCCTGCAGAAGTGGCAGGTGATGGACTACTAGATGGATCTCGATGCGGCGGTCGCGGCGATCGCCGCAGAGGAGGCTCCGGGCGAGGCCGACGCCGACGCGATGCTCGCCGGCCTCGACGCGCTCGCCCGCGGGGTGCGCATGCCTCCCGACCCCGCGCCCACCGAGGCGATCGCGCGCCTGAACCTCCACCTGTTCGAGCGGGAGGGGTTCAAGGGTGATGTCGACGACTACGAGAACCCCCGGAACAGCCTGCTCCACACGGTGCTCGAGCGGCGGCGGGGCCTGCCGATCCTGCTGTCGGTGGTCTACATCGAGGTCGCCCGACGCTGCGGGGTGACGATCGACCCCGTGGGCTTCCCGGGCCACTTCCTGGTCGCGCCGGCCGACGCCGAGCCCGAGTTCTTCGTCGATCCCTTCAACCAGGGTCGGGTGCTCACGACCGAAGCGCTCACGGAGCGGATGACGCGCATGATGGGCTCGCGCCCGTCGCCCCAGGAGGTGTCGGCAGCCGTGAGGCGGGTGAACCCGACCTACGTGCTCGTGCGCATCAACAACAACCTGAAGGGCGCGATGCTGAAGTCCGACGACATCCCGGGCGCGTGCCGGGCCGTGCGCCGCATGCTCGCCCTGGCGCCGCACCTGCCCTCCGAGCGCCGCGATCTCGCGCTGATGACGGCCCATCAGGGCGATCCGCGAGCCGCTGCCGACGAGCTGCGCGCCTATCTCGACGCGCACCCCGAAGCGCCCGGACACGAAGTGCTGCTCGAGCTCGTGACGCGTCTCGAGCGCACGTAGTCGGCTAGAACCCGATCCAGCCCACGAACAGGAAGAGCAGGAACGACTGGAACGCCGCGCCGAGCGCGAAGGCCTTGAGGGGCGTGCGGCTGAAGCTCGCGAGCATCATGCCGAACATGCTCGACTCGACCACGTTGATTCCGAAGAAGGTGAGGCCCTCGACCATCGACATCGACGAGAGCGAGAGCAGCTGGGGCAGGAGCTCCTGCCCGCCGGCCCACACGACGAGGCTGCCGAGCGTGGCCGCGACCACGGGATCGCGCCGGGCGGCGACGTTCGTGACGATCTTCGGCCCGATGGTGACCGTGAGCGCCGTGGTGAACAGTGCCATGAGCCCGAGGGAGAGCGTGTTGGGCACGAGGTTGGCGAGCATGCCGTCGTACAGGCCGAGCACCGACGCGATCGCGGGCAGCGCGAGGTAGCAGACCGCGAACACGAGCGCGAACCAGCTCGAGACCGCGCCGGCCAGGGCACGCGCGGGCACGGTACGGGGTGCGGAGCTCGAGGTGTACGACCGGATGAGCTCGGGATCGGACTCCCAGACCTCGGCCGTGTGCGCCCGTTGCGTCTCGCCGACCGCCACGCGAGGTGGCGTGCGAAGCATCTCAGCCATCCGACCTCCCCCCCTCCATGACTACTGTACGGCGTCGCCGGTTCGGAGAATGTAGGGCTTTGTCACGGCTGCGTCTGGGCGGCGCGGATCCACGCAGCAAAGCCGCCGACATCTTGCGATGTGGGCGGCTCAGCCGGCGCATCCCGGAGGATGGCGCGCGATCACCCCCCGAGAGGGGCGAGCATGATCAGCCTTCGATCCAGCCGACGACTTCGTCCTGACCCATCTGCAGGAAGCCGAAGCCGGCAATCGCGGCACCGATGATGTTGAAGGTGATCAGGGCGCCAACGATCCCAGCGATGAGGCTGTTCTTCGCGTTGTCGTCCTTCTCGCCGTTGTTCATCTTCATCCCGACCATGACCTGCCAGGCGCCGATGCCGAGCGGAATGATTCCGAAGCAGGCCCAGATCCAGAGCAGACCCATGAGGATGTTGAAGCCACCGCTGACCAAGTTGCACATGGCCGCAGTCTTGTAGGGAGCAGGCGCGTCCAAGAGACCCTCCAGAAGATTGGCGAAGCTTTAGCCATACCGAGCGGGCTGTCAAGCAACTCGGCGACGTTGAACGCCTCGGAGGGCCGACAGCGGCGCCCGCCGACACCACGCTGGAACGGTCGTCACCAGAGCTTCACGGTGGTGTCGCGGTTCGACTTGTTGCGCTGGAAGCGCTTCTGGGCCTGTGGGAGCCACTTGTCGATCGTCTGCTTTCGCTTCTCGTGTGACGGATGTGTGGAGAGGAAGACCGGGATCGCGCTCGAGCCCGCGTTCTTCTCCATCCGATCCCACACGCCCTTCGCCTGCGCGGGCGGGTAGCCGGCCTCGGCCATGAACATCACGCCGATCGCGTCGGCCTCGGACTCGTGCATGCGCGAGAAGGGGAGGATGACCCCCACCTCGGTGGCCAGCCCCAGGGCCCCGACGATGATGAGCTTCTGCTCCGTCTTCAGCTTCGTCTTGCCCTCGAGGATCGCGTAGAGCCCGACCATGCCGCCGAGCACGGACAGGTGCTGGCTCAGCCGCTCCGAGCCGTGCCGGGCGACGGCGTGGCCGACCTCGTGGCCCATGACGAACGCCATCCCGGCCTCGTGGCGCAGCGTGGGCAGGATGCCGGTGTAGAAGCCGATGAACCCACCAGGGAGGCACCAGGCGTTGATCGTCTGGTCGCGGATGAGCGAGTAGCGCCAGGTGTAGTCGCTGCGCTTCGCCACGCGCGCGATGCTCTTTCCGACGCGCTGGAGGACCTTGTTGTCGTCTCCCTTGGCGAGCTGGTGCTTCGCGAGCGTGCTGTTGTACTGGCTCTTCCCGAGGCTGATCATCAGCTTCTCGGGGATGAGGTTGTACTGCTTGCGCCCCGTGATCGGGACCTTCGTGCACGCGATGGCGAGCGCCGACAGCGCGAGGAGGGTTGCGGTGATCCGTGGCAGCGAACGCCAGGTGCGCGCCGGGGCTCGGGTGGGCGACATGCTCGTCCTCCGGGGGGAACGCGGGGAGTATCCCCGATCCGACGCGACGGTGGATCGGGGCTTCCCGCAACTGTTCGGCGCTCCGACGCGCTCGCTCGCGTAAGATTCGATGCGCGCGGCCGATCGGTCGCGGGAGGCCCGATGTCCGACCCCACCCATGGAAGTCCGTTCGCCGCCCGCCCGTGGTCGGTGATCGCGTGGAGCGCCGTCATGTACGCGCTGGTCGTGTGTGGTCCCGCGGCCTCGATGTGGGTCTCGGAGTCCGATGAAGGCGGCGAGGTGATGGCCGCCTGGGCGGTGCTGGGCGGCGGGTTCTGCCTGCCCGTGGGGCTGCTGGCAGGGCTGGTCGCCGCCTCGCGCGAGCGCCTGATCACCCGGCTCGACCGCCCCGCACGGTTCGCATGGATCGGGTACGGCATCGGCGCGATGGGGCTCGGGCACTGGCTCCCGATGTCGCCGTACCCCGTCGTCGCCATCGTGCTGGGCTTCTCGAGCTCCGGGCACTGGGCCGAGAAGTACTTCGAGTCGGCCGCGTGGGGCCTGCTCGCGTGGGTGTCCGTGGCGCTGTCGATCGTCGTGATCCTCGCGACGCGCGCAGGATTCTCGAAGCGTACGGGGGCCGTCTCCAGCGTGCACCTGCCGGAGATCCCGCACCTCGTCCCGTCTTCGGCGCTCGCAGCGCTGCTCGTCGGCCCGCTCATGTTCGTGTCCACCCTCCTGGTGGCGCAGGGCGGGGATGGCGCGGGGAACGCGATCCCGATGATCTTCGTGTTCGGTGGGCTCGGGTCGTTCGCGGCCCTTGGCTTCGCGTGGTCCGGTGCGGCCGGTGAGACCGAGGGTGCGCTCCGCGGAGGTCCGCAGGTGTCGTGGGGGCTCGCGTTCGCGAGCTACCTGGCCGCGTTCCTGGGTGTGCAGTGGTCGGTGGCATTCGCGATGACCCTCCTGCCCGCCTGGGGCCAGGCCCTCGGGCAGCGGTTCATCCTGCAGATCGCGTGTGTCGCGGTGCTCACCGTGGCCGCTGGCGTGCTCGGGCGGCGGCTCGCCACCGTGGAGAGGTCGACCCAGACGGGATAGGCGGCCGCACCCCGTTGGAGACGCCGATGATCCGCCACGACTGGACGCTCGAAGAGATCCGCGCCATCCACGATCTGCCGCTGATGGACCTCGTGTACCGCGCGCAGACGGCGCACCGCGAGCACTTCGGAGAGCACGAGGTGCAGCTGTGCTCGCTGCTGTCGATCAAGACCGGCGGGTGTCCCGAAGACTGCGCGTACTGCCCCCAGGCCGCCCGGCACCACACCGAGGTGAAGTACCAGGGGCTCATGGCGGTCGACGAGGTGCTGTCCGCCGCCCGCACGGCTCGCGAGGCGGGTGCCACGCGGTTCTGCATGGGGGCCGCCTGGCGCGAGGTGAAGGACAACCGCCAGTTCGACGACGTGCTCGACATGGTGCGCGGCGTGAAGGCCCTGGGCATGGAGGCGTGCTGCACGCTGGGCATGCTCACGGAATCGCAGGCGGAGCGCCTCGCCGAAGCCGGCCTCACCGCGTACAACCACAACCTCGACACCTCGCCCGAGTTCTACGGCGACATCATCTCCACGCGCACCTACGCCGACCGCCTGAAGACGCTCGAGCACGTGCGCCACGCCGGCATCCAGGTGTGCTGCGGCGGAATCCTGGGGATGGGGGAGGGCATCGAAGACCGGTGCCGCATGCTCCAGGTGCTGGCCTCCATGCAGCCCCACCCCGAGTCCGTGCCGATCAACGCGCTCGTTCCCGTCGACGGCACGCCGTTGGCCCAGCAGGAACGGGTCTCGTCGGTGGAGATGGTGCGCGTCATCGCGACGGCACGCATCCTGATGCCCGCCTCCATGGTGCGCCTGTCGGCCGGCCGCAAGGCGATGTCCGAAGAGGCCCAGCTGCTCGCGATGATGGCGGGCGCGAACTCGATCTTCTTCGGCGAGAAGCTGCTCACCACGGCGAACCCCGACTACGCCGACGACATGCGGGTGCTCGCCGAAGCGGGTCTCCGCCCGCTCGATCCCGCGGTCGAGCGCTCGCAGGAGCCGCGCGTCCCTTGAGCCTCGACGCGGCCCTGCTGACGTCCGTGCTCGCGGAGCCGGACGCGCTGGAGCCCCGTCTGGTGCTGGCAGACCTGCTGTCCGAACGCGGCGACCCCCGCGGCGAGCTCATCGGCCTGCAGTGCCTCGAACACCCCTCCGAGCCCCAGCGTCGGCGGTCGGTCGCGCTGCTCCGACAGCACTGGGCCGACTGGGTGGGGAGCCCGCTCGCGCTGGTGGTGGACGAGCGCACCGTCCGCTTCGACCGCGGCTTCCTGTTCAGCTGCACCCTCCGGCGCTCGCCGATGTGGCTCCAGCAGGACGCCGTGGTGCTCCCGGAGCACGCGCTGCTCCGTCGGGTCGACGTGGTGCGCGACTTCGTGCCCGGCGAGGCTCCGCTCACCCACCTGCTTCCCCGGCTCACGGGACTGCACGCCGCGCACGGGCTCATCGCGGAAGAGCTGGCTGCGCTGGTCGCCGAGCCCCCACCACTGCGCGAGCTCGGCGTGGTCGACCTCGACCGGGAGGGGATGAGCGCACTGTTGAGCGCCACGCTCCCCGACCTCGCGTTCCTGTCGCTCGAAGCGCGCAACCGCGCCAACCTGGTGCTCTCGCTGCTCGACCGGATCGCGTCCGTCCGGCGGATCCGCGTGGGTCACGGGGAGCTGCGCCCATGGCGCGAAGCCCTGCTCGACCGGGCGCTCGAGGGCGTGGAGGTGCGCACGCAGGGCTGGCTGCTCGCCCTTTCGCAGCCTGCGCTCCGACGCCTGGATGCGTGGCCGGTCGCCGAGCTGTCCGACGACCCCGTCGGGCCGTTGATCGCGGAGCTCGAGACGCTCGACGTTCGCGATCTCGCCTACATCCACGTGCGGGGAGGACGCCCGCCCGGAAGCGAAGCCGTGCGCCGCCTCAAGCGGTCGGCGAAGGGCACGCCCCTCCGCTTGCCACCCTCGTGGACACGGGAGATCGAGCCGTGATTCAGGGGGTCTCGAGCGGCTTGCCCGCCGAGCGCCACGCTCCCGTGCCGCCCTTCACGTTCACCGTGCGGAACCCCTCGGCAGCCATGGCGTCGGCCGCGCGACCCGAGCGACCGCCCGACTCGCACACGAAGTAGACGGGCACGCTGGGGTCGTGGTCTTTCAGGACCGGATGGTCGGCCGAGAGATCGGACAGCGGCAGATGCACGGCCCCGGGCACGTGGCCGGACTTCCACTCGTCGTCGGTGCGCACGTCGACCACGAGCGCCTTGCTCTCGATCGCGGCTTCCAGGCCGGCGAGATCGGTGTCTTCGCGGGATCCCTTCGCGGCCGGAGCCTCGGTGGCGCTCGACGGGGCAGGGGATTCGGACGGTTCGGACGCGCAGGCGAGCAGGGACAGGAGGGGGATCATGAGGCTCGTGGGGTCAGTTCAGTTGTTCGGGCGGGGGAGGGGGCGTGACGCGCACGTGCAGGTGGCTCAGGTGGTTGGGCGCGTGCCGGACGACCCCGCGCTGGTTCCACCCGAGGCGTGTGCCCGGCTCCACCAGGATCGCATCGACCTCGAGCTCGTCGAGCCCGAGCACACCCAGCGCGTAGTTGCGCAGCTCGTCGATGTGGCGCTGGTCGAGCAGGATGAACTGCACGTTGCCGGTGTCGAGCAGGGCGTCGATGAGCGACCAGGTGGCCGCCACGTCGAGATCCTTCGGGCGTACGTCGAGGAAGCCATCCTGCTGGCGACCGCCGCGCACGAACAGGCCGAGATCGGCGTCGATGCCGAGATCGTGCGTCTTGTGCCCGAAGAGCGGGCCGCCACCGCGGCGCGACAGGTCGCCGATGGTGATCGGATCCCAGTGGGGATGGTCCCACGCGATGCGCTCGCTCACGGACAGGATCGTCTCGACGAGCAGTGGGGTGCCCCAGGCGCGCTTCGCATCCCACCGATCGATCAGACCAGGCAGATCCGGGAGCTGGCTGACGGCGCCTGCGCCAGACCACGGACGGTCCTGGGCGGAGGCCGGAGCGAGGAGGAGCAGGAAGGCGAGCATACGGCCCCAGCGAGCAATGGACGTTTGTACCCAGCGAAAGGTGTCCTGTCCAATACACCGCGCCTACACGGGGTTGTTTCCCGCTGACGGCGGCCTCCGGGGGGATCTACAATCCCGTCATGGAAGAACGTGACCCGGCCCGATGGCTCGTGCACCACCCACGCTTCAGGTGGAAGGACGGAATGCTCGATCGGCTCGGCGCCCGCCTGGTGCTGGACGCGTGGAAACACCCGTCGATCGAGCCTCCCACTGGCGAGAATGCGCCCAACCTGTCCGACCCGGCCACCGGCGGCGTGCTCCTGTCGATCCTCGACGAAGAGGGCCTGCTCACCGATGTCGTGCGCGACATGGGCGGATGGATCGTCGCGATTCGCACGCCCGATGGGATCGAGGGTTACTTCGCGGATACTCTCGGGGAGGCCGCGGCGTGGGCGCTGTTGGCCGGCTGGGGAGAGGATGTGGCGGTGGCGGATGAGGTCGAGGTGGCCTGAGGTCGTATGGATTCCGATGCTCGTGGGGGCGTGCTGGCTCACGCCCGCCGAGGTCCAGGAAGCCCACGATCGCCTCGGTGACGCCGACGCGGACACCGACTCCGACAGCGATTCCGACACCGACAGTGACACGGATGCCGACAGCGACGCGGACGCTGATACCGATGCGGACGCCGACGCCGACGCCGACGCCGACGCCGATGCGGACGCCGACGCCGACTCCGACTCCGATGCCGACACCGACACCGATGTGTGCGTCGACTCGCCCTTCTCGGGATCCGCCAACGGAACGAACGCGGGCCAGGGGAACGACTTCGCGCCCACGGGGTGCTCCGGTGCGTCGGGCGAAGACGTCGCGCTGTCGTGGACGGCCCCGGCGTCCGGCTGCTGGGTGTTCTCGAGCGAGGGGTCGAGCTACGACACCGTGCTGTACGTGCTCGAGAGCTGCTCCGGTCCCGAGATCACCTGCAACGACGACCACTTCGGGAGTGCGGGCGCCTCCCGGGTCGCCGTGGAGGCCCTCCAGGGCGAGTCGTTCGTGGTGGTGATGGACGCCTACTCCACGGCCGCAGGCACGTGGGCGCTCTCCACGCAGACCGGCGCGTTCGAGGAGGTCGACCAGGACCTCGGGAGCGCGCTGTCGGCGTCGGGCACCACGATCTCCGCCGACGACACCGTGCCTGCGCCCACCTGTTTCGCAGACGGATCCGGTAAGGACAGCCTGCTCCTGTGGACCGCACCGAGCGCCGGCACCTGGACGTTCACCCTCGACCCCGAGTTCGACGCCGCGCTGTCCGTGCACTCGGCCTGCTCGGAGGCCGCGGAGGACTGCTCGGATGTCGCAGGGGTCGTGGTGGAGTCCGTGTCGGTCTCCAGTGCGGCTGGCGAGGCCTGGCTGATCCGCGTGGCCGGGTGGGATGGCGGCATCCTGCTCCCCACCGAAGCGGGCCCGTGGACGCTCGACATCACGGGTCCATGAGCGACGCGCCTCCGGGAACGCTGCGCACGTGGGGTCGCACCCACGCCGTCCGTCCGGAGTCCCTGCTGCGCCCGGTCGACGAGCAGGGCGTGATCGACGCCGTGGTCCAGGCGCGGCGCGACGGGCGCACCCTCAAGCCCTTCGGCGCGCTGCACTCGTGGTCGGATGCCGCGATCTGCCCGCACCGGATGCTGTCGCTCGACGCGATGTCGGGGGTGTCCGTGCGCACCGGTCCGGCAGGCGAGCCCCGAGCCGTGGTCGCTGCGGGCACCCGTCTGCGCGACCTCAACACCGCGCTCGACGACGCCGGTCTCGCCATGCCGATCCTCGGCAGCGTCGCGGAGCAGTCGCTGGCGGGCGCCGTCTCGACGGGCACCCACGGATCCGCCCGTGCCCACGGGAACCTCGCATCAGGCGTGCGCCGGGCACGGCTCGTCACCGGCACGGGCGAGGTGCTCGAGCTCGTGGAGGGGGATGCCCGACTCGACGCCGTGCGCGTGGGCCTCGGAGCGCTCGGCATCCTCACGGAGCTCGAGGTCGACGTGCAGCCCGCGTTCCACCTCGCGGAGGGCGCGGTGCCGATGCCGTTCGCGCAGGTCGTCGAGCAGCTCGACACCCTCGCGGGCGCCGCGGAGTACGTGAAGCTGTGGTGGCTGCCCCACACGGGCATGGTCCAGGTGTTCAGCGCCGAACGCACGTCCGAGCCGTCCGGATTCTCGCCACTCGGGCGCTGGGTCGACGAAGCGGTCGTCAATCGCGTCGCGTTCTCGGGCGTGCTGGCGGCCAGCCGCGTGCTCCCGTCCGCCATCCCGACGCTCAATCGGCTCGTCGGGCTCACCTACTTCCGGCCGCGCCGGCTCGTGGCGCCGAGCCACCGCATCTTCAACATCGCCATGCCGCCGGTCCACCGCGAGATGGAGTACGCCATCCCGTTCGAGCGCACGGCCGAGGCGCTCGCCGGCATCGAGCAGTGGATCCGCGACGACGGGCTCCGCGTGAACTTCGTGGTCGAGGTGCGCTTCGTGAAGGGCGACACCGGCTGGATGAGCCCGGCACACGGCCGCGACACGACCCAGATCGGCGCGTACATGGCGCAGTCGGCCGACCTCGACGCCTACTACGCCGGCTTCGAGGCGCGCATGCTCGCGCTCGACGGGCGCCCGCACTGGGGCAAGGAGTTCTTTGCGCCTGCGGACACCGTGCTCCAGCGCTATCCTCGGTCGGCCGACTTCCTGGCGTTGGCTGCCGAGCTCGACCCCGACGGGGTGTTCCACAATCCCTTCGTCTCACGGCTGGTCGCCGGATCGCGGTAGGAGACCGAATGCGTGCGTTGCTGCTGATCGTCGCTCTCACGGGATGCAAGGGCCCCATCACCCCGATCGACACGGATCCGCAGATCCGCCCGCGCGAGGAGCTCCTGGGCATCGGGCTGGCCCCGCGCGACCCCATCGCCCGGGTCGGCGAGCAGGTGCCGTTCTTCGCCACGGCCTACTACGACAACACCGAGTACGAAGACATCACGAACACCGTGATGTGGGTCAGCACCGACCCCCGCGTCGCGACCATCGGTGCGAACGGCGTCGCGGTGGCGGTCGCGGAGGGGGAGACCGAGATCATCGTGTCGAACGACACCGGCACGAGCTCGAAGGTGAAGCTCACGGTCGTGGGCGAGGGCACCACGGTCACGGGGGTGTCCGTGAACCCCGCGATGGTGTCGCTCCACGTCGGTGAGGGGGTGCAGCTCTCGGCGGTGGCGATGTACAGCGATGGCTCGACCGGGAACCTCGGGTCGGGCTGCACCTGGAACAGCTCCGACCCCGGGCGGGTGTCGGTCACGATGTCGGGCCAGGTGTCCGCCATCGCCGCAGGCACGGCGAACGTCGGGGTCGCGTGTGATGGCGGGCTCGGCGCGCAGGCCACGGTCACCGTGGTCGAAGAGACGGTCGATCTCGGCGAGCCCGACATCGCGTTCACGTACGCAGACGGGTTCGGCATCGACACCGACGTGCTGTGGTTCGTCGAGGTCACGAACCTCGGGAACGCCTACGCCAGCGGGTTCTTCGTGGATGCGTTCCTGAACTCGTCGGGCGCGCCGTCTCCGGGAGCGTCCTACGACGCGAGCACGTACGTCGCGGGCCTCGCGCCCGGGGAGACCGCCGAGATCTACCTCGAGATGTACGACGCGCCCGTGGGGAGCTGGAACAGCTGGCTCGGGGCGGACTTCGACGGGTACGTCGACGAGTCGAACGAGAGCAACAACACCTACGGTCCCATCGCGATCGACACGACGCCCGCGGCCTTCGGTCCCGATCTCGTCATCTCCGATGCCTTCGCGCTGGTCGACGCCACCGGCGGAATCACCGAGTACCTCGTCGAGATCACCAACCAGGGCGACCAGACCGCCTACGACTTCTGGCTCGACCTGTACCAGGACGAGTCACTGTCTCCCGACGAGTGCGACATTGGCACGCGATACACGAACATCGGCTCGCTGGCTCCGGGAGCGACGTTCACGTGGGAGCCCATCATCAACGACGCGCAGGACGACCTGTTCCCGTGGACGTCGTGGGTCTACGTCGACTCCTGCAACGACGTCGACGAGGGCGACGAGCTGAACAACCGGTACAGCTTCCAGCCGCTCTGATTCCGCTGGATTCGGCCGACAAGCGGCCTCCATCCTGCGGAATCGTACTCAGTGAATCTCTTGACCGAGCCCCGTAGGCTCGCCTGAAACCTGGTTTTGCACTGACGTGCCGGCGAGCTCACGGGTCTTGACCGTCAAGAGATTTTCCCTGTCGTCAACAGGCCGGCACGCCCCGAAGGGGTGGAAGCAACCCGAACTCGGGCGTGCCGCATCGTTGGCGACAAGGGAAATCCGTCGATTCGGGGCGGTGGCTACTTCTTCTTGATCGTGCAGCGGCGGAGGTTCGGGACGCACCGCACCTGCCAGATCTCGCCGGGCGCGATGGTGATCTCGCCCTGATCGAATGGCTCGCTCGGCGTCGTGAAGAACGCGACGACCTGGTAGGTGCCCGGCGTGAGGGCCTCGAGATCGGCCGGCAGCCCGTTCTGCTTGCGCAGCGCGACCGTGATGCCGCCCGAGTCGATCCACACCTGGGGCGGCGCCGCGGCGGGCTCGGGCGTGGGCTCGGGGACCGGCGCAGGTGCGGGCTCGGCGACCGGGACCGGCTCGATGGGGACCGGCGCAGGCTCGGGGTCTGGCACCGGGTCGGGCGTCGGTGCCGGGGCGGTCGGAGTCGGTGTGGGGACGGTGGGCGTCGGCGTGGGGACCGGTGTGGGACTCGGCGCCACAGGAGTGGGCGTGGGCGTGGGGCTCGCCACAGGCTCGGGGCCGGGGAGCTCCGGGACCACGGGCTCGACTGGGTCCGGGGTCGGAAGGACCTCGACCGGATGGGGCTCGGGCGGCACGGCGGGCGTGAACATCCCGGTGGCCCAGGCCCCGCCGCCGACGAGCACGATGCCGGCGAGGAACACCACCACACCGCCGATCGCGAGGAGGGGCAGGGGAGAGCGCCCGTCCGACTCCCGATCGACGGTGCGTGAGTCCCGAGGGCCCGCAGGGACGGATTCGGTGGACGGGCTGGCGGGGACCACGGCCCGCTCTTCGGGGAGGACCGTCTCCGAGTCGTCGGTCTCGGGAGGGGCCGGTCGCGGGACCCCGGCGCTCGGAGGCCGCTGGACGGACGCGGGCATGGGGTCGTCGAACATGCCGGGCATCGGCGCCATCGTGGACTGCGTGCGCGCGAGGGCGGCCCCGGCTTCCTCGGCGAGCTCGTCTTCGTAGATCGTCTCCTGATCGTTGTCGTGGGGCGTGAACGTCTGACCCGTGCGCTGCGGGTCGAAGGCCGGCTGCTCTCCCGTCGGGGGCGGGGTGTTGCCCTTGAAGGACCGCTTCAGTGCGTCGGCCGTGCTCTCTCCGCCGGCGCCCATCGTGGAGGCCTCGCGCAGCAGGTCGGCATCCCAGGGGCCCCGGGACGAGGCCGCAGCACCCGCAGCGTCGGAGTGGCCCTGCCAGATGGCGAGCAGCGTCTCGACACTGTCGATCCGCTCTTCCCGGTCGGGCGTGAGCGCACCCTCGATCGCGCGGACCATGCGCTCGGGGAGATCCGGGCAGTGCTCGCGGATGGGCGTGTACTGGCCCCCCACGATCGCCGAGAAGATCTTGAACATGTCGTTGCCGTCGAACGTGCGCTCGCTCGACACGATCTCGTACAGGATGGCACCGAGCGAGAAGATGTCGGCGCGCTTGTCGACCTTCTTGGCGTCGGAGATCTGCTCGGGCGCCATGTACGACGGAGTGCCCATCGCGACGCCGGACCGCGTCTTCGACATCCCGTCTTCTTCGCCCATGATCATCTTCACGAGCCCGAAGTCGGTGACCTTCGGCACCAGCCCCTGGGCCGTGATGGCCAGCATGATGTTCGCGGGCTTCAGGTCGCGGTGGATGAGCCCGTGTGCATGGGCCGCTCCGACCCCGCGCAGCACGCCCTGCGCGATCTCGTCGGCCTGCTCGATGGTGAGCTTGCGCCGGAGCAGGAAGTCGTCGAGCGACGGCCCGCGCACGTACTCCATCACGAGGCCCGGAGCCCCGTTGTGCACCACCACGTCGCTCACGGACACGATGTTCGGGTGCTGCAGCGCCGCCTGCACGCGCCCTTCGTGCATCAGGCGCTGCTGGATGCTCGCCGCGGGCAGCGTGAGCACCTTGAGGGCCGCGAGCGTGCCGAGCTGCGCGTGCCGGACGCGGTACACGGCCGCCATCCCGCCGCGCCCGATCTCGGCCTCGACGAGGTAGCGGTTGTCGATCAGGGTTCCGGGCTGGAGGTCGGACATCCCGGGCTCAGCGCTCTCCGATGAGGGCCGCCGACACGCCGGTTCCGACGGCGATGCCGAAGAAGGCCCCGCTCGCCAGCGTGAGGCCGTTCGTACGGGCCCGCTTCGCGTCGAGCGTCTCGGCGCTCACCGTGGGGTCGTTCGCGGTGTTGAACAGGTTGCCGCGCTGCGCCCAGGCCAGCCCGTACATCGTGGTGGACACCACCAGCGCCGAAGCGCTCGACAGGATCAGGGTGTTCCGCTTGCGGGGGATCGCGCGGTACGGCGGGAGGGGCTCGCGCGGACCGAGGTACGTCGTGCTCTGAGCCAGGCCCTGCTCGTCGAACAGCTGCGCGACGGTGGGGTGGAGCTTGGGGCGCTTTCGGGCGTTCGTACCGTCGAAGGCGATGCTCCCGGTGCGCGGCTCGGGGACCGTGCGCACGAGCGCTTCGGGCTCGTAGGCCTGGTAGTGCTCGCGGACGGGATGGCCGGGCGGCAGCAGGTCGTCGGGGAAGGTGTACGTGGGATCGGCGATCTTCGCGGCCTCTGCGGCGAGCAGGCTCCCGGGCTCGTCGCCGATCATCAGCAGATGGAGCGCCATCACGCGGTGGTGCCGCCCGACGAGCTCGCGGGGCAGGGGATCGGCGAGGCACGGCAGCATGAGCCCGGCCTCCTCGTTCACCCGGTCGCGGAAGCCCACCTCGTTCAGGTCGCGGTACTCGGCCTCGGCAGACTCGAGCGCGGCATCGAGCTCGGCGAGCGTCACGGGCTTCGCGCACTCGATCGCGTGCGCCCCACTCGTGAGCAGACCCAGCAGGATGGACATCATTCGCGAACCCCCGCTGGATTCTTCCCGTGTGGGCGGACCCCGTCAAGACTCACAGCGCTTCCGACAGCTCGTCGAGCTTCTGCTCCACGCGACGCACGCCCGCATCGTCGCCAGACCCTCGATGGATTCGGCGCGCGAGCCTCAGGGTGCGCATCGCGAGCTCGGGACGCTTCCGTCGCTGGAGCAGCGCGGCGGTCTCTTCGAGCATCGGCGCAGTGGCCCGGTCGCGGAAGCTCCTCAGCCGCTCGCTGGCCTTCTCGCCATCCGCGAGGTGCCGGCTGCAGGCGGTCCAGTCCTTCAAGCCCGCCGAGCACGCGAGCAGCCCGCAGTGGGTATGCACCTGGAGGGACGGGGCGCGATGCTCTCCGGCCTGCCGCGCGGCGAGCGTCCACACGACGAGCGCGTCGCGCCAGCTCTCCGTGACGAGCAGGAGCTCGCCGTACCCGATGAGGGCGTGCACGACATCCGCGCTCCCCGTGAGGCGGTAGAGCTTCACCGACTCGCGGACGGCCGTGTACGCCTTCTTCACGTCGCCCTTCGCGCTGTACGTCTCGCCGAGCGCGAGGAGGGCAGCCGCGAGGGGCACGGCGCGCTGGTGCTCGCGGAACACCCGGACGCAGTGGGCGTGCAGCGCGAGGGCATCGTCGAGGGCCCCGCGCTCGAGCGACCGCTTGGCCATGAGCGCCCAGGCGGACGCCTGCTTGAGCTCGTCGAGACCCTCGGTGTACCGCACCACGTCGGACGCTGCGGCGAAGGCCTGGGTGGCGTCTCCCAGGCCCGCGTGCAGGTCGCTCCGGAACGACGCGAGGGCGATGCGCTGGTCGAGCGTGGCGTGCTCGCCGAGATCGGTGGTGAGCGCGAGCGCGTCGTCGAGCGCGGTGGGCTCCTCGAGCAGCACGCCGAGCTCGATCCCGAGCAGCCGGGCACCGATGCGGAGGGTGGGCCAGCCGTGGATGGCGCTGTCGTCGAGCAGGCGCTCCAGGTGCTCGCGCGCGAGCTGGTACCGACCGAGGCGCATGAACAGCTGGCACCGCGACAGCGCGACCGTGCCCCAGGCGGTGTCGGAGAGGTCGACTCCGGCGTCGCGCAGGGCGGTCTCGGCGCGACCGACGAGCTCCAGGGCGGCGGGGAGGCTGATCCGGCTGCGGATCTGGACCGCTTCGATGAGCAGGGGGATGGCCTTCTCGGGCGCTCCCCCCTGGACCAGGTGGACCGCGCGGCGCTCGAAGTCGCCGCCGCTCTCCGCCTTGATCTCGAGCATGGTGGCCGCCGCGCGATGGGCGGCCTGGAGACGCCCGGCCCGACGGGCGGCATCGAGGATCGTCTCGCGGAACATCCCGTGGGTGAAGCGCCAGCCGTCGTCGGTCTCCTCGGCCAGGTAGGACGCGAGCAGACGGGACGTGATCTGGTGTCGGGTGCGCGCGGCGTCGGGCTTGAAGTACACCTGGCCCTGGGCGGCTCGCAGGCCGTCGGGGTCGTCGCAGACCTGCGACCACTCGATCAGATCGACGCGGTCGCCGAGCACGGCCGCACGCTCGAGCATGAGGCGGGCATCCGTCGGGAGATCCTGCAGGATGCGCAGGTGGCGCTCCTTCCAGACCTCGTCGAGCGAGCGGGGGATGGTGGCCTGCTCCTTGTCGCGCAGCATGAAGCCGTCGGGGCCGACCACCAGGTGGTTCGCCTGGATCCACTCGTTCACGAGCTGGATGGTGAACAGCGGGTTCCCGCCGGTGCGGCGCTCCACCTGCGCGGCCAGCACGGGCTCGAGACCGAGCAGCTCGCGCACGAGCACGGATCGGTGGCTCTGCTTCAGGCCCTGCAGCTCGACGACGATGGTGGAGCCGTGTGCGCAGATCTCCTCGATCTCGGCGGCCGTGTCGGGGGACTCCGCGAGATCCTCGTCGCGCACGACGAGGGTGAGCAGTCCCGGGATCGGCCGGTCGACCGGACGCGTCATGAGCCAACGGGCGAAGGCGAGCACGTCGGGATCGCAGTGGGCGTTGTCGAACGTGAGGTACAGCGCACGCTCCGCCGACCACGCCTGGAGCACGCTCGCGACGGTCGCGTAGCGCGCCGCCCCCTGGGGCTGGACGCCCTCGTAGCTGCCGTCGGGCGAGCACATGGCGCACAGGGCGATGTGGAGGTCGTGATCGTCGTGACCCCGGTCGGTCATCACCTCGGCGATGCGCTCGAGCATCTCGTCGGGCTCGAGCTGATCGGTGCGCAGCATGCGGATCAGCAGGTCGCGCAGGCCGTGCCCGCTCGGTGCACCCGCCACGCACATGCCGTCGAGGAGCATGGCGGCACCGACCTCCTCGGCGCGCTGCCCGATCCATTCGGTGAGGCGGGTCTTCCCGGTGCCCGTCGGCCCGCGGACCACCACCATGCGCGGTGTGCGCCGCCGCACGCCCTCCCGGAGCGCGTTCCACAGGAGATCGCGCTCGGACTCGCGGCCCACGAGCGGCACCGTGCGGATGCCCCACAGGCCGAGCCCGGCGCCATGGAGCTTGGGCGACGGACGCGTGGGGATGGGGCGCCGCCACGTGCGGGGCTGCGGAGGCCGGGTCTGCACGATGCGCGCGAGCTCGCGGGACTCCATCAGGTCGGACGGCTCGGGGTCGGAGAAGGCGTCGTTCAGGGACACGTCGGGCACGAGCGCGGTGGGCTCGAAGTCGCCCGGGAGCGAGTGCGACGAGTCGTCCTGCGGCAGGCGGGTGCCGCTGTTGAACTGGGCGGCGAGCGAGGTGAAGTCGCCGCCGTCCACCCCCTCGGGGTCCTTCAGCGACAGCAGCGCGTGTGCGGCATCGGCCGCGCGGCGGAACCGGTGCATCGGGTCTTTTGCGATGAGCGTCCAGATCCAGTCGACCAGCCCGTCGGGCACGGGCATCTGCGGGACCGGAGGGGGCGGCATCTTGCTGATCTGGGCGTGCATCAGCGCTGCCGTTCGCATGCCCTTGAAGGGGAGTCGGCCCGTCGCGAAGCGGTAGGCCATGCAGCCGACCGAGTAGAGATCGGTCCACGGGCCCTGCTCGCGCCACTCGGCCTTCACCTGCTCCGGAGCCATGTAGTGGAGGGTTCCGAGGGGCTTCGAGCCGGTCTCCTCGGGCTTGAAGTCCATCGCGCGCGCGATCCCGAAGTCGGTGAGCTTGAGGCCGGGGCGCACGTCGCCCATGCGCGACAACAGCACGTTGCCTGGCTTCAGGTCGCGGTGGATCACCCCGCGGGCATGGGCGTGTGCGAGGGCGTCGAGCAGCTCGAGGAGCACGCGCTTCACGGCCGGCCAGTCGAGCTCCTTCATCAGCCCGTGCAGCGTGCCGCCGCTCGCGTACTCCATCGTGAGGTATGGGCTCCCCGCGACGAGCGCGCCATTCGACTCGGCTTCGGCGAGCTCCGAGATGGTGCCGTAGTCGAAGACCCACACGATGCCGGGGTGATCGAGCCGCGCCACCGCTTTGACCTCGTTCCGGAAGGCCTCGAGGTACCGCTCGTGGCGCGCGGCATCGGCCGTGATGACCTTCACCGCCACCGGGATGTTCTGGTCGCGGTGGATGCCCTGCCACACCTCGCCCATGCCCCCTTTGCCGACGAGGCTCAGGAGATCGAAGGGACCGACGGGGATGGGGCGGATCATCAGCTGCGAAAGGATTCCAGGCGTGAGGTTACCGCAAACGCAATAGACCGGCGGAGGGGGTTCGACGTGGTTCGGGTGAAGATCTGCTGTATCGGCTCGAACGACGAGCTCCGCCTGGCCGTCGACGCGGGCGCTCATGCGCTCGGGCTGGTCTCCCAGATGCCGTCGGGCCCCGGGGTCGTGGACGACGTGCTCATCGCGGAGCTCGCTGCGGTCACGCCACCCGGCGTGTCTCGCTTCCTCCTCACCAGTCGGCTCGATGCAGCGGGCATCGAGGAGCACGTCGCCCGTACCGGCGTCGATGTGGTGCAGATCTGTGATCACGTCGCGTCGGGCGTGCTGTCCGAGGTGCGACGGAACTCGCGCGCGCGGGTGGTGGCGGTCGTCCATGCCGGTGCGCCGGGAGCCGTGGAGTACGCCCAGCGGGCCCAGCAACACGCGCATGCACTGCTGCTCGACAGCGGGTGTCCGGGCGCGCCCTTCAAGGAGCTCGGAGGCACGGGGCGCACGCACGACTGGGACGTGAGCGCGCGCATCGTCCGCGAGAGCGCCGTACCGGTGTGGCTCGCCGGCGGCCTGAACGCCTCGAACGTGGGGGAGGCCATCGCACACGTGAAGCCGTTCGGGGTCGACCTGTGTACGGGCGTGCGCACGAACGGCCGCCTCGATCCGGTGAAGCTCGAGGCCTTCATGGGTGCGGTGCGCGAGGCGGGTGCCCGATGATCGCGTGGCTGTCGTGGGCCCTCGCCGTGCCGCCCGGCTCGCAGGGCACGCTGAGCGGGGGGCCTCCGCGCATCGATCGTCCTGCACCGCAGATCGTGAACGGCTCGCCGGAGCCGGGCTTCCCGTCCGTCGTGTCGCTCGGGGTCGGCCCGATCCATGTGTGCACGGGCAGCGTGATCGCGCCCCGGGTCGTGCTGTCGGCCGCGCACTGCTCGGGCGACCTGCCGCTCGAGGCCATCGTCCAGTTCGGGAGCGCGACGTTCGGTCCCGACATCTACGAGCCCGAACACTCCATCCGGCTCGCGTCGGCGGTCGTACACCCCGACTACGTGCCGCTGGAGAACGGCATCACGAACGGCGAGTACGACTTCGCGGTGGCCGTGCTCGCGGAGGATGCGCCGGTCGAAGCGGTGTTCTTCCGCACGGAGCCCCTGGGCCCCGACGACATCGGGAAGAAGGTGCGATCCGTCGGCTACGGCATCGACGAGACGGGGGAGGGGAGCGGGCACAAGCGGTCGGCCGAGCTCACGGTGTCCGACTTCGACGAGCAGTTCCTGATCAGCCGCAGCTCCGACAACGAGGGCGCGAACATCTGCTCGGGCGACAGCGGCGGCCCGCAGTACGCCACGGAAGCCGACGGCCGGCTCGTCCAGTGGTCCGTGCACTCGTGGGCCGACATCCAGTGCGAGATCGTGTCCGGCAGCACGAGAACGGATGTCGCGGCCGACTGGATCCTCGACCAGGTGGAGGCCGTGCACGGCTCGCGCGACCTGTGCCGCGTCAACGGGCGGTACACCGACGGCGTGTGCGATCGGTACTGTCCGGTGATCGATCCCGATTGTCTGCCCGTAGTGCTGGGTGACGGCGTGGTCGACACGTCCCGTGGGTGCGCGGTGCCGGTTCAGTCCTCCGGTTTGAACAGCTTTTGCGCACCTGTGATCCTGTTTCTCCTTCAGGGATTGTCGCGACGCCGTTCGGTGTGAATGGTGGGTGTCGCACGGTGAGACCGGCGCATTTCACGTGGTCTCGCCGCAATCTGTACAGCGATGTCACGATTTGTTGAACAGGGCTTGAGCAAATCGTGAATCGAGTGAAATGATTCAGCATGGCGCGGGGTACCCCGTGTCGGAAGGTGGGAGGCACACATGGCCCGGTTGGATGCAGAGCAGGAAAAGGTCCTCGCACAGCAGATTCTCGATGCAGAAGCTGCGGCTGCCGACGCCCTGGAAGGCATCGCGGTCGCCATGGAGATCCTCGGGGAGAAGCCGAAGCGTGCCGAGCGCACCCGTGCTGGCGGAACGGATCGCCTGCAGCGTGCGGTGGAGGCGACGTGGGAGGCCTCCCGGAGAGACCCGTCGATACGCGACGCCGCCCGTGCGGCGCGCGGGCACTGGCAGGAGGCCGAAGACGTCGCGTGGACGCTCGCGATGTCGGGCCGCCGGATTGCCCATGGCGAGGCCCGCAAGCTGGCCGGTCCGTTCCTCGACGAGCCCGATCTCGTGCAGGAGGGGTACATCGGGCTGCTGAACGCCGCCCGCCGGTTCGACCCCGATCGCGGGATCCGATTCAGTACCTACGCAAAGTGGTGGGTGCGTGCGCAGATGACGCGCGCGATCGATCACACGGGTCGTCCGGTGCGTCTGCCCGGCTGTGCGGTCGAGCAGCTCCGCAACCTCCGCAAGGCGATGAAGCGCCTCGATACCCAGGGCGTGGAGTACGGCACCCGCGATCTCGCGAGCGAGGTCGGTCTCGAGCGGGATCGGGTCGAGTTCCTGCTCTCGCGCGGCACGACGGTGTCGATCGAAGAGCCCGTGGAAGACGGCCGCAAGGCGCGTCAGGTCGGGCACTTCCTGGCCGACGAGGAGGCCGACTCCGCCGACGACTCGATGATGCACCAGCAGGAGCTGGCCCGGATGCTCGAGGGCATGACGAGCGTGCTGCCCGAGCGGCACCGTCTCGTGCTCATCCAGCGCTACGGTCTCGACGGCCGCCCGAGCCGCACGCTGTCCGAGGTGGGCCGCGGGATCTCGCTGTCGCGCGAGCGCGTCCGTCAGCTCGAGCGCGATGCGCTGCGCCTGCTCCGCGAGAGCGGCCGCATCCGCGACGAAGCTGCGTAGTCGACCGGCGGACCTCGGTTCCCTCGGTTCGCCCGTCGATCTCCACCATTGGATTTCCCTCGTCGCGGACGATGCGGCACGCCCAAGTTCGCGGTACTTCCGCACGTTCGGGGCGTTCCGACCTGTCGGCGCCAGGGAATTCAGTGGTGCCGCGGAAATCGGCGTTCGCGGGTCGGCCGCGCAGCGGCGCGGATCCTTTGGGGTTACGATCGTGCGGCATGAATCCGTACGACGTTCCCGAGCCGATCAAGCTGAAGACGGGCGAGCCCGCGGTCGCACGCTCCGCCAGTCCCACGCTCGAGCCCGTGGAGCCGATCGGTCCCGACGGGTATCCGACCGAGCCGATGCCGCGGATTCCGGCCGACCCCACGTCTCCTCCTGCACCGGGGAGGCTCGCGGTGCCTGCGGTCGACGAGAGCCCGGCCAGCGACGGTCCCACCGAGCCTGCCTTCCCCCCGCTCGGCGAGCGTCCGCCCACGCCCGATCCGATTGCGCCGCCGTTCGGGGATCCGGCGGCGGTCCAGGTCGATGACGCCGAGCGGGTGCCCGACCAGACCGTCGCCGAGCCGCCCGCACAGGCGGTCCCACCGAACACCGAGATCGCCGCGACGGGGGCTTCGGGTGCAGCGATCACCAGCGACCTCGACGGCGCCGACGATCCCGAACCCGGCCCTGAACCCGAACCCGGGATCGGGCTCCCGAGCTCACCCGATAGCCTCGGGTTCGACATGGACGCCGGCGATGCCGACGACCTGGGCGGATTCTCCGACGACGACGACTGGGACGACGATCTGGAGTTCCGGCCCCGGAGCGACCGGAACCTCGTGATCGGGCTCGGCGTCGTGGCCGGTCTCATCGCGCTGGTCGCCGTGTGTGGGGGCATCGGATCGGCAGTTCTCGGCAGCGCGACGCTCGCCGGGTCGGGGAGCGACGGGGTCGAGACCGTGAGGCCCGCGCCCACCGCGCCCGTCCCGGCACCCGTGGCACCAGAACCCGTGGAGGACCCCGTTCCCACGGAGGTTCCGGAGCCCGACGTCGTGGAGCCCGAGCCCGTCGTGGAGCCCGAGCCCGTCGTGGAGCCCGAGCCCCCCGCCCCAGTCGCGCCGGCTCCGAAGCCCCGTCCGACGCCGAAGCCCACGCCGCGTCCGCGCCCGAAGCCCACGCCGAAGCCCGGCCCGCTCACGCGTCCGGCGCCAGCCCCTTCGCCCGTGCCCGTTCCCGGGCCGCAGCCCCTCGCGCGCCCCGCTCCGGGGCCCGTGGCGCCTGCACCCGCACCATCCTCCCCGTGGGGCGAGGTCGATCAGAGCGCGCCAGCACCCGCGCCGGCACCCGCGCCCACCTCGGGCTCGCCCTGGGACACGCCGGACTGAAGGCCCGAAGCGAGCACGTCGGTGTGCACGGCGGGGACCGAGGGAGTCCGCGCGCGCGTCACGAGGTCGCAAGCCGCAGCAGCCACCGCACCTTCGAGCAGACGCACACGGTCGTCGATCGCCTCACGGTTCGGATGCCGCGGCTGGTACTGTGCGTGCAGGCGCTGCTGCATGAAGCGCGCCCGCTGGAGCTCGGAGAGCCGACGCGTGAGCAACACATCCCTCGAGAGCGCCGCGAGCTCGTCGTACCGGCCGGCTTCGAGCAGAAGCTCCCACCGCTGGGTGGTCTGCACGGCCACGGGCGGAGCCGCAGGCGTTACGGTGGGGGCGGCCGCTTCGCTCTGCGCGAGGGCCGGATGGACGAACAGGATCAGGAGGGTGAGCATCATCATGGGAACCAGAACCAGAATTCTGATTCGGATTTAATATGGCCACCGTACCGCCGCAACTCAGATGGATCAAAGCGCCGCTCCAGGAGCGATCCGAGCGCACCCTCGAAGCCCTGCTCGATGCTGCGGAGCGGATCCTCGAGGGTCAACCCCTGCAGTCCGCGGGGGTGTCCGCGATCGCGAAGGAGGCCGGCTCGAGCGTGGGGGCCTTCTACCACCGGTTCCCCGACAAGCAGGCGCTCGCACGCACGCTCTACCAGCGGTTCCGGAACCAGTCGCTGGCCACGGTGAAGGAGAACTTCGATCCCGCACAGTGGGATGGGGTCGACCTCGCGGAGGTGGTCGACGCGCTCGTGGGGTTCACCGCACACGACTACCTCCTGCGCCCGGGCCTGCGCCGGTTCGCGATGCACCTCGTGGAGTCCGACCCCGACATCCGCGCGCTGTCGAAGCAGCTGTCGGGCGCCGTGGTCGACGCGTTCGAAGAGCTGCTCGTGCTGCGCCGGGCCGAGTACACGCACCCGGATCCGCGGCTCGCCGCCGAGTTCCTGCACCGCATGATGTTCAGCACGCTCGATCAGGTCGCGCTCTTCCACGGCGAAGCGCCCACGGGGAACGAGCTCACGGAGGATCAGCTCGTGAACGAGCTGTCGTCTGCGATCAAGGCGTACCTCGGCGTGAAGCCCCCGGCCGCGCGCGCCTGATAAGCTCCCGTCCGGAGGGTCGATGATCGAGCGAGTGCCGTTGGCAGACGTGGTGTGCAGGGACGAAGCGTCGGCACGCGCGGCGCTCGAGCTGGCCGGTTGCGTCGTTCGGCCCGAGCTCGCGATGACGATCGATCACCCGATGCTCGGCACCCTCCACCGGATGTTCGGGGTGGTGCGGAACCTCGCGGTCGAGCGCGAGGTGGGCGCGGAGCCCGATCTGTACGGCACCACGCTCCCCGATCACGTGCCGCAGGCAGGCGAGCAGTTCTGCTCCAAGTTCGTGCAGATGCTCGACGATCCCGACAACGACCGCCTCGCAGACCGCCTGCGCGCCGGGCGTCTGTCGTACATGCCCTCGAACAAGCGCCTCGCGCAGCGCCTCCGGAAGTCCCTGGGCGACGGGGGCGCGCACCTGCCGTGGGGTCTGCAGCCCCTCAACCTCGACCTCTCGATGAAGGTCCAGCGCCACTGCAAGGAAGGGTTCGTGGTGTTCTACAGCTGCGCCGCGAAGCTCCCCATCGGGTCTCCGCCGAGCATCGAGCTCGGCCGGGTCTTCTCCACGCCGTTCGGCGTCACGGGCTTCGGAACCTGGCAGGAGCCCATCTCGCAGGAGATCCTCGACGAGGACGTGGGGCTGGTTCTGGAGGCGAACTACGCCGCGGTGGTGTAGAACGTCGTGTCGGCGGAGCTGAGCCCAGCACGCCCCGGTCCCGTCTGGCAGGCCCGCCAGGCAGACCCCAAGGCCGGCTGCACACGCCGGCGCGTCCCGGAGGATTCATGCGCTTCACGCTCGCCCCGCTCCTGCTGCTCGCTCTCGTCGCCTGCAAGAAAGACGAAGCGCCCGACACGGAGACGGATGCCGACGCAGACGCGGATGCCGACACCGACGCCGATACCGACGCCGATACCGATGCCGACACGGATGCCGACACCGACTCCGACACGGATGCCGACACCGACACCGACACCGCCGACAGCGGTGGGGGCGGCGGCAGCGGCGGTACGGGCTTCGGTCCCTGCAACGACGACACGTTCGAGCCGAACGAGAGCGTCGCGGGGGCCCTCGCGATGGCGTCCGGAACCGACCTCGTGGTGTGCTCTTCCTCCGAGGACTACTGGTCGTTCGAGGTGCCGCCGGGCGAGCTGCTCGATGTGGCCTTCACGTTCGATGGATCGCTCGGGAACATCGACATCGACCTCTTGGACCCGACGGGCATCGTCACCGACTTCTCCTGGGATGGGGGAGACTTCGAGAGTGTGCAGTACTTCAACGACGCCACCACCCCCGTGACAGTCACCACGCGTGTCTACCTGTGGCTCTCCGGTCCCGAGAATACGTACGACTTCACATCATCGTCCGACCTCTGTGCGCCTGACTCTGAGGAGCCGAACGAGACCACGGCTGACGCTTCCGCGAACGGTAGCAGCACTGGGCTCACGATTCTGGGTTCGGACATCGACGTCTACTCTTACGTGGTCCCTGCCGGCGAGGCCCTCGAGGTCGAGATCCTGTTCTCCCACGACGCGGCCGACCTCGAGCTCGAGCTGCTCGACAACGCCGGGGCCGTCCTGTCCCGATCCGCTTCCTTCGACGACAACGAACGCCTTGTCTACTTCAACTCGACGGGCGCCGAGCAGATGGTCTTTGCCCGGGTGTCGGGTAGCGGCTTCGGCACCATCGGCTGCACGAGGTACGACATTGGGGGCATCGTCAGGCCGCAGGTTTGCGTCGATGATGCGTTCGAAGATAACGATGTCGTCCCCAACGCGGTCACGGTCACCGACCCTTCGGGCCTGAGCAGCCTCGGCATTGTCGTCGGTGACGCGGACTGGTGGGCCGTCACGGCTCCCGCGGGCCGAGTCCTCACCATCGACGCTTCTTCGGACCCGCTCGTGGTAGACCTGTCGCTCGAGGTGCGTGACTCCAACCTCGATGTGGTGTCAGCCGCGAATCCAGCGGTATACCCGAACGGCAGCGGAGCCGATGAGACACTGTACGTCGTGGTGCGCGCCGATCCTTCTGGCGCTGGCCCGTGCGGTACATACGACTTGCTGGTGTCCTCGACGCCATGTGTTGTTGAGGACGCCAACGAGCCCAACAACGATCTTGCGACCGCTGCATCGGTGTCGAACGCTACGGACCTCTTCCTTGCGTTTGGGGAGGAGGACTGGTTCTCGCTCGGCATGGTCCCTGATGGCTCGACCGTCACCAACATCATGCCCAGCGACAACTCGGACATCGACTCCCAGCTCTATGATGCGACGGGTGTACTGCTCGACGCCAGTGAGACAGCACTGCCGTTCGAGACGCTCGAATGGAGCAACACGACGGGCGGTCCGGTCGAGGTCTTCGTGCGGGTGTTCTTCTGGGTGGCGTCCACTCCGCCGGTGTGCAGCTCGCCGTATGACATCTCCACCTCCGTCGCGCCCTGATGCTTCCCGGGTGGTAGAGTCTCGCTACCTTTGGAGGTGTTCGTGAATCTCATGATGCTTGTTGGTGTGGCGTTCGGATGGAACGATTGTACATCCTCGCAGGCACCGTTCCCGTATAGCAGGGAGTCGTGCCACTCCGTGTGTGTTGACCTCGGTGGTGGAACACTCGAGTGTGACATTGAGACCTTCGGGGGCACGACCGGTGGAGATCTCTTCGCGAGCACGGAGTATGCGTCGGGCTACATCAGCGTATGGGGTACGGATGCATCTGGTGATGACTTCTGCTGCGCTGCGAAGTTGCCTGGCGCGGGTGGGGTGATCACCATGAAAGGTACGATCTTCGGAGACACCATCGCGCTGGGAGACGCGTCGTACGGCTACTGTGCAGAGTACATGGACACGCGAACCTTTGCTGAAGAAGGCAATGACGTCGTAACAGCTCGATGTGACTCGGGCTTGGGCGGTAACCTGCTGGTCGAGGGCGATGATGGGGTCGACTGGATCGACGTGCATCCCTACAAGGCCGCATTCGAGATCGACCTTCGTGGCGGCGCGCAGAACGACTACATTCGCGGGTCCACGACAAGCGGTACCCTGTTCGACGGAGGGGCCGGGAATGACACGCTCGTCGGGGGTAATGCCTCCGACATCATGGTGGGAGGCATCGGCAACGACTCGATCAGTGGAGCGGGCGGCCCGGATGCAATCTCTGGCGATGAGGGCAACGACACCATCAACGGTGGCGCCGGAGACGACGTGTTGTGTTCTGGGCCATCGGCAGGAGGCGCTGGGGATAGCATCATTCCGGGCACGGGGTCGAATGTGCTTTGGGCCCCCTCTGGTGCTTCCGTGACCGCGAGCGCGTCGTCCATCGACGATTGTGCGTACAACGGTTTGCCTGTGAACTGGGCCGGAACGTCGTGCGCCTATGTGGTGGCAACCGAACCCAGCTCGTGTCCCTAGGTGATCATCGCTTGCCCTTCACGCAACGCTCGGCTCGCTCTACTCTCGGGCAACGGTTGCAGTTCCGGCGGCAACGGTGGTCCGATTGTCTATCCTGGGTGACGATCGGTCTCTGTGTTCCAGTCTCCTGCAAGCCTGCGGGGCCGACCGACACGGATGAAGCAGACACCGATACCGATGCAGACGCCGACACGGATGCCGACACCGACGCGGATGCCGACACCGACACCGCGATCGTGCCGACGTGTCCGGACGACCCCGCGGAGCCGAACGACAGCGTCGCCACGGCCGTGCCTTCGGAAGGGGGCGTGGGGCTGGTCGTGTGTGCGACCTCCGCCGACTACTGGTCCGTCACGGTGGCGGCTGGCGAACAGATCGATGTGCGCGTGCAGTTCGACGGGTCGCTCAACGACATCGACGTGAAGCTCCGATCGTCGACCGGGAGCGTGCTCGACACCTCGGAGACCACCTCCGACGAGGAGAACGTGTCGTGGTTCAACGACACGGGCGCCGAAGCCACGGTGGTCGTGCACGTGTACATGTTCACGCCGGGCGGGGTGAACGAGTACGACTTCACGGTCGCGCGAACGGCGTGTACCGACGACACCTCGGAGCCGAACGACGACCTCGCAGGTGCGACGCCCATCACGAGCCTCGCCGACCGCGTGCTGATCGCCACGAACGAGGACTGGTACGCGTTCACGGTGTCCGACCAGGAGCTGCTCACGGTCGAGGTGCCGCACGATGCTTCGATGGGCGACCTCGACCTCCAGCTGGTCGATGCCGACGGCACGGTGCTCGCAAGCGCCACGACCGGTGCGGACACCGAAGCGGTCGCGTACTTCAACGACTCCGGCGCAGACGCCACGATCGCGCTGCGGGTCTTCTTCTGGGCCGGCTCCGCGGCGCCGTGCAACACGTACGACGTGGTGAGCGAGCGCACGCCGCTCGTCTGCACCGAAGACCCGCTCGAGCCGAACGACGTGCTGGCCGACCGTCAGAACGTGTTCGGCGTCACGGGGCTCACGATCGACGCGGGGGATGTCGACCACCTCACGATCGACGTCGCAGCGGGAGCGGTCGTCGAGGTGTCGGTGCTGGCCGACCCCGCCGTGCTCGTGCCGTCCCTCGAGCTGCTGCAGACCAACGGGGCCTGGCTCGCCGACGGGAACCCGCTCACGTGGGCCAATGCCGGCACGGACATCGTGCAGGTCGTCGCGGTGGTGGAAGCCGAGCAGGGCGTGTGCGGCCCGTACGAGCTCTCCGTGGTCGATCGCACCCCCGACTGTGCCGTCGACGCCCACGAAGACGACGACGACTTCGCGAACGCACGCGCCGCCGCCGATGGGGCGTACACCCTGTTCCCCGGCGACCCCGACTGGTTCGCGGTCGACGTGGCGCCGGGAACGGTCGCCGCCGCCGTGCTCGAGTGGGATGGTCTGTACGGCAGCGCAGTGCTGCGGGCGTACGACGGGAGCGGGCCGTTCGCGGTGGATGCCTCGAACAGCCCCGCGTCGGTGCGGCTCCCCGGGGGTTCCGGCGCGCCGGCGTCGTACGCCGTGGCCGTGGAAGACCCCGCCGACGTTGCCGTGTGCCTACCGTACCAGCTCTCGTTCGTGCACCAGGACTGTGGCGTGAACGACGCGCTCGAGCCGAACGACTCGCTGAGCACCGCACTGCCGGCCACCTCCGGCGACTACCTGGTGGACGACGCCGAGCTCGACTACCTGGCGCTCGGATCCGTGGCGCCGGGCCAGCAGATCTCGGCGTCCATCACGTTCCTGCACGCGCTCGGAGACCTCGACCTGCGCTTGCTCGACACGAACGGCGTGCAGCTCGACGGGTCCGCGACGGTCGACGATGTCGAGCAGGTGGCGTTCACGAACTCGGGGTCGGTCGCGCGCGACGTGGTGCTCGAGGTGCGCCAGTTCGGCGTGTCCACGGGCTGCTCGACGCCCTACACGCTGACGTCTTCGGTGGGAGTGCCGTGATGCTGTGGTGGTCGGTCCTGATGGCGTGCAAGGCGCCCCCCACACCCGTTCCGACGCCTCCGGTGGAGCCCGTGCCCACGGGGGACACCGGGCCCGTGGTGCCCACGGCCGATACGGCGCCCGTGCTCGACTGCTCCGTGCTGCCGGAGCTCCCCACGGCCTTCGACACGCTGTCGGGCTTCACGTACGCCGAAGACTTCGACTTCGACCTGAACGGGAACCACGTCAGTATCCGGTCGACGAACGGGAACCTGGTCGGCATCCAGATGGACACCACGGTGTCGCTCATCGCGCCGAACGTCTCGAACAACGCCGCTTGTACGCGCCGCCTGCCCGACGGTGACTTCGTCGTGTGCGACGTGTTCGCGAACAGCCTGGTGCGCGTGGCCGCTGCGACGGGCGCAAAGGTCACTCTGCTGTCCGGCATGGCCTACCCGAACGGGGCGGATGTCGACTCCGAGGGCTTCGTGTACGTGGCCGAGCAGAACGCGGGTCGCTTGCGTCGGGTCGACAGCACGACCGGCGAGGCCACGGTGATCGCGACGAACCTCAACGCGCCGAACGGCGTGGTCCTCTCGCCCGACGAGCAGACCGTCTACGTGGGCAGCTTCGGCTCGGGGCGCGTGTACGCGGTCGAGCGCACCGGTCCCGACACGTGGGAGCAGCGCCAGCTCGTGCAGGCGCCCGGCGGTGGGGACTTCGACGGCATCGAAGCCGACGCCTGCGGCAACATCTACATCACCGAGTACATCGACGGCACGGTGTGGCGCATCCCGCCCAGCGGAACGGGCGTGGAGCGGGTGATGGACCTCCCGAGCTCGTGGATCCCGAACCTGCGGTGGGGCTCGGGAGTGGGCGGCTGGGACCCAGAGACGCTGTACGTCGCGGACCGCGATCAGGGCCGGGTGTTCGCGCTGCCGATGGGGATCCGCGGCGCCGGTCAGTGAGTCCCGAGGGCTCGCAGGGACGGTCCGTGAGTCCCGAGGGCTCGCAGGGACGGTCCGTGAGTTCGTGAGTCAGGCGGGATCGAGCAGGGCGGCGGTCGGGAGGACGAGGACGTCGCAGTGGGCGGTGCGCACGATGTGGTTCGCCACATTCCCCATGATCAATCGGCTGATCCCGGTGCGGCCCCGGTTGCCGACGAGCACGACGTCGTAGTCTTTCGAGAGCTGGAGCAGCACGTCTTCGGGCTCGCCCGCGCGTAGCACCGCCTGGCCCCGATGGGCCTCGGGGACCTCGACCAGGAGGGCTTCGAGCTTGTGGCGCTCGGGCTCGTGGCCCTTCATCCACTCGCGCTCGGCTTCTTCGCGCACGGCCTTGTTGGCGATGGGCGGGAGGTGCTCGGGGATGGCGTAGACGCAGTCGAGCGTGCCCTTCAGACGCTCCACCCAGGTCTTCGAGAAGGTGAGGACCTCCTGGAGCGCCCCGCCGTTCACGTCGAGACCGGCCAGCATCCGCGGGTGGTCGGTGGGGGAGCGCTCGCCGCGAGGCACGAGGATGGGGCAGACGGAGCGGCGGAGCACGCGCACGGCCATGGGCCCGAGCAGCCATCGCTGGACCATCGCCGGCTCACGCGGACCGACGATCAGGGCGTCGTACTCGCGGGTGAGCGCCACGAGGGTCTCCGCCGGATCGCCCGCCTCCACGCGGCCGACGCCACGCACGGCCTCGGGGAGCAGCGTGAGCAGGCCTCCGAGCAGGGCATCCTGCTCCTTCGTGACCGTGGATGCGACGAACACGAGGTCGACCGTGGCTCCGAGCACGGCTGCGAACCGGGAGGCCCGGTCGAGCAGCCAGTCGTGACCCTGGACGGTGAGGTCGACGCCGACGAGGACTTTCATGCGATCTAGCTCGGGTTGCTCTTGTCGAGAGAGACGATTCGGGACCGGGGACCGCGTGAGCGGTAGCTGTGCCGGTCGGTTTCGGAGAAGGAGTAGTTGCCGGCGAACGCCATCATGGCTTCTCGCGTCGCTGGGTCTTTCTCGAGGAGCGGCCCGATGTCGTACGCGAAGATGAGCGGGCCGGTTCGCGGGACGCGCGTGCCCTTCGGCAGCACCACGATACCCTCTTCGGTGATGAACGGGAATCGCGCTCGATCCTCCTCGGGATCGATGCCGACGCGCACCCCCCGCTCGAACGAGCAGTTCTTGTCGCACAGGACACCGCTCAGGTGCACGTCTTCGCCCACGTCGCAGCCCGAGAGCAGGATGCTGTCGTGGATGCGCGCGCCGGCGTGCACGAAGCAGTCGTACCCGAGCATGACCTCCTTCAGGGCGGCGCTCTGGACGATGCTGCCCTCGCACACGAGCGAGTCGACGACATCGACGGGTCGCCCGCCCTCGTGCCGCACGAACCGCGCGGGAGGGTAGTCGCGCTGAGCGGTGCGGATGCGCCACTGGCGGTTGTAGAGGTTGAGCGAGGGGAGGGCGCTGCGCAGCTCCATGTTCGCGCGGAAGTACGACCCGATGGTGCCGACATCCCGCCAGTAGGCCGGAGCTCCGGTGGGCTCGCCCACGATCTCGTTCTCGGTGAAGTCGTAGATGAAGATGCGGCCGCCGGACTTCAGGAGCGTCGGGATGATGTTCTTCCCGAAGTCCTTCTTGCTCTCGGGGTCGTGCGCGTCTTCGATCAGGAGCTCCTCGAGCAGGTCGCGCTTGAACATGTAGTTGCCCATGCTCACGAGACACCAATCCGGACGGCCCGGAATCGGCGTGGGGTCGCTCGGCTTCTCCTGGAAGCCCGTCACGCGGCCCGTGTCGTCGATCTGGATGACGCCGAACTCGGTGGCCTCCGACCGCGGCACGGGGAAGGCCGCGATCGTGAGGTCGGCGTTCAGGCGATGGTGCGCGGCCTCGAACTGCGAGACGTCGATCTTGTAGACGTGGTCGCCCCCGAAGATGGCCACGGTGTTCGCGCGGGAGTCGCGGATGAGGTTGAGGTTCTGGTACACGGCGTCGGCCGTGCCGAGGTACCAGTTCTCGCCGGTTCGCATCTGCGCGGGCACCTCTTCGATGAACTCGCCGACGCCCGAGAGGTGCCAGTTCCGGTTGAGGTGCTTGATGAGGCTCGACGCCATGTACTGCGTGAGCACGTAGATCTGGCGGTACCCGGAGTTCACGAAGTTCGACAGCACGAAGTCGATGATCCGGTAGCGCCCGCCGAACGGCATGGCCGGCTTGGCGCGGTGCGTCGTGAGCGGCCCGAGCCGGCTGCCCTTTCCGCCCGCCATGATCATCACCAATGTCGACGGCGCCATGAGGCTCTCTCCCCGCGGGTTACCTGAGGCCGCGCTTCTAACCCGGATGCATCGGAGGCGGTTGTGCCCCAACAGAATTCCCTCGTCACGGTCTACGGAATCCCGAGCTGCGCTACGGTGAAGAAGGCCAGGAAGTGGCTGGATGCCCGTGGCGCTCCGCACACGTTCGTCGACTTCCGCGAGACGCCGGTGGGCGCCGACCGGATCGCGCGCTGGGTGGATGCGCTCGGAGCGGCGGCGCTTCGCAACACGAGCGGTCAGGCGTACCGCGCGCTGCCCGACGCGAAGAAGGAGTGGAGCGACGCCGAGTGGGCCGCGCGGTTCACGGAAGACGCCATGCTCATCCGGCGTCCGGTGATCGAGGTCTCCGGAGAGCCCGTGATGGCGGGCTTCCGGACCCCAGACGCGCTCGCCGCCCGCCTCTGACGGGCGCTACAGGCGAACGGCTCCGCTGACCTCGAACCCGAAGCGGTCGGTGTTGTTCTGCCAGTCGGAGAACAGCTCCTTCCCGCCGCGGATGGTCCAGTCGCTGTCGATCGTGAGGCAGCTCGAGATGCCGCCGCGCGGACGCAGACGCATCATCACGCGCAGCCGCGTGGGCTCGTAGACCGCCATGAGGTCTTCGTACATGACGTTCGCGAGGCGCTCGTAGCTCGCCATCGAGTCGCGGAACGCATCCTTGTACTGCTTGAGGCTCTTGAGCTCGATGGTCCACCGGCTCGGGTAGAACGTGAGCAGGACCTCGCCGAAGTCGGGCTGGTTCGCCGTGCCCACGAACGTGAACTCGGGCATCAGGATCTTCTGCTCGTACGCCTCGCCCGTGGGGTTCGGGATGCGCCGCAGGACGTGGGCCTTGCTCCAGTGCGAGTTCGGCAGGAGCTTGAGCTCCTCGCGCTGCTCTTCTTCGACGACCTGGCGCTCGCGACGCAGGGTGGCGAACACCCGCTTGCGGTCCTCGACGTCCAGGGCGCGCATCCGCTCGAGCGCGCTCTCGTACTCGTCTTTGCTCATGGGCTCCTCGGGTGCGACGCGACGTGGTCGCACGTGGCTTGGCCGGCTTGCATAACGCGCTCGCGCTGCGCGAGTTACCGGACCCGCCGGGAGGAGACCGTGGAAGAGGAAGGCTCCAACTTCATCCGGACCATCGTGGAGCAGCACCTGGAAGAGGGGCGCTACGACACGATCATCACGCGCTTTCCGCCGGAGCCGAACGGCTACCTGCACGTCGGCCACGCGAAGGCCATCTGCGTCGACTTCGGAACGGCCGCCCAGTACGGCGGGCGGTGCCACCTCCGGTTCGACGACACGAACCCCGTCGCGGAGGATCCGGAGTTCGCGGAAGGCATCATGGAGGACATCCGCTGGCTCGGGTTCGACTGGGGCGAGCACCTCTACTACGCGTCCGACTACTTTCCGCAGCTCTACGAGTGGGCCGTGCGGCTGGTGAAGGAGGGCAAGGCGTACGTCGACAGCCTGTCGGAGGAGCAGATCCGCGAGTACCGCGGCACGGTGACGGAAGCGGGCCGCCCGAGCCCGTATCGGGAGCGTCCGGTCGACGAGAGCCTCGAGCTGCTCGACGGCATGCGCACCGGGAAGTTCCCCGAAGGCGCGCACGTGCTGCGTGCGAAGGGCGACATGGCGCATCCGAACATGAAGATGCGCGATCCGCTGATGTACCGCATCCTGCACCGCCACCACGACCGCACGGGCGATGCCTGGCACATCTACCCGATGTACGACTACGCCCACGGGCTGTCCGACGCGATCGAGAACATCTCGCACTCGATCTGCACGCTCGAGTTCGACAACAACCGCGCGCTGTACGACCTGTTCCTCGATCTCGTCGGGTTCACGGAGCCCCGCCCGCACCAGTACGAGATGGCGCGGCTGAACCTGCCGTACACGATGATGAGCAAGCGCAAGCTCCGGAAGTGCGTCGAAGACGGGCTCGTCGAGGGCTGGGACGACCCGCGCATGCCCACGCTGCGCGGCATGCGGAACAAGGGCATCCCGCCCGAGGCCATCCGGAGCTTCGTGGAGCGGGTGGGGGTCGCGAAGACGAACAGCGTGGTCGACACCGTGCTGCTCGACAACGCCATCCGCGACTTCCTGAACCCGCGGGTGCCGCGCCTCATGGCGGTGCTCGACCCGCTCGAGGTCGTGATCACGAACTGGCCGGAAGGGCAGGTCGACTGGCTCGACGCGAGCCTGTACCCGCACGACGTCCCGCTGGAAGGCACGCGCCGCGTCCCGTTCACGGGCCAGCTGGTGATCGAGCGCGACGACTTCATGGAGGCGCCCGTCAAGGGCTTCCGCCGGCTCGCTCCGGGCCGCGAGGTGCGGCTGCGGTACGGGTACCTCGTCACGTGCACGAACGTCGTGAAGGACGCCTCGGGCGCCGTGATCCGGCTCGAGTGCACCTACGATCCGGCGTCCCGCGGCGGCGTGTCGCCCGACGGGCGCAAGGTGCCGGGCACCATCCACTGGGTCAGCGCGACCGAGGGGAAGCCCGTCGACATGAAGCTGTACGAGCGGCTGTTCGATGCCGAGTTCCCGGATCAGGTCGAAGACTGGCGGGCCGCGCTGAACCCGAACAGCCTGCGCGTGGTGCGGGCCATCGTGGAGCCCGCGCTGCTCGAGACCGCCCCCGGCGACCGCGTGCAGCTCGAGCGCACGGGGTACTTCTACGCCGACCCGCATGCGAGCACGCCCGGCGCACCGGCCTTCAAGCGCATCGTGGAGCTCAAGGACTCGTGGCAGAAGGTCGTCGCGGCGTCGGAGCCCGCTGAGCCGGCGTCCGTGCCGTCCCCGCGAGCCTCGGAGCCGGCCGTCACGGAGCGCGTGCGCACCGACGCCGAGCTCGCGGCCATCGCCGCGCTCGTGGCGAGGGGAGTGGGCGAGGAGGAAGCGAGCGTGCTCGCCGATGACGCCCGACTCGCCGGCCTGTTCGAGAAGGCCGCGGCCGGGCACGCCCATCCGGGCGGGGTCGCGCGGTGGGTGGTGCACGGGATCGGCCAGTCCGACACGGGCGCGCTCACGATCGCGGCCCTCGGGCGTCTCGTCACCCTCGCGGAAGACGGCACGATCACCAACCGCATCGCCCGCGACGTGCTGGCCGTGCTGATGGAGGAGGGCGGAGACCCCGACGCCATCGTGGATTCCCGCGGCTGGCGCCCGATCGACGACGACCGCGCGCTCGTGGGCATCGTCGACGCGGTGATCGCCGAGAACCCGACCGAGGCCGAGGCCTGGCGGGGTGGAAAAGACCGACTGGCGGGCTTCTTCGTCGGTCAGGTCATGAAACGCACCCAGGGACGGGCCGATGCTCGCCGGGTGAACGAGCTTCTGGCCGAGCGCCGGGGAGGGTGAAGATGGGTCTGCAGATCGAAGTCCTGGCGGAGGGGTCGGGCCCCATCGCGGCCAAGGGCCACCGCGTGAAGGTGCACTACACGGGCTGGCTGACGAACGGCACGAAGTTCGACAGCTCTGTCGACCGTGGTCAGCCGTTCCAGTTCGAGCTGGGTCGCGGTCAGGTCATCGCAGGCTGGGACCAGGGCGTGGCCGGCATGAAGGTCGGCGGGAAGGTGAAGCTCACGATCCCGCCCGAGCTCGCGTACGGCGATCGGGGCTTCCCGGGCGCAATCCCCCCGGGCAGCACGCTCGTGTTCGAGGTCGAGCTGCTCGGCGTCTCGTAGGCCCTCGCGACTCACGCACCGTCGCTGCGGGCCCTCGCGACTCACGCACCGTCGCTGCGGGCCCTCGCGACTCACGCACCGTCGCTGCGGGCCCTCGCGACTCACCGACCGAGCTACTCGGCCTTCGCCTCGGCCTTCACGAGCTCCACGTCGTAGACCAGGGCGCCCGGCGGAGTGCGCGGGCGACCCTTGAACGCGAGGTTCTCGGGAATCCAGAACCGGCCCCGCTCGCCTTCGTTCAGCAGGGTGAGGGCCTCCTGCAGGCCTTCGATCGACATGCGCTGACGCTCGGGATCCTGCGGCACGTCGCCGAGGTTGCTGTCGAAGCCCGTCTTGCTCTCGGCGATCCAGCCGAGCCAGTTCGCTTCGACCGGCTTGCCCTTCACGGCGTGCTTCTCGGTGCCCGCGGGGGCGGAGAGCAGCTTCCACTTGAGGCCCGATTCCTCGGCCTTGGCGTCGGCAGGCGCTTCCCACTGGTCGGGCGCGGACTCGACCGCGAGCAGCTCCACGTCGAACACGAGCATGCCCTGCGGACCGCCCTTGCCCTCGTACGCGAGCGCCGGCGGGATCCAGAACCGGAAGGTGTCGCCGGTCTCCATGAGCTGCAGCCCTTCGGTCCAGCCGGGGATGACCCCGCCCACCCCGAAGCTCGCGGGCTTCCCGCGCTTGCGCGAGAAGTCGAAGTTCGTGCCCGTCGTCTGCCAGCCCGCGTAGTGGACGCCGACCATCGACATCGGGCCGGGCTTCTCGCCGCCCGGGCCCTTCGTGATCACCTTGTACGCGAGCCCGGAGGCCGTCGTGGTGGCGTCTTCCGGCGGAGCGGCGACATCGGGCGGGGCTTCGGGGGGCTTCGGGGGCGTCTTGATGTCGATGAGCTCGACGTCGAACACGAGCATCCCCTCGGGACGGCCGGGCTGGCCCTTGTACGCGAGCTCGACGGGGATCCAGAACCGGACGTGCTCGCCCTTGGTCATCAGCTTGAGCCCTTCGGTCCACCCGGCGATGACCCCGCGGACGTCGAACGTCGCTGGCGAGTTCCGCTCGCGGGAGCTGTCGAACCGCTGACCGTCGGTGGTCCAGCCGGTGTAGTGCACGGTGACCTTCGACGTGTCTTCGGGATGCTCGCCGCCGTCACCCGGGATCAGCACCTTGTAGGCGAGCCCGGACTCCGTCTTCTGCGCATCGGCGGGCGGCGCCGCGACATCGGCAGGAGCCTCGATCGACGGCTCGTAGCCGGCCACTCCCTCCTTCGGGGCGTCGGGGTTCTCGGTGGGCGTACCGCCGCTGCAGGCAACGGCGAGGAGGGCGATGAAAGGCAGCAGGCGCATGATGCGACTCCGGGGGTTCGCGGGCGTCGAGCGGGTCAGCCCCAGCTCCGCCCCTGGTTCTGAGCGTTCTTCTCGCGGAAGGCAGCTTCGATGTCGATATCGAGCCGGTTCGCGATGGCGATGAGGTAGTTCAGCACGTCGACGATCTCGTGCGCCACCTCGGTGGTGTCGTCGGCGGGCAGGCCGTCGGCGAACAGCTTCTCGTGGCGACGGATGGCCTTGAACAGCTCACCGACCTCTTCGCCCATGAGGAAGCAGTTGTGCACGAGGTCGACGTCGAGCCAGCCCTTCTGGGCCTCGAGCTCGTGGATGTACGCCTGGTAGGCCGACATCGGCGCGCCGGAGGCGAGATCGATGGGCTCGGAGTCCTGCGGGCCCGCAGGGACGGTACGTGAGTCCCGAGGGCTCGCAGGGACGGTACGTGATCGGCTCAGCCGACCCACCAGCGGGTGCCGCGCTTGGCGCCGGTTCGGTAGATGCAGCCGAGGGACTCGAGCGTGTTCAGCTCCGCACGGACGCGGCTGAGCGACACCTTGAGTCGTCGGGCGAGCTCGGGGCCGCGGGCACCCCCTTCGGGCTCCATGCCCAGGATGGCTTCGACGATCACCTCGGTGAGGTCTGCGGAATCATCCGAGGAACCGCTGTCATCCTGCTTCTTCGCTTTTGCCAAGCGAGGCCTCCGTGTCCGGCTCTGTCTATTTCGCTTCCGGGAGATCCGCAAGCTTCGGGTCTGCGTGCTTTTCCATGGGGAGCCGGGCGGCGACGTCGTCGAGCGCGCTCGATCCCATACCTTCGGTGGGCTCGCGACCCACCGGCTCGTGGATCCCGCGTCAACCGACCGATCGGGATAGGAGGGGGCCGGTCGGCGGAGCGGTCGACCAGGCGGGGAGGTCCGTGTGAGCAAGGCGAGAGCGATGGGCGACGAACGCACCGGGATGAGCCCGGAGACCGTGAAGCAGGCGGTTCTGGATCACCTCAAGTTCACGCGGAGCAAGGAGCCCGAGACGGCCACCCTGCTCGACCTCAACCACGCCCTCGCGCACGCCGCGCGCGACCGCCTGGTGCACCGCTGGATGCGGACGCAGCGACTCTACAAAGAGCGCGACGTGAAGCGCGTGTACTACCTGTCGGCCGAGTATCTCCTCGGGCGTCAGCTCGAAGCCAACCTGCTCGACCTCGGGCTGTACGAAGCCGCCGAGCGCGGGCTCGAGGCCTACGGGGTGCCGCTCCGCGACGTGCTGGAGCAGGAGCCCGATCCCGGTCTCGGGAACGGAGGTCTCGGCCGATTGGCGGCTTGCTTCATGGAGTCTGCGGCGACGCTCGAGTACCCCGCGATGGGCTACGGCATCCGCTACGAGTTCGGGATCTTCCGGCAGACCATCGAGAACGGCTGGCAGGTCGAGAACCCCGACGAGTGGCTCTCCGACGGGAATCCCTGGGAGATCGCGCGCCCCGAGTACACCGTCGAGGTCGGGTTCGGCGGCCGGGTCGACCAGTGGGCCGACTCCGAGGGTCGGTTCCGCGTCCAGTGGACGCCCGCCACGCGCGTGCTCGGCGTGCCCTTCGACACGCCCGTCGCGGGATTCGGTGAGCACAACCGCACCGTCAACACGCTGCGGCTGTGGTCCGCCCGCGCGAGCCAGGAGTTCGACCTCGCCGTGTTCAACGATGGCGACTACCGCCGCGCGGTCGAGCAGAAGGCCCTGTCCGAGTCGATCTCGAAGGTGCTCTACCCGAAGGACACCTCGGTCGAAGGGAAGGAGCTGCGCCTGAAGCAGCAGTACTTCTTCGTGGCGTGCAGCATCCACGACCTCATGCGGCGCTACAAGGCCAGCCACGCCACGTTCGACGCCTTCCCCGAGAAGGTCGCGATCCAGCTGAACGACACGCACCCCGCCATCACCGTCGCCGAGCTGATGCGCGTGCTGATGGACCGCGAGGGCCTCTCCTGGGACCGCGCGTGGGACCTCACCCGGCGCACCATCGCCTACACGAACCACACCCTGCTCCCCGAGGCCCTCGAGCGCTGGCCGGCCGACCTGTTCCAGCAGCTCCTGCCGCGGCACCTCCAGATCATCGCGGAGATCGATCGACGCTTCCTCGCCACCGCCCACCTCCACGTGCGCGGCGACCGGGTGAAGGAAGACCGGATGGCCATCCTGGGCGACGGTCAGGTGCGCATGGCCCACCTCTCGGTGGTCGGCGCGCATACCGTGAACGGCGTGGCCGAGCTCCACAGCCGCCTGCTCCGGGAGCGCACCCTCTCCGACTTCGCGGGCATGTTCCCCGATCGCTTCACGAACGTCACGAACGGCGTCACGCCGCGTCGCTGGCTGCTCCAGTGCAACCGCCCGCTCGCGTCGGCCATCGAAGAGCGGATCGGGTCCGGGTTCGTGACCGATCTCGCCCAGCTCCAGGGCCTGCTGCCCCATGTCGACGACGCGGGCTTCCTCGACGTGCTCGCCTCGATCAAGCGCTCCAAGAAGGCCGCGCTCGCGGACTGGTTGCGCAACCTCACGGGAGTCGTGGTGTCGCCCGACACCCTGTTCGACGTCCAGGTGAAGCGCATCCACGAGTACAAGCGGCAGCTGATGTGTGCGCTCCACGTCGTCCACCTGTACCGGCGCGCGAAGTTCGAAGGCGCGCAGATCCAGCCGCGCACGGTGCTCATCGGCGGGAAGGCCGCGCCCGGGTATGCGCGCGCGAAGCAGCACATCAAGCTCATCAACGATGTCGCGGCCGTCGTGAACAACGATCCCGACATGAAGGAAATGCTCACGCTCGTGTTCCTCCCGAACTACAACGTGAGCTTCGCGGAGCGCGTGATCCCGGCGGCCGACCTCTCCGAGCAGATCTCGATGGCCGGGAAGGAGGCGAGCGGCACCGGGAACATGAAGTTCCAGATGAACGGCGCGCTCACCATCGGAACGCTCGACGGCGCCAACATCGAGATCCGCGAAGAGGTCGGAGACGAGAACTTCTTCCTGTTCGGGCTCGATGCCGAGCAGGTCACCCAGGTGAAGCGCGCCGGCTACGTGCCGGGAGCTGCGATCGCTCGCAGCCCCGACCTCGAGGCCGCGCTCGACCTCCTGTTCGCGGGGTACTTCAACCGCGAAGACCCCTCCGTGCATCGCGAGGTCGTCCGGTATCTCCGCCAGGAAGACCCGTACCTCGTGTGCCAGGACTTCAACAGCTACGTCGACACCCAGCAGGAGGTCGAGCGCGCCTATGGCGACCCCGCACGCTGGCTCCGGTCGGCGGGCATCAACATCGCGAAGTCGGGGAAGTTCAGCAGCGACCGGTCGATTCGCGAGTACGCCACCCGTATCTGGGGTCTCGAGCCCCTCCGGGTCGACCTCGATTGACGCTCGCGCTCGCCCTGCTCGGGTGCGCGGGAACGCTGCGGGGCGAGGACTTCGACGGCGACGGATACCGCACGCCACGCGACTGCGATGATCGCAATGCGTTCGTGCATCCCGGCGCGGTCGACACGCCGTACGACGGCATCGATCAGGACTGCTCCGGCGCCGACCTCACGGACGGCGACGGCGACGGCGTGGACGGGGATCTCGACTGCGACGACCGCTCCCCGGACGTCTACCCGGGTGCGCCGGACCCACCGTACGACGGTATCGACGCCGACTGTGGGGGAGGCAGCGATTTCGACGCCGACCACGACGGATCGGACTCCATGGCATTCGGCGGCGACGACTGCGACGATTCCGACCCGAACCGGTCCGCGGAGGACGCCGACGGGGACGGGTGGTCGAGCTGTCAGGGCGACTGCGACGACGATCGGGCGGCCGTGAATCCTTTCGCGGAGCGCATCTGCGGGAACGGCATCGACGACGACTGCGACGGGCGGCCGGAGTGCGGGCTCTCGGGGCGGTCGGACTTCGACGACCTCGACGCGCTCATCACCGGGCTCGCGGCCGGAGATCGCACCGGGCGGGCCCTGGCCGTGGTCGACGACCTCGATGGCGACGGGCGCAACGACCTCGCGGTGGGCGCCTACCTCGGGTACGACGGCAACGGGGCCGTGCACCTCATCACCCGTCCGCGCGACGGCACCCTCGCCCAGGACCACACACTGCTCGTCGGCTCGGGCTCGTTCGGGTTCAGCGTCGCTCCTTCGCCCGGCGGAGTGCTCGTGGGCAGCCTGTCGGGCGAGACGTTCCAGTGGCGCGGTGCCGTGTTGCGGTTCGAGCCCCCGTTCAGCCCCGTGATGGACGAGCGGGACGCCACCCTCGTGCTCGAGGGCGAAGCCGCGAACGACCGCGCCGGCTGGGCCGTCGCGTACGCCGACCTCGGCGTGGGCTGGATCGCCGTCGGCGCCGTGGCTTCCGATCTCGGCGGCACCGACTCGGGCGCTGTGTACTTCGTCCCGTCCGGCCTCACCGGCATCCACAGCCTCGCGCAGTTCGCCCGGCTGCGGGGCAGCACCCAGTGGGGGCGCGCCGGTCAGGCCCTCGCGCCGAGCCCCGACGTCGATGGCGACGGCGCCGGAGACCTGTGGGTGGGCGAGCCCGGGAGCACGGTCGGGCTTCCCATCCCGGGCTCCGTGTGGCTCGTCACCACCGTTCCCGGAACCACCGTGGCCGACTCCGGGGTGTCGATGGTGGGCGAGGTCACGCGCGACCAGTTCGGGGCGTCCGTCGCGGTGGGGGATGCCAACGGAGACGGCCTGGTCGACGTTCTGGTGGGCGCACCCTTCAATGGGGCCGCCGGCGTCGAAGCGGGTGCCGCATACCTCTTCCTCGGGCCGCACACCGGGCAGCGCCTGGCGACCTCCGCCGACCTCGTGATCCGGGGGCGTACGGGATACGAGCTGGGGACCTCGGTGGCCCTCGTCGACCTCGACGGAGACGGGCTCGACGACGTGATCGTGGGTGGTCCGGGCGCTTCCGAGGACAGTGGAGGGACAGCGGTGTTCTCGGCGGGTCAGACGGGGGAGGTCGACGTGCTCTCGGCGGATGCCATCGTCGTGGGCGCGTTCGGGAGCCGAACCGGGGTCGCGCTGGCCGGGGGCATGCTCGGCGGTGGTCCGTGGAACGATCTGGCCATCGGGGCCGACGAGGCGTTCGTGACAGGAGCGGAATCAGGCGCGGTCTCCGTGGCCTGGGGAGGAGACGGGTCGTTTTGAGCGAGCGGAACGAACGGGTGTCTGAGGTGATGGTGAGCGCGCTGGAAGGCGTGCGGATCGACGGGCGTGTGCTCGCGGTCGGCGCGTCCGATGCGGTCGTACGGGCCCTGTCGGAGGCAGGCCTCGAGGTCGCGCTGTGGGATCGCTGGGTGGAGCCCGGTCGCACCGCGACTCCGGAGCCCGAGGCCGGCGTGTACGACCGGATCTGCATGCGCCTGCCCAAGGGGCGCGACACGCTGCGGGCCATGCTGGCGGTCGCGGCACGCCACCTGGCGCCCGACGGCCGGGTGTGGCTGTACGGCGCGAACGACGAAGGCATCCGGTCCTCGTCGAGGCAGCTCGAAGAGTACTTCGATCATAGTGAATCCGTGGATGCGCGGCGTCACTGCAGGGTGATGCAGGCGCACGGGCGGAAGCCCGTCGACCTCCCGACGCTCGACCACTTCGCGGTGGAGGTCAGCGACACCGTCGCGGGGCGCCCCGTGAGGTTCCACACGCTCCCCGGCGTGTTCGCGCACGGGCGCCTCGACGACGGCACCCGCCTGCTCCTCGAGCACCTCACGGTCGAGCCGGGTGCGTCGGTGCTCGACTTCGGGTGTGGTGCGGGCGCCGTCGCGGCGTTCCTCGGCGAGCGCGAAGGCACGATGACCGGGGTCGACATCGACGCGTGGGCCGTGCGCTGCGCGAGCCGCCTGCCCGGTACCTGGGTCGTCGGGAACGGCTTCCAGGCCGTCCAGCAGGCCTCGTTCGACCACATCGTCAGCAACCCGCCGTTCCACACCGGGAAGGACACCGACTTCAGCGTGATGGACGCCCTGATCACGCAGGCGGCCGGGCGCCTCACGAAGGGGGGGCGCCTCACGTTCGTCTGCCCGTCCACCGCGCCGGTGAAGCGTGCGCTCGATGCCGCGTTCTCGAAGGTCGCCCTCCTGGTCGACAACCGGCGGTATCGCGTGTGGGAAGCCCGGTGAGGCTTCCTCCTCCCGAGGTGCGCGACGAGGTGGTCCACGGCGATCGACTCGTCGAGATCGAGCGGGAGTGGCGGTGCCTCGACGAAGGGGGGCCACCGCTGGCGGTCGAGCGTACGGTCCGTCGGGGCGGGCCCACCCGTCCCCCCGTCGTCCTGGTGCACGGGTTCGCGCAGAACCGCTACACCTGGAGGATCAGCGGGCGCTCGATGGTCGCGGCGCTCGCGGACGCCGGGTTCGAGGTGCTCTCCCTGGAGCTGCGTGGGCACGGGCTGTCACGCGAGCTCGGAAGCGGGAACGCCACGGCCTTCACCGAGTACATCGACGATCTCGTGCGCGTGGTCGAGTCGTGTGACCAGCCCCCGTTCTGCATCGGCCACTCGCTCGGCGGGGCCGTGATCGTCGGTGCGGCGTCCCGGGTGGAGCTCGCGGGGCTCGTGCCCATCGCAGGGATCTACACCTTCGCCACACGGAACCCCACGCTGCGCCTGCTGGGGAAGGCCACCCTCGCTGCCGAGCAGGCCCTTCGCGCCACGCCCGTGCGGATGTCCACCGGCTGGGCCGGGCGGGTGCTCGGCCGGCTGTACTCCATCACCGACATCGCGGGGTACGGCTTCCCGATCTCCGGATGGGTGCCGGGGTCGCTCGAGCGCGACCTGCTGGAGGAGCGCCTCGCCATCGGCTTCGACTGGACCAGCGTCGAGGTGTGGATCGAGATGTCGCGGTGGGCGAACGGCGCGCCGGTGCCGGGAACCGAGCGGTTCGGCGAGGTCGACGTGCCGCTCCTCGTGATCGTGGGCGACGCCGACCCCCTCGTGCGCCCGCCCGATGCGCGCGCCTGCTTCGATGCGAGCGGCAGCGACGACAAGCAGCTCGTCGTGATGGACGCCTTCCACCACCGCGTGCACTGGGGCCACGTCGATCTCATCCTCGGCAAGGACGCCCCCGAGTTCGTCTGGCCCCTCGTGCTCGACTGGCTGGAAGCCCGCGCTTCGTGACGTTCCTGCGCTCGCCGTGGCTGCCTGCGCTCCTCGTCTTCGCGGTGGGTGTGGCGCTCGCGGGCGCCGGGCCGGTGAACGGCGACGCGGCGGTGTACCTCGACCAGGCTGCGGACGGCGCGCTCGCCGAGCGCTGGACGCATTCCGGATTCATCATGATCCTCATGATGTTTCACGCGATCGGACTCCCGGAGGGGGCGGCCGATGTCCTCAGCGCGGCGTGCTGTGCGTTCGCGGTCGGCAGGCTCGGAGCCACCCTCGGTCGGCACGGCTCTCCGGGCCTCGCGGGCTGGTTGCTGGCGGGGCTCGTCGTGGGCTGGGCGCCGTTCGGTGAGGTCGATCCGGTGTGGCTCGCGCTCGTCGCCGTGGGGTGCGGACCGCACGCGATCGCGTCGGCGGTGGCGCTCGGTGCTGCGGTTGCAGTCTCGCCCACGGCGCTGGCCGCCATCCCATGGATCGTCATGAAGGAGCGAGATCTTCGCTGGGTTGGTCCCGCAGTGGCCGTCGCTGGTCTGACCGTCCTGTCGGCGGGGGACTGGTGGGTGGGGACCCGCGGTGTCGTCACCGGCGGCTGGGCGCCGAGCCCGTGGACCCACGTGACCTGGGTCCTCGTGCCCCTCGCGATGGGCGTGCGGGGCCTCCGACCCCTCGATGCGCTCGCGCTCGTCGGACTGCTCGCGCCGGGGGACGTCCCCGGTCACTGGGTCCTCGCCCTCCCGTGCGTGGCGGCCGCGTCGACCGCCGTGGACCGCCGCTGGTGGGCCGCCATCGCCGCGCTGTGCAGCCTCGGGGCCCAGCACGCCGTGTCGACGCGCGACCGTGCCGTCCGCGAGAACGCCGCGATCGAGCGCATCGCGGCGGAGATCCGCCCCGGGGACGCCGTGGTGGGGCCATGGTCGTGGGGCGTTCGGGTGGGGATCGCTGCGACGGGCGACCCCTACGGCGTGCCGTTCTCCGCGCAGCGCGAACCGTGCCAGGGGCGGCGGGTACACGTCCCGCTCGTCACCTGGGAGCCCTGCGAGCGGTGAATTCCGCCGGATTCGGCCGACAAGCGGCCTCCATCCTGCGGAATCGTACTCAGTGAATCTCTTGACGGAGCCCCGTAGGCTCGCCTAAAACCTGGTTTTGCACTGACGTGCCGGCGAGCTCACGGGTCTTGACCGTCAAGAGATTCCGCGGCACCGTCCGCGGAACGATTGAATTCCCGTGACCGGGAGCCTTCAGCGAGCTGGCTCGCTGACTCCTCCCTGAATTCCGCGGACTCTACTCGTCTTCGAGGTCGTCGATGTCGCCGCTGATCGTGCGATCGCCGCCCGTCGACACCGACCCCGCCGCGCCCATGACGTCGAGGTTCACGCGCTGCGGATTGGGCTTCTTCGGGTTCTCGTCGACGGTGACGATCAGCGTGGCCGTCCAGTCGGGGTCGGCGAGGCGGCCCACCGTGAACGCGGCCGCGTTGACGGCGTCGACCACGTAGCGGAAGCGCTCCTTGCGCTTGCCCTTCTCGCCCTCGGACTTCGTGTCGACGGCGATGATGGCTCCCGCGACCTCCGGGACCTGGCCCGACAGGGGAGACCAGCGGCTCACCCAGGGGACGACCTCGGCCTGGAGCACGTCGACCGCGCGGCCGTTCAGATCGAGGCTCGGTGACAGGACCGGCTCGTGGACCCGGATGCCGGCGTCGACCCAGATCTTGCCGTCTTCCTTCACGAGACCGAGCTCCTCGACCGGAGTCTGGTGGACCGCCGTGAGGAGCCCGACCAGCTGGGCCTGTCGCGAGGTGGCGGTGCTCGGGAAGTCCTTTCCGGGGCGCACGAGCAGCACGGCCGCGCTGGCCGTGGCTCCGCTCGGGGCGTCGGGGATGCCGGTCTGCTTGCAGGTGAGCGAGGTGATGGGGGCGGCCGACAGGTCTTTCGCGTAGATGCCGATCACTTCGGTGTGGCCCGTCTTCGCGCCTTCTTCGAGCGCTCTTGCCAGCACGGCGTCGCGCGCGGCTTCGCAGGTGGGCACCTCGCTCGCCCCCTTCACGGACACCAGCAGGGCCGAGTCGAACAGGGGAAGCGGGCGGTCCTTCACGTCGAGGGGCGCGGGCGTGAGCGCCCAGGCCGCGGTGAGCCAGATCATGCGGTCTCCTCCGTGGGGAGTGTATAGGACGGGACGATGAACCGTCGTGTGCTGGTGCCCGCGGTCGCGGGTCTCCTCACCGGGATGGCTGCAGCGGCCATCGGATTCTCGTGGAGCCGGGGGCCGGTGCCCCACGGCGATCCCGCGGTTCCCGTCACGGTGGTGACCGACCCGAGGGTGCAGGCCCTCCCGAGCCCTCCGGCCGGCGCCCCGAACGTGGTGCTCGTGATCGGATGCACGGTGCGCCGCGACCAGGTGACGCCGTACGGAGGCCCTGCGAGCACCACGCCGTTCCTCGCCACGCTCGCGGAGCGGGGTGCGCTGCTCGAAGACCCGATCACGGCCGCACCGTGGACGCGCGCCGCATCGGCCGCCATCGTCACCGGGCACCACGCGCTCGAGCTCGGCATGGTCGACCCCGGCGACACCCGGAACGACCGCAGGCTGCCGGGTGCGATCGACACGCTCGCAGAGCGCTTCCGGAGCGCCGGGTACACGACCATCGGCGCGACCGCCAACCCGAACCTGAACGCGGCGTTCGGCTTCGAGCAGGGTTTCGACCGGTATCTCCAGCCGCGGGAGCTGTGGCGCGACAACATGGTGAAGATCTCCGGCACCGGGCTGCTCCCCGAGCTGATCGAGCAGATCGACACCCGACCCGACCCCGAACGTCCCGTCTTCCTGCAGGTGATGCTCGTCGACGCCCACGCGCCGTTCGACCCCACGCCGGAGGAGCTCGAGCCGTTCCTCGAGCCGGGCGTCCCGGAGGAGGTGCTGCGCTACCGCACCGGCCTGCGCGGCCTCGACGATGCCGTGCACGCCCTGTACGACGCGCTCCCCGCCGCCGGGCTCGCTCCGGAGCACACCGTGTTCGCGTTCGTGAGCGACCACGGCGAGGGGCTCTCGATGCCCGAGCACCACGGGAAGTCCCACGGTCGGTACCTGTATTCGTCCGCCGTGCACGGGGTCTGGCTGGCCTCGGGCCCCGGAATCCCCGCAGGGAGCCGGGTTCCGGGTGTCGCGTCGCAGCTCGACATCGGCGCCACTCTGCTCGGGCTCGCCGGGCTCCCGTCGGCGGTCGGAGGGGAGGCCCGCGACCTCTCCGGTCCTGTGCGCGAAGCGAGCCCGACCGGCCGTGAGCGCGCGTTCACGGACACCTGGTTCATGACCGCCAACCGCGCCGCGTCGTACGGCACCGACCTCGCCTGCATGATGTCGTTCGCGATGGACGATCCAGACGCGCCCACCGGGCGGTTCGTGCCGGGCTGCTACGACCGCACCGCCGATCCCGATCAGCGCCAGCCCCTCGAGCCCACCGACGACGCGCGGATGGTGGAGCTGATCCGGTGGCGAGCGGATACGACGCGCAGGGCGCTGGAGGGCGAGGTGGTCGACGTCGACGCAGACCTCGATCTCCAGCTCAGGTCGCTCGGATACGTGCAGGTCGAGGAGGAGCCATGAATCGTCAGGTCGCAGGGGTCCTCGTGGCTCTCGCGCTGCTGGTCGGGGGCTACGGAGTCGCCCGCTACGTCGCGTCTTCGTCGCGCACGCCGGGCGCGGCGCAACAGCGGGCCGCCGCCGGCGCACGGATGCGGGCGAAGGCCAAGGGCAAGATGAAGGCCGCGAAGGCGAAGCGCGGCAAGGCGAAGGGCAAGCCCGGCAAGGGCGGGGCGGCCGTGGAGGCCAAGGCCCTAGCGCCCATCGTGGCGGGCCCTGCTCGGCAGCCGCTCACGAAAGGTCCGCCGAACGTGGTGCTGATCATCGGCTGCACCATGCGCGCGGACCAGGTCACGCCGTACGGCGGGCACCCGCGCACCACGCCGTTCCTGGCCTCGCGGGCCGAGGAGGGCGTGCTGTTCGAGAGCGGCGTGTCCGCGGCTCCGTGGACGAAGGCGGCCTCCACCGCGATCGTCACCGGGCACCATGCCGCCGAGGTGGGGATGGTCGAGCCGAGCGGGCTGCCGAGCCGACGGGTGCTGCCCGACGAGGTCGACACGCTCGCCGAGCTGTTCGAGAAGGCCGGCTACCAGACGTTCGGCGTCACCGCGAACCCCAACCTCAACGAGGTGTTCGGCTTCGGGCAGGGCTTCGAGGGCTACCTCGAGGGCACCGAGCTGTGGCGTCTCGGCGGGCGCAGCAAGGTGAACGGCCGGCAGCTCCTGGGTCGCGCGATGCCCATGCTCGCGGAGCTCCGTGACCCGGAGCGGCCGTTCTACGGGCAGTTCCTGTTCACCGACGCGCACGGGCCGTCCACCGTGAAGCCGCTCGAGGTCGCGCCCTACGAAGACGGCGGCAGCCGCGCCGTGGCCGAGTACCGCGCGATGCTGCACCGGCTCGACATGTCGGTGCAGGTGCTCGAGGGCAGCCTGGCGCACCAGGGGATCACCCGCGAGAACACGATCTTCGTGATGGTCAGCGACCACGGCGAAGGCCTGGGCGAGCCGTCGTACAACGACCACGGCCACGGCCGGTTCACGTACCCGGCCACCGTCCGCATGCCCTGGATCGTGTGGGGCCAGGGCGTCGCGGAAGGGCATCGCGTGTCCGGCGTCGCGTCCCAGATCGACGTGATGCCCACCCTCACGGCCCTCGCCGGGGTCCAGGGCTACTCGGGCGACGGGCGCTCGTGGGCCGCGGCAGTGCGCGGCGAGACCGACCACACCGACCGCCAGCAGGCCTTCGTCGACACGTGGTTCGACGACGTGCGCCGCAGTGGGGTGTACACCGCGGACCGCCACTGCCACGACGACTGGGAGAACGTGATCGACGGAGAGGGCAACCGGCGGGTCCCTCGGGCCTGCTACACGAGCGACGCGGAGCTGGTGCCCGTGGAAGACGCCCGGTCCGAGAAACTGCTCGCGGACCTCAGCGCGTTCCACGTCCAGATGGACACCGCGTTCGCGAAGTACCCCCACACGAAGGACATCGAGCCCAACGACGACGTGAAGGAGGAGCTCCAGTCGCTCGGGTACGTCGCGAGAGACCCGGAGGAGTAGGCTACAGGCGCTCGGCCCAGTCCACCATCGCGCGGCTGTCGGCGAACCGGCTGGCCATCGTGGGGGAGCCGAGCACGACCGTCGCGAGCGTGCGCCCAGTACGCGTCTGCACCACCTGACTGAAGCAGTAGCGGGCCGTGGACGTGTAGCCGGTCTTCGCGGCGAGGGTCTCCCAGCGGTCGATCAGGCGGTTGGTCGTGTTCAGCCAGCGCCGGCCGTCGTCGCGGTCGATCTTCCAGGTGCGCGCGCTCGCGGCGAGCGACAGATCGGGGTGCGCGCTCACCGCCACGATGGCCTTGAGCATGTCGCGCGCGCTCGCGAGGTTCTCGTCCTCGAGCCCGGCGGGGTCGGCCCAGCGGGCCTTCAAGCCGAGCTGCGCGCCCGCGGTCTCCATCTGCTCGACGAACGCGTGGTACTCGAGGCCCGACAGCCCGGCGAGACCCATCGCACCGCGGTTGTCGGACGCGACGAGCGCGGCGCCGAGGTACTCCCAGCCCGTGTGGCAGGCCCCGGTCACGAACCGGCTGCGGGCACCGCTCCGGGACGGCCACAGGTCTTCGGTGACACACAGCGTCTGCTGCAGATCGGGCTCCGTGCTCGCGAGGGCGAGCGCCGCGACGGTCTTCGTCAGGGAGGCCACGGGCAGGGCGTCGTCGGGGCGCTGGGCCCAGAGGACCTCGCCCGTGTCGAGGTCGGCGACGATGGCGGCACGCGCGCGGACCCGGGGCCCGCGGTCGTGCGTGGGGGCTCCGTCGAGCTCGGGCAGCACCCAGAGGGCGTCGGCTCCTTCCGCGGGGAACCACGTCGGTGGGGTCCAGGGGACCGAAGGCTCGAAGTCCACGCGGTGTGGCGCGCCGATCTCGAACGGGGGCTCGGCGGACCCGAGGTCCGCGACGCTCGACGGGGCGGGGTCGAGGTCGGGATCGGGCGTCACCATCGCGGACGTGGTGGGGGACAGGAACAGGGCGTGCAGGATTCCGGCGGCACCGACCAGGTGGGCGGCGCTCGCGGCGAACGAGGCGTAGGTCTTCATGGACGAGGCGGGGGCGGAGGGGGCGGGAGCGGGGGAGGGGCGCCTGGGAGGCCCTGCCACCGTACCGATCGGGGACGTCGCGCGACAAGCCCGGTGTCGCGGGCCGGATCGAAGGTACGCTTCGATCGGCGCTATCGATCGATGGGGGCTTTCAGCAGCGGGGTGCGCGGGCGTGCGCCGCGCGGCGCGGGCGGCCCGGAGTGGTTCTCGACGACGTTCGGCGGGAGGTCGGGGATGCCGCTGTCCTCACGCACGTAGATGTCGTAGTAGCGGTGGTAGTGCTGGTGCACCCGGCCGAGGTAGCGGTACGGCACGGTCGTGCGCTCCAGCACCGCGCGGTCGCGTCCGTACCGGATGGTGGGGGTGTCGACGCGGGCCTGGGTGAGCACGATGATCTCGGGGTCGACCGGGGTGAACGCGAACGTGTCGGCGTCCGCGCCATCGGGGTGGAGCTGGGTGAGCGCCCGGTTGTGCAGCTCGGCGACCAACACGTCGGTACCGACGAAGTGGGCGAGCACGCCGGCATCCCGGATGGCGAGCCACGACCCCGGCTTCGCATGCTTCGCGAGCTGGATGGCGGCCACGGCCGTGCCGTTCCACATCACCACGCTGTGCGCGCGATCGTAGCGGCGCACCACCGTCTCGAGCGACGTGAACGGGCTGATCAGCGCACCGAGCGTCGCGAGACCCGCCACCACGGCGCCGAAACGATGGGTCGCCGCGGACGCGACCAGCACGGCGAACAGGAGGAACGCGGGCACGAGCAGCCGCCCTCCGGGCATCCACAGCTCGACGCGGAACGCGATGGCGACGACGGCCAGCGCGGCGCCGGCGAGCACCCACCGGCGCACGTCACGCCAGCCCGCCATCAGCGCGAGCGCGCCGAGCACGGCGCTCGCGATCCAGAACGGGGCATCGGGGCTGAGGTAGGCGAGGTTGGAGTCGATGAACGTCGACCAGCCGCCCTTGGCCTTGGCGGCGAAGGTGTTCGGGACCCACGCGCCGTAGGTGGTCACGCGCCAGATCTCGAGCGCGATCCCGAGGGCGCCGTACGGGACGAGGACCGGCAGGACATCATGAAGGAACGACTCTTTCACGGATCGCGTGCGCTGCAGGACCGGGGTCGCGGACAGCGCCACGAGCGCCGCGCCGACCACGAAGCCCTCGGGCCGGATGGCACCGAGCAGGCCGACTGAGAGCCCGGCGAGCCACCGCCACGCCGGACGGCTCCCCCCGGAGGCGAGCACCGCCCACGCCGCGCCCAGCACGGCCGCGTCGAACATCGCGCTCTCGAGGCCGTTGGTGGACACGACCGCATGGTGCGAGTCGAGCGCGATGAGCAGCGACGCGATGCCGGGTACCCACCAGTGCTCACGGTCGACGAGCGCACGGGCCAGGAGCCCCCCGAACACCACCGTGAGCCCGCCCAGCACGAGCCCGGAGCCCACCATCCACTGGTCGAGCCGGAGGCCCGTGAGCACACCGAGGGCCAGCCAGAGCGTCCACAGGAGGTTGGTGAACCCCTCGATCGGGGGCTCGCCGGCGTTGTAGACGAGCCCGTGACCTGCGGCCGCATTCGCAGCGTACCTCGCGGAGATCCAGGCGTCGTCGACGGTCGTCATCAGGCTCGGCCACGCTCGCCACACATAGACGAAGACGGCGAGTACACATCCGATGGCCCAGCGGCTGCCCATCGCACCGGGTTAACCGGGGGCGACCGGAGGCTGCATGGAAGACCGTCAGTTCGAGGAAGGCACCACCCTCGACCGTTTCCTCATCGAGACGATGCGCAAGTATCCCGGGGCGACCGGGACCTTCGTGAACCTCATCCAGAGCATCGCGCTCGCCGGGAAGATGATCAGCGCGCGCGTGAACCGGGCGGGTCTCGCAGGTCTGCTCGGGGAGACCGGCGAAGTGAACATCCAGGGCGAGTTCGTGCAGAAGCTCGACCGGTACGCCAACGCCACGTTCCTCCGCTCGCTCGAGCACCGCGGCCACACCTGCATGGTGGTGAGCGAGGAGGAGGAGGAGCCCATGAAGGTGGGCGGGAAGTGGCACTCCGGTCGGTACGTCGTGACGGTCGACCCCCTCGACGGGTCGAGCAACATCGACGTGAACGCCACCATCGGCACGATCTTCGGGGTGTTCCGCCGCAAGAGCGAAGAGGGTACCCAGGCCGACCTCGACGACGTGCTCCGTCCGGGCACCGAGATGCTGGGCGCGGGCTACCTCGTGTACGGGTCGGGCACGATGCTCATCGTCGCCGCCGAGTTCGGCGTGCACGGGTTCACGCTCGACCCCGGCGTGGGCGAGTTCTTCCTGTCGCACCCGAACATCCGCACGCCGGATCCGGGCACGATCTACAGCATCAACGACGTGTACTGGGACCGCTTCGGGCCCGGCGCCCGCGCGTTCATCGAGGCGATGCGCAAGCCGGAGCGGAAGATGACGTCCCGCTACATCGGCTCGCTCGTGGCCGACTTCCACCGCAACCTGCTGAAGGGCGGCGTGTTCATCTACCCGGCGACCGCCAAAGACCCGTCGGGCAAGCTCCGTCTCATGTACGAGGCCTTCCCGCTCGCGTTCATCGCGGAGGCGGCCGGTGGAGCGGCCACCGACGGGCGCACGCGCATCCTCGACCGCGTCCCCACCGCGCTGCACGACCGTGTGCCGCTCGTGATCGGCTCGAAGGGGCTCGTGGAAGAAGCCACCGCGCTGATGCGGAACGACTGAGCGCGCTCGAGGCTCCCGAGGAGGGGAGATCAGTCGAGCCAGCGCACTCCCGTGAGCGCTTCGCTGACCTCCCACAGCTGCTGCCCGGCCGCTTCGTCGCGGCTGGCGCGGTTGCTGCCGACCTTGCGGGGATGGCCCCAGATCTCGAAGGGCCCGCGCGGACCGGTGTAGTCGCCGGACACGATTTCGGGGTGCGTGGCCGCGTAGAGCGTGGGCAGCGCGCCCATCTCGGACGACTGGGCGACCAGGCGGTTCGGCACGCTCCACAGCCAGCGCTTGAGGGGGTTGCCGTCCATCTCGGCGCCCTTCAGGAGCAGGTGCGTGCTGCTGAACCCCGGGTGGCACGCGACGGAGAGCACGCCGGACCCCGCGCGAGCGAGCCGACGGGCCGCTTCGAACGTGAACAGCAGGTTGGCGAGCTTGCTCTGCCCGTACGCGAGCCACCGCTGGTAGAACCGCTCGGACTGGAGGTCGGACCACCGCATGACGCCGATCCGGTGGGCGTGCGACGCGACGTTCACGATGCGGGCATCGGGTGCGAGCCGACCGAGCAGCAGGCCCGTGAGCGCGAAGTGCCCGAGGTGGTTGGTTCCGAGCTGCATCTCGAAGCCCTGGACGGTCTTCCGGTAGGGCAGGGCCATCACACCGGCGTTGTTCACCAGCAGGTCGATCCGCTCGTGCTGCAGGGCCTCCACGAAGGACCGCACGCTGTCGAGGTCGGCCAGATCGAGCGAAGCGAGCTCGACCGATGCGTGGGGCACGGCTGCGCGGATGGACTGGAGGGCCTCGGAGCCACGCTCGGGGCTGCGCGTGGCGAGCACGACGTGGGCCCGGCTCCGCGCGAGCTCGAGGGCGGCGCAGTACCCGATGCCGCTGTTGGCGCCCGTCACCACGGCCGTGCGGCCCGATTGATCCGGGATGTCGGAGGCTGCCCAGGGTGGCACGAGGAACTCCACTGGATCGGGGGGCCCGCGAGAGGTTACTTCGCATAGCTTCGCTTCCAGAGGTGTGCCCGTGGCCAGTTCCCTGACTTCCATGTCCCGCCCCACGGGTGGGGTCATGCCCTTCGCAGAGCCCGGGGTGAAGCCGCACTACGCGCCGAGCCGCCGCGTTCGCATCGAGCACCTCGACCTCACGCTGCGGCTGTTCCCGGTCGAGCGGCGCTTCGAGGGCGATGCCCGCATCCGCGTGTCGGCGCTGGCCACCTATGGGGGCGTGGCCTCCTTCGATCTCGAGGAGGTCGAGGTGCTGTCGGTCGCGGATGGCGACGGGAACGCGCTGCCGTTCGTGCACGAAGACGGCTCGCTCGACATCCAGGTGGCGCAGCCCACGATCCTCGCCGTGACCTGGCGCGGCTCCGATCCGTCGTGCGGCCTGTACTTCACGGGTCCGAAGCCGGCCGCTCCCCAGCGCCAGCACATGGCGTGGACGCAGTGCCAGGACGAAGACGGCCACTACGTGTTCCCGTGCCACGACCACCCGGGCACCAAGCACCCGTGGTCGATCCGCCTCGAGGGGCCCGCGGGTTTCACGCTGCTGTCGAACGGCGCTCCCGTCGCGAGCGGCGAGGAGAACGGGCGCGCCTGGGCGACGTACGAGCAGAGCGAGCCCATGCCGGCCTACCTGTTCACGGCCGTCTGCGCCGAGCTCGAAGGGCTGGAGTCCTCGTGGCGCGGCCGTCCCGTGCGGTACTTCGTGCCCCCGGGCAGCGAAGACGCCATCGTGCGGGCCTTCGGCAAGACGCCCCTGATGATCGAGGAGTTCTCCCAGAAGACCGGCTTCGACTACCCGTGGCCGCGGTACGACCAGGTGGTCGTGCACGACTTCATCTTCGGCGGCATGGAGAACGTGGCGTGCACCACGATGACCGACGTGCTCCTCGTCGACGAGCTCGGCGTGCTCGAGTGGGATCCCGACAGCCTCGTGTCCCACGAGCTGGCCCACCAGTGGTTCGGCGACCTCGTCACGTGCCAGGACTGGTCGCAGGGCTGGCTCAACGAGTCGTGGGCCACGTTCATGGAGTCGGTGTGGTGGGACTCCGACCGCGATGCCGACGAGGCGGTGTGGTACCGCTTCAACACGATGGGCGAGTACCTCGAGGAGTTCGCCACGCGCTACCGGCGCGCCATCGTGAGCTACGAGTTCCGCGAGCCGATCGACGTGTTCGACCGCCACCTCTACCAGAAGGGGTCCTGCGTCCTGTGGACGCTCCGCGGCATCCTCGGTGAAGACGCCTTCTGGGCGGGCGTGAAGAGCTACCTGCACGAGCGCGCGCACGACACCGCGCACTCCCGCGACTTCCAGCGCGCGATGGAGCGCACCACCGGCGAGAACCTCGACGGCTTCTTCCACCAGTGGGTGCACTCGCCGGCTCACCCCGAGCTCGAGCTCCGGTTCTCCGAGTCCGACGGCCTGCTGGTGTGCAACATCAAGCAGACCCAGTCCGGCGAGGGCGTGCCCGAGGCGTACGCGTTCCCGCTGCGTCTCGAGATCCTCACGGTCGAGGGCAGCACGGCCATCACGCTGCCCGTGAAGGAGCGCGAGCGTGCCTGGGCCATCCCGGTGTCGGGCAAGGTGCTCACGGTCCGCGTCGACCCCGGCCTGAACGTGCTCGCCACGCACTCGTGGAAGGGCCCGAGGGCGTGGCTCGAGCGGCTGCTCACCGACGCCGACCCCGTCATCGCCGTGCGCGCGGCCGGTGCACTCCTGGAAGACGGTAGCGCACCGGCCGTCGCCGCCGTGCGCGACGCGATGGCCGCCCACCCGTTCTGGGGCGTGCGGAGCGAGCTCGTGGGCCGCGTGGCCCGGCGTGGGGGCACGAACGACCGCGATGCCGTGATCGACGTGCTGCAGACCGACACCGACCCGCGCGTCCGTCGTGCCGCCGCGTCCGCCCTCGGGGGGTTCCGCGACGCCGACGCCGCAGAGGCCCTGCTCGGCGTGCTCGAGGAGGACATCACCACCTGGCAGCTCCACGGGGCCGCGCTCAAGGCGCTGGGGTCCACGCGCGACGCGCGGGCCATCGAGGCGCTCACGCCCTACCTCACGATGGACAGCTGGGCGCAGACCATCGCCACGCGGGCGCTCTCGGGCCTCGCCTCCACCCGCGACCCGTCGGTCCTCGAGGTCCTCCTCGACCACACCCGCACCCACCACGACGACCGCATCCGCGGCGCCGCGGCCACGGCGCTGGGCGAGCTGGGCGACCACGTCGAGGCGATCCGCACCACGGCCCTCGAGCGACTCGTCGAGATGCTGAACGAGCCGGGCTTCCGGGCACAGCTCGCGGCCATCGGCGCCCTCGCCACCCTCGGCGACACGCGGGCCACGGGTCCGCTCTCCCGCGTCCACCGGTCCGCTCCCGACGGCCGCACCCGACGCACCGCATACGAGGCGCTGGTGCAGATCCGGCGCGGTCGCACCTCCGAAGAGGGCCTCGCGGGCCTGCGCCGGGAGCTCGATGCTCTTCGCGAGCAGAACGCCACTCTCAGGGAACGGCTCGACAAGCTCGAGAAGCTCGCCTGACGACGGGCTATCGTTCCCCATGCGCACCTCACCGACCCTGCTCGCCCTGCTCGTCCTCCTCGGCTGCCCCGCGAAGGACGACACCGACACACCCGTCGAATCCGACACCGACACCGACACCGATGCCGACAGCGACGCGGATGTCGACACGGATGCGGACAGCGATGCGGACAGCGACACCGACACGGATGCGGACGCCGACACCGACTCGGATGCAGACGCCGACAGCGACACGGATACCGACGCCGACGCGGACTCGGATGCCGACACCGACACCGATCCGGTCGACCCCAACGACGTCGACGGGGACGGGGTGTCGCCTGCGAACGGCGACTGCGACGACAACGACCCCACGGTCTACCCGGGTGCGCCCGAGCTCTGCGACGGCCTCGACAACCAGTGCGACGGCCTCGCGGCGCCAGGAGACGAAGACGCCGATCTCGACACCGTGCTCGACTGCCAGCTCTGTGCCGACGAGGGCTTCTACGCGTCCACGCTGGGGCTGACGGGCGCACCGCTCGCCACGGCGCTCCAGGCCGCGACCGCCAGCCAGACGTGCACGGACTACAGCGTGGCGCGCATCTTCATGTTCGACACGCTCGACCCGCGGCCGTCCGACGGGCTCGTGGAGTGCGTGTACACCGGGGTCACCGCGATGCCGAACGGCACCACCACACCCGGCACGTTCAACACCGAGCACACATGGCCGCAGAGCCAGGGCGCCGACACCGTGCCCGCGCGCTGTGATCTGCACCACCTGTACCCGACCGACGCCGAGCCCAACAATCGGCGGGGGAGCTACCCCTTCGGCGAGGTCGTGTCGTCGACCTGGTCGGGTGGGGGGAGCACGCTCGGCACCGATGCGTCCGGCAACACCGTGTTCGAGCCCCGCGACGTGCACAAGGGGAACGTCGCCCGGAGCATCCTGTACTTCGGGTTCCGGTACGGGTACACGGTCGATGCGGCCTACAAGTCGGTGCTCCAGGGCTGGTCGTCGTTCGATCCGCCCGATGAGCGCGAGGTCGATCGCACGCTCGGCATCCGCGACGAGCAGGGCAGCGCCAACCCGCTCGTGCTCTGCCCCTGGCTCGTCGACGCCCTCTGAGGCGGGTCAGTCGGGCCGCAGGCGGTCGTGGAAGCGCGCCTTCCCGCCGGCCGTGAACGTCGCGAGGTCGGCTTCGCGGATGGACTCGAGCACGTCTCGCAGATCCTGGTAGGTCATCTCGCGCGTGTCGCGACCCTCGAGCGCTTCGGTCAGGGCCTCGCGAACCGCCAGACCGGCGTACTGCAGGGACAGGGAGGCCGTGAGGAACGGCACGTCGCCGTGGGGATGGATGCGCTTCCGGAAGAAGCCCATGCGGCGCATGGTGAGCCCGAACTTCACGAAGAACCGGTCGAATCCGGGGGAGTGCAGGCGGTACCCGCGGTCTTCCATCCAGTGGAACAGGCTCTCGACCACCACGTCGTCGAGGCGCATCCGCTCGAGCTCCGCGAGGTCGCGCCACTCCGCGACGATCTCGAACCGCGGGTCGAACAGGACGTCGGCCGGTGCGCTCGTCACGTCGACCTCGATGCCCATGGCGTCGAACAGCCCCGCGTTGTGCTCCTTGTCGAAGACCGTGAGGTCGTACGGGAGGTCGCTCGGACCGTCGTCCATCATGCCGACGAACGCCCACGGCACGACCTCGGAGCAGAACAGGGCCGCGTGGTCGTCGGGGTCGAAGTCGGCGTCGTAGTCCATCGGCTCCCCGTCGTGGACGCGGGACCAGGCCCGGCGGGCGGCCTCTTCTGCGAATGCGGGGTCGTGGTAGCGCAGCACCACGATCCGCCCGAGCCCGTGGTGCAGGAAGTCGTCGAGGGACTGGGTGAGGGCTCCCTGCTCGAGGTACGCCTCGACGGTGTGCCCGGCCCCGAGCGGGTCGCGCCAGACCAGCATGTTGTGGCTGAACAGGCCGTCGATGCGGCCCATGTGCGCGATGCCCGCCGACGACAACGCCGCTCCGCGCGACACGATGACGTCGCCGGACCGCAGATCCCGCGTGGGGTCGGACATCTCGACGCCCGGAGCCACGATCCACTCGCCTGGCGCGGCTTCTCCGAGCTCCAGGTAGAGGGCGTCCTGCAGGTAGCGGCCCGCGAGGTCGGCTCGGCGTGCGCCCTGTACGCAGCCCGGCGTCAGCGCGCCGTGGTCGTACAGACGGCGCAGGGTGTGCTGCACCTCCACCCGGTACGCGAACACGTCGGCAATGAGCCGGGCTCCGTGGTCGGCCACCTCGGAACGGTCGACGGCCGCTGGGTCGATGGCCTCCAGGTCGTCGAAGAAGGCCTGCAGGGTGGGCTGGCACGACGCTGCATCGATGGTTGCGAGGGCGGACCGGTGCCGCGCGACGAGGTCGACGAGCGACACCCCGGGAGGTGCCGTGGAGCTCGACCAGGCGGCCGCGAGCCACCACACGGTTCAGTACTCGAGGAGCGCGGCGGCGGAGTGCAGGCCGGCGCCGGTGCCGACGAACAGGACCTTGTCGCCACGCTTCACGCGCCCCGTGGTGACGGCCTCGTGCAGCGCCATGGGCACGCCCGCGGCGATGCAGTTGCCGTACCTCGGGATGAGGTCGATCAGGTTGCCCCCCGCGACATTGGCGGCACGCATGGCCTGGAGCGCAGGCCCGGACGCCTGGTGGGGGATGCACACGTCGACCTGCTCCGGCGTGAGGCCGTGCGGCTCGAGCACCTCGTCGACCACGGCACGGAGGTGCGCGGACGCCAGGCGGTAGATGCGCGGGCCGTTCATGCGGAACTTCGTGGACCCGGCAGGCGTCTCGGGATCTTCGGGCGGGTAGCGCGTACCCGACCCGGGGAGCTCGGCCAGCTCGGCTCCGCTGGGCACGGTACGCATCGCGAACCCCAGGAGCCCGGACGTTCCCTCGTGGCGCTCGAGCACGGCGGCTCCGGCGCCATCCCCGAGCAGCACGGCGCTCTCGGGGTGCTCGAAGTCTCGGGAGATCGTGGCGATCTCGGCACTGACGACGAGGATTCGGCGGTAGGTGCCGCACTGGAGCAGGGGCACCGCGCTGTGCGCCACGGCCACCAGGAACGACAGGCACGTGGCGTGCACGCTGAACGACGGGATGCCCTCGTACCCGAGCTCGCGCATCAGGAAGACCGAGGTGTCGGGGATGAGCTGATAGGGCGTGAGGGACGCGTTGATCACGAGATCCGGCGGGCCTCCGTCGCCCAGGGCCTGGCGTGCGGCCCGCGCCCCGTACACGAAGCTCGGCTCGCTGGCGACCCGGCGCTCGACCACGCCCGTTCGGCTGCGGATCCACTCGGGGGAGCGCCCGACGAGCGGGGAGAGCTCTTCTGCGGTCTGGATGCTGTCTGGGACGGACAGGCCTGTCCCGACGATACGAACGCCCATGGCCGGCACCTTAGCGGGTAGGACCGCGATCGGTGATGGACTCCGAGATCATCCGGAAGAACGCTCGGATCTCGCCCTCGACCCAACTGGAGGGACCCTTCACGCGGCGCGCCGGAGGCAGCGCCGACAGGATCGTTCGGCCGTAGCTTCGCGAGTGCACGCGGGTGTCGAGCAGCACGACCACCCCGCGATCGGTGTGGGAGCGGATGAGCCGGCCGTAGCCCTGGCGGAGCTTGAGCACGGCCTCGGGCAGCTCGTAGGTGCGGAACGGATCGAGCCCGCGCGCGACGAGGTGCTCCTGGCGGGCCGCGTGCAGCGGGTCGGTCGGGACGCGGAACGGGATGCGCGGCAGCACGACGAGCCGGAGCCCCTGTCCCTTCACGGAGACGCCCTCCCAGAACGAGTCGGTGCCCACGAGCACCGCGCTCGGGTTGCGCATGAAGCGGGCGAGCAGCTGGCTGCGCTCGGCCTCGCCCTGGGCGAGCACCAGCCGACCGGGCTCGCGGCGCAGGGCCGTCGCGTAGGCCGCCACGGCGGCGTACGACGTGCACAGGACGAACGCGCCCCCATCCGACAGCTGCACCAGCCGGACGACCGCGCGGGCCGTGTCGTCGAGGTACGCGGGCGTGTTCGGCTCCGGGAGGTCGCGGGGGAGCGCCAGCAGGGCCTGGTGGAAGTGGTCGAACGGCGACGCGAACTGGGCTTCGTCGGCGGCGTCGACCCCGGTGCGCGTGCGCCAGTGTCGGAAGCTGTCGCTGACCGCGAGGGTCGCGCTCGTCGCGACGACGGCTCGCATCGGGCCCCACAGGATGCGCCTGAGCGTGGGCGCCATGTCGACGGGAGCCCACACGATGGCCGCGGAGTCGGGGTCTCTCCGCGAAGCGACCTCGAACCACCGCGCATGCCCGTCGGGAGGCGCGACGAACGTGCGCAGCACGTCCACCTGGGTCTCGAGCCGCCGTCTCGCGCGGGAGAGGTCCATCCGGGGCTCGAGCTGGGCTTCCGTGAGCTCGGCGTCGTCGAGCGTGGCGAGCACGTCGCCGAGGTGCTCGGCGGTGGCCTCGAGCTCGATGGAGAGCTCGCGCAGGGTGGGGGTGATCCACCGCGACCAGTCCTCGCTGCGACCGTACGCCTCGTCGATGCGCACCGGGCTGCGATCCTCGGGGAGCAGCGCCGCCATGCTCTGGAGCGCGTCCTCCGCGGCCCGCACGACCGACAGGGTTCGCCCTTCGAGCTCGAACAGGTCTTTCTCGAGCTCGTCCTGCTGCTGCATCGTGAGCCGGCTGCCCGGGCGGAGGTGGTCGCGTGCGACCCGCCCGAGCGCTCCGCGGCGCTTCCCGTGATCGACCAGCGGAGCGACGGCGCGCCGCACGGCCTCCGCGGTGAGGCGGTTGCTCGCTGCGCTCGTGGCGGCGTTCTCGAGGTGGTGGGCCTCGTCGAGCACGAGGCGATCGAACGCGGGCAGGATGCCGCGCCCGATGTCCGAGCGGAGCGAGAGATCCGCGAGCAGCAGGGCGTGGTTGACGATGACGACGTGGGCCGCGGCGGCCTGGCGCAGGGCGCCGTACCAGTGGCAGGTGCCGAAGTGCGGACAGCGCGCCCGCAGCGTGAGCTCGCTGTCGGAGTGGACGCGCTCCCACGTGACCGCATCGACGTCGACGGGGAGATCGAGCCGACTGCCATCGCTCGTGGTGTCGGACCAGCCCGCGAGCGTGTCGAAGAGGGCCTCCTCGGGGTCTTCTTCGCGCGCGATCCCGAGGCGCCGGCGACACAGGTAGTTGTTGCGACCCTGGAGGAGCTGGACCCGCACGTCGAGGCCCGCGCGCGAGAGCACGGGCACGTCGGACTGGAGCAGCTGGTTCTGGAGCGTGCGGGTGAACGTGCTGATCACGACCTTCTTGTCGTTCAGCAGGGCCCACAGCGCGGCAGGGACGAGGTAGGCGAGGCTCTTCCCGGTACCGGTGCCGGCTTCGATGACGAGCGGGCGGGCGCCGTTCAGGCACCGCGTGACGTGGAGCGCCATCTCGATCTGCTGGGGCCGCGGCTCGAATCCCGGCATGACGGTGGGGAGGGCGCGCTCGAACACCTCGCGCACGCGCGCGGGATCGAGGGCGTGGAGCTGCTCGACGTACGGCTCCACGACCCAGTTCGCGCTCTCGACCCGGTTGTCGACGATCACGACCCCGACGCCGTTCTCGCCGTACCGGCCGGCGAGCTGCATGTCGGCATCGGACGGCGTGAGGTCGCCGGACGGGTGGTTGTGGATGACGACCTGGCCGGCGCGAGGACGGTCGAGGAGGGCGACCACGCGGTCGGCCTGGCCGCGGCACGTGATGGTGACCGAGGTGACCGAGCGCCCATCCGTGTCGCCGATGGCGAACACCTCCATCCCGCCGGACTCTTTGATCGCCTGGCGCAGGTCGTCGGCCGCTGCGGGGAGGATCCGGGAGCCCATCGCGCCGTCCTAACTTGTTGGATACACGCCCTCACCGAACCCGGATTCAGGGAGGCGTCAGCGACCCAGCTCGCTGAAGGCTCCCGGCAACAGGAATCGTCGTTGAGCCTCGAGACCTTCTCGCTCTCCCTCCCCCGAAACGCGTTCAGCGTGCGCGACGCCGCTCGCGCAGGCGACGTGTGGCGCGCGTTCCAGGACGCCGCCGTGCTCGGATCGTCCCGTCGGGGCTGGCCTCCCGCGCGGTACCAGGACGAGGAGTGCGCGTTCGTCGTGCGCTCCATGACGGTCGTTCACCACCGCGAGACCCGCTTCGGAGAAGCCGTCGAGGGGAGCACCTGGGTGGAGCGGTTCCGGCGCGGCATGTTCAGCACGCGCCAGATCCGGCTGGGCGTCGCGGGCGAGCCCCTGGCCGACGCGATCCAGGAGTGGGTGCACGTGGTCACCGACGGGGGCCAGATGCGCGCGGCGCGGGCCTCCGACAGCCTGCTCGACGCGTTCGTGGAGAACCCGACCGACGAGCAGGTCGTGCTGCCGGGCTTCCAGGCGATCGACGGCGCGCCGCCCCACACGTTCCGGTTCACGGCCTGGTTCACCTGGATGGACCCACTGAACCACGCGAACCACCCGGCGTACGTCGACTTCTGCGACGAAGCGATCTCCCGTGTGCTGCACCGTGCGGGGCTCGACCCGATCGAGCTCGTGCCCGTGGCAGAGCAGGTGCGATTCAAGAACGGGGTGCTCGCGATGGAGGAGGTGACGGTGACGACGACCCTCGTGGGGCGGACCGACGCGGGGGATGCCGTGATCGAGGCGCGTGTGGCGCGGCCCGATGGCGCGTGCGCCGAAGCGACGCTGGTGCGGCGCATGGTGGGCGGCGCGGATGCGCTGGTGCTCGCGATGTCGGGGAGGGGCTGATGGCACGGATCGCGCTCGCTGGGGGCGGAACCGGCGGACACGTGTACCCGGCCATCGCGATCGGCGACGAGCTCCGATCGCGGGGGCACGAGGTGGTGTACTACGGAGACCCCGATCGGCTCGAGGGGCGCGTGGCTCCGGAGCGCGGGTACACCTTTCGGCCCGTGCGCGCGCTGCAGTACCCGCGCGGCGGGCTCGTCGGGAAGATCCGGTTCGCGTGGGGGCTGTTCCTCAGCATCCTGGCGTCGCGACGGCTGCTGAAGAGCGACGGCATCGACCTCGTGCTCGGGGTGGGGGGCTACATCTCGGCACCCCCGGTGCTCGCGGGCGTGCTGACCGGTGCGAAGCGCGTGGTGCACGAGGCGAACGCGGTGCCGGGAAAGGCGAACGAGCTGTGTGGGCGGTACTCCCAGCTCATCCTGCTCACGTTCGAGAAGACGCGCGCGCGGTTCCCGGACTCCGTGCGCAAGGAGCTCGTGGGGGTGCCCGTGAATCCCCGCATCCTCGACGGGGAGCGCGCAGCGGCGCGAACCCGGTACGGGCTCGACCCTGATCGTCCGGTGGTGTGCTTCGTGGGCGGGTCGCTGGGTGCGGCGATGCTGAACGAGCTCGCGGTGGGCGTCGCGAAGGCCGAAGGGCGTTCGTTCCAGGTGCTCCACCTCACGGGCCCGCGGTACTTCGAGGAGGTGAAGCAGGCGCTCGGCACGGTGCCGCCGGGCGTGAAGCTGGTCGACTACGAAGACCGCATGGCCGACGCCTATGCGGCCGCGGATCTGGTGGTGTGTCGCGCGGGCTCGGCGACGCTCGCGGAGCTGTGTGCGGTGGGCAAGCCGTCGCTGCTC